>JAMPHB010000001.1:864593-962747 GCA_023663685.1 Blautia sp.
AATTTATGGAAGATGCCGCAAAGGAGGAAACACAAAAGAGTTGGGCGAAACTCATCGAATGGCACGGAAGCAAAGAGGATGCCTTAGAAACAGCGAAGAATCCCATAGGGGAAGAAATACTTCATGCACTCCGCCTGCGGCAGGAAGCTGTTATGGATAAATTGGCCAAACGAAAAGACGAGGGATTTACTTTGGATTCCTTTGAAATCAGGGAAGTGGTTGCAGAATATGGGTTTGTCCAAAAACAATTATTTCGCATAAAATATGAAAAAGACTTCATGCTGCAACTGGCAGATATATACCAGAACAATAAAGGTATACAAGCAGAATGTGACAGCCAGTATGGAGAAGGAGTTGCAGATTTTTTTGCCGAAGCAATCCGGCATTTCTATGAGGAATAATTATTCCAACACATTCTATTTAAATGGAATTGCCTTTGCCTGATATCAGCGTAAGCTTCAAATATCAAGACAAAGGCAACCTATTATCGTATTAGAACTCTTTTTATTTTGTGTAAATATCATGTTAATTTCCCATTCGCAACTTTTACAATGCTTATAAATACTGGATTTTATGAGAAAATTTATCCTAACAGTTTTGTAAGATTCTCGGGAGAAAGACCTGAAAGCGGCTCCCTCTCCCCACCTGGGAAATCACCTTGATATATCCGCCCTGCGTCTCCACGATCCTTCGGGACAGAAAAAGTCCGACGCCCACACCCTCGTCGTCCCGCACATTTTTTCCACGGTAAAAACGGGCGAAAATACGGGGAATCTCCTCCTCAGAAATCCCCACGCCCTCGTCCCCCACCTCCACGCAGGCAAACATCTCATAGGAAAACAGCCGTATCGTCACCAGACCTCCGGCATGGGAATACTTGACCGCATTGTCTAAAATATTGCCGAGCGCCTCCTGCGTCCATTTGCGGTCACAGCATACCTGATCCCCGCTGTCGCTACCCCCCCGGCAAAGGCTGATTCGCACGCCTTTCTCCATGGCACGCTCCCATCCTGCGCTCTTTACTGCCTCCGCCAGCTCCGTTAAACTGCACGCTGCCGGCAAAAGCTGAAATGTTCCCGATTCCAGCCGCGAGAGCTTTACCAGTGACTGAATCAGAAACTCCAGTTTCCCCGCATGGCATAAAATCTGCTCCACCATGCTGCCGCACTCCTCATCCAGCTCCCTCTCCTTAAGAAGCTCCCCGTATAGCAGAATATTCGCAAGGGGTGTTCTGGTCTGATGGGAGATATCCGTTACAAGGCTCTCAATCTTTGCCCTCTCCTCCTCCACCTTCCCTGCGGACATTTTCGCCGAGCTTAAATATCTCACCCACTTACTCTCCAGCTTCGACAATTCGCTCTCGTCGTAATCCGACTCCTCAAAATATCCTCCAACCGCCGCATCCAGCATCCGGTTGATTCTTTCATACTCCCGGCTCTTCACCCGACTTTTCATTCTGCACGCCGCCTTTCTCCAGCCGCCACACATATCCAATTCCATACACTGTGTGGATATACTTCTCCTCCTCCGTTTCCAGCTTGTCCCGCAGCCGCTTTACCGTTACGGACAGCACATTTTCATCCACAAAATCCGCCTCCTGCCACACATAGTCCAAAAGCCTTTCCCTCTGCAGGGTTCGCCCCGCATTTTCCACCAGTATGTACAGCAGGCGCTGTTCCGTCCGGCTCAGCTCCACCGGCTTCTCCGCCTGGAAAAACTCCATACGCGCAAAATCCATCTGCAGATTTCCAAACTGGTAAACCGCATTCTGCCTCCTTTTCCCCAGCAGCTTCTCCACCCGTACCCGAAGCACCATAAGGCTGAAGGGCTTCGTCATGTAATCGTCAGCTCCCAGCTCCAGCCCCACCACCTCGTCCAGCTCACTGTCGTTGGCAGTCAGAATGAGCACCGGCACCTGCGAGCGCTCCCGCAGGCTCCTCAAAAGCCCCATGCCGCTTCCATCCGGCAGACTGATGTCAAGTATCACCAGATCCATGCCTGCCAGATCCCCCGCCTCCGCCAGCGTATAATACTGAAAAAAACAATAATTCTCCTTCTTAAGCGCCAGTGTAATCCCGGTGCTCAGTCCTCTGTCATCCTCAACGATCGCTATGTTTGTCATAGTATGTCTCCCTGCTCATACCCTCTCCGAGCTCCATGCGCTCCTCGTGCCTCTCCCCGGTCTCCCGGATTACCCGTTCATAACCCGACAATGCCGCAAAGGGGGAAAACTGCGCCGCCCTGTCCCCCAGCGGCATCTGCGGATGCGTTTTTGACACATGATGTTCACGGTCAATCAAATCATCATATTTATGCGTATTCGTTAGTGCCCCGCTCATGCCTTATGCCCTCCAATCTGCTGGTTTCGCTCCTTCGCCATTGCCCCCTCCTCTAAGTTCATCCCCTTTAATATCGAATTCTTTCCATACCGCTTCTGGATGCCGAGCACCGCCTGCTGCAGCCTGTGCTCCTTCTCCAAAATCTCCTCTTCATGCTTTTTCTGTTCGTCCTCTTCACTGGAAAAAAGCGTGAGCTGCTCATAATCTGCTTCCTCCTCTGCCTGCCGCTCCACTACCCCGCAGGCCGCAAGCGTCACCCTGCGCACCAGAAGTTTTGTGTCCACAATACGGTCGTAAAGAGCCAGAACAGCCTCCATAATCAGCCGGGTCGAGGCGGTTTTATGCTTTAGCCTCGCCGTACCGTGCGCATGCTTTGGCACCCTGCGGCCGTACCGGTCCAGCGTGACTTCCCCCCGGTAGGCCTTTGCCCGCGCCTCATCGGAAAGGTTCTCCCGGTCGTAGCCCACCGTCAGCACAAGCTGGTCAGTCACCAGCCCCTTGTCCACCAGCTCAAGCACAAGCTGATCCGTCATCTCCTGCACGATCAGCCTTGCCTTTTCAAAGGGATAGGGGCACTGCAGCACCTGCCCCGAGCCGACGCTGCTGCTCTCGGGACGGTATGCCTTCACCTCCGCGATCGTGCAGGGCTCATAGCCCCACGCGTGATCAATCAAAAGCTCCGCATTCACCCCAAACAGCCGGTACAAAAGCTCCTCGTTGTGAAAATCCATCGCTTCCCCCACAGAACAGCGCGCCACGTCCCCCATCGTGTACAAACCATGCTCTGCCAGCTTTTTCGCATAGCCTGCCCCTACCCTCCAGAAATCCGTGATCGGCCGGTAGTCCCAGAGCATCTCCCGATAGCTCCTCTCGTTCAGCTCTGCAATCCGCACCCCCGTCTCGTCGGCGTCAATGTGCTTCGCCACAATATCCATCGCGATTTTCGCGAGATACAGATTTGTGCCAATGCCCGCTGTCGCTGTGATTCCGGTGGTATCCAGTACATCGCGTATGATTTTTGCCGCAAGCTCCCGCGCCGTCATGCGGTAAGCGGCGAGGTAATGCGTAACATCCATGAACACCTCATCAATGGAATAGACATGGATATCCTCTTTGGAAATATATTTCAAATACACATCGTAAATGGCGGCACTGCACTCCATGTAGCGCGCCATGCGGGGAGGCGCCGTCACATAGGTAAGCTGCAGCCCATTGTCCGCCCGAAGCTCTTCCGCGTCGCAGGAGCTTCCGGTGAAGCGGTGTCCCGGCGCACGCATAAGGCGTGCCTGATTGACCTCCTCCACCCGCTGCACCACCTCGAACAGCCGCGGCCTCCCCGGGATTCCACAGGCTTTTAGCGCAGGCGACACCGCAAGGCAGATCGTCTTTTCCGTGCGGCTTATGTCCGCCACCACCAGATTTGTGGTCAGCGGATCCATGCCCTGATCCACGCACTCCACCGAAGCGTAAAAAGATTTTAAATCAATTGCTATATAAATATGTCCCGTTTCCCGTCCCATTCCATGCTCCATTCAAAAGCCCACCGGGAAAATTCCTCTATCCCGATGGGCTGTGCTTATTATCTGCATCAGTGCAGATACTTATGTAAGGTACTCACAACCTTTTTCATATCCAAAGGCTTCGAGAGATGGTCGTTCATTCCCTCCGCTGCTGCAGCCGCCACATCCTCCGCAAAGGCGTTGGCCGTCATGGCGACAATCGGAATATTTCGAAGATCCTCCCTCTCAAGGCGGCGGATCTCACGGGTCGCCTCATAGCCGTTCATCACTGGCATCTGCACGTCCATCAGCACAAGCTGGTAATAGCCCGGCTCCGATTTTTTCAAAATATCCAGTGCATCCACACCGTCGTTGGCCGTTTCCACTACAAGCCCCACGCCTGAGAGAAGCGCCCTGGCAATCTCCCGGTTCAGCTCGTAATCCTCCACCACCAGAATCCGGTTGCCCGAAAATCCGGTGAACTTTTCCTGCTTCTCCTCCTTTGGCTCCGCGCTCTTCTTATCCTCCGGCACGTCCTCCTGCAGCTTCAGCTCTATCTCCACGGTAAATTCGCTGCCCTCTCCCAGCGTGCTTTCCACCGCGAGACTTCCCTCCATCATGTCCACCAGGCTTTTTGTGATCGTCATGCCAAGTCCCGTACCCGCAATCCCGCTCACCGTCGTTGTGCGCTCACGCTCAAAAGGCTCAAAAATATGCTTCTGGAACTCCTCGCTCATGCCGATGCCCGTATCCTTTACGGTAAAACAGTACCGTCCGCAGCCTGACTTCTCCGCCGGCTTTTGCTGCACCTGCAGAGAAACCGTCCCCCCGGTGGGCGTGAACTTCACCGCATTACCCAGAATATTTATCAGAATCTGGCGTATTTTTAAAGCGTCCGCATACACATGCGCATCCTCTATGCCCTCTGCATCCACACGGAACGTCAGCTGCTTACTCTGTGCCTGCGGCTGAATCAGCGCCTGAATACTCTGCACAAGCTCCGGCAGAGAAGTCCTGCTGACCTCCAAAACCGTCTTGCCGGACTCAATCCTCGACATATCCAGAATATCGTTGATCAGTCCTAATAAATGCTCGCTGGAATTGAGTATCTTACCCAGACAGTCCTTCACACTCTCTACATCGTCCGGGTGTCCGGCCGCAATCGAAGCAAATCCGATAATCGAATTCATCGGCGTGCGGATATCGTGGGACATATTCGAGAGAAATCTTGTTTTCGCCACATTTGCCCGGTTCGCCCCCTCATAGGCACGTTTTAACTCCTCCTGATAATCCAGCTCACGGCGTTTTTCATCGTCAATAATCTGTACGCCAAACAGAACCGTCCGCGCGCGCCCATTGGCGTCTCTCGACTCCACAACGAAGCGTCCCCGTCTCCAGCTTCTGGTCACAGTCCGGTATTCATGGGCGATAAACAGCTTTTTCTCCAGTTTGTCGGCGAGATACTCCCGGTCGGCATATTTCTGCATAATAATCAGATCCTCAGGCTGTATCATCTGCCTGCAATAGCTCTTAAAGAATTCCTCGTAGGTCTCCTGACCGATAATGCTCTCGGGATAATTTACCTCCTGCCGCAGGGGAAGAAAGGTATTCTCCTGCAGATTGATGTGGAAAATCGCGTAGTAATCCATGCTCAGTGCATAGATTGCCTCCATCTGTCTGCGGTTCTCCGCCTTGACACGCAAATTCTTTTTATTATATTCTTCCTTCAAATCCTGCAGGGAGCGCTTCTGTTTCTGCGCCTGCAGATAGTGCTGGGTAATGTCCTTATATACCCCCACCGCTTTTCCGAAGGGCTTTCCGTCCACACCTAAAATCGCCCGGAAGCGAAGCTCATATACTCCCGTCTCGCCGTTGGCGGAAATCAGATTGACAATCCCGTCCGCCTCCTTTGCGCCGTGCATGATTTCCTCGTGGAGCCGGATATATTCCGCCTTGGAATCCTCCGCCACAATCCCGCTCTCCACCGTCTCATAGGGCACTCCCGTCTGGACATCCAGCAGGCCGAACTGATCCGCCACCGAAGCTGTCGCATAAATCTCCTGCTTCACAGCGTCAAACATGAACACGATATCTCCCGTGGCATCCGCCGCGATCTGAAACGCCTGCACGGTCGCATGAAGCTGCTCGCTCGCCTGCGTCTCCTCCGTCACATCCCGGAGCAGGCTGTAATGGCGGATGCCGCCGTCCTTTTGCATGACCTTCCGGCCGCTGTCCATGATCCAGAGCAGCCTGCCGTCCTTATGGCGCACGCGGTATTTTACGGAATAGGTATCGCCCACGGCATACTGGGCAGCCAGCGCCCTAAGGCACGGCTCTCTGTCCGGCTCATA
Source organism: Blautia sp. (assembly GCA_023663685.1). Taxonomy (GTDB): domain Bacteria; phylum Bacillota; class Clostridia; order Lachnospirales; family Lachnospiraceae; genus Roseburia. Next base: position 870,783 of record JAMPHB010000001.1, read on the forward strand.
CACATTCGCGAGCACACTTCCGCCGCAGCTCTCCAGCAGCTCCTCCACGGTATAGCCCTGAATGGCGGCTGCCTCCCCACTGCAGTAATCGAAGGTAAAAGCTTCGTCGTCGAGACTGATCTTAAAGCCTCCCTGTATGCCGGCCAGCACAGACTCCATCCGCTCATTCTTGTCCTGATTCGCCATCAGGAGCGCATTGACCAGTGCCTTCTCGTGGATCTTCTCCGCAGAGATATCCTGCACCAGCCCGACCGCCTCCAGCGGCCTGCCGATATTATCCCGCTCTGTCACAGTGATAGTTACTCTGCACCACGGACCCGAAGCCTTGCGGATACGGAAGTCCTCCGATCCGCCCTCGGCTCCCGCATCAATGCGGGCATACAATGCCATCGCTGCCTTTTGATCTGCCTCATAAACCTTCTGCCTGATAAAGGACTGCGGCGCATCCAGATAGACCTCCTCACAGTCATAGACTCTGCAGGTCTTTATCTCATTGACAATCTTGTGTTCTCCCGGGAAATACCGAAACAGGCAGATTCCCGTGTAATTTATCGCCTGTATGATTTGTCCGTCGCGCAATGCCTCAAGCTTTTCCACTGTCTTTTCTTTCAATATGATCTCCTTTACTGTCTCCCGAGCAGCTCCTCCGCCTTCTCTACTTCCTGCTCCGAGGCATTTAAGAGGGTAAATGCCTGCGTCCTGTCCCCTCCGTTCCTCAAAAAATCAACAATGCAGGATATGCGCCCCTGCGTGATTCCCTGCGTTATCCCCTGTGTTATCCCCAGATTAAATTCCTTTTTCTTCATTTCCTCTATCACTGTGCACATATCCGTCACCTTCCTTTCCCCCGCTTCCGCCCGCAGATTCTCAAAATCGGAATCTCCCGTCATTACTGACAAAAGCTTTAGCACCTCGTCCGTGAAAGAATATCGAACACTTCATTGTAATCCTCAAGGAGCTTCTCTGCCATATCCTTTTGTGCCATTCTATTGCTCCTTCCTAAAATACATTACTTCTTTTTGCCCTTATTTTAACACACGGCATAGAAAAATACCACATTATTTTCGCGATATAAAGAAAGGGCTGCCGCTTCACACGCGACAGCCCGCTTATTCCCTCACTATTTATTTAATTCCGTATTTCTTATAGCACTCCTTGCGGAACTGCTCGTCTGACGCCGCCCTGCGTACTTCGTCGTATCTTCCCTCCTCTGAGAGCTTTAAAATCAGTAACCCCAGACTGCTCTCTCCTTCGGAGTAGCCCTGCAAATGTCCCAGATTAAATTCCTTTTTCTTCATTTCCTCTATCACTGTGCACATATCCGTCACCTTCCTTCCCCCGCTTCCGCCCGCAGATTTTCAAAATCGGAATCCCCCGTCATCACTGACAAAAGCTTTAGCACCTCGTCCACATGCTCTATTGTTCCCTCCGCCGGGACATAATCCCCGTTCTTTTTTATCTGCACGAAAAAATCTGCGACATACCTGAAATCACTCTGGAACCTATTCACGGTCTCCTCCGGGAGTGAAGGGATATCGAACACGTTGATTTTGTAGTTGCTGACGTATTTTTTCAGTCTCTCATCCCGAAACTCCAAAACGTCATACAGTTCCATCCCACAGTTCCACGATTCGTCCAGTCCAAAATACAAGACCATGGTAATGACCGGGTAATGCTTCTTCAGATATGTCCCATCCGGCTGCTTTAACAGCTGCGAACGGTAAGACTGTCCGTCATAGCCGATGACGCGAAGCGCCATTCCCGGATCCGGCCGCGACTGGTTTTCCACACCGAGCAGGGAAATGCACACGCCCTCCTCTGTCCAGAACTTTGCAATGTCCCTCTCCTGCTCGTGGAGTTTCCCGTCGTCCGCCTTGTACTGGCTTCCTGCCACCGCCGGAAGTAAACTGTCCGGTTCCACAACCCGCTCCCCCTCAAAGAGAAGCACATTTACAATGTCGGCAAATACTTCATTGTAATCCTCAAGGAGCTTCTCTGCCATATCCTTTTGTGCCATTCTATTGCTCCTTCCTAAAATACATTACTTCTTTTTGCCCTTATTTTAACACACGGCATAGAAAAATACCACATTATTTTCGCGATATAAAGAAAGGGCTGCCGCTTCACGCGACAGCCCGCCTTTTTCTTCATTACTGTGCACATATCCGTTACCTTCCTCTGATATGCATCTTTATGCTGCTACTCTGCTTTTCAATCAAATCCCTGATTACGCTAACTGCATGACCTCCGCCTCAATCTCCTTTAATACGTCAAGTGACAGCGAAGGAACACAATCCGCAATTTCCTCCAATGACATCTTACCTTTCCTTATCATTCTTTCCGCCGTTTTCCTCGCTTCTCTAAGTGTAACATTATCCTCAATATCCTTTGCATATGCGTCCCAAATCTCCTCATCATCAAACAATGTCATCATAATATCCACTACCTCCTTTTCCTTATTCTCAAAATATTCCCTCAAGACATTTCTGTCCTTACAGATACGAATGGTTTCTGTCACTGCCTGCTTTGTCTGCCCGTATTTCTTTCTCTGTTCATTATACACCTTACAAAAAATAATATACTGCCCGATAATACTGCTCTCATCCTCCTGATACAGCACTTTGACCTCTGCGTCTATCGCTATCTTTTCACCGTCGAAAAAGTCTTTTGAAAGGGATATGGTGTCGGGAGGGTTCTTCGGCTTTTCTCCCGTAAAAATCACATACAGTTCAGGTTTTGGCATATTCACTTTTTTAGAGCCGTACAGATTTTGTCTGGTACGCTTGAAAAAATCGTGGTACGTCTGTATCAGATACATCAGCGCACGGATAATGATGTTCACTGTCCATGTGGACTGACTCTCAACCAAAACGACAAGTCTGTCTCCAACCGAAAATCCAAGGTCATTATAGTCTGCGTCCACCAGTATGTGCTTAATGGTAACATCTTTTATATCATCTTCCGTCACATCACTGTCCTCCGGGTGGAGGGCTTTGTATAAGCGGAGCAGATATTTTTTATCCTGAAACAGATTTGTAAATACACTGTCCTTTATCTTGCGTTTTGGCATATTTTGTGTCATTTTACCACCTCACCCCTGACAAATTTGCAGAACACAAGGCATACGCTGCTTGTGCTATGCTCCAATTATACATAAAATTTCTTGTGCTTACAATAAATTTCACATGAAATTCAGGCTACTCCCTCTGTATTTTCCAAAATCACCAAAAGAAAGGGCTGCCGCTTCACGCGACAGCCCCCTTGGGAAACTATGAAATTATTTAACTTTTACCTTAATCTTTACAGTCTTAACTGTACCGTTTTTCAGCGTAACCTTCGCCTTTACAGTTGCCGTTCCGGGCTTCTTCGCCGTAATCTTACCGTTGGAAGAAACCTTTACAACCGTTTTCTTGCTGGACACATAGACTACAGACTTCACGTTGTCCATGTTCAGCTTGCTGTCAAAGTCAAATGTCTTCGACTTTCCATTCTTCACAGTTACGCTCGTCTTCTTCGGCTTAACTGTCTTAACAATCTTCTTGTTAATCTTTTCTGCCTGCGCTGCATCTACCAACTCGTAGGTCGCTTTCTTCGACGCGGATACAGACACACTGCCCTTCTCATCGACCTCATAAACCTTTTTGTTGACCATGACGTACTCGCCGGTCTTGGAGTCCACCTTATAAATATAGAGGTCATTTCCCGGCGTCAGGTCTGCCGTGTCTACCTTGTACTTATACTTTGTGCTGCCGCTCGTATTCTTAACGGTCACAGTAATCTTTACGGAGGACTGTCCCGCCGCATCCGTGAGCTGCTCTACCACATCACTGGTAATCGTTGTCTTTGTCGAATTGGTAACAGTCACTGTAACTGCCGCCTTTGCCGAGGTCACATTGCCCTCTGCATCCGACTTTACCGTAACAGTTGCCGAGGTATTCTCCGCAATATTCTCAATCGCAGACTTCTCGGTGGTAGAAAGCACATTGCCCTCTGCATCCTTCTTCGTTACCGTAGTAACCTTCACATCATTTCCAGCCTTGTTGGTCGCTTCCTCTGTAACAGTCTCTGTCACCGAGCCGTCCTCAGCCACTTCTACCACCTTGTTGGGAGTGGTTTCCGTGCTGGTAGTCGTGCTCGTAGAAGAAGAGCTGCTGCTCGTGATTGCGCCCGTTCTAACGAGAATCACAGTACCGCCGTCTGCCGCCGCAGGAATCGTAACGCTCACGTTGCCGGAGCCGTCCGAATTATACTGAGTCCCGCTGTACAGATCCGTATATACGCCGGAAACACCCGTTGCAACTCTTACCGATGCTGCCGTATCCTTAATGTTCATGCCCACATAGAGCGTCGTGCCGTTGTAGCTTCTGGAGAATACATCGTAGCCGTTTGCATCCGAAGCATCCAACGTCGTCCGGGTTCCCCTTGCAAACACATCTGTGTACTGGTTACGGATGGAAAGAAGCGTCTTGTAATGGTTGTACATGCTGTTGCTGTCGGTCTTCTGCGTCTCAAGTTCAGCCCAGTCAAAATCCCTGCGGTTGGTCTGATATGGCCAGTCATTCTTTCCTGCCTGCCCGATTTCCTCACCGTAGTAAATAATCGGCTGTCCCTTTGCCGTAATCTGCAGAGCCGCTGCAACCTTCGCCAGATTGTAAGCAGCCTGCTCACTCTTTCCTTTTTCAGTTACCAGCGTTGCCTGCAAAGAATCTTCATCATGGCTGCTCAAGAAGCTGCCCATCATAGCGGTATTATCAATTGCACCGTTGCGCGTCTGTAAATTCTGCTCGATTCCGGAAATATTTCCAGTCACAAAATCTGCTGCCCAGCCATTAAAATCAAAATCCAGCAGCGCGTCCATCGTTCCGGTTCCAAGCTCTCCGGCGGTATTTGCATAACCAGCCCCGGCATACTCGCCAATCATCTTAAAGTCAGGATTCACTTTGGTCAGAGAATTCTTAAATGCCGCCCATGTCGTTGTGTCAACATGCTTTACGGTATCCACGCGATAATAATCAATATCAAAACGATCCATCCAATCTGTCTGCCATTCCACGAGCTGATCTCTCACCGCAGCATTCTCCGTTGCAAAATCCGGCAGACCGGACAGAGCATCCAGCTTATCGTCTCCGCTCACCGTATCCTGCGCACTCCGAATCATCGGAATCTTACCATCGTCACCGTCAATTATGTTGTTAAAATACGTCTCTGTGCCATAGCCCGCATGATTCAGCACAACGTCAACCATAATCTTCATGTTTCTGCTGTGCGCCGCATTCAAAAGAGCCTCAAATTCTGTCTCTGTTCCAAGATGCTGATTTAACTTTGTAAAATCACTCGCCCAGTAGCCATGATATCCGTAGGTCGCAAAATCATCGTCATCGTCATGCTGATCTTCTGTGATGTTTTCTACAATCGGTGTAATCCAGATCGTATTAACACCCAGCTCCTGCAAATAATCCAGCTTCGCTGTCAGACCTGCAAAATCTCCACCGTGATAGCTGGAACCGCCCTTCGCTCCCGTATCGTAATCGCCTACGCTATATGCATCATTGTTGCTCTCATTTCCATCAAAGAACCGGTCAGTCACTGCAAAATAGATAACTGCCTCGTCCCAGTCGAAATCATTTCCCTTATTTCTTGCGACAACCGTCACATTTACATTTGTTTTGTATACATTGCCATACACATCGGTAACCGTAACCGGAAGCGTCTTTGCTCCTGCCGCCGTCGTATCCTTGCAGGCAATCGACAGCTCCATCAGCGCCGGATTGATTGCCTGCGCACTGCTCAGTCCGAGCGTACTTAAATCAACAATAGCGCTTGCCACTGCAAAGCCGTCCATGGACTCTCCCTGCGCCGGATTTGTTGTTACCGTCAACACATTGTTGTCATTGTAATCCATCGTGCTCTGTGACATTGTGGCAGAAATCGTCATATTGTAGCTGCGGTATGTACACTTATTGCACTCTTTTCCGTCATGCATTTCTGTCACATCGTTAAAGCTGTCCAGAACCTCTGTATCATCAACTGTATAGTAATAATAATAATCTCCCGTCACAATGTCTGTAAGGTCGAAGCAGAAGCGGTCTGTCGTTGCATCATACTGCATCTCATGCTCGGTGCCGTTGACCGTTATGCTCACCTTTCCATCAAGAGAAGCTAAATTATTATTTGCTGCCAGCACATCATCTCTATAGTAGAAATGAATCGTCTTGTTTGTTCCGTCCATCGTGTATCCGGTATTGTCAGGAAGCACCTCCGTGATGCCCTTGCCCTGAACGAATTTTGCCTTTACTACCGTCTGGTTCGCCGGAACATTCACATAATGGTCTCCGCCGTCCTTCTCCGCCCAGTCATTTCCAGTCTCGCTTCTCCTCATACAGAAGGAAAGCATCAAATCCGCCGGTGAATCCTTCACGGGAATTTTGGCAACCATCTTACCATTTAAGCTTGCAATCGGAACAGATACATCAGAACCAAATCCGCTGTTCCATGTATATATGTTCCATCCCGTATAATCATTTCCAGGTCTGTCATACTCTACCAGCACATAGCGGTCTCTCGGAGGAATCAAATCCGGTATCGTTTCTACCGCCTGCGTACTGTTCGAAGTAAAATAAATAGTTACATTTTCGCTTTTAGCTGTATTATTGTATAAAACATTTCCCGTCTGCCAGCTCCATCCGCCTTTACTTCTTGCAATAATTGCCAGATCCGTATATGGAAGCTGAACCTCTGCCTTTAACCATGTATTGCCATCCAGTGTCTCCGTTCCGGTAAAAAGCGTTCCTTCCGTTGCTCCTGCCCCACTCTTCTGCCAGAGCCATAAATCTGCCGCGGCGGTGCTCATATGGTTTTCGTTGAAATCATAGTAATAAATCGTATAATTATACAGCTTATCCACTACATTGACAGTTATATCAGCTGTGTTACCATTTGAATCCGTAGCCGTAAGCGTGAATGCCGTCTTTGTAAACCCTGCCTGCACTGTCAGTTTTCCATTCGCAATGGTCACATTCGCTGCATCCGCAGAATCCTTGACTGCATAGGTTACTGATGCAGCACTACTGCTTCCATCTTCGGCATAGCACGTTAGTGTCTCGGGAAGATTTATCGCCGCGCCCTTAGTCGCACTCAGTGCATCCCCTGCAACCAAGCCCGGAACTACAACGACACTATTACCATCTGCACTCATCGAATTCGCAGGGTCTGCTTTCCAATCATTATCTCCGATTATAAATTTGTATTGCCATTTATTCGGCGTAAGGGTCTGCGTGCAAGTCCAGATATCATCGGCTCCTTTTGTCATTTCAACCGCATTACTTGCCCAATCCGTCATAGTTCCTGCCAGACGAACCTGCGTTGCCGAATCATCCTTATAGCGGAAAGTTACCTCGTTTCCTTTAACCTCCGGGCTGACATAGCCTAAATCTATATCAGCTGAAGTTATCTGATTAGATTTATTTGCATCCTTATACCAAGCATATTCACCACTCCCATTTTTCAAACAGTAAAGCGATGTATTACTTGTAAGTGTTTTAAGATAGCTTGTTATTAATGCCTCACCACTAAACTGCATCTCGGGAGCTGAATCTGCTGTCTTGTTACCAGCATCTACAAACTGAAAACCCTTCCAGTTGCTTGATGTTACATCCGCCCAATACAAATCTGTATTGGTGTCATCCTGCTTTAGCTTAAACTTCTCTTGATTTCCCCACTGTGAAATCGACGCCTTTCCTTCGCTACCATTCTCTATGGTTGCATCATCATCCCATACATGAATAACCGGCGTTGTCCAATCGTCCGGTAGTTCCAAATACAGTCTGACCTTGACGGAAGTCGCCGCCTTAACACTTTCCACCCCCCCAAACGGAGTCAGGGTGAGAACCATTGCAACCGCGAGAATCACGCTCAAAAAGCGGCTTAAGATTCCGTGGTGCGTTTTGAAAACTTTTGTTTTCTTGTCCATAGTTTTTCTCTCCTTCCCTTTTTTGCGCCTGCATCCGCGCAGGCACGTTTCGTTTATTTTCGTACTTTTAATATACCCCCATTTTCCAAGGATTTCAAGTATACAAATCAGCAAAAAAATTTTGCCAATTTTTGTTCAAAATTTATAATTAAAAAAACCAGACCTGCTTATCCGTTCTTTTTTGGCATCCACAATGGTTCATATAGTCGTTTCAGGGTGCGCACCACGCTGTTGATGTCCCCGGTATCCACCACCACGTCATAAGTCCCGGGAACCGTGCCAAAGGTCACGGCCTTGGTAAGCCCGGTGCTCTCCTTTAGCTGTGCAATCATATTTTCCTTCGTCGCATTGCGGTTAAAAATCTTTATGTAGGCATAGCCCGGATAATCCACAGAATCGTAAGCCAGCACCTTCAATTCCTCCAAAAGCCCCGCCGCTTTTAGCTTCTCATAAAAATTGTCAATTACGGCTCTCGGATAAAGCAGCATGAAATAGACCACCCGTTCCGACTCCGGCACCGGACGCTGCACATAATTGCGGTAGGGCGAGCGGCGCATATCCTCCACCAGCCGCTTTTGTATCCCGTCCTCCAGCTTATCGTAATAGATAATCAAAAGGTCGTCTATGATGACATTTGTAAAACAGCACAGTCCCTCGTCGTGAACCAGCCCCAGCACCTGCTGGGAAGTTGCGGAGGAAATGACATACACTTTCAGATAGCGGTTCTCCCGGATATCGTAGAGCGCCGCGCCGTCCATCGCAATCACCGGAAGCGCAAGCCGCACATCTTTTGTTGCCTCCATCACGGCGGCGGGAGTCAGCACAGTAGAAATGGTAAAATTCGCGCCCTCGTCCAGCATACGGTTCAGCTCCACGCGATTGTAATCCCCCAGCCGGTGATTATGATCTAAAAGTATCCCGTCCAGCCCGGAAATAAACAGCACATTCCTCTGTTTTTTCCTCGGCAGGGAAAAACTGTTCACAAGCACCCCGATCGCGATTCCGATTACCGTGTCAAGAAAACGGTTCCACACAAACAAGTAGGGATCCGCGTCCCCGATGTGGTTGACCACAATGCTCAAAAATACGACGCAGGAAAAATAGGAGGCCTGCTTTTTCTTAATCAGCACCGTGGTATAGAGCACCAGTACAATCATAAAAGCAATCACGACCGCATCCAGATATGGCGCAAGCGCCTCCCCCACCGAAAGCTCCGCCCGGAGCAGAAGAAACAACAGTCCGTACAGTGCGCCAATCACCGTACCTAAAAAACGCTGTTTCGCATTTTTCCATGTATTTACCGTGTACATCTGGATACACCAGAGCGCGGCAATGTGCGAATAAAATACAATTCCGCTTCCGCCTCTGGCAAACGCTACTAAAAAACACAAAGCCACCGCCACGGCGGACTTCACAATCCGAAGTCCCACCGGGGGCAGCCTCCTCTCCCTTTTCATCAGTGATTCCATCCTCTCTTTCTTCTGCCCTCTATTATATGCGATTACCCCCTGCTTCACAAGACACAGAACTCAATTTGCCATTCCATCGTCCGCAATAGCCAAATTGATTTCCGCGTCCACGAAGCTTTCCATATTGCCAATTCCGCTTTAACGTGCTAATATAAATCGTGACTAACACCGAAAACAAGACTTTGAGGTGAAAGAAAGGAAGATGTAAAATGAAAAAGAAACTACTGACACTGGCACTGACAGCGGCGATGGCATTGACTGCCCTCGCAGGCTGCGGCTCCTCCCGGGAGGGCGACGACCAAAAGCCCGGCACGGAAGCGGCAGACAGTGACACAGCGACGGACGCTGGCACAGAGGCTGACGCAGCGGCGGACACGGAGGCTGTGACCATCCGCATCGGCGGGCTCAAAGGCCCCACCTCCATGGGACTTGCCAAGCTGTTGAGCGACGCGGAGGCAGGAACCTCGGCCAGCAAAATCGAGTACACGCTTGCGACAGCGGCGGACGAGCTGACCCCCGCCCTGATTCAGGGCAATCTGGACATGATCGCCGTACCCAGCAATCTGGCGAGCGTCCTCTACAACAAGACCGAGGGACAGGTTTCCGTGCTTGCGGTGAACACGCTGGGCATTCTCTATATTGTGGATACCGGAGACTCTGTCAGCTCCTTTGCCGATCTAAAGGGCAAAACGATATACGCGACCGGGCAGGGCGCGACCCCGGAGTACTCCCTGAAATATCTCTTACAGCAAAACGGCCTTGACCCGGAGAAGGACGTGACCCTCGAATTCAAATCCGAATCCGCGGAGATCGTATCTCTGATGACCTCCTCCGGGGAGGAGACCATCGCCATGCTCCCACAGCCATTTGTCACGGTTGCACAGACGCAGGTGGAGGGGCTGAACGTCGCCCTCGATCTGAATGCGGAGTGGAATGCGCTGGACAACGGAAGCAGCCTCGTCACCGGAGTCCTCGTAGCGCGCAACGCCTTTTTGCAGGAGCACCCGGAGGAGGTCGCGGCTTTCCTGTCAGAATACAAGGCCTCCACAGCCTTTGCCAATGAAAATGTGGAGGAGGTGTCTGCCATGATTGAAGCCCTTGACATTGTAAAGGCGCCGATTGCACAAAAGGCCCTGCACTTCTGCAACATCACCTATCTGGATAAGTCAGATATGAAGGAGGCTGTGAGCGGATATTTGCAGGTGCTTTATGAGCAGAACCCGCAGAGCGTCGGAGGAACTCTCCCGGCGGACGACTTCTATTATAGTGCGGAGTAGAGATGCAGATAAATCAAAAAACCCCGACCACAAATACAAATAACAGGATAGAGAAAGCGGTAGCCGTCGCTACCGCTCTTCTTGTCTGGCAGTTTATATCCATGCTGCTCAATCAGCGCATCCTGCTGGCCTCCCCCCTCGATGTGGCAAAAGCGCTCGCAGAGCTTATCCCCTCAACGGATTTTTTAAAAACCGTATGGTTTTCCTTTTCCCGGATTGCGGCGGGCTTTTTCCTCGGACTTGCCGTCGGCTGCATCTGCGCCGCCTGCAGCGCCAGATTCCATATCGCGGAGGTGCTGCTCTGGCCCTATATGGCCGTGATTAAAGCCACTCCCGTGGCCTCCTTTATCATTTTAAGCCTTGTGTGGCTGACTCCGCGAAAGCTTTCTGTCTTTATCAGCTTTTTAATCGTGCTCCCGGTCATCTACACCAACCTGCTGGCAGGGCTTAAAAGCCGGAAACCGGAGCTTGCAGAGATGGCAAAGCTGTACGAAATCCCCATTGCAAAGCGCTTCCTCGCGATAGATCTGCCCCAGCTTCGCCCCTACCTTCTCTCCGCCCTCGAGCTTTCCCTCGGTATGGCGTGGAAGGCCGGCGTGGCGGCGGAGGTGATCGGCACCCCCGCAGGCTCCATCGGAAAGATGCTCTACAACGCGAAAATCTATCTGGCTACGCCGGAGCTGTTTGCCTGGTCTATCGTCGTCGTCGTCGTGAGCGTTGTATTTGAAAAGGCCGTGACAGGCGTTTGCAAAATAATCTTTGGAAAACTGGAGAGACTGTTATGGATATTAAAATAGAACATTTAGATTTTCGTTACGGAGAGCATGTCGTATTCACAGATTTCTCCATGGAGCTTCCCGAGGGAAGCATTACATGTATCATGGGAAAGAGCGGCTGTGGAAAAACTACACTCCTTGGGCTTTTAACCGGACAGCTTTCCCAATACTCCGGGGTCATATCCGGCGTTAAAAATAAGCGAATCTCCATGGTCTTTCAGGAGAACCGCCTGTGTGAGGATTTTTCCGCAAAAGTAAATGTAAAGCTTGCCTGCTCCCGAGGCTGTTTTCCAGACCACAGTGCCCCGACAGAGACAGTCATTCTCAGGCATCTTGCAGCCGTAGGCCTTAAGAGCGTGGCCGACCGGAAGACCGCGGAGCTCTCCGGCGGCATGAAGCGCCGGGCAGCCATCGTCCGTGCCATGTTATCTGACAGCGAGCTGCTGCTCATGGACGAGCCTTTCAAGGGACTGGACGCCGCCACAAAGGCGCAGACCCTCCGGTATGTCCTGCGGGAAAGGGGCAACCGGACTCTCCTTCTCGTCACCCACGACCCCGACGAAGCCAAAAAACTGGGGGGAAGGCTGATCAGGCTTTAAACAGCCTTCGCCTTCCCCCATTTTTCAATTCTATTCCTCTATTGCTTCCGCAAGTGCCTTCTCGGGCACCGTGACAGTCGGAATACTCTCCTCCTCAGTCTTGGGCTTCTCTTCCATATCGAAGTCCTCGAAATCCTCTAAGAATAATTCCTCCTCCCCGTCAATATCACTGTCCAGCTGGATATTGCGGTATGTCTTCATGCCGGTTCCGGCGGGAATCAGCTTACCGATAATAACATTCTCCTTCATACCAATCAGCGGATCGACCTTGCCCTTGATTGCCGCCTCGGTGAGCACCTTGGTGGTCTCCTGGAAGGAGGCTGCCGACAGGAAGGAATTCGTCGCCAGAGACGCCTTGGTGATACCCAAAAGCACCTGGGAGCCCTCCGCGAGCGTCTTGCCCTCTGACTCCAGCTTCTCGTTCATCTCCATGAATTCCAGCGCATCGACCATACTTCCCGGAAGCCACTCGGAATCTCCATTGTCCTCGACACGGATCTTCTGCAGCATCTGACGCACAATTACCTCGATATGCTTGTCGTTGATTTCCACACCCTGCAGGCGGTATACACGCTGCACCTCCCGCAGCATATAGTCCTGCACAGCCCGGACGCCCTTGATTTTCAGGATATCATGCGGATTGACAGAACCCTCTGTCAGCTCGTCGCCTGCCTCCAGCAGCGCGCCGTCCATAATCTTGATGCGGGAACCGTAGGGGATCAGGTAGCTCTTCGTCTCCCCGTCCTCGGGATTCGTCACAATGACCTCCCGCTTTTTCTTGGTATCCTTAATCGTCGCAATGCCGCCAAACTCCGTAATGATTGCGAGTCCCTTCGGCTTGCGTGCCTCAAAAATCTCCTCCACACGGGGAAGACCCTGCGTGATATCGTTACCTGCCACACCTCCGGTATGGAAGGTTCTCATCGTAAGCTGCGTACCCGGCTCGCCGATGGACTGGGCTGCGATAATACCGATTGCCTCGCCCACCTGCACCGCCTGCCCGGTCGCCATGTTCGCGCCATAGCACTTTGCACAGACGCCCATGTGGGAGCGGCAGGTCAGAATCGTGCGGATCTTCACCCGCGTAATTGGGTTGCCCTTCTCGTCTACGCCCTCATTTACCACCTTGGCCGCACGGCGCGGTGTAATCATGTGGTTCGCCTTGACGATCACATTGCCGCCCTTATCGCAGATCGTATTGCAGGAGAAACGTCCGGTAATTCTCTCCTCCAGACTCTCGATCTCCTCCTTGCCCTCCATGAACGCCTTGACGATCATGCCGGGAATCTCTCTGTCCGTTCCGGCACAGCAGTCCGACTCGCGGACGATCATGTGCTGCGACACATCTACCAGCCGCCTTGTCAGATAACCGGAATCGGCGGTACGAAGCGCCGTATCCGACAGACCCTTGCGCGCGCCGTGGGCTGACATGAAATATTCCAAAACGTCCAGACCCTCACGGAAATTGGACTTAATCGGCAGCTCGATGGTACGTCCCGTCGTATCCGCCATCAGTCCGCGCATTCCCGCCAGCTGTTTAATCTGCTTATCAGAACCGCGGGCGCCGGAGTCCGCCATCATAAAGATATTGTTGTACTTGTCCAGACCGGACAACAGCGCATGGGTCAGCTCATCGTCCGTCTCCTTCCAGGTCTCCACAACCTCCTTATAGCGCTCCTCCTCCGTAATCAGTCCGCGCTTATACTGCTTCGTAATCTTATCCACCGTATCCTGCGCATTCTCAATCATCTGCGGCTTCTGGGGCGGCACGGTCATGTCGGAGATAGAAACCGTCATAGCCGCCTGCGTCGAATACCGGTAGCCCATCGCCTTGATATCGTCCAGCACCTCGGCTGTCTTGGTCGCACCGTGGATATTGATGACCTTCTCCAGAATCTGCTTGATCTGCTTCTTGCCGACATGGAAGTCTACCTCCAGCCGAAGCGCGCCCTCCGGCGTCGTGCGGTCTACAAATCCGAGATCCTGCGGTATAATCTCATTAAAAATCAAAAGTCCAAGCGTTGTCTTAATGAAACCGGAAACCTCCGTGCCATCCTCAAGCGTCGCCCTGCGGAACACATAGATTGGCTGGTGCAGCGTAATCTCTCCGTTTTCATAAGCCAGCAGCGCGCGGTTCATGCTGCTGAAATGATAGCCAAACAAATCCATCGGCGTACAGAGCACCCGGCGGTTTTTATCTGCCACATCTTCAAACCAGATTAAATCATAAAGTCCCAGCCTGCTCTTTCCGGTCTTCGCATCGGGAGTCGTCAGCTTCTTAAGCTCCTCCAGATCATTATATACCTTGTCAGATACCGGCTTCGAACCCTTCTGCCCGCTTCTGTCTGCAATCTTGTGCAGCGTCAGATAGTACACGCCCAGCACCATATCCTGGGACGGCACGGCCACCGGACCTCCGTCCGAGGGCTTTAACAGATTGTTCGGAGACAACAGCATAAAGCGGCACTCTGCCTGCGCCTCCACGGACAGCGGAAGGTGAACCGCCATCTGGTCGCCGTCGAAATCCGCATTAAATGCCGTACATACCAGAGGATGCAGCTTAATCGCCTTACCCTCAACAAGAATCGGCTCAAATGCCTGAATTCCCAGACGGTGAAGTGTTGGCGCACGGTTTAACATCACCGGGTGCTCCTTGATTACCTCCTCGAGCACATCCCACACCTCAGGCTGCAGACGCTCCACCATCTTCTTTGCGCTCTTGATATTGTGGGCGGTTCCGTTCGCCGCCAGCTCCTTCATTACAAAGGGCTTGAACAGCTCGATTGCCATCTCCTTCGGCAGGCCGCACTGATAAATCTTGAGCTTCGGCTCCACACAGATAACCGAACGCCCGGAGTAATCCACACGCTTTCCCAAGAGGTTCTGACGGAAACGCCCGCCCTTACCTTTTAACATATCCGACAACGACTTAAGTGCGCGGTTGCCCGGCCCCGTGACCGGACGGCCTCTGCGTCCGTTGTCGATCAGCGCATCCACCGCCTCCTGCAGCATACGCTTCTCGTTGCGCACGATGATATCCGGCGCGCCGAGATCCAGCAGCCTGCGCAGACGATTGTTGCGGTTGATGATTCTTCTGTACAGATCATTCAGATCTGAGGTCGCGAAACGGCCGCCGTCCAGCTGTACCATCGGACGAAGATCGGGCGGAATGACGGGGATTACCGTCATAATCATCCACTCGGGCTTATTGCCTGACTCCCGGAATGCCTCTACGACCTCCAGACGCTTGATAATGCGCGCCCGCTTCTGGCCGCTGGAATTCTCAAGCTCCGTCTTTAATTCCATGGAATCTTTCTCTAAATCAATGGACTCTAAGAGCTCACGGATTGCCTCCGCGCCCATTCCCACGCGGAATGCGTTGCCGTACTGCTCCCTCGCCTCCTGATACTCCGCCTCCGTCAGCACCTGCTTGCACACCAGGGGCGTATCTCCTGCGTCCAGTACAATGTAGGATGCAAAATAAAGCACGCGCTCAAGCACTCTTGGCGACAAATCAAGAATCAGTCCCATGCGGGACGGAATCCCCTTAAAATACCAGATATGAGAGACCGGAGCCGCCAGCTCAATGTGTCCCATGCGCTCCCTGCGCACACTGGACTTGGTAATTTCCACACCACAGCGGTCGCAGACTACACCCTTATACCGAATCTTTTTATATTTGCCACAGTGGCACTCCCAGTCCTTCTGCGGCCCGAAAATCTTTTCACAGAACAGACCGTCCTTTTCCGGCTTTAGCGTTCTGTAATTGATCGTCTCCGGCTTCTTCACCTCGCCGTGTGACCACTCTCTGATCTTCTCGGGAGACGCCAATCCTATCTGGATTGCATCAAACTGCATGGACTGGTTCGTGTCCTTATTATTGTTTTCTGGCATGGTATGACACTCCTTCCCAATTATTCCGTAGCTGTTGCATTATTCCTCGTCATCAAGGTCTTCATCGTCGAGCTCTTCATCGTCCGCATAGTATTCCTCGTCGTCAAACTCGTCGCTGTCTTCCTCGTCGATATTCACAAGCTCTTCGTTCTCTGCATCAAATTCCTGCTTGGTAAATCCGTGCTTTTCAAAGGACTCGCTGTCCTCAAAGGCAAAATCCTTATCGTTGCCGATGATCGCATTGATATCCGTGTTGCCATACTCGCTCGTCTCAATCAGCTCCACCTCGTTGCGCTCCTCGTCCAGCACCTTCACGTCCAGTCCAAGAGACTGCAGCTCCTTAAGGAGCACCTTGAAGGACTCCGGAATGCCCGGCTCCGGAATATTATCTCCCTTGATAATCGCCTCGTAGGTCTTCACACGACCCACCACATCATCGGATTTCACCGTCAGGATCTCCTGCAGGGTATAGGAAGCGCCGTATGCCTCCAGCGCCCACACCTCCATCTCTCCAAAACGCTGTCCTCCGAACTGTGCCTTGCCGCCCAGCGGCTGCTGGGTCACAAGTGAGTAAGGTCCGGTAGAACGCGCATGAATCTTGTCGTCTACCAGATGATGCAGCTTCAGATAATGCATGTGTCCAATCGTAACCTTGCCGTCAAAAAACTCTCCGGTTCTTCCGTCCCGAAGCTGTACCTTTCCATCTCTGGAAATCGGCACACCCTTCCAGACGCTCCTGTGCTCCCTGTTTTTGGAAAGATACTCCATGACATCCTCAAGAAGCGTATCCTTATACTTCTCATAGAAGCACTCCGTCACTCCCTCCGCGGCTGCCTCCGCAGCGTCAAAGGGCATATTTACATAATCATTCGCCAGCTCCAGCGTATCCTGGATATCAATCTCTTTCGCGCCGTCAAACACCGGAGTCTCAATATTAAAGCCCAGCGCTTTGGCCGCAAGGCTCAGGTGAATCTCCAGCACCTGCCCGATATTCATACGGGAGGGCACGCCCAGCGGGTTCAGCACGATATCCAGCGGACGGCCATTCGGCAGAAACGGCATATCCTCCACCGGAAGCACGCGGGAAACCACACCCTTGTTTCCGTGGCGGCCGGCCATCTTATCTCCCACAGAAATCTTACGCTTCTGGGCAATGTAGATGCGCACAGACTCGTTCACTCCCGGAGAGAGCTCATCGCCCGCCTCTCTGGTAAATACCTTCGAAGCCACGACAATTCCGTATGCGCCATGCGGCACCTTTAAGGAGGTATCCCTTACCTCTCTCGCCTTCTCTCCGAAGATGGCGCGCAGCAGCCGCTCCTCTGCCGTCAGCTCTGTCTCCCCCTTCGGGGTCACCTTGCCGACTAAGATATCTCCGGCGCGAACCTCCGCACCGACACGAATAATACCTCTCTCGTCCAGATCCTTGAGCGCATCGTCGCCGACGCCCGGCACATCTCTCGTAATCTCCTCCGGCCCCAGCTTCGTGTCTCTGGATTCTACCTCGTACTCCTCCATGTGGATAGAGGTATATACATCGTACTCTACCAGACGCTCGCTCAAAAGCACCGCGTCCTCGTAGTTATAGCCTTCCCATGTCATAAAACCGATCAGCGGGTTTTTGCCCAGCGCCAGTTCGCCGTTGGAGGTGGACGGGCCGTCCGCGATCACTTCTCCGGCCTCGACCTTCTGCCCCTTGAATACGATCGGTCTCTGGTTGTAACAGTTGGACTGGTTGCTGCGGGAGAACTTCGTCAGTTTGTACTCCCTGCGCTTGCCATTCGACTCGCGCACCACAATCCGGTTCGACTCTGAGCTCTCCACTACGCCCGCCGCCTGCGCGACCACACAGACGCCGGAGTCCACCGCCGCCTTCGTCTCCATTCCCGTTCCCACGACGGGAGCCTCTGTCGTAAGCAGCGGCACAGCCTGACGCTGCATGTTGGAGCCCATCAGCGCACGGTTCGCATCGTCATTCTGCAAAAACGGAATCAGGGCTGTCGCCACAGAGAACACCATCTTCGGGGACACGTCCATAAAATCAAACGCCGCCTTGTCGTACTCCTGCGTCTCGTCGAGATAACGGCCGGACACAGAATTGCGGACAAAATGCCCGTTTTCATCCAGCTTCTCATTCGCCTGCGCCACATGGTAGTTATCCTCCTCGTCCGCAGTCATGTACACGACCTCGTCCGTCACACGGGGATTCTTCGGGTCTGATTTATCAATTACACGGTACGGCGCCTCCACGAAGCCGTACTCGTTGATTCTCGCATAGCAGGCCAGAGAGTTGATCAGTCCGATATTCGGACCCTCGGGCGTCTCAATCGGGCACATACGCCCATAATGGCTGTAATGCACGTCGCGCACCTCAAATCCGGCGCGGTCTCTGGAAAGACCTCCGGGGCCTAAGGCGGACAGACGTCTCTTGTGCGTCAGCTCACCCAGCGGGTTGTTCTGATCCATGAACTGGGAGAGCTGGGAGGAACCGAAAAATTCCTTCACAGCCGCCGTCACCGGCTTAATATTGATCAGACTCTGGGGAGAGATTCCCTCCAGATCCTGCGTAGTCATACGCTCACGAACCACCCGCTCCAGACGTGACAGACCAATCCGGTACTGATTCTGCAGCAGCTCACCCACCGCACGGATGCGGCGGTTGCCCAGGTGGTCAATATCGTCGTCGCTGCCGATGCCCCATTCTAAGTGCATGTTGTAATTGATGGAGGCAAAAATATCCTCCTTGGTAATATGCTTCGGAATCAGATCTGCGATATTCCGCTTAATCGCCTCGATGCGATCCTCCAGCGAATCGTATTCCTCTAAAATCTGCGCCAGTGTCGGATAAAATACCAGCTCTGTCACACCGACAGACCTCGGATTTTCAAGTTCCGGGAGCCATGTGCTGATATCCACCATCATAGAGGAGAGCACCTTTACATTCCGGGTCTCCGTCTGAATCCACACCGCAGGCACAGCCGCGTTCTGAATCTGATCCGCCAGCTCGCGGGTCACAGTCGTCCCTGCCCCCGCCAGCACCTCTCCGGTCATGGGATCTAATACGTCCTCCGCCAGAACATGTCCATGGATACGGTTCCTGAGGGACAGCTTTTTGTTAAATTTATAGCGTCCCACCTTGGCAAGGTCGTACCTTCTCGGGTCAAAAAACATCGCTGTGATCAGGCTCTCCGCGCTCTCCACGGAAAGCGGCTCGCCCGGACGGATTTTTTTGTACAGCTCCAGGAGCCCCGTCTCATAACTTCCCTGCGGCTCGCGGTCTGTGATGGCGGGATCTTTCTGGAGCGATGCCAGAATCTTCGGCTCCTCGCCAAACATATCTATAATCTGCTGGTTTGTCCCCACTCCGAGCGCGCGGAGCAGCACCGTGATCGGCACCTTGCGGGTGCGATCCACCCTTACACTAAAAACGTCATTGGAGTCCGTCTCATACTCCAGCCATGCGCCGCGGTTCGGAATCACCGTGCAGGAGTACAATGTCTTACCCACCTTATCGTGGGTGATACCATAATATATGCCCGGAGAGCGCACCAGCTGGCTGACGATGACACGCTCCGCACCATTGATTACAAATGTACCTGTCTCAGTCATCAATGGGAGATCTCCCATGAAAATCTCATGCTCGTTGATCTCGTCGGTCTCCTTGTTGTGAAGTCGCACTTTGACCTTCAAAGGCGCTGCGTAGGTCGCATCTCTCTCCTTGCACTCCGGAATCGTGTACTTCACATCATCCTCGCACAATGTGAAATCGACGAACTCCAGACTCAGGTGACCGCTGTAATCAGCAATCGGGGAGATATCGGCAAATGCTTCTCTCAGGCCCTCGTCCAGAAACCACTGATAGGAATCCTTCTGAACCTCAATGAGATTCGGCATCTGCAGAACCTCTTTTTGTCTCGAGTAACTCATACGCATTCCTTTGCCAGCCTGAACTGGACGTATTCTGTTTTTCTCCATTGACGTTTCACCTCTCGTTTTTATTTGCGCCGCCCAAAAATAGGCGTGAAAATGCCTATTGCACCACAATAATGCAACCTATACTATACAACAAAAAAATGGGAAATGCAAGCAAAAGTTTTAGAAATAAGAAAAAGGCCCGCACATCTCATGTGCGGGCCCCACAGAAAATACTTTCTACTTTAATGTAACCTTAGCACCCTCTGCCTCAAGCTTTGCCTTGATGTCATCAGCGGTTGCCTTGTCAGCCTGCTCCTTAACGATCTTCGGAGCGCCGTCAACAACGTCCTTTGCTTCCTTAAGTCCAAGACCGGTCACCTCACGAACGACCTTGATTACCTTAACCTTGTTCGGGCCAACCTCTGTCAGCTCTACATCAAACTCGGTCTTCTCCTCAGCTGCTGCCGCGCCTGCATCGCCTGCTGCTGCAACTACAACGCCTGCCGCTGCAGATACGCCGAACTCTTCCTCACATGCCTTTACAAGATCATTCAGCTCTAATACACTCAGCTCCTTGATCGCATCAATAAACTCTGCGGTTGTCATCTTTGCCATGATTTTTTCCTCCATTCAACAATTGATTATACTACAAAACTATTCTGCCGCTGTCTCTTCCGCTGCAGGAGCCGCCTCTGCTGCCTCCTCTGCCGCAGGTGCTGCCTCTTCTGCTGCCGGCGCTGCCGCTGCCACGTCTGCATCTGACGCGCCGCCCTTCTCCGCGATCTGATTCAGAACACGGGCAAGGTTGGTAACCGGAGACTGTAAGCTTCCAAGAAGCTTGGAGAGAAGGACTTCTCTGCCCGGCACCTTCGCTATGGCCTTCATGCCCTCAGCGTCATAGAAGCTGCCCTCAACAACGCCTGCCTTCATCTCCAGCTTCGGTGCCTTCTTCGCAAACTCAGCCAGTATTCTGGCCGGTGCGGTCGCATCGTCTGTAGAGACTGCAAAAGCGCTGGGGCCTTCCAGCACATCCCTCAGGCTTTCAAACTCTGTTCCCTCGACTGCACGGTATACTAAGGTATTCTTATATACCTTATAGGATACGCCCGCCTCTCTCAGCTGTCTGCGCAGCTGGGTGTCCTCGGCAACAGAGAGTCCGCGATAATCCACGACAACCACTGACTGGGCGCCCTTAATGGTATCGGAAATCTCCTGAACGATCGGCTGTTTTAATTCTACCTTTGCCACGATCATTACCTCCTTTTTTATTTTGCCTAAGAAAAACCTCTCCGCCCGAAGGACAGAGAGGTAATAATCATTTACGATGCATAACATCTGTAAAATTCCCTCGGTAGGCGATAACACTTACGTCATACGACACCTACTGTCTTCGGCAATATGCTTTGCTATTATAATATGGTATTCTGCAATTGTCAATCACTTTTTGCAGAATCCCCTGCTTGAAATTAGGTCTAAACGCTCTTTTTACTGGGCAATCTTCACTACATTCAGCTTTACGCCGGGTCCCATCGTAGAGGTCAGCGTCGCACTTCTGATATACTGACCCTTTACGCTCGACGGCTTTGCTTTATTGATTGCACCCATAAGAGACTGGAAGTTGTCGTTTAACTGTTCGCTTGAAAAGGATGCTTTTCCAACTGGCACATGGATAATATTTGTCTTGTCCAGACGATACTCAATCTTACCGGCCTTGATGTCGTTCACCGCCTTGGTGACGTCCATCGTAACAGTACCAGCCTTGGGATTCGGCATCAGACCCTTCGGTCCAAGGACACGTCCCAGACGACCTACAACGCCCATCATATCCGGCGTAGCGACTACAACGTCAAAGTCCAGCCAGCCCTCGTTCTGAATCTTCGGAATCAGCTCCTCGCCGCCCACATAGTCAGCTCCTGCCGCCTGCGCCTCGTCAAGCTTGGTTCCCTTCGCAAATACCAGTACCTTTACTGCCTTACCGGTTCCGTGCGGCAATACCACCGCACCGCGAACCTGCTGCTCTGCATGTCGTCCATCACAGCCGGTTCTAAGATGAAGCTCGATCGTCTCATCAAATTTTGCTGTGGCATTCTTCTTCACGATCTCGATGGCTTCATTCACATCATAGAGATTCGTCCTGTCGTATGCCTTTACAGCTTCCTTATATTTCTTTCCTCGTTTCATGGTTTTACCTCCTTGTGGTATTTGTCATAAGCTGTCAGCTCTGCTGACTGATTGCTTATGACCCAGCTCTTTTCCGTAGGAAAATGGGTTATCATGCTCTCAGCTCTGCTGACTGATTGCTTACTTATGACCTTTCGGGCAGGAAACACCCTCCCACCATTCTTGTCTTTTTATTCTCCTGCTGACGAAAACGCCATCAGTCGCACACCTCAACGCCCATGGATCTGGCCGTACCCGCGATCATGCTCATTGCCGCCTCCAGGGAAGCCGCATTCAGGTCGGGCATCTTAAGCTCTGCGATCTCCTGCAGCTGGGCCTTTGTAATCTTTGCAACCTTGTTCTTGTTCGGCTCTCCCGAACCGGACTTGATGTTGCACGCCTTCTTGATCAAAACCGGCGCAGGCGGAGTCTTGGTAACGAAGCTAAAGCTTCTGTCCGCATATACGGTAATAACTACAGGGATAATTAAGTCGCCCTGATCGGCTGTCTTTGCATTAAACTGCTTGGTAAACTCTACGATGTTCACACCGTGCTGTCCAAGCGCCGGGCCAACCGGGGGAGCCGGTGTTGCCTTTCCGGCAGGAATTTGCAGCTTAATGTATCCTTCTACTTTCTTTGCCATTGGAATTGCCTCCTTTAATTAACTTTCTTCACTTCTGCGAAACTTACTTCTACTGGCGTCTCGCGGCCGAACAGCTCCACATTGATCGTCACTGTCTGCTTGCCATGGTTCATCGCTGTAATCACGCCCGTGGTGTCCTTCCAGACACCGCCGATCACCACGATCATATCGCCCTCGGCGAAATCAACCACAACATTCTCTGTCTTAATTCCGAGCGGTCTCATTTCGGCGTCCGTGAGTGGTACAGGCTTGCTTCCCGGGCCGACAAATCCGGTCACGCCCCTGGTATTACGAACCACATACCATGTGTCGTCGTTCATAATCATATGAATCAGCACATAGCCTGGAAAAAGCTTCTTGGATACCTGCTTCCTGACTCCGTTCTTAACCTCCGTCACTTCCTCGAGAGGAACGCGGACTTCCAGAATCTGATCCTCAAGGTGTCGGTTCTCAATCGTCTTGTCGATATTCGCTTTGACCTTGTTCTCATAGCCTGAGTAGGTATGAACCACATACCAGTTCGCTTCTGCCATAAAACTCACTTCCTCCTAAAAATTAAGACCAACCAGGAAATTCACACCGTACTGGATAAGCCAGTCCAACAGTGCGATGACCAGACCGAGCACTACGGACACAGCGATTACCGCGACCGTCTGCCTTGCAACGGAACCGCGATCCGGCCAGATGATCTTGGCAAACTCCGCCTTAAGCCCCGTAAACCACTTTGTCTTCGGAGCCTTTTCTACGTTTTCTGTCTGTCCCATTTCGTACTCCTTTACTCTTCCTTACTATTTGGTTTCCTTGTGTACTGTATGAGTCCTGCAGAATCTACAGTACTTTTTGATTTCCATTCGGTCCGGATGAGTCTTTTTCTCTTTGGTCGTATTGTAATTACGACGCTTGCACTCAGTGCACGCTAATGTAATCTTGGTACGCACAACTTCCACCTCCGTTTTCTTAAATTAGTTGCCTGTTTAAAATTAGGCATAAAAAAAAGACCTGCTTTCAAGCCCTCCTACTATAGCACGATTTTTCTTCTCCGTCAACACTTTTTCCTTCAAAGCACTCTAAAAATATCCGCAAAAACGCCGATAATATAGGAGGAAACGGCAAAATCACAAAATATTGTGCAAAAATCGAAATTTTCTTATTTATATAGGTGTTGAAAAATTTGATAAAGCACGATATAATATATGTGTACAAATGGATTTGTACGCCCTTATCACGGAAGAAAGGAGGGAAGTCTATGGCACGCATCGACAGCGCGTATGCATATTACATGTCCACATATGCGAATAAGGAAGTTTCCCGCTACGACTCACATAAGAAAAGTGAATTGCGCAAGGTCTACAACCGCATCGTTAAGGCGAACAAGGATTCACCTTTATATAAGATTGCCCATCCGTCCAGCGCGAAGCGCTATGCCATCGACATTAAGGAGAACGCCAAGTCGATTCAGAACGTGGTTGCCTCCCTGTCAGACCGGTATGGGACTTTCGAAAACTCCTTCCAGAAAAAGGTAGCAGTTTCCTCCGACGAGGACAAGGTCGGCGTTACCTACATCGGTGACGGGAGCGAAGAGAATCCTTCCGATCAGTTTGTGATCTCCGTGGAGCAGCTCGCCACACCGCAGACAAATATTGGCAATTATCTGCCCGCCAATGAGCTTTCGATACGGCCGGGGGCTTATTCCTTTGATCTTAGCACGAACTCCTCCGCCTACGAATTCCAGTTCAGCGTGAGCGAAAATGAGACGAATCTGGATATTATCCAAAAGCTTGCGAAGCTTGTGAACCAGTCCAATCTGGGTATCACCGCGGATATTTTGAACGACGGGGACGCCAGTGCCTTAGCGCTCACCTCGGTACAGACCGGGCTTGGCGAGGGCGAAGGACAGCTCTTCTCCATCTCTCCGGATGCAAGCTCCGGCTCGCTGGAGACGATGAAGCTTTTAGGGATCAATCAGGTGGCGGAAAAAGCGCACAATTCCAGCTTTACTCTGAACGGCGTTGCGCACACCTCTTTGTCCAATACCTTTACAATCAACAATACCTTTGAGCTGACGCTCAGGGAAGCCACCGACGGCCAGTCCACAACAATCGGCTTTAAGCCCAATACCGACGCGATTGCCGACAATATCCAGACGATGGTGGACGCGTACAACCGCATCCTCACCGTGGCAGAGAGCTACTCGAAGGGAGAGGGCAGCCGCCTGTTTAACGATATGTCCTCGCTGGCGCGCCATAACCAGATTGCCCTGGAATATATCGGACTGATGGTCGGGGACGACGGAGACCTCTCGATTGACCGGGATATCCTTGCCCGCTCCGTGGAGCCCGACCGGGCGGAGAACACTTTTGCCGCCTTAAGCCGCTTCCGGGACACGCTGGGCGTCAAGGCGGAGAATGTTGCCATCGACCCGATGCATTACGTCAACAAAGTAATCGTGGCATACAAGAATCCGGGACACAATTTCGCCACTCCCTATATCAGCTCGATATACTCCGGCATGATGCTGGACAGCTACATCTAATAAAAAGGCTGTGAAAAATGTTAAGGCATTTTTCACAGCTTATTTTATTCCTGTATTTCTTTTTCCAGAGCAGACAGCTCTGCATCGTCCGGCAGCAGCCTGCGCACCTGCGCCAGCACGGCGGCAGCCTCCTCTTTCATTCCGGCATCTATCAAAATCCGAAGCTGCTGTTTGACAGAATCCGCCAGCGCGCGAAGCTCCTGCCCGCCGTCTGCTCCCTGCGCACTTTTTTGCGCTTTCACTTCCGCCTCGCTCATCAGCGCATCGGGCGCGACCCTTCGGATCATATCCATGATGGGCGTGACTTTATTTCCCGCCTCCTCATACTCTGTAAGCTGGCTGCAAAAATACTCCCACAGCCCGGCATGTCCGTGCATGACCGCAATTGTCCTCTCAAAAACGGGCGTCCTGCGCAGCTCGCACATCGCGCGCACAAGGGTGGGTACCATCTCCTCAAACACATAGACATGGCCGCTGACCCATTCCAGCTTATCCAGATATTTTTCCAGATACGCCGTATTCCCCTGCCGAAGCCCGCTGCAGATCAGCAGGGAATATCCCTCCTTGATCATCACCAGATCCATGCATTCCCCCACAAAGGGTACAGGCTTTTGTAAATATAAGATCGGCTCATTCTCAGCAAAAAAATCCTTCCACCTCAAATATTCCGCCGCTTTTTTCTCCGCTTCCGCGAAACGTTCCAGATAAAAGTATGCCCGCGCCATATTCAGCGCGAGAAACGCCTGGCACAGCTCGGTATTGCGCTTGTCCCCTAAGGCCTCCCTGCAGGCCGCCAGCGCCTCCCCGTAGCGCTCCCGCTCTCTGCAGGCAATGACCTTCGCCCCATAAAAACCGCCCAGCGCAATATTGTCATTGCGCTCGTTGCGCTCTGCCGTCAGCTTCAGGCACTCTTCACCCAGTGCATAGAGCTTGTCGTACTCCTTCACAGAACGGTATTCCTGCGCGAGCTGGATCCGCCATCGCAGATTGTCCGGCTCCTGCGCAATCATCTCCATCAAAAGCGGCACGTTCCGGTCAAAGTGCTTCCGCAGCGCCTCCTCGGTCTCGTAGACGTAGCCGAAATGATGGACGATCGCCTTAAGTCCCTTGCAGTCGCCCTCCGCAGGTTCCATATACTCATGGATTTTGCTGACAAAATGCGTTTCGCGCGACAGCCTTGTCATGCGGGATACCCAGCTGTCTGTATACTGGGTCGCCTCCATATCCAGAAAATTCCTCTGGATATAGCTGGCTCTGCCATAAGACTTATATTCCCCGCTGACAAAAAAATCAATCAGCTCCCGCACATCCACAAACCACTCGTCGTCGTCCAGATACATATACCACTCGCCCCTGGCGTATTTGAGCGTCTCGTTGCGCGCTTTGGAAAAATCGTCGCACCACACAAAATCCGCGACCACGTCCGCATATTGCCCGAGAAGCTTCCGAAGCTCCCGGCTGCAACCCGTGTCCACCACAATCAGCTCGCAGGGAAGCGCCTCCCGGATTGGCGTCAGGGAATCCAGACATTTCTGAATCGTATCCTTACGGTCCGACGCTAAAAGTGCAATGGAGAGTACCGGAGCCGCGTCTTTTTTAACTTTTTTATTGTCCATTAAGAAAAGTGTCCTCTCAGCTCTGCCTTAAGCAGCTCCAAATCCTCGTCCTCCGGCGTCATCTGCTGCAGCTGCTCCGCCACCGCGTAAGCCTCCGCATACATGCCGGAATCCATCAGGTTCAAAATCTGCGTCTTCACCTGAATTGCAATCTCCGCCATCTCACTGGAAGCCGCCGCAGCCTCCTGCACACGCTTTGCCTCCTCGTCCCCGAGAAGCGACGCGTAATGCCTGATGATGGTTCCAAGCACCGGCCATTCTCTTGCCGCATTCCCCAGACAGTCCAGCCTTTCCCTGCTCTCCTCCGGTGTATAGG
Source organism: Blautia sp. (assembly GCA_023663685.1). Lineage (GTDB taxonomy): Bacteria > Bacillota > Clostridia > Lachnospirales > Lachnospiraceae > Roseburia. Next base: position 897,950 of record JAMPHB010000001.1, read on the forward strand.
CAAATGCCTTTTCCACCCAGAGCGCGCCCCGGATATGGTCAGGCAGAATCGCCTGCCCTTCCTCAAACGCCAGCGGCTGGTACACCTGCCTTGCATAGCGCATATTCGCCGCCGCATACTCCCGCATAAGCCGCTCCACGCTCTCTGTACTGTCTCCCTGCAGGACGCCGCTCACCCAGAAATTCGACATATGCATTTCCAGATAATCGTAGCGGATATCGTTTTTCGTGCGGATTCCCGCCAAATGCGTGCGCACAAAATCCCAGTGCTGCGCGGATTTTTTTCCATTCAAAATATTGACCATAATCATCCACTTTGCCAGCGGCTGCTCCAGCAGCATAGCCTCTAAGGGAATGCGCCCATTCTCCGCCGCCTGCCAGACTTCCTCGGGCAGAAACAGAAAGCTCCCGCTGTCCGTCATAAGCTGCATCGTCTGCGCCTGCATGTGCTCGTCTACGCCAAAGCCCTGCATCGTTTCCTCATATCTATCCTTGATTTCGGTCATATTTACCGTCCTTTCTGGCCAGCCTGTTCGTACTGAAATATATTTCGGCAATCCTCCCGCATTTGACAACCTCCGCTTGCTACTTTTTCAGACTTCCGAGCCTTGCCGCGAGGGTGAGCTCCGCCACGTCCAGATCGTTCGGCCGCATCGCGCGAAGCTGTGCAAGAATTTCCAGCGCCGCCTGATACTGTGCATTTTCCATGCAGGAGCGCACCTGCGCCTTGATGCCCTGCTCCAGCTTCCGCAGCTCCTCCTTCTCCTCCAGCTCCCGCCGCCTTCGCCCGTCTGCGATGGCCTGCAAAAGCTGCTTCACCGCTTCGCCGATTCCCTCATTCACAGAGGCCGCCCGCCGCATCAGCTCCGCCGCCTGCGGCATATCTGTCTCCTCGCAGGCAAAGGCGCGCTCCAGCAGAATCCCCGCCTGCACATACGCCGGAAGAAGCTCCGGGTAAGCCTCTATGATCTCCTCTTTAAAATATCGCCGTCCAAAGGTTGACGTTCTTTCGGCAAAATCCGTGAAGCTGCGCCTTTTGGCATGATAATCCTTCTCCCCCACACTGTGGAGCACCCGCGCCTCTGCGAGCCGCGCGAGCGCGTAATCTATATGCACCGACTCCCGGCTTCGAATTTTTGTAAGCTCCTGCTCTGTCGCAAGAATGTCCGAAAGGGGCACTTTGGCAATATAGTCCGCAAGCTGCTCCTTCCATCTCTCAAAGGGTACGGACAGATAGCCCTCCTCCACGGAGACTCCATACTTATTCAGAATCGCAAGGACATTTTCCGGCGTCAGGAAAACGTCGGGCGTGCGCCGGCAGAACTCTCCAAAAGCCTCCGCCAGACGGCTGCCGTCTCCGTTTATGTCTGCGGCCAAAAGCTTTGCATACCAGATATACCAGAACTCTCCCTGCATTTTCGCCGTCATGCCAAGCAGATTCCGGTACGCCGGTTCCTGCCCGTTTTTCCCCTCAATCGCGGCAAACAGCTTTGACGCCGCCTCCTTATTGTTCCAGAGATCCTGCATCGCCGTAAGCAGCGTTTCATCCTCCGGCTGCTCTGACATCGCTTCCACCAGAACCGGAAACAGATCGTCCGACATGTACATCACCTGCCGTCCCCAGCCCAGCTCGCCGTAGTGCTCTCTGAGCAGGGAAATATCCCCCCGCATCAGGGCGCATCCAATCCGCAGGGAGAGCGCGCGTTTCATGCACATATCGTCGTATGCCGTTCCCACCAGAAGAGCGCCCTCCTGCTCGGCCTGCTCCTTCGGGTGCGCCGAAAAATATTTCCGTCCCTCCTCATAGATGCGCAGCTGTTCCTCCGTGGCCTCACATTCCCTCCTGCAAAAATGCAGGCGTGCCATCTGCAGCGCGCAATAGGCATGGCACAGCCGGGAGAGGCGCTTGTCGAGCTTCATCGCCCGCTCCACCCCCAGCGCCGCATCGTAGCGCCCAAGCGCGATCAGGCTTGTCAGAATCCCCGCATAGAAGGTTCCGATATCCCGGTAATCCTGCGGGTCTGTGCACCCCGTTGTCACCCGGACAGACTCCTCGCAGAAGCGCAGCATCTCCTCCCACTTCTGCACATTGTTGAACTCCTGCACAATCTGCACCCGCCAGCGCAGGCGCTTTGGCTCCTCCTTTAGCATCTGCAGAAGAAGCGGATAATTCCGCTCAAATTTTTTAAGCTTCGCCTCGCGGGTCAGCGCGATATAGCCGGTGTGGTTCACGACCGCCCGCAGATTGATGCACTGGCCGATCTGCGGCGCAATGTACTCGTGGATCTTGCTGTAAAAACGCGTCTCGGGATAGAGCTTAATCATTCTCGAAACCCAGTTATCGCTGCAAAAGGTTCCTGCCTGATCGTGGAAATTCCGCTGGATATAGTTGGCGCAGCCATAGCCCTTATATTTGCCGGAGCGGAAAAAATCTATGAGCTCCTGATATTCCACAAACCACTCGTCGTCGTCGATGAACAGATACCACTCGCCCTCTGCCATTTTTACGCTGACATTCCTCGCCTTGGAGAAATCGTCGCACCAGTCGAATTCCGCCACCTTGTCCGTATATTCCAGACACAGCTCATGCACCGACGGCTCCTTACTGGTATCTACGATGATCAGCTCACTGGGAATTTCATCCATAATCGGGCGCAGGGAATCCAGACAGCGTTTTACCTCCGCCTTGTTTCTGGACGCCAGCATTGCAATTGATAGTAAAAGCTTTTCGGCCACGGCACAACCTCCACATGATTTTTCTAAGAAAAAAGGAGAGCGATTTCTCGCTCTCCGTATAAAACATAAGGTTCATATCCCTTGCGGGCATTACGCTTACTGTAACAGTGACAGAACACCCTGAGTTGCCTGATTTGCCTGAGCCAGCATAGACTGTCCAGCCTGTGCAAGAATGTTGTTCTTGCTGTACTCAACCATCTCTTCTGCCATATCGGTATCACGAATCTGGGACTCAGCGCTTGTGGTATTCTCAACAACGTTGTCCAAGTTCGAGATCGTGTGCTCCAGTCTGTTCTGGATTGCACCAAGCTCAGATCTCTGTGCAGAAACCTTTGCAAGTGCGTCTGCGATAGCGTCGATTGCGTAGGTTGCCTTCGCGCCTGTAGTATCCATAACGCTAATGCCCTTAATGCCAAGTCCCGGAGCGTCCATGGTGTCGATCGTGAAGGAAATCTTGTTCGTGCCGTCTGCGTCTGCGCCTACATGTAAACCAATCTGTAAGCCCTGCTTAATCTGTACGTCGCCCTCGTTAATCTTGAAAGCAACCTGGGTCAGATCAGAAGAGTACTGGGTAGATGTCGCATAGTCGTCGGTGAATGAGGATGCCTCTACAGTTGCCTCATGTCCCGGATCCGCGCCGATGGAGCTTGCCTTGCGAAGCTCATCTGCGATCAGCTCATAAGCCTTCTTTGCGGAGATAACAGAGCCGTCATTGTCTGCAATACCGTCTCCCGCAACACCCTTTGCCTCTACGCCGTCTGTCATTGCAACCAGCGTCTGTGTTCCAACGATAACCTTGTCAGTATCCTTAATCAGGTTCGCAATGCTCTCTCTGGTCAGGATATTGTCGGTAACTACCTCATCTGCCTTGTCGTCAACAATCTTGTACTCAGTTCCGTTGATGGAGATGATTGCGCCTTCCTCGATTGCCTTTGCCTCTACGCTGGTACCATTCATAATGATATCGCGAACTGCCTCAACGGTTGTACCGATGGTATAGCCCTTTGCTCCGATGGAAATGGTATCGCCATATTTCAGAGCGTCCATGGTAAAGGTTGCTACGCCGGTTCCAACTCCCTTAAGTGTTCCCTGAAGTCCTGCGTCCTTTGCAGCCACAATAGCAGTAGAGCTCTTGCCATTGCCCTTCAACAGATATGTCTCGTTGAACTTTGTTGTCTCAGCAACACGATCAATCTCTGTGGTCAGCTGCTCGATCTCGTTCTGGATTGCCAGACGGTCGGATTCACTGTTTGTTCCGTTTGCTGCCTGCACTGCAAGCTCGTTCATTCTCTGCAGCATAGAATGTACTTCGTTCAATGCGCCCTCAGCTGTCTGTACTGCTGAGATACCGTCCTGTGCATTGGAGGAAGCCTGATCCAGACCTCTGATCTGCTTTCTCATCTTCTCAGAAATAGAAAGACCTGCTGCGTCGTCAGCTGCACGGTTAATTCTGAAACCGCTGGAGAGCTTCTCCGCTGACTTACCCTGACTTGTCGTTGTTACGTTCAACATTCTGTTGGCGTTCATTGCCTGCATATTGTGCTGTACTACCATGATTTTTCCTCCTTGAATTTCCTTGCAACTTGCCTGTTGCAATCAATGTTTGTGAGTGTTTTTATTACTACCTACTTGCCTTATATATCGGGAAAAATCGGAAGTACTTAACCCCTAATTTAAAATTTTTTATTTATTATCTTTAATTTGATAAAATCATCACCTTCATATATTCTTCTGCCTTATCTCTCATAATATGTAAGCCCTTTTCCAGTTCCGCAAAAGCAAACCTCTGCGTAATAAATTCCTCCGGCCGGACAGCGCCTTTAGCCACACGCTTTAACACATAATGCCAGTCATCCTCATCCTCATGGGTAAAGGAAGAATTCCAGCTCCCCCTGACCGTCAGCTGATTGCGGAGTATCTTCCAGTAGGTATCCCGCCCGAGGCTCATATCTGATGCAGGATTTCCAACCAGCTGTATCCTTCCGCCGGGAGCCATCGCCTGTATTGCAGCTGCAACCGTCTCGTTTTTCCCGACACATTCAAAAAACACATCCGGCCCTATGCCGTCTGTGTTTTTTAAAAGCCATTCATGGGGCTCCTCCCGCCTGCTGTCACAGTACGACTGTTCCGAAATCCCCAGCCTCGCCGCCTGCTCCTTCTGAAAATTCTTATTTCCAATCACATAAAGCTTTTGGACGCCTGCCTCCCGCAAAAACATTGCCAGAAGCATACCAATCGTCCCCAGTCCGCACACCGCGACACGATCCTCCGGCTGAATCCCGGCTCTGCGCATCGCGTGTACCGCGACCGCCATTGGCTCCAGCATTGCCGCCGCCTCCCAGGATACCGTCCCGGGAAGCTCAATCAGGTTATCCGCAGGAACCACAGCATATTCGGCAAATCCTCCCGCCGTTCTGGAACCCAGATAACTGTATTTGCGGCACATCTCATACTGTCCCCGGCGGCAGGGCAGGCAGGAGCGGCACGGAATCAGGGGAAATACTCCCACTCTTTTCCCAATCCATCCTGCCTCCTCCGGAGCCGCCTCCACGACTCTGCCGGAAAACTCGTGTCCCGGAATCAAAGGATACGAATATGTGCCCGTCCGATAGATCCGCGGAATATCCGAACCGCAGATCCCCGCCGCTTTTACCTCTACCAGCACCTCATGCGCACCGGGCTGTGGCCGCGGAACATCTTCTAAACGTATATCACCTATATCATGCAGCACAAATGCCCTCATAATCATTCCTCTTCTTATATATGTGCTTCTGCCAGCATCCGGAATTTCGCCAGATCACTCTGCGTCGTAATCTTGAAGTTCCCCTCATCGCCGGGAATCATTGCAATATCCAGCCCGAAAATAATTGCGGGCTCCGTAGAGCCCTTAATTTCTAAAATCCTATGTGGCATCAGCTGTCTGTTCGCCTCATAATACTTTCCAAGCAAAAATGCCTCCGGCGCCTGCCCCGCATATATACAGCCGCGATCCAGCAGCTTTGTGACCGTCCTTCCGTCGCTGCTGTAATATACAGTATCCTTCATCGGAAGCACCGGCATCACCCCGTCATGCCCCCGCAGACCCTCCAGACATTTCACAAGCCCCTCCTCCGTAAGCAGCGGCCTTGCGGCATCATGGACGAGCACCACATCCCCGTCCCCCGCATATTCCCTTATATCATTCAGCCCATTCCAAATGGACAGCTGGCGATTCTCACCCGGCTCTGAAAACCCGCGGAACTTCTCCGCCGCGTTCAGCTTCTCTAAGGTATCTGTCAACAGACCGTGCCAGCCAGAATCCGCAACCATCTGTATCCCGTCTATTTTGTCACTTTTTGCCAGTGTCTCAAGACAATACGCAACAACCGGCCTGCCCCCGACCTCTATGTATTGCTTGGGAATATCTCCTCCAAGTCTCGTCCCGGTTCCTCCCGACAGCACCAAAGCTATATTCATCCAATCTTCATCTCCCGAATATCCTTTATGATCTCCCCATAGGGCTTTTCCTTTCCGAACAAGAGCGTCGTTCCCAGCACAAATCCGTCCATCCCCTTAGGCGCATACTCCAGAATCCGTTTTGCACTGCAGGCCCCATCCCAGAACAGCTCAAAATCCATCTCTTCCCTGAGCTTAATCAGCCGGGTCACCTTATTTCCTACATATGGCAGAAACATCTGCCCCGCGTTTCCCGGATTCACGGACATCACCAGCACGCGCTTCACAATCCGAAGCATCTCCACGACCGTCTCCACACTGGTTCCGGGATTGATGGCAATGCCCGGAATCATTTCCGCATCAATAATCTTTTGCAGCGTTGTGGACGGGTGGTATTCCGCTTCCGGGTGAATATAGATGGTATCTCCTTTTCGCAAATGCTTAATAAAAAGATTGATATGCGTATTGGGATGCTCAATCATCAGATGCACGTCCATCGGTTTATTCGTCGCTGACCGGATATAAGCCAGATCATTTAAGGACATGGCGTAATTCGGCACATACCTTCCATCCATGATATCAATGTGAAAAGAGTCAATACCCGCCGCCTCCAGCGCGTGAACCTCCTTCTCCAGATTACCAAAATCCGCGCACATCATCGATGCTGTCAGTTGAAAATTCATTTTGTCTCCTCCAGCCTTCGGAATGTAAAAGTGAGCGCAACCGCTATGTCGCCATCCTTCCACATGTACTCAGACCCCTCCGCAATCATCCCGCGTATATTGACAATCGCATAATCGCCTGATATTACACTCTTCTCGTTTGGATCATTCTGCAAAGCGGCCGCATCCGTATCCGGATTCCCCGGCTCTAATACGAAACGGGTTCCGGGCATACTATAGCCTTCCTGTAGCTCCAGCACAGAATTTTCTTCGCCAAACATTTTTAAATTTAGATTTAATTTCGCGTCTTTTATATTATTGTCTGGTTGCTGTGTCAAATCAATCGGCTGTTCCAGCGCATTTCCCACCGGCACAGAGGATTTTATAATCTTGTTCTCAGGCAGCGTGTGGTCAATATCAATCTGCGTGGATTTGAGCATCACCTCCACCGGGAACTCACTCTGATTTGCGACAACAATATCTTCGCCCCATATGTTTCCATTGGAAGCATACGGAAAAATCGTCATGGCAAAGCTCGTGGGCAGCACAACAGACACAACATCCATCTGCGATGCATGTACACGAAATGACTGCTCTAATATATTCCCCGCGTTATCCGCAGCGACTATTTCAACTGTGTGAATTTCATCATCCTGTAACGGGATATCAAAGGAAACCCCGGATACTACCTCTTCTCCGCTGCAGAGCAAAACCCTGCCAAATGCATTTGGTGTATATTCTGTATAGGAAAGCCCATCCACCATGCACTCAATATTGTTAAGTCCTGATATAATTTCTCCAGTGTCTTCAAGATACACACGCACTGCACTCGTGCCATCGGTTGGAGATGTCACATTTGTATAATCAAGGCTCGGCACCGTCTTCTCCGCAATCACATACTCCGTCATTTCCGCCGTGACACTGCCGTCCAGCCCCAGTGTATAAAACCGTATCGCGCCATTGTAGATCTCAGGCAGAGTAAAGGATGCATACCCATTCGAGAGAGGAAGCTCAAATACCTCCCCATTTAAATCACAGAACAGTGCAGAGACAGTCGCTGCATCTACGGTCAGCTCATAGACAGCTGTTGACATCGCAAAGAATGTGTTCCCCATATAGTAGCCACCTTCACGGGAAACCACTTCCATCTGGGGACCCGGCACAGGCTCTTCTTCCTCAGGCTCCTCCTCTTCGGATCCTTCTTCTCCTTCTGTGTCCTCTTCCTCCTCCGAAGCGCCAGATTCCTCGGACTCTCCCTCAGAACCTTCCTCTGCGGGCTCTTCGGGAATCATCTCTCCGGCATCTTCTTCTCCCGCATTCGGCGTTCCTTCTTCCGCGCCCGCATTGGGAATTCCTTCTTCTGTGCCTTCATTCGGCGTTCCTTCCCCGGCCGTTCCCCCCGAGGGCGTCCCGGACGGAAGTTCTGTGTTCTCTCCACCCTGATCCGCTGACCCGACAACAAAAGAAATGCTCCGCTTCACCGGCTCTTCCAGCTCTGCCGCCTGAATAATCACCGTCTCTGTATATTCCCCGGCCGACAGTCCGGTTGGAATGCGCACAACAAAGGAAAGCGTCTCTCCTCTTGGCAGACTCATGGTTACAGTCTCCTCCGGTTCGCCTCCTATGATTCCGTCTGCTCCGGTTTCTCCCGTTTTCTCCGCTCCCGGCTTTTCTTCTATGGCTTCGTCGGGATTCTCGCCCTCCGGCTCTCCCTCTATGGCTTCGCCTGTCCCGGTTTCTCCCGGTTTCTCCGCATCCGGTTCTCCTTCTATGGCTTCTTCTGTCCCGGTTGCTCCCGGTTTCTCCGCATCCGGCTCTCCCTCTACGGCTTCGCCTGTCCCGGTCTCTCCGGGTTCCTCTGCCTCCGGCTCTCCCTCTATGGCTTCCTCTGTCCCGGTTGCTCCGGGCTTCTCCGGCTGCGATTCTCCGGCTGCGGGCTCACTTTTCTCTGTCTCCTCGCCCTCCTGCGGATGATGATACACCAGCACTTCCTCCTCAAGACCGGTCTCCTCATTCAGCACAAGCGCATAGACGTCGCACAAATCAGCGGTCAGTACCTCCACCTCGCTCATATCTATGCCGTCCTCCGGGTTGGCAAGCTCTATCCTGTATGGTATGGTATCCTGATATCCTTCAATAATCGGTGAATCCGGCCCCGTAATCGTAATCTCTAAACGGGCGGGCGCTTCGTCCGGCTCCTGTCCTGCCTCCGAAACTTCCTCCGGCTCTAACGCCCATACGCGCATAGGCGTCTTAACGCAGTTCAGCGCCAGCATAGCGGCACAAAACAGACAGGCATAGCGCAGGACGGATACTTCTTTGGCATTCTTAAACAAATGATAGCAGAACAAATAAACCGCCAACACAGCGAGAATCCCCGCCCGAAGCACAGCATTTCTTCTGCCTGCCCGGACAAGCACGCACCAAATATCTTTCTGAAATTGTCTCACCAATGTCATTTCGCTTTGGCTTCTCATGCTTTTCTCACCTTCTGTTCCAAAACACACAAACTCTCTACCTTATATTATCGTCGGTCTATGGGAAAAATCAAGTACTTTTTTGCCAAAACCTAAATCTTCCTCCCCATACACCGATAAATATGGTATATTATATCTATCAAACTATCACGGAGGATACTATGAAAGAGAAACTAAAAGCAATCAATTTCAGCGCGGTTTGTGACGTCCTGCTGCTTATCCCAATTCTGTTTGCAGTGGCCGTCATCCCCCTGATCGTGCGCATCACCTATTACAATCCGCAATTGTCCGGCTATTCATGGTTTCCGGACTGGACCCTGGCCATGGATATGTTTATGTTCTATAAAAATAATGCCATGATGCTGCTGGACGGCGTACTTGCCGTTCTGTTTGTCGTGCTGCTGATCCGGCGGCGGCTCCCGGCCGCTGTCACCTATGCGCCACTGGGTATCTACCTTATATTAGTAATTATTTCATCCATTTTTTCCATTGCCCCGACACAGACATGGCATGGTTTCTACGATATGATGGAGACCGCTTTCGCACTGTTCGGGTATTGCATGATCTGTTACTATACCTTTGCGGTCGTTCGGTCTGAAACTCAAATCAAGATTATATTATCAGTCCTTTTGCTTGGAGTAATTGTACTGTGCGTCATTGGCGTCCTCCAGTTTTTAGGGCGTGACCCATATATGAGCGACTGGGGAAAAGACCTGATTTTCCCTGCAAAGTACGCCGGATTCAAGAAGTTTCTGACACTTACTTTTGGCGAGAGACGCGTGTATGCCTCTCTCTATAATCCCAACTATGTAGGTGTGTACGCCTGCATTATTGTTCCGTTTCTCCAGGTGCTCTCCTTCTCCATGCAAAAAAAGCGCTTTATAGTTCTTTATTTTATACTGGCCGCCATGATTCTCACATGCCTCGTGGGCGCAGGTTCAAAGACTGCGGTTCTCGCAATCATTCCCTGCATGATATTCGCGGCTTTCTATTATGGAAAAAAACACTGGAAAAAGCTTATCCCGGTTTTTGCGGTGTACATCGCCATATTCACCGGACTCAACATCTATCAGGCATCCTCATCTGTATTCATCAATGCAATGGAACAGCTGGGAGCCGAGTATATTCCCTCCGCCGAATACCATCTGACCGACATCACGCTGGGCGACGACGCATTCACTATTACCTACGACGATACGGTGCTGGACGTGAAATACCTTCTGGATTCCGACGGCTGGTCGATTGAGGTGCGCGATCAGGGAGAAATCATCCGCGCCTATATCAATGAGGAACAGACCGGTTATGAATTCCACGATGAGCGTTTTGCGGATCTGCAGTTCATTTTCGGCGCCGACCAGAATATGAACGCGGGATTTTCCATCACCAGCGACGGACATTCCTTCTTTATCTACTACGACCAGAGCCAGAATACTTATCTCTACCGCTGCCCGAACGGCAACGCCACCAAAATTTATAATGCCGACACCTTCGACTTCCCGCTGTTCCATATGCTGGGTGGTCTGAGCGGCCGGGGATATATATGGAGTAAGTCCATTCCCCTTCTGAAAAGTACCTTTATATTAGGAAGCGGGCCTGACACCTATGCATTTATGTTCCCGCAATACGACTATGTCTCCCTGATCCAGAACGGCTGGGAAGGAATTATGATCACAAAACCCCACAACATGTATCTGCAAATGGCGGTGCAGACCGGAGTACTGTCGCTCATTGCCTTTTTGGTATTCTATCTGTGGTACATGTTTGCCTCCTTTAAGCTCTATCGCGGCCGGAAGCTTGTCACCCTTGCCGAGCGCATCGGTGGAGCCATTTTCCTCTCCTCCATCTGTTTTATGATAGCCGGACTGGTAAATGACTCCACCATCGGCGTCTCGATTGTATACTGGACACTTCTTGGCCTTGGCTTCGCCTGCAACCGCATTGTCGCAGCACAGCCATCAGAGGCGACGGAGACAGCCCTCCCGGAGGAACCGGAGACAGTGCCTGAAACAGACACTGAAACAAGCGTTGAAGCAGACAAAGTGGCAGAAATAAATTGAAAAAGGCAAATATTGACAAGTACGACAAACCATAGTATAATGGTACTATTCGAAAGTATCCATTTTCTATATGGAATAATTATTAAAAATTTTTTCCAGAAGTATTATATTTTTAATAATTACACCGATATAGACTATGGTACAAAACATAGCATATATGCTATAAACCACCAGCTGGTGATGGTAGTACATGTGCTAGGAAAGGATAATGTAATGAGTGATTCAAACAGTTCCACTCCAGTTTCCGAGACACCAGTTGCTGAATCGACCACTGCGGCGGCACCACCTCAGGAAAGTCCTCAAAAGAAGAAAAGCAATAAGGCGCTGATCATAATTATCATTTTATTGATTCTCCTTGTACTGATTCTTCTTTATGCGCTATTCAGACCGAAGCCTGAGGATGTGAATGACGGCCGCGCGACCTTTGTATCGCCGGATAATGTGGAAGAGGTACGGCAACAGTTGTCAGAGCCGGTCACAGATGCTTATTATACCACATCTATGACAGTTGACTGGTATTTTGACAACGGCGAGGCGGTCTCCACCAGCTCCTATGTGGAGAATGCAGAGGAGAATACGCGTACGGTATACTTTGATGTGACGCTGGAAGATGGTGAACTGATCTACTCTTCCCCCTACCTTCCGGTAGGCGAACGGATTGAGCAGATCATGCTGAACCGGGATCTGGATGCAGGTGATTACCCGGCTGTCTGTACTTACTATCTGGTAGATGACGACCACAACGTACTCACCAATGTATCTGTAGCGGTCACCATACATGTTCTGAACTAGTGATGTATTGCAGTCACAAAACATTTCAAGGAGGAAAGTTTTATGAACAGAAAAAGAATTGCAGCCTTTATGACTGCAGCAACAATGTTACTCAATGTAACACCGGTTATGGCAGCTGAGTTTGCTTCACCATCTGCTACACAGACTGCTACCAGCTCCGGTACAGTCAATGCTTACGACAAGACCCCGCAGTACAAGGTGACACTGCCGACGTCTAACGCTTTACAGTTTACGGTAGATCCGTATGGCTTGTTAGAGCTTGAAGACGGCGACAGCATCAATATTGATGAGTTATCCAACAGCGGTGCAATCGTTGCAGCTTCCGGATCCGGCGCTGTAATCAAGAATCAGAGCAGCGTTCCTGTTACCATTTCCATGAAGTTGTATGCAGAGGATTCTTCAAATACTATTCAGCTCAAGTCTGACGCAGACGAGGTTGCTTCTGGAAGCGGTACGAACATGCTTTTAGCTGTAATCCCGAGCGCTGATAAGGCGGCCAGTGCCAGCGAGTATACGGCGGCCAGCTATGGAATTCCTGTTACACAGAACGCCGCGACCAATGTAGACGCTTCATTTAAACTGGATAAGGCGGCTTACAAGGTTACAAACAACGGCGGTAAGTTTGAGATGTCACTCGCAACAGACAGCGCTACCAATTATGATGCTACTACCTTTAAAGTAGGCGGTTGCGTTAATCCGGATGGTGACTGGAGTCCGTTTGTTGCAACAGCGGGCGGTACTGCAGCGACACTTACTTTAGGCGTTGTGTTCGAGTATGCAGAGGCTCCGTCTACGGATGAAGTTGACAATGATAAGGCTTATGGTCTTGTATCCGGCAGTGCAGCGGCAATTACAGATAAGCTTGGCTCTGCAGGTGGCAGCGAATATACAAGAACTTGGACTTCAGGTGACCTTACATTTACAATCCCTGCAAATGCAAAGACTATTCAGTGGATTGAGATCGATGGAGTAAGCATGAGCAGAGGCTTTTCTGTCAGCTATGATGGCGGTACAACTTTAACAATTCCGGCAAAAGAGTTCGCCGGAGGTTGGAAGAAGGCAAAACTTAAAGTTGGTTATGCTGACAGCTCATTAGATGTTATCATCAATGTAACAAATGGAAACTAAATCGTCTTAGTTACTAAAAAATCAGTGGCAATTTTGCCACTGATTTTTTTATAACAAATCCCGAATATCCGTCATACGGTTAAAAAACGGATCTTCCACCGTCAGCCCCAGAAACGCCTTATCCCGAATATGAAACCCATGAATCAGGCGGAGCAGAATCTCATCAATCCCCTTTTCCGGCGTTCGGATTTCTTCCGGGCAAAGCTCTATATATTCCTTAAAATAATCCACAATACCAGTCTGCACCTGCATGAAGCACGCGATGTCCTCCCCGCTGCGTGTTTCGTCTGCATAGCAGGGATTTCCTTCGCTGTCAAATTCCAGCACCGACGGCATGGGAGAAGTAAGGATTGTTTCCAGTATATAGTACTCTTCATAGATTGCGCTCTGATCCCGTTCACTCTCATCATAGAATGCCTGTATATCCAGTCCCTTGTCCTTCATAAACGACTTTTCCAACTGTAAAAAATACAGACCCTCCAAATGGTTTGGCACTAATCTGGAGCAATACATCTGACTCGTCCCCTTTGCCACAAAATCAAAAAATCCAATAGCGCCCTCCCCCACAGCCAGCGATTCCACATACTTAAGGTTATTTTTTCGTTTCTCCTCCAGCTCCTCCAGAATGACCTCTGTATAATCCACCAAGGCCTTTCCCTGTGTCTCCCCGTCCGGCCGCGCAATTCCAAACCGCTCCTTTAGCTGCTGCCCCAGCGTGCCGCTGAATTTCATTCCCCCAATATAAGAAATATCCTCCCTGCTCTGTACACCTGCTCTGAGCGCCGCCATACGGGAGGTGAGAAAATACACCGACCTATTCTCCGGCTGTAATATATCGTATAGTTTCTTTATCAGAAAGCCGTCCCGCGCACAGAACCAGATATTTTCAAGCTGCCGTTTCCCTGCCTCCTCTGCGAACCAGAGCACAAAGTCTGTGATCATTGGCGCCATAAATAAATATCCAATATCATATGCGCTGTCCACATGCAGCCTCTGCTCCTCATTCTCGCACAAAAAGGGACTATTAAACACTTTACTCACAAGCATACCGAGCTTTAACCGTGAGGCGAGCGTATCCATAGAATCGCGAAAGCCCAGATATCCCACATTCTCCAGCAAATCCATGCCACTAGGGATAAGAAAGGCTGACAGTCCCTCCCTCTGCGCGCTTTCTATATCCGCAGAGCTGTCATCTCCCACATGCAGAAAAGTCCTTTCTCCTAAAAGACTTTTGAATTCCTTGAACAAATGCTGTCTCTTTCCGGTGTGGTACTCGCAGGAGACCAAAAGCCCGTCATAGTCACGGATTCCACATATCCGAAGCATATGCGCAATCTGTTCCCGCCGGTAATACGAATCCGTAACAATATAGATTTGCTTCCCCTGCCTGTGAAGCTCCGATAAGAGCTCTGTCATCTCCCTTCTCGGCACGATCAGCTCACAGTCCAGCTCCCACTCCAGCCTGGCGAGCTCTTCCGCTGTGACAGAAACCGGAGATACCTGATCCAGTACGGACTGATATATCACTTCTAAAAAAGGGGCATCCGCCTTCGAAAGCTCCTTTTCTGCGCTTATCCGCCTATCCACAAAATGATCAATACAGATTCCCTTTTCTCTTAATCGAAGCTCCAACAGCGCAATGACATCCGTGGGCAAAAGCACCTTGCGCATAATCAGTGTGTCAAACAAGTCAAAGCTGACCGCTTCCGCCTGCCTGGCGAGATGAAATAATTCTGACTTTTTCGGCCCGGCAATGCCGGCAAGATCATATGTCACCCGATTCTGCAGCAATAAATCTTTACCCCGCACATCCAGTAGTCGTATCTGATGCTCCTTACAAAATGCACCAATCTTTTTTGCAATCGCCCTGCATGAGCCCGGGCGCGCCACTACTATAATAAGCTGCACCCCGGCTTTCGCACAGTCCTGCAATGAAATAATGTTCTTCCCGTAAAGTGTTCCGTCCTCCCGAAAGCTGTCCAGCAGACCGATGACATTAAAGGAGCTAAGTTCGAAAAGCGCTGCCTCTGTCTCTGTTCCGAGCCCGTATAATGCAATCGGAATATTCTTATACTCTCCAAACAATTCTTCCAGTGACGCCACTTTGTCTCCTCCTACGTCCCGCCATACAAAAACTCATTAGAAAACCAGCGAATCTTTTCAGCCAAGAATCCCCGTTCCAGCAAATCTTTTTTGATATCCAAAGCGGTTTTTTCTGAAATATTCGCAATCAGCAAATATTCATATTCTGTATTCGTTTCATCAAACTCGTCCAAAGTTTCCACGGGCAGATCCTCGCTCCTATAATGACCCGCATTCCGGTCAAGCCATGCAGCGACCTCTATATCCTTCTCCCTGCAATAGGCATATAAGCTCTGACCGAGGCCGCCTGCCCCATAAATAACAATCCTGCTTCCCCGCTCTATCCCTCCATAGGGATAAAGCAAAACATTCTCACTGTCCCAATAGGTCATATCCCGCAATACAAGATATTTTCTATAGATATCTAAATGCCGCAATAATTCTTTGGAATCCGAAAACTCCCGCTTTAAGTGTGCGATTAGGAAATCAATCTTTTCTATCTCATTTTTGTCTATTTGCTTTGTAATAGAACCCATATGCTGCACATAATGATAACAGCATATATCTGTAAGCAAAACCCTCTCACTGTGACAGATATATGGATATACTACTGCTGCATCTTCTCCTACACATATTCTGTTATCAAGTCTCTCCTGAATCATTTTCAGTTTTTCTGTCTTATACAGCTTAGTAACCCCATGCGGCTGTATTCCATACTCAAAAAATGTCCCGCTATAAAGCATACCCTCTATAATCTCTTTCACATTATAGATGCCGCACTTCATATTGTTCGTCACAACAGAAGAAGCTTCTCCAAAATCATAATATAAATTTGCTGCCACCATATCCACATGAACGGCAAGCATGGCTTCCATCATTCGGGCAAAATAATCCGGCTCAACCCAGTCGTCCGCATCTACCCATAGGATGTATTCGCCCTCCGCAAACGCTGTGCCGGTTCTTCGCGCTTCCACTAATCCTGCATTTTTCTGATGATGTACATATATCTTTGCGTATTTCTGCGCATACTTGTCACAAATCCTGCCTGACGAATCCGTCGAACCGTCGTCAATCAAAATAATCTGTTTGTTTTCATATGTTTGTGCGACAATACTGTCCAGACACCTCTCAATATATTTTTCTACATTATATACCGGGACAACTACACTCAGCAAAGGCTCCATCTGTCACATCTCCCTCTAAACAATCCCCGTGCCGATAATGGACTGCAGCCGAATCGTCCCCACGACGCGGCCATTCTCCACCACCGGCATACTTGCAATATTATTCGCTTTCATCTGATTGAGGGCATCCACCGCCAGACTCCCGCACTCAATATATTTAGGCGCTCTGGTCATTACATCCTTTGCCGCCAGATGGTAGATATCAGCCCCCTTTTCCAGCTGCCTGCGCAAATCCCCGTCGGTGATCACACCAAGAAGTCTTTGGTTGCTGTCTGTAATTGACACGATTCCCAAGCCTTTGCTGCTAAGCAGAATAATAATCCGGGGCAGCTCCATGTCCTCAGAGCCCACCGCATTGTCCTCGCCTGCCACCATCAGCTCGTCCACTGTGATTGTAATCTTTTTCCCCAATGCCCCGGCAGGATGATATCTCCCGAAATCAATATCACAAAAACCGTTCCGCTCGCTCACAGCCACCGCTAAAGCGTCTCCATAGCACAGTGCCTGCGTCGTGCTGGAGGTTGGCGCCAGCCCCAGAATACATGCCTCGCCGTAATCCGGCAGCAGCTGTACAATATCCGCATATTTTGTCATCGCAGAGCCCTCTTTTCCAGTAATGGCGACAACGACCGCGCCTGACAATCGAATCGCCGGCAGGATACGGTTGATCTCATCGCTCTCCCCACTGTGGCTGATGGCAATCACGATATCCTCCCGGCCTACCATTCCCAAATCTCCGTGCAGAGCCTCCGCCGGATGCAGGAAGAAGGAGGAAGCGCCCAGGCTGGCAAAGGTCGCGGCAATTTTTCGCGCAATATGCCCCGATTTGCCCATTCCAGTAACAATCACTTTTCCCTTACATCCAACTATCAGGTCAACAATTTGTGAGAACACCCCGCCAAGACAGTCCCTCGTCGCCTTCAGCGCCTCGATTTCCTTGTCAAATACATCCTTTCCCCTTGAGACAGCATCCATCGTCTCTATACCTCCGTCTCCTGCACCGCGGCATAAACTCTCAAAAGCTTCTTTAACAGTCCTTCTGCCTCTTCCAGGCGCACCATATTGGGACCGTCAGACAGCGCCTGCTCCGGCTCCGGATGCACCTCCATAAATAAAGCATCCGCTCCCGCCGCAATTCCCGCCTTTGCCAGCGGCTCCACATAACAGCGGTTCCCTCCGCTGACCGTTCCGTTCCCTCCGGGCTTTTGCACACTGTGGGTCGCATCCATGACTACCGGATACCCCAGCTTTTTCATTTCAACAATTCCGGTCATATCCACGACAAGCGTATTGTAGCCAAAGCTGGTTCCCCGCTCGCACAGCAGAATGCGGCGGCTTCCGCTCTCCTCGATTTTCCTGACCACATTTTTCATATCCCACGGTGCTAAAAACTGCGCTTTCTTTACATTGATAAGACATTCTGTCTTTGCCGCTGCCACCAGCAAATCGGTCTGTCTGCACAAAAATGCCGGAATCTGAATCATATCCGCCACCTGCGCGGCCTCTTTCGCCTGCCATGGCTCGTGTATATCCGTTGCTATTTTCAGACCGTAAGTATCTTTCACCTTTTGCAGCAGCGCAAGCCCCTTTTCGATTCCCGGCCCCCGGTAGGAAGACAGGCTTGTTCTGTTTGCCTTGTCAAAGGATGCCTTAAAATAGTAATCAATATCCAGTCTTTCTGCAATTTCTTTCATCTCCCGCGCAACCCACATCAGATTTTCTTCGGACTCTATCACGCAGGGGCCCGCAATCAGCGTAAATTTTTCTAAGCTCATGCTCACTCCACCATCCTTACCGCCATATCATAATCCTGCTGCTCGTCAATATCCACCGCTTCCATACCGCTTACCTCCTGAATATAGGGGCGAAAACCAATCCTGCGGCGATGCTCTGTAAATATTTCCTTTTGAAACATGTAAAAGCCACTTGTCTCCACCCAGACGGGCTCCATATCCTGCGTTCTCGGAACATCATTCAGATTATAATTGACAGGCTCGTTTTTGTACCATGCAAAGGTCTGGATACGCTCCGCGGAAAAGGCGGAATCATTTTCGCCCTGCAATACATGCTCCAGCGCGTTTGCAATCGAGGAGGCCTGCAAAAAGGGAGAGGTCGTGTGGGCAAGAATATATATCTGCGCATCAACCTCCCGGATAAAGCTCTCATATATTTCAAAGCCCTTTACGAGATCGCCGTCTAAGCTTTCGCTCCGTCTCAGAAACCTTGCCCCGTCGGGAAGATATTTGCAGACTGCCGGATCGCTACAATATACATACACCTCATCAATCCGCTCTACCTGCAGCAAGGAATTCACAATATGCCAGCAGAGCGGATGTCCCGCTATCGGCAGAATATTTTTGTGCGGCAATCTCTGGGAATCCAGCTTAATCGGTACAAAAGCAACTACCTTCATACTCGTTCCTCCTCGAAAAAATTATATGTGACGGGCAGACCGTACCGCATGACCCTCCTGGAGAGATCGTCCCAGAGGCAGGTCTTCATCAGCTGTGCTAAATGCATATCAAAGGCCGCATTCTGCTCCTTCGTCATTCCCTTCTGCACGGCTTCCTGCAAGGCCGTTTCTATCTCAGAGCTGTCGCTGACTTCGTAGGCGCAATTCTTTCCCTGAATCGCACTTCTCCCCACCGGAACTACCGGCTTTCCATACATCAGCGCCTTATATTCCACCGCCGACGCCATACAGACAGTCACATCTGACATTTGAATGAGGCTGTCCACATCACGGTCCAGAACCAGAATGATCCCGGAGCCAATATCTGCAATATCCGGCAGATTTCCCTTATTATAATGCGGATGCGGCTTAAAAATCAAATTCCAGTCATTTCTGCGGCATATGTCGTACAGAAATGCCAGCATTTCCTTCGAGGACTGAAAGCAATGGCTCACATACTGATACCAGTAATCTGACTCAGGATTCATGCCCATCCCCTCATCGTCCATCCCCGCAACAAATACCGTTTTCCTGTCAGTATCCAGCTTCGCCAGATGTTCATCATCTGTCATCGTTTTATGAAAGATTCCCGTATCCCTCTGTGAATCTATAATATAGGATTTTACAGCTCCTGCCCTGTCAAGCTCTTCCTTTTCCACCTTGATATCCAGCAGCTTCTGCGGATTCACCGCATACTCTCCCTGCCCCTGAATCCCTTTTCTGTCAATCTGGTATGTGCCGGGTATCCAGCCAAACTCCATAAAACCAATAGGAATCTGATGCTTCTCTGCCAGCCTGCCAAGCACATATCCCTGAAAATTCCATGCCGCCCATACGATAATTCTTTTTGCCTCTAAAATCATCAGCAACTGCTCATAGTATTCATACATAAGCGCAAGACATCTGCCCGTACAATCAACATCCTCTACATGCTTTCTGTGCATGATCTCTAAAATGTTTTTGGTCTTTCCACTTTCTCCTGAATCCTCCGCCTTTAGTGCCTCCTTGTACTCCTTTGCTTCATACCAGTTGCTCAATAAGGGCAAAGCAATTACGTCCCAGCCATATTTTTCGATTACTCCAGACGTATCCATTCCTTCGCAGTCCGTCAGAATGATGCACTGCTCATTTTTATGCGCTTCCTGATAAGCGGCAAGAAAATTGAGCATAGTCCCATTTTGGCGCATGGTAAAAACCGGGATAAACAGCAATGTGGTGTTTTTGTAATTCTTTACGGCTGCAAATTCCCTGCACTGTTCTATGCTTTCACGATATGTAATCTTTCTATTATCACAGAGCATATCATAGGTAATGAAATCTGTTCCCTGCCTTAATCCCTTTGCTTTCAGATCATTTACAATCTCCGCGTGAAATTTACACATAATGATTACAAACAATCCCTGCCAGTCCTCTATGGCTTCGGGAGATAAGACCTTTTTTCCATAAAACTCCTCTCCATAATAATTGGAGTCAATAAAAAAAGACGGTTCTATTTTTGCATTATTCTCTAAATACGCCCTGCAGAGAGTACCCACTCCCCAAAATACTGTGGTTTTTTCCTTCATTTATAATTACGCTCCCTCTGCTTTGCCGCAGGAACTACATAATCTTTGCTATTACTCCCATGACATCTTCTGCACATACTTAAATACCCCTTTTCAGAATATCCCATATTAAATTCCAGCAAGAGCTTTCTTCCCAAATCGCCCTCCGGAAGCGAAGTCAAATCCAAAAAATCCTCTTCTCCTATATGATACCCCAGATTATCCGACACTGTCCGGGCCATAACGCAGAAATAGAGTCTTCCATTTCTGGTTTCTCTGCAGGGAGTAGCACAAAGGTCAAATTTTCGGATAATTTCTTTTTCATCCCCCTCGTCTACATAATTTGCAAACCCATAATCCCACCATTCTTCATCTTCTTTTCCCATGTTATATGAAACTCCGGCCTTCGCCAGCAGCTTTTCTAATTTTTCATACTGATCATGTAAGGCTGGAATCGACCTTGTATAATTCGAAATCCTAACCAGAACCCCATACTTCCGGCAACTGTCTAATAACTCCTTCCCGGGAAGAATTGTTCCATTTGTCGTAATACTGAATGTCCCAATCTTATCCCTGTACTTGTCTCCTATATATCGAACCGCATATTCCAAATCTGCATATAATAACGGTTCTCCCCCAATCAATACGAACTCATGGATATAGTCCACTTTAGAAAAGAATATGTCTGCGGAATTGTAAACATCCTCCAGGCGCATATCCTCCGTATTCCGATCCACCGCATAACACGCATGTGCACAGTCCGCGCACTTTAAGGTACACCGTTCGGTCACGCATATTTGTGCAAGATTCATAAACAGAAGATTCTTTTTATAAAACATATACAAAGGAAAAATCCTATTCAAAAACCCCTCAGAATAGTAATAGGTACAGTTATCCTGTTTTAACTGCCTGCTAATTTCCTGTTCATGGGCAGAATTCGCCGCAATAATTATCGTCTCCTCCTTTGCATTCTCTAAATACCACTCGTAAGAATGCACAATCTCCCCGCAAAAACCGCTTATCTGCTTTTCCCTGCTATTATCTATAAATCCTGCAAACATATCAAATTTGGATAATGTCACATATAATCCACGGCCAATATCCCCAGCGCCAAAGATATAAAAAGAGCGGTTATCCAAATTCGGAATCTTTAGCTTGTCCAACTCTGATCCCTTGTGAGTCCATTTCATAATAATACTTCCCCTTCATTTATGATTTCCTTTACCTGTGTGCGTCTCACAAATAGACTTTCGTGTTATAAAATTAGGCTTTCCCGGCTTCATCCACTATCCTAAAAATGGATATAAATCATCAAACTCCGCCGCTTTTAGGGAACCATCGGGCATCACTCGCGATGCGATCCTTGGCTCAATCGGCGCAAAGTCCTGAATCATTACCTCACAGACCACAGACCCTTCCATGCCCAGCACTTCCTCAAGCTTCTGCCGCAGATTATCCTCCGCCGTAATCCGAACGGCCGGAAGCCCATAGGCCTGTGCCACCTTACAGAATTCCGGCGTCTGCAAACCGCTGTCCGGCCCTACCCCCAAAAAGCGGTCGTTCATATAATTGTGCTGGTTATGCCGAATCAGCATATAGCCGTTATTATTATATACAAACAGCTTGACCGGAAGCTTGTGATATGCCATCGTCGCAAATTCCTGTATATTCATCTGGGTGCTTCCATCTCCCGACAGTGCAAGCACCTGCCGCCCCGCCTGACATGCGCCTATCGCGGTTGCCCATGAGCCCATGCTGGAAAAACCGCCGGAAGCCAGATAACGCTGCCCCTTTTTCAGCTTCCAGCTCTGGGATACCATACAGTATACGCTTCCTGTATCCACCACAATATTACTATCCGCAGAGGCAAGTGCAGACAACTGCTCTGTAAAGTAATATGCATTGAGCGGTTTCTGCGCGCGGTACTCTGGCTTTACAACCGGATAGCGTTCCTTGTTCTCCATGCAGAACTGAATCCACTGTGTATGATCCTCCGGTGTCTCTCCCTCCAGTTGTCCCAAAAGGCTCTCCAAAAAGACTTTGACATCCTGCCTATACTTGTGCTGAACCGGAACCGCATCGCGGACTAATTCCTTTTCATCAATATCAACCATAATTTTAACCGCATGTTCTGCCAGACGCTCCGGGTAATAGCCGATTGTTGACACAGATAAGCGGCTTCCCAAGATCAGAAGTACGTCGCACGCCTGCACAGCGAAATGAGAGGCGCGGTCTCCATAGCCGCCCGGTCTGCCGACATAATATGCAGCGTCCGATGCAATCACATCAATTCCGCCCCGGGAAGTAACCACCGGAATCTGATACTTATTGCTTAACAGCTCTAACAGTTCTGTTGCACCCGCACTTCGCACTCCGAAGCCCGCCAAAATCAGGGGCTTCTTTGCTTCTAAGATAATCCGGGCAATCGATGCATAATCAATTACATCCATCTCCTCCGCCGTCGGCTCATATCCCTCCATAGTCTCCGGCACCTGCCGGTTCTGAATATCCACGGGAACATCGATCCACACCGGCCCTTGTCTCCCTGCGGTCGCATGGCAGTACGCCTCCTCCAATATTCTGCGGGTATCCTCCGGCCTCATAATGGTCGCACAGTACTTTGTAATACTCTGCACCACCGGCTCCACAAGCATACTCTGGCAGGCATTCTGCCGGATTCCACTGTCGAGCGTATACTGGAGCAATCTGGAATTCGCCTGCCCGGATATGGCAAATACCGGAGTGGAGTCAAAATATGCCTGCGCAATTCCCGTGATGGCATTCGTCACCCCCGGCCCGATTGTGACAAGGCATGCGCCGGGAACATGGTTCACCCGCGCGTATCCGTCCGCCGCCATTGCCGCTGCCTGCTCATGGTGACAACACACAGCCTCCAGCTCTTCATTGCGGTATAGCGCGTCCGTCAGCCACATCGCGGAGCTGCCGGACACCATATACACCCGCCCACAGCCCTTTTTTTGTATATAATCAAAAATATAATCTGCCACTGTCATATCGTATCTTCACCCTTCTATATCCCATGCTCTAAAATGATAGCTCCCGCTTTTCCTATTGCTTCATTAACTCCTTATACAAAGTTTTTCCCGATTCATTTTTAGGAATATTCTCCAAATAAATCATCCGAAAAGCATTTCTGTGTAAACCCGTTTTTTTTAATAAAAAACGCTGTATCTCTTCCTTCATACAACTCTTTGTATAAAATATATCCATCTGGTCATCCACGCCTGCACAAGCCACATCCATATCAGGGAATCCTACCTTGAGAATCTGTTCAACTTCATCCAGGCTTATCCGGTTTCCTAAAATTTTTAGAAATCTCTTTCTTCTGCCCGCAAAATAAAAAAATCCATCTTTGTCCTTATATGCGATATCGCCAGTTTTCAAACAACCAGCCCGCTCATCCCCTTTACACAAATCTTCAAGGCACTCCGCATACCCCAGTGTTACATCATCACCATAATATACAATTTCGCCATTCGTATTTGCCTCTTCAATTTCATTTCCCTGCACATCTATCAGCGCCATACGACCATTCGGCACAGCAATTCCCATACTTCCTACCTTCTCAAATTCGTATGGAACAGGAACATATGCTAAAACCGCTGTTCCCTCACACTGACCATACATAACCACAAATTTTTTATTTGATTCTCTCGCGTCCTTTGCAAATGCCTGATGCAATTCTGCGCGCAGCTTCCCACCCGACTGTGTCATGTATCGCAATGAAGGATAATTCTTTACGGTAAAATGCATACGATTCAATGTCTCATAAGTATACGGTACCCCCGAAAAGCTGGTTGCCCTCCGCTCCATAAAGAAATCCCAAAACTCTTTCTGGACAACGGATTTATCGGTAAGCAATATAGTTGCTCCTACATCTAAATGAGTATTCACTACACTGAGTCCATATGTATAATTGATCGGTAACGTAGTAATGGGTCTTTCTGTATCACTGATTTTTAAAAAGCTCACAATATTTTCTATATTGGCTCTCATATTCTTATAACTCTGGCGAACAAACTTCGGGCTTCCAGTAGAGCCGCTCGTGGTCAGTAATAATGCTAATTCATCATACAATGCAACATCCGTCCCGGCGTATGGTGTCTTATATAAAATGTATTCAAAGCACTCATATACCTTTTTGCACTCCTGCAATAAAGAATAAGAAATATTCGACTCTCCAATCCATAAATAAGACGGATGATATTTTTGATATAAGCAATTGAGCATGTCCTCATCCAGGTCAGCCTTTAACATGGCAGGAACTATTCCACCATTGATAAATCCTATATATCCAATCAAACTCCCCAAACAATTTTTACAAAACAAAAAGACCATACAGCGTGTCCCTATAACCTTACACAAGTCTTCTCCGAACTTTTCCAGCTCTCCATAAGAAAGCATTTGTCCCCTATCATCAATGATGGCTGTCCGCTCATCCTTATCGCTAAAATTCCACATTATATTTCTCCCTGAGAATTTCAAGTCCATTATCAAAAGAATTTAATTCTATTGTGTCATTCATATCAAACTCAATATTAAATTTCTCCTCTAAATCTGCAATCAACATCATATGTGTCACGCTGTCCCACATATCATTCATACCATATTTCATCTTAATTGCCTGATCCTTTGTTATATCAAATGTCTCCTCAAAGGCTCTGACATATTTATTGTAATTCATGTGAACTTCCTCCATTTCATAATTTCCACTTATACTAAATTCGGTCTGTCCATATCACCATCAGCATGAAAAAACCGGTAATTTGAATTTTTAGGAAAGCTGACATAGATGCATTGATTTTCCTGGATCAAGGGATCCAGTCTGTCTGGAATAATATTTGTTTCATTTTCATTTAACACAAATCCCATTTCCTTCATAACCGTCGGACTGATTCCATAACATAAACAGTCAATATATTCATAATCTCTTTCTTTTCCCATGCTCTCAAAAAAATCCGCTATATCAATTAACTCATTTTCGCTTCCAATAATATCCACTATCCGGGCTATTTTTCTATCAGCCACTTGTTGTTCTCTCATAACAAAAAAGGTAGTAAACCGTTTTTTTTCTACCTCTATTCCATAAATAGTATAATGATATAGTTCACTTGGAAAATGAAAATATCGTTTAATAATGTATTGCAGACTTTTATATGGCCTCTGCAAAATTAAATGATTTTCATTGATCACCTGTCTGCACATATCCTCAGTATCTATCCGTTTTACAGTGTACTTCGACTTTCTAACGGGCAATATAATTTCCTCTGAAATTTTAGCCACTTTATACTCATCTCCGGCAAATAATTTATAATAATGCTTCATAGTGTCAACCTTCCACTTCAAAAAAGAGGAATACATAAAACGTGTATTTTTCTCAAGATTGACCGCAGATATATGCTGATAATGCCTGGATAAATAAATCATTATTTTAAGTGCAATTGGATTTTTCTCCCCTTTTTTTACCAGCAGGTTCGACATCCAAACATCCGTATCTGAACATCTAATAAGCCCGCAAGCGCCTACTAACTGCTGGTCGCATTCCCTTCTTGCAACCACAAAATTTAAACGCTCGTTCCCTCTGTAATAGTAATCAAACAATTCATCTCTTACGATAATCTGTGAGGTTTTCCATTCTCTACAAAAGAAATCAACAAGTTCCTCTTTTTCATCATACTCTGCAATATAAATCAAATGTCCATCTAAACTTTCCTGATTGCTCATATCCTGCCTCTACGCACTAATAATTTCTGATATTTCCCTACATACTCTGTCTACATCTTCCTCTGTAAGATTCAATGCCGAAGGAAGTGTAATACCAGCTTTCCAAAATTTCTCTGATATCGGTACTGAAAATCTCCTATCATAATTAGGCATCGCGCTCATGGAGGGGTATCCCGGCCGCGCCCAGATATTTTTTTTCTGCAGGGCTTTCAGTATAGTATCCCTGGATACTGGGCAAGATTCATTGACAAAGCCCACCACATACGCATAGTTGCTCTCACATTCCGCTCCCACCTTCAACAAATCTATTCCGGCAATTTGCTGGAAGCGCACATGATACCATTCATAAATCTGCTTTTTCTTTGCGACCAATTCATCTAAGCGTTCAATTTGAGCCAGAATCAACGCCGCTGTTACATTTGATATGCGGTAATTATACCCCACATCGTCCGACCACAGATAATCAATGCTGTCATTCCGACAAAAGGTTCCATAGTGCAATGCCCTTTTATATAATGCCTCATCATCTGTAACAAACATCCCTCCCTCTCCGCCAACCGCAATCTTCGAGCCCTGAAAGCTAAACGCTCCTATATCTCCAATTGTACCACAATAACGACCTTTATACCTGCCGCCAACCATTTGACAAGCATCCTCAATAACTTTCAAATGATGATTCCCTGCAATCTCCATAATTCGATCCATATCCGCAGACATTCCTGCAAAATGCACCAGCATAATAGCTTTCGTTTTTTCTGTAATTGCCTGCTCAATCAATCCCGGATTGATGCAAAGAGTCTCTGGACATATGTCCACAAATACACAGGTAGCGCCTACATAGCTTATAGCCTGCGCTGTGGCAATATAGCTCTGGTCTGTCACAATCACTTCATCCCCCGGCTGCAGCCCCAGGGCAATCGTTGCCAGATGCAGGGCATGAGTACCACAATATGTAGCTATCGCATATTTTACTCCTACCATCTCTGCAAAGGTTCTTTCTAATTTGCGGATGTCCTTGTCATAAGTCTCATACCAGCCGTTTCGCACTGCATCTACTACATATTCTATTTCTTTTTCTGTAATGTCCGGGCCTGCTAACGCAATTTTTTTATACTCATTTCCCATCTCTTAGACCTCTTTCTACACACAATAATACACAAATGAGATATGGTTCATATAAGACCTGAGATACAGCTTATAATCAGCGTTATACTTTAAAATTCTATCTGGAACCTCCCACATATCCCAAGTCTTGTGATATCCTGCAATCGCAAGTCTCGGCTTATAGGTTTCAATTGTTCTCTGCGCGCCCTGCAGCGCCTGCAGCTCCGCCCCCTCTATATTCATTTTAATATAAGTAGCTCTGTTTCCGGCAAGCGCGCCATCTATTGTGATGGTCTGTACCTCCTCGCTTCCGATATCTGCTAAAAAGCTTCCCGGCCCCTTCAATGAATACAGCCTTGCCCCTCCATCATTATTCCAAACAGCTGAATGATACAGCTTCATTTTTTTCCGAATATCAGCCGGCAATCCTGCCACATACTTCTGGAGCGCTTCATAATTTGATTTATCCGGCTCAAAACCATAATATGCCTCAAACTTACTTCCATTCTCTTTTAAAAACGTTCTGGCACTGATACCATCATAAGCGCCACAGTCCACAAAGACTTCATCGTCTTGCTTCTCGTAAAAACCTTCCTCAAAATATTGCTTATCCTGCGGCGTCGTAGGTATCGTAAGGCTGTCGTCCACCAAACGAAAACGAAGTATTTTCAAGAACACATCTCTGGATAAATCATCTTCCAAACGATTATACACTTTTTCCAGTACATCCTGATGTTCTAAAATACAATCCACATCTGAGCAAGACGGAAGATTATATGGATCTCCATGAAACAGCCCATGCACTCTTCGAAAATAAGTATAATCAATATCATGCCGAACTCCACATTCCCGGAGCAATTTGTGAACTCCCGGATGTCCGCCGATGCGCAGAGCTTCATCAAAACTTTTACAGTATCTCTTTCCATCCGTATTGATTGTGACAATTACCAGAGCTTCCTCACCTGCCCTACTAATAATTTGCTCTGGCGGTATAATCTCTAAATCTTCACAAAACGTCCCCCAGCGAGATGGATTCTTATCCACAAAATATATCGGTTCGATTTGGACTTCTCTTAAATACTTTAAAAAGGCAATCCCAGCACTTCCGGCTCCGTAGAGACATATTTTGTGTATTTGCTCCCCTAAATCCTGTTTCATTTGGGAAATGGAAATCTCTATTTGCTTTCTATTTTGTTGAAACTCATTTAAAATTTCTTTTACTTCACTCATGCTAAATACTGAAATATTTCCTTTCCACAACTTTTCTCATTATTCAGATCTTTTGTAGCCTCTTGTATGTCAGTAAACAACCGAATTGTATCCAGCCCTTCACATATTAAAGATTCTATCATAAAATAATCGCATTGTTTCAAATTTTCCTGATATACCTCTTTTATCTCTTCCCATGGGGTCTCATAAATAATTGTACTCCATTTCCCCTTGTCCAAATCCAATATTCGATGTCTGGCTTCCCCTCGGCGCAGTATCTGAATCCGCTGCTTTTGAGAATCATAACAACTATATTCCAAAATGGAATTCCTTAGTCTATCTCCGTTCTCGTATAGGATAATATCGCTTTCCATCGTAAATATGTTCAAATGGATTAAATAGTTTTGCCTATCCAAAAGAACCCATATATTTTGACCATTTAAAAAAAAATCCTTTACTGTGGAAGGCGATTTATTCCAGTCAGCTTGCATACGCTCCAATTTTTTCTCTGCCATATTATCTTCATCTCGATATGCGTACAGCTTATTTTCGCAATCTATAATCCAAAACCTGTCTCTGCCATATTGAATGCCTGCAAACCGTACTCCCGCCTCAGCAATTTCGCGAACAAATACTTGATTAGATGACATTTTAACTGTGATCAGCAAATTATCCTGTACTATGTATGCACAATCATCTACCACACACCGGATTGGCATTTCTAAAAAAACAGATATCTTGTTTCGCATTGGAATCGGACACATCCTGATGATACAATCGTTGACATCCAATACAGCCATGTCCTGCATATGATCGTTAAATAAAAAAATCTTGTTCTCCCACTGTACTGTTATGAATGAGCTCCACATACGCTCTTTCTTACTAATGGGCGTTTCTATCTGAATAAAGCTGTCATTCAATATATTATAAACAGAAATATTTTCAGCACAGTAAGGAATAAAAACCAGCCTATTATTATATACATACACTTTTGTATAAAGTCTGCATTGAAACAACTTCTCCCCTGGAAATATCCTGACAAGCTCTGTCTGTCCGCTTTCCGGATTTGCGGAAAATAATCCATTCATAGTATTATTTGAAAACCATATCCTATTATCTACAATCACAAAATCCTGAAACACATGCCTAATTACACTCATAACTCATTCCTCATTTTCGTCCACTCAATTCCTCCGCCGCCCGCTTCCCGCTGAGCAGGCTCTGCTCCAGCCACAGATAATCCCACTCCCCGAACCGCCCTGCGCAAAGTATCCCCTGCCTCTCAAGATACTCCCGAACCGTTTTTCTCGCCTCATAGATATCGGGCGTAAACATAATGTTCGCAAACTCCTCGAAACGGATGTCCTTTACCATGATATCCTCTTTCTCAAACAGCCCCATACCAATCAGCAGTTCAATCACTTTTTCCTGAAGCTCTTCCTTTGTCCCCTCAAAGCTCCTATACCTGGAGACATACACCTCCGCCTGCAGGGAGCTGCAGCCCTCTGGCACATTGTTCGGTGCTTTCTTATTTGGGAAATACACCCGCGCCGGCAGAATCGACTCATCGTAAATGTAAAACCATATTGTGGGGAATGAAATCTCTTTATTTACCCCCACAGATATCATATAGCCGGAAGTGTAATCCAACCGCTCTGCAGCTCTGCATACGGAGTCAGGAAGCCCCTCCGTCATCTCCGGCAAAAGGCTTAAGGGCAGGGTCGTAATCAGATGGTCATAACTTTCTTCCGAACCGTCCGCAAAGGTAATTCTTTTCTCCCCCGGCGCAAGTTTTACCACCTCTTTTTTGTATTCAATATCAATTCCCTCAATCAGCGGCTTAAGGAATCCCTGAAAGCCGCCCTCCTTTGGATAATGCATCTCTTTCGAATAGTGGACATTCGGCGTATCGCTCTCGAACGCTCCCCGCAGTATCTCCTCCAGCGAGGGTACATACATCCTTCCTTTTACCCATTCAGTCTCAAGGCTCTCCGGCTCAACTGTCCAGTACTTTCTGGTATACCGGTATGGAAAATGCTCAGCAAAATAATCTCCATACGCCAGCCTGAGCCACTGTCCATAGTTTTTCGGCTCTGTTTTTTCCTCACGGTTTACATAATCTGTTATGACGCTTATTCTGTCCTCCACTGGCAGGCCGCACAAATTATTCTGTACCGGATTGCGCACCCAGCTCCCTTCATAATAGTTCATCGCTTCCGGCTGGTGAATGAGGTAGGGCGTCTGCTCCTCTAAAAGAGCGTTCACCTGTGGATTTTTGGAAAAGGTCAGATGCGCGAAATTGTCAAAATGAAAGCCGTCAATAGTAAAGCCCCCGCACAGTCCTCCATAGGTATCCTTTTTTTCATATACTGTTGCCTGAATTCCGGCTTTTTTTAAATGATATGCCGCAGATATCCCCGCAGGGCCAGCGCCAAGAATCGCAATTTTCCCCATCCCTTATACTCCGCTCTGAAGATCTTTCAAAATCACCTTTGCCACATTCTCCGAATCTAATCCGTAAAGCGCATTGAGATATTCCCTGCTTCCGGTCACCGGGGCAAAGGTTCTCGGAAAACCGAATTTGTGCAGCCGGATTTCCCGCATATCTTTCTCAGAAAGCACTTCCTCTACCGCACTTCCCAAACCGCCTCTTATGCTGTGCTCCTCCAGCGTATAGATGCAGGAATATTTCCCCTGCAATTGTTCAATAAATTCCACATCCATGGGTTCAATGGACGGTACACTGTATACCGCGCAGGCAGCTCCCTGCTCCTCCA
The DNA here is from genome assembly GCA_023663685.1 of Blautia sp. GTDB lineage: Bacteria > Bacillota > Clostridia > Lachnospirales > Lachnospiraceae > Roseburia. Next base: position 929,333 of record JAMPHB010000001.1, read on the forward strand.
GCAAATCCGCTGTGCGCAGCGCATCCTTTACCATAGTTCCCGTAGAAAGCAGTATTGTATCTTTTCCCTCCCGCATAGGAATCACCTTCCCAATCTCAAAGGAAACCGGACTCTGGTGTATGACCGGATCCGCGCTCCTTCCAATCCGGATATATGCGGGACGGTTTGCTTCGTAAACAGCATACATGACTGCACGCATTTCCACCGGATCTGCCGGGCAAAACACCATCATATTCGGCAATTCACGCATCAACGCGATGTCAAAGTATCCATGATGGGTAGGGCCTGCTGTTCCATAGGCATGTCCTCCCCCAACGCCCACCAGTACCACCGGATTCTCCTGATAGCACACGTCCAGCTCGATCTGCTCCCATGCGCGATAGACCATAAAGCTGACCACATTATAAATAAACGGCTTCATGCCCATTGCCGCCAGCCCCGCTCCAAAGCTGACAAAGTTCTGCTCTGCAATCCCCACATTGATGAACCGCTCCGGGAATTCTTTTTCGTATTGTTCAAAGACAGAAAATCCCGTGTCTCCAATCACGCACATGACCTTGTCATCCTTCCGGGATAATTCAGTTAATGTATTGATAAAGGTTGTCCTCATTCGGCATTCAACTCCTCTAATAATATTGCAAGCTGTTCATCATTCGGCGACTTAAAATGCCATTCCAGACGGTTCTCCATGAACGAAGCTCCCTTGCCCTTGACAGTATTTGCCACAACTACTGTCGGGGCAGCTCCATTCCTCCCATGCCCGGTCTGCAGCGCCCGGTAAATCTGAGCGTAATCATGCCCGTCAATCTCGATGACCTGGCAGCCAAAGCTCCGAAATTTTGCAGCCATGTCTCCCATATCACAGACCTCCACGTCGCTGCCATAAGACTGCAGGCGATTCCGGTCAATGATGTAAGTCAGATTGCCGAGCCGGAGCTTCGCTGCAAGCATTGCCGCTTCCCAGACGCTCCCCTCGTTGCACTCCCCATCGCCCATCAGGACATACACATTTCCTTCCAGCCCCTGCACACGTTTCGCATATGCCATTCCAAGCCCGACATTCGCGCCATGCCCCAAAGAACCGGCGGACATTTCCACCCCGCGCACGCCGTTCGTAGCGTATTTGCGCGTATGTCCGGCATAGCATTCCCCGTTTGCTATATGCTTTTGTATATCCTCTATCGGAATGATTCCCGCATGTGCCAGCACAGTATAGAAGCTCGCGGCAATATGTCCTTTACTTAAAATAAAAATGTCCCTGCCCGGATCCTCCATATTATCCGGATCATACCGGAGCACAGAGGTGTACAAAACCGCCATTATATCAATCGCAGAATATCCTCCTCCAATGTGGGAATCGTTTGTCCGGTTCAAAACCTTCGCCACATCGATTCGCACCTCTTTTGCAAATTTTTGTGCTCTCTTTACATTAAAGCCTTCCACTATACGCTCCTTATCCATTGAATTTACTGATTTGCCATATCTAATCAACTTTATTAATTTCCTCTATTGCCCCTCTCTCCAACTCGTAATCCGAATGCTCTACTATATCCTTTAGTTGTCCTAAATGAGAACAGCTGACGAGCGCAATGCCTTCAAGCGGATTTGATGTAATATATGCATTCACAAACGCTGTGGGGGATACCTTATGTTCTTTGCAAAAACAATCTATATACTGTAGTTTTTTCATATTTGCCTGCGTAACAATCCTTTTTTTTAAAAAAGAATCCACATGATCAATTCCTTCCGCAATTGCTTTTTGAAAAAAACCTTTGCACTGTGAGCTATAAGCCATTGCAAGCAGCCCCTCTTTTTTCAGGTAAAAATATGTTTCGTCATCCATATGCGTTGTCGTCTCGTCATCCCACATAGCATCTGTGTATTCAGCCAGCGACCACCAGGTCTGCACAACTGTAAGTTTTTTCAAATGATTCCTCTCAGCATACCGATTAGCCGCTTTAATTCGTTCAATTCTCCAGTTTGCCACTCCAATCTGGGCAATTTTCCCTCTCTCCGCCAACATCTGCATCGTTTCAACAATCTCTTCCACTGGCCTGTCCGGCTCGTCCCGGTGTAACAAATAGACATTCAGATAATCCGTCCGGAGTGCCTCTAAACTCTGTAATAATTCTAATAAAAGTGTATCTGAAGATAAGTCTGCCCAAAACCTCTTTCCATCGTTCTTTACTCCACCTTTGGTGACAAGCCATATCTGATCGCGTACCTTTGCCCGCTCCATCCATTCACCAATACACGCTTCACTTTTTCCCCTTCCATTTTCTACCCACTCATAATAATTTCTGGCAGTGTCCAGAACAGTTCCGCCCTTCTTCACAAAATAGTCCAGCATTTCAAACGACTCCGCCTTTTCTATACGAGTGCCAAACCGGGCGACACCTAAACCGATTTTGGAAATCGGACATGCTTCTCCACTACATTTTATATATTTCATACTACATTTGCCTTTCTTTTGGTACACTATAAAATACAGATTCGTTAATGTTCATATAGCTGCGAATATAAAATCTATTTTGTGGAAAATGATCAATAAAATAGAGCGGAATCTCCCATAAATCGGTCAGCCTATGATAAATTGCTATTGCGGTCAAAGGATTCTTCTCCAGATTCCTCCTCCCTCCCTGCATAAGCCTGCCCTCATAACCTTCTACATCAATCTTAATAAAAGTTGGTATAACCCCCGCCCTTTTTATGACATTATCCAGTGTATCTGCTAAAATGGCTTTCCCTTCCGTTTCAGATTCAACAATCACAGCATTCATTCCCAGATAATCTCGAAGATAAAGAGTTCCCGCTTGATCGGCAAGCGCCAATGAAACCACCTCTACTCTTTCATCTTTCATATACTCCTCTTTCAACCCTGCATATTTTTCTGCCGGGTCAATCGCAATATATTTACAAAACTGATTTTTATTATTTTCTAATAAAAACGGAAAAATATTACCGCCTGCAGAACCGCAATCTACAAAAATCTCCTGCAAATTCTTCTTATATATATCATAAGCAAAATATTGCTTTTCATATGGCAAAACGGGAATTTCTATATTTTTTTCATTTGACAAATAAGCAAAGATTCCAGCATATACTTTTTTTGATAATTCATCCCCCAGCTTGTTATACACTCTTGCAATTTCATTTTTATGGTTCAGTAAACAACTCTGTTCGCATCCAAAAATAAGATTTCTTGTATTTGTCATTTTTTTTGACTGTATATAGTCAATAATATGCCAGATTTCCAAAAAGCCAAAATCTTTGAGGAAAACCTTTATACTGTCATAAAGCGCTCCCTTCTGCAATATACCTACAATGACAGGAATATGTCTCTCCTTCTCCTGCGCCGGTCTTGGTGCAACAATAGAAATAGCGTTAAAAGTCTTTCCTATCTTGCTCTCAGATTTGTCCATGAAATATAAGACATTTATTTGATTATCCTGTAATATTTCAGAGAGAAGCAATCCTCCATAACCGGCACCGTATATAATTACATTCTCCATCTTCAACATCCTCTTAAAGCGGCTGATTTATTTCCTCCGAACAACTTATAAAAGAGATACAAAATAATCATCTATATATGCGCGACAGATTTCCTTCGCCGTCTGCCCTTCTGCATAGCGCTGTTCAAATTCTGCTGTCATTCGTATCGTTTCAGCAAAACAGTAACGCGGCTTCCAGCCAAGAATCTCCTGCGCCCTGCCGCTGTCCAGCTTTAAAATGTTTGTCTCTTTCACCGTATTATTCCCCGAAACCTGATATCGTCCCTCCGGGAAAATTTCACAGAGCATATCCGCCACCTCCTGCACAGCCACAAATCCGTCTGCGTCGGGGCCAAAGTTAAAGGCAGGCATTTCCCCTCCCTCGAGCTTCCCATCGTAAAGGCACTTTACATAAAGCATATAGCCATATAGGACGTCCAATACATTCTGCCATGGACGGATGGCATAGGGATTGCGGATCTGTGCTGTCTCTCCCCGCAGAAAAGAGTCAATCAGACTCGGAAAAAGTCTTGTGCGGTTAAAATCTCCGCCCCCGATTACATTACTCGCTCTCGCCGTACCGATTTTCACATTACTATCTCTAAAGAAACTGTTCCAGTAGCATTCACTGATTAACTCCTGAACAGCCTTGCTGGCAGAATAGGGATCCTGCGCGCCAAAGCTGCAGCTCTCGGTATAGGGCACGTTTGTCTCCCTATTCCTATAACATTTATCGCTGGTTACAACCAAAACGGCACGCACGCCTTCCGTCTCGCGCACCGCCTCCAGCAGATTCACGACTCCCATTCCATTTGTCTCAAAAATGTAATGTGTCAGCTCCTGCCCCTGATTTACGGTAGAGTGGGAGGCCAGGTGAATGACAATTTCCGGTCTGCATTGTTTAACAGCCTCTGCGATTGCAGAACGCTCCCGTATGTCTCCCCAGAAGCTCTCGACCGGCGTTTCTGCACTTCTCCAAAACTCTGTCCCGCTGTCCGGCAATGCAAATCCATAAAGCCTTGCCCCGCAATAGGAGAGCATCTGACACAGCCATGTCCCCTTAAAACCGGTATGGCCGGTAATCAATATCCGCTTCCCCTGAAAAAAAGATTTCATCATTCCCACACCCTCCATGGTGGGTTTGGCTGCTGCCACATATGCTCCAAAAGATTTTTATCCCGCAAGGTGTCCATCGGCTGCCAAAAACCACGATGCTGGTATGCGGTCAGCTGTCCGTCCGCCGCCAGAGAATGCATCGGTGCATATTCGAAAATAGTCTCATCTTTTGGCTCTATATAATCAAATACCTTGTAATCCAATACAAAAAAGCCTCCGCTGATCCAGTTTCCGTCCTCCTTCGGCTTTTCTTCAAAACATAGCACTCTCTTGCTTTTGTCATCAATATCCATCACTCCGAAACGTCCTCCGGGCTGTACCGCCGTGACTGTTGCAACCGTGCCATGCGCATAATGGTAATCCACCAGCTTCTGAATATTCACATCTGAAACGCCGTCCCCATAAGTCATAAGGAAGGTCTCTCCCTCAGGAATATACTTTTGAATACGCCGGATTCGCCCTCCCGTCATGGATGCATCTCCGGTATCTACCAGCGTCACCCGCCATGGCTCCGCTACATTATTATGGATCTGCATAGCATTACCATTGCGAAAATCAAAGGTCACATCTGAGGAATGCATATAGTAATTTGCAAAATATTCTTTGATTACCTGCCCTTTATACCCACAGCATATAATGAAATCCTGGTATCCATAATAAGAATACTGCTTCATAATATGCCAGAGAATCGGCCTGCCGCCTATCTCCACCATGGGTTTCGGGCGAATCTGCGATTCTTCACTGATTCGTGTCCCAAGGCCTCCCGCCAATATCACGACTTTCATAACCTATTCCTCCGTATCCCATTCCGGTGAAAATTCCTCCCCCATTCGGATAAAAGACTCTTTTCGGTTCCAGTTACAATGAGAGGACTGATAGCACAGTCTGCAGGGCTCATCCATTCGCTCCGATTCATTGACATTTTTTCTATATTCCTGAAAAACCGGAGCATTCCACATCTCCATAAACGGCTTTTCCCTATCGTAACGAAACAGCTTTACTGGGGTTGACATACAAGGTCTCACATAGCCGTCAGAGCCGAGGAAAAAGTCTCTCCATGCCACATAACAGTCCTTATGCTCACGCTCCCCGGCCTCATCCTCTCCCTGTATATGTGGAAGCTTCATCACGATTCCAAGCTCGTCCGCCACCTGAACCGCTTCCTCAAATACCGTGCGCACAAGATCCTGCTCATCCCACAGCGTCTCGTGAAGCAGCTCCTCCTGAAATACCGTCAGATAAACCACCTTCACTTCCTCAATGCCAATCTCCGCCGCCAGACGAACCAGATCCGGAAGCTCCCGGATATTCGACTTCATGGCACAGAACACAAAATTGATCCATGGATATGCCAGTCCCTGCTCCTTTTTCAGCTGCACTATATCTTTTAAATCCTCTGCTATCTGTCCAATTTTAGACCCCCGTCGAATCCGGCTGTTTGTCGCATCTGTTGCACCGTCCAGTGACACCGCGAACACATCCACCTGACAGTCAAAAACTGCATCCTTAATCTTTTTTAGGTTCATGCCGTTCGTGCAGAAATAGATTCTGGCATTATGCCGGTGAATGACCTCCATCATCTCATTAAAATGCGGGTGAATCGTCGGCTCTCCCCAGCCCATAAGCGTCACTTCCTCCACAGTATCCAACAGTGGTTCAAGACTGTAGAAATTATCCATAGAGAAAGAAATCGGCTTAAATTCCGCCGCATTTCTGCCACACATGACACAGTTTAAGTTACATGCGTTTGTAAGCTCCAGCACCAGCCTGCGGGGATAGGACTCTAAAATGGTCTTCCCCTCCTCAATTTCTGCCAAATTCTTTTCAGAATTTTTCTTTTGCTGCTCCGTCAATTCCCTTCCGGAAAATAAAGTTTTTCTCTTTGCCCTGACAATCATTTGCTCTCCTCACTAATTACATATTTCCCTGCAAAATTTCTGGCGGCACTTCCACGTCGCCCACCACATTTTCCACTGTAACGGCAGGCTCCACATGCCTTGTTCACGAATCACCCGCTTCGCTTTACGATAAAACCAAAATGCCAGCTTTTTATAATCCGAAACCGTATATTTTTTATCAGGAATATGATAGCGGTGACAAAGTACCGGTGACTGTACCATATAAAAATATCCCGGCACTAACGTTTTCAGATTCCCTTGATAGATTCCAAGAACCACAGCCTTGTCTACACATTCCCATTGTTCTTTTATAAAATAGATATAATCCCGAAATCGGTTATAGACGCTCACCTCATCATAGACGCCGCCCTTCTTCACAATGTCTATCTTTTTTTCAAACGCATATTCATGCGTGCGGGACGTAGTCATATATACATATTCCATCTCTGCCGCAATGACAATTGGATATTGCCTCTGCAATACAACCTCATAATTTCTTTGTATGAGTAAGCCACAGCTTGCAGGATAATAGCCATCTTTCTTTATCCATTCTGTAATCGGAATCTCCTGAAATGCCTGACGTAAATATGTATAATAACTCTGATGAGGTCCCTCTGTCAACCAGTATGCTGCATCCTCTGGACTTCTCAGCAAACAATTATCGCCTACTCCGGCATGTGCGCATAAATTAAGAATTACTCCAGCCTGCATCCTCTCAAGCATTTGAATATAGGGAACCAAATATTCTACCTGAAGTATATCCCTGTCAAGTAACAGCATCAAATACTTTCCTTTTCCAACTGAAAGCGCTTTCAGTCCATTCTCCAATGGGCCTATATTCTTTTCATTAACATATATATGTAATCGTTCGTCTGAGAGATTTTGTAACTTTTTGATTCCGTCATCTGTAGAACCATTATCGCAGACAACTATCTCAAAACGCTGGTCATTGGACTCAAGTATCCCTTTTATATTGGCATACATCCGCTCGCCGCCATTATATACCGGCATACAAATGCTAAGTACTAATTCTTCCATTTATGCTCCTACATATCCATAACAATGTCTTCCAGCGAAATCATAGGTATTTGATTTCCAAGATCATCCAAATTCCTTTTTATTTCATCAAACGCATTCGTAACTGCTATAATAATTAAATCAATATTGTCCCTCGTTGACAATTCAGATGGCTTTATAATTTCAATTTCATTCGCTCCATAATGCGTCACCATGCTGTATTTATCAATAAAACAGTCAACTTTTACCGGACTATTCTGAAGTTCGCGGTAGAGAATCACTCCCAGTTCTGCCACGCCATAAATTGCTACATTTTTAATTCCCTGCTTTTGCAGCACATCCACAACATTTCGACCCTGAATATCACAAAGCATCCACTTGTATAGTATATCATATTTGCGCTTATACTTACAGTATTGTATATAAAAATTACTATCTCTTTTTCTCATATGCCACTCCAATCGTGCAAGGCATCCACACATTGAATCATCACGGGCTTACCCACCGCCTCAAACAGCTGTACCACCGAGCTTCCATCACCATAATACGCATCGCTTAATGCAATCGCCCTATCCAAATCTGTGCTATCATCATAGATTCCCCATGCTTCTGCCTGATAGACCGTCTCTATTTTTCTATATCGCTCCCACAAATAAGGCCGCATGGACTGTATGCTATTATGCATAAGAGGGTGAGGTCGCCACAAGAACACCGCATCACTCCATTCTTCTCTCATATAACGAAAGGTATCCTCCAGCTTATCCAGCCACTTCTCCCCGCCGTTCAACATCGCCGTAATACTGGTATTGTAAAAAATCACCTTTTTCCGGCTTCCATCCGGTCTTTGCAGCAGCGCAAGCCACTCCTCCGGCACATCCAGCTTCTCTTTCTGTGTACTTAATACTTTATCAACCTTAGGTGAGCCCAGACCCAAAATCCGCTTTTCCTGATAGCTGCGATCTAAATGCTTTCCGGTAAGTCCGAGACTTTTTGCAAACTTTAAATACTCATTGACATAAATCTGCTTCATGGCTTCTGACTGAACAATAACTGTATCTGCATATATCAGTCCCTTAGTCTGCACAAAATGGCTCATTTTGTCTACTACCGCCTGATCCTTCGGATTCACCTCTGGCAGTATAAAATAAGGAATATACACAAGCGAATCCGTATACAGCCTAAGTCTTTCCGAATAGTAATCCGGATGCACGCTTGTTACAGTATTATACTCATCATAGGGATTGTGGAAAAAAATCATATCCGGCTGCCTGTCCTCTATAGAGTATGCCTGCCAGTCCGTAATCGAAACAGAGGCAGGGTACAACTCCCCCTCATAATGCATTGCGCTGAAACGTCCGTCTCTGTCTTTGTCAAAATATGGAATAGGTATTACAAAAGCCTCGCAGCTCTCGTCCTCGTCAACGGCTTTCCACACACTCTCCAGACTGTCCCACATGGATGCCTTGTATGGTAAAAATATAACTTCCTTTTTATCTGGAATCTCCCTTTTTAGTTCCTCCCGAACTATCTCCAGCTGCCCGGCAAGTACCTGATAAGCGGCATCCGTCTCCCCTGCCGCTGACACCAGTTCTCCCAGCCTATACACCAGCTCGCAATACTTCTCCAGTTCCGATACAACGCTTGTCCCCATCCCCCGAAGGATCTCAATGCGTGTCCCCAGAGCAACTGCCAGATTCTGACAGTCTGCCAAAAGCACAATTACCTCTTTCGTTCTCCCCTCACTCAATAATGTCTCAATTTTTGTGGTTCCTTCCGCCAATAACTCCACGCTGTGAAGTAAACGATTCCTATTTCTTCTACTCATAACAACCTATCCTATACGAAACAACAACTTATATTTACTTCTTTTCCACTTCCTCCATATACCACTTTGCCTTATCGCAAAAGCTTTTATAGCTGTTAATATATTTTCTTTGCATATCGGTCTCTGTCCCCCTTTTATCACAATGTCGATATCGCTCGTCTTTGTTGCCTCGCCCGTCGCATAAGAACCGAACAAATACAAGTGCTCTACCTGAAATTCCTGGCAGATTCTCTTTACTTCTTCCAGAATATCCGACAGTGGCATATTCGCCATAATCCATTCCCCTATTCTTTATGAAATATAGTCCTATTATACCATGAATTAAACGTTAATACTACCACCATGTTTAAATTTAAAAACAGCGTTGCTTTAAAAAACAAGGGAGAGCCTGCGCTCTCCCTTGTCTGGTAGTAGTAGTAGTAATACAGCAATATGAATTTAATTTTTTTACGATCCTATTAGCCGAGTAATGAAAGCACGCCCTGGTTAGACTGGTTAGCCTGAGCAAGCATTGACTGTCCTGCCTGAGCAAGAATGTTGTTCTTGCTGTAGTTAACCATCTCTTCAGCCATGTCGGTATCACGAATCTGGGACTCAGCGCTTGTGGTGTTCTCAACAACGTTGTCCAAGTTAGCGATCGTGTGCTCAAGTCTGTTCTGAACAGCACCAAGAGCGGATCTCTGAGCAGAAACCTTAGCTACTGCGTCAGCGATAGAATCGATAGCGTAAGTAGCCTTAGCGCCAGTGTTGTCAACAAGGTTCAGACCCTTAACTCCAAGACCTGCAGAATCCATGGTGTCAATCGTAGTAGCGATCTTGTTGGTCTCGTCAGCGTCAGCACCTACATGAAGTGTAAACTGTAAGCCCTGTGTAACGGTACGGCTGCCCTCAGTAATCTTGAAGGATACCTGCGTGTTATCGTCGGTGTAGTAATCTGCATCCGTTCCGGCAGATCCAGACGTACCATACTTAGCTGCGTCTACACTGGACTCCTTGCCCGGGTCAGTACCGATGTTGCTTGCCTTGCGGAGCTCATCCTGGATCAGCTCATAAGCCTTCTTAGCAGAAATAACAGATGCATCGTTATCACCGATACCATCAGCTGTCTCTTCTGTCATAGCTACATAAGTCTGGGTTCCTGCGATAACAGTAGAGCCATCGCGAACGAGTGCCGTCAGGTTCTCCTTCGTGAGCTTGTTCTCGGTCTCATCCTCAGAATCAGAATCCGCAGCAATCTTATACTCTGTACCGTCAATCGTAACTGACTCATACTTAGCGTCAAGATTTGTGATGGCATCACGAACATTCTCAATTGTGTTACCAATGGTATAACCCTTGGAACCGATTGTGATGGTGTCGCCATTCTTGAGTGCCGTCATGGTAAATGTAACTGTACCAGTTCCAACACCCTTAAGCTTGCCATCGATACCTGCATCCTTAGCACCGATCTTAACCTCAGAGGTCTTGCCGTTGCCCTTCAGCAGATAAGTCTCGTTGAACTTGGTGGTCTCAGCAACACGGTCGATCTCAGTCGTCAGCTGATCGATCTCGTTCTGGATAGAAGTACGATCAGACTCGCTGTTCGTGCCGTTCGCTGCCTGAACTGCCAGCTCATTCATACGCTGTAACATAGAATGCACTTCTGTCAGGGCACCTTCAGCAGTCTGTACTGCAGAGATACCGTCCTGTGCGTTGGTTGATGCACGATCCAGACCACGAATCTGCTTACGCATCTTCTCAGAAATGGAAAGACCAGCTGCATCATCGGCTGCACGGTTGATTTTATAACCTGAGGAAAGCTTCTCAGAAGACTTGGACTGTGCGCCTGTTGTAATGTTGAGCATTCTGTTGGCATTCATTGCCTGCATGTTGTGTTGTACTACCATATTTATTCCTCCTTGAATATGAAATGCCGCATCCTTGCGACAAGTTTGATTGTGTGTGACCTCTGAACCTCTCCGGCCGTACGCTCCGTCAAAGCCTCCGTCACTGGTTCCGTAATCAAAGATGAGTTCTTTGTTACTTATTACTTATATCGGAGGAAAACTCCGATACTTTATAGCAACGGGAAAAATTTTTTAAAAAGTAAAAATCCCCCGGTTGACTATCGCTTGGTCTCTAAAAACTGTGGATCCATATATCTGGTCCGGTCCATGGTGTTATAATAGCCGGTAATGGCCTTACTGTTCATCCGCACACTCTTCGCGCGCTCCTTCACCGTGGAAAACTTCTGCATCATCAGATTCTTATTCCGCGCTTCCTGCGCCTGAATCATAACGCTCTTGTCCGTAAGCTTTCGAATCAGCTCCTGCATCTTACGAATCTCCTCCGCATGAGCCTCCCGGTTGCCATCCAGCTCCTCCGCTACCTGCGCATAGAGCTTTTCAAAACCGTTGTCCAGCTGCTCAAGCTGTTCAATCAGCCTTGACTTATCCTCCACCGTCGCATCGAATTTGTCTACCGGACAGTTATCGTCCGTAAGCTGCTCCTTCTGTATATCGTTCAGCCGCGCAATCTCTGTAAGAACAGCCTCCTTCTTGCCCAGACTCTGCAGCATAATTGCAATATAAGTCTCTGCCATAATATCTCCCATGATCTGTGGAAACGCCGCATCAGGACACAGCCATACTGGTCTTCGTGCCGTTCGCGGTCTTATCCATGACCTCTTTCCATGCGTCCCGCATCGTGCGCAGATGCTTCAACACTTCCTTCACAATCTCCGGATCCTTTTTCAGATTCGCATCCCGAAGCCTGCGTATGAGATAAGTATACACCGCATCGAAATCTTTTGCAACCTCATATTTGTGATCCAGCGTAGATTGAAACTCTATGATGATGCGCTCCGTCTTCATAATATTCATATGTGCCTTCTGCACATCACCCTTTTCAATGGCCACGATCGCAATATTGGCGAATTTAATAGCCCCGTCATAGAGCATCAGCGTCAGCTCCGCAGGTGTGGCTGTAAGTATCTTACTATTGTTATATGCAGCGTATGCATTTTTCTGAATCATCCTGATTCCTCCTTATTTCACCCCAGAGCGTTCAACTGTTAATTGCCCAGCATCCCGGTCAAAGAGTTGGTCTGGCTGTTGAGCTTGGAAAGAGCGGTCTCCATCTGCGTGAACTTCTTGTAGTAGTAGTCCTCCTTATCCTTTACTCTGTCCTCCCACTCGCTGATCAGCTTCGTGTAATTCGAGTACTGCGTATCCATCTCCTTGTCATTGTAGATCTTGTATCTTGACCGCAGAGAGCTGGACTGCATATTGCTGTCAATCGCATTGTACAGATTCGTAGTGAGCTGCTTCATAAACTCAATCACGGTGTCCGGATCCTCGGTGATTGCCTTCATCAGCTTATCCTCGTTGCCCGAGGTGTTCTCATCCTCAGAATCACCGTCAATATGAAGGGCATTGTGCTCATTCTTTACCGCATTCAGGTAGCCAAGCGTCTGGATACCAAAGCTTGCCAGCGAATATTTCTGGCCATTGATGGTAACTGCCTGATTCATCGAATTGATCATCGAAAACATCAGGGAATCCAGTGAGGAGTCTCTGCGCAGAAGGGAATCCTTAATCTTTGTCTCCCACTTCTCAATCTCCGTATCGGACATAGCGTCCCGCTCATCATCCGTCAGCGGGTCGTAGCCGTATGCAGAATCTGCATTGTACAGCTTCGTGATCTCGTTGATGATACTATTATACTGTGTCAGGAAATCCTTAATCTTGTCGTAGAGTCCCTGCGTGTCTGTGCTCGTTGTAATCGTAATGGTATTGGCAGAGCCCTTTAGGGAAGTCAGATCAATATTATCCAGATCCCACTCGCCGTTCTCGTCCTTATTGGTATAGTTGCTGATATCGTCTGTCACACCGTTAGCCGTAATACTCAGCCCGTTGATGCTAAAATTGTTGGTATTGCTCGTATATACGGCGCCGTTCAGCACGATAACCGCATCCTGTCCGTCGATCTTGATGGCGCCTTTAGCGGTATCATTCTTAATGTTCGCGGTTCCATCCGCATTCGTCAGACCCAGACGCTTCAGAATATCCAAACTCTTCGGATCCCTCTTGGGAGTTACGCCGTCGTCCTCCATCTCATATTCCCAGTCATTCCCATCGGGAATATAATTGCCATCCGCGTCCGTCTTCCGCAGAGCAGCCGCATTAAAGCTGATTTCCTCCGCTCCCTCGAAAGTAAGCTTTCCGGTAGCACCGTCAAAATTCGCGTTGAGTCCCTGCGCCTTAAACTGCTCGATAATATCCTCAATCGTGGTGGTGTTACCAATATTGACGCCTGCCACAATCTCCTGCCCGCCAACCTTTGCGTGTGCAATAAACGTAGTATTCCCATCGCCGTAGCCAAGGTTCGCCATTGTGTTCTTGATATTCGCCGTCTTGCCCTGATTCGTGGTGATCGCGCCAGCAGACAGATGGCTGCCCGTGCTCAGTCCCAGCGCGCCCAAAAGCCGGTTAGACGCCGCCTTCTCTCCCGCATTTGTCTCAATCTCCTCGAAAACAGCATTGCCATACTCATCCTTGACGATCTCGCCGTTCTCCATCTTCGGAATTGTCTTGGTGCTCGCCGCCTCAATGGTGAAATCACCCTCCGTACCGCTGTTCTTAGAGCTTATGTAGAAGCGGCCGTTGTTCGCATCAAAGCTGGCATTTAAGCCCGCTTTCGCAAGCTCGTTCGTCACTTCCTCAAGCGTGCTGTCCTTGGTGAGCTTAACGTCTGTGCTGACCTCGTTGCCGTCCTTATCGGTAGTCTTTACCCGCAGGGTAGCATCCTCTGTGAAGCCCAGATCCTTGAGCTTAGTCTCTGAGGTCGCCTTCTCTCCGGTCGTCGTAGTAATTTTGCCGCCCGTCAGATAACCGGACTGTGCCGTCTGAAGCACATTAAGCTTCTGTGTGCCGTTTACGGCGCTGCCGGAGGCTGTCACGGATGCCTTGGTGGTATCCGAAGATGTAGTCTTCTTGATTGCATAGGCACTTGAATACCGCAGGCTCGAGATACTGGTATACAGGCTATACACCTTAGAATTCAGGCTTTTCCAGATCTCCTGCTTCCAGGAAAGCTTTGTCTGCTCCTTCTCATACTTTTCTGTCTTTTTACTATATGCGGACACCAGCTCCTGCACAATCGCATCGGTGTCCAGTCCGGAATTCAGACCCGAAACTCGCATTGCCATAATAGTTACCTCCTTATCTCTTCTCGTCTACCAAAAGACCTGCCATCTCCCACACCTTGGCAATCATGTCAAGGGTCTTTTCCGGGGGAAGCTCCTTGATGAGCTCCTTCGTGTCCTTGTCAATCAGCTTGATTGTCACACGGTTTGTCTTCTCGTGAATCCCGAAGATTGCCTCTGAATTGTTCGCTCTCTTGTTGATGTCCTCCACAGCCTTCTTAAGCTGTGCCGCCTGCTGCTCCGGGGTCATCTGCTGCTGCCCGCCGCCTGCTCCCTCTCCCGAGGTCTGTTTGGTGTCAAGTGCAGATGTATTTCTGGAAATGGATTCGGAAATGTTGATTACCTCTCCCGCCTCCACCTTCGGTCTTGCGATCTCTCTCACTTCTGCAGTTGACACACTTCCCTGATACGTCATTGCTGCGCCTTTAATTGCTTCAATTGCCATGATGATTACCTCCTGTACTCTCATGTTCCGCACTACATTTGCTGCCAGTGCACCTTATAGTCTTCTATTTACACTTATCGGAGGATATTAACGAAAAATTAACACCCTCCGATAAAATTTTTTAAATTTATCCAGTTTTTTATCCAATGATATCTTTCAGTGCGTCCAGGCTTGCCACATGAGCCGCTTCCTGGTTCTCCTTCTGGATCTGGAGATATACCTCCTTGCGGTACACCGGCACGTCCTTCGGCGCCTGAATACCGATCTTAATCTGATCGCCGCGAATCTCCAGCACGGTGATCTCGATATTGTTGTTGATAACTAAGGCTTCGCCTTTTTTTCTGGTTAATGCCAGCATATCTTACTCACCTGCCTTTTCTTTTTTCGCCTTGAGAACCTCATAAACCTTATACTTGACCGGATAATCATCCTCCACAATAAGCTGCAGCGCCTTGCAGTTATCCATATTGATAACGATCGGTGCTTTCAGATTTACAGAGAAATCCTCCACCTGCTTCGGCACGGTCACTGTGACCAGAATGTAGGTGTTGTCAAGCGTCAGCTCACCCAGCGGGGCAATGATCTCGTCATTGACATTCGGATTGTAGTCCTCCATCACCGCCTTTGGATCCATCACCGGAAATGCAACATCCGGATCGTCCATGGACTGCAGCCACATGATGGACGTGGTCTTGCGCCCTTTTTCCTCGTCAAAGATCAAGGCAAAATTATTCAGCTCCGGGAATCCGATCATTCCCTTATCCATATGGATAATCTTGTCGTCTGCAACCTCAATCTCACCAAAAATTCTTGTTTTTGCCTTCATGGTCATTCTCTCCTCGCTCCGCGAAATGTAATGCTAACCTCTTTATTATAAGTAGTTAAGTAACGTCTGCTCCCCTACTTTTGCCGCCGCCATAAGGCTGGCTGTATATGCGTTATAAGACGCATAGTAGTCAATGATAATGTCAGAAATACAACGGTCTTCGTTATCCGACTGTAAGCCCTCCACCGTCATCTTCTGGTTCTCGATTCTCGTTTTCGTCAAATCCAGTCTCTTCTCTAAGCTTCCCACATTCGTAATGCCAATATTCACTTTTTCCAGATAGTTGTCAAAATTCGTGATATACTGGCTGTAAGTCCGGCGGAGATCATTGTCCGCATAATCCGCCTCCTTCTTTGCCGCTGCGAGATAGCCTTCCAGCACCTTCTGATCCTCCGGGCTGGCAAACTGGTCGCGCTTCATCATCTCTTCGATCCGGTCTACCTTCTCATGCGCCGCAATCGCTTTATTTACAATATCAATCATCTCACCCACGTCTCTTGCGATACTGGTATCAAACACCTCGCTCGCCTGCGTGTTTGCCGGAATCGTAATTCCGTTCGAGATGGTAAAGTTAATCTGCTGGTTCTCCTTCACATAGGTGACCTTCTCCGCGAGATCCGGTGAGCTCATTCTGCAGTCATAGTAATATTCCGGCCGCTCCTCTCCCTCGTCAAAGCCCGTCTTCGTATATGTCACATCAACGGCAGCTTTGTTCTGGCTGATTGTATGCGCTATATTCTTACCGAAAACGAATTCTCCGGTAGAGCGGATGTAGATAATCTCATCATCCCCAAGAGCCATGGGATCGTCCGCTGTATCTGCGCACCATTCCTCCTCGTTCTCGTAGACCTTAATGTCTCCCTCGGCAGCATCCGCAGCCGCCACCATCTTCAGCTCTGTTGTAACGTTCGAGCCCTTCGGCAGCGTATTCGTCCCGGCCGGGAGCGTGGTAACTGTTCCGTCCGGCTGTGTAACGGTACTCCCTGCGGGCAGCACCGTCGTAACTCCGCTCGGCAGAGCCGCATAGGTTCCTGCCGGAAGCTCTCCCGTGGAGCCATCGGCATAGGTAATTGACGCGGCGTCCGCAAGCACTAAGGTACTGTCATCTGTTATCTCAAAGTCCGTCCCTCCGGCAATATGAACAATTGCACCTTCCGGTATCGCAGAGGTGTATCCCTCCGGCAGCACATAGACCTGCTCATCTGCAATGGACGATGTGTCGTAAGTAAAAGAAAAAGAATACTCCGCCTGATTGCCAAGCTTATCGGTAGAATCCAGCGCATCCGTCTCGCCATATGCCAGGCGTAGCCTGCTGTATGTCTGTGTGCCTATCTCCGTAGTGCAGGGTGTTCCTGCATCCGCAGGCACCTCGGCCTCGCCGTAATAATAACGGTGGTCGTGAAGCTCTGTATAGCTGAAAGACTGGTCAATGGCATAGGTAATATCCTGTCTGTCTTCCATAAAGGTAAGCTGGGAGCCCGTGCGGTATCCGGTGAACACTGTCCGCCCCGCATAGTCTGCGTTACCTTCTGTATACACCTGATCCGCCAGAGCTGACAGGGATTTTAGTATGGTCTGCCTGTCATCTGCCGTGAGCGTGTCGGTAGAGCCGTTGACACACTGGGTACGAATGTCAGTCAGAATGCTCTTCATATTTGTGAGCGCGGTCTCGGTCACATCCAGCCATGCATTCACCTCGGCAATATTGTGGTCGAGATACTGTTCGATATGGCTCATGTTCGTCTGCATCCGAAGTGCGCGAATCGCGATGACCGGATTTTCAGAAGCCTTGGAAATCTTCTTCTGCGTCGTCATCTGCGTATTGTACTTATCCACGAGCACCTTGTTGGAATTGATGTTCGTCTTGGCGTTCGCAGTAATCATATTGTTGGTAACTCGCATATGTATTCCCCCTGATCTGATTCTAATTTTACGGGTTCTACATCCTTGTACTGAATTCCCGACACTCTATATATCGAACAGTTTCTTATAAAACATTACCCCGTTTTAGGTCACTCCGGTCTGGTTGATAAGTCTGTCGTAGAGCTCCGCCATCACGGAAATCATCTTCGAAGCGAGATTGTAGGCATTCTGGAATTTTATCAGGTTCGCGCCCTCCTCGTCCTCATCTACACCGGACACAGAAGTCCGCTGGCTTATGATCGTAGTGCAAAGGTTCCCGTAATTCTTTGCCTGAATCTCCACTTTATTGACATCTACCGTTACGTCCGAGAGCAGTTTCTCCAAAAACTTCTCCGCCGAATCGCCGCGGAACATTTTAACGTCCTTCTGCAGGGTCATCAGCTCCTCCGCGATATCGTACTTATCCACATTTCCCTCGGATTCAACATTTTTATTGATCTCCGTCGCCGTCGAAAAGTAGGAGGCATCCTGCATGGAACGGTCGTTGACCTTCAAAGTAGACGCGGTAATCTGATAGTAGCTGTCCATTGAGGAAGTCAGCGTGTACTGATACGGCAGATTATTCTCCTTGTCCTCCAGCGCCTGCTTAACAGCATCATCATATTCATCTACGTCAAATACTATGCCCGTCTTGGTCTCACCCACAAAAAAGCTGCCCATGGGCTCGTCGTCCAGAGTGCTGCCCTTCTTCTCTATGTCGTTAAATGCCTGCGTAAAATTCCGCAGAAACTCGTTAATCTGTCCCTGATAATAGGGGATACCCATTGCGTCCACGCTGGTTCCGCAGCTGATGGACTTTCCAATCAGGCCGCTGGTCCCCCCCTCAAGCGCATCGCTTAAGTGGTAGGTGATAGAGGCCAGGCCGTTCTCGTCTACCTCTGCCTCCCATGAATCGTAGTTGTAGCATATATTGCCAATCTTGACCTGTCCCTTCTCGGGAATCGTCAAGGCATTGACGTCTTTCATGGAAAGGTTCTCCATCTTGATGTAGCCCCTGCCCGTGTCCGCGTCATTATCCATC
Source organism: Blautia sp. (assembly GCA_023663685.1). Taxonomy (GTDB): domain Bacteria; phylum Bacillota; class Clostridia; order Lachnospirales; family Lachnospiraceae; genus Roseburia. Next base: position 948,080 of record JAMPHB010000001.1, read on the forward strand.
TCTGCGACATAACCCTTCATGTTTTCATTATTATTGCCGTCCCGCACCAAAAAGAGTGCGTTCAGGCTGCCCGCGCCCGCCATGGTCGCGAAATCCATCTGTGTGTCACTCCAGACTACCGAATACAGACCGTCCACGTCCATCTGGTTCTGCTTATACTCGGAGGATACACAGTCCAGGGTGCGATAGTCATTGCCGTCCACCAGCATCTGGCCATTGATAATCACGCGGTAGTTTGTTCCGCCAAGATTCTCCCCGTAGGTATTCTTTACCTCATACTCCTGCGTCTCTACGCTTACAAGGCCGGAAAGCTCATCAACGAGAAGCGCCCGCTGGTCGCGAAGCTCGTTCGCAAATCCCCCGCGCACCTCGATCATATTGATCTGGCGGTTCAAAAGCGCGATTTTCTCGGAGATGGAATTGATATTGCTCACGCTGCTGCGAATCTCCTCGTTACAATCCTCCTGCATATCCTCCAGATCCTTATTCAGCGCATTAAAATAGGTACACAGTGACTGTGCCTGATGAATGAACTGCTTGCGGACAGTCTCATCTCCGCCGTTTGTCTTTAGCGTATCCATGGCATTGAACATCGTTGCAAAAATCGTGCTAAAGCCCTGCGCAGAGTTCTGGTCGTCCTTAAAAATCGTCTGCACCTGATCCAGATAGTAGAGCTTCTGCTCAAAAAGACCTCTGCTGGCGTTGTTCTGCCAGTATTTTGTATCGTAATACAGATTGCGCTCCTGCGTGATCTTGACTGCAGCCACACCGGTTCCAACGCTTCCGTAGCGGCTGTATACCCGGATCGGCTCCGTGGACTCCAGAGTGGTGGTCTGTCTGGTATAGCCGGGCGTCTGCACATTCGACACATTGTTTGCAATTGTATTGATGGACGCCTGAAATGCTGTCAGCCCGCTCGCCGCAATATTGAGTCCAAAAAATGTGGATGGCATATACAAACCTCCTTCTCTAAATCAGTCCGGTCACGATCAGCTCCGTCATCTCGCTGATGACCGTCATAAACCGGCTGGCCGCATTGTATGCCGACTGGTACTTGATCATCTGTGTCAGCTCCTCGTCAGAGGATACGCCCGTGACCATCTGTCGTTTATTGTCATAGGAGGCAGTCGACGCCTCCATCGTCTCCATCACGGATTTGTAAGTGTTGCCCTCTACTCCCAGCTCTGATAATACGCGGTCGTAGAAGTTCTCGAAATTACACGGCTTTTTGTCGTAAGGATTCAAATGCATCCCCTGATTCTCCCATGCCGCTGATATCTTGTTTCCAAGATCGTGGTCTACTGTCTCGAAAACGCCGTCATTCTTGTATGCGGGCATCAGTGTAATCTGCTTTTCCAGCTCCTCATTGATGTGTACGTTGCCGATACTGTAGCAGATGCCGGCCTTGCTGGCGTCCTCTTCATTATATATATAGTAGGTTTTTCCATCAGCTCCCGTCACCTCGGTGTAGCGCTCACAGTCGGAGCGGACAAACAGCTCCCGGGGCGGCAGCTCGCCGTCCACACCCACCGGGCTGTTTTCCTCATCCAAAATTCTGAGCGAACCTGCCTGTATCGTAGAACCCGCTTGTATCGTCTCCCCGGCAGGAACCACGGTGCCGTCCGCCAGTGTCACATCTGCGGTCAAAACTGTATCGCTCTGCAGAGTCAGCTCGAAATCCAGTGTGATGTTCGGGCAGAAGAGGTCGTTCATCTCCTTCACAATGCTGCTAAACAGCATATCAATCTGCGCTTCGACCTTCATAAGTGTACAAAACTCAATTTTGTCGTAAGCTTCTTCGGTGGCCAGATCCTCGGCTCTGCCGTAATCATCGCCGCGAACCATCATCTTGGACTTGATGCCGCCGATATCAGAGCTGGTCTCTGCATCAAAACCTCCGGTCATCCGAAATACGTCTACATAAATCGGATTCTTGGGGTCTGTGAGATTGGAAAGTTGCGGCCAGTAAGGGGTAACAAAGCCCGTGCCGTCATCTTTTAGTGTCTCCATGGTATAGCAGCGGTGCTCATCAATAAAGCGAACGCCCTCCAGATCCACAAAGACAAAGCCGTATGCGTCCTCTGTCACGTCGATATTGGCATATGCGCTCAGCTTATCCAGAATGTAGTCTCTCTCGTCCCTGAGTGTCATAGCTGTCTCAACGCCGCCCGCCTCTACCTTCTGAATCTCCAGATTCAGCTCGTAGATGCGCTCTCCCATCTTATTAACGGCGTCTACATCGTCTTGAATTTGTTCGTTTATGTTGGATTGATAACTTTGAAGATTGTTATATAAATCCTGACTCCGCTTTACTAAAAGCTCCGCCTTTTGCAGCACGAGATTCTGGGTAACTGAATCTGACGGGTTCGTTGCAAGCATCTGGTACGCGCTCCAGAGATCTTTCACGCTCTCCTTAAATTCCTCGCCGTCCAGCTCCTGCAGCAGATCCTCCACATAATCGGCGGTCTCGTAACGAACGGAATAGAACTCCCTGCGCCCGTTTTCCTGCCTGTAGACTTTATCTAAGAATATATCTCTTGCATGAACAACATCGCCAATGGATACTCCCAGCCCTGCCTGCTGGAGGTTCACATTGGCGCAGCTCACTTTTAATCTATTGTAATCCATATCAGCGAACCGTACCTGCTGCCGAACATACCCGGCAGTGTCCACATTGGACATGTTGTTCGCCGTCGTATTCAGTGCCGTCTGAGCATTCCTAAGTCCTGACGCACCGATAAACAAACTTCCAAATCCGTTGGCCATTCCCTTTTCCTCCCTTATGGCAGCCACACCACAGATGGCGTATATTATGACGTAACATCAAAGCCACTACCACCCAACAGAGCGCCGGTATTGCAAGCGCTGCTGTCATAGTTGGCAGTCTCAGGGGCCTGGCGCAAACTCTTGAATAAAGTGAGATCGAATTCATTTAATTCGATTGCCTGCTGGATAAGAAGGATATTCTCATCGTTGAGGCGTTTCAGCTCTCCTGCGACCGCAATCAGACGATCCCTCGCCTCGGTCAGCTTTTGCTGTGCTTCCGGCTGGGAATCAAGGCTTTCAATGAGCCGGGTCACGGTCATTGTCTCCTGATTCATGCCGAGAACCATCGCAACATCGTGCAATGTCTGAAGCTGCCGGTTGCTCAGGCTCATCAAATCATCGCTGGTAAGCTGTTCCTGCGCCGTATGCTTCTCTAAAGCCGTAACATCTGCTGCAATCAACGCCTCGCGCTTTTCCTCGCCGCATACGATCAGCTTCTGATACATCTTTTCTTCCGCTTCGAGCACATTCACAAGCTCATCCACTAAACTGGCCACTGCTGACTCCTCACTTCATGCAATGCTTTTACAAGCATTCTCTACACAATACTTCTATTGTATCTCTCCAGTAATTTGCTGGCAAAAGCTCCCGCATCCACCGAGTATGTCCCGGAGTCAATCTTAGACTTAAGCTGGGATACTTTGTCCGCCCTGATGTCAGAAGCTTGCGATACTGCAGCCTTTGCGACCTGATAATCGCGCCCTGTCTGTGAAATGGACAACTGGTCGCTAAGTCCGCTTGTGCTCTGTGGCTTTGCGGTCATGGCGGAATTCTGTGTCCCATAAACCTGTGCGATCTGGTTATATGCTTCTATACGCATAACAGCATCTCCTTTCTTCCTTGAAAATAAGCTTTCTACATTCTTTATCGGATATTCCTGACCAGACTTTAGGAAAATCCAAAAATTTTGTATTTTACTTATTTTTATCTCTTATATTATGTCCTTGTTGTATTTTATATCGTCTTTTGCGAAAATTACTTTACCAAATTTTATAAATTCTTCAAAAAATCTTTTGCCGAACCGTGTCATTTGGCAGAAAATCCTTGACAACAGCGACTTTCATGGCTTATACTTAAGACTCCGAGCAGCCGGGGCGGCAGCGGTGCCTTGTACCAACAATCCGCTATAGTTGGGGTGATGTCTCGTGGAGGGTCTTTTCCGGTGGAGCTGACCTTTGTAAGCGGCGTTGACGCCTGGGTCTTACGCAATGGGAATCTGTGAACCGGGTCAGGGTAGGAATACAGCAGCCCTAAGCAGAAGCTCTCATGTGCCGTGAGGGTGCCTAGGGGGAGCTGGCTGCAGGGGTAACGTCTGTTGGAGGGATTCGAAGCGGGGCGCTCGGATTAAAATCTTCATCAAATTCCATCACAATCAGTTTCTATGCTGCTTTTGAATAATCAATAACAGCAATTTCCTGCATAAGCTGTTTTGCCATGTCTACAAGGGTCTCTACTTGTTTTGCCACTTGATTGGAATAATACTTCTCACCACATTGCTCACATTCTTCACAAGGTACATTTTTAATAATAATGATGCTGTTTTTATAGTTTACTACATGGGTTGTCAAAGATGGCACTGTAGTTTTGCATTTACAATACATACACATGGTCAATCCCCCTTTCTGGTTTTCAAATCTGCTTCAAACCTATCCGTGTCTGGATAGTAAGCAGTTATTAAAAATATAGTATTGCCATCTGAGCCAACGACAATATGCAATACTTTATGGTTCTTTGTATGTCCAAAAACAAGACAACTGGGATGGGGAAAATCATCCGGATAATCTTCTATAATTTCGCCTTCTTCCAGACAAGACTCTACATCATCTATGCTTATATCCCTCTCCTGCATCCGCTCTAAACAGTGTTTTGCCCATTTTATGTTAGATTCGGACGCATGGTATATGACCTGAAGCTGTTTTATATCCATAACCACATTTCCCTTCTTCTGTTTCTGTAATAGTATACACTATTTTTCTACAAATGGAAATGGATATTGATACATTGTTTGTGTCATTTAAAAGATGTGCGCAATCTGGCAAAATAAAAGACGGCAGGGGGTAAATCCCTGCTGCCGCCTTACATACAAATATATTACTTTTAATCCATTTCTATTTTAAATCCATGCGTTCTGCTTAACCGAAGTATCTCTTAAGCATACCCTCAAAGGCTCTGCCATGTCTTGCCTCGTCCTTTGCCATCTCGTGCACAGTATCGTGGATTGCATCCAGATTATTCTTCTTCGCGCACTTCGCAAGCTCAAACTTGCCGGAGGTAGCTCCAAACTCACAATCCACTCTCCACTTCAGGTTGTCCTTCGTGCTGGCCTTCATGTTCGGCTCAAGCTCCTCGCCGAGCATCTCTGCGAACTTCGCTGCATGCTCTGCCTCCTCATATGCCGCCTTCTCCCAGTACAGGCCAATCTCCGGGTAGCCCTCGCGGTGTGCGATTCTCGCCATGCAAAGATACATTCCCACCTCAGAGCACTCCCCCTCAAAGTTCGCTTTCAGCTGCTCAAAGATAAACTTCTTGTCATCCTCGCTGATCTCCGGGTTATCCTTTACGGTCTTCGCATAAATTCCATACTCATGCTCTGCTGCCAGCGTAAGCTCTCCCTCAACCTTCTTGAACTTGTCGCTTCCCACATGACATACCGGACATTCAGCCGGAGCTGCGTCCCCTTCATACACATAACCACATACTGTACACACAAATTTTGCCATCTCAGATGTCCTCCTTTATAAATTAGATTGTTTTATATGCGAGCAGCCGGGGCATGATCCGGTAAATCGAATCGTATGCTCTTCAATCGTCCCGGGAAATGCTTCCGCTGCCTGCTTATCCAAATCGTCCAGTGGCGCGCATTGCCGTCAAACCAATCCGCCCCTCCACGTCAATATAAGACATTAGTACCAATTTGTCAACCAATTTTTTAATAATGATATTCTACCCCATTTGCACATAGAATATGAAGAAACATTCTATTGAAACAATAGCTTAGGACAGGAGTTGCTATGAATTTGAGACGATTTGTTACTTATATTTATCAGTATGATCAGGGAAAACGGGGAAAAAACGTGGGCTTTATCAAAGTGGATATCCGGGACAGCGGCTGCCGCATGGAAGTACAGGTGCGCGGGCTGGAAGGATTTAAGGGACGGGCAAAAATTTTTCTGATTGTTCCCGGCGAAGGTCTGCCTGCCATTTATGCGGGCGAGCTTCCGATTGGCCCGGGGGGCGGCCGCAGCAAGCTGTTCTTCCAGCGAAATCTGCTGGGGGACAGCGGCTACACCGTAGACCAGATTCAGGCTGTGGCCATTCGCTGTGGCGGGGGCAGACTCCTCGTGAGCTGCTGGACTGAGGATGTGCCGGAGGCAGTTCTTCTCGGACAATTCCAGACGTCCGCAGAACAGCCGCCTATAGAGGTTCGCCCTCAGACAGCACCACCGCAGCCGGAGGAGATTCCCATTACGCGGGTGCCTGTCTCTGATATGCCGGGGACGAGACGCGGAATGCAGGAAAATCCGCTGACTGAGCCTCCCTCTTTCCTGGAAGCGCCCTCCGCCCCCTCGGATACTCCTCCGGCAGAAGCTCCGGCGGATAACCCCTGGACTGAGACCCCACCGGATACTCCTCCGGCAGAAGCTCCGGCGGATATGCCCCGGACTGAGACCCCACCGGATACTCCTCCGGCAGAAGCTCCGGCGGATATGCCCCGGCAAGAAGCTTCACCGGATATGCCTCCGGCCGAGACTCCCGCAGGACTTCTGCAGACCGAAGAAGTAAAAAAGCCCGGGGAGACGCCTCCTGCCCAGACTGATTTCCGGCGTATTGAAATTACGGATATCCGCAATTTGCCTAAACGCAACTGGCATCTATGCAGCAACAGCTTCCTCATTCACGGCTTTTTCAATTATCATTATCTGATTCTGAAAACAGTAGAAAAAAACGGAGAAAAAGCCTGCTGGCTGGGCGTACCCGGCATCTACGAGCAGCCGGAGCGCATGATGGCACTCTTGTTCGGCTTCCCGGAATTTGAACCGGCACGAATGGAAAATGAATTCCCCGGAAATTTCGGTTACTGGCTGTGCCCGCTGGAGCTGTGAACACCGCCTGAGGCTTTTGCCCGATAATCAGGATTTATCATACTAAACTGTGCGTGATCTCTCCAACGCCCCTGGATAAAAAGGAAGTCCCGGCTGATACCCTCGTAGGTAAATCCTACCCTGGCCAGCAGCCGGGCACTTGCCACATTGTCCGGCAAAGCCCATGCCATAATCCGGTGCAGCCCCAGCTCCCGGAAAATCGCCTGCGTAATCGCACACAGCGCCTCGGTCGCATAGCCCTTATGATGATACTCGCTGGAAAACTTATAGCCAATCTCACAGCGGGAAGCGCCCTTTTGAATATCGTGAAAACAGATTGTACCGATAATCTGTTCCGCGTGACCCTTCCGGTATATATAAAAACGAAAAATATTGCCTTTTATGGCGGCATTATACTCTAAAGCGGTGAGCTGCCTTAATTTTTCCACTGTATAAAATCCGGGAATCCGCTCCGGCTCGTAACGTTCAAACAACTCCTTATCCCTGAGATAAAAATCCAGCACCTGCTCCGCCGCCTCCGGCCTCACAATTTTCAGGATCAGACGTTCCGTCTTATATTCAAACTGCATCTATCTTTTTTCCCCACTTGCATTATGATATAATCTATATTATAATTCATCGGCGCATTTGTAAAGAGAAAGGAACAGAATTCAAAGCATGACAGTAGATGAGAAATTTATGAAAGCGGCTATTATCCAGGCCAAAAAAGCGTATGCCATCGACGAAGTGCCCATCGGCTGTGTGATTGTACGGGAAAACAAAATCATTGCCAGAGGCTATAACCGGCGAAATACCGACAAGAACACTCTTGCTCACGCAGAGCTTACCGCTATCCGCCGCGCCAGCAAAAAGACCGGAGACTGGCGGCTTGAGGACTGTACCATGTATGTGACGCTGGAGCCCTGCCAGATGTGTGCCGGCGCCATCGTCCAGTCGAGGATGCAGCGGGTTGTGATTGCTTCCATGAATCCGAAAGCCGGCTGCGCAGGCTCTGTGTTAAACCTCCTGCAAATGGAGGAATTCAATCATCAGGTTGCCCTCACCCGGGGGGTGCTGGACGGGGAATGCTCCGCCATGCTCTCCCAGTACTTCCGGGAGCTGCGTGCCCGCAAAGAGTAACTCCGAACACAGCTCTCTGCAAAAAGTAACGGCTTCCGGTATCCCTACCGGAAGCCGCAGCCTCCCTTATCCCTCAATGGCAATGTATTGCTTCTTCTCTACCGCCGCCTTTTCATCATATTTCGGCACTTTGATTTTCAGGACTCCGTCCTCAAATTTTGCCCGGATATCCTCCTGCGTAACCTGATCGCCCACATAAAAGCTTCTGCTGCAGGAGCCGCTGTAACGCTCTCTGCGGATATACTTTCCGTCCTCATCCTTTGTACTGCTGGACGAAGCGGTGACAGCATTGATGGTCAAATATCCATCCTTAAGCTCCGCCTGCACATCCTGCTTCTTAAAGCCCGGAAGATTCATATAAATCTCATAGCCCCCGTCCACCTCTTTGACATCGGTGTGCATGATATTCTGCGGGCTGTTTCCAAAGCCCCTCAGTCTCGGAGCTGCGGACATCTCAAAAAAATCGTCTAACAAATTGTCTCCAAATAAACTCGGCATCAACATAAGTCATTCCTCCTTTTACATTTTGATCCATGCTGCTCTGTCTCTATGTTACTTTTTCGGAGGATGGGAACTTATCTGTTCTCACCTTCGTTATACATGTTATAGCTCTTTTTGTTAGCACTGTCAAGAGGTGAGTGCTAACAAAATTGTTAAAAAACTATAAACTCGCATAGTGACAGAGTCTGGAATATTTTACATTATGCTCTTTTCGCCGATCGCTATACGCGTTCCGGCATATTTGTCTTTATTTTACGACTTCGCCCCGCAATATTTCGTCCCCGTCCATCGGCGCGCCGCATTTTGGGCAAAAACGGGAGTCCCGCGGCACCATCACCCCGCAGCCTGCACATTTTGCCATATTCTTCAATGCTCCCAGATTATTTTTGTAACCCAGAAGCTTCTGCTCACTCGCCCTGATTGCACTGATATATCCCGCAAATATCTCCTCCGGGTCATCTTTATGCTGCGACATGTACAGCCTGCCCAGCTGCGCGTACAGATGCTCCAGCTTTTTCTCCTCATCGCTTATTGCAGCCTTGCACTTGGCAACATCCGCCACCTCACGCCCCTTCTGCACGGCAGACTGGCTCACGTCCGAAACTCTCCTGCCAAAATCATCTAAAAACGACACTTTTTGCCCTTCCTTCCCTAATATATAGTACTCTTCTCATAGAAATCCTGCTCTTCCCTGAGCGGAAGCGTTTTTGTCTCTATATTTTCTATATAAATGTATGTCCGCTTCTCCAGAAAAAGAATCAGCTGGTCGATATCCTCCTCGCGCCCCTGCACCTCCATCTCCACAGTGCCGTCTCTCAGATTGCGAACCCAGCCCGTCAGGTCGAGCTGTCTGGCTTTATTCACCGAATAATAGCGGAAGCCGACGCCCTGTACACGTCCATAAAAAATAATGTGTCTGCGTATTTTTTCTTTCATCTCTACTGCTCCGGCACGACCGCGAAAAATGTCAGCTCTTCCCCGCTGTCATTGATCAGGCTGTGCGAATGTCCCTTCGGACAATAGTGACAGTCCCCGGCTGCTAGCCTCTCCTCTCCATCGTCATAGAGACATCTGCCCTCGCCCTTTAAAATATAGATAATTTCGCTGCCGGTATCGTGTGTATGCAGGCCGATGGACGCTCCCGGCGCAAGTCTTGCCCGCATAATCTTACAATTCTCATCTACATACATCCGTGAAATAAAATCTCCACTCCCACCCTTGAAGCCGGAGATGGTCTTTTCTTCTATTTCATCAAAGCTAAGCTTCATTTTCAACCTCCCATCCTATGTCAAAACACGGTATGCGCCCTTCATGCAAAGGATGCCCAATGGAACCAGAAAAATCGTGCAGCACAGCACAAGTCCTATCAGAAACAAGATAAATGCAACCGGGATTTTCACACATATCCACACGAAAGCCATAACTGCCGCCCACCCAAAAAGGAGTGCAAACCCTATCATTCCAAACCCGATTGCCAAGACCAAGAATAGCAAAAACAACATATCCGTATCCCCCTCTCTGTGTCATTCACGTTATATACTTCCAGTGTACGCCGCAAACGGCTTATTGTAAACAGTTGAATGTGCTGTTTAGAGGACGTTTATACGCTTTCTTCGCGAAATAAGCTAATACTCCTTTACGATCTCGCTTATTCCGTACATCTCCTTAAATGCCTCCAGCTCCCGCTCGTTTCTTATTAAGGTAACTTCCTCGAATTTCCCGGTTCGAAGATCCTTAAAGCCCGCCACCTGCTCACCGTTGCAGATACTGCAGCGCAGCACCGGGCGTTTATTTTTGGCATCATAAGTTTTCTTTTTTGATTTACGCCCGAACATCTGACCCCTCCTGCTTTTTCTTTAACTGTTCCTTTAGGTATTCATAGCGCAGACGCTTTTCCTCCTTTGCAAAATGCATAGCGGATTCCCGGTTCTGCCGGGCATTCCCCCCGTACACAAGCGTACCGGCCTGCTCCCCGAACTGTTCGCTGGTAAGATCAAATGTGATGCCGTCCACCACGTTGTAGCAATGCACGCCGCCGTTCTCCGTCGGCATACCGCAGACTTCTCCGCCAAAGATGTCCTGCGCCAGAAATGCGGTGATGGAGCACTGGCCTTTTGTCTTATTTTCCGGCGACCACCCGTCGCGCATTCTCGGCGCGCAGGTGTCTGCGCACCAGATCTCCGAAAGCGCATCGTATAAGTCTATGGGCGTTCCGATACCTGGATACTGCGCATTTTTTGCTTTTACCCTGCCAGCCGTCTCATGGCCGTAAAAATTGTAGATTTTTTGTTCCATGACTTACCCCCTCATAATGCTAAACCCTTACAATATAGCCTTCTTTTCTGGGTGCGGCTTCCCTTTTGCCCTCTTCAAGGCCATAGCCCAGTATCACGTTACCGACTCCCTCATAGTCGCCTTCCACGCCCCACTTTTTAAGAATCTCTTTTCCCTGCGCCGAGTCAAATACCTCCCTCGCGCGGTAGATATAGCAGGAATCCACGCCAATCGCGTGCGCCGCGTTCAGCAGATTGCCAATCACCATATTGCCGTCGTCCACATGGGTACTGACGCTTCTGTCCGCCAGCACGACAAGCACTGTCGGCGCTCCGTAAAACGGATCTGTATCGGCTCCCATCACTCCGGCGTTCAGCTTCGAGAGAAGATCCCTCGTCTCCTTGTCCGAAACCGCAACAATTAACGGCGACTGCTTCCCCATTCCGGTGGGCGCATAAATACCCGCCTCAAGAATGGCGTCCAGCTCCTCCCCGGTAATCGGCTCCGGCTTATACGCACGGCAACTCCTTCTCGTCTTTAAATCCTCCAGTGTCTCTCTCATAATCGCTCTCCTTTCCGCTATATCAATAGCTTCCCTATTCCGTCCGCAGGCGGTTTAAAATGCTCTCCACCTGCCAGATTGCCGACGACACCTGATTTTTGGCCTCGTCAATCTTCGACTGCACCATCACATCTGCGATAAGCCCATCAAAGAAAAAATCTGCAAAGGTGAGGAAATCTCCGATCTGCACATCCGGTATACTCCCGCCCACGTCACTCAACTCCTGCCGGAAACGCCACAGATCCTGCCGGGCGCTTTCCATGCACTGCCGGGCATTATTCAGCTTTGAATGCTTGATTAAGCTCGTAACCAGACCACCGCCAAGTATATCCACGATCCCCCAGTTCCCGGCGCTGTTCAGGTAATTCGCCGCTTCGTGCAGACTGCGCAGGGACTGCTCCCCGGCAGCGACTGCTTCACGGATTTCTTTGTTGATGTCATAGTTCATTAAGATTCCTCCATATAAAATTTTCTCTATTTTTGAGCGTCGTTGAGAATCTTTATTATCTCATCACCATACTTTTCGACCTTTACCGCTCCAAAGCCAGAAACCGTTAGCAATTCTTCCTTATTTTTTGCCTTCTTACTAATCAAAGCTTCCATCTGTGAATCAGTAAAAATATAATAGGCTTTAACACCTTCTTCCCTGCTTTGTTGTAATCGAAATTCTTTTAATTTTCTGACTAATTCCTCATGTTTGTCCTCTTGAGAACCAATTTCTATTTTGTTTCCCACTGTTTCTGCGTTCTTATGTTCCTCTTGTTCTGGTAATTGTTTATCCTCTGACTGTACCTTTACTGAATTTCTTATATCCTCAAACATTTTTACATATCTTAAAGAATAATCCGACCGTTCTTCACAATTCTTATCCACAAAAAATTGTGCCAACTCTGTCATTTCCTTTTGTGACAAATCAGAATTTTTTGATTGAGCCTCCATGGATTTCATGTAATTGATAAGCTGATCCGCCCGAATCACCTTCTCTTTAACTTCTTTTTTAGCATATTTTGCATTTAGATACGTTTTAGGGTTTGCTAAAACAACAATGGATTTATATATATTACCAAAATTCTTTTCAAATGATTTTTTTGATAATATATTTCCCTTCGCCTCCATCCGCAATTCTTTAATAATATTCATATGACGCTCATTTTGTGTAATGGGCGAATACACGCCTTCCTTTATCTTTTTACCGCCCAACTCATATGTGCGAATAAAATTCCCTGCATTATCAATTTCAATATTTCCAATTAGATTTTTACATTCCAGAATATACACATACTTTCTCGTAATAACAATATAATCTATTTGTGCGGATAACTCTCCTGACTGTAAACAAATGTCATGCAAAATGCACATATCCATGCCACTATTTTTAAGTTCAAAAGCGATATTCTGCTCCCCAGCCATGCCATAACCAGCTATTTTTATCTGCTTCTCCATATCTTTCTTTAATTCCGAAGGAGCTTCAGACAATAGACCTTCCATTCTTTCAATGAATCTCGAAGCCTCACTGCTTTCTTTTATAAAAACTGCCCCATCTTCTTAGTAAAAATTCCCATTTACAACCCTCCTCCTCTTTTACAAATTTCTCTGTATATTTTGCTATCAAACCAAAGCACGGACTACACATTTTCTATCGCTCCCGGATGCGCCACATGATGTCGCCTCCATTCTCCTTCAGCCAGCCCCTTGCCTCCCGGTAGCCGGGACAGACCCGGGCGACCTCCGCCCAAAAGGCCGGGGAATGATTCATCTCAAGTCTGTGACAGAGCTCATGCACCACCACATAATCCACCACCTCGGGCTTTGTCAGCATCAGCAGACAGTTAAAACTCAGGTTGCCCGCCCGGCTGCAGCTCCCCCAGCGGGTGCGCTGGCACCTAATAAAAATCCGCCCGTAGTCAGTACCTACGAGCGGAGCATAGTGACAAACTCTCTCCGGGATATATTGCAGAGCCCTGTTTGTCAATGTCTTAACTTCTTCCGGCGTAAGCACCGGGTGGCTGTCCCTCTCCGCTTTTCGGTCGGCCATCTCCTGCCAGTGCTTTTCAATCCAGCTTTCCTTTTCTTTTATGAATTTTCGAAGCTCCCGGTCAGATATCTGATAGGGAGCACGCAGAAGAACACGCAGATCCGGACGTATCTCCAGACTGACGCTCTTTCTCCTGCTGCGTATAATCTCAATCTCCATAAACCTATTTTACTTGTCTTCCACCTTTTGTGCAAGCTTTTTCCGCTGTCTTCTCTCATGTTCCAGCCGCTCCTGGATTTCGTCCATTCTGCGGAAGATATCGGCGATTGCTTCCTCCTCGTTCTGAGGCCTCTGGGGATTCTCCATCTGCCCCCTCGCCTTGATATCCTTTGCGAAAATCCACTTGAACACGATTCTCACTACCGGCTGAATGAAAAACACCTGCGAGAAAAATGCAAAGGGGAAATTGAAGCAGACAAGCTTAATCCAGTTTGCAAGCAGAGTCCACAAGTCAAAGCCCGCATAGTACGGATAGTAGAACCATGCGGCCAAAAAGCTCATGGCCGGGCACATAATCAGCACTGTGCAGCTGATGATCACCGTTTCAAAAATCATCGGGTGGTTCCTTGCGGGGTCGAACATATTGCTCGCCATACGGAAGGACAGGGGGCTTCCCATGAAAATCTCCAGTATGTAGGCAAAGCAGAATTCGATCAGCACTACCGCCCAGATGGGCAGGTACCTCCCGAACATATACACGCCGCCCTGCCTGTTGATCGCCTCAATCACGCCGGATGCGTTGTTGAGCTACATGAGGAGACTTCCGTTCACAACATACAGACTGTAGAAAATGTATCCATGTACCGTAATCACTACTGTGAGCAGCGCAAAGATCATTCTCTGAAATTTGTTTCTTGGCATAATTTTTACCTCTACTTTCTTTTGATTTTGGGCACAAAAAAACACGGAACAGTCAGTCATGTTCCGTGATCAGATTTACGTGCCGTGCACTACATGTGTCGTCATGCTTAATACCCGCTCATTCTATCACAAAATCGAAAACCGGGCAAGCCTAAAATTTCGTACCACATTTTATATAAATTTTATAGGATTTCCGCTATAAATATGTTAAAATGTACTGGAAAATCAAATTCACATATGGGAGGTTTATTATGGCAAGGTTTACATTACCGAGAGACTTATATCACGGAAAGGGCGCCCTGGAGGCCTTAAAGACACTGGAAGGCAAAAAAGCCATCATCTGTGTGGGCGGCGGCTCCATGAAGCGGTTCGGATTTTTAGACCGGG
>JAMPHB010000020.1 GCA_023663685.1 Blautia sp.
GAGGATCAAAGGAATCTGATATGTGGGGATTTAATCTGTGGCTTGAAAATCAATCAATGGAGCAACGGAGGTGATCTGTAAATGGATTCAGTTTTAAATGAAACGTGGTTTGAACTGTCACTTGTGCAGCAGATGATAAATATAGGAAATGAAGTAAAGCGAGGACTGAAATTTGATTCGGATTCAGATAAAAGAAATATGTTTTTTCAGAAAGCAATACAGTATACGCAGCTTACAATGGAAGATAGCAAGAATGTTCATGTGCTGCCGGAATTATTAATTAGTAAAGAGGTGCTGGAAGATTATTCTGGCGAACATAGTCTTGCTTGCACTGGCGAGCAGATTAACAGATATTATCAAGCCTATCAATATCTTTTGTAGTATTCATGCGTGGCAACATTTTGGCAACAGAAAATCAGGAGTGAGCCTTTGAAAAAATCTCTGGAACAGGCAGAAAGGTGCATAAAATCTGCCAGATTATTAGTCTCCCTGTTTTCCACAATATATTGATTTCAAAGCCCCTGCGCCTTGAACATTTCTGCCATTTCATCGGAAGATTCTGTCATTCCCCTTTGAAACCAGACATCAATCCAGCCATATAAGGTGTAAGCCACAAAAGCGGAAGCATACGCTTGTACTTTTTCATATTCAGGCTTCGGACCGCAGATACCGATAATGGCATCCTTTAACAGATATGTGAGATTTCTTTCATTCAGCAGCTTGTAAAAATCACGGTGCTTTTCAAAATGGGCAATCATAATGCGGATTTGCTCACTTAAAGGAGCACCGTCATTTTTCTGCCATTCATCTGTCCATTCACGGAATAAACAGTCTATATGTGCTTTCAGAATATCCTCTTTTTGCTCATAGTTCCGATAAAAAGACGCTCTGCCCACCTCTGCCGTTTCCACTAACTCACTGATAGAGATTTCGTTCAATGGTTTTTCTGAAAGCAGTTTGAGAAGCGCATTTTTGAGATGTTCTATCACATAGGCGTTTCGCCCCTCGTTACTCATCGGTGATACATTTTGCTTCGTTTGTCTCATTTTTGCCCCTCCTATTGACAATGGATAATTTTGACAATACAATTATATCGTTGAAACAAATGTATCATTAAAATAGCATGTAACAATGGAAATGTCAAGAAGAATCGAAAGGTATGGAAATACGAAAATGACGCTGACAAAAAAACGAATCATTATTTTATTGGTAGTGATAGTCTTAGCATTTGTTCTCGGACGGCTTGCTATGCGGGCGTTTATGAATCTCATGTTAGGCGGTACGCTGTTTGGAGGGAACTTTCTATGAGTAAGCAACAACTATATAAAGAGCAAAAGCCAAAGAAAAGAGGAAAGGTTATGTGGGCATTTATCTATATTGCGGCATTTCTTGTTGCCTTTGGCATAGGTATTGCCAGCAAGACAATGCCTCGTCCGTGGGCAAAGGATTACACGGTAGACTGGAATGATTCTGTCGGTACGGTACATAAGGATATTTCTTATGGAGACGCCGAAGCTAATAAATTCGACCTCTATGTCCCCGCTGACAATTCAAAGGAGAATTACGGATTGGTGGTTTATCTTCATGCTGGCGGCTTTACGACCGGCGACAAGGCTGACGATACGGAAATGCTGGAGTGGCTTTGTTCAAAAGGCTATGTGGCGGCAGGTATTAACTACACCCTGCGGGATGAAGCACATCCTGAAACGAGCGTTTATTCACAGTCTATGGAAATCAGGGAGAGTATGCCGATTGTGATTGCCGAAGCGGAAAAACTCGGCTATCATATTGATGAAATGGCAATTTCAGGCGGCTCGGCGGGTCATTGTCTGGCAATGCTTTATGCCTATCGTGACGCTGATACCTCGCCTGTTCCTGTGCGAATGGTGTTTGGCGCTGTCGGTCCCTCCTGCTTCTACCCCGAAGATTGGGGTTGCTACGGTCTTGACCAAAATACCGCTGAAAGCAAGGAGGCGGCAGCAGGGCTGTTCGGTATTATGGCGGGGAAAGAAATTACCGTCGATATGCTTGGCACTCACGAATACGATGAAGCGATGAAGGATATTTCTGCTCTTTTATGGGTAAACGATAACACCGTTCCATCCCTCATGGCTTATGGCAAACATGATAGGGTGCAGGGATTTGGAGGCTCTGTCCGCCTTGATGAAGCCCTGACAGCGCACAATGTTCCTCACGATTATATTGTTTTGGAACATTCGGGACACGGTTTGCAAAATGATGATAAGGAAGCTCACTTATATTCTCAAAAGATAGAGGAATATCTTGATAAGTATATGCCCGTGAAGTGACAAATTTTATCGAATTCTATAAGTCATGGAAGGAATAAACATGAAAACGCATTTATCTTCATGGGGCTTTATTTCTGATGGGAACGATGATAAAAATACAAGGACAGGCGCTTCCTTAGAGGAAACAATAAAATTCCTGATTGCGGAAAACAAAAATAAAGACAGCATTTTTTGTCACAAGCAAGGTAATACCGAAGCGGGAAAAGCATTTTATGGAGAGAATGCAGAAATCAATTCTAATTCGATGTATCAGGATGTGCAGGTATATCAATGAATATAAAATGGATACTATGCCCCATTTGCTGCATCCTTTGGATCAGGGAATACCAAATCAAGCTCGTCTGCGCCCACATATATCCCAAACTGTTCTATTTCATTCATCACAGAGTCGATAATTTCGTTTGTCAGATGAAATATTTCATTCATCTGTCCGCTTTCATGCAGCAGAACTCTCCGCATTGATTTCATCAAGTGTCATATCAGATAAACCATTTTCCTGCACCATCTGGACGGCTTTTCAGCGGTCAAAGGCGATTCCCCGGATGTTGATCCGGTCACCCGGCCACTCGGTGGAATTCTCGATGCAGCCGTAGTGACCACCCGCCCAATTATGTAAAAAACAGAATATTGAGATGTCAGTTTTGTGAAACCACAACATCTTGGTGTCGAAAAATAAATGCAGAAAACCCTTGATTTTCGGGCATTTGGGGTGTATTATGATATCAGAGTGGTGGAAAGTGGAGCATATGTTTCACTAAGTGGTAGAAAGTGGTGGATAAGTGGATAATCTTGTGGATAACTTATCTGTCACGATCCCGGAAGGAGGTGTCGGCCATGTTTATGGGAGAATACAGTCATACGGTCGATGCCAAGGGCAGAATGATCGTGCCCTCTAAGTTTCGGGAGAAGCTGGGCAACGAGTTTGTTGTGACCAAGGGGCTCGATGGCTGTCTGTTTGTATACTCCAATGAGGAGTGGGCGCGCATCGAGGAGAACCTGAGGGAGAAGCCGCTCACATCCAAAGATGCGAGGAAGTTCCTGCGGTTCTTCTTTGCAGGTGCGGCAAGCTGTGAGGTGGACAAGCAGGGGAGAATTCTTCTGCCTGCGAACCTGAGAGAGTATGCCGGAATAGATAAGGAGGTCGTGTCCCTCGGCGTGTACAGCAGGGTAGAAATCTGGAGTAAGGAGCGCTACGAAGAGGGCGGCGACTTTGAGGACATGGATGAGATCGCAGAGCACATGGCAGAGCTGGGGATTGGGATTTAGCCTATGGAGTTTGGACATACCTCTGTATTGCTGGAGGAGACAATTGAACAGCTGCATATTGATCCTCATGGCATCTATGTGGACGGCACCCTTGGCGGGGCAGGCCATTCCTTAGAGATCTGCAGGCGGTTAGAGAGCGGACGGCTGATTGGTATTGATCAGGATGCCGATGCGATCCGGGCGGCCGAAGAACGGCTGGCCGGTTACATGGATAAAGTGACAATTGTGCGGAGCAACTACTCTGAAATAAAGAGCGTGCTCTGCAGTTTAGGAATCCCCGCGATTCATGGAATCCTCCTGGATCTGGGCGTATCATCCTTCCAACTGGATACGCCCGAACGGGGGTTTACATATCGCAGGGAGAATGCGCCTCTGGATATGCGCATGGACGACAGGCAGGCAATGACAGCCAGAGAGATTGTCAATACATACAGTGAGGCGGAGCTTGTCCGTATCCTCAGGGATTACGGGGAAGAGCGCTTCGCAAAGAACATAGCGAGGCACATTGTGGCGGCGCGGGAGGACAAGCCTCTTGAGACGACGGGAGAGCTGAACCGGATTATCCGGGAGTCGATTCCCAAAAAAGCGCAGGCGGCCGGAGGACATCCTTCCAAGCGCACATTTCAGGCAATACGGATTGAGCTGAACCGTGAGCTGGAGGTATTGGAGAATACACTGGATCAGATGATTGATCTGCTGGTGCCGGGAGGAAGAATCTGTGTGATTACCTTCCATTCCCTGGAGGACAGAATCGTCAAATCCAGTTTTAAGAGGAACGAGAATCCCTGCACCTGTCCGAGTAGCTTTCCGGTATGCGTGTGCGGGAAAAAATCAAAGGGGAAGGTACTGACGAGAAAGCCGATTTTGCCGACGGAGGAGGAGCTGGAGAGAAACAGCCGGGCAAAGAGCGCCAAACTCAGGGTGTTCGAAGCAAAGGACTGCGGGGAATGACAGAAAGGATTCGAGGGGGAGCAAGGGTATGACTAGAAATTATTACGTCCGTGGAAATACAGTAAGAGAGCTGGAGGTGCCGGTACGGCGGGAGAGAAGGAGCAAAGAGGAGCTTGAGGAGATCAGCCGTAGAAAAAGACGTAAGAACGCAGCGAGGCGCAACCGTGCCCGGGAAATGGGAATGAACCGTGCCTATGTGGCTTTTTTGTCGATGTGCGTGATGGCGGTGGCAGCATCCGCCGTTATGCTGGTACAGCTCCAGTCGCAGGTATCTGCCAGGATGCGCAGGGTTTCGGCCCTGCAGTCGGACGTCAATGACCAGCGGGCGGAGAATGACGCGCGGTACAAGAGTATTATCACTTCGGTGGATTTGAATCAAATCAGGGATATAGCGGTAAATAGGCTTGGAATGAGCTATCCGACAGAGGAGCAGGTGGTCTACTACACCGTGGATAACAACAATTTTATGGACCAGTACAGCGACATTCCCAGACAGTAGGTGAGGACTGTGGCGAGACGAAGACGTAGAAGGAAAATCACAAAAAAGTTTACAAGGAAAATGCGCGCCAAACTGATGGCGCTTTTTTCCGTGATACTGGTGCTTCTGTGCGGGCTGATCGGGCGGCTTATGTACATCGAATACACCAGCGGGGAGAAGTACACGAAGAAGGTGCTTTCCCTCCAGTCCTACGACAGCAAGACGATTCCCTATCAGAGAGGGGATATCGTGGACAGCTCCGGGACGGTTCTTGCGACCAGCGTGGCGGTCTACAATGTTATTTTGGACTGTTCGGTTATGACGGACGATGAGAGCTGTATAGAGCCCACCATCGACGCGCTTGTAGAATGTTTCCCACAGCTTGAGAAGAGTGAAATCAGACAGTACGCCGCAGAGAATGCGCAGAGCAAATATTATGTGCTGGCGAAAAAGCTTCCCTATGACGAGATACAGCCCTTTGTCAATCTTGTGGACGAGGTGGACGGGAAAGGGAAAAAGGTAAATCCCAATGTCCGCGGCGTGTGGTTTGAGAAGGAGTACCAGAGGAGCTATCCTTACGGGACGCTTGCCTCCTCGGTCATTGGATTTACCTCCGCCGGAAATGTGGGGACGACGGGGCTGGAAAATTACTATGATGATGTATTGAACGGCGTCAACGGCAGGGAGTACGGCTACCTGAATTCGGACAATGATTTTGAAAAGACCGTCATTTCTCCCCGCGACGGGAATACGCTGGTATGCTCCATCGATGCAAACATACAGTCCATTGTAGAGGAAAAGATACGCCAGTTCAATGAGGCCTACCGCGACAATTACACAGAGGGGCCGGGGAGCGCGAACACGGCGGTTATCATTATGGAGCCGGACACAGGCAGGGTGCTTGCGATGGCGGATTACCCGGAATTTGACTTAAACGAACCGAGGAATCTCTCGGCCTTCTATACGCAGGAGGAGCAGGAGGCCATGACCGACGAGGAGATTTTTGAGGCTCTGAATGCGATGTGGCAGAATTACTGTGTGACAGATACCTATGAGCCCGGCTCTGTGCAGAAGCCTTTTACGGTGGCTTGTGGTTTAGAGACCGGAACGGTCAGGGACGGCATGACCTATGAGTGCGATGGAGGAGAACAGTTCGACTCATGGATCAGCTGTGTCAGCAAAAATGGCCATGGCACGGAGACCGTGGAAGGGGCACTGATGGATTCCTGCAATGACGCCCTCATGCAGATGTCTTACAAGATCGGGGCGAAGAACTTTCTGGAATACCAGTCGATCTTCGGCTTTGGACAGAGGACGGGCATAGACCTGCCAGGAGAGGCCAATACCGCCTCCCTGATGTATACCATTGACGATATCAAACCCATCGACCTTGCGACCAATTCCTTCGGACAGAATTACAACTGTACGATGATAGAGATGGCCAGCGGTTTTGCATCCCTGATCAACGGGGGTACTTACTATCAGCCCCAGATTGTGGAGAAAATCACGGACGCCTCGGGCAACACCATTCGCACGAAAGAGCCGAAAGCGGTGAAACAGACCGTCTCAGAGAGTACGAGCGCGCAGATTAAGAGCTATCTGCTGCACACCGTCTCAGAGGGAACCGGGGCAACGGCCAAGGTGGACGGTTATTCTATGGGGGGAAAGACCGGGACAGCGCAGAAATACCCCAGGGGAAACGGGAAATATCTTGTATCCTTTATTGGATTTGTTCCCTACGAGAATCCGCAGCTGCTGATTTACTGTGTGGTGGACGAGCCGAACGTATATGAACAGTCCCACAGCTATTTTGCCCAGAACATAGTCAGGGAGATTTTAGAGGAGGTTCTTCCCTATATGAACATCTATCCTGACGAGGAGAAAACCGGAAAGAACGAGGGGCTGGACGTCACCGGGGAGAATGCCCAGTGGAACGGGGAGAATGCACCTACGTCCGGAATCGCGCCGTCCGTGGAGCCGGAGGAAGAAACACCCGCGGAGGGCGGGGAGTCTGTGGAGCCGGAGGAAGAAACACCCGCGGAGGGCGGGCCGGGGGCTGGCGAATAGCGCAGGGAATGTCGGCCATGCTTTTCTCATAGGATGCATAATAAGGCTTCATTCGAAGGGATTATGCAATGGAACGCAACAAGACCTACAATCGAAAGAAAATCTGTCTTTTTTTCCTCGGCGTGCTGCTCTGCGGCTGTATCCTGCTTGGCCGCTTGATATATCTTATGGTCTTTCGCGGGAATTATTACTCCGAGCGGGCGACGGATCTGCAGCAGAGAGAGAGGGAAATCAAGGCGGCGAGGGGGAAGATTATCGACGCAAACGGAGTCGTGCTGGCAAGCAACCGTTCGGTCTGCACGATCTCTGTGATACATAACCAGATCGAAGACCCGGAGGCGGTCATCGAAATGCTGGTGAAGGAGCTGGGGCTTTCGGAGGAGAAGGTCAGAAAGCGCGTGGAGAAGGTGACATCCATCGAGCGAATCAAGAGCAATGTGGACAAGGAGACGGGCAACCGCATTCTGTCCTACGGCTATGCCGGCGTGAAGGTCGATGAGGACTATAAGAGAGAGTATCCCTATGACGAGCTGGCTTCGAAGGTTCTGGGATTTACCGGCGGCGACAATCAGGGAATCATCGGCCTCGAGACAATCTATGACTCCTATCTGCAGGGACAGAACGGAAAAATCCTGACCACCACCGACGCCCGGGGCATCGAGGTCAGCAAGGTGGGGGAGGAGAGAAGCGAGCCGGTATCCGGGAACAATCTTCATATTTCCCTGGATTACAATATTCAGATGTACGCCGCGCAGGCGGCGGAAAAGGCGTACATTCAGAAAGAGGCGGACTCGGTGAGCATCCTTGTGATGAATCCGCAGAATGGCGAGCTTATGGCGATGGTGGATTACCCCGAGTTTAACCTGAACGATCCCTTTACGCTGACAGGGGAGTACAGCGGGTACGCGGGCACAGAGGAGGAGCAGGATTACCTGAACCAGATGTGGCGCAACCACTGTGTCAGCGATACTTATGAGCCGGGCTCCACCTTTAAGATTATCACGACGAGCGCCGCACTGGAGGAGGGCGTAGTTTCCACGGAAGAAAACTTTTTCTGCCCCGGCTACATTGTCGTG
This sequence comes from Blautia sp., assembly GCA_023663685.1. Classification (GTDB taxonomy): domain Bacteria; phylum Bacillota; class Clostridia; order Lachnospirales; family Lachnospiraceae; genus Roseburia. The sequence continues at coordinate 8,148 of JAMPHB010000020.1, forward strand.
GAGGACAGACGCATTCGCTGCCATAAGACGCAGGGGCATGGCTCGGAGACCTTTGTGCAGGGAATAGAAAATTCATGCAATCCCGTCTTTATCACGGTGGGACTCCGTCTGGGGGCGGAGAGGTATTACCATTATTTTGAGCAGTTTGGCCTGCTGGAAAAGACGCATATTGATCTGCCGGGAGAGGCGGCGACCATCATGCACAAACAGGAGGATATCGGACTCGTAGAGCTGGCGACCGTCTCCTTTGGACAGTCTTTTCAGATTACGCCGGTGCAGCTCGCCACCACCGTGTCCTCGCTGATCAACGGGGGCACAAGAGTGACGCCTCATTTCGGCGTCTGGGTGGAATCCCCCACGGGGGAGGAGGTAGAGCGCCTTTCCTACGAGACGAGCGACGGCATCTGTAGCAGCGAGACCTCGGAGACGCTTCGGATGCTTTTGGAGAAGGTGGTTTCGGAGGGCGGCGGAAGCAAGGCCTATATCGAGGGCTATGAGATCGGCGGCAAGACCGCCACCTCCCAGACCCTGCCCCGCTCAGCCAACAAATACATTTCCTCTTTCCTGGGCTTTGCGCCCGCCTCCGACCCGCAGGTGCTGGTGCTGGTTATCATACGCAACCCGCAGGGAGTCTACTATGGCGGAACGATTGCTGCCCCGGTGGCAAAAGAAATCTTCGAAAACATTTTGCCATACCTTGAATTAAAATAGAGAATCTCTTATACTGGTATACTGATAAAGAATTTACGGAGGTGGTACCTATGGATATAGAAGGAAAGCGGGTGCTGGTGATCGGCGCGGGCAAAAGCGGGATCGCGGCGGCAGGGCTTTTGCTCAAAAAGGGAGTAAAGCCTGTGCTCTTCGATGGCAATGAGAAGCTGGATACAGCCGCGTTCTACGAAAAAAACCCGGATTTAAAGGATGTCCCCCTGATTTTAAAGGAGCTGCCGGACGGGGACATGGAGTTTGCGGTGGCGGTGATCAGTCCCGGTGTGCCCACAGACCTTCCGATGGTGGAGGAGCTTGGACGGCGCGGGACAGAGATCTGGAGCGAGGTGGAGCTGGCCTATTATTATGGGAGGGGGCGGCTTGCCGCCATCACCGGAACGAACGGCAAGACCACGACCACGGCGCTGACGGGCGAGATTTTGAAGAATTACTATAGGGATGTGCGCATTGTGGGGAATATCGGAATCCCCTACACACAAGAGGCCGCCGATATGACGGAAGAGACAGTGACTGTGGCGGAGATCAGCAGCTTTCAGCTGGAGACAATCCGGGATTTCGCCCCGGAGGTGTCTGCGATTTTGAACATCACGCCGGATCATCTGAACCGGCATCATACGATGGAGTGCTATATCCGGACAAAGGAGGATATCACAAAGAACCAGACGAAGGCCGGCTTTTGCGTGCTCAACTACGAGGACGAAGAGCTGCGCCGCTTCGGGGAGCACTGCCCGGCAAATGTAGTGTTTTTCAGCAGCAAAACCCGCCTGCGGGACGGCTTCTATCTGGAGGGAGAGGATATTTACCGGGCAGCCGCAGGAGTGGCTTCGCATGTCATCAACGTGAAGGAGCTTAAGCTATTGGGGCGGCACAATTATGAGAACGTGATGGCGGCCTGCGCCATTGCCACCTCCCTTGGCGTGCCGATGGAGAAGATTGTGGAGGTGCTCAGGCGCTTTACGGCGGTGGAGCACAGAATCGAGTATGTCTGTGAAAAGCGGGGAGTCAGATTCTACAACGACTCTAAGGCGACGAACCCGGATGCGGCGATACAGGGCATAGGAGCCATGAACTGTCCGACCTTTTTAATTGGCGGCGGCTCCGACAAGGGGTCGAATTACGACGAGTGGATAGAGGCATTTGACGGTAAGGTAAAGGAGCTGGCGCTGATTGGGCAGACCGCAGAAAAGATTGGGGAATGTGCGAAACGGCACGGCTTTTTGGACACGGTGCGCTATGAGACGCTGGAGGAGGCTGTGCAGGATTGCTACGCCCGGGCGGCCTCGGGGGATGCGGTGCTTTTGTCCCCGGCCTGCGCGAGCTTTGACATGTTTGCAAACTATGAGGAGCGCGGCCGGATATTTAAAGAAATTGTAAAGGGTCTAAAGGAGTAAGGCTTGTGGAAAAACGGAAGCGGTTAGGGAAATCAATTTCATATTTTGATTACAATCTGCTTTTTCTGATTATATTTCTGCTGTGTTTTGGGCTGGTGATGGTGTACAGTTCCAGCTCCTACACCTCGCTCAGAAATTACGGGGACGGGGCGTACTATCTGAAGCTGCAGCTTCGGAATATTCTGCTGGGGCTGGTTCCGATGATTTTTCTGGCGAAGGTGGACTACCGGGTATGGAAAAAATTCGGGACGATTGCGTATATCGGCTCGCTTGGTCTGTGTCTTTTAGTGTTTGTGCCCCAGTTCAATAAGAGCTCCCACGGCTCCTCCCGCTGGCTGGAGATTGGCCCCGTCAGCTTTCAGCCCTCGGAGATTGCGAAGCTTGCGGTGATTCTGTTCATGGCAGTGCTGGTCGAGAAAATCTCGAAGCAGATGGGAGATTTTGCGACCATCATCAAGATCGTTGTTATCATGGCGCCCCTGCTGGCGGTGGTGGCCGTCAGCAATCTGAGTACGGCGGTGATCATATTTGGAATCATTGTCTGTATGCTCTTTGTGGCAAGTCCGAAGTATCTGCAGTTTATCCTCGTGGCGGCGGTCGGACTCGTGTTTATCGTGCTGTTCATTCGCTTTGCCGGATACCGGAGCGGGCGGGTGCAGGCGTGGCTCCACCCGGAGACCGCGACGAGCGATGATGTATACCAGACCACGATGGGGCTGTATGCCATCGGCTCCGGCGGACTTTTCGGCAAGGGGCTCGGGGAGAGCCTGCAGAAAATGGGAAATGTGCCGGAGTCACAGAACGACATGATTTTTACCATAATCTGTGAGGAGCTGGGACTGTTTGGCGCAGTCTGCGTGATTCTGCTGTTTGTGCTTCTGATATGGCGTATGATGGTGATTGCGAACAATGCCCAGGATCTGTTTGGGGCGCTGCTTGTCACGGGGGTCATGTCCCATATTGCAATCCAGGTTATATTAAATATTGCGGTGGTGACCAACACAATCCCCAACACCGGTGTGATCCTGCCCTTTATCAGCTATGGAGGAACCTCCCTGATCTTTTTGATGGGGGAGCTGGGGCTTGTGCTGTCGGTGAGCCGGGGAATCCGTCTGGAGAAGATTGATTAGCCTATGATTCGGGAAGAGAGAAAGAAAGCAAAGAAAAAAAAGAGAATACTGGTTACGGTTTTGTCGCTGCTTCTTCTGGCAGGAGTGACGGCGCTTATCGTTATAAAGCTCTTCGTTGTAAAGAAGGTAGAGGTGGAGGGCAACGAGCTCTACGGCGCCGAGGTGATCGAGTCCGCCGTCCTGAACGACGGGTATTCGTGGAACTCGCTGTATGTGTTTTTCAAATACAAGTTTGTGGACACCGAGTCCGTGCCCTTTATCGACACGATGGAGATCAGCCTCAAAAATCCCCAGACGCTGCATATTAAGGTGTACGAGAAGGGAATGATGGGCTGTCTCTACATCTCCTCCATCGGTGAGAACGCCTACTTTGACAAGGATGGCTTTGTGGTGGAGACATCCTCGGACAAGATCGACGACATTCCGGTCATCCGGGGCATCGAATGCAGCGAGGTGGTACTCTACGAGAAGCTTCCGATTGAGGAGAGCAGGCTGAGGGAGCTTTTAGTCCTGACGCAGACGCTCAAGAGGGCGGAGCTTGCGCCGGATTCCATCACCTACGGGGTGGAGGACGCCCCGGTGCTCAAATACGGCGGCGTGAAGGTGAAAATGGGGGATCTGGATCTGTTGACACAGAAGGTCGAGAGGCTGGAGAAGATCATGCCTAAGCTCTCGGGTCAGGGGACTCTGCATCTGGAGACATGGACCGAGGAAACCACGAATATTGTGTTCAACAAGAAAGAATAAGCGAAAAAATACAATTTTGTGTTGATTATTTGATTGAAAAATTATATTATAGTCTATATGAGTGCGTTTGAAACAGTTTTTTATGTTTCACAATAGATAGTAAGGAGGAAGAACCATGCTGGAGATTCGTACCACGGAGGCGGACACAAGCGCCAAAATTATAGTGATTGGTGTGGGTGGCGCCGGAAATAACGCTGTGAACCGCATGATTGATGAGAATATAGGTGGAGTAGAGTTTATCGGCGTCAATACGGATAAGCAGGCTCTGCAGCTCTGCAAGGCACCGTCATTGATTCAGATCGGAGAGAAGCTGACGAAGGGGCTGGGCGCAGGCGCGCAGCCGGAGATTGGAGAGAAGGCCGCAGAGGAGAGCGCAGAGGAGCTGTCCGCCGCAGTGAGAGGCTCGGACATGGTGTTTGTCACCTGCGGTATGGGAGGCGGCACCGGAACCGGAGCGGCGCCGGTGGTGGCGCGGATTGCGAAGGAGCAGGGGATCCTGACAGTGGGCGTTGTGACAAAGCCCTTTAAGTTCGAGGCAAAGAAGCGTATGATCAACGCAGTTTCAGGCATCGAGCGGCTGAAGGAGAGTGTGGATACGCTGATTGTGATTCCGAACGACAAGCTTCTGGAAATTGTGGACAGGCGTACCTCCATGCCGGACGCTTTGAAGAAGGCGGACGAGGTATTGCAGCAGGCGGTGCAGGGCATCACGGATCTGATCAACCTTCCGGCTCTCATCAACCTGGACTTTGCAGATGTGCAGACCGTAATGAAGGACAAGGGTATGGCACATATCGGTATCGGAAGCGCGAAGGGCGACGAGAAAGCGATCGAGGCGGTGAAGCTTGCGGTGGAATCTCCCCTTTTAGAGACGACGATTACCGGCGCTACCCATGTCATTATCAATATTTCCGGCGATATTTCCCTGATGGACGCCAACGATGCGGCAAGCTATGTGCAGGATCTGGCAGGAGCCGACGCGAATATCATCTTTGGAGCGAAGTATGACGAGACGATGGCGGACGAGGCTACCATCACGGTGATTGCCACCGGACTGGAGGCTCCCGCGAGACAGGCGGCTCCGCAGGGCAGCGGCGTAGGCTCCCGGATGGTATATCCCCAGAGCAGTACCAGAGGCGTACAGACGCAGACGCGCTCGACCTCCGGGCTGGGGAGCTTTGGCGGCACAGAATCCCGCCCGGCGCCCACGCCGACGGCTCCTACATATTCCGGGATCCAGAGACCGAAGCAGCCGGAGAGCACGGTAAAGCCGGTAGAAATCAATATCCCGGATTTCCTAAAGAACTCAAAGCGGTAGTTTTTGTCTGAAAAAGTCAATAAGTTATCGAATCAGACCTCCTGATTCTGCCAAAATATAGAGTTTACATTCTCTATAATAGCAGGAACAGGAGGTGATTTTTATTTATGTATTCTACATAGATCTGTTTCTGGAACAGAATTTTTTGATGAATCTGAATGTATTATCCCTCACTTATGTGCTTTGTAAATGTCAGGTCTCCCTCCGCTATCTACGCATGGGACTTGCGGCACTGTGCATGACGTTAGTCTCTGTGCTTTTTGTATTGTTTTTACCGGGGATTCGCTGGCTGGCAGTCGCCGCGGTTCCGGCCATGCTGCTGATTGCCTTTGGCTGGAATGGAAAAAAGGATTTCTGTATCCGGTTTTTGGTGAGCCTTTTTGCGATTGTGCTTCTAAACGGAGTGGCGGAGGCGATTCAAAACCTGACCGGGCTTAAGGCACCGGCATTTTATATGGCGCTGCTTGCGCTGCCAGTCGCGCGAACGCTCGTCGGGGTAACAGGAAGCTCCCTGCGGCGGCAGGGACGGCTCTATTCCGTAACGCTGTTTCACGGAGGCAAAAGCGTAAAATGTCTGGGGCTCTTTGATTCCGGGAATCTGCTGGCAACGGCGGCCGGGGAGCCCGTACATATTGTGAGCCCGGGAATTTTGGAGGAGCTGGCGCTTTTGAATGAGGGTGAGGTAAATCTGATTCCCTTCCGCTCCCTCGGTACAAGAGAGGGGTGGATTCGGGTGCTTCGCGTCGAAAAAATGCAGATTAAAGATGGGAAAAATACACGCACGCTGTCGGACGTGTGGCTGGGAAAAGCAGAGCAGGAGCTGCTGGAGGGGAAGAGTTATCAGATGATATTAAATGGAGCGAAAGGAGTTATTACATGAAGCGAGTTCTATCACAGATATGGATGAAGATCCACATGCTTTTGGCGGAGGATGAAATATTTTATATCGGCGGGGCAGACATATTGCCGCCGCCCCTGGAGACGGAGCAGGAAAAAAAGTGCCTGGTTGCCCTCTCCACTGAGATCTGCGGCGGTGAGACCGCTTTTTCGGCGGAGGATGCGCGGAAAATGCTGATTGAGCACAATCTGCGGCTCGTGGTCTATCTGGCCAAGAAATTTGAAAATACAGGGATCTGCGTGGAGGATCTGATTTCCATCGGGACAATCGGGCTGATCAAGGGAATCAATACCTTTAATCCCGGAAAAAATATTAAAATAGCTACCTATGCCAGCAGGTGTATCGAAAATGAGATCCTCATGTACCTGAGGCGCAATAACAAGGTCAGGCTGGAGGTGAGCATCGACGAGCCGCTGAATGTGGACTGGGACGGAAATGAGCTTTTGCTTTCCGATATTCTGGGGACGGACGAGGATATTATCTACCGGGACATGGAGAATGAGGTGGAGCTGGGACTTTTGCGCAATGCCGTGAACAAGCTGGGGGCGAGGGAGAAACAGATTATCTGCCTGCGCTACGGAATCGGGCAGAAGGACGGGCGGGAGCTGACACAGAAGGAGGTTGCGGATCTTCTTGGCATCTCCCAGTCCTACATATCCCGTCTGGAGAAAAAAATCATACTCCGCTTAAAGAAAGAGATAGAAAAAGTAGAGTAACAGACCTGAATGTGCTATAATTTGTGGTAAGAGAAATTTTTACTTCATATTACAGCAGAGGGGGTATTGTTATGATACTTGAATTTTTAGGGGCAGACCGGGAGGTGACCGGGAGCTGTCATTACCTTTCCTTCGGGGAGACGCATCTTCTGGTGGACTGTGGCATGGAGCAGGGGCCGGATCTGTATGTGAATCAGGAGATTCCGGTGAATGCAGCAACCATCGACTATGTCTTTGTAACACACGCCCACATTGACCATTCCGGGCTTCTGCCGCTTCTGTACAGCCACGGTTTTCGCGGGAAAATCTACGCCACAAGGGGAACCTGCGAGCTCTGTGACATTATGTTGAAGGACAGCGCCCACATTCAGCAGTCCGAGGCGGAGTGGAAGAACCGGAAAGCGAAGCGTGCCGGAAAGACGGAGGTTACGCCGCTCTACAATCTGGAGGATGCAGTGGGCGTGATGGAGCATTTCGTGCCCTGCGATTACCATGAGAGGCTTGAAATAGCGGAAGGGTTTTATGTGCGCTTCGTGGATGCAGGGCATCTTTTGGGCTCCTCCTCGATTGAGATGTGGATTACGGAAAATGCCGTGACAAAGAAGATTGTTTTTTCCGGGGATATCGGCAACGGGAACCGTCCGCTGCTCAAGGATCCGGAGTACATAGCGGAGGCGGACTATGTGGTGATGGAGTCCACCTACGGCAACCGCAACCACGAGGTTTTGCCGGACTATGCGAAGGAGCTTGCGAAGGTGATGAACGCCACCTTTACGAGGGGCGGAAATGTAGTGATTCCGGCTTTTTCAGTGGGGCGGACGCAGGAGATGCTCTATTTTATCCGAAGAATCAAGTCGGAGGGACTTCTGCCGGAGTTTCCGAATTTCGAGGTCTACATGGACAGCCCGCTGGCGGTGGAGGCCACCAGTATTTTCCATAAAAGCGTAAGGGACTGTTTTAGCGGGGAGGCCATCCGTCTGGTGGAGTCCGGCGTGAACCCGATCCGCTTTCCGGGGCTTAAGGTGGCAGTCTCCAGCGACGAGTCCCGCATGATCAACTTTGACGCAAAGCCCAAGGTGATTATCTCGGCCTCCGGCATGTGCGAGGCGGGGCGGATCCGCCACCATCTCAAGCACAATCTCTGGCGCAGGGATTCCACCATACTCTTTGTGGGCTTTCAGGTGCCGGGCACGCTGGGCTACGCCCTTTTAAACGGGGCGAAGCAGGTGAAGCTCTTTGGGGAGGAGATTGATGTGCGGGCAGAGATTATAAGGCTGCCGGGCAACAGCGGCCACGCGGATAAGGAGCATCTGCTCCGCTGGATTTCGGCCTTTACCACCCCGCCGAAAAAGGTTTTTGTCGTTCACGGGGAGGAGAGCACCGCGGAAGCCTTTGTTGAACATGTCAGGACGGAGACGGGCTTTGACGCCGTTGCCCCCTACAGCGGGGACGCCTATGATCTGCTTACGGGCGTACAGGTGGCGCAGGGCAGCAGACAGCATGTAGTGAAGAAGGAGAAGGTGTACCGGGCAGGCTCCAGTGTATTCGACCGGCTGGTGATCGCCGGGGAACGGCTGCTGGCAGTGATCCGGAAATGTCAGGGCATGGCGAACAAGGATCTGGCAAAATTTGCAGACCAGATCAATTCACTCTGCGAGAAATGGGAGCGTTAAAATCTGCATTCTTTTTTGCCGGGAAGCGTTCATGCCATGAATAAATTCTCCCCAATTTGTCCATCCTCTTTTGTATACAGTGATGTATCATCTGGGGAGGTAAGTAGTACATGGCAACCTACAAGGTCGAGATCTGCGGCGTCAACACCGCCAAGCTTCCTATCTTAAAGGAAGAGGAAAAGGACGAGCTCTTCGCCCGCATCAAAAAGGGGGATCAAAAGGCCAGAGATACCTATATACAGGGGAATCTCCGCCTTGTCCTTTCCATCATCAAGCGCTTTAACAATCATAACGAGAACGTGGACGATCTGTTTCAGATTGGCTGCATCGGACTGATGAAGGCGATTGACAATTTCGACGTAAATGTAGGGGTAAAATTTTCAACTTATGCAGTTCCCATGATTATCGGGGAAATCCGCCGTTATCTGAGGGACAACAGCAGCTACCGTATCCCACGCTCCCTGCGGGATACGGCTTACAAGGCGATGCAGGCCAAGGAGCAGCTTGCCCGCACCGCCACGAGGGAGCCGACGCTGGAGGAGATTTCCGAGGCCAGCGGCATAGCGGTGGAGGATATCGTCTACGCGCTGGATGCGATCCAGACGCCGCTCAGTCTTTTTGATCCGGTCTACACAGACGGAGGGGACACACTCTATGTCATGGATCAGATTTCCGACAAAAAAAATAAGGAGGACAACTGGGTAGAGGATCTTTCCCTGAGTGATGCGCTCTCACGGTTAAATGAACGGGATGAGCGCATCATTAAGCTGCGCTTCTTTGAGGGAAAGACGCAGATCGAAGTGGCGGAGGAGATTCACATTTCCCAGGCGCAGGTCTCCCGCCTTGAGAAGAATGCGCTCAAAAATATGTACCAGTATCTGCGCACGGAAAATGAATGACCCGCAAAAATTGATTTTTGTGCAAATCTTGCATTTTCTTCTGTACTGTGTTATACTAGCTCCTGCTGGAAATGTCCCATATCAGGAATTTTCAGTAAATCAACACCGAGTGTTCGAAACCTTCCACTCGTAAAACAAAACTAAAGGAGACAAGAGAATAATGAGAGACAGAAAAGTAACGTTTATTGTGCAGGCGGCAGGTATTGCGGCGCTGTATGTGGTGCTGACCTATGCTGCCAATGCGCTGGGGCTGGCATCCCACGCAGTGCAGATCCGGTTTTCAGAGGCCTTGTGCATCCTGCCCTTTTTTACGCCGGCGGCGATTCCGGGTCTGTGGATCGGCTGCCTGATTGCCAATCTCACCACCGGAGCGATCATCTGGGATGTGATTTTTGGCAGCCTTGCGACCCTGCTTGGGGCGGTTGGCACCTATCTGCTGCGCAGGCACAGCTTTTTGTGTACGCTGCCGCCGGTAGCGGCGAATGTGCTGATTGTGCCCTTCGTGCTCCGGTATGGCTACGGTTTTCAGACGATTTACAGAGGCGTGGACTGGTCGATTCCCTTCAATATGGTAACGATTGCGATTGGGGAGCTGTTTTCCGTATGTGTGCTGGGAACGATTCTTATGCGTGCCCTGACGCCTTATAAGAGCACTATTTTCGGACAAAAAAGAGCATAGACAATACATAGCGTGAAGGTTTTTGGGGGTGGGGTTCCGCCCCCGTTTTTGTATCACAGAATAGACTTTGCTGCCGTGGGAGGCAGGAGAGTGGAAGTGGGCTTGCCCACATTGTTCCAGAAAGGACAGGTGAAGAAAATGCGTACAGACATGGATATGCTCCATGGTTCACTTGGCGGTAAGATTATAAGATATACCCTGCCGCTTGCGGCCACAGGAATCTTACAGCAGCTGTTCAACGCGGCGGATATCGCGGTGGTCGGGAGATTTGCAGGCAAGGAGGCGATGGCGGCGGTTGGAAGCAACAGTCCGGTCATCGGCCTGCTGGTCAATCTGTTTGTGGGAATTTCGCTGGGAAGCAATGTGATCATCGCAAAAGCGATTGGGCAGGACGATAAAAAAAGTATTTCCAGGGCTGTACATACCTCGATCATTGTCGCGCTGCTCGGAGGAATCGGCATAGCGGTTCTCGGAGAGCTGCTCGCGGCAAATGTGGTGGCGCTTCTCGGCGTGCCGGGGGAAGTCTTTGCAATGGCTGTCCGGTATCTGCGGATTTATCTGCTCGGCATGCCCGTAATTTTGCTCTACAATTTTGAGGCGGCCATATTCAGAAGCTGCGGCAACACGAGAACGCCGTTGATTGCGCTTGTGATTTCCGGCGTGAGCAATGTATTACTGAATTTATTTTTTGTGTGCATGCTTGGCATGGATGTGGACGGCGTCGCGCTTGCAACCGTAATCGCAAACCTGGTCAGCTCTGCCATACTCTTTACCGCTCTGCTAAAGACGGATCTGGCGATTCAGGTCACGCTGAAAAATATGCGGATAGACGGCAGGATTCTCTCCTCGATTCTAAAAATCGGTGTTCCGGCGGGCGTGCAGGGTATGATCTTTTCCTTCGCCAATATTGTGATCCAGTCGGCAGTCAACAGCCTTGGCACGACGGTGATGGCCGCCTCCTCGGCCGCCTTTAATCTGGAGATTTTTGCCTACTATGTGATGAATTCCTTCGGGCAGGCATGCACGACTTTTGTGGGGCAGAATTTTGGCGCGGGGCAGAATGACAGATGTATCAGAACCCTTAAGCTGTGCCTGCTGCAGTCGGCGGCGGCCACCGCTGTCACCTGCGGCGTGATACTTTTCTTTGGAAAGCCGCTGCTTGGCATTTTTAATCAGGATCCCGCGGTCATTGATACGGGCTACATACGGCTGTGTTACATTTTCGCTGCCTATCTGTTCAGCTTTGCGCAGGAGGGGCTGTCCGGTTATCTGCGGGGCTACGGGGTATCCTTTATACCGGCGGCGTGCTCGGTGGTGGGGATTTGCGGCGTGAGACTGGTGTGGATTTTTACCGTGTTTCAGAAAAATCCCGCATTTGCAACGATCATGCAGGTCTATCCCCTTAGTCTGGGTGTGACGGCAGTTGCGATTCTTCTGGTAACGATTCTGGTGCGCCCTTCCCGGCGCTACCGGCTTAAGAGGGCATAAAAAAATAATGAAATTGGAGGAGAGTATGGATTACATTCAGATTGCAAACACAGACTTAAAAGTTTCCCGGCTGGCGCTTGGCATGATGCGCATCGCGGAGAAAAATGAGGAAGAGGTGGAGATACTTATTCGCGAGGCTCTTGCGCAGGGAATCAACTTCTTTGACCATGCGGATATTTACGGGAAAGGCGAATGCGAGAGGATTTTCGGCAAAGTGCTTGCCAAAAACCCGGAGCTCCGTGAGCAGATGCTGATCCAGTCCAAGTGCGACATTGTACAGGAGTATGCGGGAGGGCTGCGCTATGATACCTCCAGGGAGTACATTATGAATCAGGTGCAGCATTCTCTGGAAAGGCTTCATACCAGCCATCTGGATATTCTTCTGCTGCATCGGCCGGATGCCCTGTGCGATCCCGTTGAACTGTCGGAGACCTTTGACGAGCTGCATGAGAAGAAGCTGGTTCGTTATTTTGGCGTGTCCAATCACAGTGTTGGAAAGCTGCGTCTTCTGAATAAGTACCTGAAACAGCCTCTCATCTGTAACCAGCTGCAGTTTTCCATCATTCACAGCCATATGCTGGACAGCGATTTCTTTGTAAATATGGCAGACGATCACGCGGTTGACAGAGATCACGGAATGCTGGATTATTGCCGTCTGCACGATATTACGGTTCAGACGTGGTGTCCCCTGCAGGCCTCATGGGCGGATGGCAGCTTTATCGACAATCCAAAGTATGCCAGACTAAATGCGCTTCTTGAGAGCCTTGCCACCGAATACAGGGTGACAAAGAGCGCGATTGCACTTGCATGGATCCTGCGCCATCCGGCAAATATGCAGGCGGTCATAGGGACAACCTCTCCGGTGCATCTGAGGGAGAGCTGTGAGGCGCTTAAGGTCTGCCTGACGCGGCAGCAGTGGTACGATTTGTATATGGCTGAAAATAAGAGGATTCCGTGATGATTTTTATTTTTAAAAGTTTTTCTGTATTATTATTCCATCTATAACTATGAGACAGATCTTAATGGAGCTGGTGGGAGCCGATTTGAAAACGCTGCTTGCCGAGGGCGGGAAAATCACATCCAAAGCGTGGAGGACGGAAAGGGAACAGCTTGAAAAGGAAGTGCCGACACTTCG
>JAMPHB010000021.1 GCA_023663685.1 Blautia sp.
GGTATTAAATAAATATGCAGGAAAGAATATTGTAGTAGGAAGTCATGGAACTGCGTTAAGTACGATTATTAATTATTATGACCATTCTTTCGGGTATAACGATTTTGAAAAAATCAAAAATGTTATGCCATGGATTGTAGAGTTTGTTTTTGATGAGGATACAAAATGTATAATGATTAAGAAACATGATTTATACTGATATTTTTAAAATAGGCTTTTACTGCGTAACATTTCAAAAATAGGTGATTTAGCAAAATTTCAGTAATACGGAGAGATGAATTATACGGAGATATAGAATGAAGAAAAAGCTATTTAAAATATTAAAATGTATAGCTCTTACCATATTAATATTGATGGTCGCTTTTTTGATGGTTCGGGCGATTGGCAAAGCGATTTATAATCAGACGCCAGAAGGCGGGATCAACGAATCTATGTATGTGGAAATTGGTGGTACAAAGCAATGGATTAGCATTTATGGAGAAGATTTGAATAATCCAGTACTGCTCTATCTGCATGGAGGCCCTGGTTCTTCCACCAGTGCTTATGATTATGCTTTTACAAGAAAATGGGCAGATGTTTATACTGTCGTAACTTGGGATCAGAGAAATTGCGGCAAAAGTTATGATGCAAAACAGAATGATATTACTCTTACCTATGAGCTTATGATGAATGACGGACTGGAAATGACACAGTATCTGCTTGATTATCTTGATGTAGAAAAGATAACGCTCTTAGGACATTCTTGGGGAAGTTATTTTGGAAGTAATCTTGTACTGACATATCCACAGTACTATGATTGCTATATTGGCACTGGTCAGCTTGTGGATATGTATGAAAATGAAGTCGCATTCAAGGAAATTGCAGGAGAATGGGCAACAGATGATAAGGGGATTGCTCTTGTTCAGACACTGACGCCAGAGAATATGACAGAGGAACATTTTACTGCAAGGAATCTGTTGATGGAGAAATATGGGTACGATTTACTGAGGGATGGAACAGACTACAATATGGTAACGGCAATGCTATTTAATCCTTATTACAGTATTTCTGACTGGAGTCGTTTTTTAGGTTCAGATTACAAAGTTTATGCGGATTTTCTTGCATCTGAGGAATTTGAAAAATTTTCTCTACTTGGCAGATATGACTATGAAATTCCTTATTACAATATCAACGGCGACCAAGACTTTCAGACAAATTACCAACAGGCACAGGCGTATTTTGATGAGATTTCAGCCCCGTACAAAAGGCTGTACCTTATGGAAGATACGACTCACGGTTTATTGGAATCCAAATCTGAGAAGTTTTCAGAAATTTTGCACCAGATAGCCAATGAGCAGAGGGAAAATTAAAAGGCAGATAGAATTGAGTTTGAATTGAATGATAAAAATTAGAAAACTCCCAGTTTGTATGGAATATGAACGTTCAGGCTTCTGGTGAGCCTGAACGCACCGCATGAGCCTGAATTTTGTGGAGGAGCAAACAATGTGCAAATACCTGACACAAAAATTAAAGTATCTTCAATCCATAAAAGCAGGTGAATCCCAGTCTTACGGAGAGATTGAAACAACAGAGAATTTATACTTTCAGGAGAAATCAATTATGTGTAAAAAAGAAAGAAAACTGGGTTGTTAATTTGTGGGGATTTGCATGAAGCTTAAACAAATGAAGTTAGGAGTTACAAAGAACACGTCGAGTTCGAATGGTGGAATTAAAATATGAGGCTGGAAAATGCAATACACGGGTAAATATGAGTCACCGCTTGGCGGGATTATACTGGCGGCAGACGAAATTGGTCTGACAGGCTTATGGTTTGAAGGGCAGAAATATTTTGCGCGCTCTCTGGATCGGGAGAATGAAGAAAAAGAGCTGCCTGTATTTGAGCAGGCAAAAGAGTGGCTTGACATTTATTTCTCAGGAAAAGAGCCGGGCTTTCAGCTGCCGCTCCATTTTACGGGCAGTGCATTCCAAAATGAGGTGTGGGAAATCCTTGACCGGATTCCTTACGGGCAGACGACAACATATGGGGCGATTGCCAGGCAGCTCGCAGAGAAAAGAGGACTTGCAGGAATGTCGGCGCAGGCGGTCGGCGGCGCAGTGGCACGCAATGCAATATCTGTCATCGTCCCCTGCCACAGAGTGGTTGGCGGAAACGGAAGCCTCACCGGATATGCCGGGGGCATTGATAAAAAGATTGCACTCCTAAAAATGGAAAAAGCATATAGGGACACGTTTTTCGTCCCGAAGAAAAGCACCGCGCCCTAATGGGTTCTTTTTATTCAGTTTTAATGATACTTTGGGTGTCCATTCGTTCATAAACGATGCGTATGATTGTGACGATAAGAGTGTCGGAATGTGCAGTGTAGTAAACAATAAAGTTATCTACAAGTAGCTTGTGCATGCTCATACTTTGCCAGGGTTCCCAGTCTACTATACCGTAACGGGCTGGCATGAGATCAAGTGAGCGAATCTTTTCCCGGATACGGTTTATTTGTTTTCTTGCGGTGTCGGGAACTTGCAGCTCAAAGGCAATGTATGAATATATGTTTTTTATATCGTCTTTTGCTTGAGGAGAATAGATAATGTTGTAGTTATCGTTCATATGCCAAATTCTCTAAGAAGTTCCGCGTCAACTTCATCGGGGGTATATGTTTTTCCTGACTTTAAAGAAGCAATGCCTTTCATAAGCGCTGCATCTATGTCTTTACGGCTCATGCCATTGATTGCAATTGGTCTTTTTGTTGGAAGATGTGGGTCGGGAGGTATTTCCCTTGTGGGTATAATCTGCTTATAAATCATTTGAATCACGCTCCTTTTTTATAGTATAGTCAATTTTTGCAGCGAATGCAAGGAAATTTCACAACAAACCACCATCTAAAAGTTATCGAATTTCCTGCAAAAAATTTTCAATTTCCTGATTGAATTCGGCGGGGTGCTTGTTTGCAATAAAATGATTACCTTCAATAATTGCCAGCTTTGCATTAGGTATGTTTTTCGCAATCTTTTTTGTATGGGATTCCTTAATCATATCCTTTGTTCCGCAAATAACAAGAGTAGGAGCCGTTATTTTCGACAGTTCGCTCAGCGCAATGTTCGGTTCATTCACCATTAAGCCAAGCATTTCCGCATTCATTTTTGCCTCTGGCGATTTAGAAGCAAATCGTTTTGCTGTTCTGTATCCGATCTCGATGGGAATTTGTGTTGTGCTTTTTACACCTTTTGTATTTAGGTTTCCTCCATTCAGTATCAAAGCCTTTACCATGTCCGGGTGTTTCAGTGCAAACTTCATGGCAATATTTGCGCCATCTGAAAAACCCAGAATCACTGCATTTGAAAGTCGAAGCTCTGTCATAAAATCATATAAGTCGCTGGCAAATTGCTGAATGGTAAAAGGCATCGTACCTCTTGGGGATTGACCATGCCCCCTTGTGTCTAAAGCAATCACCCGGTATTTTTCGCTGAAATAATTTATTTGATGTCTGAAATAGGAGCCGTTTTCTCCGTTTCCATGCAAAAAAATAAAAGGTTCACCGTTGCCTTTTTCTTGATAATGCAATGTTATGTCCATGATTCTACCTCCGCAAACCAGAAAGCGACAGACCGCTTTTTTACTCTGTTATCTTACCACAAACACGCTTGCAATACTATCAAAATTTCATATTATTTTATGTCCAATAATCCTGCCTGCATATTAGATACCCATATAATTTCTACATTTTCAAATGTGAAAAAATACCATGTGGGTTCAACAGTTCATAACACCTTTTAATGCCATCTTAGTTTTCTCATCGTACTCTAAAGCATTAAAAGCAGAAGTATTGTCATTTACTTTTGTTTCCTTCATAATCCTTAAAAGAACTAAATGCCAGTCTGTCGCCAGTCAGAATATTTCTTCTCTGCTTTGAACTGCTCGCAAGATAAAAACGATTGATAATAGTCCCATCAAATCTTTAAATGCAGCAATTTTTCCATTCCGCCCATAGCATATCATATAGACAATTCAGTCTGTCAATAATCTGCTCGTTTACTTCTATAAACTTGTCCATGAACTGCATACCGCGCTCTCCCATAAAATCAACACAGAACATCAGTGTATAAAACAGAAAAGCTTTCTTCTGGATATCGTTTAACAGCATCTCATCCAATATATATTTTACATAGTCTGTATCGCATTCCATATTTAGCAACGCCATATTTGTCATTGCAACATATGTCAGCTTATCACCTATTCCTATCCAATCGATATCAATGATCCCTGATATCCGCCCATTATGAATCAACAGATTTTTGGTGCTGACATCATCTAAATATGCAATGGGTTTAATACTTGAGAAATACTCGTCCAACTGCGCTGCTGATTCCCAAAGCCGATCCACCTTTGCAACTTCAAAATAGCCGTTCGCCGCAATACGCTCTTTGGCTCGTTCAAGCATATCGTCTATAAATGAATGCCATGACCATTGCGGATCTATATTCTCTAATCGCAATGCCGCAACCTGATTTTGAATATGCACAATCTCCCTGGCAATTTCTTTTTTGTCATCATCGCTCAACTGTGAATATACAAGTCCGATATCTTTGCCTTCAAAATGAGATAGAATCAAGTATTCAAATTCCCCAAATCTCCCTCTGGAAATGATTTTTGGTACAGGAATTTCAATTGCTGCTAATTGTTCTAACCAATATATAGTACTATCATAAGCGTTGCGTTCAGAACTGCATCGGACAACATATTTTGTTTCAGAGCACACAACGATAAAAACATAATTTCCTTGTCCTACAGCACAACGTTCTATTGATCGTGGGGGTTCGGAAAGACATTGCATGCATAATTGAGAAATAGTATTTTTATTCATAATCCTTAAAAGAACAGTGTTCGCAATGAAGTGCAATCTCCAGAGGCTCTGGCGGCGCTGATTGCACGCGTCAAAACTAAAAAATCTGTGCAGCATTTGCAGGAAGATTTCTCACTGATTCAAGATAATATCTCGAATTTTTGGCCTCGGTGTAATTATATTGGAATCCAAGTGTTTCTCCAACTTCGGGGGCAATTTCGTCCATAAGGCCGCACATGATCATTACAGAATCCCACACCTGCTCCGACGTCGTTCCGCCATAAGTTTGCAGGAATTTTTCCCATACCTCCGGTGCAAGCCATCTATACATATATTTTGCGGATTTTCCCACGCTTACAGAAAAATCTGTCTCATTACCAATTTTCCATGATAGGATTTTTACGAGTTGTGGTCTTACTATTCCGTTTAACATATCGTGAACAAATGGAAGTTCGTTCCTCCATAACCCTTTTGCTACATTGTTTAAACACCACCAGAATTCGTTGCATGCGGCAAGATATTCCGCTTCCGAGGGCTTTTTTACATGAAAATCAACATCGGTAGCTTCTGGAATATCCGGGAGTATTCCGTCCTTGTCAAGTAAAATCTTACATAGCTTATCGTCCAGGATATCAAGCTTATCCAAAGGTTCAACGTGCAGGTCAAGACGGTTACCGTCTGCAAACTGTATCAGCCAGCCATAGCATTTTTCAAAGTCCACATCCAATCCCAGAGATTTGTCGCACTCGTCGGGACACTGCATATATAGCCGCTCTCCGAAACGGTCTATCCATGATTTGTCCTCATAAAACGGTCTGGTTTCGGTGACGGCATAAACGATATCGTAATCCTGAAAAATATCCTTTGGGGCATTTACATTGGTTCGGGAACCGTTCATATAGACTGCCCGTATGCGCTCGTCCTCTTTTGCCGTATTGATAATCAGGTCATACATTTCCTGCTCTGTTCGCATAGTGAAACCTCCTCTTTTCTCCCGCGGAAATACAACGTGATAATTCTCACTACAGGCTAGCATAATATGCTTTTGCCATTTTCGCAAATCTGCTTTATATCTCCGTCCCTGATAAGGTATGCCGCGCCAAATAAAGTAGTCGTTTGATGTTCGATAACGAAATAACTGCCATCTTCCAGTGCGTAAAATTTTCTTCCATAACTATCCGGATAAGTGATATCTTCAAATAATCGTTTTCCGTCTAAAATATCGTCTTTTATATCCTGATAATGTGGTAAAATCATTAATTCTGTGATCCCTAATCCCGATAAAAATCTTTCGTAATTTTTATCAATGCTTTCACCATCCAGCTCAGGCTGTGCATATACAACTTCTGCGCTGTTCATTGTTCCTGCACTAATGCCGATTAAAATTCCATCAAATTCTTTCATATATTCTTTTAAACGGACTCTTGCAAAAAATTTATTTTGTGTCGGAACATGTCCGCCAGCGAGTATAAGTACATCGTAATGGGCAATTTCAGCCACAAGTTTTTCATTTCTTTTATCGCATATGTGCATTTGGGAAATTGATAATCCGCTCATGGGGAAGGCTGTCTTAAAAATATGTAATGTACTGTCATTTTTTTCTGTATCGTCTGCATCTGCACTGATTATCAAAACTTTTGAGTTATCTTTCCAGTGTTTTTGTAAATTGTCTAACAAGCCATTCTCTGCGTTTAACTGCGTGGGAATTCTTAAACCATTCTTCTTGTATGAACCGCCTATATGGCTCGTTAAATATACAATCATTTCTTTTTCATTCGAATATTTCATGCGATCAACCTCCTCTCCTTCATAATTGCATTATAGAAATCGCTATTTTCATCTGCCTCACCTCTGGCATAAGAACCAAACAAATATATTGCCTTTACTTTATATTTTTCAGCGATTGGCTGCACCAAATCTTCAATGTCCTTAAATTTGTTTAATTGTTTTTCGTCAACATTATAACTCTCATTCATTGTAATTACAATTCAATTTTTATTACATTAAAAGAAAAATGGATAGAAATATATATCCGGTTGTGGTAAAATAGTAAAGATAC
This sequence comes from Blautia sp., assembly GCA_023663685.1. Lineage (GTDB taxonomy): Bacteria > Bacillota > Clostridia > Lachnospirales > Lachnospiraceae > Roseburia. Next base: position 6,892 of record JAMPHB010000021.1, read on the forward strand.
TTTTACAGCAATCAGGGAGGAGCAGAATATGTATAAACAGATTGCGCAGCTGCTGATGTACGGAGATTTGGAAAAAGAGAGCATACTCTCGCAGATGGGAGAGCTTTTCGCGCGCTATGAAAGCCTGCGCGGGGAGGAGGGCTTTTCTGCTGTGGAGAAGCTGCAGCTGATTCAGGATATCCACACGCAGGTCAAGCGTATTTTGCGGGTGGCGACGGATTACGGTTTTGATGATAATCTATGGCACAATTATCTTACCTTCGTGCTGATGATGAGCGAGAATCCTTTCAGCATTACCTGCGAGAAGACGGGAGCCGGTGAGGGGAGTGTCAACGGGCTGGTGCAGCAGGATTTTCGGATATTTAAGGAGCTGTTCGACTACGATTTCGGTCCGGTTGAGAGGGATCTGGGAATCGACTGTTTTTCCCGGATTTCCGATTACCGTGCCATCCATAAAAAAGATCTGATGTACAACCGGAATGTCAGCGAAAAGGTGCAGGCCTTAAGTAAAAGGCTGGAGGAGGCCGGGGATGAAAAAGCGTTCTTTGATGCGGTGACAGATTTTTACAGGGACTACGGCGTGGGAATGTTCGGACTCAATAAGGCGTTCCGTATAGACGAGGGGCCGGCGGGCATTGCCTTCCGCCCGATCAACAATATGGATGCGGTCATGCTGGACGACCTTGTCGGCTATGAAATCCAGAAAAAGAAGCTGATCGAGAACACGGAGGCGTTCGTGCAGGGGAAAAAGGCCAACAATGTGCTTCTGTTCGGGGACAGCGGCACCGGCAAATCCACAAGCATCAAGGCAATTGTCAACCAGTATTACAGGGACGGCCTGCGCATGATAGAGATTTACAAGCATCAGTTCCAGTATCTGTCGGCAGTGATTGGGGAGATTAAAAATCGCAATTACCGCTTTATCATCTACATGGACGATCTGTCGTTTGAGGAGTTTGAGATCGAGTACAAATTCCTAAAAGCGGTCATCGAGGGCGGAGTGGAGACGAGGCCTGACAATATTTTGATTTATGCGACTTCGAACCGCAGACATTTAATCAAAGAAAGCTGGAGCGACCGCGATGATGTAAAGATACAAAACGGGATGCACCAGTCGGATACCATGGAGGAGAAGCTTTCTTTAGTGCACCGCTTCGGCGTCACCATCAATTACTCGAAGCCGACCCAGAAGGAGTATTTTGACATTGTGCTCCATCTGGCGCACAGGGCGGGAGTTTCCATGAGCGATGAGGAGCTTATGGCGGAGGCAAATAAATGGGAGCTGAGCCACGGCGGTATCTCCGGCCGGACAGCAGAGCAGTTTGTAACCTATATTTCTGCAATGCAGGGCAGATAGAGAGAAGGAACATATGTTATACCAGATTTCGCATGGCGGCGTCACCTTCGGGGACGATGCCATATTGTATGATATCAATTTTGAAATAAGAAATACGGAAAAAATCGCGGTGGTGGGCCGCAACGGCTGCGGCAAGACGACGCTTTTGCGGCTGATCAACGGCGAGGTAGATCTGGAAAAAAGAGACAGCGACGAGGACGTTTTTATCGCGAGGGCGGGGAACCCGCAGATTGGCTATTTAAAGCAGATTGCCTTTGAGGACGCCTCCATCTCCCTGGAGCAGGAGCTTCGCAAGTCTTTCGCTCCGATGGAGCGGCGTAAGCGGGAGCTGGAGGAGCTTGCCGCATCACTGGAGACGGATTACTCTGAGGATATGGTGGAAAAATATACGGCCATGGAGGAGCGCTTTAAGGAGGACGGCGGCTATTACTTCGAGAAGGAATACGAGGTGCTGGTTCGAAAATTCGGCTTTTCCGTGGAGGAGAGGAAAAAGCCCCTCTCCGATTTTTCCGGCGGACAGCAGACAAAAATTGCGTTTATCAAGCTGCTTTTGTCAAAGCCTGACATTCTGCTTTTGGACGAGCCCACGAACCATCTGGACATTACGACGATCGAATGGCTGGAGACCTATCTGAAAAATTATCCGCGGGCGGTGGTCATTGTTTCCCACGACCGGATGTTTCTGGACAATATCGTGGATGTGGTCTACGAGATCGAATATGGTACGGCAAAGCGCTATCCCGGCAACTATTCAAATTTTATGCAGCGCAAAAAAGAAAACTACGAAAAGCTGATGAAGGATTACAACGCCCAGCAGAAAGAGATTGCCCGCCTGCAGCGCATGGTGGACCGCTTTAAGAACAAACCGACCAAGGTGTCGATGGCTCACTCCAAGGAGAAGGCGATTGAGCATATGGTGAAGCTGGAGCCGCCCGACCGCTTTGACACGAGAACCTTTCACGCGAATTTCCAGCCCGAGAGGGAGACCGGCAATGATGTGCTCTCTGTGCGCGGGCTGACAATCGGTTATGACCGTCCGCTCTCCACAGTGAGCCTTGAACTCAAAAAGGGAGATAAGCTCGGCGTTTTAGGCGGGAATGGCCTCGGCAAATCCACGCTGTTAAAGACGCTGGTGGATAAACTTCCTGCCATATCCGGCGATTACCACTATGGGGTCAATGTGCGTATCGGCTATTTCGACCAGCAGATGGCCATGTACTCGGGAAGCCGGACGGTTCTTGAGGATTACTGGGACGAATTCCCGACTCTGACAGAGACGGAGGTGCGCAGCGCCCTTGGGGCGTTTCTGTTCACCGGCGACGATGTGTTTAAAAATATTGATATGCTCTCCGGCGGGGAGAAGGTGCGTCTGGCGCTGTGCAAGATATTAAAGCGCAGGCCGAATGTGCTGGTTTTGGATGAGCCGACAAACCACATGGATATCGTGGGGAAGGAGACGCTGGAGAGTATGCTCACCGATTTTACGGGCACGCTGATTTTTGTTTCCCACGACCGCTATTTTGTAAAAAAGGTAGCGACCCGGCTTCTCGTGTTTGAGGAGGGCACGACCCACCAGTACCAGTTTGGCTACGACGAGTACCAGGAGAAGCTGGACAGGGAAGCGGCGGAGACCGGTATCGGGAGGAATGCGGCTGCCCTCGGGGGACAGATCAGCCTAAACGGCGGTCTGGAGAAAAACCGCACAGAGAGCTCCGGGAAAAAGCCATACAGCAATCCGGGCAAGGAGCGCTCAAAGCTGGAGAAAAAAATTGAGAGGACGGAGGCGGAGCTTGCCGCAAAGGAGGAGAAGCTGGCGGCGCTTAAGGAGGAGCTGTTACGGCCCGAATACCAGTCCAGTTATTCGAAGCTCACGGAGATACAGAAGGAAATCGACAGCATGGAGGAGGCCGTCGCGGCGGATATGGAGGTATGGGAGGAGCTTTCCGGCCAGCTGGAGCTGCTGGAGCAGAATAGTCAGAAATAGCACAGAAATCAATAAAACTCTTTTCGATTTTTACCCCATGTGCTATAATGGAAACATGGTACAAGCATGACTGCGGTTCAAGCAGATGCGGATTGCAGCAGACGGTATCAAATATACAGCAAAGGGGTGGGCAGCATGAGAATCACAATCACAGGAAGGAACATTGAACTTACGGAGGGACTCAAGTCGGCCGTGGAGGAGAGACTCGGCAAGCTTGAGAAGTTTTTTTCACAGGACACAGACGCCTTTGTCACCTTAAGCGTCGAGAAGGAGAGGCAGAAGATCGAGGTCACGATCCCGATCAAGGGTCATATTATTCGTTCCGAGCAGGTGAGCAACGACATGTATGTTTCCATTGATCTGGTGGAGGAGGTCATTGAGCGGCAGCTCAAAAAGTACCGCACGAAGCTGGTGTCCAAGAAGATGAATGCGGCGAGCAGCTTCCAGTCTGATTTTGTGGAGGCAGAGGAGGAGAACGATGAGGAGATACGGATCGTCCGCACGAAGCGCTTCGGCATGAAACCGATGTACCCGGAGGACGCCTGCATCCAGATGGAGCTGACCGGGCATGATTTCTTCGTATTCCGCAACGCCGAGACGGACGAGGTCAATGTCGTCTATAGAAGAAAGGGCAACACCTACGGACTGATCGAGCCGGAATGCTGACGCTGTGCTTTTCTTCTTAGCAACTAAGAAAAAATAAAAACTCCTTGACAGTTCTGCGCTCCTTATATTACGCTTGTGGACGGAAGCTGGTGGGGACAGCTTCTAGTATAAATTGGGAATATGACATAGGAGGACGAAGGCAATTTACAGTAAGAACACGATGGGGCGTTACCTTCAGGCATTGATTTGCAGGGACGATTTTATGGAAAGGCTCGAGGAGTGGCTTATGACACTCGACGATGACCGTATGCAGCTATTGAGGAGTTTTATTTTCGAGGTGGAGCTGTCAGAGACGCAGGAGCTTAAGAATACTCTGTACGGGTATGGAGGCTGTCTGACAGAGAGTAATTATTTTGGAAGGAAGTTTTTTGAGCAGATGGTTCTGCTCATGCGGCAGCTTGAGATGAATCGGCAGGCGGCCGCCGGACATTAGGATTCACGCAGCAATAATTTGACGACCTGAATTTATGCTTTGGAAGCCGGGGAACTGCCGGCTTCCTTTTTCGCATATCAATAGGTGCTAAAAAACATAAAAAAAGTGCGGGAATTTTATCTCATACTTGTATTTGTGCCGGTAAGAAGCTTATAATAGAGCAGAACAGAAACACGGAAATAAGGAGTATACATATGGATATTGTTGTGTTGGCGGGGGGCTTAAGCACTGAGCGGGACGTGTCATTTAAGACAGGAAGCATGGTGGCGGCCGCCCTGAGGAAAAACGGGCACAGAGTGATTCTGCTGGATGTGTTTATGGGCTATGCCGAGTCAGAGATGGAGCTGGACGGTGTCTTTGAGAGGGCGGAGGAGATGAGTATCCGGCCGGGAGATATCCCGGAGACCGCCCCGGATCTTGCGGCGGTGAAGGCGTCGAGGAAGGATCAGTCCGAATGCTTTTTCGGCCCGAATGTCATTCGTCTGTGCCAGCTGGCGGATATTGTATTTATGGCTCTCCACGGGGAAAACGGGGAGAACGGCAAGCTGCAGGCGGCGTTTGACCTGCTGGGAATCAAATACACGGGAAGCGATTATCTGGGAAGCGCCATCGCCATGAACAAAGAGCTGGCGAAAAAGCTGTTTGCGGAGGCGGGAGTGCCCGTTCCGAGGAGCGTTGCCATGGAAAGAGCCAAGAGGCAGGAGGACATCGCAGAGCTTCCCATCTGTCTGCCCTGTGTGGTCAAGCCAAACTGCGGGGGCTCCAGCATCGGAGTGACCATCGTAAGGGATGCGGCGGAGTTTCGGGCGGCGCTGGATACGGCATTTCAGTGGGAGGATTCGCTGCTGATCGAGGAGTACATAAGCGGGCGGGAGTTCTCTGTGGGAGTCATGGAGGGCCGGGCGCTCCCGGTGATCGAGATTGCGCCCATTGAGGGATTTTACGACTATAAGAACAAATATAAGGCGGGAAGTGCGGTGGAGACCTGCCCTGCGAAGCTGCCGGAGGAGACGGCGGCGCAGATGCAGCGGTATGCGGAAATGGTGGCAGCTGCCATCGGGCTTGACACCTACTCGCGCGCGGACTTTTTGCTGAGCGAAGAGGGAGAGATTTTCTGTCTGGAGGTCAATACACTGCCGGGCATGACGCCCACAAGCCTGCTTCCGCAGGAGGCGGCGGCGATTGGCATGGATTACGGCGCGCTGTGTGAAAAAATCATTGAGATTTCTCTGAAAAAGCGGGAGGGACTATGATGGAGCGGGAAGGTAAGACGCACGCCCCGGGGGAGGCGCTGGCAGGCATGACCCTTGAGAATATCGCAAAGGCCTGCGGGGGAGAGTATGTGGGGGAGGCCTCACGCCTGCAGGATATGGTAACGTCTGTCGTGCGGGACAGCCGCGATGTTTTGCCGGGAAGCCTGTTTGCTGCCATTCCAGGGGCGCGGGTGGACGGGCATGACTATATCCCGGAGGTGTTTGCGCGGGGAGCGCTGGCGGTGCTCTCGGAGAAGGCGCTCGACAATCCGGCCGGGCCTTATATCCGGGTGGCCTCCAGCACGGAGGCGCTTAAAAAGCTGGCGGCATTTTACCGGAGGCAGCTTTCCATCCCGGTAGTGGGGATCATCGGCAGCGTGGGAAAGACCAGTACAAAGGAGATGGTTGCCTCGGTGCTGGCGCAGAAATACAGGGTGCTGAAGACGGAAAAAAATTATAATAATGAGATTGGTGTCCCGCTGATGATCTTCCGCATTCGGAGGGAGCATGAGGTGGCTGTGCTGGAGATGGGAATCTCGGATTTTGGGGAGATGCACAGACTGGCGGAGATGGCGCGTCCCGATATCTGCGTGATCACGAATATCGGTCTCTGCCATTTGGAGCAGCTGGGAGACAGAGACGGCGTCCTTGCGGCAAAGACAGAGGTTTTTGAGCATATGGAGTCCGGCACAGTCATTCTGAACGGGGACGATGACAAGCTCTGTACGAAGACGGTCGTGAACGGGAAGCCGGCGGTATTCTATGGAATCGGCGCCGGGGCACAGCTTTCTGAAGATGGCGTGCGCATGGCACAAAAGTCTGTCTACGCCACGGACATAGAGAATCTGGGTTTAGAGGGAATGCGGGCGGTGATCCATGCACCGCAGGGTGAGCAGGCGGTGCATATTCCGCTGCCGGGAGAGCACAATGTATATAACGCGCTGGCGGGCGCGGCTGTGGGGCTTACGCTGGGGCTTTCGCTGGAAGAAACCGCGCAGGGAATCGCCTCGGTGCAGACCCTTGCGGGACGCTCCAACTTAATCGAAAAAGACGGCGTGAGGATCATTGACGACTGCTATAATGCAAACCCGGTTTCCATGCGGGCGTCGATTGGCGTTCTGGCGCATGAGAAGGGGCGCAGGATTGCGGTGCTGGGCGATATGGGCGAGCTTGGAGTCGACGAGCGCCGGCTGCACCGCAGAGTCGGAGAGGCGGTAAAAGAGAGCGGGATCGAGGTGCTTTTTGCCGCGGGGGAGCTGGCGAAGGAGTATGCCGCCGCCGCGGAGGGCGCACGCTGTGAGGTACATTACTATCCGGATGTGGAGGAGCTGCTGCCGGAGCTTGCCGCTTTTGTAAAAAGCGGCGACACGGTTCTGGTGAAGGCTTCCCACTTTATGAATTTTGCGAGGATAGTGGATATATTAAAGAAGGAGAGGAATGAATAATGGCAAATCCAATTGTGACATTTACGATGGCGGACGGAGGCGTGGTTAAGGCGGAGCTTTACCCGGAGACTGCGCCGAACACGGTGAACAACTTCATAAGCCTGGTAAAGAAGGGCTTTTATGACGGGCTGATTTTTCACCGCGTAATCAGGGGCTTTATGATTCAGGGCGGAGACCCGGACGGCAACGGCATGGGAGGCCCGGGCTACGGGATTAAGGGTGAGTTCGCCCAAAACGGTGTAAAAAATGATCTGCGGCACACCGCGGGCGTGCTGTCCATGGCGCGCTCCATGATGCCGGATTCCGCGGGCAGCCAGTTTTTTATCATGCACAAGGACTCGCCCCACTTAGACGGCGCTTACGCAGCGTTTGGAAAGGTAATCGAGGGCATGGAGGTGGTGGACCGCATCGCGGAGACAGCTACCGATTACAATGACCGTCCGCTGGAGACGCAGGCGATGCAGACCGTCACGGTGGACTGCTTCGGGACGGATTACCCCGAACCGGAGAAGTGCTGATCTATGTACGACTACAGCCGTTCCCCCGCTCTGCGGGGGATTTTTGCAGGAAGAGGAAAACTGGATAAAATGGCGCTGGATACGGGGGGCGTGCCGCTGTATATCCTGCCGGAGGAGGAGCTCTCCGCGGGGCGGCTCGCGTGGGCTCTGTGCGTCCGTGGTTATTCCCCTCCGGAGTGTCTGCTTCTGGCGGCGAATGACGCAGAGCTTCTGGCAGCGAATGCCCTGCAGATGGCGGCCTGCGCCTATGTGGACGAGGCTTACCCGAACCAGAGCTATGCGGGGGCGGGAATGGTGATCGAGGGTTTTGAGGAGGTGGACGGGGAGTTTCTCCTTCGCATTTTCCAGAGATATCACCATATCCCGTGGATCATCACAAGGACGAAACGCTGTGTGATCCGGGAGCTGGCGCCGGAGGATATCGGGGAGCTGATTGACCTGTACGACACGCCGGGAATTACCTGCCGCATGGGACAAAACGGGGAGTATCTTCCGGGCTATATCGAGCCTCTGTACCCCCTGGAGGAGGAGCTGGAGTACCAGAAAAATTATATTGCGCATATGTACCGCTATCATGGCTATGGCATGTGGCTGGTTTTCGAGAAGGAGAGCGGCGCGCTGATTGGCAGGGCGGGACTGGAAAACAGGGAGTACCCGCAGGGGGTAGAGCTGGAGCTGGGCTATCTGCTTCATCCGGACTGGCAGGGGCGGGGAATCGCCACAGAGGTATGCTCTGCGATCATTGACTATGCCCGCGAATATCTGGAATGTGAAAAACTGAATCTTTTGACGGAGGAGGAAAATCTTCCCTCGGTGGCGCTGGCGGAGCGCCTTGGGTTTACCTGTTTGGAAAATACAGATATTTCCGGCAAAAGGACAAGAAGATATGTATTGCATTTAATAGGAAAATAAAATATAATAGTCTAATATATTTACGGGGATTGGATTGTTTCGTGTAAGCAGGTGAGCAGATGGCGGATATTTCTACAGAAGAACTGGAACGACTGGAGCAGGAGTTTCACTCCGGGCCGGAAAATATTAAGTCGATCAGAGAGTTTTCCACACCGGAGAGCCTCTACGGAGAGCTGATTGCGAGCGTTCGCAAGTATCATCCCTCCACAGACCTTTCTCTGATTGAAAAGGCGTATAAGGTAGCCGACGACGCCCACAAGGGACAGGTGCGCAAGTCAGGAGAGGCGTATATCATTCATCCCCTCTGCGTGTCTATCATTCTGGCGGAACTGGAGATGGACAGAGAGACCATCGCGGCAGGGCTTCTGCACGATGTGCTTGAGGACACCGTTATGACCGAGGAGGAGATGCGCAGGGAGTTCGGCGGGGAGGTTCTGCTTCTTGTGGACGGCGTCACCAAGCTGCAGCATCTGCATCTGACGGACAATGTGAAGGATCCCAGGGAAAAAAATGCCGACCGTCTGGAGATGCAGGCGGAGAATCTGCGCAAGATGTTTCTGGCAATGGCGAAGGATATCCGCGTGATTCTGATTAAGCTGGCCGACCGTCTTCACAATATGCGCACGCTGAAATACCAGTCGAGGGAGGCGCAGATACGCATCGCGAGGGAGACGCAGGAGATATACAGCCCGATTGCCCAGCGCCTCGGTATCAGCAAGATTAAGATTGAGCTGGACGACCTTGCCCTGCGCTATCTGAACCCGGAGGCCTACTATGATCTGGTGGAAAAGGTGGTGCTGCGCAAGAATGTGCGGGACGAGTATGTGCAGGGGCTTGTGGACGAGGTGAGGGCGCACATCGAGGAGGCCGATATTAAGGCGGAGATTTCCGGCCGGGCGAAGCACTTTTTCTCCATTTACAAGAAGATGGTCAATCAGAACAAGACCATTGACCAGATTTACGATCTGTTTGCTATCCGCATTATTGTGGAGGATATCAAGGACTGTTACATGGCGCTGGGAATCATGCACGAGATGTACAAGCCGATCCCGGGACGTTTTAAGGATTATATCGCCATGCCGAAGCCAAATATGTACCAGTCGCTGCACACGACGCTGATCGGGCCAAGCGGCCAGCCCTTTGAGATTCAGATCCGCACCTTCGATATGCATCGCACGGCGGAGTACGGAATTGCCGCCCACTGGAAGTACAAGGAGGCCAGCAACGGCAATGCCACCTCCACCACCGTGACGGAGGAGGAGAAGCTGAGCTGGCTGCGCCAGATTCTGGAGTGGCAGCAGGATCTCTCTGACAATCAGGAATTCATGTCGCTGCTGAAAAGCGATTTAGACCTTTTTTCCGATACGGTATTCTGCTTTACGCCCTCCGGGGACGTGAAAAATCTGCCGAGAGGCTCGAACCCGATTGATTTTGCCTACAGCATCCACTCGGCGGTCGGCAACAAGATGGTGGGGGCGAAGGTGAACGGGAAGCTGGTGCCGATTGATTATGTGATTCGCAACGGTGACCGCATCGAAGTCATCACCTCCCAGAATTCAAGAGGCCCCAGCCGGGACTGGCTGAATATCGTGCGGAGCACGCAGGCCAAGAATAAGATTAACCAGTGGTTCAGGAGTGAGCTCAAGGAGGAGAATATCCTTCACGGGAAAGAGCTGATCGCTTCTTACGCCAAGGCGCACGGCATTCATCTGCCGGATATCAACAAGCCGGAATATCAGGAAAAGATCATGCACAAGTACGGTTTTCGGGACTGGAATTCCTGCCTTGCCACCGTAGGCCACGGGGGGATAAAGGAGAGCCAGATCGTCAACCGTATGTACGAGGAGTACAAAAAGGATCATCTGCTTCCGGTGACAGACGCTGATATTCTGGAGACGGTGAATGAGAACCGGCAGCAGGAGCAGGCAATGCCCCACAGCAGGAGCGGGATCATTGTGAAGGGGCTCTACGATGTGGCGGTGCATTTTTCAAAATGCTGCAGCCCGGTGCCGGGAGATGAGATCGTGGGATTTGTCACCCGCGGCAGGGGAGTTTCGATTCACCGCACGGACTGTATCAATGTTATCAATCTCACCGAGCTTGAGCGGGCACGGCTGATTGAGGCGGAGTGGGCGGCGGACGCTGGCGAGGAGCTGGGCGATTACCGGGCGGAGATTAAGATATACTGTCACGACCGCGCGGGGCTTCTGGTGGATATCACCAAGGTGTTTACGGGGGCGGAGATCAATATTTCCAGCATGAATTCCAAGACCAGCAGGCAGGGAATCGCCACGATTGACGTGGGCTTCCACACGAAGGGGCGGGAGCAGATTGGCCGTATCGTGGAGAAAATCAGGCAGATTGAGAGTGTCATAGATATAGAGAGGACAACCGGATAATGGGCAAATTAAAGGTGGAGCAGTATGTGGTCGGCCCGGTGCAGACCAACTGTTATTTTGTGATCAACGAGGAGACGAAGGAGCTTTTGGTCATCGACCCGGGGGCGGGTGCAAAGCAGCTTGCCGGGCGAGTGCGTGAGCAGGAGCTGAAACCGGCAGCAATCCTTTTGACCCACGGGCATTTTGACCATGCGGCGGGGGCGCAGGAGCTGGCGGCCGAGCTCGGAGTGCAGATTTATATCCACGAGGCGGACAGGGAGACACTCGCAGACCCGAAGAGCAATGTGAGCTGGATGATGGGGGAGGGTGCTGTCTATCAGGCGGATATATTCTTAAAGGATGGGCAGGAGCTTGACCTTGCGGGCTTTCATATCCGGGTGCTGCATACGCCGGGACATACAGTGGGCGGCGCATGTTATTATTTTCCCTACGAGGATACGCTGTTTTCCGGGGACACGCTGTTTTGCGGCTCGGTAGGACGGACAGATTTTGAGGGGGGAAGCATGGCGAACCTTGTCCGCAGCATAAAGGAGAAACTTCTGGTGCTGCCGGAGCGCACAGTGGTCTATACGGGTCACGGGGAGGCGACCACGATTGAGAGTGAGAGGATGTACAATTCTTATCTATGATATATGTATTTTTTGACCGACCGGATTTTGAATATGATGTGCACTCGCTGGTAAAGGCGTTTTTTCCGAAGGAGGACGTGGCGCTGTATTACACCTGTCCTGAGGAAGAGGTCGTGGGGAAAAATGTAGCGTGTATGCACCGGACGGCCGGCGATCTGACAGAGGAGGAGATTGCGGCGGCAGGCCATATACTGGAGGTGGCCTACGGCGGGTCGGAGATTTCCCTGTACTGGCGGTGTCTTTCAGGCGCGGCCTGTGGCGGCGCTGCGCATGGGGCTTCCCCGGAAGAGGAGAGGCATGTGTGTTTTCCCGTCTGCGCGGACAGAGGCGCGACAAAGAATGCGCTTAAGCAGCAGCTCTATGGGATGCTCGCAGAGTATTGTGGAAAAGATCTGCCCTGGGGCACGCTGACCGGAATACGTCCCACAAAGCTTGCCATGAAGCTTTTGGAGGAGGGAAAAGGGGAAGCGGAGATTGCCTCCTCCATGAAAAGCTCTTATCTGGTCTCCGATGAGAAGCTCCGGCTTGCGATAGACATAGCGAAGCGGGAAAAGGCGCTTTTGGATCCGCTGGATTACGAGAACGGCTACAGCCTTTACATAGGGATTCCATTCTGCCCGAGCACCTGCCTTTACTGTTCCTTCACCTCCTACCCTCTGGCGGCGTGGAGGGGGAGGGTGGACGACTATCTGGACGCGCTGGAGAGGGAAATTGATTTTGCGGCGGCAAAGCTGTACCACAAGAAGCTGAATTCTGTCTATATCGGCGGCGGCACGCCCACCACCTTAGAGCCATACCAGCTTGACCGTCTGCTGCGGAAGCTGGAGTGCAGCTTTGATTTTAAGCACTGTCTGGAATTTACGGTGGAGGCGGGACGGCCGGATTCTATCACAAGGAAAAAGCTTGCGGTTTTGCGCAGACACGGGATCACCCGCATCTCTATCAATCCCCAGACCATGAAGCAGGAGACGCTGGATCTGATTGGCCGTCACCATACGGTGGAGCAGACCATAAAAAGCTTTCAGCTTGCAAGGGAGCTTGGTTTTGACAATATCAATATGGATTTGATCCTCGGGCTGCCGGAGGAGACGCTTGATGATGTGCGTAATACGATGGAGGCTCTCACGAAGCTTGCCCCGGACAATATCACGGTGCATTCGCTGGCGGTTAAGCGGGCGGCGCGCCTCAATATCTGGAAAGAGCGCTACGAGAAAATGCAGATGGTCAACACGCAGGAACACATGGAGCTGTGTGCGCGATACTGTGAGCAGATGGGACTTTTCCCCTATTATCTGTACCGGCAGAAGGGCATGGCGGGCAACATGGAAAATGTGGGCTACGCGAAGCCCGGCATGGCAGGCGTCTATAACGTGCTGATCATGGAGGAAGTGCAGACCATCGTGGCATTAGGCGCGGGCTCGATTACCAAACGGGTATACCCCGACGGGACGATTAAGCGGTGTGAGAACGTGAAGGACGTCGCCCAGTATATCACAAGAATTGATGAGATGATTGAGAGAAAGCGTGTGCTGTTGAGCGATTAACAATTCCAAAAAATTTGTTGCAATAACCGCCATAAGATAATAAAATGTAAGCAGGAAAGTATGAAGCGTAACAAGGAAGCCATACTAACAAAGGAGGTGTTTCTTATGGCAACTTCAAGCATCACGAAAAATTTTGTTATATCA
>JAMPHB010000022.1 GCA_023663685.1 Blautia sp.
AGTTGCCTACCTATCGCTTATTATTATACGCAAGCCTTAGAAATATGTCAATCCCCAAGAAAAAATTGAATTATTAAACTTATCCGCACTACATAATGTTGCCTCTAAGAAATTGACGGCCATTCCGAAAAAGAGTAAAATACATGTATTATGAACAGAGAACAAGTATTTGCATATGTGAAGCAGCAGTACGGCACGGAGCCGGATTACCCGTGGAAAGATGTGAATGCAGTGCTGCGCCACAGAGAAAATAACAAATGGTACGGCGCTATTTTAGAGGTAGACAAAGAAAAGCTGGGGCTGCCGGGCGGCGGCAGGGTAGATGTGCTCAACGTAAAAAGCGAGCCGATGCTGATTGGCTCCCTGCGGATGCAGGAGGGTTTTCATCCGGCATATCACATGAACAAGGAAAAGTGGATCAGCATCCGGCTGGACGACAGCGCGCCGGATGCTGAAATTAAGAGCCTGCTCGATTTAAGCTATGAGCTGACCGGGCCAAAGAAGAGGAAAAAGACATGAGACGCAGGGACAGGCAGTTGGCGGAAAAGGACGAGGTCTCGGTGTACGGCATTGCGATTGAGCAGATTACGGGAAAAGCGTGCAGATAGAAATTTTTTGTAGGGATAAGCACCCCCTGCTTCGTCTAACAGGTAAAAGGGAAAGGCGGAAGGCAGATGATTGCGTGGATGGCAGCCCTTGGGAGCGCGGAGGAGAGAGTGCGCTTTCAGGAGATTTATGAGCAGAATTACCGGAAAATGTATTATATTGCGCGCCGTCTTGCAGGAGACGAGGCGGAGGACGTGGTGCAGGAGGCATTTCTGCGGCTGGCCGACCGCTTTGACCGCTACGACACGCTCTCTCCCAGGCGGCTGGAAGCGCTGTGTGTGACGATTACAAAGCATATCGCCATCGACCTGCTGCGGAGGCGGAAGCATTTGGCACAGGAGCCTGAGCAGGCGCTTTTGTACACGGAGGACGACGCGCCCCTGATCGAGCAGGTAGCGGAGCAAAACGAATTGTCGCGCTACGTCGCGGAGACGCTGCGGCGGCTGCCGGAAAATCTGCAGAATGTGCTTTGGCTCAAATACTACCTGGAATACAGTAACCGGGAGATTGCGCGGACGCTGGGAATCTCGGAGAAAAACGTAGAGATGCGTTTGTATCGGGGGAGAAAGAGGCTGGCGGATCTGATCTGCTGGGCTAAGCCGGAGGAATAGGGGGCGCTATGAAAAAAGAACAGACAATGCATGGGGATATCGAGGGAAAAATAAAGGCGCTGGTTGTGCAGGCCGCAGAGACAGAGCTTGCCCTTGCGGACGCAGGAAGCCGGCAGGAGCAGGCACCGGACATTCCCCCAAATCTGCTGGCGCGGCTGGCGCGCAGGAGAAACAGAAGACAGATGCTTCGTGTCTGCTGTTCGGCGGCGGCGCTTGCTGCGATTCTGCTGTTTGCAGGCAATCTGGAGAATATTGCTTTAGCGGGACAGTGGGTGCACGAGAAAATTCAAAACATTTTTCATAGCGGCGGCGGATTCGTCCCGGACACCCAGAGCGGCGGGGAGAGCGAAGGGCCGGATGCAGGGACAGAGCTTTTCGTGCAGGAGGCGGACACAGAGCCTGGGGCATTGCCGACGGAATCTGAGGATTTGTCTGACCTGTACTGGAATGATGGGAAAGGGCTGTTTCTGGGCGGAGAGCTCTGGCTGCCGGAGTATGGCCCGGTGGATCTTGTATGTCAGCAGGGGGAAGACCATGCGCGGCTGGCTCTCGTGGACAGTGGGGACTGGCGCATTCTGTACTGGATGGACTCGCAGACGGCGTGGGAGTATGAATCGCTGTACCATGATTTTCGTCCGTTTATGGAGGACTATAATGAAGACGGTTATGAGGATATCCTGCTTGCGGAAATCTACTCGGACGCAGAGGGAAAAAGCCGGATTGTGGGCGAGCTCTTTTTCGGGCAGGAGGAGGGAGGCTTTGTCTCCGGGGAGCAGTTTGCCTGTGATACGGGACTTTTCCTCGGCTATGCCCCCGCTTCTGCCAGCTCCGGCTATATGTATGACGGCCTGAGCGTCGCATGGTCGGAGAATAAAATTTCTCTGCTTTATGCTGATATGGATTCCGTGCAGCCGGGACAGGTGCAGAGCTTTTATGCATGGTCAGAGGACGGCGGCGCGTCGTGGGAGGAAATTTCCTTAGACGGGCTGGAGCTTTCGGCAGAGCGGAACGGAGAGCCTTCTAAGGTTTCTGCCGGGACGCCGGTCTGGCATCGCGATTTTGCGGAGGGCGGGACGGTGGCAGTCTTTGACGGGGAGCTTGTCAGTGTGCTTCATCTGACGCAGGAGGGTGTGCGTGATGCCTATGTGATGTTTGACAGAATACAGGAAAACAGCTTCCGGCGTCTGACAGAGGTTTATTTTGCGGAGCCGCAGAGGGGGTATTTCGCCTTTTCCTACGAGGGCTCCGGGGATATGCAGAGGCGGCCGCAGCTCTATGAGACAAAGGACGGCGGGGCGTCGTGGGATTTTGTGGATTTGGGGATAGAGGGAGATGTCGTGTCGGAGAACGACAGCCCGCTGACCATCTGGGATACTGTGTACCGCTACGGGGAGGTGTATGCCGTACACATGCAGGAGGGCAGGCTTGTCACGGACGTCCTCATGCAGAAAATGGATGATACCAGGGAGGTGCTTATCGTGCCGCTGCCGACAGAAGAAGTACCCTCCTTTTCGGAGCTGGTCGGAAACTAAAAACTCCCACGGAAATCAGCTTTTGGAAATTGCGAATGGCTGCGTGTGCGCAAGGTTTCCAAAGTTGTCTTTGCGACGGGAAATTGGATTTTCTTAAAATTCTGTATGGAATCAGCGATTGCGGGACATGGATGTCCCGTAAAGCCCGCACTGAGCTACGACGGCGAATTGCGGGTGGTCGCGTCAGGAGAGACATCCTTTACAGAAGGTTTAGAAAATCCATTTACCGGAGCCGACAGCGTGGAACCTTTGCGTACACGCAGCCATTCGCAATTTCCAAAAGTTGATTTCCAGGAAAAATTTTCCGGGCCTCTTTACAATTTTTAAACCATGCATTATAATACCTATGTTTCCTTCACGGAAGAGCAGAAGGGACGGTGCACCGACCATCTCGCATGGCGGTGATTCCAGCACCCGGCCGCTCACAGACTCTTAAGAAGGAGATAAAAATACACTGTATTCCCCGGAAGGGAAACGGGAGTAGGAGGTAAATTGAATATGGAAACTGTAGAGACAACCAGGACAATGCAAACGTCCACTAAGCTTAAGCGTGCCAATGTGGTGCTTCTGACGGAGCTGGCCCTGCTGACGGCAATCGTCATTCTCATGGCGTACACGCCGCTCGGCTATCTGCGTGTAGGTGCGGTGGAGATCACCTTTATCGTGGTTCCGGTGGCAATCGGAGCGGTGCTGCTGGGCGTGAAGGCGGGAGCCTTTCTCGGGCTGGTATTCGGGCTTACAAGCTTTGCGCAGTGCTTTGGCATGAGTCCGCTGGGGACGCTGATGTTCAGCGCGAGGCCGCTGGCGACGGCGTTTTGCTGTATTGTGCCCCGGATTCTGGTGGGCGTCGTACCGGCGCTTGTGTACCTGGGCATGACGAAGCTGTGCAAAAAGCGTGTCGTGAACATCGCGGTGTCGTGCGTGCTTGCGCCCATCACCAATACAGTGCTGTACTTAGGCTGCATGACATTATTCTTTCAGGATTATCTGATGGAGGCCTACAATTACACGGGCAAAGGCGGAATCGTTTTTCTCGGCTGGCTGTTTGCGCTTGTGGCAGTCAACGCGGTTTTGGAGGCGGCGTCCTGCCTTCTGCTGGGCTCGGCAATCTGTAATGCGCTTTGGAGCACCACCCGGAAGGCGCGGTAGTCATGGATATATAAGGCGGACATTGTCCGCCTTATTTTGATTAGGAGGCAAAATGAAAGAAATCAATGTTATGGAGGTTGGCGGCTTTCGCGTCGGTCAGGCGCAGGATAGCAAGGGCATGACCGGATGCAGCGTCTTTTTGTTTGACAGGCAGTCGCCCGCCGGAGTAGATGTGCGTGGAGGAGGTCCGGCGTCGAGGGAGACGCCGCTCTTAAATCCGGTGGCGGACGCAAAGGGCGTCCATGCGATTCTGCTCTCCGGAGGCTCGGCCTATGGGCTGGATGCGGCGGGAGGGGTCATGCGCTATCTTGAGGAGCGCGGGATCGGTCTGGATGTGGGCGTTGCGAAAGTGCCGCTGGTGTGCCAGTCTGCCGTGTTTGATCTGGCAATCGGTGACAAAGACGCGAGACCGGGCGCGGATATGGCATACCGCGCCTGCGAAAATGCGACTGCAGAGGCCGTGCAGGAGGGGAATGTCGGAGCCGGTTGTGGCTGCACCGTGGGAAAATACCGCGGCCCTTTGTTTTGCATGAAAAGCGGAATAGGAGCGTATGCCCTGCAGCTTGGAAATCTGAAGGTGGGAGCAGTTGTCGCGGTGAATGCACTGGGGGATATCTATGACATAGATACGAACCAGAAGCTTGCAGGGGCTCTGGACGAGGACGGAAAGCTTTTGTCCTCGGAGCTGGACTTTTTTGAGGAGATGCTTAAGCTGCAGATGGCCGCGGCGGGAAATACGACGCTGGGGGTTGTAGTGACGAATGCCGCCATGGATAAGACAACGCTGAATAAGATTGCCTCTATGGCTCACAACGGCTTTGCGCGCGCCATCCGCCCCGTCCACACCATGCTGGACGGCGATTCCATCTACGCGGTTTCCACCGGGGACGAGGCGGCGGATGTGAATGTTGTGGGGCCGCTGAGCGCCTATGTGATGGGAAAGGCCATCGGGCGGGCAGTGCTTGCGGCAGAGCCCTGCTGTGGGCTTGCGGCGGCATCCTCGCCGGATAAGGAACAGATGTGCAGGGAGGAATGCTCATGCTAAAGGGAAAATGTGTAGTGCTCGGCGTCACGGGAAGCATCGCGGCATACAAGATGGCGGGTCTTGCCAGTGCCTTAAAAAAGCTCCATGCGGACGTGGAAGTCATTATGACAAAAAATGCGACGAATTTTATCAATCCGATTACTTTCGAGTCCCTGACAGGAAATAAATGTCTCGTGGACACCTTTGACAGAAATTTTCAGTTTCAGGTGGAGCATGTCTCCCTTGCGAAAAAGGCGGCCCTTTTTCTCGTGGCTCCAGCCTCCGCAAACGTGATCGGCAAGCTGGCGCACGGGATCGCGGACGACATGCTGACTACCACGATTCTTGCCTGCAGATGCCCAAAGCTGGTATCCCCCGCCATGAATACAAATATGTATGAGAATCCGATTGTGCAGGATAATATAAAGGTATTGGAGAACTACGGTTTTACAGTGATTGATCCGGCCAGCGGCCGTCTTGCCTGCGGGGACAATGGCCCGGGGAAAATGCCGGAGCCGGAGGTGCTTTTAGACTATATTCTAAGGGAGATTGCCTGCGAAAAGGACATGGAGGGGCTTAAAGTGCTTGTCACCGCAGGCCCCACGCAGGAAAAAATCGACCCGGTGCGCTATATTACCAACCATTCCACGGGGAAGATGGGCTATGCCATTGCGGAGAACTGTATGCGGCGCGGGGCGGCTGTCACTCTCGTGACGGGGCCGGTGGCAATTGCCCCGCCGCCCTTTGTGAGGCTCATTCCCGTGGTGAGCGCCGCAGATATGGCGGCGGCAGTGAAGGCAGAATGGGAGCAGGCGGATATCGTCGTCATGGCGGCAGCAGTGGCGGATTACCGTCCGGCGGAGCCTGCGGAGGAGAAGGTGAAAAAGTCGGAAGGGGAAGCAATCCTGCGCTTAGAGCGGACAGAGGATATTCTGGGAGGCATGGGGGCAGGCCGCGCATCGAATGGCCCGTTCCTCTGCGGCTTTTCCATGGAGACAGAGCATATGCTGGAGAACTCAGAGCATAAGCTAAAGAAAAAGCAGATTGACATGATTGTCGCCAACAACTTAAAAACCGCCGGGGCGGGCTTTGGAACGGACACCAACGTGGTGACAATCATCACACCGGAGGGCGCAAGGGAGCTGCCGCTTATGAGCAAGGCAGAGGTAGCGGCCGCAGTGGTGGATGAGATTCTTGCAGGGAGGAATAAGGAGAGGTGAAACGAAAAAAACCAAAATCAAGGACGGGAGAGCTTATAGAAATGTCGAGCGCCGTCACGGACGCTTTTTCCCAGAGGGATATCTCGGCGTATTCGGGACAGGCGGCATTTTTTCTGATTTTGTCCTTTTTCCCTTTTATGATGTTCTTTTTTGCTCTGCTGGACATGACGCCGCTGACAGCGGAGGAATTTGCAGGGTGGGCGAAAACCCTCATTCCGGAATCCTTCTGGGGCGTTATCACGCAGTTTGTAGACGATATCTATGCCGGAAGCAGCGGCGGGCGCCTGTCCGTCACAATCATTACCGCCGTTTTTTTGAGCGCCAAGGCATTTATCTCCCTGCAGAATGGCATGAATTCCATGTATCAGGCCGAGGAGACGAGAAACATCATAGTGCGGGAGCTCTACGCCATGCTTTACAGCATTATTTTTGCGGTGATGCTGCTCTTTGTGCTGGGGTTCATGGTGTTCGGCAATTATATTTACCACCGTTTTTTTAACTGGATTCCGTTGTGGGGGAGTATGGTGCAGTTTCGCACGCTGATCTGTATTCCGATTCTGTTTTTGTTTTTTCTCGTGCTCTATGTGGCGCTGCCGAATAAAAAACAGAAGATCAAGAAGCAGATTCCCGGTGCGGCAATATCCGCCGCCGCATGGGTGATCTTCTCCTCGCTCTTCTCGGTCTATGTGGACAAATATACGAAATATGCCACCTTTTATGGCACGGTCACCATCATTGCACTGATCATGGTGTGGCTGTACGGCTGTATGTATGTTGTGTTTCTCGGGGGCTTCATTAACTGTGCTCTCGAGGAGAAGTACTGGAAGTAGAGGGAACAGCGTCAAAATGGTAGTCGTTGCCGGGCAGGAGGGCGTTCAGCAGAATTCCCACGATTGCGGCAATGGCAAGCGAGGTGAGTGTGATGCTGGTGTCCCCCAAGGTGAAGGTAAGCCCGTCTGAAAAGCCAAGCCCGCATACCATGATGACCCCGGCGATAATCAGGTTTCTGGACTTGGTAAAGTCCACATGATTTTCCACCACGTTGCGCACGCCGATCGCGGAGATCATACCGTAGAGAATGAAGCTGACGCCGCCGATGATGGAGGAGGGCATGGAGCCGATAAGTTCAGCCACCTTCGGGATAAAGCCGAGGACGATCGCATAGAGCGCGGCGAGGCGGATGACCTTCGGATCGTGCACACGGGAGAGCTCCAGCACACCCGTATTTTCCCCGTAGGTGGTGTTGGCAGGGCCTCCAATCAGTGCGGAGAGGGAGGTCGCTATGCCGTCGCCGGTCAGTGTGCGGTGCAGCCCCGGATCCTCGATAAAGTTTTCCCCGACCGTGGCGGAGATTGCGGACATATCGCCTACATGCTCCATCATGCTTGCGATGGCGATGGGAGCCATGACGAGGATAGAGGTGATATTGAATTTCGGCAGCGCAAAGGGCGGAAGCCCGACCCATGAGGCGCTGGCAGCGCCCGCAAAGCTTAGGATTGCGGAGCCGTCCGGGTTTGTGAAGCCCGCCAGATGCAGGCAGAGCGCAAAGGCGTAGGAGATAGCGACGCCCAGCAGGATTGGAATAATCTTAAACATGCCTTTGCCCCAGATATTAAAGACAACGATAACGGCAAGCGCGACAAAGGCAATCAGCCAGTTGGCGGAGGCGTTGCTGACCGCCGAGGGGGCGAGCCCCAGCCCGATACAGATGATGATGGGACCGGTGACTACCGGCGGAAGAAAACGCATGATCCGCTGTACGCCGGCAAGCCTGATGATGAGCGCCAGAACCAGATACAAAAGCCCCGCCACGAAAATACCGCCGCAGGCGTATTGCAGTTTTTCTGCGTCCGGCATGTTTTGGAAAATTCCGGTGTCGAGGCTGGCAATGCTGGCAAAGCCGCCTAAAAAGGCGAAGGACGAGCCGAGAAAGGCGGGAACCTTACATTTGGAGCACAGATGGAAGAACAGCGTTCCCACGCCCGCGCAAAACAGTGTCACCTGCACTGAGAGCACCTGCGTGCTGCTTCCAAAATATCCGTTCACAAGAATCGGTACGAGAATCGTCGCACCGAACATGGCAAACATGTGCTGCAGCCCGAGCAGCAGCATTTTGGGGATGCCCAGCACCCGGGCGTCCCTTATAATGTCTTTCTGTTGATTCATTTGAAATCCTCCTATGCGTGTTGATAGCTTACAGAACCGAAAGCCGGAAGCTGTCCGGTTATATCCAGATAAAAGTTTACAAGCGTCTGGCTCTGATAGGGGACGACCCAGAGAGAGCCGAGGCCGAAGGAGAGCAGACACAAAAGCTGCAGCCCGAGAAAGCTGAGCCATATATAGAGCAGCCGTCCCTTGTGTCCCCGCATGGCCTGCACACTGTTTTTCAGGCAGTTCCACACACTCAGCTCCGGGTGGTCGATGACAAGGTAGAGCGTGAGGGCAATGTTTAACAGGAAAAAGACAGTCAACAGCAGGCTGATAACAGAAAATATTCCTAATAGAACATAAACCGGGAGCGTATGAAAAATCAGGCCGGCCGCGAGTCCCGCAAGAAACGGGAGCATTCCGGCCAGTGTAGCGAGAAATCTGAAAATACCGGTCAGAAGGTAGCGGTCGGGCTGTTCCTTAAAGCCGGAGAATATCATTTTCAGCGTGTACTCCTGCCCGCGGGCCATATGCAGGTGGATGCGGGTGAGGCCTGCCGACAGCACATAACTGATAAGCCCAATCAGAAATTCCGCCGCATAAAAGACAATATTCTGCATCAGAGAGGGCGGAGAGTCCTGAATCATAGAAAAAGGGAGTTCTATCGCCAGTGGAATGGTCCACGAGACGAGTAGTGCTCCCATTGGTATACTGTAATGCTGTGTCAGGTTCTCCCTGGCCGTTCGTTTTAATTCCCTGCATGGTCTGTTCATGGTAACCCTCGCTGTATTCTGTAGTTGTCCGCCTGTACGCAGACTGTGTTCCGGTAGCCGAAGCTTTAAGCGGTCAGAGCCGGATGTGTGCATTGTTTTAAGCGGTCAGATCCAGGTGCGCGCCGCGCAGCCTTGTGGCGTCCGCAGCCTTTAACTCCTTCTGGTAAGGATTCTCCTCATTCGTATACCTGATCATGGTGTTGGTGGTGCCGCCGGAGATATAGCTTCTTCCGCACTCCGGGCAGATCGCCGTGTGGATAGACACCGTGGCGGATATAACCTTTCCGTTGTTTTTCGCCGCCTTATTGTAGGCGTTTGCCACATGCTCGTTCTCGTGGGCGCGCACAGCGGCTCCTGCCGCCTCCGGGGAAATATGGGAGGCAGACTTAAAGGAGACGTTCGCTTCGTCGGAGCCGTCCTTGTATTTTCGGTTCTTGCATGTCTCGCACTCTGCGGGAGAGGATCTGCGCCCGGCCTTTTTCTGCTCGTCCTTATCGGCGTGCGCCGCGTCCGGCTCCTTCTGCCCGGGCAGGCGAAGCGCATCCGCTCCCTTCGCATGCGGATCGTTGGGAAGCGCGCCGGCTCCCTTCGCATGTGGATTGTTGGGAAGTGCGCCGGCTCCCTTCGCATGTGGATCGTTGGGAAGCGCGTCAGCAGTCCCCGCATATGAATTATAATTTGGGAATAAATCATAATTGGTTCCAACCGTCATGGAAAATCCCCCCTTGCAAAATGGTTCATACGCCGTTCATTGCATGTATTATAGCATGGATAGAAGGAAAATGACAATGCTTTCCAGTATTATTTGTATAAAAAGGGGCTGTTTTTTACAGCCCCAGTCTGCGTCTAGTTGTCCGTTCCCTTGAGAATCGGGGAAATACGCTTGTAGAGCAGGAGTGTAAATGTTGTGCAGGCCAGACCCTTTAAGAAGGTAAAGGGCATATTAAAGCCAATCAGGCAGGGCAGGACGCTTGTGAGCTCTGCAGAGGGTGCGGCCACCTGCAGAATAGCATTGTAGGCTCCAATGATGGCCTCCTCTGGCATAAAATTATAGTAAAACGGATAGACAATAAAGTAGTTGGAGATTACGGAAAAACCGGCCATCAGGAGGGCTCCGGTGAAAGATCCGATAATCGCCGTCTTTTTTGTCTTTTTGCGCTTGTAAATACATCCGGCAGGCAGCACAAACATAGCGCCCAGCACAAAATTGGACAGCTCTCCGACGCCTCCGGTCGTAGTGATGGTCAGATGCAAAAGGTTTTTAATCAGGCATATCAGCACGCCGCAGGCAGGCCCCATGGCGAAGCTGCCGATGAGCGCGGGAAGCTCTGAAACGTCGAATTTGATAAAGCCCGGCATAAAGGGTACGGGGAAATCCAGAAACATCAGGATAAAGGACACCGCCGCCAGCATAGCGGTCACGGTGACATAGCGCACCGTATATCCGGCTGTCCTTTTGGGTTTGGCGATAGCCGCCGCCTTTGCAGTTGTTTTTGTTTCACTGTTCATAATGGTTCTCCTTTCAGAATAGAAAATGGTTGTAGGAATTCCAAGGAGAGCGATAGAATCATAAAAACCCCGATTAGAAAAATCTAACCGGGGTATTGCCTGCACATAGATGCGCAAAAGGTTCGCTTCTTCTCTCATCCAGACTATACTGTCGGTTCTGGAATCTCACCAGATCCTGCGCTGTAGCTGCTCCCATGGAACAGTTACAATGCTCACGGACTTCTTCCCAAAGGAAGTCACCGTCGGTCGGGAATTTGCGTCTGTGACGCAGCACCCTGCCCCGAAGAACTCCTATTCAATTGCTTCTGCTCTATTATATGCATAGAGCGCAAATATGTCAATACTGGCTGCAAAATTGTTTAACGCATAAAGTTCTTTAGGCCGGACAAATCCAGACCCGCTTCCTTTTTGGGACGGCGGCCTTTGCCATTTCCCGTCCCGCCCTTCGGCTTCGCGGAGGAGGCGCCCGCAGACCTTTTGACCTGATTGGTTCCGGTCTTCATGGTCAGCTGGATGCGCTCCTTTTTTACATCCACGGAGAGAACCTTCACCTCCACGATATCTCCCACGCTGACAGCTTCCAGGGGATGCTTAATATAGTGGTCGCAGATCTCGGAGATGTGCACCAGTCCGTCCTGATGCACGCCGATATCCACGAACGCGCCGAAGTCAATCACGTTGCGTACCGTGCCCTTTAGCACCATGCCGGGGGTCAGATCCTTTAGTTCCAGCACATCACTCCGTAAAATCGGCTTTGGCATGTCCTCTCTGGGGTCTCTCGCAGGTTTTTCCAGCTCCTTCACAATGTCTCTTAAGGTCAGCTCACCTACGCCCAGTTCCTCCGAGAGTTTTTTGTAGTCGCTGATTTTTTTCGAGATGTCCGCCGTCCTGCGGCCCGCCACATCCTCCATCGTGTAGCCGAGCTTTGTGAGAAGCTCCTTTGTGGCTTTGTAGGATTCCGGGTGTACGCCGGTTGCATCCAGAGGATTTTCTCCTCCGTTTATCCGCATAAAGCCGGCACATTGCTCATAGGCCTTTGGCCCCAGCTTTGCAACCTTTAAAAGCTGGGAGCGGGAGCTGAATCTGCCGTTTTCCTCCCGGTAGACCACAATATTTTTTGCAATCGGTTTGCTGATGCCGGAAATATATTCTAAAAGGGAGGCGGAAGCCGTGTTTAAGTCCACGCCCACGCGGTTTACACAGTCCTCCACCACGCCGCCCAGCGCTTCGCTGAGCTTTTTCTGGTTCATGTCGTGCTGATACTGGCCTACGCCGATGGATTTCGGGTCGATTTTTACCAGCTCCGCGAGGGGATCCTGCAGGCGCCTTGCCATAGAGGCGGCGCTTCTTTGTCCGACGTCAAAATTCGGGAACTCCTCCGTTGCCAGCTTGCTGGCGGAGTATACGGAGGCGCCCGCTTCGTTTACAATCACATACTGTACCGGAACCGGAATCTCCTTTAAAAGCTCCACAATGATTTGCTCCGACTCCCGGGAGGCTGTTCCGTTCCCGAGGGAGATCAGCGTAATGTGGTACCTGGAGATCAGTTTTTTGAGCACAGCCTTGGATTCCTCCACCTTGTTCTGGGGAGCGGTGGGGTAAATCACTGTGGTGTCCAACACCTTTCCTGTGGCGTCAAGCACCGCAAGCTTACAGCCCGTGCGGAAGGCCGGATCCCAGCCCAGCACCACCTGCCCCGCAATCGGGGGCTGCATGAGAAGCTGTTCTAAATTTTTGCCGAACACCCGGATAGCGCCGTCCTCCGCCTTTTCCGTCAGATCGTTGCGGATTTCGCGCTCAATGGCGGGGGCAATCAGCCGCTCATAGGCGTCTGCGGCCGCCTCGCGGAGGGGCGCGGCAGTCTCTGCTTCGGGGGCTGTGATCAGCTGCTTCTCCAGATAGCGCAGAATATCCTCCTCCGGGGCGTTCAGCTTCACGGTAAGGATTTTTTCCTTCTCTCCCCGGTTGATGGCCAGCGTGCGGTGTCCGGCCATTTTGGCTACGGCTTCGTCAAAATCGTAGTACATCTCGTAGACCGACTCTGTGCCGGGATCCTTGGCTGTGGAGGAGATGCGCCCGTTTTTCACGGTCATCTCCCGGATGCGGGTGCGGTAGTCCGCGTTGTCGGAGATAGCCTCCGCGAGAATATCCTTTGCCCCTGCAAGAGCCTCTTCGGCCGAAGCAACACCCTTCTCTGCGTCGATGTATTTTGCCGCCTCTTCGGGGAGGGGCAGTGTCAGCGCCTGTCCCATGATGGCGTCCGCAAGGGGTTCTAAGCCCTTTTCCTTTGCAATGGTAGCACGGGTGCGCCGTTTGGGGCGGTAGGGGCGGTACAGATCCTCCAGGGCAACCTGCGTCTGAGCCGCGAGAATCTGCGCCTTCAATTCCTCCGTGAGCTTCCCCTGCTCCTCGATGGAGGAGAGCACGGTCTCCTTGCGTTCCTCTAAGTTCCGCAGATAGGCGAGGCGTTCGAAAAGCTCCCGCAGGATCTCGTCATTTAAGGCGCCGGTGGCCTCCTTGCGGTAACGCGCGATAAAGGGGATGGTGCATCCCTCGTCGATCAGTTTGACCGCCGCGTCCACCTGTCCCTTCTTTACGCCCAGCTCCTCTGCAATTTGCGCATTGATTTCCATAACATAAGTCCTTTCCCTGAAAATTTTCCTTTCCCTATTATAGCTTAAGTGTTAAAATAAAATCAATCTTGATTTATTTGGAGGCGGAGAATATGTACGATATGTACGATCAACCCTATGACCCATGGCAGTATTCGGACAAGCGTTCGCAGAGCATGGAGCTTGCATCCTTAATCCTCGGAGTCGCGGCGGTCACTGGTTGCGCGTGTCTGTATCTCGCCCTTCCCTGCGGAGCGCTTGCGGTCATTCTTGCACTGTTGTCCAGAGGCGGTTCGATGGGGCTCGGACAAAAGGCGCAGGTTGGTCTGATTCTCGGCATTCTCGCGCTGGTTCTGACAATCGTGCTCTATGGCGTCAGCTTTGGCGTGGCGCTCTACCAGTATGGCAGTATGGAGAATATCTTAAAAGCATATTCCGAGATGTCCGGCATGGATTACGACGAACTTTTACAGCAGCTATATCCGTCCCGCTAGGCCATCAGGGCGATTCCGCCCAACACGAGCACCAGATTTTTGATGATGCAGTTTACGGCGACGAGAGCCAGGGCTATCCACAGGTAGATGTCCCTATAGTGCATACCGATGGCAAAACGCCCGTGGGAGGCGCGCTCGATGGTCTGTGAGACCATGAACCAGCCCCCTACCGCCGCGGTGTAGCCGACGATCGGGTGGTAGAATAAGGACTTTAACAGATGACCCTGCAGCAGTGCAGTCACCGCCCGCGTGCCACCGCAGCCGGGGCAGTACAGACCCGTGAGGCTGTGGATCATGCAGGGGGGCAGACCGCCGAGACGGTCAAACAGACCAAGATAAGCGGCGGCGAGGATAGCTCCGGTGATTGCAAGGAGTACCCAGCCGATAATATAAAAACATTTGTCCTGTATAGGGTCAGTGTGCATATTTGTTTCCTTTCCTGTCGATTCACAGCTTTGATTATAGAATGAAAATGTCTTGTTGTCAAAGTGTCCGTGAACTACCCCTTTTCTTTTTGAAAATGAAATGCTATAATCGGTGGTAAGAAAATTTTTGCAGATAGCGAGGACGGTTATGACGGTTGCATTTGATATCAGGCCGCAGGCAAAGGACTTATATCGTTTTAATATCCATAAGACCTACACGGGGCTGCACGGATGGGTGTCCATCATTTTGGCGGTGCTCTCCTTTGTGATGGCGGCGGCGACCTTCGGGCAGACAGAGGCTCTGTACACGGTTCTATATCTGTTCTGCGGCGTCCTGTTTTTGTGCTATCTTCCGGTGGCGCTCTGGCGGAGCGCGAACCACATCATTCAGACGAACGAGATTCTTTCCGGTACGGTGCACTACGAGCTGTCGGAGGAGGGAATCCGTCTGACGCAGGGGGAAGAGACCGGGGAGCTTTTGTGGAGTGAGGTATACCGGCTGACAGCGGACGCAAAACTGGTTCTCATCTATGTAAACAGGCAGAATGCCTACATCATCCCCCGGGAGCAGCTCGGCGGCAAATACCGGGACTTAAAGGAACTGGCAGAGCAGCAGCTTGAGCATTTCCGCGTAAAATTCCGCGATTAGATGGGGGGATTATGAGAGGCACAGATACAGTGATTGAAAGTTATTCTCCCGAAGAGACCCATGCGCTCGGGCAAAAGCTCGGCCGTGCGGCGAAGCCGGGGGAGGTATATACGCTGATCGGGGAGCTGGGCGTCGGCAAGACAGTTTTGACGCAGGGACTCGCGGCGGGGCTGGGAATTGCAGAGCCCGTCAGCAGCCCGACCTTTACCATCGTGCAGGAGTACGGGGATGGGAGGCTGCCCTTTTATCATTTCGACGTGTACCGGATTGGCAGCGTGGAGGAGATGGAGGAGATCGGCTACGAGGATTATTTTTATGGAGATGGTCTGACCATGATCGAGTGGGCGGATCTCATTGAGGAGACTTTGCCTGCGCATTACCGGCAGATCGTCATAGAGAAGGATTTGGAGAAAGGCTTCGACTACCGGAAAATCACCATTACAGACCGGTAGCAGAGAAAGAGGAACTATGAAAATACTTGCATTGGACAGCTCCGGCCTTGTGGCGTCGATTGCCGTGGCGGAAGATGGGAGGCTGCTCGGTGAGTACACCATCAATTATAAAAAGACCCACTCCCAGACATTGCTCCCGATGCTGGATGCTGTGGTGCAGATGCTGGAGCTGGATCTGAATACTGTGGACGCGATCGCGGTGGCCTCCGGCCCGGGCTCCTTCACGGGGCTTCGTATCGGCTCCGCGACCGCAAAGGGTCTGGGACTTGCGCTCAATAAGCCGATTGTTCCGGTTCCCACAGTGGATGCCCTGGCATATAATCTCTGGGGTGCGGCGGAGATGGTCTGTCCCCTCATGGACGCGAGGCGGCAGCAGGCATACACCGGACTTTATGATTTTTCCGGGGGAGAGTTTTCCGTAGTGCTGCCCCAGTGCGCGGTGGCAGTCGGAGAGATTATTGAAAAGGTCAACGCGACCGGCCGGGGGACAATCTTTCTCGGCGACGGGGTTCCGGTATTTGCCCCATATATTAAGGAGAATATAAAAGTGCCCTGCCGCTTTGCCCCGGCTCATTGCAGCCAGCAGCGGGCGGCGTCCGTGGCGGCGCTTGCCATGGTGCTTTTTGCAGAGGGCAGGATGGAGACGGCGGCTGAGCATAAGCCGGAGTATCTGCGCATGTCGCAGGCGGAGAGGGAGAGAATGGAAAAAGAAAGGAATTTTCAGGTGGGGACGCTCCTATGAGGATTCGGAAAATGACCGCATCCGATGTGCCTTTTGTGGCGGCAATTGAGCGGGAAAGTTTCTCGCGGCCGTGGAGTGAGAGGAGCTTTTTAGAGGCGGTCACGGATAAAAACGCGTGCTTTCTGACCGCTCTGTGCTCTGCGCCCGGCATTTCCGCGGACGGGGACGGGCTTGTGGCAGGGTATATCGGCATGTATTTATCGCCGCCGGAGGGAGAAATTACGAACGTGGCGGTGGCAGGGGAATTCCGGGGAAAAGGCTTTGGGACAGCGCTTGTGGCGGCTGTGCAGGAGGCTGCGGTTTCCCTCGGAATCGGGCAGCTTTTTCTGGAGGTTCGGGATAGCAATGCCACGGCAGTCCGTCTGTATGAGCACAGCGGCTTTGTTGAGGTCGGGGTGCGAAAGGGCTTTTACGATTTCCCGCGGGAGGACGCAAGGATTATGAGATGGAATAGGACATAAATTATGCTGGACGTATGTTTATTAGGAACAGCAGGGATGATGCCGCTGCCTTACCGGTGGCTGACATCCCTCATGCTCCGTTACAATGGAAGCAGTCTTTTGATTGATTGCGGGGAGGGCACACAGATTGCCATAAAGGAGGCGGGGCTTAGCTTTAAGCCGATTGACATCCTCTGTGTGACGCATTTTCATGCGGATCACATCAGCGGGCTGCCGGGGCTTTTGCTCACCATGGGCAACGCAGAGCGCACAGAGCCGCTGACGATCATCGGTCCCCGGGGGCTGGAGCGCGTAGTTTGTGCCCTTCGGACAATCGCGCCGGAGCTGCCGTTTCCAATTACATGTATCGAGCTGGAAGAGCCGGATGTATACATAGAAAAAAACGGCTACAAAATACATGCTTTCCGGGTAAAGCACAACGTAGTCTGCTATGGATATTCCGTAGAAATTGCAAGGAACGGCCGCTTTGATGTGGAGCGGGCGAAGGCTCAGGAGGTGCCGCTGCCACTGTGGAATCCCCTGCAGAAGGGAGAGACCATCGAAAAGGACGGCATTGTCTACACGCCTGACATGGTGCTGGGGCCTCCCAGAAAGGGCTTAAAGGTCACCTATTGCACGGACAGCCGCCCGACAGAGTCTATCGTGGAGGCGGCGGAGGCAGCGGATCTTTTTATCTGTGAGGGCATGTATGCCGAAAAGGAAAAGCTGGCAAAGGCAAAGCAGTATAAGCATATGACATTTTACGAGGCGGCGGATATGGCAAAAAGAGCCCGTGTGCAGGAACTGTGGCTGACACATTTTTCCCCGTCTCTGGTGCGGGGGGAGATTTATATGCCCGCTGTGAAAAAGATATTTGAAAATGCGCATCTCGGCAGAGATGGAAAAAGTGTGGAGCTGATGTTTGAGGACGAATGAGGAGGCGATGGTAAAATGAAAAATGTGAGACTCATAATTTTAGCGGTAGTCTGTGTGGCGTTGATCTGCGGCGGCTTTTTCCTGCTAAAAAGCAGGATGGGCGGCGAGGAGGAGGAGCTCACGAAGGTGCAGAAGATTGTGACCCGGAATCTGGAAGCGGATTATCCGCCGACGCCCCGGGAGGTAATCAAATTTTACAACCGCATTATTACCAGCTACTACGAGGGAGGATACACAGACGAAGAATTCGAGGCGCTGACAGATCAGGCTCTTTTGCTGTTTGACGACGAGCTGGCCTCCAATAATCCCAAGGACGCTTACCAGAAGCAGATTCAGGAGGAGGTGGAGGATTACAAGAGCCGCAAGCGCTCCATCAGCTCGACGAGCGTGTGTGACACAAGGGATGTGGTATGGCTGACAGACCCGGATACAGGAGACGAGCTGGCCTATGTGACCGCCTCCTATTTTGTGAAGGAAAACAGCAGCTTTGACCGCACCTATCAGGAGTATGTGCTCCGCAAGGACGACGGGGAGCACTGGAAGATCCTTACCTATTATCAGGTCGAGGGAAAATCGGCAGAGGACGACGGCGATGACTGATGCGGGGAAGGAAGAAATTCGGATACTTGCGATTGAGAGTTCCTGCGATGAGACGGCTGCTGCTGTCGTGGTCAACGGGCGGGATATGCGTTCGAATGTGATCTCCTCACAGATTGCGCTGCACACGCTCTATGGCGGAGTTGTGCCGGAGCTTGCTTCCCGCAAGCATATCGAGAGGATCAATCAGGTGATCGGGCAGGCGCTGTCCGATGCGGATATGTCACTGGAAGATATCGACGCGATTGGCGTAACCTACGGGCCGGGGCTTGTGGGAGCCCTTCTTGTGGGCGTTGCCGAGGCAAAAGCAATCAGCTACGCAAGAGGACTTCCACTGGTGCCGGTGCATCATATCGAGGGGCATATCTGTGCAAACTATATAGAAAATCCGTCTCTTGCACCACCCTTTTTATGCCTCGTGGTCTCCGGCGGACATACGCATCTGGTAAAGGTCGCAGACTACGGAAGCTATGAGATTCTTGGCCGTACAAGAGACGATGCGGCGGGGGAGGCCTTTGACAAGGTGGCAAGGGCGATCGGCCTTGGCTACCCGGGCGGCCCGAAGCTGGAAAAGGCGGCGCAGGAGGGAAATCCCGGGGCCATTGATTTTCCGAGGGCAAAAGTGGGAGACGGTGCGTATGATTTCAGCTTTAGCGGTTTGAAATCAGCGGTGCTTAATTATCTAAACGGCTGTCGTATGAAGGGAATACCGGTGCATCAGGCCGATGTGGCGGCTTCCTTCCAGAAGGCTGTGACAGATGTGCTGGTGGGACATGCCGGGAGAGCCATCGGGGAGTTTGGCATGGATAAGTTTGCACTTGCGGGGGGCGTGGCGTCCAACGGTGCCCTCCGTGCGGCGATGGAGGAAATGTGCAGGCAGCATGGAGTAGAATTTTACCGTCCCTCTCCGGTATTATGTACGGATAATGCAGCCATGATCGGGGCGGCAGCCTACTATAATTACATTGCGGGAAAGCGCGCAGGACTGGAGCTGAACGCAGTGCCGAATCTAAAGCTGGGGGAGGCGTAGGTCTATGGAGGAAAGCTATACAGCGATCGTGCTGTCTGCCGGGAGCGGGACGCGTATGCACAGTGATACGCCAAAACAGTATTTAGAGCTTTGCGGGTATCCGGTGCTCTATTACAGTCTAAAGGCCTTTGAGGAGAGTGATGTAGATTTCGTTGTGCTTGTGGCGGGAAAGGACGATCTTGCGTATTGCAGAGAACAGATTGTAGAAAAATACAGCTTTCGGAAAGTGCAGGCGGTCGTAGAGGGAGGTGCAGAGCGCTGTCTTTCCGTGTACAACGGCCTGCAGGCCTGCGGGAAGACCGACTATGTGCTGATACATGATGGAGCCAGACCTTTGCTTACAAAGGAGGATATCCGAAACTCCATGGAATGTGTCCGCAGGGAAAAGGCGTGTGTTCTTGCAGTTCCGGTCAAGGACACGATAAGGGAAGCAGATCCGGCGGGCTATGCAAAGCACACACCGGACAGGAGCACGCTCTGGGCCATGCAGACGCCCCAGAGCTTTTCCTATTCTCTTCTTATGGAAGCATACCGCAGGCTGCTGGAGCAGCAGGAAGGAGAACAGCCGGCGGTTACAGATGATGCGATGATCGTAGAATATTCCATGAACCAGAGCATCCGCATTCTTCCGGGGAATTACCGGAACATGAAAATAACAACTCCCGAGGATATGCTGCTGGCGGAAATTCTTATGCGGCAAAAAAATTAAAAATTTTTAAAATTCCAGTTGACACGTTTTGGAATTGATGGTAACATATTCAATGCGCTCTGTGATTGAGCCTTAATTGAATAAGGTAATGTTTTCGGGCATTACATTTGGAGAGGTATCGAAGTGGTCATAACGAGGCGGTCTTGAAAACCGTTTGTCCGC
>JAMPHB010000023.1 GCA_023663685.1 Blautia sp.
GAGCAGAGGACTGAAAATCCTCGTGTCTCTGGTTCGATTCCGGAACTGGGCATTTTTTATTGCTATTTTCTGAAAAATTATTTGTATTCTTTTTGTCTTATAAGTTCTATTGTCAAACGTATTTCCCAATTAAAATTTTGCCATACTAACAGAATAGATAAAGTGGGGGAATTTATATGGGCGAAGGACGTCATGGCAGCATTGTGCTGTATACACCGGGGAAAATTCTGAGGGAATTGAAGGGACAGCCGGGGGAGCGGGAGATGGAGAGGCTGCTGGAGACAAAGCGGGTACATCTGGCGAAGCTGTATATGCTTCCAGAGTGTGTGATTGGTGCGATTATGGTGGCCTCGGAGGTGGCGGGAAATCATAAAAAGATAGTGGTTCCCTATTTTTTAAACCGCAGGCGTTTGATTCTGGTGGCAGAGGGAGAAGATGCAAGACCGCTTAAGAATCTGATTGACAAGGTAGAATATGAGCAGGAGGATACCTCGGAGCTGCTATTTTGTAAATTTTTGGAGTCTATGATGCTGCACGATATGGAATATCTGCAGGAAATCGAGGTAACCTGTTATGCTATGGAGGAGTGGCTGATCAGTGAGAGCAGGCGAAGACAGGAGCTGGAGAGCATCGAGCCGACAACGGATATTTTGCGCTATCGCAAGCAGCTTCTGATGCGCAATTTCTATTATCAGCAGTTTGCTGACCTCTGTGATATACTGGCAGGAAATGAGCATGGATTTTTCGGAGAAAAGGAAGTGCTCCTGATTACGGATATCGGGAAGCGGGCGGACCGCCTCTATGATTATTCACAAATGCTGCGGGAATATCTGGTGCAGATTCGGGAGTTGTACCAGCAGCAAATTGATCTGCAGCAAAACAAGACCATGCAGGTACTTACGGTTGTAACGACGATTTTTCTCCCGCTGTCTCTGATTGCGGGCTGGTATGGGATGAATTTCGAGTACATGCCGGAGCTTCAAAGCCCGTATGGCTACTGGGTGATTGTGGGTGCTGCAATTGTAATTGTAATAGGAGAGGTTCTGTATTTCAGGAGGAAAAAGTATATATAACTTGTCAGGTCTGGGGAAAATGGGATATAATAGAATATATTGGAAGCAAAGGAAGATATCGTTATGCTCTATTATATAGTCTTTATTCTGGCGGGATATCTGCTGGGAAGTATTTTGTTTGCGCCGTTATTCGGACGTATGCTTAAGAAGAGGGATATTATAGCGGAGACAAAGGATAGGAATCCGGGGACGGCCAATGCCTTTATGGAGGGAGGTCCGCTCTGCGGAGTTTTGACGCTGGTTTGCGATATGGGAAAGGGCTTTCTCCCGGTGTTTTTATGCAGAAGCATGGAGACGACGCTCGGGGAGCTTCTGTGGCGTCCCGGAGAGTGGCTCTGGAGGGGACGGCCTGAGATTATCGGTACGCTGGGAATGGCTCTCGTTCTGCTTGCTCCGGTGCTGGGGCACAACTTTTCTGTTTATCATCATTTTCAGGGCGGCAAGGGAATTGCCACGAGCTTTGGCTGTCTGCTGGGTTACTGGCCGGACTTGTTTCCGGCGCTTTTGCTTGCGGCCATTTTCCTTTTGTTTTCCCTTGTAATTCGAATTTCGCCGCATTTCTACCGAACCCTCGGCACTTATGTGTGCGGAGCGGGCATGTTTTTTGTCTGGGGAGAGACGCTGGCGTTAAAGCTGGGCTTTTTGTTTATTTCGATTACGGTGTGCGTCCGGATGCATTTGAGCACGGAGGAGCGCAAGAAATGTAATGTGAGGTTATTATGGATGCACTGATTTTATCCTGCAGCACCGGGGGCGGACATAATGCCGCGGGTCTTGCGGTCAGGGAGGAGCTGGAGGCGAGGGGACATCGTGTCACCATGATGGATCCCTATGAGCTGGTCAGCCATAAGCTGGCGGAGGAGATTGCGGGGCTCTATGTGAAAATGGTACAGCGTTCTCCGAAGCTGTTTGGCATAGTGTACACGCTGGGGAAGATTGTCCGGCATGTGCCCGGGAAGTCTCCGGTGTACTATGTGAATATTTCTGTGGCAAAGCGCCTGCAGGACTATCTGGAGGAGAATCCTGCGGACGTGATCATCATGCCCCATCTTTATCCTGCGGAGCTTGTTACCTACCTGAAAAAGCAGGGCGTGAAGCTTCCGCCCACGATATTCATTGCCACGGACTATGTCTGTATCCCTTTTACCGAGGAGACAAACTGTGACTACTATGTAGTGCCCGGCGAGCGGCAGATTCGGGATTTTACAAAGCGGGGGATTGCCAGACAGAAGGTTCTGCCCTTTGGGATTCCGGTAAGCCGGGCATTTGACGAGGCTGTCACGAAGCAGGAGGCAAGGGAGAGGCTGGGACTGGACACTGACGAGAATAAGAAATATATTCTGATTACCGGA
Source organism: Blautia sp. (assembly GCA_023663685.1). Classification (GTDB taxonomy): domain Bacteria; phylum Bacillota; class Clostridia; order Lachnospirales; family Lachnospiraceae; genus Roseburia. The sequence goes on from JAMPHB010000023.1 coordinate 2,426, forward strand.
GGCAGCATCGGCGCAGGGGATTTGAGCAAAAATGTCCGAATCCTGCGGACGCATCTGCGGAAAAGGGGAATAGACGGTACGCTGATTGTGGTTTGCGGTAGTAATGAGCGGCTGTATGAGAGGCTGGAGAAGCGGTATGTCAGCCAGTCGATTTGGGGAAAATGGGATAAAAATCCGAGGGAGAATGGTATGCTGCTTCTGAGGAAGACAAAGCAGATGGCGCTTTATATGCGGGCCTGCGATATTTTTATTTCAAAGCCCGGCGGCTTGTCGTCCACGGAGGCGGCGGTGGCGAATGTTCCCTATATCCATACGCGGGCGATTCCGGGCTGTGAGACATATAACCTCCGCTTTTTCAGACGGAACGGTATGAGTATTGGCGTGAAGCATCCACGGCTTGCGCTTGCCCATGCGGTGAGCTGGCTCTGGAATGAGGAGCATGTGGAGCATATGCAGAAAAAACAGCGGGAGAATATTCTGAGTGATTCGCGTGTCCGCCTCTGTGACTGGATTGAGGAAGAACTGGAGGCACAAGAGACTAGAAATTAAATTTTGATGTAAGTTTTGCGAGAAGCTTGGAAAGCGGGAAATATAATGTGAGGCACACCGCGAAGTTGGAAATGCAGTGGATCACATCATAGGGGATGCCTGCGACCCACCATGTAAAAGCGGTTTTGGGGCCGGACAGAAAGATATAGGGAATGGAGCACAGGGCGCCAAAGGAAAGCCCGAACAGTGCCGAGAGAATGCTCCAGAACCAGACAGAGGTCTGTTTTCGAAATAGCAGAACCAGTCCGGCAAGCACTGGCCAGATATAGAGGTACATGAACCACCAGAGACCGAAGCCGTAGGAGACTCCCTCTAAGAGGATAAAGGCAGGAAGTGCGTAAAAGATGCGTTTTCCGAAATACAGGGTGTAGAGAATAATCAGAAAGCTGACCAGCTCCACGTTTGGGAGAAATGCGAGTGAGCGCTTGGCAATCTCGATCGTGGCAATCATCAGCCCGATCAGGGTGATATCTCTGGTTGTGATACCCGGCTTTGCTGACATGACTCTGCCCCCTGCTTTGTTATTCTGTGACAGTGTAGATGATGCCAAAGCTGTCGCCGTCCGCCACGGGCTGGCTGTCAATGCCGTATTCGCAGTATGCATCATTTACATAGAACGCCCAGTATGCGCCGTCTGCTTCGTAGCTGGCAGTTACACCGTTGACGGTTTCCACCATCATGCCGTATTCGGATTCGCTGCCCGCAAAAGTGAGCCCTTTGGTCTCCTCCATGGCAGTGCGCAGATATTCTGCGTCCGTGTGTATTTCGTAGCTGGCGGAGGCTCCCGTGTCATCTACTACCTCGATTGTGACGGTCTTTGCTCCCTGAGAGGTCTTTGGCCCTGCCACAAAATAGACAATGAGCATGACGGCGATAAGAACAACAAGAACGGCGAGGCCGATTCCTATTTTCTTACCATTGGCTTTGGGGTTTGGGTTTTCTGACATATGACGTCCTCCTTCTGGCGAATGCCTCGCTGTTGTATTAGTACCAAATGCAGGCCACGAAAAAGTTTAGCACAGATTTTGCCGGCTGGCAAGGATTTATATGCAGGCTTTTTCTCAGGAGGGGAGTTATCCATGGCATATTTTCCAATGTATGTAAGTATAGAAGGAAAACGGGCGCTGGTGGTGGGCGGCGGAGAGGTGGCGCTGCGCAAGGCATCGGTGCTTTTAGATTTTGGGGCGAATCCGGTGGTGGTGGCGGCAGAGCTGCTGCCGCAGCTTCGGGAGCTTTCCGGCGTGCGCTGTGTGCAGAGGGAATTTGAGGAAAAGGATCTTGCGGATTGTGTTCTGGTGGTGGCGGCTACAAACGACCCGGGGAAGAACCATGCGGTTGCAGAGCTTGCGAGGGCGCAGGGAATTCCCGTAAATGCGGTGGATCAGCCCGGGGACTGCAGCTTTATTTTCCCATCCTACATAAAGAGAAATAATCTGGTGGCGGCGTTTTCCAGCGGAGGGAAAAGTCCGGCCATGGCAAAGCATCTGCGGCGGGAGTTTGCAGGAATTTTGACGGAGAAGCTGGGGGAGCAGAATGAGTATCTGGGAAGTATCCGGGAGCGCGTGCGGGCAGAGGTGGAGCCGGAGCGGCGCGGACTGGTGTACGAGCAGATTCTCGCGGAGCTTTTGGCTTCGGGAGCGACCGCGCTGGACGAGGAGCGGTTCAGGGAAATAGAGAGACCGGACGGGGAGCGGTTCAGGGAAATAGGGAAGCCGGACGGGGAGCGGCAAAAGGAAGCAGAGGGCAGGATATAGAAATGCATTACAAGATTGGAACCCGGGGATCGAGGCTTGCACTGGCACAGACGGAGCTTGTGAGAAGCCGTCTTGCGGCGGTTTACCCCATGGATACATTTGAGCCGTATATCGTAAAGACCCAGGGAGACCGCATGGCGGATCGGCCTCTGTCGGAGCTTGGAGGAAAGGGACTGTTTGTGTCGGAGCTTGAGCGGCTGCTTTTGGAGGGGGAGATTCAGCTTGCAGTTCACAGCCTAAAGGATGTGCCGGTGGAACTTCCGCCGGGACTTGTGCTTGCGAAAACGTGGCGGAGAGAGGATGCGAGGGACGTGCTTCTTTTGCGGGAGGCTGGCTCCTTAGAACAGCTTCCGCAAAACGCTTGTATTGGAACGGGGAGCAGCAGGCGTGCCTGCCAGCTTTTGCAGCTTCGCCCGGATATTCAGATTGTAAATATCCGGGGAAATGTGGATACCCGTATCCGAAGGATGCAGGAGATTCCGCTTGACGGACTGGTGCTGGCGGCAGCGGGGCTGCTTCGTCTTGGCAGGGAAAAGGAAATAACGGAATATTTCTCTCCGGAGCAGATGATTCCGGCTCCCGCGCAGGGTGCGCTGGCGATTGAGCTCTCCGGGACAGATGGAGAGCTTTTGGAAAAGCTCAATGCGCTTTCCGATGAGGGGACGGAGGAGTTAGTGCGGGCGGAACGGCTGTTTCAGAAAGCCGCCGGAGGCGACTGCAGGCTTCCGGTTGCCGCGTATGCGCAAAGGCCTGCGAGCGGAGAGATTGCGCTGTATGCGTTGCTTGGAGATGAGAGTGGAGAGCATACAAAGAGGACTTTTCAGCGTGGGGCGACTCCGGAGCTTGTGGCCGCGGCGGCAATGCGGGCACTGCGTGAGGGAGCCTGAGTGCGGCAATGCGGGCGCTGCGTGAGGGAGCCTGAGTGCGGCAATGCAGGAGCTGCAGAGCATGTGACGGCAATGCAGGTCTTGCGGGGAGAGAGTAGGAGGGCAGGCTGTCTGGGAGGTGGAGCATGGCAGGAACGGTATATCTGGTGGGGGCAGGCCCCGGGGATATTGGTCTTGTGACGGTGCGCGGGCTGGAGCTGATTCGCCGGGCAGACTGTATCCTATACGACCGTCTGGCGGCTCCGGAGCTTCTTTGGGAGGCGAAGGAGGGCTGTGAGTGCATCTATGTAGGCAAGGCAGACGGACGGCATTCGCTGCCCCAGGAGGAGATTCATAGGCTGATGCTTGAAAAGGCAGGGCAATATGACTGTGTGGTGCGTTTAAAGGGTGGTGATCCCTATGTGTTTGGCAGGGGAGGCGAGGAGGGCTGTTTTCTGCAAAAGCACGGGGTTGACTTTGCGGTGGTACCCGGCGTGAGCTCCGCCATTGCGGGTCCGGCCTGCGCCGGAATCCCGGTGACGCACCGCGGGCTTGCCAGCAGCTTCCGGGTGATTACCGCTCATCGGCGGGGGGAAAGTGATACGCCGATGGATTACTCCTCCATGCTGGACGTGTCGGAGACTCTGGTGTTTCTTATGGGGCTTGGCAGGGTGGGAGAGATCGCGGACGGACTTATGCGTGCGGGGCGTGCGGCGGCGACTCCGGCGGCGGTGATCGCCCACGCCGGAACCGGGGAGCAGCAGGTGTGTGACGGAGTTCTCGGGGATATCGCGGTGCGCGTGGCAGAGGCGGGACTGACCTCACCGGCTGCGATTGTTGTTGGGGCTGTGGTGTCTCTCAGGGAAAGCCTGCAGGATAACAGAGAGCTGCCGTTTAGGCACCGCCGTTTTCTGCTTCCGAAGATTGGAGACGCTCCCTCAGAGCTCGGCGTTATGCTGCGGCGGCAGGGCGCGAGGGTCGATGAGCTTTCAGTTGGCAGGATTGTCCGCATTCCTGTGATATATGCGCCGAGGTACTTTGATGGGCTGGACTGGCTGGTTTTTACGAGTAAAAACGGGGTGAACGCTTTCTTTGAAAATCTTTTTGCCTCCGGCTTAGACGTCCGGGCAGTCGCGCACATGCGGATTGCCGCTGTGGGCAGGGCGACGGCGGAGGTTCTCCGCGGATATTGCCTGCAAGCGGACTTTATTTGCAGCGCGCAGAACGGGGCTGCGCTGGGCGGGGAGCTGACGGCGCGGCTGGCAGGGGAGTCGCGGGTGCTCTATCCCTGCGCGGGGGAGACCGTGGGGGAGCTTGAGCGCATTTTAGAGGCGCACTGTAAGCTGGAAAAGAGCTGTGTATATAGAAATGAAAAATATAATGAAGAATTAACAAACAAAATCATGCTGGAGAATTACGATGCGGTTCTTTTTACCTGCGCGTCGAATGCCCGGCGTCTGCTGCGGGGACAGCCTGCGGCTGTGCGGAAACGTCTGAGCGCAAAAGGAAGCGTCTATTCGATTGGGCGAACGACCAGCGCGGCACTGGCAGAGCTGGGAGTGGAGGAGATTATGGAGGCAGACCAGCCCGATTACGGGGGGCTTGTGCGTCTGCTTCTGAGAAGGATGGGGGAAGAATAAAAAAGAGCTGCCGCCCCACGAATGATTACTCGTGAAGTGACAGCTTTTGAGCGGTTTACATGGTGATGTTGATGTGGAGCCCCTGCCCGGTCACCTGCGTATAGATATTGTTCTGCACGGCTTCGTTCAGCTTCTTGGAGATGTTCCATGCCTTTTTGGAAAATTCATTCTCTGGGGAGAATACTTTTCCAACCTTCGTGACATCCGCCAGCTTTAGAAGTTCGTCGTTGATGGACAGGGAACCGTCCTTTTCTATGGTAATGCCGATATCCTCAAGCTCGTCTTCGTACTTTTTGCTCAGGCTTTTGAGCTGCCGGAGATAGCGCTTTGTGTCGTGGTCGTCTGCATCACCGGTCTTTAGGGCATTGTTGTAAGTGCTTACAAACGCTTCGATGGAGGACTTTGTGGTGTCGTCGATATCCTCGTCGTCCTTCTCCGTGCTGTAATCGCCTGCCATCATACGGCGGGCTGCCCGGGAGAGTGCGCGGCTGTCCTCGTAGGAGAGCTCGATTTTGGAATAATCGTTCCGGCCGTTTGCCGTGATCGCGTTCCGGTTGTCTTTATAGAAATTGCGCATGAAATAATCTGTGGTCAGTGTAAGCCCGGACGATACCTTGGTTGCCATAAGCAGAATCCTCCCTGATTTGTGCATATGCTGTGCGTTTATATCTACTATCTTTTACTCTTATCGGCAAATTCTCTTTACTTATTAACCGAAAAGAAGTAAAATTATTAAAGAATTTTTACTTTTTAGTATCCGAGGAGGCGACTATGGAAAAACGATCATTTGGGAGGACGACAGAGGGGCAGGAGGCCTCGCTGTATACCATTGCAAACAGTAAGGGCATGAACGCCCGGATTTTGGATTTTGGCGCGACACTGGTGTCCCTGCATGTGTTTGACCGTGAGGGGAAGCTGCAGGATGTGGTTTTGGGTTATGACGATGTGGAGGCATACCAGCGGAGCACGAGTTATTTTGGCGCGACGGTGGGACGCAACTGTAACCGGATTTCGGGGGCAAGGTTCGAGATTGACGGGGTGGTCTGTGAGCTTGAGCCCAATGATTTCGGAAATAACCTGCACAGCGGCTCCCGGAGTACTGCCGGACGATTCTGGGATGTGAAGAGTTATGAGGAGAACCGGATTGTGCTTGCACTTTCGGATGCACATATGGAGCAGGGCTTCCCGGGAAACGCTTCCATTGAGGTGACTTACGAGGTGACGGAGGAGGACGAGCTTGCGATCAGCTACTACGCAATCGCGGATCAGAAGACGATATTTAATTTTACCAACCATGCATATTACAATCTGAACGGCCAGGCGTCGGGGGATATTTTGGACTGTACGCTTGAGGTAAAGGCATCGCATTATACGCCGGTGCAGAATGAGCGGGCGATTCCGACCGGGGAGATTGCGCCGGTGGATGGCACTCCCTTTGATTTCCGGGAGGCGAAGACGATCGGCAGGGATATCCATATGGAGGATGCCCAGCTGACCTATGGGAACGGATACGACCATAATTTTGCGCTGGACCGCACGGGAGACGGCCTGGAGACAGTAGCAAAGGCCTGCGGTTCCAAAACGGGCATTCAGATGGAGGTCATTACGGACTGTATCGCCATGCAGCTCTACACGGCGAACGGAATCGGCGGACAGAAGGGCAAGGGAGGCGTGACCTATCCGAACCATGGCGCGATGTGTCTGGAGACACAGTTTTTCCCGAACGCCATCAATGAGGCGAACTTTGTATCTCCGCTCACGGAGGCGGGGAAGCCCTATGTTTCAAAGACTGTCTATCGGTTTGGGATTGTATAATGAAGATTATATTTTTAGATGCAAAGACCATAGGAGATGATATTGACTTATCCGGCTTTGACGAGCTGGGAACAGTGGTCAGGTATGGCTTTTCTACGGAGGAGCAGGCGAGGGAGCGCACAAGGGATGCGGATGTGCTGGTGCTGAACAAGGTGGAGATTAACGAGAGAACCATCGGGGAGGCGGAGCATTTGAAGCTGGTGTGCGTCACTGCGACCGGAACGAACAATCTGGACAAGGAATATCTGGACAGCAGGGGCATCGCATGGCGGAACGTGGCGGGCTATTCCACCGAGAGCGTGGCGCAGCATACCTTTGCCATGCTGTTCTATCTGCTGGAGAAGCTGCGCTATTATGATGATTATGTGAAGTCGGAGGCCTATGTGGGAGATGTGATCTTTACCCATTTTTCCAATGTGTTCCACGAGCTTTCCGGGAAGACATGGGGGATAGCCGGGCTTGGCAGCATCGGGCGCAGGGTCGCGGAAATTGCGGCGCTGTTCGGGTGCAGGGTGATCTACTATTCGACCTCGGGAAAAAATGACCAGCCGGACTATGAGAGGGTAGGCTTTGAGGAACTGTTAAAGCGTGCGGACATTCTCTCGGTACACGCACCCCTGAATGAGAATACGAGGGGGCTGATGAACGCCGCAGCCTTTGCACAGATGAAGGAGACGGCGATTTTTCTGAATCTGGGAAGGGGGCCGATTGTGGTGGAGCAGGATCTTGCGGATGCGCTGAACGCCGGAAGGATTGCGGCGGCGGGACTGGACGTGCTCTGCGAGGAGCCCATGCGGCAGGATAATCCGCTTCGTGCCATCAAGGACAGCCAGAGGCTTTTTATCACACCGCATATTGCCTGGGCAAGCGTGGAGGCGAGGAACCGCCTGATGAAGACGATCGAGGGACAGATACGGGAGTATTTCCTGCATACATAAATTCAGCTTTCACACGGCAGACCGCTCTGGAAGGAGAGGCTGCCGTATTCTTTTAGGAAGCGCTCCCGAAGATCGTCGGGAAAGCCCGCGCGAACCAGATTGCAGTAGGCGCGGATGCGTGCCATATAGCGGCGCCCGGCAGAGGCGTAGAGCTCGTCAAAGGTGGCATTGGAGGCTTGTCCGCTCCACGGGTGGTGCCAGATCTTTCGCCTGTGGTTCAGCGGATCGACGATAAAGCGAAGCTTGTCGCTGGGCAGCAGCGGCGATAAAAAAGCACGGCCGAAGGCGATGCGCTCGAAAAGGCGCACGAGTACCTTTTTCTGGCCGGAAGGGTCGTTAAACAGCCGCATACACAGCATCATCCACTGGGGGGCACTGCCCAGGAGTATCTCTGTCGCAAGTACGCCGGGATAGGTGTTGCGGTATGCGTATACGAGCATACGCATAATCACTTTGTGCTCTCTGGGAGACAGACGGATTGTGGCATACTGGTGAAATTCGGAGGGGCGCAGATGCTTTTTCTGCCAGATCAGGAGATTGTCAATCTCCGTCTCAAAATAGGCGTGCCGTCCGAAATACTGTGTCTGCCGGGGTGGGTTTTGGGGCTTGTATCCGGTAAAGGCGTACACATAGGGGTGAATCGCGCAGTCTAAGGTGTAATGTCCGAGAAAGCCCAGTATATATACATCGGCGATGGCAAGCTCACGCTTTTTCCCGGCGAAAAGGCTGCGGCTGTCCAGCAGATTGGAAAAAAATTCTCCGGTTCTGGTGCTGTGAGCCAGCGCGCCAAGGTTCTCCTTGTGCATCAGGTAGGAGGGAAGATAGTAGAAAAACAGATCCGGACCCTGTAGTCCCAGTGCGTAGGCACAGTGGTATTTTTTGATATTGTATCGGAGCCGGGAGGAGGTCAGCTGTCGGCAGGCGTCCACGCCGAAAAGATAGTGTGTTACAAATCCGGGCATATTCTGTCACCTTCTATCGCTTGTTTTCTTTCTATTATAGTATATCCCGGAGAACTGGTAAATAAGTGAGATTTAGAAATAAAGAAAAATATAGAAAAATTTAAGAATATATTCAGCACAATCCCAGTTTACAGACGGAGATTCTTGTGTTACGTTAATAAAATGAAAATCAATTTTAAGATAGAGCTGGAGTATGATAAGAAGAATTTTATAAGATTTGGGATTGCCATGGTGCTTGCCCTTGTGATGTATGTGACCATCGACTTTTCCGTCTGGGCGCTGCCTGGCTATGGGGCATTGTACTTTCTGTGCAAGAGTCTTAAGATAGAGCTGGATAAGCGGCTGCCGTGGCTGTGGACATTGATTTTGTTCGCCGGGGGGGCATTGTTTACTGCTTATTCCATTCAGTATATGCTGCTGGATACGGAGGATTTCGGGAAAATCACAGATGAACGAATGCTTTTGAATATTTTCTGCGCGTTTATAATCTATCTGTTTATACAAATGTTTACGAACAACAGCGGTCTGAGTTGCATCATCGGCCATATCACACTTCTGACCATTGCCTTTATCAATTATTTTGTATATCTCTTTCGGGGAAATGAGTTCACCTTCTCGGATATCCGCTCCATCGGGACAGGGCTTTCCGTAGCGGGGAATTACCAGCTTGTGCTCCACGACAGGGGAGTGTATGTTATACTCGCTACCGCACTTTTTGTAGCGTTCGTGCGGAAGTGCCATGTGAGTTTTGAAAAGTCCTGGCACATGCGCCTGATTGATGTGCTGCTTATGTCCATTTCGGTTATGTATGTGGTGATCAATGCCTATGATATCAATACAGAAACCTGGCAGCAGAAGGGGAGCTACCGCAATGGGTATTTGTTAAATTTTGCTTTAAGTATCAGGGACAGCATTGTGACAGAGCCGGAGGGATACAGCGGGGAGGCCGTTCGTGCTCTGGAAGAGGAGTATGGCAGTACGGATAAGGATTACGCGGAGGCGGATGTCAGCGATCCCACGATTATCGTCATTATGAACGAGTCCTTTGCCGATCTGGGCGTGCTCGGGGAGCTGGAGACGAATCTGCCGCTGACTCCGTTTATCGACTCACTTTCGGAGAATACTCTAAAAGGCTATGCGCTGTCCTCGGTCTTTGGGGCAAAGACGCCGAACTCTGAATGGGAATATATGACAGGGAACTCCATGGCGTTTTTGCCGGAGGGGTCTGTTGTCTACCAGCAGTATATCAGCGACGCGCCGACCTCCATTGTATCGACGCTGAAAAATACGGGCTATACCTGCGTGGCGATGCATCCCTACTATGCGACGGGCTGGAGCCGGAATCTTGTGTACCCGGATATTGGCTATGATGAGATGTATTTTATCGAGGATTTTGACCAGACGCAGGTTTTGCGGGAGTATATCACGGATCAGGAGCTCTACAATAAGATTATTGACCGCTATGAGGAAAAAGGAGCGAAGGAAAAGCTCTTTGTCATGGGAATTACCATGCAGAATCACGGCGGCTACACCCAGACCTACGAGAATTTCCCTGAGATGTACTACAAGACCGGACGTTCTTATACGGATGCAAACCAGTATTTTTCGCTGGTGCATGAGAGTGACGAGGCCGTGCAGAGGCTGGTTACATATTTTTCGCAGGTGGACGAGCCGGTGGAGATTGTATTTTTTGGAGACCACCAGCCGAGCCTGAACTCGAAGTTTTATCCGATTTTGAATAAGAAGGGGCTTTCGGGTCTGACGGAGGATGAGCTGGAGGCGCTCTACACCGTGCCCTTCTTTATCTGGACGAACTATGATACGCCCGAAGAGACTGTGGACATTACGAGCCTGAATTATCTCTCCACAATGACTCTGGAGCGCGCGGGGATTGCCCTGCCTGCCTACAACCGCTTTCTGGCGGATATGATGGAGACGGTTCCCGCCATCAATTCCAGAGGATACTATTCGAAGTCCCGGGGTTTTTATATGTATATCGAGGACGCCGTGGGGGAGGAGGCGGAGTGGATACAGAGATACCAGATCCTGCAGTACAATGGGATGTTTGACCGAAAGGGAAGAAGCGGGGTGTTTTTCCCTTATATTGAGGAGAGTAATTAAATTTTGATATAAAAAGGGAATATTGTAGTAGGAAAGGAGTTGGACAGTGAAATTAAGAGATTTATTGGCTTACGACGACATAGTGATCCAGTGCCATGACAATCCGGATGCGGACGCGCTGGCCTGCGGCTTTGCGGTGTACCGCTATCTGACGAGCAAGGGAAAGCAGCCCTCTCTCGTATACGGGGGGAGCCGCCGTATTCGGAAAAGCAATCTGGTCATGCTGGTAAAGGATCTAAAGATTCCGATTACGCATGTGGACAAGCTGGAGCCGCCAGAGCTTCTGGTGACGGTGGACTGTCAGTATACCGGGGGCAATGTGGCGGAGTTTCAGGCGAAAAACGTGGCGGTGATTGATCATCACAGAGTATGCACGAAGCTTCCAAGGCTGTCGGAGGTGCGCAGCAATCTGGGAGCCTGCTCCACCCTCATGTGGCAGCTTTTGAAGGAAGAGAATTATGACGTAGACAATGACAGGGAGTTGGCGACCGCATTGTACTACGGGCTTTACACAGATACCAACAGCTTTACGGAGATTGTGCATCCGCTGGACAAGGATCTGCGGGACGATGCGAAATTTGACACCGCTCTTATGACGAAGTACCGCAACACGAACTTGTCCCTCGAGGAGCTGGAAGTGACGGGGGCGGCGCTTCTGCACAGCGATTATATTGACGAATACCGTGCGGCCATCGTGAAGGCAGGCATGTGCGATCCCAACGTGCTGGGAGTCATCAGCGATCTGGTGCTGGAGGTGGATGCGGTGGATATCTGCATCGTGTTCAACGAGCAGCCGGATGGCGTCAAGCTGTCTGTCCGAAGCTGTATCCGGGAGGTCAAGGCCAGCGAGCTGGTGGAGGAGCTGTGCCGGGGGATCGGCTCCGGCGGCGGGCATCTGCTGAAAGCGGGCGGCCTCATTCAGATGGATCTTATGAAGGAGGAGTATCTGCGCTTCTGCGAGGAGCTGCACTACACACCGCGAATGGAGTTTGATTTTACCGGAAGGAAGGAGCAGCCTACAGCCTCGGGCATCAAGGCGGTGCTGGAGAAGCGGCTGCAGGACTATCTGGACAATACGGAGATCATCTATGCATCCGATGGCGGCATGGACGAAGAGAGTATGCAGGAATACCGCCTGCGAATGATCCCCTGGGGCTATGTGCGCGCCAGGCTGCTGGCTCCCGAGGGCACGCCGATCACGATCCGCTCAATCCGGGGGGACGAGGAGCTGGTGGTAAAGGCGGATACGATTTTAACGATCGGGCCTACCGGGGAGGTGCACTGGATACCGGAGGCGGAATTCAGGGAGCAGTACCGGCTCTACGATGACTGGAGGTTTCACCTGCCGGCGGCGGAGTACCGCCCCACGATCAAGAACCACAAGTCGGGCAAGGTAAGCATGCTGTCAAGGTTTGCAAGGGTCTGTGTGCCCAACGGCAGCCGTCTGTTCTACGCAAGGCAGCTGACCTGTAAGGTCAAGCTCTTTTTGAAAAATTCAGAGAATGTCTATCTTCTGGGGCGGGAGGGGGATTATCTGATGAGCCTCACGGGACAGATGCAGGACGCCTACATCATGGCGAAGGAGAGCTTTGAGAAGAGCTATATTCGAAAAGGGGAGAGCAGGCAGCAGCAGGCGGTGATATTCGATCTGGACGGAACTCTTATGGATACGCTCAAAGATCTGACGGAGGCGGTCAACGCGGCGCTGGCCACAAAGGAGCTTTTGCCCTGCACGATGGAGCAGGTGCGCCAGTATGTGGGGAACGGAATCCGCAATCTGATGCAGCAGGCGGTGCCGGGAGGCGAGGATTATCCCGGTTTCGAGGAAATTTTTGCATTTTTTAAGGAGTATTATAATGCGCACTGTCTGGACAATACCGAGCCATACCCGAATATTCTGAATCTGCTGGCGGAGCTGCGTGAGCGTCAGATGCCGGTGGCAGTTGTGTCCAACAAGGTGGACTCTGCGGTGAAGGAGCTGTGCGACCACTTTTTCTCGGACTATGTGACGGTAGCTATCGGGGAGATGGAGGGCATCAGGCGCAAACCGGCGCCGGATATGGTGGAAAAGGCGCTTGAGGAGCTGGGAGTCCCGAAGGAAAATACGGTCTATGTGGGGGATTCCGAGGTGGATCTGGAGACGGCAGAAAGAGCCGGCCTCCGCTGTATCAGTGTGACATGGGGCTTTAAGAGCCGGGCATTTCTGGCGGAAAAGGGCGCGAAAACTCTGGTTGTGCGGCCTCTTGAGCTCTTGTATCTTTTGTGATAAACTAATACATCATATTTAAGAGGAGACAGATAAAATGGAAGCAAGAATTACGGGACACACCGGTCTTCTGGCCTTGTTTGGATCTCCGGTGGGACACTCCCTGTCCCCCGCCATGTACAACTACAGTTTTGCGCGGCTGGGGCTGGATTACGCGTATGTTGCCTTCGACATTCAGGAGGCGGAAGTGAAGTCCGCCATTGAGGCAATGCGGCTGTTTCACATGCGCGGCGGCAATGTGACGATGCCGGACAAGGCGGAGGCGGCGAAATATATGGACGAGCTCTCCCCGGCGGCGTCTATCATCGGCGCGGTTAATACGATCGTGAATGAGGAGGGGAAGCTGACTGGCCATATCACAGACGGCTGTGGTTTTGTGGATAATCTGAGGGATCACGGGATTGAGATTGCAGGGAAAAAGCTGGTGGTGGCAGGCGGAGGCGGCGCGGCGACAGCGATTCAGGTGCAGTGCGCGCTGGACGGAATCCGGGAGCTGGTTATTTTTAATAAGAAGGACGCCTTTTTCCAGAGAAGCCTTGACACGGCTCAAAAGCTGAAAGCGACTGTGCCTGCGCTTACGGTCAGTGTCTACGATATTGACGATACAGCGAAGATGACGGAGGAGCTGGGTTCTGCGGATATTTTTGCGAATGCGACGATCGTGGGCATGAAACCCATGGACGACCAGAGCGTGGTGAAGGACATAAGCGCTTTCCGTCCGGGGCTGGTGGTCTGCGATGCGGTCTACAACCCCGAGGAGACGAAGCTTTTGCGGGAGGCGAAGGCGTGCGGCTGCACCTGCGTGGGCGGCAAGGGAATGCTGCTGTGGCAGGGCGTGGCGGCGTTTAAGCTGTTTACGGGCATGGATATGCCGGTGCAGGAGGTAAAGGAGAAATTTTTCCCATGAATAAGAAGGACAATATTTTTTTAATCGGCTTTATGGGAGCCGGAAAGAGCACAATCGCCCGGGCATTGCACCGCATACTTGGAATTCCGCTGGTGGAGATGGACGAGCGGATTGTGGAGGAGCAGGGAATGTCGATTAACGAGATTTTTTCCCGCTTCGGGGAGGAACGTTTCCGGGAGATTGAGAGCAGTCTGATTGCAGACCTTGCGGATCATGCGCCCAATGTGGTCTCCTGCGGCGGCGGGGTGGTTTTGCGGCCGGAAAACACCGCGCGCATGAAAAAAGGCGGGCGCATCGTGTACTTGTCCGCTACGCCGGAGACGGTGTACGAGCGTGTTAAAAACAGCACGGAGCGGCCGATCTTAAACGGACATATGAATGTGGAGTACATTGGAGAGCTGATGGAGAAGCGGCGCGCGCTCTATGAGGCGGCGGCGGATCTCGTGGTGGCGACCGACGCGAAGAGCCGGGAGGAGCTGTGTAATGAGATTATCAGCCGCCTGGAGGAATTGCAATGAAATTTGATTATGATAATATCGTGTTTCGGATGCTGAACAAGCTGGTGGACTGTGTGTGCGTATCCTTTGTCTGGGTCTTATGCTGTCTGCCGGTAGTCACCCTCGGGGCGGCGACCTCGGCGCTGTATTATACAGTGCACAAGTCCATCCGGGGAGGCCGTGGCTATGTGCTTCGAAGCTATTTTAAGGCGTTTCGGGACAATTTTAAGCAGGCGACGCTGTGCTGGCTTGTGATTCTGCTCATACAGATTGTGTTTCTTCTGGACGCAATTCTCATGCGCCAGCAGCTTATGGCGGGCAATTCCATCGGGCTTTTGCTTTATTTTTTTCTTGTGGCGATTCTCTTTGTGACGGGCTGGTGCTGTGTGCTGTTCCCCTACATTGCGAGGTTTGCCAACACGGTGAAGCAGACGCTCAAAAATGCTGTTTTGATAGAGCTCCGCCATCTGCCGTGGTCGCTTTTGCTTCTGCTTATTTTACTGGCTGTGCTTTTTCTGACATGGCTGCTCCCGCCGCTTATGTTTCTGCTGCCGGCCTTTATGTTTTTGCTCTACGATGTGATTTTAGAGCGGATTTTCCGGCAGTATATGAGCAGGGAGGATCTGGAGCGGGAGATGGAGCTTGAAAAGCTGGACAAGCGGGAGGATGCTTTCCGGTAAAAGATATATGTAAACCAATATAAAGGAGAAAAATTATGGAAGTAAAGATTTCGGATGCAGTAAAGTATATCGGTGTGGATGACCGGACAATTGATCTGTTTGAGAGCCAGTATGTGGTGCCGGAGGGCGTGACCTACAACTCTTATCTGATTTTAGATGAGAAGACGGCTCTTATGGATACGGTGGATACGAGAGGCATGGAAGAGTGGGAGCAGAAGCTTTCCGCCGCGCTGGAGGGGCGTAAGCTGGATTATCTTGTCATCTCCCACTTAGAGCCGGATCATGCGGGGAGCATAGGGCGGCTTCTGGAGCTGCAGCCCGGCGTGACGCTGGTGGGAAATGCCAAGACCTTTGCCATGCTGCCCCAGTTTTTTGAGCTGCCGGAGGGGATTCAGACGCTCACAGTAAAGGAGGGGGACAGCCTTTCCTTAGGCGCTCATACCTTAAGCTTTTACATGGCGCCCATGGTGCACTGGCCCGAAGTCATGGTGACCTATGAGAGCAGTGAAAAAATTCTCTTCTCTGCGGACGGCTTTGGCAAGTTCGGCGCGATGGATGCTGAGGACGACGAGGGCTGGGCATGTGAGGCGAGACGGTATTACTTTAATATTGTAGGAAAGTATGGCGCTCCGGTGCAGGCGCTCCTAAAGAAGGCCGCAGGGCTTGATATCCAGACGATCTGCCCGCTGCACGGTCCCATTTTAAATGAGAATCTGGGCTACTATATCGGGCTCTACGATACATGGAGCAGCTACAAGCCGGAGAACAGCGGCGTGCTGGTCGCTTACGCCTCTATCCATGGAAATACCGCCAGGGCGGCGGAAAAGCTCGGGGAGCTGCTTAAGGAAAAGGGTGTGGAAAAGGTGGTGGTCAGCGATCTCGCCAGAGAGGATATGGCGGAGGTGATCGAGGATGCTTTCCGCTATGACCGCATGGTGGTGGCTGCTGCCAGCTACGACGGGGGAGTGTTCCCGTGTATGCAGGACTTTTTACACCACCTGCAGTCCAAGGCATACCAGAAGCGCACAGTCGGCGTGCTTGAGAACGGCTCGTGGGCGCCCTGCGCAGCGAAGGGCATGAAGGAGATTCTGGCTGCGATGAAGGATGTGACCATTATAGAGCCGGCCGTTACGATCCGCTCCACGATGAAGGACAGCGACCTGCCCGCCCTTGAGGCGCTGGCAGATGCGATTGCGAAGGCGGTGTAGCATGATTGCCGATCTGCATATGCACTCCACAGCCTCCGACGGACAGTATGCGCCCGAAGAGCTTGTGAAAAAGGTAAAGGCGGCGGGCATCGGCATGATGGCGCTGACGGATCACGACACCGTGGACGGCGTTCCTTCGGCGTGCGAGGCGGCGCGGGAGCTGGGGATCGTCTGTATTCCCGGGATCGAGCTTTCGATTCGCCATGAGGCGGAGCTGCATATGCTGGGCTATGGCATTGATACGGATAACGCCAGACTCCGGGAGTTCTGCGGGCAGCTGGTGCGGGACAGAGATACCCGCGCGGACAAAATCATCGACTATCTGGCGGAGTACGGGCTTGCCGTGAGCCGTGCGGAGGTGGAGGAGAAGGCGGGCTCGCAGGTGATTGGAAGACCGCATTTTGCAAGGGTTCTTGTGGAAAAGGGATATGTGGGCAGCGTGCAGGAGGCCTTTGACCGCTATCTTGCGACGCCGGAATTTGCAAGGATTGAGCGCCCCAAGCCCACTGCCAGGGAGGGGCTTTCCATGATTCACGGCGCCGGGGGAATTGCGGTGCTCGCCCATCCCGTGTCCCTCAAAAAAGAGGGGGCGGCGCTGGATCAGGAGGTGCGCGCCCTTGTGGAGCTGGGACTTGACGGGATTGAGACCTATTACAGCACCCACAGCGCGGCGCAGGTGGAGGAATACCACCGTCTGGCGGTGAAATATGACCTGCTGGAGACGGTGGGTTCAGATTTTCACGGGGAAAAAATAAAGCCGGACATTTTTCTGGGGAAAAAGGCCGGCGGGCAGGAACTTCTTGTGGAACTTAAAGGAGCCCTCTCTTTTTAAGTTTTGACTTTCCCCATTTTTTCTGAGAACTGATTATGCTGCTCCGCCATTCTA
>JAMPHB010000024.1 GCA_023663685.1 Blautia sp.
TGAGCGTTCGCCTCACACGCGAAAGGTCAGGGGTTCGAGCCCCCTTGCTTCCACTGTGATGCTCCATCAGGGGCATTACTTATTGAATACTCCGCAAGGGGAATACATATCCGGGGATATAGCTCAGCTGGGAGAGCGATGCGTTCGCAACGCATAGGTCAGGGGTTCGAGTCCCCCTATCTCCATACATATAAGGAACTGTCGCACCAATTACTTAGCACGACAGTTCCTTATATTAAAAAATCAGAAAATACACACAAAAATACTATTATTGAAAAATTTTTCTTAATCACAACATATCTTTCTATGCAGAATTCTTGTATTTTATTTGATCCCCCTCCATGAACACCTATGCATTCGATATGCTTCACTCTCGTATCCTTATAAATTTCTGTGATCTTCTCGTCTAGTAAAAGGATATCAATATAATTTGTTTTTATCCTTGTGACTCATAATCCGTTGTCTTATTTCCCGTGTACTTTTAAAATTTTTATATAGGAGGTGAAAAAATGTCAGAAATTCAAAAAGTAATAGGTTTAAGAATCCGTGAATTGCGAAATAAAACCGGCTTAAGCCAAGAGGCATTCGCTCTTAAAATCGAAATGGACAGAACATATTTTTCATCCGTTGAATCTGGAAAAAGAAATATTTCTATTATTAATCTTGAAAAGATTATAAAAGGACTTAATGTTTCCTTTGAAGAATTTTTTAAAAATATGTAATATCACATAAATTTTGAATTGAAAGAAACTATTATCATGTATATATCGAATCCAACTATGAATTTAATATGTAGACTCCACACAAATTTAAAAATGATAAACTTCGCCATCTCTCAAATTGAACAAACTAGACATAAACTACCTATTTCCTTATTTTAGAAGTATTAGTTATAAAACAACCAACTCAACAATTATTGTATTCTATACAAAAATATTAAATTTTCAAAGACAAGGAGATTATAATTATGACGCACGATTACATAGTACGCAATACAAATATAGTTTTTATCAAGGATGAACTTATTTTAACCAACAACCAAGTTGTAAATGCTATTCATTTTGCTAATGAAGCTCTCTACACCCTAAACCAGCAGACTCAAGCTTTTGATATTAACATTTTTGAAACTATGGGAATGCGAAATCTCAGCGGTATTGTTGGCGAATATTTAGGAAAAAGTCTACAAAGATTTTCAAACGGAAATCTTCATTCAAATTTGCATCAGGACGGTTACCCAGATTTATTATTAACTAACACGCCATTTCGCAAGAGATATTTTGAATCATTATATTCCGTAATTGACGGGAAAAAATATCCACATGATAAAGCATCTTTTAGTCCCTACCGATATGGCGGTATTGAAGTTAAGGCTACTTGTGGTAGTACTCCACCCGCAAGTCAGGTTCCAAAGCCTTTAATTGGGGAACAGCGTATCTCTTTAATAAATTCTTTTGACTGGAAGGCACATCATAGAGAAACAAATAATCTTATGGGTATTCTTTGGGATTTTATTGATAATGTTCCAACAATTGTTGCCTCTTTTTATCGAAACGATTTAATTCCTGATGACTGGGGAAATATTATTCACCCAAAAAAAGGTGGAGGAAGAACAACAAGCGTTTCAATTATGAATAGAACTGGCATAAAGAAAATGTGTACCGGCTGGATTACTGTTCTTAATAATCCAAAATATATTTCTGCATTGGCTAAAAATAAATGGATTGGATATTATGTTGACAAATAAATATAGGATAACACACCTCCATATTTTGCATATTATTATATGAGGGGGTATGTTATCCTATATTTTCAATTTCTAATATTTTTTTGCATACTAAATCAATTACCTTCGGAGGTACACATTCTCCTATCGTATCTCTAATCAAGCTATCTTTCGCCTGCTTTCCATTTACTTTGAATGAATATGCATATTCGGAAATTGTTTGAATTATGATACCTTCCCATAATGATAATACTCTTGTTTGCGATGGATGTACTTTATTGTCTGAACATGCGTACTGAAAATTCTGTGTAATCGTACTCGCAGGCTCATCCCAGAACATGCGTTTATACGCACTTGTAAACCCTTTCATAATCCTTTTTTCGCCACTACTTTTTTCCTCAACATAAGGTCTTGGCAATAAGTGTCCACACTTTTCACAATATAATGGTGTATCTACATTAAATTTATTAATACCTTTTTCATTATGCTTTGCTCCATGGAGTATATTCCCTTGAAATCCGCACTTCGGATTAACACATTGATTATTAAACGCGGTATTTCCTTCAGGAGTATTATCAATCCACCACAATTTTTTTTCATCAAGAATAGGTACTTTATGAAGTGCATTATTCTTATCAATTTCCATACCCTTCTCTGCTCTTAATTCTGGCAAAGAGCCTATTGCTTCTCTTAAAGTAACCCACTGCTCTTTAAAAAGCGTTGCTTCTGCAGAATGCGTTGCTTCTGGCATAAAAGTACCTTCTTTTTTAAAATACATTAAACCTTTCTGTGTTCTTGATAAAATCGACAATAATCTTACTCTGTGCTCTGGAACACCATAATCCACACAATCAATAACTTTAGGTTCTCCAACATAATTCTCACCAAGTTCACGCCAAATATAATCAATAATATTAACCAGCTTATCATTTTCATCGTATATAGAAGTGTTACCCATATTGGAAACATTTTCAAAAATTATCCATTTAGGTTGTAGGGCTTTAATAATTTTAATTGCTGGAATAATCAAACGATTTCGCTCATCATACTTAGGACGTGATCCTTTTCTATAATTATTAAGCATCTTTCCCATTCCATTTGGCGACATACCTTGACAAGGTGGCGTTGCTAAAAGCAAAAAAGGAGCATCCTGATAATTCAACTGATAATAATTAATTATATCATCTTGAAGATTCCAAATATCACCACAAAAACACTTCGTATCCGGATTATTATTTTTAAACAAATTCATTCTTTCTTCTAACAATTCACATGCAATAACCGTTTTTATACCATTTGCATGTAACCCTAAATCGCCTATTCCTGAGGACGAGAACAGACTAATTGCATTTAAACTACTCATGTCATTTTCCCTCACTACCTATTGTACTCTTTATTTTATCACAAACCTGGATAAGCAAATCATAATTGAACTTGCCATAATATATCACGAGTCTACTCTCAAACAAATTTTATACTTATTATAAATTATAGTCTGAAAAAATTAAAAATGCAATGCTAATTTACTATTCCTCGTATTTTCCTCGTATTTTATGTGATCAATCACATAATTCTTCCCGCATAACCTTTCTTCAACGCCACATTTATCATTATGCAAATGGATCATCCTGATAACATCCTGAAATTTTTATAAAAATATCCTCTTATATTCTAAATCTTTTTGCAATTGCAGATTTTCATAGAAATCCACTTATTTATATGGTAAAATAAGTCTATAATGCTTATTTTATTTCGTGCAAATTCAGCACGAACCTCCTTGTCATCAAGCTTCGCCTGCTTGTATGATAGAATAGGAAATAACAAAGGAAAAGGGGACAGACCATGAAATTCCAGACTATAGGTTTTATCGGGCTTGGACTTATCGGCGGCTCGATTGCCCGAAAAATAAAATCAAACGCTCCCGGTACACGGATTTATGCGACCGCACACCGCAAGGGCACCATAGAGGAGGCATATAGGGAAGGGCTTATCGAGAATCAGGAGCTTCTTCCGCTCTCCGCTTTCCCGGACTGCGACTGTATATTTTTATGCGCGCCGGTACAGCGCAATATAGATTATCTCCGCCAGCTAAAGGCTGTCATCAAAGAAAGCTGCCTGATTACCGATGTGGGAAGCACGAAAACGGAGATTCACGAGGAGGTGATCCGCCTCGGACTGGAACATAACTTTATCGGCGGACATCCCATGACAGGCTCAGAAAAAACCGGGATCAAAAATGCTGACCCGCAGCTGCTGGAAAATGCCTACTATATCATCACGCCGACTGCGGTCACCACAGACTCTGCGATCGCAGACTTTCGGGATTTTGTCGTGTCTCTCGGCTCGATTCCCCTTGTTTTGGATTACAGGCTCCACGACTACTCCACCGCCGCCATCAGCCATCTGCCCCATATGCTTGCATTTTCCCTTGTGAATATGGTGCAGAATATCGACGATAAAAACGAGACCATGAAAACCATTGCGGCGGGCGGTTTCCACGATCTCACAAGAATTGCGGCCTCCTCCCCGGAGATGTGGCAGAACATCTGCGCCTCCAACCGCAAGTGCCTGCTCTCCCTCATGGATCAGTATATGGATTCCCTTAAGGAGCTAAGAGGCTATATCAGTTCTTCTGACGAAGAGGCACTGCTTGAATACTTTGCGCGTGCCAGGGACTATAGGGAATCCTTCCCTCTAAAAAGAGTCAAGTCCCCGGACCGCTTCTATGCCCTGCTCGTGGATCTTGCCGACGAGGCCGGGGGCATCGCCTCCATCGCCGGGATTCTCGCTGCCGGGGGCATCAGCATCAAAAATATCGGCATCGTCAATAACCGCGAATTTGCATCCGGCGTGCTGCGCATCGAGTTTGAGGACGATCCGTCCTTAGGCCGCGCGGCTGAGCTTTTAACCCAGCGGGGATATGTCATTCACCCATGACAGGAACCGGTGTTTATCCCCCCGTCTCCTCCATCGCATGGCTCATTATCTGGTTCATGGAGCGAATGAATGTCTCCTCCTTAACGAGCGCCAGCCCCTGCGCATCGTCCCCGAGAACAATGAGACGGTCTCCGCTTTTGAGGCCAAAGCGTTCTCTCGCAGCCTTGGGTATGACAAGCTGTCCCCGCTCGGACACTGTCACAGCGCCAAAAATATTCTTTCCCTTCGGTGCAGGCGGAATATTTGTGCCGTCCGCAAGCTGGTGGGTGTCTAACAGCCCGTCCACTGTCGTCCCGTAGAGGGTGGCGAGCTGCGCCGCCTTTTCAATATCCGGGATTGTCTCTCCCTTCTCCCACTTTCCGTAGGCTTGTCTGGAGATCCCGATTTTCTCCGCGACCTCCTCCTGCGAAAGTTTATTGACTTTCCTCAATATGATCAGATTGTCCTTTAACATTTTTTCTCCTAATACCCAAAACCAGAAAACGGATTACCGGAATACGGCTGATAATCACATTTAAAACCGGCGTTGCCGCAAGTACAATGACAATTGCCAGCAGATAGATAAGCCACGGGGGCAGCGCCGTAAAATACTTAAGATAATAGCATGGAAGCAGAACCAGCACATAATGCAGAACATAGAGTCCGTAGCTGTTTTTTGTCATGTACCGGGCAAAGGCGCCCGACTTGTCAAACCACGCCCGGCCGCAGCCCAAAATGGCAAGCACCATGAACCACGCGTAGACATTGGTAAACAGCGACCGGAGCACCGGAGCGCTGCTGTAGTCCCCTCCAAAATAGCAGATGCTGTAAACAATTCCCATGATAACAGCAATTACAAGCATTGGCAAGTGCATGTTTTCTATTCTCTTTTGCACACTCTCATGGGAGATCACGAAATATCCCAGCAAAAATCCCACCAGGTAAATGCCAAACCGGTACATAGTGAGAATCGGAAGATTCAGGATCTGCGCGCCCGCCCATATGAGGACTGCAAACAGAAGCAGAATCACGGAATTACATTTTTCTCCCAGTCTGTAAAGCCGGTCTTTGTCAATCCTGCGCACAGGCAAAAGCACCAGTGAAAAAAGCCACAGCGTCTGGACAAACCACAGCGGCCCCGTTCCCGAAAGCGCAGAAACCGGATAGACCAAAAAGCCCGGCATATAGGCAAGCCCGCCGCCGATTTTTATATTAAAGTACCCCACAATCCACTGAAAGACCAGGAGCCCTAAAGTGGAGGGAATTAAAAGCTTTTCTGTACGCCGCCGCAGGAACTCCTTCCCTGAGAGCCTCTCCAGCGAATAGCGGGCGCACATTCCCGCCACAACAAAGAGCAGGAGCATGAACCAGGGATAGACAAAGTACAAAAATCCATCCTGATACTGCACCTTCCCAAAGCTCCCAACGCCTCCCAGTACTCCCGCCGCATTGAACATATAAAACACATGATAAACCATAACCAGCAGCACTGTCGCCCACCGGATATTGTCCAGATAATTTTTGCGCATCTTCGGTAAACCTCCTGCAATCATATTTTTCTTACAATTGTAAAGAAAAGTTGCAAAAGAGTCTACCAACCAAAGCTGACACATTTCCCATGCTTTTGTAAACTTTGGTTGCATCAGGCGCCCATATTTAAGTATTCCTTCCAGAGAGCACTGAGAAAGGTTTCAAAATCCCATGCATGAATCTCCTCGGCGGCACAGATATCGTAGCTATAGAGCACCTGATTTCCCAACAGATAACTGATTTTTCCGAGCACATCTCCCGTATGGATCGGAAGCTTTACGCTGCTGACAAAACTCTTTTCTACCCTCGCCGTATCCCAGTCGGCCTTTAGAAAGGTCATGGTGTCGGGGCCGTTATCCACATAGAGGTTTAAGGAAGCACGTTTCCCCCACTCCATGAGATTTCCGCTTTTCCAGCCGCTTCCCACCTGGATTCCCGCCACGTCGAGCGAGGACTCATCCGCCGTGTAGAGATGGTAATTGTCCATTCCGTAGCCAAACAGCTTTTTTGCATCCGCCCACTTATAGTTTTTGTTGTTGGGCCAGCCGCAGGCTAAGAGCGCGATGCAATAGCGTCTGCCGCCCTCCTCGAGAGCCGCCACATAACAGTAGCCCGCCTTTGAGGTGTAGCCCGTCTTTCCGGTAACAGCATTTTCCATCATATTCAGGAGGTTATTGTGGTTGTACAGACTGTAGGTGCTCCCCCCTGCACCGGAAAAGCTGTAGGATCTTGTCTGGGTAAGAGCCAGAAAAGTCTCGCTGGCCTCAGACTCCCATGCACAGTATTTCATAATCCGGCAGAGATCATAGGCCGTGGTATGGTGGGCGCCGCCCTCATCTTCAGCGTCCAGACCGTTCGGTGTGACAAAATGCGTGTCCACACAGCCAATTTCCTCCGCTTTTTCATTCATAAGCTTCGCAAACGCCTCCACCGACCCGGCCACATGCTCGGCGATTGCCACTGCACAGTCGTTGTAGGATTCCAGCATCAGTCCATACAAAAGATCCATGAGAAGAAATTCTTCCCCCTCCTGCATCCCCAGATGTACCTTCGGCTGAGCCGCCGCCTTTGCGCTTGCCGTCACCGTATCATTGCCGCAGCCGCTCTCCAGCGCCAGAATGCAGGTCATAATCTTGGTTGTACTGGCATTTGCCATCGCATCCGACTCTGCTTTGCCATACAAAAGACGGCCGCTGTCCCCATCGATCAGGGCACAGGATTTTGCGTAGAGCTCATTTTCGGATAGCCCAATTTCTGCCCCGCCCTCTTCGTTTGTCTCTTTCTCCTCCATAAAAATGTCTGCCGACATGGCAGGACACTCCATGCCGCGCAGAATGAGAAAGAAGCTCAGCGCCATGCACAGGGCTTTTTTCCATATATCGAATGAACGCTTTGTTTTTTCCATAAAAAAATAACCATATACATTCCTTGATACATGTATATGATTATTTAAAAAAGTTCAGAACTATTCGTCACACCTCCAGCGCGACCTTCATCTCCTCCTCGGCCTCCTGCTTGAACTCCTCGAGCTGCACCGGGCTCAGCACCGGAAGCTCCTCCAAATCATGTACGCCAAAGCTGCGCAGAAACTCCTCGGTCGTGCCGAAAAGAAGCGGCCGTCCCGGCGCGTCCAGCCGTCCCAGCTCACACACCAGATTGTATTCCACCAGCTTGCTCACCGCATGATCCGAGGATACCCCGCGGATTTTCTCAATCTCCTGCTTGGTGACCGGCTGCTTGTAGGCAATGATGGACAACGTCTCAAGAAGTACATCTGTCAGCACCCGGCGCTTGGGCTGCTTGGCAATGCGTATCAGATATTCGTACATCTCCGTGCGGGTACACATCTGGTAGGCTCCGTCCAGCTCCATAATGGCAACGCCCCGCTCCGCCCGGTTCCACTCTTCCATCATCTCCTCGATGATTCCCCGTGTCTGATTTTTATCCAGTTCAATGACACTGGCAATTTTTTCGAGCTCCACCGACTCTCCCATGGTAAAAAGAATCGCCTCGATAATCGCCTTGTAATTTTTTTCTTCCATACTATGCGGCTATCCTTGAATCAATCTCAATATCGTCAAAGATGTGCTCCTGCGAAATAAAAAGCTTGCCCATCTTCATAAGTTCCAGAATCGCGAGAAATGTCACGATAATCTCCACTTTGCCGGACTGCTCTTCCAAAAGATTTCGAAAGCTGAAATGCTCGTGCTCTGCGGCGTAGCTCTCCAGCTCCGCCATCTTGTCCTCCAGCGACACTTCCTCCTTCTCAATCTTGCCAAATTTCGAGCGCAGGGGGTCAATCTTATCCTTCTGCTTCTTCATAATGCTCTTAAATATGTAATTGAGCTTCGCCAGTGTCACATCCGAGACCAGCTCCTCGATATTGACAGGCTCCTCGTAGGCCAGAACCTCCTCCGGGATCGTCGGCTCCTTGAACATGACGCGCTGGGCGTCGATCTGACGATCCTTGAGTTCATAGGCCATACATTTGTACATCTTGTACTCCAAAAGCTGCTGAACCAGCTCCGCTCTCGGATCCTCTTCCTCCTCCCCGGCCCCGGGATCGGAGGGAAGCAGCATCCTGGACTTAATGTCGATCAGTGTGGCCGCCATCACCAGAAACTCACTGAGTACATCTAAGTCCTGCCGCTTCATCTCCGCAATATACTCCATGTACTGGGCTGTAATCTCCACAATCGGAATGTCATATATATTCACCTTGTTTTTATCCAGAAGGTGCAAAAGCAGGTCCAACGGCCCCTCGAACACCTGAAGCTTCACACTCAATTCCATAACTTGCTCCTTCATATAGGCATTTCCTACACACTTTCTGTATCATAACATGATATAGTAGGAAATGCAAGTACAAATAACAAGATTTAGTGTTTCCTAGAGTAAAGGAGCCATGAGCTTGAGCACGCCGAAGAACTGGCGCATGACAAAAAGACGCTTTCTGGCCTCCTCCGCCGTCACCTCCTGACTCACTCCGATAGCGGCAAGAATATCAGCCTTTACCTGCGGCACAGCTCTTGTTTTGTACATAAAGGCTCCACATTCAAAGTGCAGGCAGAGACTCCGGTAATCCAGGTTAATCGTTCCGACGACTGCGTACAGATCGTCCACCACAAAGCATTTGGAATGCAGGAAGCCCGGTGTATATTTGTATATTTTTACTCCGCCCCGGATCAGGGAGGAAAAATGCGACTGCGTGAGCAGATATACCAGCTTCTTGTCCGGGATTCCGGGTACAAGAATCCGCACGTCCACGCCGGACTTGGCAGCGTTGACGAGTGCCGTCGTCATCTCTGTGTCAAGAATCAGATAGGGCGTAAATACATACACATATTTTTTTGCATGGTTGATCAGGTTCAGATATACATTTTCGCCCACATACTCGTAATCCATCGGTGAATCACTGTAGGGCTGGACAAAGCCGGGGGACGAAAGGGGGCTGTCTGCTGCGGCTTCTGCCTGCCCTGCTATATACTCCTGCTTAAGAGCCCCGGGTACTCTGTATCTGTCGTAGTCCTTCTCCTCACAGCCTGTAACATAGCTCCACATCTCTAAAAACATAGTGGTAAAGCTCCACACGCTCGCTCCGGTCACGCGCAGACCTGCATCCTTCCAATAGCCGAAACGGGTTTTCTCGTTGATATACTCATCCGCCAGATTAAACCCTCCCGTATATGCCAGCCGTCCGTCCACGACCACAATCTTTCTGTGATCCCGGTTGTTCATTACCACGGACATGACCGGACGGAAAGGATTAAAGCAGGCGCACTCGATGCCCTTTTCTTTAAGAATCCGGTCAAACTTTGACGGCAGGGTCTGAATACAGCCCACATCATCATAGATGAGGCGCACAAGCACCCCGCTCTTTACCTTCTCCTCCAAAATCTCAAGCACAGAGTCAAACATTTTCCCGGGCTCGATGATAAAATACTCAAGAAAAATAAAGTGCTCCGCGCTTCTTAGATCCTCTAAAAGCCGGGGAAATACTGCCTCCCCGCTGGAAAAATATTCCGTCTCCTCCTCATAATACAAGGGGTAGCCCGCATAGTCTGTAATGTAGGCTGACTGCTTTCCCGCATAAAAGTCCTCCTGATACAGCGCCTTCTTTACGGCCGGCGTCTCCCCGCGCAGGGGGCGAAACGCCTGTGCGACTCTCTCCATTTTTTTGCGCGCGCCTTTCGTCAGCTCCGGGCGGCCGAACAGATAATAGGCCGGAATCCCGAAAACCGGGAGAAGCAATATCAAAAAAATCCAGGAGAGCTTGTAGGAGGTGCGAATCTCTTTATTGGCAATGTGCAGGCACAATACCACCGCAAAAATCTCGAAAATAATATTGATGAAGGAATTGGCCGCCGTGGCACGGCACACCATATATACCAGCCAGAAAAACTGCAGGCAGATAATCAGTATCCCCAGCGGCAATTTCCCAAAAATTTTGTTTGCAAAACGTTTCATCCGTATCCACCCCGTATCTATTTCTTCCATGGATATTTTATATCAGTTTCATCAAATTATCAACCTGCAGAATGCCCCAGCCGCTCCCCCTCCACTCCTGCTCCCTGGTGGATTCATAGAGTAAAAGCTTTAGCTGCTCGGGACGAAGCCTGGGATTCTTTTGGAGGGCAAGGGCAAGCGCGCCGCTCACCACCGGGGTCGCCATGGAGGTTCCGCTTTTTTTCACATACCGTCTGCCCTGATTGTCGAGGCTTAAAATATTCGTGCCGGGGGCAAAGATTTCAGGCTTTACGATGCAGCAGCCCGTAGGGCCTTTGCCGCTGTAGCCCCTGGGCATATTCCTTCCACCCAGCTCGTCGTCACTGGCTCCCACCGTGATTACCTTCCGGGAGATTCCCGGCACCGTGACACTCCCGTCCCGCGGGCCATTATTCCCCGCCGCTGTGACGACAGCCACATTTTCATCCCACAGTGCCTCTAACGCCTCCATAATCTGAATCTGCTCCCCGTCATCCGCGCCGGGGAGAAAACCCACTGAAAAATTGACAATGCGTATCCTGTATCTGTTTCTGTTTTCCCGCACCCACTTAAGCGCATGTAACACCCGTTCGGTCTTACCGTTGCCTGCGGCGTCTAATACCCGAAGCACCACCAGCTCCGCGCCGGGAGCCATTCCCTGCAGCAGGCCTCCGCTGCTTCTGCCGCTCGCGCACAAGATTCCCGCCACATGCGTTCCGTGCCCGCTCGGGTCTGCGGTAAATTGTTTTCCATTGCTGTCCTCTACAAAATCATGGAAGGCCGCGATACGCCCGGCCAGATCGGGATGGGCGTATACACCCGTATCGAGCACGGCGATGCGCACGCCCCTCCCGCTATATCCCTGCCGGTACACCTCCGCTGCCTGCACCAGTTTTTTTACTCGGTTCATGGCTGCTCCTGCACAGCTTCTTACTTCTATGATATGGCGCAGACAGCCGGAGGGTGCAAAGAAGACCCGGCATATGCCGGATCTTCCCATTCCCTTTATATATTATCTGCCACCTGCGGGAACATCCTTGATGGAGAAGCTTATTCTTCCCATCTTGTCCTTTCCAAGACAGATAACCGTTACCTCATCACCCAGCGTAAGTACATCCTCTACGCGGTTGATCCGCTCCCTTGCGATCTTGGAAATGTGAACCATGCCCTCCTTGCCCGGCGCAAACTCTATGAATGCACCAAACTCCTTGATGCTGACCACTGTACCGGTAAAGAGCTGACCTGCCTCGAAATCCATGGTGATAATGTCGATCATGCGGATGGCCTCCGCAATCATCTCTTTGTCTGTGCCGCACACAGACACTGCACCGTCGTCGGTTATATCAATCTTTACGCCGGTTCTTGCGATAATCTCATTGATGGTCTTGCCCTTTTGTCCCACGACATCACCAATCTTGGCCGGGTCGATCATAATCTGTTCAATCTTCGGCGCCCACTTGCTGACTTCCTTTCTGGGCTCTGCGATTGCCTTGCTCATAACCTCGTCCATAATGTAGAGTCTGGCCTCTCTCGTGCGGGCGATTGCTTCCTCCACGATGGGACGGGTAAGTCCGTGGATCTTGATATCCATCTGGATCGCAGTGATACCGTCATGCGTTCCGGTCACCTTGAAATCCATATCTCCGAAGAAGTCCTCAAGTCCCTGAATATCTGTAAGTACAATGTAATCATCGTCAGTATCTCCGGTCACCAGTCCGCAGGAGATACCTGCGACCATCTTCTTAATCGGCACGCCCGCAGCCATCAGGGACATGCAGGAAGCACAGGTCGATGCCATGGAAGTAGAACCGTTGGACTCAAAGGTCTCCGATACGGCGCGAATCGCGTATGGGAACTCCTCCACCGAGGGAAGCACCGGAACCAGCGCGCGCTCCGCCAAAGCTCCATGTCCAATCTCCCGGCGTCCCGGGCCACGGCTGGGCTTCGTCTCTCCTACGGAGTAGGATGGGAAATTGTACTGATGCATATATCGCTTTGTCGTAATATTCTCGTCTAAGCCGTCAATCTTTTGTACCTCAGACAAGGGGGCAAGCGTGACCACATCACAAATCTGTGTCTGGCCTCTGGTAAACATCGCAGAACCATGCACTCTCGGAATCAAATCTATCTCTGCCGCCAGCGGACGAATCTGGTCGATTGCCCGGCCGTCGGGACGCTTGTGATCCTTAAGGATCATCTTGCGGACAGTCTTTTTCTGGTACTGGTAAACAGCCTCGTCCAAGAGGGCAAGCCACTCTTCATTCTCTGCGAAAGCCTCCGCAAGCTTCTCCGTAATATTTCGGATATTCTCTTCTCTCTGCTGCTTTTCGTCGGTGAATACCGCCTCCTCCATCTGCCCGGGAGTAACGATTTCACGGATAGCCGCAAACATCTCCTCCGGGATTGCACAGCTCTCATAGGAATGCTTCGGCTTTCCCATCTCCTCACGGATCTGATTGATAAAGGCGATGATCGTCTGGTTGATCTCATGGCACTTGTAGATGGCTTCCAGCATCTTTGCCTCCGGGATCTCGTTGGCCCCGGCCTCGATCATAATTACCTTGTCGGCGGTGGATGCGACGGTCAGCTCCAGATCTCCCTCATCCCACACCTTCTGGGAGGGATTCACAATAAATTCGCCGTCCACCATACCCATCTGGGTCATGGCGCAGGGGCCGTCAAAGGGAATGTCTGAGATCGTGGTCGCAAGAGCCGCGCCAATCATGGCTACCAGCTCCGGGCGGCACTCCGGGTCAACGGACATCACCAGATTGTTTAAGGTCACATCATTCCGGTAATCCTTCGGAAACAGAGGCCGCATCGGGCGGTCGATTACTCTGGCAGTGAGAACCGAGTTCTCGGACGCCTTGCCCTCGCGCTTATTAAAGCCTCCCGGAATCTTTCCCACGGCATACATTTTCTCCTCGAACTCCACACTGAGCGGGAAAAAGTCGATTCCCTCCCTCGGCTTGTCCGACGCCGTAGCTGTAGATAACACGGTGGTATCGCCGTAATGCAGCAGCGCAGCACCGTTCGCCTGCGCGCAGACTCTTCCGATATCCACCGTAAGAGTTCTTCCGCCAAGCTCCATTGAATAACTTTTGTACATGCTTTCTCTCCTTTATTGATTCAAACCAAAATAAGAGCGGAATGACAAACCCACCCCGCTCTTTTACAATTACTTTCTGAGACCTAAACGCTCAATTAAAGAACGATATCTCTCAATATCGATTTTCTTTAAGTAAGACAATAATCCGCGTCTCTGACCGATCATCTTAAGCATACCCCTTCTGGAATGATGATCCTTCGGATTCACCTTCAGATGCTCTGTGAGCTCCTGAATCCTTGCGGTCAGTACAGCGACCTGAACCTCCGGCGAACCGGTGTCGTTCGGCGTCCTGCCATACTCTTTGATAATTGCCTGCTTCTTTTCCTTCGCGATCATTTGAAAATCCTCCTTCATATTTTTGTGCCCAGTACTCAGCGAAAGGTCGGAGTGTCCTTCCACCGGGAATTAGGCTGAATCATACTGAAATAATATAGCACAGTCCGCGTGCATTGTAAACTATTATTTTCCAATTTGTATTATTATGGCAGATAGCTCACGACACATACCGGCGTGCGGTAATACGCATTGGACACCTTGATTCCGGTGCGCGCATTGCTGGCATGTACGATCTGTCCGTTGCCGATATAAATGCCTACATGCCCGATGCCGCCGCCATTTCCGTAGAAAAACAGATCTCCCGGTCTGGCCGCGCTGGCACTGATCCTTGTCCCATAGGCCGGCTGGGAGCCGGAGTGATGGGGCAGGCCTATGCCATAATGGGCATATACCTGCATGGTAAAGCCGGAACAGTCCACACCGTTTGTCAGACTGGTTCCGCCCCACACATAGCGGTTGCCGACAAACTGGAGGGCGTACTGCACTAATGATACACGGACATCAGACACGCCGTCCCCGTATTTTATCTCGGTGATCGTATTCGCGGTCGGAAGCTTCTCTGAAAGCTCCACATACTCACCGGAAACATAGCCGGTCTGGTCGTCCACCTCGACCTGATACCAGTCTCCTTCACAGCCCTTCACAACAAGATCCTCTCCCTCGCCGACCAGTGCCAGCGTCGCGGAATCCGTGGTGGCCTCCTTGCGGACTCTTAAGGTGGTCGTCTGTACAGTAGCTACTGTCTTGACCTCCTCCCTCGCAATGCGAAGCGCCTCCTCGCCCGTCAGCAGATACTCGGCCTTGACATAGCCCTTCACCCTGCCGGATTCAATCTTCGCCCAGCCATCCTCTGTCTCTATGATCTCACAGACGTCACGGTTGGTCATTTTCCCAACGACCTCACTGTCTGTCGTCGCCTCCCTGCGGACATTCAAAGCTCCCTCCACGGAAGCCGCTCCCAGATTCGTATAGCCTGCGATTACACTGTCAATGTCTTCTTCTGCAATGCCTTGTCCAACTTTGTCAAGCCCCGTATCTACGACCGCAACCGACACCGTGTCTGTCAGCGCATCCGAAACGCCTGCCGTCACATGCAGCGACTCCATATTTTCTACACTGAACGCAGACGCGATACCCGCCAGCGGGCCGGTCTGCGACTGCACCCTCTGCTGCGTCTCCTGCTCTTTATCTCCATCTCCTGCGAATGCCGCAACAGACGACATCATCATTGCAAATATCAAAACTCCGCCTACACGCATTTTCATCTGCTTGTGAGATCTCATAAAATCCGCTTCCTTCCTCGACCCTGCCAAACCTCTTACAACGTCTCTAAGTATAGCAACCGGTTGTTACATTGTCAACCATTTTCTGTAATATTTTTGTAATATTTTATTGTATAAGCAATATCCTGTTCCATCTGCGCCCGCAGAGCCTCCACAGAAGCAAACTTCTTTTCCGGACGGATAAACTGCAAAAAATCCACCGTGAGACAGCGGTCGTACAGGTTCTCCTCCATGCCGATCACATGCGTCTCCACACCGATTTTTCCGCTGTCTGCCACTGTCGGCTTACAGCCCACATTGGTGACGCCCATAAACGTCTTCTCCCCCACATGCACAGCGCTCACATACACGCCATTTGGGGGGAGCAGCTTTTCCGGCGGAAACTCCATGTTGATGGTCGGAATTCCGATGGTTCGCCCGAAATGACTGCCGTGAATCACCGTACTCTGCACGAAAAAGTGATATCCCAAAAGCCGGTTTGCCCGCCCGATGCGGCCTGCCAGAAGCTCCTCCCGCACGAAGGTGCTGCTGATATCCCTGCCGTCCTCCCGCATTTTCTCTACCACCACCACCTCGTAGCCGAAGTTGTCAGCATATTCCATGAGGACACGATAATCCCCGGCTCTGTTGTGGCCAAAATGAAAATCACGGCCAACTACAATCACCCGGGCCGAAAACGCTTCCACAAGCCAGCGGATAAAGGCCGCCGGCTCCATGCGCATAATCTCCGGGGTGAAGGGGCACTCAAAGAGATAGTCCACGCCCGTCTTTTCAAAAATCAGACGTTTCTCTTCGTTCGTGGTGAGCACTCTTGCCTCCGTCTCATACACCTGCCGCCTCGGCGGGATATCAAAGGTAAAAACCATTGTCTGGCAGGCTCTTTTTTTACTCTCTGCAAAAAGCGTTTTCATTAACAGCTCATGCCCCCGGTGAAGACCATCGAACTTACCGAGGGTAATGGCCGTAGGCACGTCTATTCTGTATTCCAAATTATCTCTGATATATTCCATGATCCTTTATCTGTCAAAAAATAGCTTTACAGGCCTGTAGTCTTTCGCCGCCTGCTCATAGGTATACAGTCCCACAAACCGTCCCCCGGCATCGTAGAGACGAAGCAGCTCTTCCTGCAGCTTTTCTGCCGTAAGCTCTGCGGGAATCCGGTTGCCGTTGTCTATGAGCTTTTGTGCCTCCCGCTGCGCCGTCACCGCCGGATAGCGGACAAACAGTGTGTCCACATCCCGTATAAAATCTGTCCGTCCCTCTGCCCACGCCCTTCCAATCTCGGAGAGCTTTAAGGCATCCGCAAGCGTAAATTCTGACACCCGGGTGCGCAGCAGACTCTCCATACAGCCGCCACAGCCCAGCTTTTCGCCGATATCATGGCAGAGTGTGCGGATATAGGTGCCCTTGCTGCAATGTATGCGCATCCGCACCCGCGGAAGCTGCATGTCCAGAATCTCTATTCCGTAGATGCTCACCGGGCGGGGCTTCCGCTCCACCGTCACACCCTCCCTTGCAAGGTCACAGAGCTTTTTTCCGCCCACCTTTAGCGCCGAATACATAGGGGGCACCTGCATAATGTCCCCGGTAAAGGAGAAGATGGCCGCCGCCGCTTCCTCCCCGCTCACAGACACCTCCCGCCGCATGAGCACCGTTCCGGCCGCATCCTGCGTGTCGGTCGTAATGCCGAGGAGAAGCACTGCCTCATACTCCTTGTCCTTGTCCGTCAAAAGACCGCAGGCCTTCGTTGCACTGCCGAGACACACGGGAAGCACTCCCTCCGCGTCCGGGTCAAGTGTTCCGGTGTGTCCGATTTTTTTCTGGTGAAAAATCCCCCGCAGCTTTGCCACGACATCGAAGCTGGTAAAGCCCCTTTCTTTATATACATTTACAATCCCATTTGTCATTTAAAGTCTCTTTTCAATCTCCGCAAGAATGCGGCTTACGCACTCCTCCGGC
Organism: Blautia sp.; assembly: GCA_023663685.1. Lineage (GTDB taxonomy): Bacteria > Bacillota > Clostridia > Lachnospirales > Lachnospiraceae > Roseburia. The sequence goes on from JAMPHB010000024.1 coordinate 17,342, forward strand.
TCTCCTGCAATGGTAAAACCGGCGGCCTTTACATGCCCGCCGCCGCCAAAGGCCATGGCAACCTCGGCCACGTTACAGTCCCCGTTGACCCGCAGACTCCCCTTGTAGGTGCCGTCCACATTCTCGTAGAGGAACACGGCCACCTCCACTCCCTTCGTCACCCGAAGCTGGTTCACAATTCCGTCGAGATGCTTGGGATACACCCCGTACTCCCTCATCATTTTCTGCGTGACAATGCTCACGATACAGCGCCCCTGCAGATACAGGCGGCTGTTTACCAGTGCCTGCCCTAAAATACGGTTCTGGCAGAAGGTCTTGGTGTAAAAGGTCTCATCCACGATCTTAGGGTAGTCGATGCCCTTTTCCATGAGGGTTCCCGCAATCTCCATGGTCTTCTTCGAGGTACAGGAATACTGGAAAACCCCGGTGTCATGCACCATGCCGGTATAGAGGCATTCCGCAATCTCCCTCGTGATCTTCTCCTCCTCCATCAGGGTAAATACCAGCTCGCAGGTGGAGCTGGCATCCGGCAAAATATAGTTGTCCATGGCAAATGCCTGATTGCTCATATGGTGGTCAATACAGACCGTGCGCTTTGCGCTGTCAAAATATTTCGCCGCCGCTCCAAGCCGTCCCGCATCCCCGCAGTCCAGACAGAAAAAAACGTCATAGACCGACGCGTCCGAAAAATCACTCACAATCTCCTCCGAACGCTTCAGAAATTTAAATATATTGGGAATCGGCTCCAGATACAGGCGCGCCTTAAGCGTGGGATAATACTCCCGGATATAATTGTACAGGGCAAGGGTAGAACCCACACAGTCGCCGTCCGGCCGCACATGCCCGGCGACAGCGACCGTCTGTATCCCCTGCAGCAGCTCATCAATTCTCTCCATCCATTTCTTCCTCTGCTGGTCTTTCCTTCTTCGTCAGCGCATCGATTTTTTGTGACATCTCCACGCCATAGGCGATAGACTGATCCAGAATAAACCGGATCTCCGGTGTATTGCGCAAATTGATGGATCTGGCCAGCGCGCGGCGGATATAACCCTCGGCGGAGCGCAGCCCCTCTATGGTCTTTTTCTGGGACTCCTCGTCGCCGAGCACACTGATATACGCCTTCGCGGTCTTTAGATCCGGCGCAACCTCCACCGCCACCACACTGGTCATCGGGTTGATCCGGGGATCCTTAATTTCCCCCCGGATAATGCCCGAAAGCTCCCGCATGACCTCCTCGTTGATCCGGATATTTTTAATACTGTTTTTTCTCATACTCTTCCTATCTTGGTACTTCTACCATTTTATATGCTTCTACGCGGTCAAACTCTTCAATGTCGTTAAAGCCGTCAAATACAAGTCCGCACTCAAAGCCGGTTCTGACCTCCTTCACGTCATCCTTGAACCGCTTTAAGGAGGCGAGATCTCCCTCGAAGAGCTTCTCCTCTCCCCGGAAAATACGCACCTTGCAGCCTCTCTCCAGTATGCCGTCCAGCACATAGGAGCCGGCGATATTTCCAACACCGGAGGCCTTGAATATCTGACGGATTTCCGCATGGCCGATGACCTTTTCCTCGAAAATCGGATCCAGCATACCCTTCATGGCCGC
>JAMPHB010000025.1 GCA_023663685.1 Blautia sp.
AATCAAAATGTACAAAGGCAAAATCAGATTGTATCAAAGACACCATTTACATAGACGACGGCATCTCCGGTACCAACACCAAAAAGCGTGAGGAGTTCAACCGCATGATCGAGGAGTGCATGGCGAGAAATATCGACATGATTATCACCAAGTCCATCAGCCGATTTGCCCGAAACACCCTCGACTGCCTGCAATACATCCGACAGCTGAAAGACAAGAACATCCCGGTCTATTTTGAAAAAGAGGCAATCAACACGCTGGACTCCAAGGGCGAGGTGCTGCTTACGATTATGGCGAGCCTCGCTCAACAAGAAAGCCAATCCATGAGCCAGAACATCAAGCTCGGCCTTCAATACCGCTACCAGCAGGGAAAGGTACAGGTCAACCACAATCGCTTCCTCGGCTACACTAAGGATGAGAACGGGAACCTCGCCATCGACCCGGAGCAGGCTGAAATCGTAAAGCGCATCTATCGGGAGTACCTCAAAGGCTCCAGCATGGACAAAATTGCCGCCGGTCTCATGGCTGACGGTATCCTCACCGGCGCAGGTAAAACGAAATGGCATACCAGTACCATCAACAAGATTCTCCGTAATGAGAAGTACATGGGTGACGCTCTGCTGCAGAAAACCTACACCACGGACTTCCTGACGAAGAAGCGCATCAAGAACAACGGCACCGTCCCGCAATACTACGTTGAGGACGACCACGAGGCAATCATTCCAAAGGAGCTCTTCATGCAGGTGCAGGCCGAGCTTGTCCGCAGGCGCGTCGTTCACACGAGCCCATCCGGCAAGAAACGCAGCTTCTCCTGTAATCACTGCTTCGCCCAGATTGTTTTCTGCGGCGAGTGCGGCGAGCTATACAGGCGTGTCCACTGGAACAACCACGGCTGCAAATCCATCGTCTGGCGCTGCATCAGCCGCTTGGAAATCACACACGCAGAAGTGCCCTGCGAGAACCGCACGGTCAACGAGCTCCTGCTGCAGGAGATCACGCTCAAGGCCATTAATAAGATTCTGACCGAGCGTAAGGTCTTTTTGAAGCAGCTGCAGGCAAACATCGCCAAAGCCGTAGTCAGCGCCGACACGCTCTCGCCGGACGGCATTCAGGCAAGGCTTGAGGAACTGCAAAAGGAGCTCATCAAGAAGGCCAGCAACAAGCAGGACTACGATGCCATCGCTGACGAGATTTTCCGGCTCCGCGATCAGAAAGAACAGTCCGAAGTTGACAGCCACAACCGGGAAGAAACCGTGAACCGGATCAAGGAGCTGCAGGACTTCATCGCCCAGAAGAAAACCGACATCACAGAGTTCGACGAAGCTCTGGTCAAAAAGCTCATCGAGAAAATCACCGTCTTTGCCGACCACTTCACCGTGGAATTCAAGTCCGACCTCACGATCGAAATTGAAGCATAAAAAGAGCAAGCATCACAGACTTATTATCTGAGATGCTTGTTTGTTTTACCTCCAACATGTTAAAGGTTTTATTTCAATTATTCGGTCTGGAGAAATCTGAATACCGTTTTTCATCAGAAGGATATGCTCAAATGGCTCTCCAAAAGCGGTATCGTAAGCCATCGTTAAATACATCAATACTTTGTCCTTATCGTTCTGATCATCGTCCCCGTCAAAAACAATATCAAAACCGTTTACTTGAGCTACTATTTCATATGGGAAATGCGATTGCTCCCATTCCTCAGATAAATTTAATCTTAAAAGGTTGTCAATATCCCATAGTATTTCCGGGCGACAATGAACCTGACCACCGTAAGGACTTCTTTCCCATACCGATAAAAACCCGCAAGTCGTAAAATCATAATAGAACTTTCTTCCAATCGACCAGCATAAATATTCCTGTGTACCTGTTCTGGGACAATTGCCAGAGTTATAGGAAATATCAAAAACCTTACCCTTATATATCAATAAGGCGTCCTCTATATTTATTATTATCCCATGCCGGTCTAAAAATACTCTCAGTTCTGATTCATCACAAAGATATGCTTGCTGTAAATCTAAGATTCCATATTTCTTTATGGCTTCACACTCATTTGCACTCGTCGTAACATGAAAATACACAAAATTAAAATCAAGATATGTTCTTGGAAGATGTCCGAATCTGTTTATTACATCTTCCACTAAATCATCTGTATATCTATATTCACCTTCATGCCCTACAAATTTTTCCCAAGTTGAAATGTCGACTCCGCTTAGTCCTACTAATGTTTTACAGGCATTTGCAGAAGATCGTATATCAAAAGTATTAAACAAATACAAAACCTCCTCTGACATCTATTTCGCAGCTTCAACTACCCCAACATCTAACTCGACAACTCAACTCTGTGACATCTATCTCGGCAACTCAACATTCACACCTTTAACCGGACTCATCCTCGGAGCTGCCCTTGGATAAGTTACCGCAGAACGATTACCGCTTCGATCTTCCCAAAGATAGCGAAAACCGAAAAACGCCTGAAATCAAGGGCTTTCGAGCCTCTTATGTGTCTTTCCTTGACATCAATACAACCGTCTCCACATGCACCGTATGCCCAAACTGGTCAAACGCCCGCACCCTTTTCAGCTCATAGCCCCCATCTGTCAGCACCCGAAGATCCCGTGCCAGTGTGGCGGGATCGCAGCTCACATAGACAATCCGCGCCGGGCGCATGGCGAGCATGGTCGCAAGACACGCCGTGTCGCAACCCTTCCGGGGAGGATCCACCACGATGACATCAGGATTTGCCATATCCGCTTCATTCCCTTTCGTTCCAATGCCTTTCTCAGAAGCCGGAACATGCCTGCCATGAGCCGCATAGAACTCCGGCAGCACCTCCTCCGCCTTGCCTACAAAAAACTCCGCATTCGTAATCCCGTTCAGCTTTGCATTGCTTTTCGCGTCCGCGATGGCCTGCGGCACCACCTCCACGCCGTACACCTGCCTTGCCCTCTGCGACAAAAAAAGTGAAATCGTCCCGATCCCGCAATACAGATCCCACACGCACTCCTTCCCGGCCAGCCCCGCGTATTCCAGCGCCGTGCTGTAGAGCTTTTCCGTCTGCAAAGGATTCACCTGATAAAAAGACTGTGGGGAAATATGATAGGCGACCGCCTGCTTCGTAATTGAAAAATCCGCCGCATCGCGCAGATACAGCTTGTCCGTTATGTAAGGCATACCCCAGATACATTTCGTCCTGGCGCCGAGGATCACATTGGTGCGCTCCCTGTTCACATTGAAAGAGAGCGAAGTCATTCCGGGAATCTCACGAAGACGCTCGATCAGCACCTCCTTCGCCGGAAGCTCTCCGCCGTTGATCACGAGGCAGACCATGCACTCCCCGGTAGAAAAACCGTGCCGGATCAGCACATGGCGCACCAGGCCGCTTTCGCCCCTCTCATCGTAGGGAGAAATATCCTGCTCCTCCATCCACTGGCGGATAATCTGAAGAATTCTCTGATTTTCCCGGTGTCCCAGCAGACAATCTTCCACCGGAATAATGCTGTGCGTTCTCGCAGCATAAAAGCCCATGACAATATTGCCCTCCCGGTCGCGTCCGACCGGATACTGGGCCTTGTTCCGGTAACGGTAGGGCTCGTCCATTCCTACAACCGGCTCCATGACCGCATCGATCTGGGCTTCCGGAAAACCGCCGAGCCGAATTAAATCGTCCCTCACCTTCTGCTCCTTGTAGGCAAGCTGCTTTTCATAGGCAAGTGCCTGCAGCTGACAGCCCCCGCAGCGTCTGTTCTGTGGACAGCGCGGCTCTACGCGGTCGGGGGAGGGCACAAGAAGCTCCTCCGGCCGGGCGTAGCCATAATGCCTTTTCAGCTTGACAATCCGTGCCCGGAGCACATCGCCAATCAGTGCGTCCTTTACAAAAAAGGTCATGCCCTCAAAACGCCCGATTCCCTCTCCGTTTACGCCCATATCTGAAATCGCTAATTCGATAATATCATTCTTTTTCATTTAATTGCTCGTCCTGCGAATATTGCTCTCCAGCAGGCGGTTATAGCCCTGCCAGCCCAAATCGTTTTCCTGCACAGAGCTGACCAGCTCCTTAAAGGTTTCCATCTTCGCGTCCAGATTATCCGCAAAGCTTAAAGCCAGCGCCTCAATCAGCGCAGGCTTTTTTGGAGAACCAAACTCAAGCTCGCCGTGATGTGCCAGAATACAGTGCTTTAACTCGTTCGCCAGCATCTGCGGGAATCCCTCAATCTCCCGCATCGCCTCGCCGACCCATTCCGTGCCTATCACAATATGGCCGATGAGCTGTCCGGCATCGGTATAATCATTCTCCGGGAAGGTGGAGAGCTCCTTGAGCTTTCCAATGTCGTGGAACATCGCCGCGGTCAGCAGCAGATCCCTCTTTAGCAGGGGATAATTACTGGCAAAAAAATCGCAGTTTCTCGTAACGCTCACCGTATGCTCTAAAAGGCCGCCCACAAAACCATGATGCACGCTTTTGGCCGCAGAGTGGCTCTTGAACGACCGCGCAAAGCTTTCATTGTCGAAAAACATATGCAAAAGGCGGTTCAGATATATATTTTTTACAGAGTCCACAAAACCCATCAGCTCTGCGTACATCTCCTCCACGTTCTTCTCGGTGGCAGGAAGATAATCCTTCGGCTCATACTCTCCCTCCGCCGCCACCCGGGCGCGCTTGATGGACATTTGCAGGCTCCCCTGATAGTTGATGACGTCCCCGGTGACCGCCACATAGTCCATCGCCTCAAACTCGTCAATTCCCGCAGAGCCCGGATCCCAGACCTTCGCGTCAATGGTTCCCGTCTTATCCTGCAGGATCACATTGTCGTAGGGCTTTCCCGCCTTTGTCATTGCTGCCTGCTTGTACTTGCACAAATAAATTTCCTGAACTCGCTCTCCCTCGCGGAGGGTCTCAATATATCGCATTTTACTTTCCAATCCTTTTCTATTATTTTAGCATTATTTTAACACGCCCGGCTCCATCTTACTCGTAATCCTCGTGTAGCCGTCGCTGCCCTGGCGCATGATCACCACCGGATAACTCTCTCCCGGCGTACATGCCAGAAGCTCCTCAAAAAATGCCCGGTCTGAGATCAGCTCCCTGCCGTTTAGCTCCACAAGCACGTCCCCGCTCTGCAGTCCCGCATTCATGGCAGGAGAATCCATCGCGACCGCCTTTACATACACACCCTTCGGCAGCCCGTATGCTTCCGCGATCTTATCCGTCACCGTGGACACACTCAGCCCCAGATAGGGAATCCCGCGCCCCGAATACAACAGCTCGATCACCGGCTTAATCTCCGACACCGCAAGCGCTGTCAGCGTGCTCGCGGAGGATGCGCTGTAATCCTGCATCACGACCCCCACCAGCTCTCCCTCTGTGTTGATCAAAATCCCGCCGCCGTTTTTGCTGGCCACGATATCCGTGGTAAACACCGAATAGTTGCTGTCCATGGTGGAGATTTCATTGTTTGTCGCCGTGATATTGCCGGTCAGGATCGAGTAATTCGTCCCCAGCGGGCTCCCGAGGGCAAGAACCATCGTCCCCTTATGTACCATGTTGGAATTGCCCATAGGGATCACAGCAATTGCATTTTTCGTCTTGTCCTCCAGCGCATCCTTGCTCACCGACAAAATCGCGATGCCCGTATTGCCGTCGTAATTGATCAGCTCCGCTGTCGCCACCGCCTCGTCGATAAAGGTCACACTGATTCTGGAAGCGTCCGTGATGACCTTGCGCTCGGTCAGTATCAGATATGCGCCCGGCGTCTCCTCAATAATCGTCCCGGAGCCCAGTCCCTCTCTCTCGTAGGAATTGTTGAACCAGTCCGTGTCCGAGATTACGCTGGTGATGGTGACGATCGACTTATTGGCCTGATTGCCGATGATATAGAGCTCATTCTGGAGTCTCTGGTAATCCTCCAGCGTGATCTCACTGGGCACCTCCACCACGGTGGGCGCCTGCTCCGTCTCCGTGGGCTCCTCCGTCTCCGCGGGCTCTGTCGCCTTTTCTGTCTCCTCCGTCTCCGCAGACTCTGGCTCCCGCTCCTTTAGGACGGGGCGCATCACAAGCATGGTCAGACAGAGGGCAAGGGCAAACACGACGCCGCACAGGGCCGACTCCACAAGCTTCACCACAAGCCGCTTCTTGTTCTTCGGTTTATTTTTGATCTGTTCGCGAACAAATTCGTTCTTTGGTATTTGCGTCTTTTCCATAAATCTTATTATATTCGCATTTCAGGTTCGTTGCAACCACTTTTCCATTCACACATTTCTATATTTTTCTTTTCCTCCCCCGAAAAATGTTCTATAATGGAGTATATAAATGCTTTTTGAGGTGTGCAATGAATAAAAAAGTTTTTCAGACACTGGAATATTATAAAATATTAGACCGGCTCGCAGATTATGCTGCCTGCGAAGACACAAGGACACGCTGCAGGGAGCTTGTGCCCCTGACGGACGCGGCTGAGATTGCCCATCTGCAGGAGACCACGGCGGACGCCTTAAGCCGTCTGTACAAAAGCAGTGATATCAGCTTTGCCGGCGTCCACAATCCCCACGCTTCCTTAAAGCGGCTGGATATCGGCGGCTCCCTAAATACCGTGGAGCTTCTGCAGATCTCGTCTTTGCTTGAGGTGGCAAAACGGGCAAAGGCTTACGGCAAAACCGACCGGAGCGACGAGAAAACGGACAGCCTTTCCGCCCTCTTTTCCCAGCTTGCGCCGCTGTCCCCCCTGCACGGGGAGATCCGCCGCTGCATTCTGGGAGAAGATGAGATTGCAGACGATGCGAGTCCCGCACTCTTTAAGCTGCGCCGCTCCATCCGCGGCATGAATGACAAAATTCACGCCCAGCTCACCAGCATGATGAACAATACCACCACCAGAGGCTATCTGCAGGATGCGGTGGTCACCGTGCGGGACGGGCGTTACTGTCTCCCGGTGCGCGCCGACGCCAGGAGCAACGTCCCCGGCATGGTTCACGACCAGTCCGGCAGCGGCTCTACACTATTCATTGAGCCCATGGCGGTGGTGAATCTGAACAATGAGCTCAAGGAACTTCTGCTAAAGGAGCAGGAGGAAATCGAAGCCATTCTCGCGGAGCTCTCCGGGCGTGTTGCGGAAAATGCCGCAGGGCTGACCACCGACTATGAGGTGCTGGCGGAGCTGGATTTCATTTTCGCAAAGGCGGCTCTCGCCCGCTCTTACAACGGCATGGCTCCGGACTTTAACGAGGAGGGACGCATCCATATCCGAAAGGGGCGGCATCCGCTGCTGGATTCGAAAAAAGTGGTGCCCATCGACGTACAGCTCGGCGACGGCTTCCGGCAGCTCATTGTCACCGGCCCCAACACCGGCGGCAAAACGGTTTCCCTGAAAACGGTGGGACTCCTGACACTGATGGGACAGGCAGGCCTGCACATTCCCGCCGGGGACCGCTCAGAGCTTGCGATTTTTCACGAGGTATTTGCGGATATTGGCGACGAGCAGAGTATTGAGCAGAGCCTCAGCACCTTCTCCTCCCACATGACGAACATTGTGCGGATTTTGGAAAAAGCCGACGAAAAAAGCCTCTGTCTCTTTGACGAGCTCTGCGCGGGGACAGACCCCACCGAGGGAGCGGCTCTCGCCATCTCGATTTTGCACAGGCTCCACCAGTACGGCGCCACCACCATGGCCACGACCCACTACAGCGAGCTCAAGGTCTACGCCCTCTCCACCGAGGGGGTGGAGAACGCCTGCTGCGAGTTTAATGTGGAGACCTTAAGTCCCACCTACCGCCTTTTGATTGGCATTCCTGGAAAAAGCAACGCCTTCGCAATCAGCGCGAAGCTGGGACTGGCGGAGAACATCATCGAGGATGCCAGAAACCGCCTGAGCGAGAAGGACGTGGATTTTGAAGAGCTTCTCACAAGTCTGGAACAGAGCCGCCGCACCATCGAGCAGGAACAGCTGGAGATTAACCAGTACCGGGCGGAAGCCGAATCCCTGAAAGCCCAGCTTCTCGACAAGCAGAAGCGTCTGGACGCCAGCCGGGAGGATATCTTAAGAAACGCGAACGAGGAGGCTCACCGCATCTTAAAAGAAGCGAAGGACGTTGCGGACGAGACAATCCGCAATTTCAACAAATACGGAAGCGCGAACGCGCCGATGAGCGAGATGGAGAAGGAGCGCGCAAAAATCCGCGACAAGATGGCCGAGAAGGAAAAAAAGCTTGCCCTCAAGGCCTCTAAGCAGGAAAACCACAAGGTTCCGAAAAAACTGCGCATCGGCGACTCTGTAAAGGTGCTTTCCATGAACCTGAAGGGCACGGTGCACACCCTGCCCAACGCCAAAGGCGACCTCTATGTGCAGATGGGGATTCTTCGGTCGCTTGTCAACATAAACGATCTGGTGTTAATCGACGAGGATACGCCGGCAATGGCCAAAAAATACGGCGGAAGCGGTTCCGGCAAAATTAAAATGAGCAAGTCGAGCACGATCTCCACCGAGCTCAACCTGATCGGCAAAACCGTAGATGAGGCGGTCGCACTGCTTGACAAATATCTGGACGACGCATATCTCGCCCACATTCCTTCCGTGCGCATCGTGCACGGCAAGGGAACCGGAGCTTTAAGGAACGCCGTCCACGCCCACTTAAAACGGCAGAAATATGTGAAATCCTACCGTCTCGGCGAGGCCGGGGAGGGGGATGCAGGCGTGACTATCGCAAGCTTTGAATAAGGAGGAAAGCACATGGCATCCAAGCAGAAAATTTTAATCGTAGACGACGACAACAATATCGCGGAGCTGATCTCCCTCTACCTGACCAAGGAGTGCTACGACGCCAGAATCGTAAACGACGGGGAGCACGCCCTCACTGCCTTTCAGCAATACAGCCCGAACCTCATCCTTTTGGATCTGATGCTCCCGGGAATCGACGGCTATCAGGTGTGCCGGGAAATCCGTACAAAGAGCAACGTGCCCATCATTATGCTCTCCGCAAAAGGTGAGATTTTCGACAAGGTGCTGGGACTGGAGCTGGGCGCGGACGACTACATTATGAAGCCTTTCGACTCCAAGGAGCTGGTCGCCAGAGTCAAGGCGGTGCTCCGCCGTTACCAGCCGGCAAAGAACGAGACGGCTGCGGCGCTTAAATGTGTGGAATACCCGGATCTGACCGTGAATCTTTCCAACTACTCCGTCATGTACAACGGCCGTTCCATCGACATGCCGCCAAAGGAGCTGGAGCTTTTATACTTTTTAGCCTCCTCCCCCAATCAGGTCTTTACAAGGGAACAGCTCTTAGACCACATCTGGGGCTATGAATACATCGGGGACACCCGCACCGTGGACGTGCACGTCAAGCGTCTCCGGGAAAAAATCAAGGATCACGAGACATGGTCGATTGCCACCGTCTGGGGCATCGGCTACAAGTTTGAGGTGACAGAATGAAACGCAGGCTCTACCTCAAATTTTTACTCAGCTATGTGATTTTTGGCGTTCTGGCCTTCCTTGTGCTTTTTACCTTTACCCAGCACTCCGTGATGAACTGGGTCGAAAAGCGGGAGGCGCGCAATCTCTACCGGGAATCCGCGCTGATTGCCTCGGAGTACGCCACAGAATTTACCAATTCCACCCTGTCCCTCGAGGATTTTCAGGCGCAGATGGAGACACTCTCCGCCTACCTCTCCGCCGATATCTGGGTGATGGACGCGCAGGGGCGGATACTGTTCGACTCCTCCGATGCCTCTGTCGGCGAAAATGCGGCTGCGGCCGAGTACAAGACCATCGACGATTTTGACATCACAGACTTTGGAAGCCGCTACTATGTGATTGGCGATTTTTACAATGTTTTTCCTGAAAATACACTGACCGTTTTTTCCCCGGTCACTTCCAACTACCGGGTGCTGCATTATGTCCTCATACATAAGCCGGTTTCCGCGGTCACAGCTGCGGTCAACAGCCTTGTCAACATCTCCACCCTGACGGTGGGGCTGGTTTTTTTGTGCGCCTTTGTCATACTACTGCTTTTCACCTTCTCCGTATACCGGCCGCTCCGCAAAATCGTCACCGTGGCGGAGTCCTATGCGAAGGGGGATTTTTCCAAAAAAATAGAGCTGCATTCCAATGATGAAATCAGCTATCTTGCGAACACTATGAATTTTATGGCGAACGAGCTGGGTACCTTAGAGGACGACCAGCGCAAATTTATCTCCAATGTCTCCCATGATTTCCGCTCACCCCTGACCTCTGTCAAGGGCTATGTGGAGGCCATGCTGGACGGCACGATTCCGGTGGAAATGCAGGGAAAATACTTAAACATCATCCTCTTTGAGACAAACCGCCTGAACAAGCTGACCCAGAGCCTGATCGACCTCAACAAATTCGGCCGTCAGGGAATTATGCTGGACATTGCAGACTTTGACATCAACCAGATGATCAAGACCACGATCCTGACCTTTGAGGGAGCCTGCGGGAAAAAGGGGCTGTCCTTCGATCTCGTGCTGACCGGAAAGGAGCTGTTCGTCACCGGGGACATTGCGAAAATCCAGCAGGTGCTCTACAACCTGATTGACAACGCTACCAAATTCTCCTACAACAACTCTGCCATCAAGATCGAGACAAGCATGAAGAATGAAAAGGTGCTGATCTCTGTCCGGGACTCCGGCATCGGCATCCCGGCGGACAGTATCAAAAAGATATGGGATCGTTTTTACAAAACAGACCTCTCCCGGGGCAAGGATAAAAAGGGCTCGGGGCTTGGTCTCTCCATCGTAAAGGAGATCGTGCAGGCGCACAACGAACACATCAATGTCATCAGCACCGAGGGCGTCGGCACAGAATTCCTCTTTACGCTGCCGCTGTCCCAAAAGGAGGTGCAGGACTAATCCAGCACCAGCTTCCCGCCCCGCTTATCATAAACCACATACCGGGGCTTAAAGTCAAAGCTCTCTGTATCCAGCGCCAGCGTCTTTTCACCTTCGGAGACAGCGCTGTCCTCTGACAGGGTGCAGGAAAACAATGTATACATAAAACGGTAGCCATCCGTGGTCTTTGCCCGCAAAAACACGCGAAGCTCCGCCCCGCTCTCAGGCTCAAATTCCAGTGCAAGTTCCGCCGTTCCGCTGATGCCGGAGATGGGATAAAACCCGGTCGCCCCTGCAGGGGCTTCCGTCCCCTCCGGCTCCGCGCCCATGGCAGACGCGCCTTCTGCCGTATCCGTCTCCTGCTCCCTCGTCCACGATTCCATAAGATCCTGACGGAGCAACGTCTTATTTCCATACTCCGCCACCAGCTCGGCGGAGCTGAACTCATACAGCCCCACCCCGTCCAGCGCATACTCCACCGTGTCTGCAAGGCTTAGCGTTCCGTCCCTGTACTTCGGCTCCACGGTCATACTGCCCGACAGCACCTGGTCCAGCTTGTGCTGAATCCCGGAATAATTCCGGTACACCTCAGTATTTTTCTTTTTTCCGTCCGCAAACAGAAAGGTGAGATTGCCGCCAAAATCTTCCGCCAGCGGAAGTACCGCGCTGCCGGTGTACTCATAACCATCCTTTTCCAGCGGACACTCCTTCGTGCCAAAAAAGACGCTCAGCTTTGTGCTGTCCGTATACTCTTTGGGGATCACAGAAATCGCCACCTCGCAGGTCTTTGCGGTAAAATTCATATCCACGATCTCAATGGAGTAATCCTCCACCAGTCCCGTCTCCGCCTCCAGCGTCTGCGCAATATTCGTTTCCAGACCGTCCACATCTGTAATGATAATATTCGCGCTGTCCTGCAGATAGGCAATCTGGTTTGTCAGCTCTGTCAGCCTCTGGTACATCAGGCCGACAAATGCAAAAAGCCCTGCAAACACAACGATCAGAAGAATCCTGCTCCAATTTATTTTCCGCTTTTTCATAGCCCTGTTCCATCAACCATTTAGATTATTCCGCCTCCGGCAGCTCAATGCGGATGTGCACATCGGAAAGCTGCCTTGGCTCCACCTCCGCCGGTGCGCCCATCATTACGTCCATAGCATTCTTGTTCATCGGGAAAGGAATAATCTCCCGGATACTCTCCTCCCCGCAGATCAGCATGATCATGCGGTCCACGCCGGGGGCAATGCCCGCATGGGGCGGCGCACCGTAGCAAAAGGCGTTGTACATGGCCGGAAATTTCGCCCGCACCGTCTCCTCGCCGAGTCCCACCAGCTGAAACGCCTGAATCATCAGATCCGGGTCGTGGTTTCTGACCGCGCCGGAGGACAGCTCCACGCCGTTGCAGACTAAGTCATACTGATAAGCCAAAATGGACAGCGGCTCCTGATTTTTGAGTGCCTCCATCCCGCCTTGCGGCATGGAGAACGGATTGTGGCAGAATTCCAGCTCCCCGGACTCCTCCCCGATCTCGTACATTGGGAAATCCACGATCCAGCAGAACTCGTAGGCGTCCTTGTTCATGTGCTTTTCGCTGGCCGCCCCCAGAAGCTTCCGCAGCACTCCTGCCGTCTTTTGGGCGGTCAGAAGCTTTCCCGCCGTGAGTCCGACAAAATCCCCGGGCTTTAAGCCAAGAGCCTCCACGACCGCCTCCTTACGCTCCTTTAAAAACTTAGCAATGCCGCCGGTCAGCTCTCCATTCTCGTCCAGCTTAAACCAGTATGCCTTGTTTGCGGTCTGCACCTCCACCTCGGCACAGATTCCGTCAATCACCTTGCGGGTCGCGCTAAAGCCATCCACGACGATCGCCTTCACGCACTGCCCCTCAAAGGGGACAAAGCCACAGTCCGCCATCACACTGGTAGCGTCCTGCAATTTCAGGTCAATACGCAGATCCGGCTTATCCGTGCCGTAGGTATCCATCGCCTCCAGATAGGGAATCCGCACAAAAGGCGCTCTCGATGCACTGCTAAATACGCCGTACTTCTCAAACACCGGAGGAAGCACCTCCTCGATCACTGCAAAAACGTCCTCCTGCGATGCAAAAGCCATCTCCATATCCAGCTGGTAAAACTCCCCCGGAGAACGGTCAGCGCGGGCATCCTCGTCCCGGAAGCAGGGTGCTATCTGAAAATAGCGGTCGATGCCGGAAGCCATTAAAATCTGCTTAAACTGCTGCGGTGCCTGCGGCAGCGCATAGAATTTCCCGGGGTGGTTTCTCGCCGGAACCAGATAATCCCTGGCTCCCTCCGGGGAAGAGCAGGTCAGAATCGGCGTGGTAATCTCCACAAAATCCAGTGCGTTCATCTTCTGCCTCAGCTCCGCCACGATCCGGCTGCGCAACAGAATTCTGTCCCTGACCGTCGGATTTCTCAGGTCGAGGTAACGGTATTTCAGCCTCGTATTCTCGTCCGCATCCATGGACTGATTGATTTCAAAGGGAAGCGCATTGTAGATGCATTTTCCCAGAACCTCAATCTTCTCCGGGACGACCTCGATCTCTCCGGTGGGCAGCTCCATGTTTTTACTGGAGCGCTCCCTGACGCTCCCGGTAACGCTTATCGTGCTCTCCTTATTCACACCGTCAATCACCGCCATCATCTCTTCTGTCTCCACTACCACCTGCGTGGTGCCGTAGAAATCCCGGAGAATCAGAAAGCCCAGATTCTTACTCACTCTTCGAATATTCTCATACCAGCCGACGAGTGTTACCTGCTCTCCCACATGGGTAAGACGCAGCTCGCCGCAATTGTGTGTGCGTGACTGTACCATAGTATCCGCTCCTTTTTCTTATAATCGTTGTATATCCTTAGATATTATCCCAACGGCCGCAAAAAATCAAGACTGACCTCCCGGCGTGCCGCCGTCCGGACGCACATTTGTATTCTGCGGCGCGTTTGTATTCTGCGGCACGTTTGTATTCTGCTGTGCATTCTTGTTCTGCGGCGCATGAGGGTATCCCTGCGGTGGCGGCGGAATCTGTTTCTTTTTCCTGCCTGCACGCTTTACAATCAGAATAATAACCAGCGTAATGACAAGCACCAGCAGCACATACGGCAGAATCCGTATCAGCGTAAACAACAGGTACTCCAAAAATGTGCCAAAGTCCTGCACGGTTTCCTTCACCGTATTTCCGAGCCTCTGCATAAAGGTGTCGGTCTTCACCGGCTGTTCAGTGTACCGCTTCACCTCCCGGAGCGTGACATTGACAGTCGAATAGGCTACATCCGTCTCAATCTGCTTCATTCTGGTCTTAAGCCTTGCGATATCAACCTGGATATCCATCAGCTCGCTCTCAATCTGGAGGGCGTACTCATCGCTGGAAGCGTTCGCCAGCAGCCCGATATACCGCTCCTCCTTCGCCTCATAAATCTCCAGCGTCGTCTGAATGTCCGTATACTCCTGACTTACATTTTCCGCGTTCGCCGTCTTGCTCCGCAGATCCCCAATCTCCGCCACGCTGTCACAGAATGCATCGTAGCGGTCACTGGGGATGCGTACCGCCGCAGAATAGCTGTGCCAAATCTCGCGCGCCTCGTCGTAATACTGGGAATAGCTGGAATCATCCTCATAATTCTCCGACTCCACAAAACCCTCAAACTCCTCCAGCTTCCCCTTAAAATCCGCAACGGCGCCCTCAAAATCCAGCACGTCGAGCTGCATGTCACAAGTATAGATCAGCATCTCCTGGCTGATTTTTACATCTGTCGGCTGCATTCCCGTGCCACTTGTCCCCTCCAGCATATCCGCATTCTCATAATCCGAATAGGAATCTGAATAGGCTTCGTCCGTGTACTCTCCCGCGCTGTCGCCTTTGCTGTAGCTGCTGCTACTGCTTCCGCTTCCGCCGCATCCGGTCAGACACAATACAAAGGCCAGCATACATAAGTATCTCTTTTTCATATAACCCCTCCCGATCATCCTTATGTTACCGCAAAGCATATCCCACATTTGCGTAAAATATTATAACTGTCTTGTATTATACCATTACAGCCTTCTTTTGTACAGAACTGACATTTCCATGTCACATCAAAAACATTGACATATGTGTATAAAGTGCGTATAATTCTATATGCGGGGAGGAAATACTATTGAAACAAAGAGATTTAATAAAGAAATTGGAAGCAGGCGGATTTGTCTTCGACCATCATGGGAGCAACCATGATATATATAGACGCGGAGAAGATGAATTTGAATCTGTTGAAAGACACAAAGAAATTCCGGAAAGACTGGCACATGCAATTTTAAAGAGACGGGGATTAAAATAATTCCTTGTTTCAAAGATTTAAACAAATATTGGAGGAGATGTATATTATGCAGGCTGTATATCCAGTTTTATTCACCAAAACAAAAGAGTGTATTTTGGTTGAAGTTCCTGATCTGGAAATTTTAACCGAGGGGAAGGATATGAAAAATGCCATTGACATGGCAAGGGATGCTATGGAGTTAATGTGTGTTACTCTGGAAGATCATAAAAAGGAAATTCCCATACCATCTGCCACGTTGGATATCAGAAAAGGAACTTTTGCAGAAGATGGGGAAACCATCGTATCTTATGTCGATATTGACTCGGGAGAATATAGAAGGAAAATTGACACAAAAACTGTTAGAAAAAACGTTACAATTCCCAGCTGGCTTAACTATGAAGCTGAACACGCTGGAATCAATGTATCAAGAGTATTGCAGGAAGCACTAATGAATGTACTTAATGTACAACGCAAATTCTAATATCCCAGACAGCCAGCCTCATGCGAATATGGATGAGGCTGGGTATGGGAATCCCAGAGGTACAGCGATATTTATCCGTTTAAAATTCTGCCCGTGTCAAACTTCTTGATATATCCAGTAAGTTCCTCTGATACGCCTGTCACTTCTTTCGTCATTCTTGTACAGTTACTTACCATTTCAAGAACACCGGATACATTGCCGGATGTAAGATTTGCCTGCTCTGCATTTTCTTCTGCAAAAGAAGTCATCTTCTCTGCAGTGCTCT
>JAMPHB010000026.1 GCA_023663685.1 Blautia sp.
TCGCAAAGAAGAACGGCACAGTGACGGTCAAGGCGAAGGTAACACTGAAAAACGGCGAGACCAAGACCATCAAGATTAAAGTTAAAGTAAAGTAAACAGTCAGGCTAAAGGGCGCATGGCATTTGTCATGCGCCCTCTTATTGTGCGTCCGCATTGCGCGGGAATCCATCTGGCAGTTGCATGTATTGCATAGGAATCCATCTGGCAGCTGCATGCATTGCACATAAAAAGGCTCCGCGCTATCTGTTCCATCAAATGGATTTTCAGCTGTTCTGAAAAAGGCTGTTTCATTGGACGCGACCGCCCGCAATTCGCCGTCGTGGCTCAGTGCGGGCTTTACGGGACGTCCATGTCCCGCAATCGCTGACTTTGTACAGAACATGCGAAAATCCTATTTTCTGTCACAAAGATAGCTCTGGATGCCTTTTGTGCGAATGCCTGCATTGTCAGATGGATTCCCGTGCAGTGACCGCCTGCAATTGCCAGATGGATTCCCGTGAAGTGCTTGCAGGAATTGCGCGTCCGGCGGCATTTGAGAAAAAACTTGTGAAATATGGCCGGAAATGGTATACTTTTTTAGGTATTTTATGCATATTATGTGGAGATGGTGAGGTGTGTGCATGAATAAAATAGACAGAAAACGCCTTTTTTTGGCAGTTGGATCAGTCTTAGTGCTTGGCGCCTCTTTTGCGGGCTGTGCCGGGCGGCAGGACATGCCATACACAGAGGGACAGGAGGACGGCGGGGCCGGACAGGAGCTTCCGGCGTGGGAGAGGCTTCGGGACGAGGAGCCCGTCACGCTGGACTGGTATATCAATTACTCGTGGTTTGCCATGCCGTGGGGCGGCAACGTGACGTCGGACGCCATCACGGAGGAGACCGGGGTGTCCGTGAATTTTATCGCACCCATGGGAAATGAGGCGGAAAAGCTTAACGCCCTGATTGCGGCGGACAATCTGCCGGATCTCATTACTTTAGGTTACTGGGAGCCCCAGCTCGAGGAGATGGTAAATTCCGGCATGGTCTGTGCGCTGAACGAGCTGGCGGACGAATACGACGCCTATTTCTGGGAGGTCACAGACCCGACGGTGGTGAACTGGTATACGCAGAAGGACGGCAATATCTATGCGTACCCGAATTCCGCGGTTACGCCGCAGGACTTAGAGGAAAATAAAAACATCGGCTCGAACAAGACCTTTCTTGTGCGGAAGGATATCTACGAGGCCATCGGAAGCCCGGACATGAGTACGCAGGAGGGCTTTTGCGCGGCGGTGCGGGAGGCGGCCAGGCAGTTTCCGGAGGTGGACGGGAAACCGCTGATACCCATTGGCTCCCATGTCTTTGACGACTACGGCTGCACCTCCTTTGACAAATATCTGATGGATTTTCTCGCAGTAGACCGCGAGAGGGACGGAAAACTCTACGACCGCTACACGGACGGGGAGTATCTCTCATGGCTTAAAATGTTCCGGCAGCTCGGGGAGGAGGGCTATCTCGCCAACGATATTTTTGTGGATACCCGCACCCAGATGGAGGAGAAGCTGGAGGAGGGACGGTATTTTTGTATGCTGTACCAGTATACGGATCTGCTGGCAGAGCAGAAGAATCTCTATGCGAAAAATCCTGACAGCATCTATATGGCGGTGGAGGGGCCGAGAAATAAAGCCGGGGACGACCCAACGCTTGCGGTCAACAATGTCAATGGCTGGACAGTGACGCTGATATCCAAAAAGTGCAAGGATTGCGAGAGGGCGATCGCTTTTCTGGACTATCTGCTGAGCGAGCACGGACAGAAGCGCATCTATCTCGGTGTGGAGGGGGAGACCTACGAGATGGTGGACGGCCGCCCTGTGCTTTATGAGGAGGTGAGCGAGCTTCTCGCCACAGACCGCATCGCCTATGACAGAATCTACGGTGCGGACGACACTTACTGGATGCAGCAGAATTTGGTCATGCAGCTGCAGTGGGAGCAGGAGGCCTCCCCGGCAGTGCAGCAGCTTAAGGAGTGGTCGAGAAAATATCCCTGTTATGACGGGGCGTACGATATCTATTTTCCCAGCGGCTCGAAGGAGGCGCAGCAGCATTCGGATATCGTACACTTGTGGAGCAACACATTGCCGGCGCTGCTTTTAGCGCCCTCGGAGGAAGAATTTGACGCCATCATGGAGGATTTTATCCGGCAGAGGGACGCCCTGGGCTACGATGCGCTGATGGAGGCTGCTACGCTAAAGATGATCGAGTCGAAGGAGAAGCTGGGGATTGAATGAAAAAGATAAAGAAGTTCAAGAACTGGAAACTGAATCATAAATTTACCTTTTTGACCATTCTGTCGCTGGTGGCGGTAATCGGAATTTTTTCCGGAGTATTTTTCTATGTCATGGAGCAGAATGTGATAAAGGAAAACTATGACTATGTATCCTACAAGGCGGCGCGTGCAAGTGATGCCCTCACAACCAAAATCAATTCTGTCGTCATGTCCACCCAGTTTTTCTTAAGCGATGAGAAGCTCCTGCGGGTGCTTCGGAAGACGAAGATGGGAGGGGGGCTCTCCTCCGCCGAGTGGGTGGAATTCAAGGAAAATGAGGTGGCGGCTCTTGAGCGCATGGTGAACAACAACCCCATGCTCTACAATGTCCGCGTGTACGCCGACACGGAAAATGTGCAGGAGATGATGCCGATCCTCTACCAGAAGTCCCGGAGTAAAAAGCAGAGCTGGGCGAAGAAGGAGAATTATCTTGGCTGGAATTTTGACTACACGGACAATATTTTTCACTCCTACAACTTAAGCCAGAACCACAGGCTGGCCTCTCTCGTGACAGCCATCTGGGACAGGAACGGGGGAAGCCTTGGGACAATCGAGGCGGCCATGACCATGGAAGAAATGTTCCCGGAGCTCTATGAGGGCATCGAGGGAGAGTGGAGCTGTTTTATCGATGCAGGGGGAATACGCCATTACGGGGATCAGAAGGAGCCGGAGGACTGGCTGGTGGACGCTATTCTGGAGAATGGCAGGGGCACGGAGGAGTCGGACGGGGTTTTTATCCAGTATATGAAGATTAAGAACCGCCACCTCATGGTATCCTCTATATCTGTCAGCGAGCTGGACGGAAGGTTTCTCTCGGTGAAGGATATCACAGAGAATATTTATGATGTGTACCGTATCCGCAACCTCTTCCTGCTGGCGCTATTGGCAATCACGCTTATGCTGGCAGTTTTGATAAACGTCATTGTGCAGCGTCTGCTCCGGCAGTTTTACGATATCCTGCAGGGCGTCCGCAGGGTGCAGAAGGGCGACCTCATGGTGCGCATTGAGAAAAAGAATGAAGACGAGATGGGGGAGCTCTCCGACCAGTTCAACAAGATGCTCGACCGCATACAGTCGCTTATGCAGGAGAATATCGACCGGGAGGTGCTGGCGAAAAACTCCCAGATCCGCGCGCTGCAGAATCAGATTAACGCCCATTTTATCTACAATGTGCTGGAGAGCATCAAGATGATGGCGGAGATCGACGAGGAGTACACAATCTCTGACGCTGTCACCGCGCTGGGCAAGCTGCTTCGCTACAGTATGCACTGGACTTCCGACAATGTGACGGTGGCGGAGGAGCTGGACTATATCAAAAACTATGTAGCGCTCATCAACCTGCGCTTTGAGTATAGGATTCTTTTATCCCTGCGGCTTCCGCAGGAGGTCATGGGGCAGCGGATCCCCAAGATGTCCCTGCAGCCGATTGTGGAGAATGCAATCCTGCACGGCGTGGGGGAGCTGGCGGAGGATACCACCATCTATATGAAGGGCTTTTTCAGGGGGGACGACTGTGTGATTGAGGTCACGGATAATGGATGCGGCATGAATGCAGAGCAGATTGCGCTTTTAAAAGAGAAGATTGCCGGGCGCATCGAGGCCTCCGGCGGGACGGGCAATGGGATTGGACTGAAAAATGTGCAGGACAGAATTACACTCGCCTTTGGGAGCGGCTACGGACTGGACGTCGTTTCGAAAGAGGGCTGTTTTACCAAAATTGTGGTGCGTCTACCGGACAGCAGGGAGGAGTATGCTTGTGAAGACGGCAGTAGTCGTGGAGGAGTAAAGAGATGAAGACGGTATTGATTGTGGAGGACGAAAAGTTTATCCGGCAGGGGATCCGTACTATGATACAGCGCAGCGGCGTGCCCGTGGAGGTGCTGATGGAGTGCAGCAACGGGGAGGCGGCGCTTGAGGTGCTGAAGAACCACCCGGTGGACGTGATGTTTACGGATATCCGTATGCCGAAGATGGACGGCATCGAGCTGGTACGGGAAATCCAGAAGCTTGAGGAAAAGCCCCTGATCGTGGCAGTCAGCGGCTACGACGATTTCTCTTACGCGGTGGAGATGATGCGAAACGGTGTGCGGGAGTACATCCTAAAGCCCGTGGAGCGGCAGCGGATTGTGGAGGTCATGCAGAAGCTGGAGGCGGAGGTCAGTGAGCGCAACCAGAGGAACCGGACGGATATCCGCATCGGCGAAAACCAGATTAAGCTGCTTCTGGCGAGCGATGCCTCGGTGGAAAAGGAGTTTGTTCTGTTAGGACAAAAATATGAGGGCGTCTTTTTCCCGGAGGGCTACCGTGTATGTGTGGCGGGCAAGGGTTTTCGCATGGAGGAGAGGGAAAATACCTTTTTTATGGATGAGATGCCCGAGTGCAATCTCTGCATTTTTGCGCCGGAGCTTTTGCCCGTGATGTTAAAAAATGAGCTCTGGAGCGAGTATGTGGGCGTGAGCCTCCCCCATCAGGGGCTCAAAGAGCTGAAGAGCGCCTACGAGGAGGCATTTGACGCCAGACGGAGAGCCTTTTACCGCCGGGAAAACGTGATTCTGGGCGGGGAGGAGGAAACAAAAGGACGGGGGGGGTGTTTCCCATGTGCCGGAAGGGCTTAAAAAGGAGTGCCGGAAGCTGGTCGAGCCCTCCGCCTGGACGGCGCGGGTGCATGTCATCGGGACGGACAAGACCGAGGAGATTGAGGGGCTGTGGCACGGACTTATTGACAGTGTAAAAAGGGAGCGCATTACGCCGGAGGAATTTACCTCGGGGCTTATGGGCTTTTTCGACGAGCTGGCGATGATTTATAAGAATATCATTCGCGGGCAGGAAGAGCAGAGGCTTGCCAATATCCGCAATCTCTACCGGTTTACGGATATCGAGGAATACCAGGAGGAGCTCATGGATTTTATCATGGAGCTTCACAGACGTATCAATACACAGGAGGACAAGAGCCCGAACCAGCAGAAGATGAAGCAGGCCGTGGAGTATATCCGGGAAAATTACAGCGCGGATCTGAATATGGCGGTGGTGTCCAACTTTGTCTCCATGAATTACACCCTGTTTTCCTATGAATTTAAGCAGTATACCGGGAGCAATTTTGTCAATTACTTAAAGGCGCTGCGCATGGAGGAGGCAAAAAAGCTGCTGGCAGAGACAGACCTTAAGGTCATCGAGATCAGCCAGCAGGTTGGTTATGAGAATGAAAAGCATTTTATGAAGATATTTAAGGGCACTTACGGCGTGTCGCCTAGTGAGTATCGGAGGAACATGAGCGTAACACCTGCCTGACCTTGCCCTTTTTGCTCTGGTACATGCGGGCGTCCGCTTTCGTCATCAGAGCCTCCACGTCAGCCGCGCTGACCTCGGAGCCATCGAAGGGCATGGAAGAATGTCCCGCGCTGATGGAGAGCAGATAGGGCTTCGTGCTCTGGCTGTTGTAGTTCGTAAGATACTTGTGGATGCGCTCCGTGAGCTCTCCCGCGTTGTCCTCTCTGTACTGGCTGGAGAGCACATAGAATTCGTCGCCGCCGAAGCGGACGCAGAGATTTTCCTCCGGCATGTCCGCGGTAGCCCTTGCGATGGATTCCCCGATGGCGTGCAGTGCAAAATCTCCCTCTGCGTGCCCGAACTCGTCATTGATGGTTTTCAGACAGTCCATATCGAAAATATAGGCGGTGAGGAACGCGCCGTTCTGCAGTCCGGACAGCAGAGCCGGAAGCTCGTGCTCGTAGCCGTGACGGTTCAAAAGCCCGGTCAGGGAGTCGCGCATGTAGATGGATTCGAGCTTGCTCTGCATGAGGGAGGCGCTTCTTGCCTCGCACAAATTTTCCAGCAGATGTGTAATGTTCATAATCCAGTGTACGAGCTGGAAATGGTAATTGATCTGGTTCTCCTCGTAGGCGAGCACGATATAGCCGAATTCCTGCTCCTCGAAAAACAGGGGGGATACGATGTGCACCGAGGCGGAATCCCGGTAGATATATTCCGGGAGCAGAGCCGTTTTGGGGAAGGTGCACTCCGGGAGGCGCCTGCCGTTCTTAAGGGCGAGCTTCAGCAGGAGCGTGTCCTTTGTCTCCATGGCGTTCTGCGTGTCGGTCAGGGTCGCGATGTGCTCCGGCAGGGAATCCCAGTCGGAATAGAGGCACAGATAGAATTCACAGCAGCCCCTGATTTTTTCCACATACTCCTCGAGGATATTCATGCCGTCGTCGATGTCCGTCACATGGGAAAAATCCGCAGACATCCGCATGGAGGTAAAGATAGAGGACTCTATATCCTGAATGCGCCCCAGCAGCTCATGGTCAAAGAGAATCGGATTCTCCTGCGCCTGATAGCTGCAGCCGCAGCTTCCGCCAATCAGCGGCTCCGCGAACACGCGGGTGCGCGCGGGAATCTCCTCGCCGTGCATCAGATGGACGAGCTGCTCCATTGCCTCCGTGCCAATCTGGTAGGCAGGAAACGTCACGGTGGTGAGCGCCGGATCGGCGCTCTGTCCCTCCTTGGAAGCGTCGCAGCCCACGATGGCAAAGTCCTTCGGAATTTGCAGACCCCTCTGGGCGGCCACGACCATGAGTAAAAGCGCCATGCGGTCATTGTAGCAGACGATTGCGTCCACCTTGCCGGAGGCGGTCATCTCATCGAAGGCGGCGGCAATCTCCTCCGTGGAGTAGTCGCATTCCCGGATGTCGTTCTCGCCCACGGTGAGGGCGTGCTTTTCCATGGTGTTGCGGTAAGCCTGCCTGCGCTGGTCGGAGAAAAAGGGCTCGACGCGGTAGCCCAGGTAGCAGATGCGCCGGTAGCCGTGAACGGAAATCAGATGCTCCGTCAGTGTGCCCGCCGTCAGGTTATTTTCGAGAGCGATGGAAGGAAACTTTGCTTCATACTCCGAAATCTCGATGACCGGGCAGACGCACTGTTTTTTTAAAAGTATGGTGGTCTGCTCCAAAAGCTTTTTGTCGAGATAGGTGCCGGAGGCGAGAATGATGCCGGAGAAATCCTCAAAATTGGGAATCTTTAATACGCAGGTCTCCCCGATGCCGTATTTTCCGAGATCCTCCCCGTCCGAGGTGGTATATACCTCTGTCTGATAGCCGTATTCTGCCGCGGCATCCACTACACCCTGACAAACATTTTTCTGGTATTCCCCGTAAATATGGGATATAAATAGAGCAATTCGCTTCGTGTGATACATGCAAAGTCCTCCTAATTATTGCAGCTTAAACTTTTGTACCTCGTCCTGCAGATGTCTTGCAATGTCCATGTTTGAATCCGCCTCATTGCCAATATCGCTGACGCTTTCCGTCAGTGTGACCGTTGCATTCGACACATTGCTGATTCCCAGCGAGCTCTCGCTCACCGCAGTCTTGACGTCCTCGACAGTCTTTCGGATGGTATCCATGTCGTATTTGAGTTCTTCACTCTTCGATGCAAATCTCTGCATCATCTCATTCATGCTGCCCACGTCGTTCTGATAGTTTTCGCTGGTCTCAAGTAGCTTCTCATAGCCGTCCATCGCAGTCCCGTTCATAAATTCGATCATTGCCGCCGCTTCCGCAGCAAGCTCGTCTACGGACTGAATCACATCGGCAGTCACCTTCTGAATCTCAATCGCCGCTCCCGCAGAGTTGGTTGCCAGCGTGCCGATCTGGTTTGCCACAACTGCAAACCCGCGCCCGGATTCGCCCGCCCGCGCCGCCTCGATGCTCGCATTTAGGGCAAGCAGGTTGGTCTCATCCGTGATACTGATGATATTTTTGGATAATTCCCGGATTTTCTCCACCGCCCGGGAGCTCTCAATCCGCTGTTGTACGGCCGCCGCCATATTCGCGGCCTGCGTCTCTGCGTTCTGTCTGTCCACGACAGCCCGGCTGTACACCTCGGAGGCATTTTTCATAATCTGGTCGGAGGAATGGCTGCCGTCCTCGGACTGGTGATAGATTTCCTCGATGGAATCGTATACCTGGCCGATGGAATCATTCACCTGCTCCAGCGCCGCGCTGGTCTCCTCCATGGATGCGCTCATCTCTTCCATGGTCGCAGATACATCGGAGATATTCTCCCTCGCGTTTGAGAGGTTTTCCGCCATCATGCTGGAGGAATCATTTAATTGCGCAGAATTCGACGAGGTATTGAGCATAATCGTGCGGATATAGTCTAAAAGGGAATTTACGTTGTCAGCGATCAGCTCCATCTCATCGCCCGAATGTACGTCTAATGTCTGCGTCAGATCTCCCTCATTATGAACCAGCTCGAAAATTTTCTCGTCCACTGTGCGGAGGCTGCGAATGATCCGCGCCACGATCAGGCCAAGAATAACAAGCGTCGCCAGAAGACAGAATATGGTAATCCCCACGGTCTGGTTTAAAATGGAATAAAGCCTTGACACTACCTCAGAAGCGTCATAATCGCACCCGACGATGCCGATCACTGTCCCGTCCGTACCTGTAATGGGCATATATGCCGAAATTAAATCGCCGTTCTCTGTGGAATCAATATAATCCTGCACATAGGGCTCGCCGGCAAACACGCCCTGCAGTTCCTGATAGGATACCTCGAATTTTTCTCCAAAGGAGCTTTTGCTGTCAGAGGTGTCCGTATCTATACCATAATATACATCGACGCCGTCCGTATACAGGGTATACAGATACTTGATGCCGACGTCCTGCCGGATTGCATTTAACGCGTCAAACAGCTCCGTATACGTCTCGTTTTCTCCCACCTCCGGAGTCAGGCTTGCTAATTTTTCCGCGTCGATGACTTTGGTCGAAATAACCGCCGCCATGCGCGCTTCCTCCACGCCCATGTCAATCATCCCATCCTTTGTGTGGTTGTAGGAGTTTACGCTGATAATGACACAGAGTATCATAATCAGCACGCTCGCCGGAAACATGATCTTTATGCGTATACTCATTCCCCTTGTCTTACGTTTTCCCATCGTTACCTTCCTCCTGATAATCTAATTATAGCCGTTAAATTTCTTGGATGCAATATAAAACATTTTGCATAATTGACATATTTCACTGGAAAATCCGGTTTGTCGCCGTGCGGACATAATTTCCGTGAAATTTCGTATAAGAAAAAATGCGCAAAGGACTACAGAGTGGTATAATGGAATAAAAAAAAGACACTAAAACAAAATTCCGGCAATTTCTAATAGATTTTTTTGCCTGTATAATATACCATAAGTACAATTAGGGAGGTAGACCTATGAGAAAGGGAGAGAAAAAAGAAGCGAAAGTGTCAAAAATGCCCAAAGAGCCTAAGGCTCCCAAAGCACCTAAGACGCCCAAAATGCCAAAAAGTGCGAAGCAGGCAAAGAAGCCGGGCACGAAGCAGGCACAGGCGCCGGGCGCGAAGCAGGCGCAGAAGGGAGCGAAGATTGGCCTGTCGATCCGTCTGCAGCTTGTGATTGGTTTTGTGATTCCGGTATGCTTTGTGGTGGTGACGGGACTTTCATCTTATTCTATGGCGTCTGCCGGTCTGCAGGATAATTACCAGACCTCGGCATACACGGCCCTTGAGATGACGATGACTACCTTTGACGAGTCCATGAAGACGGTGTCGTCCATCATTCTGGAGCTGGTGCAGGATAAGACGGTGAACTCCTATTCTCTCGGGGGCTACGCGGACAATGCCTCGACCCACGACCAGGCAAAGGCGTCCATTGCCACCAACGTGAATGTGAAGCAGACTTCCAACGATATGATCGAGGGGATACACATTATCCCGGTGCAGTCCGAGAAGGTGGTTACGACACAGCGTCTCGACGCATCGGAGATTGACAGTTTTATGGACGAGCTTATGGAGTCGGAGGATGCGGCTCTGCTTGCAGACAATTATGTGCACTGGGGAAGCTATCATCCCTACATGGACGAGGTTATGGGAATGGACAGCTATGCTGTTTTCTGCAGCCAGTCCTTCAACAGCGGGAGCAGGCGCGGGCTGGTGGTCGTGGACGTCAGCACGGCGGCGCTGCGGTCGCTTATGGGAGAGCTGGATCTTGGAGAGGGCGGATTTCTGGCCTTTGAGACAGCGGATGGGAAGTTAGTCTGTATCGGTGAGGAATTTTCTCCCTCGGAGATTGGCGTGGACTGGAGTAAGCAGACCTCGAATATCACCTATCAGGGAAAAGAGTATTTCTGTATGACAGTCACCAGCGAGGTGACGGGGGCGCACATGCTGGCGCTTGTACCACAGTCCTACATAACCAAGAGCTCTTCCGGGATTCGCAGGCTCACCTTAACGCTTGTGATTTTATCCTGCATCATAGCTCTGGGGCTGGGAAGTGTGATTATCCGGAGCATCGGAAAAAATATC
This sequence comes from Blautia sp., assembly GCA_023663685.1. GTDB lineage: Bacteria > Bacillota > Clostridia > Lachnospirales > Lachnospiraceae > Roseburia. Next base: position 10,622 of record JAMPHB010000026.1, read on the forward strand.
CAGAACAGTATTTCCTGCCTTGACGAGGTGGCAAGCGGCAATCTCTCGATCGGAGCGGCGGGAAAGAAGGCAAACAATGAGTTTGGCAGGCTGAACAGCGCGCTGGATCACACGGTGGAGCGGATGCGCGACCTGATTCAGATGGTGTCCGGCATGAAGGACGAGGTGCTGGAATCCGGAGCCTGCGTAATGGCTTCCACGGTGCAGCTCGGCTCCATCATTGAGAATACGGACGGGCAGATGCTTGAAATCAACCGGAGCATCGAGGTGCAGAACGACGAGATTCTTGCCTGCAATGAGCAGATGGAGGAGCTCTCCGTACAGATTAAGCATGTGAGCGAGGGCGTGCTGGGAACGATCACGGAGGCGGCGGACAGCAGAAACATGATTGATGAGGGCAAGGAGACGGTAGCCCGGATGTCGCGCCAGTCCAGGGAGACGGTGGACGCCACCAATTCGGTGCAGGAGCATGTGATTAAGCTTGCAGACAAGTTGTCCGCTATTACGGACTTTGTCAATGATATTCAGAATATTGCATCGCAGACCAATCTTTTGTCCCTGAATGCTTCGATTGAGGCGGCGAGAGCGGGAGAGCAGGGAAGAGGCTTTGCGGTTGTGGCGGAGGAAATCCGGACGCTTGCGGACAACTCTGCGAACACGGCGGTAGAGATCAAGAAGATTATCGAGGAGATCAGTGAGTACTCCCAGTCGGCGATTCAGAAGGTGCAGGAGGCGCAGGCAATTTCGGCCGGGCAGATGGACAGCACGAACCGGACAATCGAGGCATTTGAGCGCATGAACGATCTGATGGAGAGCCTGATTGCCAACATGCAGAGCGTGTCAAAGGATGTGGAGATTATGAACCGGGAGCGCCACAGTACGCTCAAATCCATCCATAGAATCGGTGAGTCCTCCGAGCAGACCGTGCACGCCGCCGGCGAGATCAGCCAGTATCTTCTGGAGCAGAAGGATTCGGCGAAGAGTCTGGAGAATGAGACTGTCCGCATGAAGGAGAACATGCACCAGCTCGAGGAGGCTATCGACACCTTCCAGTTGTAGGAGGGCATGTCTGGCTGACGGCATATAAGGAGAAATGGAACCCCCCAACTGTGAAGCCGCACAGTTGGGGTTTCTTTCTTTATCATATAGAAAAGTCTGCATTATCAAAAAATCCGTCCTTGTCAACCATGCAGGCACATATTATAATGGAGACAAGGAGAAAAAAGGAGCGGCATTATGGAGATTGGATTATATGACTTTGCAGATGAATTATCAGGAAAAATATGAGCAGGGTGTCGAGCAGGGAATAAAGAGAGGAATAGAGCAGGGAAAGATAGATTCCGCAATGCGAATGATCGAAGATGGAAACCTGCCGCTGGAAAAAGTCGCAATGTATTCCGGGCTTACGTTGGAGCAGGTGCTTGAATTGGAAAAGGAATTGCAGCCGGTATAAGGGGAAAACCGAATTTATATTTGTTGCAATAATCGCTTCATATTGTCAATATGTGGAATAATTATTTCAATGTCAACCTCTGGGTGTTCTTTTACATACGCTGTAAGCATACTGGTCAAATTATCCTTTGATTTCATATAATCCTCAATTATGACATCATCGGAGTACCCTAATTTCCGTAAAAGTACAGCAGATACCACACCAGTCCTGTCTTTGCCTGCGGTACAGAAATACAGTACATTTGACTTTGCCCCCATGATTGTAGCAATAATTTTCTCCATTTGCTTATCAATCATTTGTGAATAAACAGTATATAAATGCTCAAGTGATTTTGGAGTACCGCCGCCGCCTGTAACCGGTAAATGATAATATTGAAAACCTTCTTTAACCGCAAGCCCACAAGGCTGTTTACAAACTTCCTCATCTGACCTTAAATCCACAAGAGTTGTTATGTTGTTATCCAACAACCATTGAATTTCCCCATCTGTCAAATTCAATGGTACGTCACTTCTGATGTAACGCATTGTACCTGTAGGTAATGCACGGGTATTTCTTGTTGACTTCAATAAAGAGCTCATAGTTTATGTTTCCTCCTGTAGCAATTGTGGTTTGTCAATACATTTCTTTTTCCAATAAATGACGATATGTCATATCCATTCCCAGTGCGCCCAACGGAGCAGTAATTATAATTGACAATACGGCTGCCGACAACACGATATTTCCGCAGGGCAGACCTAAAGACAAGGGAACCGAACCAATAGCGGCTTGAACCGTAGCCTTTGGCAGATAGGCTATAATGCAGAATATCTTTTCTTTTAAGTTGAGCTTTGTGCCTGCAAGACACAGATACACGCCAGCCGAACGGAATATCAGCGCAATCACAATTAGAAGGATGGCACCAGCCCCGGCTTTCAGGGTATAACGGATATCAACTGCCGCCCCCACAAGCACAAACAGAATGACTTCGGCGGCAATCCACAGTTTACCAAATTTTTCAGAAAGACGGGACGAAACCGAAGCAGCACTTTTTAGTTGTAACACACAAGCCATGCTCATAACTGCAAGAAGTCCCGAAACAGAGATAATATTTTTCAGCCATTCTTCCAGAGCAATCAGCAGAAAAGCCGTTCCCAGGACAATAATAACTTTCATGCTGTTGCGTACATAATGCTTATGTGCATATTTTGTTTCAAAAAAGGCAGACAGGAAAAGTCCTGCAGCCGATCCTGTCAATATGCCTAGGATAATCGAAATGGGAATGTTGACAAATTCCATAATATTTACTGAATTTCCCTGTGCCATTCCGATAAAAGTTGAAAACAGAACAATGACAAAAACATCATCTAAAGATGCTCCGGCTAAAATAAGCTGTGGAATACCTTTTTTTGTTCCATATTTTGTTTCCATGAGCTGTACCATTCGGGGAACGACAACCGCTGGAGATACCGCCCCGAGAACAGCTCCCATGATAGCAGCATCGATCAGTGTTATTCCAAGAACAGACGGCGCAAACAGGACAAATGCCAGTATTTCAAAAACAGCGGGCAGAAAGGACATTAAGACTGCCGGACGCCCGACTTTCTTTAAGTCGCTGATATTTAGAGATAATCCGGCTTTAATTAAAATAATCACTAATGCCATTTGCCGCAAATCAGCAGATATACCCAAAATCGAAGTGTCTAAAAGATTAAGAACATATTGACCTAAAACAATCCCCGTAACCAGCATACCGATAATGCGGGGAAGTTTTATCTTTTGGCAAATAGAAGCCATGGCAAGACCAACAAGAAAAATAAGTGCAAGTGATGTCAACATAATATTTTCTCCTTTCAAACCAAAAAGCCAATGACATTCTGTGATAATTGTAATCACAGAAGTCATCAGCTTAAAAAGCGGTTTTGGCTGCCCAAGGGAGAACTTCATTCCCTTTTTGTACTTTAGCAGAAAAATGAAAAATTGTCAATTGCTTTTAAAATTTGAGTTTCCCCATTTTTTAAAGCATTACATCCCGCCGCCAGCCATTT
>JAMPHB010000027.1 GCA_023663685.1 Blautia sp.
AGCACTTGGCTACGGACCAAGGTGTCGGGGGTTCGAATCCTCTCGCGCACGTAGATAACACCCTGAAAGCGAATGCTTTCAGGGCGTTTTTTATTTCGGATAAAAATATAGTAATTATTTGTGAATTATGGTATGATTTTTATGAAATTGCATGACAAAGGAGGAGTTATGATGGAAAATAGCAGTTCTCTTAATTCAGAAAAGCAGATCGTTAATAAGACAGTGCTGATCGCCTATGCAGCGTTGAATGCAGTTTTGTTACTCTCATATCTGGTCGAAGTTTTTAAAGGGAGCCGCACGATCGGGTACTATGCAGTTTTTGCAGTTTTGGCGCTGATGCCGCTGATAGCTGCCATTGTTTTGTACCGCAAGAATCCGGAGACGGAAGCTATCCAGCACATTGTCGCCTTTGGGTATGGAATTTTTTATACGTTTATATTGTTTACCACAACGTCAATGCTGGCGTTTAGCTTTGTGATTCCGCTTTTGATGATTGTTACCCTGTATTGCAATATGAGACATATGGTGCTTGTGGGTGCGAGCTGCGCAGTTGTGAATATTGTCCATGTTATTTATGTGGCAGTCACCCAGGGGATTTCATCTGAAGCCATGCCGGATTATGAAATCAGGATTTTCCTGATTTTGCTTGTTGTCGTTTATGCCTGCATGGTTTCAGGGATATTAAAGAGAAACAGCGATAATAAGATCGCACAAATTAACCGGGAAAAGGACAATGCGACCGGCCTTCTGGACAGAGTAATGGCAGTTTCCAATGAAATGGCAGAGCTTGTGGAGGGAGTCAATGATAAGATGGGAATGTTGCAAAGCTCCGTGACCCGGACGAAGACCTCCATGGAAGATGTGACGAGCGGGACGGGGGAGACGGCGGAGTCGATCCAGAACCAGCTGATAAAAACAGAGGAAATCCAGCGTTTTATCCAGAGTGTGGAAGCCGCAGTTTCTGCAATTCAGGAGGATATGGACAAAGCGCAGGCAGAGGTAAGTCAGGGAAATGAAAAAATTGATACCCTGATTCATAAGGTGGAGGAATCCGGTGAGGTCAGTGAACAGGTATCTACGGAGCTTGGAAAGCTGAATGAGTATACAGAGCAGATGCAGTCCATTGTCGGAATTATTACCGGCATCACTTCACAGACGAGTCTGCTTGCGTTAAATGCCAGCATTGAGGCGGCCCGGGCAGGAGAGGCAGGGCGCGGTTTTGCTGTTGTGGCATCGGAAATTTCCGGCCTTGCGAAGCAGACGCAGGAGGCGACGATGCATATTACGGAGTTGATCCAGAATGTCTCTGTGGAGATTGAGATGGTAGTTAAAGTCATAGGGTCAATGCTGGAGAGCAACAGTGTTCAGGGGCAGGCGGCAAATGAGACAGCAGAGATTTTCCGCACAATAGAGGAAAAAACGCAGAATGTCAGCACGCAGTCGGGAGATCTGGCGGATACGGTAAAAGCCCTTGCCCAGTCTAATTCCGTCATCGTGGATAACATACAGACTATTTCGGCGATTACCGAGGAGGTGACAGCACATTCCAATGAAACGCTGATATGCAGCGAAGAGAACAGCCGGATTACGGAGGAAGTGACGGCGATTACAGACAGACTGTATCAAATGTCGTCAGAGCTGACCGCGGAGGCAGAGTAGATATGTATCAAAAATTCTCTCTGCATCTTTTCGTTTTCGAGAAGCATTTTACCGGAACCAGTGCGCATGAACATTGAACCGGGTGCAAATTGTTCGGCAAAGCTTTTTGTGTGAAATTTCGGGTATACACCTTGCAATTTGGAAAACAAGGTGGTATGATTTAGGTAATTATAGAGAGGAGTGATGATACATGAGTTATAGTATCGGTGATTTATTTCAGAGTTCCTCATCCGGCAGCAGCGGGTTTGGAGGCAATTTCTTCTCAGATTATGCCAGCATTAAGAACGGAAGCTATCGCAGACTGGTGAAGAGCTATTATGGGAAAACACAGAGCAACACAACGACCGGCTCATCGGGAAAGGCGGGTACCGGCGGCGTTCTCGAGAAGCTCCTTGAGGAGAAGAAGAATCCGACGGTGTCAGAGGAGGTGCAGGAGGCCAATTCCAAGCTGACGACAGGGCTTTCCAGTCTCAGTACCTCAGTTGCGGCTCTGCAGAATGAAAAGACATACATGGATACGGAGAATGGCTCGACTGCGAAGGATAAGGTGATTGCCGCAGTGAAGGAGTATGTGTCAAACTACAACGATGTGATAACCTCGTCGAAGAGCTCCACGCTGACGAGTAAGACCGCGTATGTGGCAAACATGATGAGCAGCACGGCGGCCAATTCCGACAAGCTGGCGGAGCTTGGCATTCAGGTGAACAGCAACGGAACCCTCACGCTCAACGAGTCAGCCCTGAAGGAGGCAGACATCTCCAAGGTACAAGAGATGTTTTCAAAAGATAACTACATGAGCTACGGCTCATCGGTTGCGTCGAGGATTCACTTTGCAAGCGTCGGCAGCTCGGCAACCAGCTCGACCGACAGTACCACGGAGACCGACAGCGACACAGAGACGGACAGCAGCACGGTGACGGCTGGTGCGTCAGGCCTTAAGGATGCGGCCACGACCCTCAGCTCGGATAAGCTGTACGCCATGATTAAGGACGAGGATGGCAATGAGGTGTACGACATTGACAAGATTTTTTCTGCGGCAAAGAGTTTCGTAAACAATTACAACACGATGTTTGACAAGGCAAAGTCCAGCTCTAATTCCGGCGTGGTTGCGAATCTCTCCTACATTAGGGAGAAAACGGCGAAGTATGAGGAGTCGCTCCGGCAGTTTGGAATTTCGGTGGACAGTCAGGGCAAGCTGGGGATCAGCGCGGACACCTTCAAAAAGTCCGACATGGCTGAGGTGCAGAAGCTCTTTAAGGATTACGGTTCTTCGATCGCGTCGAGTGCTTCACTGGTGGACTTCTATCTGACCACTCAGGCGGGTGCGTCGAACAGCTATACATCGGACGGACTTTATAACGTACAGGGCGGCACCCGTTATGTGAACTCTGTATAATAAATGGCACAAATTAATAGGATTTCAAGAATGCGGATCCGCTGGAGGGTCCGCATTTTTTCGCCGTGGAGCTGTGCAGTAAGACACACAGAGTATAGGAGAAGAGCATTCCCGGAAACTCACTCAATAAACGGTTGTTGATATTTTTGTGGGGCTCTGATAAGATATAGGCAGGCTGGTAAAAAGTATGTATTTTGTGAATGGAATAAGAAGAAGTGGGGGTGCTGAAAACTATGCCTACAGAGGAAATCGAAAACATGAAGGAGCATATTGTAGATCAACTTCTTCCGGTACGAATTTATTTATTTGGATCATACGCGAATAATACTTATTCAGATGAAAGTGATTTGGATTTTTATATTATCGTCAAGGATAGCGTGTCTGATCTTGCGGCAGAGACAACGAAGGCTTACAAAGCCATTCGCAGGATCAAACAGCGTCCGGTTGATATTGTTGTAGGAACTCAGAGCCGGTTTGAGGCAAGGAAAGAGATTCCTTCTGTGGAAAGTGAGGTCTACCGAAAGGGGGTTCTGCTTTATGATGCGGGAAGCGAAAGCGTGGTATGAGATGGCAGTGATGGACTTAGGGGTAGCAAAGCATTTAGATAAGACCTATTATCCTAAACCGATTGAAATTATTTGTTATCATTGTCAGCAGGCAGCAGAAAAAGCTATTAAAGCATTGATTATGTATTATGGTGCAGAGGGAGGAGTGCCCAAGCTCCATGACCTTTCCTTTCTTCTAAATCAAATAAAGAATAAAGTAAGCATTGAGGATAAGTACTATGATTATGCAGATACTTTGACACCGTATGGAGTGGCGATTAGATATCCCAATGAGTTATTTCTTGGAGAGGAGCACACGAAAATTGCAATACAATATGCGAGTGAGATTATTGAATGGGTGTCAGTGAATCTCACAGAAACATCACAAAAGACGGATATAGATTGAACGAAATGAACAGCGGAAAGCCGCTTCTGGTATCTGGATGTGATATTTTAGTAAGGCTGTGCTGTATATTAAAAGCAGGAAGCAGTGACAATTATGAGGAGCAACAGATGCTGACCTATAATCTTAAAAAGCGCGGGGACACACCGCGCTACTACTATATTTATAAGATGATTAAGCAGGACATTCAGAGAGGGACGCTGAAAAAGGGTGAAAAACTCCCGTCGAAGCGGGCGCTGGCGGATCATCTGGGCGTCAGCCTGATTACGGTGGAGAACGCGTACCAGATGTTAAAGGAGGAGGGCTATATCGAGCCCCGGGAGCGGAGCGGCTACTATGTCTGCGAGCTTCACGGATTTACCGGCGCACAAAGGAGCGGAGAGAGCCTTGAGCTGCTTTCGGAGGAGCCGGTGAAGGGAGCGGAGGGATCCGGGGATTTTCCCTATTCGCTGTATTTTAAGACGGTGCGCTCTGTGATTACCGATTATGGGGAGGAGCTTTTGCGGCGCTCTCCCAACGAGGGCTGCGCCATACTCCGCAACAGCATTGCCTCCTACCTCCTGCGTTACCGGGGGCTTTTTGCCCAGCCGGAGCAGATTATCATCGGCTCCGGGGCGGAGCACCTGTACGGGACGGTGGCGCGGGTGCTGGGGCGCGACAAGCTTTACGGTATCGAGAATCCCTCCTACCATCAGATACAGAGAGTTTATGAGGGCACGGGGGCGGTCTGTGAGCTGCTTGCGATGGGAGAGGACGGCATCCAAAGCGCGGAGCTGGAAAAAAGCCGTGCCCAGGTGCTGCATGTGACGCCGTTTCACAGCTATCCCTCCGGGGTGACGGCATCCATCGGAAAACGCTGTGAGTATCTGGACTGGGCCAGGAAAAACCATTGTTATATCGTAGAGGACGATTTTGACAGCGAATTTTTTATGCCGGGAAAACCCATCGAAACACTGTTCATGCTGGACGACAGCAGCTCGGTGATTTACATCAATACATTTTCCAAAAGCCTGTCTCCCTCGATCCGCATGGGCTACATGATTTTGCCGCCGCCGCTCCTTGACCGCTATCAGAGCACCAGCGGCGCTTTTTCATGTACAGTTCCGGTGCTGGAGCAGTACGCGCTGGCGGAGTTTATCAATAAGGGGTATTTTGAACAGCATTTGAGCCGGGTGCGGCGGAGACGGGGACTGACGTAAGGCGGAGAAAAAGCTTCCAAATTAAAAAAATTTAAAAAAGGTATTGACAGAATTCTGTATAAGGTGTATATATAACACATGAACAGCGTTGCTGGTTATCATGTACGCCGAAATAAGTCAGGATGAGAGGTGAGCGGATGAAAATATTGCAGAACTCTGGAGTGCCGATCTATCAACAGATCGCGGAGCAGTTCAGGGCGGATATTCTGGGCGGGAAGTACGCGCAGGGGGAGTATCTGCCTTCGATCCGTGGGCTGGCCAGAGAGCTGAAAATCAGCGTGATTACGACGATGAAGGCCTATGAACAGCTCGAGGCGGAGGGGCTGGTCACGGCAGTGCAGGGCAAGGGCTTCTATGTAAATGCGCAGGACAGTGAGATGCTAAAAGAGCAGCATCTCAGGAAGGTGGAGGCGGCTCTCTCGGAGGCAATCACCGCCGCGGGGATTGCGGGAATGAGCGATGCAGAGCTGAGAGAGACCCTAGAGACCCTGCTTATGATGAAAGACAGTGAATAGAAGGGAGCTTGAAAATGGAATTGAGTTATGTGATCGAGGGGCAGGAGATCATCAAACAGTTTAAGAATTTTACATTGCATATACCGCAGCTTTTGATTCCGAGGGGCTTTGCGACGGCGCTGATCGGAGAAAACGGTGCGGGAAAGACGACGCTGCTCAACATTTTGTCGGGAATCCGGCTGGATTATAAGGGAAAGCTCACATATTTTGGAAGCTACAGTGACAAAGACCGGGAGGAAAATCCGGTGGTGAAGGAGAAAATCGGCTATACCGGCCCCGGGAATTACTATCTGCCCCAGTGGCGGGCAGGCCAGGTGGCTTCTATCAGCAGCCTGCTTTTTCAGGGTTTTCACGAGGATCGCTTTAATCAGTGGTGCAGGGATCTCGCGATCGACATAGGGGACGGTAAGAAAAAAATCAGCGCGCTGTCCGATGGAAACCGCATGAAGCTGATGATCGCCGGAATTATGGCGCGGGATACCGAGCTTTTGATCATGGATGAGCCGGCATCGCCCTTAGATCCGCTGATGCGCGATAAGCTCTGCGAGATGATAAGGGATTATCTGCTGGAGGACGAGGGAAAGCGCAGCGTCTTTTTCTCCACCCACAATGTGGCCGACATGGAAAATGTCACGGATTACGCGATTATCATGGCGCACGGGCAGATTGCGGAGGCCGGCTTCGTGGAGGATCTGAAGGAGAAATATCTGCTGGTAAAGGGAGATGCAGAGTATATAGAGAAAGCGAGAGCTTCCATGTACAGTATGAGTTCGAATAAGTTTGGATTCGAGGGCATCTGTAAGGCGGATAAGCTGGACGCCCTCGCGGGCTGCAATGTGAGCGTGGAGACGCCGACGCTCTCCCAGATCAGCGTGGCGGTGATGAAGAATTACTCGCTTCTGGTAGATGCTAAGCGCAGACGGGGGGCGGAAAATGGCTAAAATTATGGCAGGTTACAGGGTTTTTGTCCCTGTGAGATACTGGGTGCTGATGTTTTTCATACCCATTGGATTTTTCGTAGTGTCCCTTCCCTTTTCCCAGCCGCTGTCGCTGGTGAACGGTCTGGTCTGGTTTTCCTATATGCTCGTCTTTGAGATTCTGATGGATTACTGGCTGTTTGGAGGCCTGCTGAGCAGGGAGGCGTCCGGCATGGAGATGTTTAAGACCTCCCATAAGGGAATTGCTCTTTTGCAGAAAGCGGTGACGGGGGACTGTCTGCGCAGACTTATTTATCTGCTGGTTTACGCTCTGGTCTGGTTCGCGCTGACCGGGGAGAGACAGTGCTTTGTGAGCGCACTGGTGGTTTACGCGGTGGCGACGGCGGTTTTGAACCTGACGAGGCATGTGCTGGTTTTTCAGCTGCATGTGACGCTTAGCCTGGCGGCGATGCTTCCCTACCTTGCGATTGCGCTTCCGGCGATGTTTTTGGAAAAGGGCACGGCAGTATGGCTGGCAGAGCTGGCAGCTGCGATCCTGCTGGCGGCCGGTGTGAGTGTGTTTACGGTATGGTATGTGGGCTATTGTGTGAAAGGAAGCTACTATGAAAGATGATTTTAAAACGGGGCTTAAGCTGATAAAATATGGTCTTAGCGTGAAGGGAAATATGGTGATGTGCATTATATTTTTTGTGCTCGGCCTGATCCTGGAATGCATTCCTGCAGTGAGGACGACTTATATGAGGAACTCGGGATTTGAGATGGGCGCGCTTTTTATGTTCTGCGCAATGATGTTTCCGGCGCAGCTGATCATATCCATGGACGTGGGAAGTCTGGCGCAGACATCCGCCTATAAGAAAAAGCTGCAGACCTCCATTCCCGTGATGGTTTCCGGGGCGGGGTCGCTCCTGTCCCTGACGATCATCGTGCTCATACGGCTGGTGGGCGTCGGGCTGGGAGGCGGCGTCTGGGAGCTTCAGGATATTTTTGTGATTGGCGTCATGGATTTTCTGCTTTTAGTGTATTTTGGATTTATCTACAAATTTTTTGTTCCTTCGCTTGTGATTCTGTATGTTGTTATGATGGGCTACTCCTTTACCAGGAATCTTTTGGGCGCTGTCATTTCCGACAACGGCTGGCAGCTGACGCTCTCTCCGGCGGCCAGTATCATTTGCGCCTATGTACTTTTGCTGGCGGGGCTTGGCATACAGTATCTGCTCATGCGCGCTATCTACAAGAGGGACTTTTCAAGGATGGCATTCGGCGCGGCCATAAGGAGAGTGTCGTAGGAGAGAGCCTGCCATGCGGTAAGATGGAAAAAATATCCAGAGCGTTTTTGGTATATTTCGCTGTTTTATAGAGAAACTACCTCTTGTAACAAATAAATGAACCTTACCAGGAGGTAGCAATCGTATGGCGAACAATAGTACTAATGCAAGCAATGCAACCAATGCAAGCAACAAGGCAGGCAACAAGGCAAGCAATGCAACAAACGCGAAGAATGCGAAGAATGCAAGCAATGCGTCCAATGCAAGCAACAAGGCGTCGAACGCATCCAATGCATCGAATGCTTCTGACGCGACAGACTGCAGATAGGGAGCCTGCTTTGCGCTGTGCATGGTGAAATGAACAGCTCAGGAAAAACCGCATACAATAATAGAAAGCAGATTACAGAAATCTTTTTTGTAATCTGTTTTCTTATTTTAGGAAGCTTCGTTCCTTATCATATAGAATATCGAAGGAGGGAAATCTTATGGATTTTGATCTGGTGTATGCAGCGGAGCTGGATCAGACTCTAAAGAAAAGCCGTGGGCTGCTCATAGATATCCGCGACCGGAAGGATTTTCGCGCCGGGCACTGGCCGGGGGCGGTGAATTACCGTTATGATGAAATCGAGCAGGGGCGCGTCCGTCTTCCCAAAAACCGCAGGCTGGTACTCTACTGCGAGCACGGCGGGGGAAGTATGCAGCTTGCCCGCACGCTGGGGAGGCAGGGCTATTCGGTGGCAACCGTGGTGGGCGGTTATGAGGCCATGAAAAAAGTTTAAAAAACTATTTCAAAAATGGCGCAAATGTGTAACAATGATAGAGACTGACGATAAAAGAATTGCAGGTGGAATATGAAGACTTTTGAGCTTGTGGCGCCCTGCCATTTTGGGCTGGAGGCTGTGACAAAACGGGAGATATATGATCTTGGGTATGAGATTACCCGGGTGGAGGACGGCCGTGTGACTTTCGCGGGGGATGCGGAGGCCATCTGCCGGGCAAATGTGTTTCTGCGCAGCGCAGAGAGAGTGCTGCTTTTGGTGGGACGTTTTGTCGCGACCACCTTCGACGAGCTTTTTGAGGGGATTAAGGCGCTGCCGTGGGAGGAATACATTCCAAAGGACGGGCGGTTCTGGGTGACAAAGGCATCATCCATTAAGAGCAGGCTGTTCAGCTCCTCCGATATTCAGTCCATCGCGAAGAAGGCGATGGTGGAGAGACTGAAAGAGTCCTACCATCTGGAATGGTTTCCGGAGGACGGGGCGGACTATCCGGTTCGCATCTTCATATTAAAGGATGAGGTGATGGTGACGATTGACACCTCGGGGGATTCTCTGCACAAGCGGGGCTACCGGCTTTTGTCCGGCCGTGCGCCGCTCACGGAGACCCTTGCGGCGGCTCTGATTCTTCTGACTCCGTGGAAGAGGGACAGGATCCTGGTAGACCCGTTTTGCGGCAGCGGCACCTTTCTCATTGAGGCAGCGATGATGGCCGCGAACATAGCGCCGGGCATGAACCGGGAATTTACCGCGGAGCACTGGACAAGCCTTGTGGACAGACAGCTCTGGCACGAGGTGGTGGAGGAGGCGCAGGAGCTTGTCGATCCCGGAGTCTCCGTGGACATTCAGGGCTACGATATTGATGCGGAGGTGGTGTGTGTGGCGAGGGAGAATGCGAAGCGCGCCGGGGTGGAGCACATGATCCATTTGCAGCAGCGTCCCGTGGCAGAGCTGCGCCACCCCAAAAGGTATGGTTTTGTGGTTACGAATCCGCCATATGGGGAGCGGATGGAGGATAGAAAGAGCCTGCCGGGGCTGTACAGAGAGCTTGGGGAGGCCTACGCGAGGCTTGACAGCTGGTCGCTTTACATGATCACGAGCTATGAGGACGCGGAGCGCTATATTGGAAGAAGAGCCGACAAAAACCGCAAGCTTTATAATGGCATGATCAGGACATATTTTTATCAGTTTATGGGGCCGAAGCCGCCGAAGCGCGGAAATAAGCCTACGGGAGATGGACAGCATTGAAATACTCGAAACGTTTTATAGCTTTTACCCTGATACTGGCGGGGATTTTTCTGTTCAAATTTCAAATTCTCGGGCTGGGTACCTCCGGCGTGGGAGAGTTCCGCGGGGCGGATCTCGATCAGACAGTCTGGAATCCCATTGTGGCGGCCGATGTAAATTCCACCATTTTGACGGTTATCATCGACAGCCAGGAGTACACCAGCGAGGATCTGCATTTTTATATGAACAGGGACAGGGGAATTATGGTCCCGGTGGCGATGCTGCGCGACGCCTTAAATTGCAGCGTCCATGTGTATGACGGGATGCGGCTTCTGGTGGAGAAGCACAATAAATCCGCCTCCATGGCCGTGGGGGAGCAGGAGGCGCAGCTGAATGGTGATACAGTGCGGCTGGTCTCGGGGCTTGCCGAGCTGGACGGAGGGCTCTATGTGAGTCTTGAGGATCTGGCGGGGCTTCTGGATTACAGCTACAGCTTTGATATCGCGGAGAATACAGTGACGGCGGCAGATACGGACAACAGTTCGATCGTTCCGGCACGCTATGACCTGCGGGAGAAGGGGAGGCTTTCGGCCATCCGCAATCAGGGGAGCTACGGAACCTGCTGGGCATTTGCGGCTACCAGCGCGCTGGAGTCCTCCCTGTACCCGGAGGAGCAGGAGCTGTTTTCGGTAGATCATATGAGTATGAGCAATTCCTTCCATGTGAATCAGTACGACGGCGGCGAGTATACGATGGGCATGGCGTATCTGGCGGCGTGGCAGGGACCGGTCTACGAGAAGGATGACCCCTACGGGGACGGAGAGACGGACGCTTCCCTCGACGCGGTCCGCCATGTGCAGGAGATGCGCATCATTGACGGAAAGAGCTACGAGGCGATCAAGGCGGCGGTTTTTCAGTATGGAGGGGTACAGTCCTCGCTTTACAGTACGATCCAGAGCTCCGGCGGAAGCTCAGCGTACTATAATAGGGAGACAAGCGCCTACTGTTACATCGGCACGGAAAAACCTAACCATGATGTGGTGATTATTGGCTGGGACGACAATTATCCCAGCGAGAATTTTAACACGCCCCTTGAGGGGGACGGCGCTTTTATCTGCCAGAACAGCTGGGGGGAGGCGTTCGGGGAGGACGGTGTTTTCTATGTGTCCTACTACGATACGAACATTGGTACCCACAATGTGGTCTACACCCGGGTAGAGCCGGTGAATAACTACGACAATATTTATCAGAGCGATCTCTGCGGCTGGGTGGGCAAGATGGGCTATGACAGCGAGGAAATCTATGGGGCAAATGTGTTCACGGCCAGAGGCGATGAGACAGTGCGGGCAGCGGCCTTCTATGCGACGGGTGCGGACACGGAGTACGATATATTTATTGTCCATGATTTTACCGATGAGGATTCTTTTGAAAACCGGGTGCGGGTTGCGTCCGGAAAACTCAAGCAGGCGGGCTATTATACGATTGATTTTCATGCGCCGGAGGATGTCCGCGCCGGAGAGAGGTATGCGGTGCTTTTGCGCATCCGCACGCCCGGGGCTTCCCACCCGATGGCGATTGAGTACGATTCGGGAGATTATGCCCTGACGACGGTGGATCTGGATGACGGCGAGGGCTATATCAGCTACAACGGAAGGAAGTTTGTGAACGTGAAGGAAAAGAAGGAGAGTAATCTGTGCATCAAGGCATTTACGAGAAACAGATAGAGAAGGGGAAGGCACAGCTGCCGATGGACGCCCGAATCTTAAGGTGTATCACGGCGCTGCTGGGGCTTTTGACGCTGCTGGTGTGCTGTTGTCTGTACTATTTCCCGGGTATACACGCAAGGGCGGTGCTTGCGGCGGAAAACCAGCGGCAGGAGGAAATTCTGCCCGGTGAGCTTATGCAGACGATGGCTCCCGAGGCAGTGGTGAAGGAGGAGGACTTAAAGGCACAGCTTCGCGTCGGTCTTCCGCAGGGGCTTGCGAAGGAGCAGCTTGAGCTTGAGAACGACTATCTGACGCAGACTGTCTATGTGCGCTTTGCGGGGGGCGTGGACGACTATTTTGCGGAGTATGGAATCCGGGGGAGCAGCGACCACATTGCTTCTCTTTCCTATTATAAGGACGGCGGCACGGGCGTGATTGCGCTGGGGCTGGATGCGGTGTACGAGCTGGAGGACTCCTACGAGGACGGAAGTCTGTATCTGAATTTTATTGATCCCCATGACATTTACGATAAGGTGGTTGTCGTGGACGCGGGGCATGGCGGCCGTGCGCCGGGAGCCGTGAAGAACGGTGTTTCGGAAAAGAATATTGATCTGGCGATCCTGCTGGAGCTTAAGGAGCTCTTTGAGAAGGCCGATGGGAATATCGGCGTATACTACACCCGCACGTCGGACACGAATCCCACGCTGGAGCAGAGGGTTCAGCTTGCCAATAAGTCCCGCGCGGATCTGTTTATCAGTATCCACAACAATTCAAGCGCCAGTGGGAATTTTAGCATGACACACGGGACGCAGGTGATGTACAGCCAGTCGGACAAGTCAGAGTTTTCCAGCAGGCGGCTGGCCGGAATTTGTCTCGACAGCATGGTGGAGGCGCTGGGAAGCCGCGACGGAGGCCTTCTTAAGGGGGACGATATCTATATTATTAAAAACAGCGAGTCGCCGGTGGCGCTGATTGAGGTCGGCTTTATGACGAATTATGAGGAGCTGGACAAGCTAAAGAGCGAAAAGTATCAGAGGAAAGCGGCAAAGGGAATTTATAAGGCCATTCAGAAAGCATTTGAGGAGGGATACTGATGAGACAGATTATTTTTGCGACGGGAAACCAGGATAAGCTGCGGGAAATTCGGGAGATTATGGAAGGGATGGACGTGGAGATCCTTTCCATGAAGGAGGCGGATATTTTTGTGGATATTGTGGAGGACGGAGCGACATTTGAGGAGAATGCCCTGATCAAGGCGCGGGCAATCGCAGCTCACACAGACGCGATTGTGCTGGCGGACGATTCCGGTCTGGAGATTGATGCGCTGGGAAAAGAGCCGGGGGTGTATTCCGCCCGCTACATGGGGGAGGATACTTCCTACGATATTAAAAACCGTAATCTGATCGACCGTCTGGAGGGGCGGCCGAAGGAGGAGCGCACAGCGCGCTTCGTCTGCGCGATCGGCGCGGTTTTGCCGGACAAGAGGGAATTTGTGGTTCGGGAGACAATGGAGGGCTATATCGGCTGGGAACCGCAGGGGGCAAACGGTTTTGGCTACGATCCGATTTTCTATCTGGAGGAGTACGGCTGCTCCTCGGCGGCGCTTTCGCGTGAGCAGAAGAACGCGATCAGCCACCGGGGGAAGGCACTGCGGGCTATGCGGGACTGTCTGGGGCAGTATCTGTAGGGACGCTTTTGAGGTTCCGCCTCCGTGATTTTATAAAAAAAGAGTTGACAAGCAGGAATGGCTATAATATAATAATATCTGCGTCACGAACGAGAGGACGTAATTTCATAGCCTCGGGGTGTGGCTCAGTTTGGCTAGAGTACCTGGTTTGGGACCAGGGGGTCGCA
>JAMPHB010000028.1 GCA_023663685.1 Blautia sp.
TGGAAACACCGGCAATAGAAAATGGCTGGCATGGAAAACCAGCTACCAGAATATCGTGATCGGGTATGGATGAAGCCGATACCTGTGTAATGTCCCCCTCCGGCTGTTCTCCAAAATTGGCAAAGTATGTCTGCTGACTGTATTTATTCCACTCATTCGAATAAACGCAATGTCCGCCAGCCTTGTCAAAAGCAAGCCTCATCCCGCCTATTCCAGCGAACAAATCAATAAACGTAAAGTGACAGCCCTTCACTTCACACTGTTTTTTTCTCATATCTGTAACATAATATGCAACAGCTTCTCTCACGCAATCCTGCATTGTCTGCCCCACCAATGCAGAATAGTAGCTCAATTCATTGTATAAACCATCATCAACCCTTATATGCACTTGTTTCATTTATATCACTCCTGGGAAATAATCTATACCTGATTTTTCCCTAATTATACTATTGCCATGAAGAAAAAACAAGTAAAACCTATCGATGATGTTTAAGGCATATCCCCATTTTATATTTATCAGCCAAACTGGTCATATCTGCCTGCCACTGAAGAATACAGCGAGCCGGTGGAAGAATACTGGCTGGTCAGGCTGCTCTGATTTGCCCGGGCATTGTCGGAAACCCTGCCCGACACATATGCGACTTTTTGGGCAAAGTCAGTTGTACTGCCAAACACCTTTTCCAATGCGTCAATATCCGTTCCTTTCAGCATATCCTTGTCAACACTCAGCGTTCCGTCCTTTGCCGCACGGATTCCGATGCTCTCCAGCGCCTTCTCATTGTCGGAAAATGCAGATTTCAGCATCTGGCTGTAGAAATCATTTAAGCTGCCAGGCACATTCTTCAGTGCGGAGAGCGTACTGTTATACTTCCTTGCAAAGTCCTCTGCTGCATTGCAGATGCCCTGACTGTCCCCGCTCTCCCCTGCCTTAGAAAAAATAGAGTTCTCTCCGCCTGCCATAAGGGCAGATGCCGCCTCTGATAACTGATCCGCTGCCTTTTCCAGCTTTTCATACTTCGTCCTTGCTGCAATATCAGAGTTACCGCTCTTGTTAAGCGCATTGAGCAAAGTGTCGCTGTGACTGCCATTGATATAATTCAAAAGCGAAGTATTGTTGATTGGCAGCCCTGCCTTTCTTGCTGATTCGTTCAGCATCTGTGTTGTGATTCTCATGTCTTAGTCCTCCTGTCTGATTTCATCCTTATATACAACAAGTGATTGAACATTTCAAATTCCGGCCGGCTCATAAATTTTCCTTCGAAATGTAATCCAGGTACGCCTGCACAAAGCCGTCATACTTATACCTTGAAAGCTGGAGCTTATCCCCGTTCGCCATCCTTACCTCCGTCTTATCGTAGCCCTCCACATGGAAAAGGTTGACCAGGTATCCCCGGTGGATACGGTAGAACTGCCCCGCCAGCTCCTCCTCCAGATCCCCGATCTTCCCGTAATATTCCAGCTTCCCGCTTTTCAGAAACAGCACGATGTTATGGTTCTGGCTTTCCATATAGTAGATGTCGTCCAGCGGTATAGCCTTTCCCTCCCCCGCATACCGGATCACAAGTTTTTTCTTCCGCTTCTCCTCCTCCGACAAAA
Organism: Blautia sp.; assembly: GCA_023663685.1. Taxonomy (GTDB): domain Bacteria; phylum Bacillota; class Clostridia; order Lachnospirales; family Lachnospiraceae; genus Roseburia. The sequence goes on from JAMPHB010000028.1 coordinate 1,597, forward strand.
TCTGCCCCGCCGCCCGGCCAAACACCTCCGCAAATTTCTGTTCATCGACGGGTTTTACCAGATACTGGAACGCCCCCACATCAAAAGCGTCATAGACATATTTTTCATAGCCTGTGACAAATATGATGACCGGCTGCCTGTCAGCATCCATTCCCCGGATATGCCTTGCCAGCCCCATGCCGTCCGCTTCCGCGCCGGAAGCTCCCATCTCTATGTCCAGAAACACCATGTCATGCTCTTTCCCGTCCGCCAGATACTCACCGGCAGAGGCATATTCCTCGATACCGCATTCAATATTCTGTTTCCTGATAAGCGAGACAAGATAGGCCCTTATATTTTTTTCATCGTCACAAACTGCAATTTTTACCGTATCTGCCACCTCCAGTCTTCAAGTGACTTATCGGAAAAATCACGGGAATTGCTAAGGCCTGCTTCGTGAATGGTTCATCTGGCTACGCGAATCGCAATCTTTTAAAAAAGGTATTGACAAATATATCGTGTGGCGATATATTATAAGGGCAATAGGTCGTGTCGCGATATATCGACCGACGAGAAATGAGGTGAGACGGAATGGACAAAAACCAGCCGCTTACAGAGACCATTTTCTACATTCTGCTGGCTGTGCGACAGCCGAACCACGGCTATGGCATTACGCAGGAAGTAGAGAGCCTGACCAGCGGGCGGGTCGTGATGGGAGCGGGAACCCTGTATGGCGCAATCCAGTCCCTGCTAAAAAAGGGCTGGATCCGGATCTACAGTCAGGAGACAGACTCCCGGAAAAAGAAGGAGTACATCCTTACGGATTTGGGGCGCGAAATATTTGAGGCGGAATGTGCGAGACTGCAGGAACTCGTGGAAAATGCAAAGCTGATGGGACAGTGAGGAGATTATTATGATTAAATTTCGATTGTACTATGATAAGGATAAAGAGACGGACTGGCTGAACGGGCTGGCCGCATCCGGACTTGAGCTGGAGGGCTTCTGTCTTGGATTTTATAAGTTTTCGCAGGGAGAGCCGGGGCGTTACCGCTACCAGATTGACTTTTCCGGCAGCTTCTTCTCTGTGGGCAGCGATTACCGGGAGTTTATGGAGGAGCAGGGGATAGAGCTTGTCGCCGTCTGGGGGCCGTGGGTAATTCTCAGGAAGCTGGCAAATGAAAAGGATTTTCAGTTATACAGCGACAATGCCTCTCTGATCTCGCATTATGAAAAAATCCGTAAAATGTTTAAGGTATTTTCTATATTACTATATATAAGCTTTATGATGGAAGTTTTTGTCGCAGCGACGCTCCATGACCCGTTCTTCTATATCGCGATGGTTGCCATCGGCGCGCTGGCACTTGTGTTTCTAAATATCGCGGCGCGCCTGACAAATACAATTGACCGTCTGCGGGAGGAGGATGGAATCGCTCCCCGGCGGCGCAGACGGCCAAACCTTCTGATGGCACTCGGCATGTTACTCAGCGGCAGCGCATCCGTGATGCAGGATGTAATGGCGCTGCCCGTCATGCGCACCTTACAGATTATTGGAATCGTGCTTATATGGATTGGACTCTTCCGCACAATCCGGACGCCGAACACTTAAAATCTCCGCACCTTGCCGGATGCTGTTTTCGGAAACTCAGTATCGCGCACAATGAGACTGTAAACCTTTTTAAAGCTCTGGGCAGAGCTGTTGTAGTCATCTACCAGCTTCTGCAGTCCGGCGCGGATATCCTCCACACCATGCGTTTTCACATACTCGAGGTCGGGGTAGATCTCGGCCTCAATCAGCCCCTCCTTCTCCCGCACGAGGATTTCCTGCACCAGACGGGACTCCCCGAGCTTATTCTCAAGCTCCTCGGGCGAAACATTTTCCCCATTCTTTGTAATGATAAGATTCTTTTTGCGTCCGGTCAGGTAAACATAACCTTCCCCGTCCACATAGCCCAGATCTCCGGTGTGGAGCCAGCCGTCCTTTAACGCCCCGGCAGTCTCCTCCGGCATCTCATAATAACCGAGCATCACGCTGCTTCCGCGCACGCACAGCTCGCCGTCCACGGTCTTTGCCTCGCAGTTTGGCAGAAGCTGCCCCACAGAGCCATTTTTAATATTCCATGGCGGGTTGGTGCTGATAACAGGAGCGCACTCGGTCATGCCATAGCCCTGCAGAATCGTGATGCCAAACTTCCCAAACAAATCCAGATAATCCGGATTCAGATAAGCGCCGCCGCTGCAGATCGTGTGCAGCCTTCCGCCGAACACCTCCTTACGGATATACTCCGCCGGAGCCTCCGGGGCGTCCTGAAGCTTTTTCGCAAAGGATTCAATCATCAGCGGCACCATCAGTATCATGTCCGGCTCGAAGAGCTTAATGTTCTTTGCCATATGTAGCAGAGAATCGTTGATACAGATGGTACTTCCCAGCGAGATGCCCTTTAAAATATCCATGCTCAGACAGTAGGCGTGGTGAATCGGAAGCACGCTCAAAAGAGTGCTGTGCTCCGGCAGCTTTAAATCCAGACATGTGGCGTTATCCGCCAGATTGCGGTGGGTCAGCATAACGCCCTTGCTTTTGCCGGTGGTGCCGGAAGTATACATAATGGTGCACAGTGTATCCGGTCCCGGTTCCGCTTCAAATACCCCCGCATTTTCTGCAATGAGCCCTCCCAGTGACAACAATCCCCCGTCCGTCTGTCCCTGCATGGTTATCAGGTACTGTAAATCCCTGCAGCGCTCCTTTGCGATAGCGATCACGTCCGCCCGGAGCCCGTCAATCACCAGCGCCTTCGCATGGGAACGGTCGATGAGCTCCGCCAGCTCCTCCGCAGGCAGGGAGACGTCTAAGGGCACAGCCACGCTGCCACTGTTTACAATCCCAAAATAAGCGCACAGCCACGCATAAGAGCTCCGGCCGGTCAGTGCGATATGCTCTCCCAGTACACCGAGCTTTTCCAGCGCGCGGGAAAAGCTCTCGCTGTCATTTTTCAGCTCCAGATAGGTCTTTGCCTCTATCGCATCCTTTCCCGCCTTATAACGCACCACCTCCCGGTCGCTATACTTTACAGCCGATGCGGACAACAGCTCTTTGATCGTATGATATGCTTCCTGCATTTTCCTCTCCTCCATATACTCCTATGAATTCTGCAGCTTCCCGATATAGTCCATGGCCTCCTGCACTGTGCGGATCTGTGCGGCCTCGCCCTCGTCCACCTCTATGCCGAAGGTCTCCTCCAGCTCTCCCAGCATACTCATAAAATCAAAGGAGGTAAAGCCCAGATCCTCCATGAAACGGGATTCCGGCTGAATGCTCTCCGCCTCTACCTCCACATAATTTACAATAACCTCTCTCAGCTTTTCTAACATAGCTCTCTCCCTTCTAAATCAGCTTAATAATATCGCCCACCGGCATATTTGGATTCTCGGTTCCCTTAAACATGATCTTACACAGATAGTAATAGAAAAACTCAAGCTCCTCCCGGGATACCGCCTTAACCTGATGCTCAAAGTTGAAATCCAGGCCGTTGTCATCCGGGCGGTGCATCACTGTTAAATACATGCCCTGCGTGGTCGCGCCGTTGGGATACCACTTCGTGCGGTACTTGATATCTCCCAGCTTCGCCAGCCCGTTTTCCCGGAGCGTCATCGGCTGATAGGTGAGGGACATGGGCTCGTAGGTCGCTCCCGGAGTCCCGGGATATGTTCTGCCCCGGTATGCAAAATACTGCACCGGATCATAATTCGCGTGGCGGAACATCTCGTTTTGCGTATCACGAATGATGTGGATTCCCTCCAAAAAGGAAGTTTCCTCCGGCATAACTGTCCGAAACGGGAAGGAATGGATCCGTGTACCGCCGGATTTTTTCTCCTTAAGCGTCGCCCGCCTTGCAATTGCCACATTGACAGACACATCGTCGTTGCCGTTCATCTTCTGGAAATAGGTGCGGATTCCCATGAGCAGCAGGCAGACAAGGGATACCTGATTGTCCTCGCAGAAACGCATGAGGCGCTGGGTAGGCTCCTCCTCCAGATGAAAAATATCAAGAGCAGAATCCACACTGTCCGAGACATTGACCGCCGCGCGCTCTGTGGGATTATTGTCCCTCTTTCTCTGCGCCATCAAAAGCTTCGGCCCATTAATTCCGTTAAAAATCGGCTCGGAGCTCTCGATCAGCTTATGAAAATACTCCGCGTCCTTCTGCTGCTGCCTGCTTCCTGCCTCGTAGGCCAGATCCCGCTCAAGCTGCTCGATATAGGAAGCCATCTCCTTCGGATAGTCCACCCCCTCGTACTTGGTGCTGCAATAGATTTCAATGATATCCCGCAGATAACAAATGAGGGACTGCGCGTCCATCGTGGTATGGTCTACCAGAAAATAAAGCCCATTGTAGCCGTCCGGCATCTGAATCATAACAATCCGGTTCATAAAGGAGTCGTGACGCTCGAAGGGAACTCCCGTCCACTCCCGCATCGTCTGCTCTGCCTCCTCCGTGGCCGCATTGGAAAAATCCACAAACTCGACCTTACGCTCGTCCTTGTCCACCACATACTGATACCATGTACCGTCCTCATCCTCCGCGAAATGCAGCCGGATGCTGTCGCAGCGCTCGTTCGCCTTGTGAATCGCGCGCTCCAGCTCCTCCCAGTCAATCTCCACCTCAATAGTCAGGCTGGTGCCGATATTGACCACCTCTTTTTTCGGGCAGAAATTCATGTAGTAAAAATGAAACTTTTGCGCCGCCGTCAGCGGATATGTCTTGTAGCCATTTCTTGTCTCCATTATACAATTACCTCCTCAATCAGCCATGTAAGCGCTTCCTCATACGCCTCTGTATCCTTATAGTAGCTCTCCGCATGGGCGGCGCCCTCCACGATCAGCAGACGCTTTTTACTTTTGCAGCTCTCATAGATCTCCCGGCACATCTTTGTCGGCACAAAATTGTCGGCGCTTCCGTGTATAAACAGCACCGGAACCTGAATTTTGGCCGCCTCCCTGGCCGCATTGCACTCATCCATGCTGTATCCCGCATACTTTTGGTTGATCCGGTCTGCGATTGGAATAATCGGAAATGCCGGAAGATGATACATGGTATGGAGTACATGCGTAAATACCTCTTTCGGGGAAGTGAAAGCACAGTCCGAGACAATTCCCTTCACCTGCCCCGGAAGCTCCAGCCCTCCCGTCATCAGCGCCGTGGAGGCTCCCATGGAATCCCCGTGCAGCAAAATCTGAACGTCCTCACCGCAGACGGACAGCAGCCAGTGAATCCAGCCCAGCGCATCCTTTCTGTCCAGACATCCAAAGCCTACATAAGTTCCCTCGCTCTCACCGTGAGCCCTCGCATCCGGCAAAAGCATGGAAAAACCTCTCTTTAAATAGTAATCCGACAGCGCAATATAGTCGCTCATACAGTTGCTTGTATAGCCGTGAAAGCAGATGACCACTTTCTTTTTATCCCCCTGCGGGAAAAAGAGCGCGTGCAGCTTAAGGCCGTCCTCCGAGGTCTGGTACACGTCCTCGTGCGGCTGGGAAAGCATGTACTCCTTTCTTTCCTCCAGCATTTCCCCATACCGGGACCAGTCCGTACCGGACATTTTAATCGTTCGCTCTACCTTCGCGTTGTTTCTTATCATGGTTCTCCGGTAAAAATATACCGATGCTCCGCCCAGTCCGGCCGCTGTGGCCGCCGCGGCAGCCAGTGCAATTTTTCCACCCTTCATATTCGGCCTCTCTTATTCTGACTGTCCGTCTGCGGACTTCCTGCTCTTTTTGCGGCTGTCAATCAGATCCTTCAGCCTGAGCGCCTTCTGAATATCGCCCTCGACCTTAAGCTTCTGGGTCGTAAATGCAAAAACCGGATCAAGCTTTCCCTCTGCAATCTTCTCGAACACCTCGGCTGTCGCCGTAAACATAACGTCTCTGTCGTAATACTCGTAGGGCTCTACCGAAAGAACACCGTCCTTTGCCTCCACATAAAAAATGCCGCCGCCCTCGCCCTCAATATTAAACTGATAAGCAAGATGCTCGTGAATGCCGCTCACGTCCGCCTCCATGAATTTCCCTTTTAAGCTTGCAAATATTTCTGCGTATGTCATTTCTTCCCTCCTATTTTCGACCGTCGGTCAGTTGTGTTTATACATAATTTACCACTTTTTCGACCATTGGTCAACCATGCTTCTCCTAAATTAAAAAAATATTTTAGGAATAATTTGTGCATAATCACTATTTTATATTTACGATTGAAACGGAATAATTTCACATGCTATAATAATAATGTTTTCGACAGTGACAATGCGTGGCTTATAATTTAAAAGGAGAATGCAGCATGACAGATGATAAGCACAATAGAATTTTAGACGCGCTTCAGGAGCTTTTAGAGAATAAGAACATACAGACCATTTCTGTGAGCGAGATTGCGCAGCAGGCAGGCATCGGAAAGGGGAGCATCTATTATTATTTCCCATCGAAGGAGGCCATTCTCGAGGCGCTGATCTCCCGCAGCTACGAGAAGCCCATTGAGACCGCCAGCGCCCTCGCCGGTCAGACGGACATCTCCCCATTCACGCGCATGGCAATGATTTTTCAGGCGTGCCGGAATTCCTCCACAGAGTTCTTAAACAGGAAAACCACTGTGAACACCTCCAGCGCGCAGGAAAAGGCACTGCTGCACCAGAAATATCTGACCCACCTGATCTCCCAGCTCACCCCCGCCCTCACGGAAATCATTCGGCAGGGCATCGAGGCCGGAGATATCCATTTCTCCAATCCGGCGGCTTTGGCGGAAATCGTGCTGATCGTCCTGTCGGTGAAGCTGGACAACACGCTGGTTCCTTCCACGAAGGAGGAGGTGGAGAATACCATTCAGGGGCTCACGGAGCTGCTGGAAAAGGGGACGGACAATCCTCCCGGCTCCCTCAATTTTCTGATGTCAATCGGATAGACATGTGAAATATACCATCATACATGAGATTTGCAAAGGAGGCAGACCATGCCAGTGCATAATATCCAGCCCGTTTACGACGCACGCTCGACAGTGCTGATTCTCGGCTCCTTTCCCTCGGTAAAATCCAGGGAACAGCAATTCTTTTACGGGCATAAGCAAAACCGCTTTTGGCGCGTCCTTTCGCGGGTGCTGGACTGCCCGGAGCCCCAGGACATTTCCGAAAAAAAGGAGCTGCTGCTCTCCCACGGGATCGCCGTGTGGGACGTGATTGCAAGCTGCAGCATCACCGGCTCATCGGACGCAAGTATACAAAACGTTGTGCCGAACGATATCACCCGCATTTTGGAGGCGGCGGACATTCAGCAGATTTTCTCCAACGGCGGAAAATCCTACGAGCTATACCAGAAATACCTATATCCGCAGACGGGGCGGGCGGCCGTAAAGCTCCCCTCCACAAGCCCGGCCAACGCCGCCTTTTCGCTGGAACGCCTCGCGGAGGCGTGGGCTGTGATCCGCCAGTATGCGATAGTCTGACATTACGGAGATTCATTTGTGGGCGGGCGGGGTGGGAGTGTGCAAAAAGGATACCGCTATCGGTTCCATCAAATGGATTTTCTAAATGTTCTGGGAATATTATGTTTTTTGACGCGACCGCCTGCAATTCGCCATCGTGGCTCAGTGCAGGCTTTCCGGGACATCCGTGTCCCCGAATCGCTGATTTTATACAGAACATTAAGAAAATCCAATTTTCCTTCACAAAGATAGCTTTGTAATCCTTTTGCACACTCCCACCCCCGCCCGCGCACAAATAGATTTCCGCAATCTGACATGAATTTGGCGGAGGTCACCCTCCGCCAGTCTCTATCGGCGCTCCATCCTCCCAGTCACGGCTATGCCGGAGCGACTCCGATTCCATATTCAAAAAATTCTCCGCGTTCGGCGGAAGCACGAGGGGCTCAATCCTTTCGTGCAGATAATCACAAATATAGATTACCTTGCCGCAATTTAAAAATATCCAGTCAAAGCGCACCTTTTTCGACTCCTGCTGTCGGCGCATATACTCAAAAAGCTGACCCGCATCAATATCGCTCTCCCCGTTGGGGTGCAAAAAAAGATAGAGCCCGTTGTAACACATGTGTCTGTAATTCGTATTCAGTTTCTCGAGCTTCCGGTCAAAGCGGTACTTTGCTTTGGAAACATAGTCCTGCTGCAGGCCGGGATCCGGCAGAACCGCCCAGAATCTTCCATTATAAAAATGCAGGCGCCCGCCGTAGCGCTCAATCGCCGTGCGGGGAAGCTCTTCCCTCCTGCAGCCAAGGTACTGCTCGATAAAACTCTCGGTCTGCCCGTCGTCCGGGAGCAGCGCCTGCGAGACCTCCAGCCCCAGATCCATCGTCCGGTTGATCCAGTCCGGCGACTCGCTTTTCACAAAGGTCGGCCTGTATTCCGGCCACAGGTATTTTAAAGAAACGGCGGCGTATATTTCATTCAGAAGCTTTTCGAATGCCATGCGACTTCCCCCAAAAATCCATAAACAGTGAACCTGCGGTCAATGTTACCTCTCGATAATTTTGCGAAGCTCCTCGATCTCCTTCTCAGAGAGCTTCCTGTGCCGTCCGAAAGCCGCAATAAATGCAGGAAGCGAGCCCTCAAAGGTCTTTTCCATCATCTCCCCCAGCTCCGCCTCCTGCACCTGATCCTTAGAAACCAGTGAGGTAACAACGGTATTCTCTTTTTTCACAATTCCGCGCTCCGACAGCCGTTTAATTACCGTATAGGTCGTGGTACTTTTCCAGCCCAGCTTCTCCTCGCAGAGCTGCACCAGCTCTCTGCTCTTGATTGGCTCATGCTCCCACAGAATCAGACAAAAACGGTACTCACTCTCATATATTTTCGGAATATTCATGCATTCTCCCCTCATGGTATGACCTGACAGACGGCATTCTCTATATTCGGAAAACGCGGATTTATTCAGCGCTTCCTCTATTTTTCAATTTGACGCTTGAACCATTTTAAAAAACATGTTATAGTTTAAAGGAAGAAGCAACCGCCCACAAAGTGGTTAGCCTCTCTCAGTCAAGTTTTTAAGCCTGCCTTGAACGGGCCAAGTAACAAGGTAGGCTTATTTATTTTCGCTTGTTGTTCCTATCTATGTAGGCAAGCAGTGCAACTAGGAACGAACCGCCCAAAAACAATAGGCTTAATACTTCGTATAAATCCATCCGCACCACCTCCCCTTTTTTTCAAGTTTGGGAGGCTACCATCTCGCAACACGGTTACTTCTCTATCATATTATAGCATGAATTAGTTTCTCCGACAACTTATAATATTTTTGACTTTCCCCATTTTTTCTGAGAACTGATTATGCTGCTCCGCCATTCTAT
>JAMPHB010000029.1 GCA_023663685.1 Blautia sp.
GCTAAATGCACGCATTGCCGAGCTGGAAGCCGGGACAAAACAAAATTGAACACTGCCCTGCCTGCGGCTTAAACGCCTGGGCAGGAGATGTCTTTCTTACAAACTTCCCCTCTGTGACGATGTTAGAAGACTCACATTTCCTCCTTCAGGTTGATAATTTGAAAATGCAAGAGGCTTCTGCCCCTTTGTTATTTGAGACAAGTCCCTACTCCCCAAACTCCCTATAATTTTCAGCGAGCCATTTTGCAACGCCATCTTCATCATTTGAGGAAATAACAGCGGTTGCAATTCTTTTTAAGTCTTCGTGTGCATTTTGAACCGCATAGCTTTCATCTGCCAGTTCAAACATGTCTATATCATTTTTTCCGTCACCAAACACAACCAGCTTCTCACATTTCAACTGTGACTGCAGCTGCTTTACGGCCTTTGCCTTTGAAGCATTCAGAGGCATAATTTCGAGCCACTGTTCATTAGTATAAATATCTGTCTGGTAAACACAATGATAGGAATCCTTGTATTTCTCATATAACGGTTTCAGTTTTCGAGGTTCATCTATACAAGTGATATAGAAAATGTTTCCTGACTTCAAATCACCGGCTGTGTTCACCACATTGGTGCGAACATCTCCTTTTCTGCTGTCGAGAAACTTACACATTCCATCTGAGCATAATCCGGGAACAAATGAAAATTTTTCTTTGCCGTCTATGTACGCATAAACAATGGGATATACCTGACGGACAAACAAATCCTCCAGGACAGCATCTACCTTGTCATCAAAATAGTTTGCAATCAAATCCGACACATAGAGTATGCGCATTCTTTCACCTCGTTCACTAAATTCTATTTTCTGAAATGCAAAATCGACAGAATACCAATCGGCGTAAACCATGCGCACCAAAATTCGAGTGCAATGACTCCTCCTATGTTTGTTTCCCCATTTGACATTGACCGAAACACACCTGTCATTGGCATAATAAAACAGCTCAAAAAGAATATTCCATGAATCATCATTAAGTATTTCAGCCACTTGTCCGCTTTTGTCTTTGCCTCAATTGTAAGTCCCAGAAAGAACGTTGAAAGCGCCATCATGCCATATCCAAGCAGGTCATAATTAAAAAACAAGCCGCCCTTTGAATAGTTAAGAATTTGCATAGCCTGCCCGTCAAGTGAATCCAGCCTGACCGCAGTTGTTTGCGCATAATATACAAGCAACACAAAAACAGCACTGAAACCGTTACGATCACAGCTCCTGTCCTTGCAATTGTTCTGTTCATTTTAAGCCCTCCGTGACTAGGTTATGCACAAATTTCTCCTTCTTTATAACATTCAAAGATATATTCTCGTGGCTGATAATAAAAATCAGTATTGTAATTTGATATAGCACTATCAATCCACGATAAATATACCTCCATTGTCGAATCAATGATATTTTTATCTGAATTTTTTGCCATATCTTCAATCAATCTTTCGTACACCTCCCCTATTGTCCAATAATCCGGGACTTTATACCTGCACTTTCCCACATTGTCAAATTCGGCCATTGGTATATTAATCCTATTGATAAAATCATCTGCCACCTTCTCTATGGGCTCACAATGAAAAATATCAGCATAATTATAAATCCTTTTAATGATATCTTTCCCTAAATACTGAACCACTGCAGACCGTTTCTGTTTCTGTTGCCTCCCAATATATTCAATCAGGCTACATGTATAAAACAATGCATTATCATTCTTCATCTCTCACCTCACTGCCCTTTATGAATCTCAATCTTATCAATGCTCTCTCCGTATGAAAGCTAATCTGATGTGTTGGCTTCTTGAATTTCGCCAAACTCCAAAATGCCTCTCTGCTTATCCTTCCATCCAAAAAATTCTGAACGTAATTAAATATGGTATCATTCGCCATTGGTCCTTCAACAATATCGTAATCATGTGGCTTTCCTGACCTGCAGGCTGCAATAAAATCAAGCCATTCTTCTGTCATTTCCGAAAACACCTTAATGTTAAGTGTATCATCAGGTATATATTGATATTCATTCAGGCAGCCCATACCATCAAATCTGGTTGCCCACCGTCTGGCCTGCTGCGGATAAATTGTACAGTAAAAACCAAAATAGAAATCTTTATTATATTTGGTAATTCTAATTTCAGGTGTTTTAACAATTTCTTTACTACCATGATACAAAATAATCCCATTTGACAATTCAATCGTCCCCTTTTAATAAATATGTATCCCTTTGTCTGCCTCTCTTACCTGATTCAGCAGATATGCCATGTTAACGCCGATTTCATCATGCCTGCCCTCCCTGCTTATTGTACCATATCTTTTCATACAATTCTACATCTTCCCCAGGCAGGCCACGAAAATCAATTTTCACCACCCGGAATGGCAAAATTGATTTCCGCGCAGGCAGGCTTAACAAAAAGTGCATTGACAGCCGGACAAACACAACGTATAATCTTAAAAAATACAAAAAATGGGAGAATACAAATGTTTACAACAAGAGATTTGCAGGACGAGATTATACGGCTGAAAAAGGAGAAGGATGTATGCATTCTGGTACACGCCTACCAGAGCCACGACATCTGGGAGGTGGCGGACTATGTGGGAGATTCCTTCGGTCTGAGCCAGCAGGCAAAGGAGGCTCCGCAAAAGACCGTGCTCATGTGCGGTGTGCGCTTTATGGCCGAGACGGTCAAGCTTCTATCGCCGGAAAAAAAGGTGCTTCTGTCCCACCCCAATGCGGGCTGCCCCATGGCGGAGCAGATGGATGTAGAGCTGATTACAGAGACAAAAAAGAGATACCCCGGCTATACGGTCGTGGCATATATCAATACGACCTCAGAGCTCAAGACCGTCTGCGACGTCTGCGTGACCTCCTCCTCGGCGGTACAGATTGTGAAAAATATTGACAATCCGAATATCCTTTTTATACCGGACTGTAATCTGGGACGCTGGGTAGCAGACCAGCTTCCGGAAAAAAACATAAAGCTTCTGCAGGGAGGCTGTCCCACCCATGTGCGCATGTCCACAAGGGATGTAGCGGCGGCGCGGGCGGCGCATCCTGACGCCCTGCTTCTCGTCCACCCGGAATGTCTGCCGGAGGTGAGCCGGGGGGCAGACTACATAGGAAGCACTACCGGAATCATGGATTACGCAAAAAAGAGCGATGCGAAGGAGTTCATTATCGGCACAGAGAACAGCATCGTGCAGCACCTGCAGTTTGCGTGCCCGGACAAATATTTTTATCCTCTGTCCAAAGACTGTGTGTGCCATAACATGAAGCTCACCACGCTGGCAGACGTCTGCGCCTGCGTGAACGGACACGGCGGAGAGGAAATCACGCTCTCCGATGAGACAAGTGAAAAAGCAAAGCGCTGTATAGACAACATGCTGACCCTCGGTGCGTAGGGTCAGCATAGCGTTTTTCTGTAAAATTATTTCTTCTTAGCAATTATTTCTTTTTTAAAAATTTCTGAGCAAAAAATTTTCTGAGCCTCTTAAAAAATACCAGCACTAAAACAGCCGCAGCCGCCGCGCCAATCCCGAGCAGCAGCTTGGTTCCAAAGCTCATACCGTCGGCGCGCACCATATAGATACCCTCGGCCGCAGGCATCTGCACCTGCAGGTAGCTTCCCCGCAGGACGGCCTTTTTCTGTTTCCATTTTCCGTCCTCATACGCATACACTGAGGCCTTTTCCCCGTATGGATCCAGCAGGCGGAGCGTCGTCTCCCCACCGGCATCGCCGCCCTTTAAATGCAGCTGATACACGCGGTATTCCCGGCCTCCGGTAAGCGTCGCGGGAGGCTCCTCGTCAGAGAGAACCGCAGAGAGTGATGCCTTTGCCGTATAAACGCCGTCCAGCAGGGCGTACGCCCGCCACATGCCCGCATATTCCTCGCCCCCGTCGCTTTCCAGCACAGAGATATTATCCTCATAGACCGCTTCCAGACGCAGATTTCCGGCCATGGTCTTTCCCTTCATATCCGGCCATACGCCGTTTTTCCCTTCCTGCTCCGGTATCTCGGGATAATGCAGATTTTCCAGCGACTCGCCGTAGGCAATCTCCTCCGTGGAGACACATATGTCATCTATTATGTAGGACACCTTCAGATGGCGGTAGTCCGCCGGAAGCCCTTCGGTCTGTAAAAGCTTATCGTAAGAAATTGGCTCTGCAACACCGGCATAGCTGACATTGTCAATTCCGTACAGACCGTCCCCCACATAGTAATTGGAGGCGGCACAGGAAGCGGCATCCCTTGAGCCGTCCTTTTCCATGGCTCCGAGCTGACCCGCAATCGCGCCGACACGGCTTTGCCCCTCTGTGACGTCCGTTATGGCATAGCAATTGTAGACGCCGCTTCCGTAGCCTGCGATGCCGCCGATATAGGAGGCTCCCCCGAGTGTCACCATGGCGTAACAGCGGCGGATCACGCCCAGCGACTGGCCGCAGATTCCACCGACATATTCTCCCTCCGTGCTGTCCGCCCCGCCGTATGCCTGACAGTCCGTCACCACCCCGAGGGTCATATATCCGGCAATACCTCCGGCTCCGTCCTTCTTTGCCGTGATATAGCCATAATTTTTACAGTCGGTGAGCACACATCTCGTCCGGTAGGTGCCCCCGACCGTAAGTCCTGTACTTCCGGCGGCGTTGTCCTCCGGATCCTCCTCGTCGATGGACATGGCGCCTGCGATGCCGCCGACATTGATATCGCCCCGCACCGTTCCGTGGTTCTCGCTGCCGCTCACGCGGCCGTCACTGTTCTCCGAGAGTTCCTCATCGGAGATATCCTGATAATAGTTTGCCCCGTCAGGATTCTGTATCCGGTCAATGCGGTCGATAAACAAAAGAAGCACCACATTCAGCTGGTCGTTAATGGCCTTGAAATCGTCTGAGAGTTTCTGGATCGAGCCGGTCAGATCCTTCTCAATACTTCCCATACTCCTGGAAATATTCTGCAGATCTCCGTAAAGGCCGTCCATATTGTCGTCAAACTCCTGCCCCAGTCCGGTAAAGCGTATGCCGCTCTGGGCGTTCAGATAGTCGGTGATTCCGCTCACAACCCTCTCGGCGGCGGACACCTCCTCCATCACCTTCTCCAGATCCTCCGTCAGCTTCGCAAAATCCTTATGCACCGCCTCCAGCGTATCGACAGCATAGGAGTGCACGATATTGGAAACGACGCTGACTGCGCTCGCCATCCGCGCCGCCGCATCCCCCGCGAGGGAGATCTGCTTCGCCAGCGAAATGATATCCTTTAAAAGCTTATCTCTGTCCGCATCCGAAAGATTTTCCCAGCTGACTACATTTCCACTGCTATCCTGCACGAGGGACGTCATTTCATCTACCAGAAGCTTGCACTGGTTCATCGCCGCGGTCAGATCCGCGGAGCTGCTCTGCATCGTATCCACCGCCGACTGCAGGGCGTCGTACTCGCTCTGTCCGCCAAAGGTAATTCCCGCAAAGACCGGCTCCGTCCCGGCATCCACCCGGCACTCGTATGTGTAGGAGTCGGATCTGGTTCTGACTGCACTCACACGATTGCCGTTTTTGTCTGTCAGCACGGGCGTGCCGCTCACAGAAAAACCGTCCAGCGGATAAATCCGGAAAGTCACCACGTCCCCGGAAACTGTATAGCCTGCGCTTCCTCCTACATTGGAGGTCATAATAAACTGTACCGGCTCAAACTCGGCGGCAACCGTCACAGCCCCTGCCGGCATGACAAAGCGGTAAGAGGCTCCCGCCTCAATCACCGTGCAGGGCACAGACACTCCGCCAGCCGTGACACGCAGCTCCTTAAAGCGGTATCCGCTCTCCGGCGTGAGCAAAATCTGTACACTCGCGCCAGCTTCACTGTAGGAATTCGAGACGGCCGCCCTGCCTCCGTTTGCGGACAATGCCGTCACCCGGTAGCGGTCAGCCCCCACAGACGGCAGGGAAATGCCCCCGCTCTCCCCGGGATCTTCTCCCCCGACTGGCGAGAAAGTACCGTAGACCACCACAGGCCTGCCATTCAGCGGATAATCGGCTTTGTTCACCGTCAGGCGGTTATCCTGCAGCCCTCCGGTCTCCACCGTTTTTCCGCCGATGGATAATGCGGTAAGGGCATAGCCATCGTCCGGTGCGGCGGTAACTGTCAGCGCCGTGCCGTTCTCCGTAAGGGAGAGCTTTCCTCCCGCCGTGCCCGAGACAAGGTAGGCGCCCACATAGCGGTAGTGCGCCTGCACCAGAACGTTCGCGGCGGGCATGGTAAAGCGGTACTGCTCCCCCGCCTTTTCCAGCGGTACAGTCGCTCCATTGGCGTCCATCGCCGTTATCTGCTCGAGCATATAACCATTCTCTGCAGCGGAGGTAATGGTGACCTTTGTGTTCGCCGCAGGCGTGGCATTGTCAGTCGCAAGCCGTCCGCCGACGCCCGACTGCAGGGTCAGGCGGTCGTAGCCCGTCCATGCGTAGGGTTTGTTCTTCATCTCGTCAATAACGCCCAGATCTTCATTGACCGCAGAAAGATCTTTTGTCACCTCCGACATGGCGTCCGTGGCGCTTACAATCTTTTCCTGCACGTCCGGCAGCGATTCCAGCACATAGCGCAGGCGCTCGGATATCTGGTTGACCGACTCCACGTTCTCATCGACGAAGCCCGAGAGCTGGTCTGTCAGGATATGCGCCTTTTCGAGAGCTGCGTCCGAATAATCCTGCAGCTCTCCGTAGCTCTTATCAATGGCCGCGTTTCCCGCATCCACATCTAAAAGGGCAAGCTCAATCCTGTCGTGAAGCTCCTCGATGGCCTCCTCCACAGAATCGGCAGCGTCCACCCGGATATCGGGCTCCATCTGTCCGGCAATGCCGCCCACATCCTTGCGCCCGTATACATTTCCGGTATTGCTGCACAGCGACGTAAGCCCCGACTGGCGACCTACGATCCCGCCAATATTGTAGCCGATGTGCTCATAGCCGACGTCGCCCGAATTGTCGCAGGACATCAGGATTCCGTCCGAGTATCCGGCGATGCCCCCGGCGTCCACGCCGCTCTGGATGCTCGCATTTTCCTCCCGGTTCTGCAGGGTCTGCAGCCAGTCGAAGCTGTTCTCATCGTCAATCTTTGCCCAGTCCACACTGTTGTTGATGGCGGAGCGGTTCACACAGCCCGTCACAATTCCGTGGTTTCTTCCCACGATTCCCCCGGTGTAATAGTAGCCGCTGATTGCCCCGTCGGAGACGCAGCCCTTAATCTGTCCGGTGGCTGTATTGCGCCCCGCGATTCCTCCTGTCTCCGAGCGTCCCTCCAGCACTCCCGTAAAGGTACAGTTCTCGATCAGACCGGAATTTTCCCCGCAGACGCCCCCAAGGCACTGTTTTTCCATAGTACCGGAAACGGCAACCTCCAGCGTGAGATTTTTCACCGTCCCCTCCGCCCCGATATGGCGGAAAAATCCGGCGACATAATCGTCCTCCGCAAAGGTCAGCCCCCGGATGGTGTGCCCCTGCCCGTCAAAGGTTCCCGCAAACACAGGGATCATCGCAAAGGCTTCCCCCTCAAAATCCAGATCCCTGTCCAGCTTCACCGTCTTTCCCCTCGACCAGTCGTCGATATGACAGTCCTCCGCCAGCCCGACGAGCTCCTCCGTCGAGGATATCACAATCTCCCCGCCGGAGTCCTTCTCCCCATAGGCGGGAATGGGCAGACAGCCAAGAAACAGCACAAGGCTCAAAAGAGCCGCAAGCCGTTTACTTGTCCTCTGCGAGCTTCTCCTCTTTGTCCTCTGGTGTTTTCTCAATAT
This sequence comes from Blautia sp., assembly GCA_023663685.1. Taxonomy (GTDB): domain Bacteria; phylum Bacillota; class Clostridia; order Lachnospirales; family Lachnospiraceae; genus Roseburia. Next base: position 7,790 of record JAMPHB010000029.1, read on the forward strand.
CTTTTCCGCTCTTATCTTCAATTTCCGGCGCCTCCTTCTCTTTTTCCAAATTTCCCGTAAGCATGACCGCATTCACATCTCCCCGGATAATTCCGTGGAACTCGCCGATCATCACTCCGCTGACCTGCCCGTTGATGCGGCCGTCCACACGGACGAGCCCGGTTTCCTTCTGCAATCGGATGGGACTCGACACCGTAAAGGAGGTTTTCTCTATAATTTTTTCACCGAGCAGAAGAATCTGCGGCAGAATAAACATGACAATGATAATGGAAATAATGGTTCCCCTGCCCAGGCACTGGCCGATACCGCAGATCGCGCCGTCCGAGGACATCTGCCCGATCAGTATTCCCGCGAGCGCCAGCATGGAGCCGGAGGTGATGATTGTCGGAAAGGCGAAATTCATCGTCTCGATAATCGCATCCTTTTTCGACATCACATTTTTCAGCTCCATGAACCGCCCGGATATCACAATGGCATAGTCTATGTTTGCACCCATCTGAATGGAGCTTACGATCAGATAGCTCATAAAAAACAGATTGCTCTGCTGCAGGGCGGGGAAGGCAAAATTGATCCAGATCGCGCCCTGAATCACGGCGATCAGAAGCACGGGCATACCCGCGGATTTGAAGGTAAACAAAAGCACTGCCAGCACGGCGAGAATGGATACAATACTCACCACTTTATTGTCCACCTGGAAGGTCTGACAGAGGTCGTACTGGCTCGTGGACTCCCCGACCACGACCACTCTGCCGGGATTGTAGTGCTTTCCCGCAATCTCGTGCATTTTGTCCAGAAAGGCGAAAGTCTCCTCCCCCTCCTCCGGCAGCGTCAGGTACACGAGCATACGGCTGTATTTTTCCCCCTGCAGCTGGTTCTTTGCCACAAGCATCTTGCTGTGCGCCTCCTCGAGCGTATCCATCAGATTGTCCTCCAGGGTCACATAGCCCTCGTCCACCTCGTCATACAGGAACATAAAAATGTCAATTAAGGGCACGCTGTAATTCGACAGGCCGTTGATAATCTTGGCGTAATTCTCGTCGTTGACTGCGTAGGCCGTGTAGAGCAGCTGCGCCACCTCGTAATCCAGATCTAAAAGCTCCGAAAACTCCCGCGCTGTCAGCTTATCAGTCAGGGTGTAGCCATCCATCGCCTCCGTGTTGGACAGCCCCATGCAATAATCCACCTCCGGGCAGGCGTCCAGCTCCCTCAAAAGCTTGCGCTCCTTCTCGTAATTGCCGGCGGGGACAAGCAGGGCGACAAAGTTGCTGCTCCCGAAGCTCTCCTCGATCATCTCCTTCTGCTGCTGCACGTCGCTCTGAATCGGCGTCTCAATCTGGCTGTAGCCGTAGACAAAGGGACAGCCGGACTGGATAAAATATGCGACTACAAGCGCCAGAACAAAAAGCGGGGGCATCACATATTTGGTCAGATATGCAAATTTGCCCACAAATGGAATCTTGGGAATGAAGCTCTTGTGCTTCGTCTTGTCCATCAGCTTCCCGAACAGCATCAAAAGTCCCGGCATCAGCAAAAACACCGCCAGCAGACTTAGGATAATGGCCTTGATCAGACAGATTGCCATGTCTCTTCCGATTCCAAACTGCATGAACATCATCGCGATCAGGCCGCCGATTGTCGTGAGTGAGCTGGAGGAGATCTCGGGAATCGCCTTGCTTAAGGCGATAATGTCCGCCTCCCGGATATCGTACTTCTCATGCTCCTCCTTGTAGCGGTTGCAGAAAATGACCGCATAGTCGATGGACAGCGCCAGCTGCAGAACTACGGTCACGGAGTCCGATACGAAGGAGATCGTGCCCAGCATATAGTTCGTCCCCATGGATATAAGCGCGGCCGCGATAAATGTCAGAAGCAGCACCGGAACCTCCGCGTAAGTCTGCGAAGTCAGAAGCAGCACTGTCACTACAATAATCGCCACAAGAACGCTCACCACATTCATCTCGCTTGCAATCTGTTCCGCCGCCGCGTCCCCGAGACTGGTGGACACATACAGATCATAATCCGAAAGCTCCTCCTCAATCTCCGCCAGAGAGTCCAGACAGCGGTCGTCCGTCTCTGAATAGGAAAAGGTGATATCGAAAAGAGCGGAGAAATTGTGGAAATGCTCCTCGCTGTTGTCAAAGGAAAGCATCGCTACATCCTTCCTCTCCGAGAGCTTTTCCGAAATTTTTTCGGCCTCCTCATAGGTGATATTGGACACCATCACCTGGGCGGTGCCGTATGTAATGAATTCCTCCTCCATGAGATCAAGGCCCCGCCTTGTCTCGGTGGTCTGCGGCAGATACGCCGCCAGCTCATTCTCCACCTTCACCCAGCCCATCGCCACCGCAGAAAAAATCATCATCAGGATAAACAGCAGAAAAAACAGGTTGCGCTTATCCACTATGAAGCTGGCGATTTTCAACATCACATTATTTTCCTTTGCTTCCTTACTCACATGCTCGCCTCCTCGAACAGTTTTTCCAAGTATTATACAACAAAAATTTTGAATCTGCAATGATATATGTTTGACTTTCCCCATTTTTTCTGAGAACTGATTATGCTGCTCCGCCATTCTATC
>JAMPHB010000002.1:0-161172 GCA_023663685.1 Blautia sp.
CGTACTGCGCTTCCTTGTCCGCCGCGTATAACGCGTTTTTTATCTCTGTGTCCACGGTCATAAACCTCCTTCTCCTCTCCGCATTATGGAAAATGCAAAAGCCATTCCCAAAAGGTATATGACCTTAAAAACATTATATCCCGAAAACTTTGCTAAATCAATCCGAATTTTTGAACTCCTGACCGGAGTCTCAATCCATCTGATACTCCCCCACCCCGGTCTCTATATCCAGTTGAATTTTCTTATGTATGTACTCTGCCTTACCCAGAAAACCCAGCTCCACCCTGCCGGTATTCCATTCCCTCTGCGCGCTTGTATTATTGTTGCCTGTTTGCCCCCTGCTGTTATGCATCCGCATTCGCTGCTTCACCGGATCGCCGACGCAATTGATTCTGTCACTTCGGTATGCGGTATAAAATCTTGTCTGCTGATAAGAAATGGGAATCCCCAAAAATCCGGCAATCGCCATAGCATTTTGCATAGCTCCCTGAAACTGATATTTAATAATTTCCTCCCATGTCGTCTCCTTCACGGTTCGTTTCAGCTCAAAAACATGTAATGTCCAGCCCTGCCCGTTCTTCTCAAACAGTATATAATCCGCACATTTTTTGTTGGTAAAATACCCCAGCTTATGCTTTTCCAGCTTGATAAATAAAATGCATGGCTCCTTTAAATACACGGTCAGTCTGCATTTCCCCTCCGGTGACAGCTCTTCCAGCTGCACATCATGGTCAGATTCCATGTGCAGATTCTTGTCCATCATCCCAAGCCGTTCTTCCAGTTCATGGTCAAACACTGTTAATCTTCCATTCCTTCCTCTATATGCATTGTCTGATCGCTCAGCTTTTTTAACATGTTATAAAAGGTATCGGCCTCAAAGCCATATTCTGTACGCGGCGCCGCCTGCACCGTTGTCTTATCGCTTTTTCCCACCTCAAACTGATAGACTGCCATCTCTTCGGGAGCTAACAGTTCCGCCTCTTCAATTCCCATTTCCTCTAAAATGCTTTCCTTATTTTTCCCTGCAAGTGCTGTAAGCTTAACGGCATTATTTATCTGCTGCAGAATCAGGTCTGAATGGGTGGTGGCAAACACCGGAACCCCCGCATTGACAAGCCTGAGCAAAACGTTTGCCATCACGCACTGCAGGCTGGGATGCAGAGAAATCTCCGGCTCCTCGATCAGCAGGGAAGCCACCTTTGTATAGCGCAAAAACATAATGAGCGGAGCCACCTCTGTGACAACGGCAGAGGATACATACATGGGAAGCTGTTTGTCTTCTCCCACAGGCGTATACAGAATATCGTGGGTCGGCAGATTCGATATATCAATTTTTCCACATATCATATTCTCTTCAATGTATTGCAGGACTTCATCGTGCGTATGCATCTGCTCCTCGACATTCATAGAGCTCAAAATCTGTAAAAAATCGCTGGTAGGCCTCGTCAATAAAGCGGTATCCGCTGTCTCCTCTCCAAATTTGTGCTTTAGCGCCTCCCCGATAATTGCCTTATAGGTAAGCAAAAATCCGGTTCTCGCCGTCGGCATATAGATTGTGCCTGCACTCTGCAGATTGCGGAAGCCCTTTCGAAGCAGGGACTGCAGAATACCCACGATCAAAAAGCATCTGTCGTCCTCCTCCTTATTCTCGTGTACATTGATCCGAAAACCCGTCATTCGCGTGCCTGCATCATCACATATGGCAATGGACACCTCCTCCGGCCGGTTTTCTTCATTCAGAGTCTTTTTTACTCTGATCTCCGCCTGATAATCCTCCGGAAATTCTACCGAAAGCTGACCGCAGGACATCTCTCTGCGGAAAAACTGCTGCAAAAATTTATCTTTGTTCTCCCGGAGGATTTCATTGAGCAGAGTCTGAAAACTCCGGATTTCATCCCCGGACACGACATACATGCCCTTGGTATCCCTGTCCACTGTTTCTAAGATTTTTTCCAGAATCCCAAGGCATTTCCGGTACGCTTCCCCGTCCTCACTGACCTGATAATGATCATAATAAAAGCGCACATTAAGCAGGCCGTACAATACCGTCATAATATAGCTTTTTCCGCTATTGTTATCCCCGATAAACAGCGTCAGGGGAGCAATCCTGATATCCGCCTCTTCTATTTTTCCCAAATGATTTACATGAAGCGTCCAGCCCTTCATATACAACCTCCATCTCTCACTACAGCATCCCATCGTCTGTGTATATTTTAATACTACCACAGCCCTCTGTCAACGTCTAGTATATCCGGTTTTTCAACGCGAAAATCACATTATGTCATTTCCATGATTATCCCCCTTACGGCACCGAATCCTTATCCTTATACAGATACACCCCCAGCAGCACGGCTCCCACCGTCAGCGCCGCCGCGGAGCTCCCCCACGCCAGCACGCTTTTGTCTGCGCTCCATGCCAGGATCCCCGTCTCCGTCCGAAACACCGCAATCGCATTTGCCGTGATATGCCCCAGCATCGCCGCGTAAAGCCCGGCCTTGTCCATGAGAAGCGCCAGCACCGCGCCGATGATGAGCGCATAGAGAAACTGCACAATATTAAAATGCACCAGTGCAAAAAGCAGGGCGGACACAAGAACCGCGGCCGCCTTAGGAAGCTGGTTTCGCAAGCGTCCAAAAATAATCCCGCGAAAGACCAGCTCCTCCAAAATGGGCGTGGCTATTGCCGAGCTGATCAGCTCCAGCGCGAGCGTGCTCCCGTAAAATCCGGCATTCGCCTCTTTAAAACCTGCCGAGAGCTCCACTAAGGGCGTCATGGAAATCAGATTGTTGGCCGCGATGCTCAGGCACGCCACAACGGCAAGCGTCCACAAAGCATGGACAAGCTGCTCCCGCTTTATGGAAAAACGCTCCCTTTGTATCCCCCGGAGAGCCTGATCCTGCCTATAGAAGGGCCACATGCAGGGCAGCGTCGCAAGGGTCGATATGAGCTGGGAAATCACATAGTGCTCATGGTCGCTCCCAAAGATCTGCCGTGCGACTGCCATGACAATCAGCATGATGGCATAATAAAATAACAGCGGATACAAAATATTCCAGATTTGCATTGCAATTCCATCTCTTTTCATAGATACTCTCCTAGCTGATTTTCGCCAAAATCCCGGGCAGCTCCAGCAAATCATCACAGACAGCGACCGCTCCGGCCGCCATCATCTCCTCCATATCTCCAAAGCCAAAGCGGACTGCCACGCAGGGCATCCCGATACATTTTGCGCCCTCCACATCAAAAATTGTATCCCCAACCAGGCACATCTCCTCCCGCGGAATGTCCGCCCAGCGCCGCAGCACCTCGCGCAGCACCTCCTCCTTCGTGGAGATTCTTCTGTCGAAGGTCGCCCCCGCCACATCGTCAAACAGCTCCAACACGCCGAAGTGCTCAAGGATTCTCCGGCAGCTCAGCTCCGGCTTTGAGCTCGCTACACCGACGCGGTATCCCTGCGCCCGAAGCTCCTGCACACATTCTGCCACATGGGGATAGAGGCTGCACTCAAAAATCCCGTCCCGGTTGTATCTCTCCCGGTAAAAAACCACAGCCTCATCCGCCCGCTCCTCCGAAAAGCCGTAAAGCTTCTCAAAGGTATACTGCAGGGGCGGCCCGATAAAAGCATAGAGCTTCTCCGGCGCTGTCTCCTCAATTCCGTAATGAGCCAGCGCATACTGGGCGCATTTCGTGATTCCCTCCGAGGAATCCACCAGTGTCCCGTCTAAATCAAATAAGATTGCACGCATTCCAAATTCCTCCTTGCAATTTTCTCTATAAGGGCTATAATGTTTCTTGTACAGACAATCATATATGAGCAGAGTAGAGTCTTGCGCGTAAAGTGCCACGGGAACAGGGAGTTGATCCGTGGACGAAAAGAATTCAGTTTCTTGCGGTGCAGGATTCGCATCCCGCTGCTGCCACAAGGCCTTTTTTGTGTGCAGCTACGCTGCCATACAAAGGAGGTTATTTTTATGAAAAAAATCAAAGAACTCTATCTTTCTTCCATGGGAGAGCTCCTCTCCCCCAGGAATCTCGCGCTTCTCGGCCTTTTGGGCGCCCTCTCCATCGTACTCTCCATGGTCGCGAGCATCGACGCGGGTCCCTATGTCCGCATCGGCTTTTCCAGCCTTCCCAACCGTATCGCGGAATGCCTGTTCGGTCCCTTTATCGGCTGCATTTTCGGCGGAGTCATGGACGTCCTCAAATTCATCGTTCACCCCTCCGGCCCTTTTTTCTTCGGCTTCACCTTCGACGCCATGCTCTCAGGCGTCCTCTACGGAAGCCTTCTCTACAAAAAGCCCGTGACGATTCCCCGTGTGTTCGCCGCCGAACTTTTGGCAAAAACCATCGTCAACTGCGGCTTCAACACCTTATGGATCTCCATGCTTTATGGCAGGGGCTTTTTAGTCCTGCTCCCGATGCGCCTCTTAAAAAATTTAATCATGCTGCCCATCGACACTCTGATTTCCTTTTTTATGCTGACTGCGGCGGTAAAGCTTCTCTCCTGTTTACATCTGCGCGAAGGCCGCCCGCAGGCCGAATAACAGCAAAGCTGCCTGATGGCAGCTTTTATTTTTTCACGCCCTTCGTGTCTCTGTTTCCGACGTGCAGACGGTGCAGGGCAATCTTTTTGTCCCTCACCTCAATCTCCGCATTTTCGCCCTCCTGCAGGACATAGATACCGGTAAGCTCGTCCTCCGCGCCCAGCTTCATGCCCCGAACGCCCACAGCGGTCTTCTTTTTTTCCGGCACCGAAGCACACTCTATGCGCAAAAACATATCCTTTTTTGAGCGCATTACCAGTGTCTGCGTGTCTGTCAAAAGCCGCACCACAAGCAGCGCATCACCCTCGGAGAGCTTCGTGGCGGCGGTCGTCTTCTTTGAGACTACAAACTCCGCGCCCTCCACGATTTTCAGCATAGACTGCTTTGTTCCAAATATGAGCTTTCCTGCCGCTACATCTGCAAGACTCGCAAGATAAATAAAATTCTCGGTGCTGCTGTCGTAGTTGCAGAGATTGTCGATCGGCGTACCCTTATCCCTGAATTTCCCATAGGGAAGATCCAGCACTTTCAGCATATGCAGCTGTCCCCGGTCAGTAAAAATACAGATTTTATCCGTATTTTTGCAGGTAAAGACATAACGGTTCTCCGCGTCCGCCGTCTCCTTGTTGCGCTCATAGACAGAAGTGTCAATCACCTTCGCATAGCCGAAGCGGTCCATGAGAAACACGACGTCCTGCTCCTCAATCTTCTTCTCCTCGACCACGGCCTCCTTCAAATTGTCAATGACCGTCCTTCTCTCCCGGCCGTATGCCTTCTTAAAGGCGGTAAGCTCCTTAATGATCACCCGCGCCATGGAAGAACGGTGCTCTAAAATATCCTCATATCTCCCAATATTGGCAAGGGTCTCCTCGTGCTCCTTCATCAGCGCCTCTATTTCCAGTCCGATCAGCTTGTACAGCCGCATATCGAGAATCGCCTGCGCCTGCCGCTCGGAAAAATGAAGCTGCTCCGCCATCAGCTTGGAGGACGGATTTTTAAAGCTGATGTTCGCCGTCTCACCGTCGGTCAGGCAGGCCTTCGCATCCTTAATATTTTTGCTTCCCCGCAAAATCTCGATAATCAGGTCAATCACGTTGCAGGCCTTGATCAGCCCCTCCTGGATTTCCTTTTTATCCAGCTCCTTCTGCAAAAGCGTCGTGTACTTTCTGGTGGCTACCTCGTATTGAAAGCGCACATGATGCCGGATGACCGGGATAATCCCCATCGTCTCGGGGCGTCCCTCCGCCACCGCCAGCATATTCACGCCGAAGGTGTCCTCCAGCTTTGTCTTTTTGTAAAGAAGATTCTCCAGCGCCTCCACGTCCGCGCCCTTCTTTAGCTCCAGCACAATGCGGATGCCCTCCTTGGAGGACTGATTCGTAATGTCCACGATATCAGCCGTGGCCTTCGTCTCCACAAGACTGTACACATCATTCAGAAACTTGCCGATATTTGCGCCGATCATGGTGTAGGGAATCTCCGTGATGACAAGGCGCTCCCTGCCGCCCTTTCCTTTTTCCAGCTCCACCCGTCCCCGCAGGCGTATCTTGCCCGTACCGGACTCGTAGATAGCAGGCAGCTCGTCCTTGTTGGCAACGATTCCTCCCGTGGGAAAATCCGGCCCCGGAATGTATTCCATCATCTCCATCGTAGTGATATCGGGGTTCTTCATGTAGGCAATCACCCCGTCGACCACCTCCCCAAAATTGTGGGGCGGAATTGAGGTCGCCATGCCCACCGCGATGCCCTCCGCACCGTTGATCAGGAGATTCGGCACCTTCACCGGAAGCACCACCGGCTCCTTCTCTGTCTCGTCGAAGTTCGGCATAAAGTCCACGACGTCCTTGTCTAAATCCGCGAGATAGGCCTCCTGCGTCACCCGCATGAGGCGCGCCTCGGTGTAACGCATGGCAGCGGCGCCGTCCCCCTCGATGGAGCCGAAATTGCCGTGGCCATCCACCAGCGGCAGACCCTTTTTGAAATCCTGCGCCATCACCACCAGCGCATCATAGATGGAAGCGTCCCCGTGGGGGTGGTATTTACCCATGGTATCGCCGACGATACGGGCGCTTTTTCTGTAGGGCTTATCGTAACGGATGCCCAGCTCGTACATATCGTAGAGCGTCCGCCTCTGTACCGGCTTTAAACCGTCCCGCACGTCCGGGAGCGCTCTTGCAATAATGACACTCATGGCATAGTCGATATATGATTTCTGCATCAGCTCCGAGTACTCGGTCTGAATGATGTTGTTGTCCATAACCTGTTTCCTCACTGTTAAATATCAAGCTCTGCATCTCTCGCGTGCTCGTAGATAAAGGCCTTCCGGGGCGGCACATCCGTCCCCATCAGCATCGCAGTCACGTCGGAGGCCATGCGGCCGTCCTCAATCTCGATACGCTTCATCACCCGTGTCTCGGGATTTAAGGTCGTCTCCCAGAGCTGGTCGGCGTCCATCTCCCCCAGTCCCTTGTACCGCTGGAGGGTAAAGCTTCCCGTATGGGTCTTTCTGTATTTTTCCAGCGCCGCATCGTCATAGAGATACTGCTCCTTCCCTTTCGCCGGAATCACCTTGTACAGTGGGGGCATCGCCACATACACATGCCCCTCGAAAATAAGCTCCGGCATGAACCGGTAGAACAGGGTTAAAAGCAGGGTGGAAATGTGCGCCCCATCCACATCGGCATCCGCCATAATAATAATCTTGTCGTAGCGCAGCTTCGCAATATCAAAATCGTTGCCGTACCCCTCGGAAAAGCCACAGCCAAATGCGTTGATCATGGTCTTAATCTCGGCGTTTGCCAGCACCTTGTCGATGCTCGCCTTCTCCACGTTTAAGATTTTTCCGCGAATCGGCATAATCGCCTGATACATACGGTTTCGCGCCATCTTGGCGGAACCCCCGGCAGAATCTCCCTCCACAATAAAAATCTCACAGTTTTTCGCGTCCCGGCTCTCACAGTTCGCCAGCTTGCCGTTGGAGTCAAAGGAAAATTTCTGCTTCGTCAAAAGATTCGTCCGCGCCTTCTCCTCCGCCTTGCGGATTTTCGCCGCCTTTTCCGCACAGCCGATCACAATCTTTAGAATCTCGAGATTCTTGTCAAAATACAGCGGCACCTCATCGCTTGTCACCTTTCCGGTGGCGCGGTTTGCATCCTGGTTGTCCAGCTTCGTCTTGGTCTGCCCCTCAAAACGGGGATCCGGGTGCTTGATCGACACCACGGCGGTCATACCGTTGCGCACGTCCGCTCCGTTAAAATTCGCATCCTTGTCCTTTAAGATTCCCAGCTCCCTCGCATAGGCGTTGATGATTGTCGTAAATGCCGTCTTAAAGCCCGTCAGATGCGCGCCTCCCTCGGAGTTATAGATGTTGTTGCAGAAGCCTAAGATATTCTCGTGGAACTCCCCCGTGTACTGGAATGCCACTTCCACCGCAATCCCCTCGCTCTCGCCCTTATAGTAGATCACGTCGTGCAATACCTCGATATTGCTGTTGATATCCTTGACAAAGCCCACGATGCCGTCGGGCTCGTGGTACTCGATGTGCTCCGGCACCTCTCGCCTCCTATCCTCGTAGATGATGGTGAGGGCAGGATTTAAGTAGGCCGTCTCATGCATACGGCTTTTGACCTCGTCCTCCTTAAAGCGCGTCCGCTCAAAGATTTCCTGGTCTGGAAGAAAATTGATTTTTGTCCCGGTCTTTTTGGTCTTTCCGAGCTTCGGCAGCAGACCGTTCTCCAGCTTCACCACCGGATTTCCCTTCTCATAGCGGTCGTGGTGAATCTCTCCTCCCTGGCAGATTTCCACGTCCATGTATTCCGACAGGGCGTTGACCACGGAGGAACCCACGCCGTGCAGACCGCCGCTGGTCTTGTACACCGAGCTGTCGAACTTACCTCCCGCGTGGAGTGTCGAGAATACGATCCGCGCCGCCGAGACGCCCTTTGCGTGCATCCCCACCGGAATTCCACGGCCATTGTCCTCCACGGTGCAGGAGCCGTCCTTCTCCAGCGTTACCCATATGGTATCGCAGGCTCCCGCCAGATGCTCGTCCACAGAGTTGTCCACGATCTCATAGATCAGGTGGTTCAATCCCTTCGTCGTGACGCTTCCAATGTACATGCCGGGGCGTTTTCTCACGGCCTCCAGCCCCTCCAGCACCGCGATGCTGCTCGCATCATACTTTGCCATTTTCTATCTAACTCCTTTCAACTACAGCTCTCAAATGAGCCCTGCTATGCAAATTCCTCGCTTTGCTCGGAAAGCAGGGCGTAGGCAGTACCTTCTTCGAAGGTACTACAGCTCTTTCATATGTGCGATGACCATGACGGCGATACGGAAGGTCATTGCGTCGTCAAAGGTCCGGATATCGAGACCGATCGCCTTTTCAATCCGCTCCAGCCTGTACACCAGTGTATTCCGGTGAACATACAGCTGTCTGGCGGTCTCGGATATATTCAGATTATTTTCGAAAAACTTGTTGATGGTGGACATGGATTCCTCATCCTCCAGTATTTCCGGGACTTTTTCCCCAAATACCTCCCGGATGAACATTTCGCAAAGGCTCATGGGAAGCTGGTAGATTAACCGTCCGATTCCAAGCCTTCCGTAGGAAATGGTATCGTACTCCGCATAGAAGACCCGCCCCACCTCGAGAGCCATGCGCGCCTCCTGATAGGACTGTGCGATCTCCGGCAGCTGGCGCACTACATTTCCGTAGCCCACCCGTACCCGGATCATCGCCTCCGCGTGCAGATTGTCCGTAAGACGCCCCGCAATCTCCGCCAGCTCCCTGTCCATATTCTCCTCTTTGATGGAGCTGACGTCCTTGACGAGAATCACGCTGTGCTGATCCACGCCGGTCACAAAGTCTCCCATACGGATATTCGCCAGATTTTTCACCAGCTCCATCGCGACATCGTTATTCTTGCTTCCCGTGTCGATCACATAGACCACCCGGGCAGCCTCCCCGATATGGTGCTTCTTCGCCTTACTGAAAATGTCCACGACAAGCATATTGCCAAGCAGGACATTCTGGATAAAATTATTCCGGTCGAACTGCTCCGCATAACTCATCGCAAGATTGCGGATCTGGCATACCGCCATCTGCGCGCACACTGCCATCGTATCGTCCGTCACATGGCAGACAAGAATGTACTCCGTCTCTCCCTCTACGACCACCTTGAAAAAATGGTAATCGTGATAGATCTGACGCTCCGCCATGGACTCGGCAAAATCCGCCACCATGGTCTCAAAAGTGGGCGTGATTTCGATTCCGACAGAGGCCACCAGCTTTCCCTTCGCATTGTACAGGGAACTGTCCAGATGGCTGATCTCCTGAATCTCCTCCAATGAATTCTGCAGCTTTTGATTTGATAGCATAGGTATCCTCCCCGCATAAAAACCGGGTGTAAACTACACCCGGTTAATTTACAGCTATTTAATTTTAACGGACTAATTCGTAATTGTCAACTCGGTGTCCTTGTCAAACACATGAATCTTGTTCGGATCGAAAGCGAGCTTGATGTGATCGCCGTAACGTGCCGGAGTATCGGAATCTACTCTCGCGGTCATGTTTGCTCCCGCAACGGTGTAGTACAAAAGAACCTCTGCACCTAAGAGCTCGTATCCGGTCACATCGGACTCAACTACGCTTGATGCATGTTTCTCAAGCATCTCCGGATCGTCGCTGATATCCTCAGGACGAATACCAAGTACGACCGTCTTGCCGGCGTATCCGCCGTCGAGAACCTTCTTAGACTTCTCAGCCGGAAGGTCAATGGAGAACTCGCCAAACTTCAGGGTTGCGGTAGAGCCGTTTGCAACAACGCTCGCATCCACAAAGTTCATCTGCGGAGATCCGATGAAGCCTGCAACAAACAGATTGTTCGGCTCATTGTACAGCTTCTGCGGAGAATCTACCTGCATGATCACGCCGTCCTTCAGTACGACGATTCTGGTTCCCAGCGTCATAGCCTCTGTCTGGTCATGGGTTACATAGATGATGGTAGCTCCTAAACGGTTATGTAAAGAAGCGATTTCAGATCTCATCTGTACACGGAGCTTTGCATCCAGGTTGGAGAGCGGCTCATCCATCAGGAATACCTTCGGGTTACGGACGATTGCACGTCCCATGGCAACACGCTGTCTCTGTCCACCGGAAAGAGCCTTCGGCTTGCGGTCTAACAGCTTCTCCAGATCAAGGATTCTTGCAGCCTCCTCAACCTTTGCCTTAATCTCATCCTTGGGTACCTTGCGCAGCTTCAGACCGAATGCCATGTTGTCAAATACGGTCATGTGCGGATACAGAGCGTAATTCTGGAATACCATTGCGATATCTCTGTCCTTCGGCTCTACATCATTCATCAGCTTGCCGTCGATAATCAGCTCGCCGGAAGAAATCTCCTCCAGACCTGCAACCATACGAAGGGTGGTAGACTTACCACATCCGGACGGTCCTACGAAAATGATGAATTCCTTGTCCTCAACCTCAAGGTTGAAATCCTTTACTGCCTCAAAGCCGTTTGAGTAAACCTTACAGATGTTCTTCAATGATAAACTTGCCATTTCTAAAAACCTCCTAAGTATTTTCTTCTATATATCCCCACTGGGATTTCCTACATTTGTATCATACCGAATATTTGTACAAATTACCACCGTCAAAGCGACAAAGATTTGTATTTCTTCTTGGCACTTTGACGAAAATACTATAGCTTCGAATAGCCAAAGCCATTGACCATCGCCTCAATTCTGTGTCCTTTCCGGCAGAAAGGACAGTCGTGGGCGCTATATGCCTCGTAATTGGGAACATCCTCCTGATTAAACAGACATTCGATTTCCTGGTCGTCCACCTGCCCCACCGTGCTGAATATGGACGCCACGCACTCCACCACGCCCCCGTAATAGCGGATGCACTCTAAGCTTCTCCTGATTGTCTCTCCGGTGGTCGTGGTCGCTAACAGCAGCACAATGTGCTTTCCCGCAATGGCGTTTTTGATATTGTCCCGAAAGAGCATCTGGTTATTGTTGTTCACCTCGGGAGAGACTACATAGACCGTCTCGTGGCGGTTGGTAGACAGTATGCCGCTCTTTTCAATCTCCTGACTCAAAAATGCACCGATCACCTCGGTGCCGTCCATGCAGACGATCGTATCTATATAGGCAGTCCTTAACATGTGGTGGCAGAGAACCTTGGCTGTCTCTAAGGCCTCGCTGGCGCGGGTCTTTAAGCTGGTCACATCCACATAGTAATTGATGTGGGAGTGGCTGGTGGCAAAATGGCCGGGTATCGCGTGAAGCGCGAGCATACTGCTCTCCTTCGAGTAAAATTTAACAGTGCGGTTTTCCATGTGTAAATACCTCCTTTACCTTTCCATTATATACTATGATCTTCCAGTGCTTCCAAAGCCTCCTCTGTCTGCATTCCCCAAATGCGCTGCCTCCTCAAACACGAGGGGCGGCTGATTCTTCATAATGCGGAACTGGGCGATGCGGTCATTGACATGGACAACGGTGTCCCTCGTCGCGTAGACCGGCATCCGCCACATATCGTTGTCGCCGCAATAGGAGCCGTCCACGACGCCCATACTGTTGGTCTGCAGAAGCCCCCATGTCTTAAAGGTGGAGCTTCTGGGAACAAGATGTGCCTCATAGCCCTTCGGCAGCTCCATCGCCACTCCCAGGGGAATCAGCGCGAAATCTCCCGCCTTTAGGGCCACCTCCTCGCTGACTCTCATGTCAATCCAGTCGGATTTGCCGTCAATATAGGTCAGCCTCTCGATTTCATCTGAGAAGTATTTGATTTTAATTGTCTCCATATCCTATTCCTTCCACTCCAGGTTGTGGTTCTCCACCCTGCGCTCTCTGAGCATCAGGTCAGTGACTGCCTCCTTCGCCGGTTTGTCCTCAAAGAGTACACGGTTCACCTCCTCGATGATGGGCAGCTCTACGCCGTACTTTTTGGAGAGGGCAAGCGCCGCTTTCGCGGAATATATCCCTTCCACCACCATTTTGACCTCCCGGGTGGCCTCCTTCATGGTACAGCCCTGCCCGATCAGCATACCCGCCTTCCGGTTACGGCTGTGCCTGCTCTCGCAGGTAACGATCAGATCCCCGATTCCGGTGAGACCGTTTAAGGTTTCAAGATGCGCGCCCATGGCAACGGCCAGCCGGGTGATCTCCGCTATGCCGCGGGTGATCAGCGCCGCCTTCGTGTTATCTCCATAGCCCAGGCCGTCGGCCATTCCCGCCGCCAGCGCAATCACATTTTTCAGGGAACCGCCCAGCTCCATCCCCAGCATATCCGGGCTTGTATAGACCCGGAACACATCGTTCATAAAAAGATCCTGCATCCTCTCCGCAGTCCTTTTGCTCTTTGCCCCGGCAACCACGGTCGTGGGAAGCCCGATTCCCACTTCCTCCGCATGGGAGGGGCCGCACATCACCGCCACATCCGCCTGCTCAATCTCCTGCTCCACGACCTGTGAGAGCGTCATAAGGGTGTTCTCCTCGATGCCCTTGGCAACGCAGACAATCATCTGTCCCTCTGCGACAAACTCCGCCATACGCCTTGCCGTATCTCTGGTAAATACCGAGGGCACTGCCAGCACCAACAGCTCCTTACCCCCGACCGCCTGCGCCAGCTCTGTGGTAAAAACCATATCATCCGGCAGGATCACCCCGGGCAGCTTATCCACATGCTCATGCTTTTCCTTAAGCATGGCGATCTCGTCTTCCATGACAGACCAGACAGTCACTTCATTTCCATTCGTGTGGAGCAGCTTCGCCAGCGCGATTCCCCAGCTCCCCGCTCCGATTACTCCCGCTTTAGCCATTCTCCTTCTCCTTTTTCATGCCGAATTTGTTCTCGGTGCCATGAAGCAGCCGCCCGATGTTCGCCCTGTGCTGCCACAGCGCAAGGAGCGTAAAGCAGCCGCTGACAATATAGAATTCTGTCAGCACGGCAGCCGGCATATGCAAAAATCCCATCTGTCCAAACACGATGACCTGAATCAGATAACAGCACACCACAAGAATGGAGCCAAGAGACACATACCGCGTAACGGCTACCGCTAAAATAAACAGCAAAAGGCAGATGGGAGCCGCCAGCGGGCAGACCGCCAGAATCGTGCCTGAAGTGCAGGCGATTCCCTTCCCTCCCTTAAAGCCCAAATAGAATGGGAAATTGTGGCCAAGCACGGCGCCCAGCCCCGCGTACAGCTCCAGCACCTTCACCGCATCGGGATAGCGTTTTCCAAAGAGGAGCCAGACGAGAAGCACCGCAAAAATGGCCTTGAAGAGATCTCCCAGAAAGGTGACGGCTCCCGCCTTCCAGCCTAAAACCCTGAGAGAGTTGGTGGTCCCGGCGTTGCCGCTTCCCTCCTTACGAATGTCGATGCCCCTGCTTTTTCCGTAAATATATCCGGTCTGGAACAGGCCGAAGACATAGCCCAGCGCCAGAGAGATGATTCTTACAACTATCATGCCTGCTCTTCCTTTCGTTCTCTCGTGATGAATTTTAAGGCCGTCCCCTGAAAGCCGAAGGTATCCCGGATCCGGTTCTCGAGATAGCGGGTATAGGAGAAATGCATCAGGTTCTTGTCGTTCACAAACATCACAAAGGTCGGGGGCTTTACTGCCGCCTGCGTCACATAGTAAATCCGCAGGCGCCTGCCCTTGTCCGTCGGGGGCTGCTGCATCGCCACGGCCTCCGCCACAATCTCATTTAAGACCCCGGTGGCTACACGCATACTGTTGTTTGCGATCACCACGTCAATCAAATCAAAAAGCTTATTGACCCTCTGCCCTGACTTCGCCGAAATAAACATAATCTCCGCATAGGGCATGAAGCTTAAGACCTGCCGGATTCTCTCTGTGTGCTTCTTCACCGTGGAGTTGTCCTTCTCAATGGCGTCCCACTTGTTCACCGCAATGATGATTCCCTTGCCGCGGTCGTGGGCGATACCCGCAATCTTGGCGTCCTGCTCCGTCACGCCCTCTGTGGCGTCGATGACCAGAACCGCCACGTCCGCACGCTCCACGGCCGACACTGCCCGGATAACGCTGTAGCGCTCAATCTCCTCTTTGACCCTGCTCTTGCGGCGCAGGCCGGCGGTATCTATAAATACATATTCCCGCCCCTCGTATTTAATGTCTGTGTCGATGGCATCCCTCGTGGTGCCTGCAATATCCGACACGATCACCCTCTCCTCGCAGGCCAGCCGGTTCACCAGCGAGGACTTGCCCACATTGGGCTTTCCGATGATGGCGATCTTGGGCCGCTCGTCCTCCTCCTCCTCCTTCGCGGAGTCCGGGAAGAACTTCACCACCTCGTCGAGCATATCCCCGAGTCCCAGCATCGAGGATGCTGAAACCGGGCACGGTTCGCCGATGCCAAGATTGTAAAATTCATACACGTCCGGCATAAATTTGTCAAAATCGTCTACCTTGTTGACCACAAGTATCACCGGCTTTTGGGAGCGCCGCAGCATATCCGCAACCTTCGAATCTGCGTCCACAAGCCCCTGCCGCACGTCGGTGATAAAGAGGATCACATCCGCGGTATCCATGGCAATCTGCGCCTGCTCCCGCATCCGGGAGAGGATCACATCGCCGCTGTCCGGTTCGATGCCCCCGGTGTCAATCAGTGTGAAATTATAGTCAAGCCAGCTCACATCTGCATAGATACGGTCTCTCGTGACGCCCGGCGTATCCTTCACGATGGAGATTCTCTCCCCGGCAAGCTTGTTAAAAAGTGTTGACTTGCCGACATTCGGCCGCCCCACAATGGCTACGATCGGTCTGCTCATAATTTATCCTGCCTTACTTTCGATTCTTTGTAACGCATTCATTTTACAGTACATGGAGCGACTTGTAAAGTCTCTATTCCGCGAATTCTGCCTCCGTCGGCGCGCCCAGCCCGTATTTCTCCAGCGCGCCTAAGATGTGTGTACAGTCCTCCCCGAAGGAAAGATAGATGCAGCCTTTATAATCCGATGCACCTTTCACATAATACATCTCCTGCTCCCTTACATAGAGCTTATTTATGCTCTCTTCCTCCTGATTCATGCGGTCGTACATGGTCTGCCATGTCTCACCCTCATAGTAGAAGGAGAGGGAAATGGTCGCGAGATTTTCACCGGCTGTCCTCTCTTCGGACATTCTGTAATCCGTGAGATTATATTTCTGGAGCGTCCCCTCCTTAAGATCCGCACACACTGCATCATAGACAGCCTTTGCCGCCTCGCTCCCGCCATAACGGTAAATATAGTTGTCCCGTCCTGAATCGTACCATTCAAGCTGAATGTCCGTAAACCGGCTGACTTTTGCGTAATCATACTGGAGCTGGTTTCGCAAAAATGCATCCGGCTCCTGCTCCCACGCATAGAGCTTTCCCAGCACATGCCCGCTGGCTTCGCTGCCCGCAGGGATTGCATACCAGCGCTCCATCCTGCCGCCATCCGCCATCTGGTAGACAAAGCTCACATAGACCGTCTGCCCGCTGTCAGCAAGCGCCCGCTCAAACACGGACTGCTTGGATAAAATCTCCCGGTGCACCTCTAAGAGCTCCTCTACTTCCTCCCCGGAAAATTCCAGCGGATAGTTCAGTCGCACATAGGCATATTCCACCTGCTCTGCCTTTGGCAGATCCGTGGAGAGACGGTAGGCGCAGCTATAGATTCCGCCGTAAGCCAGCAGGGTAAAGCAGAGGAATACAAAGCACTCTGCCAGCCTTTTTTTGTTCACCACACGAAAAGCTTTCTCAATCAGCATCTCCGCCAGAAAAAATGTCAGCGCGCCAATGAGGAGCACAAATACAAGCCAGACGCCTGCGGGGGCATCCGGAATAAAATCCTTCAGGATATTCATCAGAAGGGCTCCGCCAAAGAAACCCGTACAGATTCCCGCCCCCCAGCGGAATACCGGCTTTATCCAGTTAAACACCAGAAGATCCCCCGTGCGCTCCAGCTCGCGCTTTTTATAGCAATAGTATGCCAGCAGATAGATAAGAACCGCCGCAATCGCATAGCAGAGCACCGCTTTTCCCCCGGACAGCTCCATCGTCCTGATCACATATGCGCCCTTTTCATTCTGCGCATAATTTCCCGAGATGCGCACCCTTTCACAGAGGTATAAAAGCGGCGACAGCAAACCGGCAGCCTCCCCTCCCAGCGTGCCCATATTCAGCCCGTAAGACATCTCTGTGAGCACCCATGTCAGCTCGACCATGATGCCGACGACCAGGAGATTGCACAGTACAAAATAGACGGGCAGCGCCAGAAGCAGCCCTGTAAACATTCCACAGAAAACCGCCTCCGCAAAGAAAAAGAAGCAGATCCCAAGGCTCACCAGAAGCCACATAAAAAGATACTGCACCTCCGCCACCCCGCAGGCCAGACAGATCAGCACGGAGAAAAAGAAGGAGAGCACAAGCGGCACAAACAAAAAGGTAAAGCCACTGAGCAGGTTCGTCACATAAAGCTCACGCCGGGTCACCGGCAGGGCATGGAGAAGATTCGCGCTCTTTGCGGAAAACAGGTAGTGAAAAAGAGCCATCGCCGTGAGCGCAGACACCACGGCCAAAAAAGGAATCTCTGCATCCAGCGCCACACTTTCGTACAGAGCCTCCAGCGGCTCAGCCCCCGGACGGTGAAGCTGCACCCACAGACAGCCCGGCCCCTTTAAAAGCTCTATCAAAAGAAAGCCTGCCCAGATCGGCCAGAACAGGGTAAAATTTTTCCTATAGACCGCTTTACTAAAAAAGGATGTCTTTGACTTCATAGTCCATCCCTCCCATCTCATAGATAAAGATCTCCTCTAAGGTCAGGGGGAGGATATCCACAATCGCCGCGTAATCCGTGCATGACGTGAGATCCGCCGCCGCCTGCTTCGGCTCTCCCTTCACAATCAGCGTATATACCCTCCCGATATTGGACATGTGCAGCACCTCATACTCCCCGGGAAGCTTCGGCATCCCCGAGGGGCAGGCCACCTGAATTTTGCTGATGCTCCCCTGCAGGGCGGAAAGGGAGCGCTCAATCACAAGCCTGCCGTGGTTCATTATTCCCACATGGTCGCAGACGTCCTCGAGCTCTCTTAAGTTGTGGGAGGACACAAGGACGGTCATCTGCCGCTCTCCCACCTCCGACATCACTATACTCCAGATCTGCCGGCGCATCACCGGATCCAGCCCGTCCACCGGCTCATCCAGCACCAAAAGCCTTGGTCTGCAGCTGATGGCAAGCCAGAATGCCACCTGCTTTTGCATTCCCTTCGACAGCCTGCGGATATTGCAGTGGATATCAATTTCCGGGAAAAAATCCTGCAGCCTATAGAATTCCTTCTCATCGAAGCTGGGATAGATTCCCCTGTAATAGCGCATCATCTCCAGCGTGTCCGCCTGAAGAAAGTAGAAAAGCTCATCGGGAATGTAGGCAAGCTCCGCCTTCACCCTGGCATTTTCATACACGGGCTGTCCGTCCACGAAAATCTCCCCCGCGTCGGGGCGGTACACCCCCGTCAGATGCCGGATCAGGGTGGTTTTCCCTGCGCCGTTGGGGCCTACCAGCCCATAGATTTCGCCCCGCCCCACATTCATATTCACACCGTTTAAGACCGGAAAGCTTCCGAATTTCTTCACCAAATGGTTCACCTGTATCATTCCCGGGCTCCTTTCTCCAGTACCTCTATCCGCGCAGCCAGCTCCTGCTCCGATACAGACAGTCCAAACAGCTCCTTCACCACGCCGTCAAAGGTCTCCATCAGCTCTTCCCTGCGCTCCCTCTCCCGCATATGAGGATCCGCCACCAGAACCGCACCGTCTGCCGAGCGGCAGAGATAGCCCTCCCACTCCAGCTCCTGATAGACCTGCTCCACCCTGCGGGGATTGACCGCCAGCCGCGTGGCAAGCTCACGCTCCGGCATCAGGGACTCCCCCGGGAGAATGGCTTTCAGCTGCACCAGTCTCTTGATATTCTCTTTGATCTGCTGGTCAAACGACCTGCTGCCTCTGCACTCCGGTGCTGTAAATATCATGGGTTTTCCTTCCTTGGCACACATTAGTTATTCTACAGAGTCTAGCACACTTTGCGTCCGAATGCTTGAAGTCTAACAGAATTATTTCTTAGGATTTCTTTAAATCTGCCTTTTATTCCAGCATCAAAAAAGCCCCCAGATTCCCCCTCCTGCCATGGCTTGCCCTGTGGGAAAACAAAAGGCAGGGGTTACAGCAGGTACAGATGGAGGTCACAGCCAAATGCTCTGCGCGCACCCCCGCCTCCCTTAAAATCAGCTCGTTGCATCGCCAGAGATCCAGCTGGTATTTTCCTTCTCCCCCGGAGACTAAAATTCTGCTCTCCCAGTCCGGGAAGGCGCGGATAAACTCCCCCGCCACATCCTCGCCCACCTCGTAGCAGTCCTGACAGATGGAGGGGCCTATGGCCGCCAGCACATCCTCCGGCTCCGTTCCAAATTCCCGGTGCATGGCGTGAAGCGTCACCTCCCCCATGCGCCCCACGGTTCCCCGCCAGCCGGAATGGGAAAGGCCAATGGCATGGTGCACCGGATCCACAAAAAACAGCGGCACACAGTCCGCATAAAAGGTCGCAAGCAAAAGCCCGCGTGTATTGGTGATCAGTCCGTCCACATCCCGGTAAGGCTTCTCCTTCGCCACCCCCGCGCCGCCGAAGCTTTTATCTACCCGAAGCACATTCGTGGTGTGGGTCTGGTCTGAGCAGACGATATCGCAAAGGCCGCAGCCAAAGACCTCCGCAAGCCTTTTATAATTCTCCCGCACCGCCGCCGGGTCGTCGCCTCTGGTAAAGCTGAAATTGAGCGAGGAAAATTCTCCCCCGCTCACACCGCCCTCTCTGGTGGAAAAGCCATGCCGGACGCCGCTGCCGTCAAACAGCGGATACTCCAAAAGCGGAAGCTCCCCCGCCTCCAGTGGATAGCGGAAAAGCTCCGGCATTTTCCCTTCATTTTTTCTCACAAAATCCATGTCCCGCATATTCTCCCGCAGCACTCCTTCCCCATACCGGCTCCGCGCTCTCTGCGCCCGCACTTTACTCTCCAAACGCATTCTGCACCAGCGCAAACGCATCGCCCCGGATTGCCACCACATCAAAACGGCAGTCTGTCTCCTCCGCATATCCGTGAAGCATCATATAGTACCGGGCGGCCTTTAGCAGCCTGCCCTGCTTGCGGGCATCCACCGCCTCCAGGGGTGAGCCGCAGCCAGCGTCTGCCCGGTATTTTACCTCGACGAACACGAGATACCCCTGATCCCGCGCAATCAGATCAATCTCCCCTGCCCGGCAGCGAAAATTCCTCTCCAGAATGCGGTAGCCCCGCTTCTGCAGGCAGGCCGCGGCAAACTCCTCATATTTCGTCCCCAGCGCCCGCCTGTTCATCGCTGTCCCACCTTGCTCTTTAAGCGGTCCATATCGTCCACAAATACCAGAATCTCCGCCACCACCTCATAGAGTTCCGGCGGGATCATGTCCCCGATCTGCAGCTTCGAGAGGGTGGAGGCGAGCTTATTGTCCTTGTAGGTGGGAACCCTGCTCTCCTTCGCCTTCTCGATAATTTTTTCCGCCACCTGCCCCTTTCCGGTGGCCAGAATCTTTGGCGCCATATCCCCCGGCTCGTAGGCGATCGCAACGGCGGTTTTTTCTTTATCCACCTTCTTTTTCGCCTCATCCGGCCGGAAAGGTTTAAAACGATTTTCCTCCATGCCACATCCCCCTATGCCCTCATATCAAAGGAATACCGATGCACCTGCCCGGCGGAGGGCTGATCCTTTTTCAGAAAATCCTCCACGAAATTCACATGCTTCCCCTCATGGATCACCGAGACTTTACAGTTGTAACCCTTCTCCTTAAGCTTTGCCTCCAGAATCGGCAAATGCTCCGCGACCAGGTCGTAGGCCGCATCGTTTTCCAGATAAAAATTCGTGCTCACCTCGCGGTTTAACAGCTTTACGGAGATATCCGTAGGCCCCAGATTGTCCATATCCAGATGCAAAAAGGCGGTCAGCTCCTTATCCCCGTCCGCCAGCGCCCTCTTGTTCGTGTACACATAGAGCTCGCCGCTGGCCGTCTGCCCGGACATCTTGAGAGGAATCTGCACATAGGTGTATGCCTGATTGATCTGGTTCATAAAATCCACATTGCTGCGGATATCCGCCGCCGTCTGGGTAAAATTCGCGTTTTCCTGCCCCGTAGCCTTGAGCACGTCCCCAATCCGGTTCATATGTGTCTCCAGCTTTTCGTAGAGCTTGTTGATCTTGTCGCTCCCGGTCAGCTCCTCCGGGCGCATCGTCCACTGCTGCTCTAAGGTATCCTTCACCAGCGCCTTAAACTCACCGGAGGAGAGAAGCTGCTGCAATCTGTCGCGGTCGACAGGCAGGCTGCTGTCCAAAAGCTGCCGCAGATCCTGCAGAAGCCCGCTCACAGCCCTATTTCCGTCATAATGTACCGTCTCCTGCCCCACCAGCTCCTTTAACATATCGTTTAACACCTCCAGCTGGCCGGATGTCAGCACAGCCGCCAGCGTGTGGGGCGTGGGAAGATTCGTCTCTTTCCATGCAGCGGCTTCCGGCACGGCTTCCTCTGCGGCGGCAAAGACTCTCCCCGCCGCTGTGTTCTCTCTCCCTTCCGGCTCTGTCGCAGATCCCTCTGCCTCCACGTTCTGCGGCGGTATCTGACCCTTTACGGCCGCCGCCGTCTCCCTGCTGTCCTCCGGGATAGAGGCCGTCTCTTTTCCGTCAGACGCCGTCTCCTCCGCAAGACCCAGAGAGTCTCTCTCTGCTGCGCCCACTTCCTGCCCTGCGGCTTCCGCTTCTTTCTCTGTGACTCCTAAAGCCTGCTCTGCGGCCAGATCTACGCCCTCTGCGGTCGCTGCCGCCGCCTGCATCAGCTGGTTTGCTTCCGGCTCCACACCCTCCGGAAGCACTGTCTCCACGGCGGCCGGCGGCTTCGGCAAAACGCCGGTCTTAATCTGTGGCAGAGGCTCCCCCGGTATCGGTGAAGCCGTGGCAGGATTCTGCCCGGGAAGTGCGGACATGTCCTCCTGCTCCGGCGTAAGCCCCTCTGTGATGACCGAAAGCATCTGGGCGTTCATCTGCCTCAGGTCAGCATCCGGCAGACCGCTCCCCTGCATCGCCATGGGAAGCTCGTCGATCAGGCTGTCGATTGCCGCCGTGATTGCCTGCTTATCCCCCAGATAGTTCTCGAACTGCGCCGCGTTTTCCGGGGTGAGCTCGATGCCGAGCTTACTCATCTGCACCAGTGTCCGCACGTCGATATTTCCGTTGGCGTTGACGAGGCGCGCCATCTGCTGGAGGCTCGACCGGTCGATGGGCATCTGCTCCTCCATCATCTTATCCACCATGGACAGATAGTTGGTATCCGCCGGAAGCCCCGCCGCAGAAAGCGCCTGCATCAGCGTGTAGTTCACGCCGTTGCCGTCCACCACGAAGGGACGGATCGTTATGGTAGCGCCATCGTTGGATTTCACCTGAAAGAACATGGACTGCCCCTCGGACAGGGACACCTTCCCGTCAATTCTGGCCGAGACCTTTGAGCCATTGGAGAGGGAAAGTGTCACCTGCCCGTTTTTCATTGAGCTGACAGTCCCCTCAAAAATATGCCCCTTTGTCAGGGAATTCAGGGAGGAGACAAGCTTCTCCACACCCTTTGTGCCCGTGACTCTCTCCGTCCCCGCAGAGAGCGCCCGGCTGTACTGTCCCAACAAATCTGAAATCTGCATACACGCACCTTCCTGTCTGACCTTTAGATAAAGTTCCCGATAAAGCTCCTGCGGTGGATAGGCGTCGGCCCATACTTTTTCAGTGCCTCAATATGTTCCCTCGAGCCGTAGCCCTTATTGGAGGCAAAGCCGTACTCCGGGTAAATGTCCTGATATTCCTCCATCAGCCTGTCCCTCGTCACCTTTGCAACGATGGAGGCCGCGCCGATGGAGATGCTCTTAGCGTCCCCCTTGATAATCGGCACCTGCGGAATATCGACCTCCGGGATCGTCACCGCATCATTCAGCAGAAGGGTCGGGCGGGGGGAAAGCTTTCCGATGGCCTCCCGCATGGCCTCGTAGTTGGCCTGCAGAATGTTGATCTCATCAATCCGCCCGGGACCCGCCATACCGATTCCTACTGCCAGCGCCCGCTCCATGATCACCCCGTAAAGCTCCTTTCTCTTTGCCGCAGAGAGTTTCTTGGAATCGTTGATATACAAAATATCACAGTCCTTCGGCAAAATTACAGCGCCTGCCACCACCGGCCCGGCCAGAGGCCCCCTGCCCACCTCGTCTACACCGCATATATATAAATAGTTATCGTACTCCCGCTCATATTTCTTAAGCGCCTCCGTCCGCTCCAGCTCTTTGCAGTATTTATCCAGACGCTTCTTTGCGCTCTCCACAAGCGCCTGCACGCCGCCCCTACCGTCGTTCCCGTAAGCTTCGATAAACGCGGGCAGCTCTCTGTCCTCTGTCTCCATCAGCCGCCTTTTAATGGCGCCAACTGTCTCTTTTTCCTCGGTCATCTCTTTTCCTCTCCGGGTCAGTCCCACGTCTCTCTCTGCCCCCGTGCGATGCCTGTCTCACGCCCTGGGCAGCTCCAGTGTGATGCGCCCCAGCTTCCCGCTCCGGAACTCGTCGATCAAAAGTGCCGCCGCGCGGCTGTAGTCCGGCTCACCGCCCTTTCCCACACATCTGCGGTTTTGGGCAAGCTGTATGAGCAAAGCCGGAGCCTCCCCGGCTTCCTCCACGTCATAGCGCTCCGCCAGTATCCCCGGATAGTTTGCCGTCAGAAAGGAAATGAGTTCCAGCGCCAGATCGTCCGTATTTAATATCTCATCGCGGATCGAGCCGACCAGCGCGAGCCTGAGTCCCACCATCTGATCCTCAAATTTTGGCCAGAGTATCCCCGGCGTATCCAAAAGCTCTACCTCCCGGCTCAGCCTGATCCACTGCTTTCCCTTCGTGACGCCCGGCCTGTTTCCGGTTTTTGCGCAGGCCTTTCCCGCGTAGGAATTGATAAAGGTGGACTTCCCCACATTCGGGATTCCCACCACCATCGCCCGGACGGGCCGGTTTTTGATTCCGCGCTTTTTGTCCCTCTCAATTTTTTCCCGGCAGGCCTCCATAATGATATCCGTAATGTTTTTCATGCCGCCCCGGCTCCTTGCATCCAGGCTCACCACATGGTATCCCTGCTTCTGGAAAAACTGCTTCCAGCGCTCTGTGCCCTTTGCATCCGCGAGATCCGCCTTATTCATCAGTATTACGCGGTATTTGTTTTTGCCAAGCCCGTCAATATCCGGATTCCTGCTGCTCATGGGGATGCGCGCGTCCACAAGCTCCACCACTAAATCAATGAGCTTTATATCCTCCTGCATCTGCCGTTTTGCCCTGGTCATGTGACCGGGATACCACTGATAATTCATTCTCCACCGCCTTGTCTAGTCGATAAGCCCCATATTCCGTATGGAGGTAAAACGAAACCATGCCTTGCCGATCATATATTCCTTCTTCACGTTGCCGATATTTGCCATGCGGCTGTCCTCGCTGTTGTTCCGGTTGTCACCCAGCACAAAGTACTCGTCCGCACCCAGCTTAATCTCGCTCTCCGCAAGCCCCGCCTCCACGATGGAGGCAACCTCCGTAGCCTCCGAATAGAGCGTGCCGTTCACATAGACCGCGCCGTCCTCTATCAGCACGGTGTCCCCCGGCGTGCCGATGACTCTTCGCACATAGTAGTGGGACTTCTCATTGCCGTTTGGCAGAAACACCACGATATCCCCGGCATTCGGCCCTTTTATCAGATATATAAAGCGGTTCACCAGCACCTGCTCCTCGTTGGACAGCGTCGGCGTCATGGCGTTGCCGACCACACTGGTTCGCGTGCCAAAGAAATTGACCAGCGTATAGGCAATCACTATGAGTATCCCCATCTCAAGAATCCATGACAGAACCTCCTTGAAAAGCGGCACATTAAATTTTTTCCTTTGTTTGCTGAAATTCAGCTCGTTCCGTCGTCTCAATCTTTTATCCTCTGCCAGGTATCTGAAAAAGGCTGGCACGTTCTCACGCACCAGCCATTGTCATGCAACTTCTTATTTTACTAACTCCTTGACCTTGGCGGCCTTGCCGACACGGTCTCTTAAGTAGTAAAGTTTTGCACGGCGAACCTTACCACGGCGAACTACCTCGACATTCTCCACGTTCGGAGAGTGAAGCGGCCATGTCTTCTCTACGCCGACGCCGCCGGAAATCTTTCTCACGGTGAAGGTCGCGCGGTTGCTTCCGCCCTGCTTCTTGATCACGGTTCCCTCGAAGACCTGGATACGCTCGCGGTTCCCCTCCTTGATCTTACCGTATACCTTAACGGTATCGCCCACGGAGAACTCCGGCACCTCTTTCTTCATCTGCTCTGCTTCAATGTTCTTAATAATCTCTGTTGCATTCATAATAATAACCTCCTGATTCATTTGACGTTCTTAATGCACCACTGCAACAGAGGACCGTCAGCTCACAACATGGATACGTTATCACAATTTTTGAAAAAAAGCAAGCATTTTTTATTTTTCTTCCAGAAGCTCTTTTGCAAATTCCTCATAATCCTGCATTGTCGTGCATTTCGGCGCGTAATCCACCAGAAGCCTGTGTGCCTCCTGCGCCTCCCTCGTCTTGACGCACTCGCGGATTTTTGCGTCAAACAGCCGCGTCTTCATCTGTCCCGCCACCTCGCCCAGCTCTGCAAGCACGGTCTTCTCCAGATTCGAGCGGCCGGAGTACTTGACCAGCAAAAGTCCCGCGATCCTGAGTGAAGGATTCTGCCGTCTCTGCACCGCCCGTATGGTGTCGTGGAGCTGCTTCATGCCCTGCAGAGAATAAGCGTCCGCCATCACCGGTATGATCACGGCGTCCGCAGCAATCAGGGAATTGTACAGAATCACATTCAAAGAGGGAGCCGTGTCGATCACTATGTACTCATAGCCCTCCAGCGCGTCGATCGCGTCCTTTAAGCGGTACAGCCCCTCCACGTCGCCGTCCAGCATCTTTTCCGCCTTGGCAAGGAGCGGGTCGGAGGCTACGATATCCCCGTTTTCCATGTGCTGGATCGCCTCGTCGATGGGAAGCCTCTCCGAGTCCACCATCACGTCGTAGAGTGTGGCTACATTCTCGATTCCCGCCTGATAGGTGCTGGTGCCGTTCCCCTGCGGGTCGGCGTCAATGAGCAGCGTCTTCGCCCGTTTTGCGAGTATCCCCGCCAGCGTCGTGGCGGTGGTGGTCTTACCGATTCCGCCCTTTTGGTTTGCTATTACATAGGTAACTGCCATCCTGCTCTCCTCCCCTGCACTAAAACGGGATGCTTCCGTCCAGTGTATCATTCACTACATAAAACACGGTCTGCTCCTCCGGCTTGATGTAGATATCTACCTTCTCAATCTCCCCATCCTGCATTCCTCTGCCCAGAATATCCCGCCGGATCAGAGCCATCAGATTTTCCTGCTGCCGCTCCCTCCCCTGAAACTGGATCATTACATTCTTTTTTGCCGTGGCAAAGCCGCCAGCCAGCTGCTCGGCTCTCTCCACGCTACTCTTCCTCGCCATACCAACATCCTCCTTCGTGCGGATATAGCTCTATTATATGCGCATTTTCACCGAATAACAAGTATGTAGTTTTATGAAATACAAAAACAATGTGATGGCAGACGCAGCGCTACTGCGAAGAATGAAAAAACCGGCCGGAAAATGCCTTGCGGCCGCTGATGCCGCTTTTTTCGTAGATGTGGGTGACATGCTTTTTCACGGTGGTCTCGGAAATGAAAAGCTCCTCCGCAATCCGGAGATTGGAGCAGCCATTCGCGACCAGAAGCCCCACCTCTGTCTCCCGCCTGGTAAAGCCATGCTCCGCGGCAAAGGCAAGATAGGCCTCCTTGTCAAAGACCTCCTCGCCGCTTCCCTCTTTTTCCCTTTTTTCTGTGCCCTCCTCCCTGTTCCCGCCTCTGTACACGAAGCACAGAAGCGCCGAGCCAACTGCCGCCATGCCCAGCGTCCCGAGGTTCACCAATGTACGCAGGGCCGGCTCGCTGATTCCCACGCACTCCATCACCAGCGTAAAAACCAGCAGAAGCAGATAGATGACGGCCAGCAGGGTCTCCTTACTCCTCTTCATCTTCATTGTCCGCCACAATCCTCGCGTTTGCAAACTCCATTTCCTCCGGCAGATCCATGGCCTCTGTGATATAATTCTGTACATGGACGCTCAGGGGAACTAATATGGTTTCTAAAATAATGCCATACAAAACGGTAATTGTCATGGTGGCCGCAATCGGGCCGATGTTTGAGAAATCCTCCACATTACAGAGGACAACGATAAATGTGACGACCGTGATAAAGGATGCTCCACAGGCCACCAGTCTCTGCAGCATCTTTACCGCCTCCAGCGATTTTTTCATCTGGGCGATGGTGTAATGCGTTTTTCCAATGGAAAAGGCGTTGAAAAAATCCTTTGCCGTCCCGGACACAAAGAGCGCGGGCACTACGAACAGCAAAAGACAAAGCGCAGACGGAAAATCCAGCATAAAAACCATATTCCGCACAGCGGCCTCCCCTCCGGTCACGATTATGGTAAACATGAGCACGACAAAAATCACGACTACCTCTAAAAATAACACCTTTCCAACAGATCTTTTTTTCATAGCAGCTTCCTCCCCCGCATATTTTACGAATATACTACCACAATGCCGCTTTTCCCACCATACTACCTTTCAAAAACCGGGTAGTATTTTCCGCATCAGGCCGCTTTCCGGCTCTGGGAGTCCTCTCTTTCCTCCCACCCGTTTCGGAAAGCGCGGATTTTTTCCCTGATGACCATGGGATTGTCCCCCGCCTGAATGGACAGCACGCCCTCCATGACCAGCTCCATGCCCATTTCCTCCAGTGTACTGCTCCTCTTAAGCTTCGCCGCAATGGGGATACAGATCCAGTTTGCCAGAACGGAGCCGTAGAGGGTCGTGATCAGCGCGAGGGACATGCCATAGCCCACCGCCCCCGGATCGTCGCCCATGGATTTCATCATATTGATGAGCCCTAAAAGCGTCCCTACCATCCCCCACGCCGGGGCGTAAGCCCCCAAATTCTCCCAGAAGGTGATCCGCCTCTTATTCTCCTCGGATTTATGTAAGAGGTCGGTTTCCAGAATATCTTTGATGAGCTCGGGATCGGTTCCGTCAATGGTCAGCCGGATTCCCTTCTCCATATAGGGATTGTCGATGCCGGCGCTGTACTCCTCCAGCGCGAGAAGCCCCTCCTTTCTGGAAATCAGCGCCATTTCGTAGATCTGATTACCGATCTCGTCCAGATTCACTGTCTGCTGCCGCATGGCGGCGGAAAAGCTTTTCAGCCCGTCTACAAACTCCCCGAAGGATTCCGATGTAATCATCACCGCGAAAACAGAGCCTCCAAAGGTGATGAGCATCGAGGGAATGTGGATAAAGTTAAGGATTGTCTGAATGCCGCCGTTCGTCGCAATGCCCGTGATGATCATTGCAAAGCAGCACAAAAAGCCGGACAGTGCAGATATGTTTATTTTTTTCATGGTATCGCCTCCTACGCTTTGTCGATACCATGAACATAACATGTCTGCCCTGTCCGGTCTATACTACCTTTTTCAGTTTGAGGGAGGATTTTTCCTGCCGGATCTGACAGATGGCCTCTCTCCGCCTTCATCATTTTTTACATATTCGGAGAGTTCATTGCGAGATCCAAAGAAATGCATATAACTTGTCTGATTATCAAACAGAAATGATATGTCCTTTAAAATATCAAAACCTAATACCATGTCAGTCACGCGCTTATCAAATGTTACCCATATATCTCTTTTACCAATATCTATATTATTTATGCACATTAAATCAACTGGAAATTTATAATAGACAATAGGCTCATTATCTAATCCGGCTAATACTATTTTATCATATTGTTTACAATCGTTTTCATTGACCCTGATACTCAAACTAAGGCTGGGGCAACAGGTATATAATGCGCCAGTATCAACCATAAAGGATTGAACACTCAACAAATTCTGGGCAAAACACTGTACGAATATTCTATTTTTATTTAACCTCACGCTGAACATATAACACCCCATCTATAGCATTATAACTGCCACTCGTTGAATAATAGTAACCATCTCGACTTGCATTAGATTCCTGACTCAATTTACATAAATCAAAAAAATCTTCTTTTGAATCGCTTAAAGCATATAATGTACCATATTCATCCGCAAGGCTTGCCAGCTTAAATATAAACATACATCTGGGATATTCTCTCATAATAGTCCCAAGTGTTTTTGGTATAGTCTCATTCAGTATTTTAAGCATAGTATCAACTCCCTTCACGGTTACCAGACTTCTTTTTAAGATTATACCATGTCGTCAATCCCTAAGTCTAGCCCTCGTTCTGCATACGGCTTAATTTTGCCGCCTGGTCTGCAGTTATGCAGCCGTCGATGAGCTCCTGAATGTCTCCGTCTAAAACCTTATCCAGCTTATAGACTGTCATGTTGATACGGTGGTCTGTCACACGGCCCTGCGGAAAATTGTAGGTGCGGATCTTCTCCGCCCGGTCCCCGGTGCCGATCTGGCTGCGCCGCTCCTGCGCCTCCGCATCCTGCTTCTTTTGGAGCTCCAGGTCATACAGCTTCGCCCGCAGCAGGGCAAAGGCCTTTTCCTTATTCTGAATCTGCGATTTCTCCGTCTGACTGTAGATGACAATGCCTGTGGGATAGTGGGTCAGACGCACCGCGGAATCCGTAGTGTTGACACACTGGCCGCCGTTCCCGGACGCCCGCATAACGTCAATGCGGATATCTTTTTCATCAATCTGAATATCCACGTCCTCCGCCTCAGGCATCACTGCCACTGAGCAGGTCGAGGTCTGAATCCGTCCCTGCGATTCCGTCTCCGGCACACGCTGTACCCGGTGTACGCCGGACTCATACTTGAGCACCGAGTAGGCGCCGTCGCCGGTCACCATGAAATTTACGGATTTCATGCCGCCGATGCCCGTCTCGTCCGCCTCCAGCGTCTCCACCTTCCAGCGCCGTCTCTCCGCATAATGCACATACATGCGGTAAATCTCTGCGGCAAAAAGCGCGGCCTCCTCGCCGCCCGCGCCCGCGCGGATCTCCACAATCACATTCTTGTCGTCGTTAGGGTCTTTCG
The DNA here is from genome assembly GCA_023663685.1 of Blautia sp. Classification (GTDB taxonomy): domain Bacteria; phylum Bacillota; class Clostridia; order Lachnospirales; family Lachnospiraceae; genus Roseburia. Next base: position 29,792 of record JAMPHB010000002.1, read on the forward strand.
GGAGAAGCAAAATCTTTAGCTTTTTCTCCAGCTCCTCCACCTGCGCCCTGGAGTCGTTCATCTCCTCCTTCGCAAGCTCCCGCATCTCCTCGTCTGACTCCTCGTCCAAAATAGCGAGGGAATCCTCAATATTCTGCTTACACTGCCTGTATTCTTTGTATGCCTCCACAATGGGAAGCAGATCGCTCTGCTCCTTCATAAGCTTTCGGAAGCGCTCCGGATCATTCGCCACGTCCGGCTCGCTCAGGGTATTCATCAGCTCCTCGTAATGATGGAGCAAATCCTCTAATTTATCGAACATTTCTCTTCCTTTCCTACTCTATAACCAAGACCATACTCTAACGCATATTTTTATCCATCTTTTCATGTGCTAGAGATATCCCATGACCACCCGGTCTCTGTGCGCCAGATCCTTCACGATCCGCACATCAGAATACCCTGCATATTTTAACATTGCAGAAACCAAAGCCCCCTGCTCACATCCGGTCTCAAAGAGCACGCTGCCCTGCGGCTTTAAGTAATTGGCGCATTCCTTTAGCATCTCCTTATAAAAAAACAGTCCGTCCTCATGTCCGTCCAGCGCCTTCACCGGCTCAAACTGGGACACCTCCGGCATCAGGGAGATAATCTCCGCCGTGGGAATATAGGGAGGGTTTGCCACGATCATATCAAAATCGCGCTCCACTACCTCGTCAAAGAGATTGCTTCTCTCAAACACCGCCGCCACATCATGGCGTCTGGCATTCTCCTTCGCCACCTTTATGGCCTGCTTGGAAATGTCATAGCCAAAGCCCGTCACACCGTGGGAATGCCGTAAAATGCTAATCAATACACAGCCGGAGCCGGTACACATGTCCATGATCTTCATCCCCGGCCTCACCTGCTTTAGCGCCGCCTCCACCAGAGTCTCGGTATCCTGCCGCGGAATCAGCACATTGGAATTCACATGGAAGGAAAGCCCCATAAATTCCTGCTCCCCGGTAATGTACTGCAAAGGAACCCGCTCCGCCCGCTTACTGATCACGGAGCGAAACTCCCGCAGCTGCTCTTCCGTCATCTCCTCGTCCATATGCATGTAGTAGAAGGTGTGGTCAATTTTGCAGACCATGGCAAGAAGCAGCCACGCATCGTTTTTTGCCTCCACAATGCCTACTTGATTCAGTTTCTGCTCTCCCTGCGCAATCGCCTCACGGTAAGTCATCCTGCTCTCCCTGCGGTTCTTCCGCTTCCCTCTGCCAGCTCCTCCAGTCAAACACGGCATTCACCGCCGCAATCCCGACCTCTATCATCTCATCCTCCGGCTCTCTCGTGGTGAGACGCTGCATCCAAAGCCCCGGCTGACTCAGTGCATTTACCAGCCGGTTGTCATACCGCCCTGCCAGACGGATAAATTCGTAGGACACTCCGGCAATCACCGGAATCAGCAGGAGTCTCAGAACAAGCTGGAGAACCCTGGAGTCCACGCGGATAAAGATAAAAAACACAATACTGATCAGCATCACAATTAAAAGAAAACTGGTTCCGCAGCGCTTGTGCTGCTTTGAACTGACCCGCACATTTTCTACCGTCAGCTCCAGCCCGTGCTCGATACAGTTGATGCATTTGTGCTCTGCCCCATGATACATAAATACGCGCTTAATATCGGGCGTCTGTGAAATCAGCAGCACATACCCGATAAATATGGCAAGCCTTATCAGTCCCTCCAGAAGCGCGATCAGCATCTTAGAATGGATCACTCTTTGAAAAAATCCGGAGAGAAAATACGGCAGCGCAAAAAAGATTGCGAGAGCCAGCAGAATGGAGAAAACAAGCGTACCGGACATCATCGCCTTTTCCTGCTTCTTCTCCTTTTCCTCCAGCGCCTTAAGCTCCTGCGGCGAGAGTCCCTCTCTCTTCTTCTTCTCCGCCTCTGTCTCCTCGTCCTCGTAGAAGGAGGCCGAGTACATGAGTGTGCTCATGCCCAGACAGAGGGATTCTACGAAATTGACCACACCCCGGACTATGGGCAGATCCCGCAGGGTTTTATTCTTCACTACACCCTTATATTCTGTTATCTTCACTTCAATTCCATGATCCGGCCTGCGGACGGCCACCGCATACCGGTCGCCGTTTTTCATCATAACACCCTCCATGACCGCCTGCCCGCCTACTCCAGAATATCTCATATTCCAGCCCTCATTTTAAAAAAGGTTGAGGTACGCAGCCTCAACCTTTTCTGTAAACCAATTCCGTTCTTACATGCCGTACTTTTTATTGAACTTCTCAATACGGCCACGCGCCTGATTCGCCTTCTGCTGTCCGGTATAAAACGGATGGCACTTGGAGCAGATCTCTACATGGATCTCCGGCTTGGTAGAACCGGTAACAAAGGTATTCCCACAGTTGCAGGTAACGGTTGCCTGATGATAATCCGGATGGATTCCTTCTCTCATAATTTCACCTCTTCTATTTTAATCGTTGTGTTTATATTCTGCTAAACAGCTTATTCATTCTAGCATAGCTATATAAAAAATGCAATAGATAAATTACAAAATTCTATTTTTCTGCACCATGCGCACAAAATCTGCGTTATTTCTGGTATGCGCGAACATGTTGAGAATGTTCTCCGCCGCCTCGTCGGAGCGCAGGCCGTTTAGTGCCTTACGCATATTCTCCACGCCCTCCTGCTCATCCTGGTCCAAAAGAAGATCGTCCCGTCTCGTACCGGACTTCACAATATCCACAGCCGGGAAAATACGCTTCTCCGAAAGCTTCCGGTCAAGCACAAGCTCCATATTGCCGGTTCCCTTGAACTCCTCGAACACGACGTCATCCATCTTGCTCCCCGTCTCCACTAAGGCTGTCGCGAGAATCGTGAGGCTTCCCCCCTCCCGCATATTCCTTGCCGCTCCGAAAAATCTCTTGGGCATGTGGAGCGCCGCCGGATCCAGACCGCCGGAAAGTGTGCGGCCGCTGGGCTGCACTGTCAGGTTATAAGCTCTCGTCAGCCGCGTGATGCTGTCAAGAAGAATCATTACGTCCTTGCCGTGCTCCACCAGACGCTTCGCCCTCTCGATCACCATCTCGGACACCCGCTTGTGGTGCTCTGCCGTCTCGTCGAAGGTGGAGTAGATCACCTCCACATTGTCCCCTACAATGGCCTCGCGAATGTCAGTCACCTCCTCGGGGCGCTCGTCGATCAGCAGAATGATCAGATGCATCTCCGGGTTGTTTCTTGTGACAGACTTTGCGATTTCCTTGAGCAGGGTGGTCTTTCCCGCTTTGGGCTGGGACACGATCATCCCGCGCTGTCCCTTGCCGATCGGCGAGATCACGTCCATGACGCGCATGGCGACAGACCCTCCCGGCCGCTCCATGCGCAGCCTCCTGTTCGGGAAAATAGGCGTCAGATCCTCAAAGTTCGGCCGTCTCTGCGCCTCGGAGGGATGATAGCCGTTCACGGCAGTCACATACAAAAGCGCCGCAAACTTCTCCCGCTCCGTCTTGATCTTGGTATTGCCCGCAATCATGTCGCCGGATTTCAGATTGAATCTGCGAATCTGGGAGGGCGCCACATACACGTCATGCTCTCCCGGCAGATAATTCTCACAACGGATAAAACCAAAGCCGTCGGCCATCACCTCTAAAATACCGCTGACCGTACAGCCGCTGTCCAGACCTGCGATATCCTCCTTCACCGCCGCTGTGTCCAGTTCCTCCTTTGCGGCGTATGCCTCGGCCTCCGCGCGCTCCGACAGCTCTACGCTGTCCATGTGCGCCTGCCTGACGCGCGCAATCTCCTCATGGTTCTGGCGCGCACGCACGGTCTCCTCATGGACCGGGCGGCTCACCGGCCTGCCCTGCCTCACGGGACGCGGTCTCTCCGGTGTCCCGTGGGTGGAATAGACATTACGCCTTGCGGCGGCTGCACGCTCCTGTTCTGCCGGCGCGCTCTTTGTCTGCTCCGCCGCCTTCTCCCGGTCTCTCTCGTCCTCCTCGAGCATCCGCTCGATCAGGTCTCCCTTCTTCATGGTAGAGATTCCCTTCAGGCCTCTCGCCTTTGCCAGATCTTTTAGTACAATCAAAGACAGGCTCTCATATTTTTCTCTCATAATTATTACAAACTCCTTAATTGTCTTCGCTCAGTAATGGGATTCTTGTCCGAAAATGACTGCGAATTCTTTAATGAATTTATTATACATCAAAAAAGGCTCAATAGGAAGTCCTTTTTTATTTTTGTGGAATATGACCATATTACTCAGTCTCCTCTGAGCCTTACATCAAGCTGTGGGAAGGGAATCAAAATCCCGTTCTCGTCCAGCGCGTTCTTGATGTTCTCCAGCAGACGCCAGCGGGTGTGCCAGTAGTCGTCGGTGCCCACCCAGACGCGGACGCCCAGATTCACCGAGCTCTCCGCCAGCGCATCCACAAATATATCCACGGGCTCTCCTGAAAGAACCCCCGGCTCCTTCTCCACTACGCCAAGCAGCACACGCTTCGCCTCGGCGAGATTCGTCCGGTAATCCACTCCTACGAGGATATCCACCCTCCGCTTTTTCATGCTGGTATAATTTGTAATACAGTCGTTGGAAAGATTCCCGTTGGGAATGATGATCACCTTGTTGTCCGCGGAGAGAAGCTTCGTATAAAAGGTGGTGATCTCCGCCACCGTCCCCTCCTTTCCAGAGCCGCTGTCCGAAATGTAATCGCCTACCACAAAGGGCTTTAACAGCATAATCAAAACGCCCCCCGCAAAGTTCGAGAGACTTCCCTGCAGCGCAAGTCCAAGTGTCAGTCCCGCAGAGCCTAAAACCGCCACCACGGAGCTGGTGGTCACGCCAAAACCCGACAGAATCAGCATAACCAGCACAAAATAGAGAGAGTAGCGGATCAGCGAGCACAAAAAGGTAATGACGCCCGCCTCCGCGTGCCCCTTCTGCATGGATTTTTCTACCATGCGGACAATCGCCTTAACAATTCTGCTCCCAATAAACAGGACAATAATTGCGAGCGCAAGCTGCAGCAGAAAAGCCAGAAGGGAGGGTACAAGCCCCTCCAGATACGCTCGGATTACACCGGGATTTTTCCGTAATTCATCTAACAGCACTTCCTCTGTGCCGGACAACCATGCCATCATCTGCCCTCTCTACCTTTCGATTTCATGGATAAACAGCCCGCTTCTCAGCTTCGGCTCAAACCATGTGGACTTTGGCGGCATCAGCTTTCCCGCGTCCGCCACCGCAAACAGCTCCTGAATCGAGGTGGGATACATGGCAAAGGCCAGCACACAGTCCGTCTGACAGCGCCTCTCCAACTCCCGCATCCCCCGGATCCCGCCCACAAAATCGATGCGTCTGTCCGTTTTGGGATCGCCGATTCCCAGTACCGGGGCTAAAAGCTGCTCCTGCAGCACGGAGACATCCAGCCCAAGCACCGGATCATTCGGAATATCTTTCATTACACAGCTGTACCAGCGGTTTCCAAGGAGCATGGAAAACTCTCCCTTTTTCTTCGGGCGCACCAGCGCCTCCGCATCCGCATCCAGACAGCCGTCGAAAAGCGGTTTTATGTCAAAAATCTCCCCTGCCCTTTTTAAGAACTCCTGCTCACTCATCCCGTTCAGGTCATGGACAACGCGGTTGTAATCCATGATCATCAGCTCCTCGTCCGGGAAAAGCACCGAGAGAAAATAGTTGAACTCCTCCTCCCCGCTATAGCCCGGATGCGCCTGCCTGCGCTGGAGCCCAACCTTCACCGCAGACGCCGCGCGGTGATGCCCGTCTGCAATGTAAATCTGCCCAATTTTGTCAAAAGCCTCCCTCACAGCAGCGATATCCTCCGCCGCATCGATGAGAAACACCCGGTGGCGGATTCCATCCTCCGAGACAAAATCGTAGAGGGGCGCGCGTTCTTTTGCGAGCGCCACCACACGGTTGATTGCTTCCTCGGAGCGGTAAGCCAGAAAAATCGGTCCAGTCTGGGCACTGCAGACGTCCACATGGCGGATTCTGTCCTGCTCCTTGTCCGCCCTCGTATTTTCATGCTTTTTGATGACATTGTCCGCATAATCGTCGATACTGGCAATGCCCACAAGCCCGGTCTGGGTACGCCCCTCCATGGTCAGCTCATAGACATAAAAGCACGGCTTTTCCTCGCGGATAAAATCCCCGTTCCCTATCCACTCCCTGAGCATGTCCGCGGCCTTTTCATACACCCGCGCATCGTAGGTGTCCACCTCGTCGCCGAACTGTGTCTCCGCCCGGTCAATGGCAAGAAAGGATCTGGGATTTTGTTCCACCACCGCTTTTGCCTCGGCGCGGTTGTACACATCGTAGGGCAGCGCAGCGATTGTGCTCCCCATCGCAGCCGCCGGTCTCACACTCCTAAATGGTTTTATCTTTGCCATACCGTCACCTATTTTACCACGCGCACCCGGAGAACTCCGTCAATATTTTCTAGCTGTTTCACCACCTCGGCGGTAGCCGCCGTCTCCAGATCTATCAGGGAGTACGCATAGTCTCCTTTTCCTTTGTTGGTCATATCTGAAACGTTCACGTCCGCATTGCCGAGACAAGTGGTGATCTGTCCGATCATGCCCTTGCTGTTTTTGTGCAGGATGCCGATGCGTCCCGCGGTTGTGCAGGCAGCCATGCTGCAGTCCGGGAAATTCACGGAGTGGACGATATTGCCGTTCTCCAGATAATCCCGTATCTCCCGCACCGCCATAATCGCACAGTTGTCCTCGGACTCCGCCGTGGAGGCACCCAGATGGGGCGTCACGATACAGCCCTTCGCCCCCACCGTCGTGGTGTTCGGGAAATCGGACACATATTTTTTGAGCTTCCCGGCAGCGAGTGCGTCCACCATCGCCTCCTCGTCCACCAGAAGATCCCGCGCAAAATTTAACACAATGGCCGTCGGCTTCATCATCGCAATCGCCTCGGCGTTTATCATCTTTCTCGTAGAATCCAGAAGCGGCACATGGATGGTAATAAAATCACACTCTCTGTAAATCTCCTCCACATTGCTGATATGCTTGACGCTTCTGGAAAGATTCCACGCGGCATTGACCGAGATGTAGGGGTCGTAGCCGTAGACGTCCATACCCATGTGAGTCGCCGCGTTTGCCACCAGCACGCCGATTGCCCCCAGACCAATGACGCCCAGCTTCTTCCCGGAGATCTCCGTGCCCGCAAAATTCTTCTTCTGCTTCTCTGCCGTCTTTGCAATGTTCTCGTCATTCTGGTTCGCCATGCACCAGTCGATGCCGCCCACGATATCCCTGGAAGCATAGAGCATTCCAGCGAAAACCAGCTCCTTCACACCGTTGGCATTGGCTCCCGGCGTGTTAAATACGACGATTCCCTTCTCGGCGCATGCTTCCAGCGGAATATTGTTGACACCGGCTCCGGCTCTGGCTACCGCCAGAAGGGAGTCCGGAAGCTCCATGTCGTGCATCGCAGCGCTCCTCACCAGCACCGCATCCGCATCCCCCACAGACTCCACCTTTGTATATGCATTGGAAAAGAGCTTTAGCCCCACCCCCGCAATCGGATTCAGACAATGATACTTATACATTACGCATTTTCCTCCTCAAACTTCTTCATAAATTCCACCAGCTTCTCTACGCCCTCTTTTGGCATTGCATTGTAGATGGAGGCGCGCATACCGCCGACGGAGCGGTGTCCTTTCAGGTTCACAAAGCCTGCCGCTGTCGCTTCCTTTACAAATTTCGCATCCAGCTCCTCATTTCCGGTGACAAAGGGAACGTTCATCAGAGAACGGTCCTCCTTTCTCACCGTGCCGCGAAACAGCCTGCTTTGATCCAGATAATCGTAGAGCACCTTCGCCTTCTCCTCGTTCAGGCGCTTCATCTCGGAAAGGCCGCCCATCTTTTTGAGCCACTTGAACACCTTGCCGCAGATATAGATGCCATAGCAGGGAGGCGTGTTGTAAAGACTGTCGTTGTCCGCCTGTGTCTTCCATTTCAGCATGGTGGGCGTCCCCTGCAGCACATCGTCGGTAATCAGATCCTCTCTTGCAATCACGACCACCACGCCCGCAGGTCCGATATTTTTCTGCACGCCGCCATAGATCACGCCGTACTTTTCCACATCCATCGGCTCCGACAAAAAGCAGGAGGACACGTCCGCCACTAAGGTCTTTCCCTTGGTATCCGGCAGACTTTTAAACTTCGTCCCGTAAATCGTATTGTTTTCGCAGATATATACATAGTCCAGATCCTCCGGGATATCCAGATTCGAACAGTCCGGGATATAGGAAAAGGTCTGATCTGCGGAGGACGCCAGCTCGAGAGCCTCTCCGTACAGCTTCGCCTCCGCGCAGGCCTTTTTCGCCCACTGTCCGGTCACGATATAACCCGCCTTCTTATTCTTCATCAGATTCATCGGCACAGCCGCAAACTGCTGGGATGCGCCTCCCTGCAAAAACAGCACCCTGTAATTGTCCGGAATCTGTAAAAGTTCCCTTAAATCCTTCTCTGCCTCCTGAATGATCTCCTCAAAGACTTTGGAGCGGTGGCTCATCTCCATCACGGACATTCCACAGCCCCTGTAGTCCAGCATCTCCTCCGCCGCTTCCTTTAAAACCTCCTCCGGCAGAACCGCAGGCCCCGCCGAAAAATTGTACACTCTGCTCATTTTCTATCCTCCTGTCAAAATCTAACTATTTTCCCTCTGTATAATCCGCTCCGTCAAAGCACTCGTTGATCGGCTTTCCGGGCGCCACCATCGGCCACACCTTATCGTCGGCGTCAACAACCGCGTCAATGACACAGGGCTGCCCGCAGGCCAAAGCCCCGGCAAGAGCCGCATCGAATTCTTCCCGCGTCGTCACCCGCGCGGCCTGCGCGCCCATCGCCCACGCCAGCTTTACATAATCCACGCCGTCGTCCAGCACCGTCGCAGAATAGTGCTGCTCATAAAAAAGCGTCTGCCACTGGCGCACCATGCCAAGCACATGGTTGTTGACAATCACCTCTATGATGGGAAGCTTCTGCCGCACAGCGGTGGCAAGCTCGTTCATATTCATGCGGAAGCACCCGTCCCCCGCGATGTTGATCACCTGCCTGCCGGGATTGGCGATCTGCGCGCCAATTGCCGCCCCGAGACCGTAGCCCATCGTGCCAAGACCGCCGGAGCTGATGAGCGTCCGGGGATTTTTGTAGCGGAAATACTGCGCCGCCCACATCTGATGCTGTCCCACCTCGGTCACAATGATGGAATCCCCCGCCAGCTCGTAGATTTTCTCTATCATGTAGGGGCCACTCAGTCCCTCCCCGGGGTAGGTCAGCGGGAACTGCCTTTCATACTCCTTCACATGGGCGATCCATTCCCTGTGCTCCTGCTGCCCAAGCCTGGCATTGATCGCCGTGAGCACCTCTTTCACATCGCCGATCACCGCGTGGGAGGCAGGAATATTTTTGTTGATCTCCGCCGGGTCAATGTCAATCTGCAATATCTTCGCCTGCGCGGCAAAACGGCCGGGGTCACCCAGCACGCGGTCGGAAAAACGCACGCCCACGGCAATCAGCAGGTCGCACTCACTGACGCCCAGATTGGCGGCCTTCGTCCCATGCATTCCCAGCATCCCGGTGTATAACTCCGCCGTGCCGTCGTATGCGCCTTTTCCCATCAGGGTGTCACACACAGGCGCGTCCAGAAGCTTCGCAAAGGCGCGTACCTTTTCGCTTGCTCCCGAGAGAATCGCGCCTCCCCCCACAAACAGATAGGGACGCTTCGCCTCTTCAATCATGGCAAGAGCCGTATCAATATCCTGCTCTGTAAAGGTGCCGGGCTTTGGCTTTGGTATGACGGGCTCCTCCCTCACATACTCCACCGTGTTCGCGGTCACGTCCTTGGGAATATCCACCAGCACCGGACCGGGTCTTCCCTTTCGCGCGATGAAAAAGGCGCGGCGTATCGTATCCGCCAGCTTCTCTACATCCTTGACAATAAAGCTGTATTTTGTAATTGGCGTCGTAATGCCCGCAATGTCAATCTCCTGAAAGCTGTCCTTTCCCAGAAGGGACACGCCCACATTGCAGGTGATTGCGACCATCGGAATCGAATCCATGTAAGCGGTGGCGATTCCCGTCACCAGATTGGTCGCTCCCGGCCCGGAGGTGGCAAGGCACACGCCGACGCGCCCCGTACTTCTGGCATAACCGTCCGCCGCATGGGACGCCCCCTGCTCATGGCTTGTCAGCACATGCCGGATTTCCGGGTGCTTATACAATTCATCGTACACATTCAAAATCGCGCCGCCGGGATAGCCAAACACCGTATCCACGCCCTGCTCCTTCAAACATTCGATGATAACCTGTGATCCTGTCAAAAGCATCTTCTCACCCTCACCTGTCTACTCTTTTATCTCCAAAACCGCGCCCCGGTTCCCGGAGGTCACCATAGAAGAATATCTCTTTAAATAACCGCTCGTCACCTTCGGCTCCCTCGGCTTCCAGTCTGCGCGCCTTCTCGCAAGCTCCTCCTCCGAAACCGCAAGGTTCAGGCTCATGGAAGGGATGTCAATCTTTATGATGTCCCCCTCCTGAACGAAAGCGATGGGGCCGCCCACAGCCGCCTCCGGCGACACATGGCCGATCGAGGCTCCCCTGGATGCACCGGAAAAACGTCCGTCTGTAATCAGCGCGACCGAGCTTCCCAGCCCCATTCCCGCGATTGCAGAGGTGGGATTTAACATCTCACGCATACCCGGGCCGCCCTTCGGACCCTCGTAGCGGATCACCACCACATCGCCTGCAACGATTTTTCCGCCCTTGATTGCCGCGATTGCATCCTCCTCACAGTCGAAGACCCGCGCCGGACCCTCGTGCACCATCATCTCATCCACGACCGCAGAGCGCTTCACGACCGAGCCGTCCGGGGCAAGATTGCCCTTTAAGACTGCAAGGCCTCCGGTTTTGCTGTAGGGTCTGTCCACGGGCCGGATTACCTCCGGGTCGCGGTTTACGGCATTCTTTATATTCTCCCCGATGGTTTTTCCGGTGACGGTCATACAGTCCGTATGCAGAAGTCCGATGTCCGCCAGCTCCTTCATCACTGCATAGACGCCTCCCGCCTCGTTTAAATCCTCCATGTAGGTGGGGCCTGCAGGCGCCAGATGGCAGAGGTTCGGCGTCTTCTCGCTGATCGGGTTGGCGTAGCTGATATCAAAGTCAAAGCCAATCTCATGGGCGATCGCAGGCAGATGCAGCATGGAGTTGGTGGAGCAGCCCAGCGCCATATCCACGGTCAGGGCGTTTATGATCGACTCCTCCGTGATGATATCGCGCGCCCGGATATTCTTATGAAGCATATCCATCACCGCCATACCGGCATGTTTTGCGAGCTTTATGCGCTCCGAATATACTGCCGGAATCGTGCCGTTGCCCCGTAATCCCATGCCGAGCGCCTCGGTCAGACAGTTCATGGAATTGGCCGTGTACATACCCGAGCAGGAGCCGCAGGTCGGACAGACCTTGTTCTCAAACTCAGTCACGTCCTCCTCCGTCATTGTCCCTGCCGCATAAGAACCCACCGCCTCAAACATTGAGGAGAGGCTTCGCTTCTGCCCCTTCACATGTCCCGCAAGCATCGGGCCGCCGGAGACAAATACCGTCGGCAGGTTCAGTCTTGCCGCGGCCATCAAAAGCCCCGGCACATTCTTGTCACAGTTGGGAACCATGACCAGCGCGTCAAACTGATGCGCAATTGCCATGCACTCGGTGGAATCCGCGATCAGATCTCTTGTCACTAGGGAATATTTCATGCCGATGTGTCCCATGGCGATGCCGTCGCAGACTGCGATGGCCGGGAATACCACCGGCACACCCCCCGCCTCCGCGACGCCCAGCTTCACCGCGTCCACGATTTTATCAATATTCATATGACCCGGAACGATCTCGTTGTAGGAGCTGACGATTCCGACCATCGGCTTTTTCATCTCCTCCGCCGTAAACCCTAAAGCATTGAACAGACTTCTCGCCGGAGCCTGCTGCATTCCTTCTCTTGCATTATCACTCTGCATACAATATACCTCCTATATATTCTCACAAATTAAATCGCCCATCCGTGCTGTTCCCACCTGTGTAATTCCGCCGCTGTTCTCCCGCGGCATAATGTCGATCGTGCGGCAGCCCTTTTGCAGCACGGTCTTCACCGCTTTCTCGACGGCGTCCGCCTCCGCGTCCAGATCGAAGCTGTAGCGCAGCATCATCGCCGCGCTCAAAATCGTGGCGATGGGATTCGCAATTCCCTTCCCCGCAATATCGGGCGCGGAGCCGCCGCTTGGCTCATAAAGACCGAACTTTGTATCATTTAAGCTGGCGGATGCAAGCATCCCGATCGAGCCCGTCACCATGCTCGCTTCATCGGACAAAATATCCCCGAACATGTTTTCCGTCAGAACCACGTCAAACTGCCCCGGATCCTTCACAAGCTGCATCGCACAGTTGTCCACCAGCATATGCTCTAAGGCGACGTCGGGATAATCCTCTGCCACCTCCTCGACAATTTTACGCCAGAGCCTCGAGGAATCCAGAACATTCGCCTTGTCCACAGAAGTGACCTTTTTCCTGCGCTTTCTGGCAATGTCAAATCCCCGCTTTGCAATACGCCGGATCTCGTTCTCATTGTAGGTCAGCGTGTCCACGGCGGTCATCACATTGTCCACCAGCTTTGTCTCTCTCTCGCCGAAATACAGCCCTCCGGTCAGCTCCCGCATAATCATTATGTCGAAGCCCTGCCCGATAATATCCTCCCGCAGGGGACATGCCTCCTTAAGCTCCTCGTACAGATATGCCGGGCGAAGGTTCGCGAACAGATTCAACGCCTTCCTGAGCTTTAAAAGTCCCGCCTCCGGCCTCTTCTCCGGCGGAAGTTTATACCAGGGAGAGGTGGCGGTGTTTCCGCCGATGGATCCCATCAGCACCGCATCGCTGGCGAGCGCCGCAGCAATCGCTTCCTCCGTCAGCGGCACGCCCACCGCATCGATGGAGCAGCCTCCCATCAGAATATCGGTATATGTAAAGCTGTGGCCAAACTTTTCGCTGATTTTGTCTAAAACCTTTCTCGCTTCCGCCACAATCTCCGGCCCGATTCCATCACCGGATATGACACCAATCTGACAATTCATATCTCAACCTCTCTTCTTAAAAAGTCTGTGTACCCTATCTTATCTATCATATAGTAAGCGCCTGCATTTTTCAATTACAAAAAATATGGTACTTTTTCATATTTTTTATAACTTTTGCTTATAAAAAAGAGGCCGTTCGATAACAGCCTCCTCATACTCTCTACTTTTTGGCGTCCTTTTTGCTCTCCTTCTTCGACTCCTCTGCTGCCGCAGAAGCCGACTCCGGCTTCTCCACCTCCGAGATTGCCGACTTCTGCATCGGAATCCTGCAGTTGCGGTTGTTGCCAAATTCCACGATCACCGTGTCCTCCACAACGTCAATGATCGTACCGTAAAAGCCCGCGATCGTCAGCACGGTATCCCCCACCGCTACCTCCGAGAGCATCAGATCCTTTTTCTTCTGCTCCTTCTTCTGGGGGCGGATCATCATAAAATAAAACAGTCCAAAAATGACCACACACCAGAGAATGAGTCCGAACATCCCCCCTCCGGCCGCGCCGGCTGCCGCACTGCTTTCTGCTAAAATTGAAATCATTCCTCTATCCTCCTAAATAAAATCATTAGACCCATTTTACACAAAATCCCTTAGGAGGGCAAGCCTTTTGTATAAATTTAGACTTTTTTCATTTCATTTTGCGCCCTTTTCTCCCATCTGCCCCAGTCCATAGAGCTTTTCTTCCTTGTAGGAATGAAAAACTCCGGCGTCCAGCGCGTCCCTGATTTCCTCCATCATCGTATTGTAAAAATACAGATTGTGCAGCACGCACAGCCGCAGCCCCAGCATCTCCTTCGCTTTCAAAAGGTGGCGGATATAGGCTCTGCCATAGGTGCGGCAGGCCGGGCACATGCAGCCCTCTTCGATGGGACGCATATCCCTCTCGTATTGCTTATTGAAAAGATTCAGCCTGCCCTGATTTGTATATACATGGCCGTGACGGCCGTTTCTGCTGGGATACACACAGTCAAAGAAGTCCACGCCCCGCTCCACGGCCTCCAGAATATTGGCCGGAGTCCCCACGCCCATGAGGTAAGTGGGTCTGTCCACCGGAAGATGGGGCACTGTCTCGTCTAAGATGTGATACATCTGCTCGTGGCTTTCCCCCACCGCAAGGCCGCCCAGCGCATAGCCGTCCAGTTCCAGCTCCGCGATACGCCGGGCATGGTCGATGCGGATATCCGGAAATATGGCTCCCTGATTGATCCCGAACAAAAGCTGCTCTCTATTGACCGTGCCGGGAAGCGCGTTCAGCTTATCCAGCTGCGCCTTACAGCGCAAAAGCCAGCGGTAAGTGCGGTTCACGGAGTCCGTGACATAGCTTCTGTCCGCCAGCGCATCCGGGCACTCGTCAAACGCCATGGCGATGGTAGAGCCCAGATTGGACTGGATCTGTATACTCTCCTCCGGCCCCATGAAAATCTTCGCCCCGTCAATGTGGGAGTGGAAATACACTCCCTCCTCCCGGATTTTGCGGAGCCCCGCCAGCGAGAACACCTGGAAACCGCCGGAGTCTGTGAGGATCGGCCTGTCCCAGACCATAAAGCGGTGCAGGCCTCCCAGCTCGCGGATCAGCGCATCCCCGGTTCGCACATGCAGATGGTAGGTATTGGAGAGCTGCACCTGACAGCCGATCTCCTTTAGATCCTCCGTGGACACCGCGCCCTTGATGGCTCCGACCGTGCCCACGTTCATAAACACCGGCGTCTGGATATCGCCGTGCACCGTGTGAAAGATTCCCCGCTTGGCACGGCCCTCTTGTCTCAGCAATTCATAAACAGCCATAGCATCCCCTTATTTTCTCACTCTGCGGATCAGTATTCCGTTGGAGAGCAGCGTCGAGTCTATGTAGTGCCGCCCCAGGAGGATCTCCCCCTCCATCGGAACCTCCACGTCCTCCTCACAGCAGTTGATGATCACCTCCACATAACAGTCCGGGAAATCCAGCTTCTGGAACTGGATCACCCGCTTGTAGTCCGCATAGTCATTCGGGAAGTGGAAGTTGCGGCTCTTGAGCAGCGGCTCCTTCCTGCGCAGGTCAATCAGTGTAGAAATAATCTGCATCCGCTCCGCATATTTTCCCGCCTCAATATCCGCCCACGGCATACAGCGCCTGCAGTCCGGATCATAGCTACCCTCCATGGCGACCTCCGTACCGTAGAAGAGGCAGGGGCTTCCCGGCATGGCAAAAAGCACCGCAATCTGGGCAAAATACTCATCCAGATTCTTCACATCCGAGCGCAGGCGCTTCGTGTCATGGGAATCCAGAAGATTGAACAGCACGTCATTTGTCTGCTGCATATAGCTGGTATAGCAGCGGTTGATCGTGAACTCAAAATCCTCGTTGGTCAGGCTCTTGTCAATCCAGAAATCCTTGATGCTCTGTCCCAGCGGATAATTCATCACCGCGTCGAACTCATCTCCGCGCAGCCACGGGAGCGCATTGTGCCAGATCTCCCCGAGAATATAAATCTCCGGGTTAATCTCCTTGAGCCTGAAATGCAGCTCCTTGCAGAAGCGGTGGCTCACCTCGTTGGCCACGTCAAGCCGCAGGCCGTCAATCCCGTAGTTCTCCACCCAGTTGGCGCAGATGTCGATCAGGTACTTGCGCACCGCCGGATGATTCGTGTTCAGCTTCGGCATATCATCAAAAAAGGCAAAGGTATAATACTGTTTCTTTTTTGCCGCGCCGCCCTCCGCCTCAATGGGCCAGCAATTGATCATAAACCATTCGTAATACTCCGACTCCGGTCCTTTTTCCAGCACGTCCTGCCACGGCCCAAAGTAGTAGCCGCAATGGTTGAACACGCCGTCCAGCATCACCCGGATTCCCCGCTTGTGCGCCTCGGACACCAGCGTCATAAAGACCTTCTCATCGCCGAAGCGGGGGTCTATTTTTGTATAATCCGTCGTGTCGTATTTGTGGTTGGAGGGGGACTCGTTGATGGGCGTTAAGTAAATCCCGTTGATTCCCAGCTCCTGCAGATAGTCCAGCTTACTGATGATCCCCGCAAAATCACCGCCGAAGCATTCCCCGTTCGTGACGCTTCCATGCTCCCTCCAGGGCACGACGTCCTCCGGGTCAATGGAGTGATCCCCGTTGCAGAAGCGGTCGGGAAAAATCTGATACCACACCGTATCGTTGACCCACCGCGGCGTCCGGGGCACGTCCGAGGGATTCATCCACGGGAACACAAAGCACTGGCGGCTCCTTCCCTCCAGATGCATCTGCTCCTCCGTCACAAAACCGTCCTCGAAATAGAGCCATGTCTCGGTCTCCGTCCTAAGCTCAAAATAGTATTTGAGACGCTTGTACTCCGGTTTCACCGTCGTTGTCCACCAGAGCTGGTTTTTCAGCCTCTTCTTGTAAACAATTGGCTCCTTCTCGCCGTCCCAGTCCTCTCCTCCCCCGAGGATTCCCGCAGCAAAGGGATCTCCCAGTATAATACTCACATATTTGACGTCATAGCCGGTCTTAATATTGATGATCAGCTCGTCCTCGCTCAGCGGATAACAGTAATTGTCACTGGCCTGATGGTATACCCCGTTAAATTCCATGCCTATTTCTCCTTTCCTTCTCTCATCAGCGGCTCAAATTCAGAGGCGTGCATCGGTTTGGCAAACAGAAAGCCCTGAATATCATCGCATTTCATTTTCTGCAAATATACAAGCTGGGAGGAGCTTTCCACGCCCTCCGCAGTGATGTGCATCCCCAGCTGCTGCCCCATATGAATGACATGGGACAAAAGCGTCTCTCCGTCCTTTTCCCCGATGTGGTCGATTAAGCTTTTATCCAGCTTAAGCGTGTCAAAGCACTTCATGTTCAGCGTGGAGAGTGAGGAGTATCCTGTGCCGAAATCGTCCATGAGTATACGGATACCGATCTCGCGGAAGCGTTCCAAAAGCTCGGACAGCTTCGCCTTTCCCTCCACAGCGCTC
Organism: Blautia sp.; assembly: GCA_023663685.1. Lineage (GTDB taxonomy): Bacteria > Bacillota > Clostridia > Lachnospirales > Lachnospiraceae > Roseburia. The sequence continues at coordinate 46,860 of JAMPHB010000002.1, forward strand.
TCCGTCACCTCGATCTGCACATAGGAGGTGTCCAGCCCGTAGCCCGCAAGAATCTCCTTGTACTTTTCCACGATATCCGCATAGAACAGCGAAGCGCGGCTCAGATTGACCGACACCGGGTAGATCTGCTTCCCGCTGTCCAGCCACGCCTTCTGCTGCCTGCATACCTCCCGGAACATGTACTCGTCCAGCCGGACGATCATGCCGTTCTCCTCCAGAAGCGGAATAAAGCGCCCCGGCGGAATCATGCTGCCGTCTTCCTTTCTCCAGCGCACCAGCGCCTCGCTGCCCACGATCTGCCCCGTGTCCGTGCTGTACTTTGGCTGAAACCAGACCTCAAAGGCGTGGCTGCTCAGCGCCTCCTCGAAATTATCCTCGATCTGTCTGTCCATCCTGCGCTTTTGCTGATCCGCCTCGTCGTAAAAGGCGTAGTGCTCCTTGTTGCTCTTCTTTGCGACCTCCCTTGCCACCTGCGCCCGCTCAAAGGATGACTCAGCACTCTTCGTCCCGTCCATGCGGTAGATTCCATAGCGCGCACGCACGCCCCACACCTGCACCGTTGCCGCAAGCTGGTTCATCTGCTCGGAGAGTTTCTCCATCCGCTCCACCAGAAGGGTATCGCTGATTGCCGTCAAAAACAGGGCGAACTCATCTCCCTCCACCCTGCAGAAGAGCTCCTCGCTCCCCGCCGTATCGTGCAGGATGCGCCACGTCTCCTTCAATATGGCATCCCCCGTCTCCTTGCCTGCGGCCACATTGATATTGTTAAAATTCATAATATCCATGGCAATGAGATAGCCCTGCCGGCTCCTTCTTCCGTTCAGCTCCCCGCAGAATTTTGCAAAGTTGGCGCCCCCCGTCAGGGGATCCACATAGGCAAGCCTTCGCATCTGCTCCCGCTGCTTCCTGGAAAAAAGAATCATAAGAGCCACACCGCAGAGGATACAAAAGGCCACGCCTGCGCCCATCAGATACAGATGCCCCAGCACCGGCGTAAGGCGGCTCTGCAGATAAGCTGCGGGCACGATTGTAAAGACATACCAGTTGACGTCCCCGTCCATCAGCTCCACGGGCGTACAGTAATAGTAGCTCTCCTGCGAAAGATATAATGTCCCGCTGCAGGACTGCCCTTTTTGCATCGATGCCTGCATCTCTTCCACGCTCCCGGCGTTTTTGTCATCCTTTTCCAACACATCGGCAAAGATATTGGAGGAGAGAGCCAGCAGGCCGTTCTCCGTGGACACCATGATCTGCCCCTCCTCGTTGACGGCACAGCTGTAGCCCTGCCCCTCAAAGCTGTCAATCCGCAGGGAATCATTGAAGCTCTCCGAATCGTAGGTCATGCCAAACACGCCGTCAATATTCCCCGCCGCATCGTACATGGGAACGCTCATAATATTGATGAGCCCGTGCTCCTCGTCCATGGCGTCCTCTAAAATCTCCGTGACGGTGCCAAGCCCCTGCATCCCTCTCTGGTAAAATTCCCGGTAGGACAGATCCGTCGTCACCCCGTCCGTCGAGTGCGTCATGCCGTCCGCCGTGCAGAAGGCGATTCTCTTAAGACCGTACTCCTCCACAAAGACATCAAAATCCGCGACTGCCTCCTCACGGTTTTCCTGCATCTCCTCCAGTTCTGCCGCAAGCGTCTTTACCAGAAGATAGTTCGCATGAACCTGATTGCGCAGCGCCATCACATTCTGATTGGCCACATCCTCCAGATTCTGGTTCAGCTGCTCCTCCAGTTCACCCACCACCCGGTAGGAGCACATGAGCACCACCAGAAGAATTGCCGCCAGCACAAGAAATACGGTGCCGAAAAGTTTGAAGCTTTTTATCTTACTCTCATTCCCCATATATCTCACCCGCCATCCAAAATTTATCTGGAACTGTCTACACCTTTATTATTTAAATATAACATAAGATTTCCCCCCATTCAACTTGCGATTTTAAGAACTATTGGGTAAAATAGAAAGAAAAAAGTGAGGTTGAGCCATGTCAGCAGGATCTACATACGGAAACATATTCAGAATTACCACCTGGGGGGAATCCCACGGAAAGGGCTTAGGCGTTGTGGTGGACGGCTGCCCGGCGAATCTTCCGCTGTGCGAGGCGGATATCCAGGCTTTTCTCAACCGCCGCAGACCCGGCCAGTCCTCCTTCTCCACCCCAAGAAGCGAGGCAGACGCCGTAACCATTCTCTCCGGCACATTTGAGGGCAGGACTACCGGAACCCCGATCTCCCTCATGGTTGAGAACAAGGATCAGAAATCCAAAGACTACAGCGGGCTTGCCGACTGCTACCGCCCGGGGCACGCGGATTTCTGTTTCGACCAGAAATACGGCTTTCGGGATTACCGGGGCGGCGGCCGCTCCTCCGGCAGGGAGACCATCGGACGGGTCGCCGGGGGTGCTATCGCGGCGAAGGTGCTCTCTGCGATGGGCATTCAGCTGCTGACCTACACCAAATCCATCGGTCCCTTCTCCATCGACCTCTCCCGCTTTAATGCGGAGGAGATCTGGCGCAACGCTCTTTTCATGCCGGATGCGACCACCGCGAAGGCGGCATCCGACTATCTGAAAAAGTGTATGCAGGAGACCAACTCCGCCGGGGGCGTCTGCGAATGTGTCGTGACCGGACTTCCGGCCGGTCTTGGCGACCCGGTCTTTGAGAAACTCGATGCCAATCTCGCAAAGGCAGTCTTCTCCATCGGCGCTGTCAAGGGCTTCGAGATCGGCGACGGCTTTGAGACCGCCTTTGCCACGGGTCTTTCCAACAACGACAGCTTTTACAGCGAGGACGGCCACATCAAAAAGCGCACCAACCACTCCGGCGGCATCCTGGGCGGCATCTCCGACGGCTCTCCCCTCGTGCTCAGAGCCGCCTTTAAACCCACGCCCTCGATTGCCAGCGAGCAGCAGACTGTCGGGCGGGACGGAAAGGAGGTCTCCCTCCGCATACGGGGACGCCACGACCCCGTCATTGTCCCGAGAGCCGTGGTCGTGGTGGAGTCCATGACCGCCATCACCCTTCTGGACGCCCTGCTCGCCAACATGTCGGCACGGATGGAGGGAATTCTGGACTTTTACCGAAGAAGCTAAGCCTCCCGCCGCCTTAAAATATCGTACTCTGCAGGCTCTGCCCCCATATCCACATAGAAAATCTGTCTGGGATGGGGGCAGCTCTCCATGGGAGTCCCCTCCCCGTCCTCCATGGCAAGGACTGTCACTGTCAGGTTTCTGCCATCGGGCTTCATCACCTCAATCTCCTCTCCCACCGAGAATTTATTCCGCTGCTCAATCCGGTACATTCCCTTCTCATTCTTTGCGCCCACAAGTCCCAGATAGGTATAGCCCTTCTCATAGGTATTGTTGTCGTAGATCTGCGCCTCCTCCGAGGGCTTCCCGTAGAAAAATCCGGTAGTAAACTGCCGGTAGGTGCACGCCCGTATCTGCTCCAGATACCACGGCATGTTCGCCTCGTATTTTTCCGGCGAATCCAGATAATCGTCGATTGCCCGGCGGTAGGTTCTCGCCACCGTCGCCACATACAGCGCCGTCTTCATGCGCCCCTCAATCTTGAAGCTGTCGATGCCCGCCTCCATCAGATCCGGGATATGTGCAAGCATACACAGATCCTTCGAGTTAAAAATATAGGTGCCCCGTTCATTCTCATACACCGGAAAATATTCGCCGGGTCTTGTCTCCTCCACCACCGCATACTTCCAGCGGCAGGGATGCGTGCAGGCGCCGTGGTTGGCGTCCCTCCCCGTGAAATAATTGGACAGCAGGCAGCGGCCGGAGTAGGAGATGCACATCGCACCGTGGATAAAAGTCTCGATTTCCAGTTCCTCCGGGATATGGCTTCGAATCTCCCTGATCTCCGCAAGGGAGAGCTCCCGCGCGGACACCACGCGCTTTGCCCCCAGCCCGTGCCAGAACAGATAGGTTCCGTAGTTCGTGTTGTTGGCCTGCGTGCTGATGTGCCGTTCTATCTCCGGGCAGACCTCCCCGGCAATCGTAAAGACCGCCGGGTCTGAGATAATCAGCGCATCCGGCCTTTGTGCAAGCGTATTCAGCTCCATAAAATACTCCCGGACGCCTGCAAGATCGCTGTTGTGCGCCAGAATATTGGCGGTCACATACACCCGGACATTTCTCGCGTGGGCGAAGGCGATGCCCTCCCCCAGCTCCTCCATTGTAAAATTTTTCGCCTTTGCCCGCAGGCCGAAGGCCTCCCCGCCGACATACACCGCATCCGCGCCGTAGATCACGGCTACCTTAAGCACCTCCAGGCTTCCGGCCGGCACTAACAGCTCCACCCTGCGCATACTACACCTCTTTTACTTTCTCGCTGACCGTTATCCCGTCACCCACAGGAAGCACTGCGGTCACCAGCGCCCCGTGGTGTGTCAGTGTATATAGGTACTCCCGCATCCGCTTATAGATGGTGCGGTTGCGCCTTGTCACCACATAGTGCGACTCTATGATATCCCCGTCCTGCAGCACATTGTCGGACACCAGCGTACCCCCGCAGCGCAGGAGCCTTAAAACTTCCGGCAGAAAATGGATGTACTGTCCCTTCGCCGCATCCATAAAAATCATGTCAAAGGAGCCCTCCAGGGTCTTAAGCAGCTCCGCCGCATCCCCCTGCAAAAGTGTAATCTGCTCCTGTCTGCCTGCCCGCCTGAAATTCTCCCGGGCGATGGGGATGCGCTTCTCATAGTTTTCTATCGTCACAATTTCGCAGGGCACAGGGTCATACTCCGCCATCAAAAGTGCGGAAAAGCCCACCGCCGTCCCGACCTCCAAAATCCTTTCGGGACGCTTTACGGCAAGAAGCCATTTTAAAAAGCTCTGTGTCTCTTTGCGAATAATCGGCACATAAGAGTCCAGAGCTTCCCGTTCAATGGTATCCAGCAGCTTCGTATTTCCAGAGTCCAGCGAATTGATATATGTTACCAGACGTTCATCGACAATCATGTTTCCTCCCCGCCTGTCTCCCCGTCTTCCGTGGGAAGCGCCAGGCCATCCTCTGTCTCTGTCGCCTCTTCTGCAGACTCTGTCCCGGTCTCCGGCTCCGGGGACATGGCAACGATCAGATCCTTAGGCTCCATGGAGGTGTTCAGCGTATAGACGCCGGGCTGGATTGCCTCCCGGTAACCGGACAGCATAAGCTGCACATAAAACAGCTTACTGTCCCTCACCAGCCCCTTTTCCTCCATAAGCTCAGAGATCTCCCGGCTGGAGGTATCCTCCTTTACCTGCACCAGCACATCTTTGCCGGGAGCCTCCTCCATGGCGGGCTCCGTATACAGACGGTATCCGTAATCGTAGCCCAGCGCACACAGCTTTACCGCCCCGTAGATTACCAGAAGCATAACCATGATGGAAAAAGCGACCTTTATAAATGAAAATAAAAGCTTGTTGACATCCATAGCCTCACCTCACGCCTTTGCGCTATACCTCCATGATAATCGGCATAATCATCGGCCGCCGCTTCGTCTCCTTCCAAACGAAATCCCCCAGCGCGTCCTTCACCTCGTTTTTAATCTTGCCCCAGTCGGAAATCCCGCGATCCATACAGTAATTCATCGTATTTTCCAAAACGGACTTTGCCTCGTCCATCAGGCTTTCGGAATTCCTCACATAGACAAAGCCGCGCGAGACGATATCCGGCCCTGCGAGCACCTGTCCGCTGCCGACCTCAAGCGTCATCACCACCACAATAATGCCGTCCTCCGCAAGTCTCTGGCGATCCCTTAAGACAATATTGCCCACATCGCCGACGCCGAGGCCGTCCACCATGATGTTGCCAACCGGCACATGCCCGGTCACCTCCGCGCCCTGCGCATCGATCTCGAGCACGTCCCCGGAGGAGAGGATCTTGATGTGCTCACTGTCATAGCCCAGCTCCGCCGCAATCTTCGACTGGGCGACCAGATGCTTGTACTCCCCATGCACCGGAACAGAATACAGCGGGTTCACAAGCGAGTAGATCAGCTTGATGTCCTCCCTACAGGCATGTCCGCTGACATGCACGTCCTCGAAAATCACGTTTGCACCCTTGCGCATCAGATCGTTGATGACTCCGGTAACGGACTTCTCATTGCCGGGAATCGGGTGCGAGCTGAATACAATCGTATCCGTCGGCTTGATTGCCACCTTCTTGTGCATCCCGGACGCCATGCGGGACAGCGCCGCCATGGACTCGCCCTGGCTTCCGGTGGTGATGATCACCGTCTTCTCGTCGGGATAGCTCTTTAGCTGATCCACATCAATCAAAATGTTGTCCGGCAGGGACAGATAGCCCAGCTCCGAGGCGATTGAGATGATATTGACCATGCTCCGCCCCTCGATGACCACCTTCCTCCCGAACTTGTCCGCCGAGTTGATAATCTGCTGCACCCTGTCCACGTTCGAGGCAAAGGTGGCAATGATAATTCTCGTATTCTGACAGTCGGCAAAAATATCGTCCAGCGTCTTTCCCACGGTCTTCTCCGAGTTCGTAAAGCCCGGACGCTCCGCATTGGTGCTGTCGCAGAGAAGCGCCAGCACTCCCTTCTTTCCAATCTCGCCAAAGCGCTGCAGGTCAATTGCGTCTCCAAATACCGGCGTGTAATCCACCTTGAAATCCCCGGTGTGCACCACGATTCCCGCCGGAGAATAGATCGCGAGGGCGGCCGCATCCTGAATGCTGTGGTTCGTGCGGATAAATTCTACCCGAAAACAGCCCAGATTGATGTGCTGTCCGTACTTGACCACTTTTCGCTTGGTCTTTTTTAACATATCGTGCTCTTCCAGCTTATGCTCAATGATCGCCATGGTAAGCCTCGTGGCGTAGATTGGCACATTGATATCCCTGAGTACATAGGGAATCGCGCCGATGTGATCCTCATGCCCGTGCGTGATAAAAAATCCCTTCACCTTGTCGAGATTTTCCTTCAGATAGGTGACGTCGGGAATCACCAGATCCACGCCGTACATATCATCCTCCGGGAACGCCAGCCCGCAGTCTACCACAACAATACTGTCCTCGTACTCAAAGGCAGTAATGTTCATGCCAATCTGCTCAAGACCTCCCAGCGGTATGATCTTGAGCTTCTTATTCTGTTTTTCCTTTTTTTTCATATATCCTCCTAAATAAATATTTCCGAACCTTAAAATCTGACTTCCGTCTCTTCGTCGGCAAGCTCAGAAAACACCTTAGCCAGCGCGGCGAACTCTACATCGTCGTCCACCATCTGATAAAGCGTCTCTTCGTCTTCCGCATCAATCTCTTTTAAAATATATGCTTCACAGTCTCCGGCTTCCCTGCCGTCTGAGACCAGTAAATACCGAGTGCCGTTTAAGACAGTCTCCTCTTCGATTGCAAACTCCGCCACCTCGCCGGTGTCCGGATCCGTAAACTGAATTCTTTCCATACTCCCATACCCCGTCAGATACTGTATGCCCTGCTATAAACGCAGAGAATCCAGATATCCCTGCAATATAAGCATCGCCGCAATCTCGTCCACATATTCCTTCCGGTTCTCCCTGCGAATCCCCATCTCAATCATGGACTTATCCGCCGCCACCGTCGTAAGCCGCTCGTCCCACAGAATCACAGGAAGCTTTGTCCGCGACTCCAAAAGCTCCTTAAATTCCTGCGTCCGTTCGCAGCGCTCTCCTTCGGTATTGTTCATGTTTTTCGGGTAGCCGAGGACAATTTTCTCCACATCATATGCCTCCGCCAGCTCCGCGATACGCGCAAGTGTCTGCCGGAGCTTTGTGGGCGATTTGCGCCGAATAATCTCCACGCCCTGCGCCGTCAAAAGCAGCTCGTCACTCACCGCGACGCCCACGGTCTTTGTCCCGTAATCCAGCCCTAAGATCCGCATCCTTTTACACATCCCAAGAGTGATTCCTGATATAATCCCGCAGAACCTCCTCCACAAGCTCGTCCCGCTCTACCTTCATAATCAGGCTCCTCGCATTGTTATGGCTGGTAATATAGGTCGGATCCCCGGACATGATGTAACCGACAATCTGGTTGACCGGATTGTATCCCTTCTCGCTGAGCGCCTGAAATACAATCTTCAGAACGTCCCGCACCTGAAGCTCTGGCTCCTTTTGTACCGTAAAATATTGTGTGTTGTTTAAATTATCCATATTCCATCACCATGCTTTTATCTTGTCCACAATCACTCTGTCCCTCCATTGTAATCGAAAATGGAAGAAAAAACAACCGTAAACCATAATTTGTTACAACTTTGTTACGATTTAGGCATTTTCTATTGCAAAAGTCTCCGCGTCAAGCCGCTTTGTCAGGACACCGGAGACAAAAGTGTTCTCCAGATTTTCCCCGGATTCATATGCCACCCGCACATACTCCGGCGTGTAGCCGACATACCGCTCTTTTCCCGCCACCATCTGCTTCTCCTCAAGGAGCGCTGTGACCGCCTTTCCCTTATAGTATTCCCGAAATTCCCCGGACATTCGCCGGGCGAGAGCCAAAAGTGCGCTGCTCCGCTCCGCCCTGACCGGCTCCGGCACCTGCCCGTCCATGCGCGCCGCCCTTGTTCCCTGCCGCCTCGAATACTTGAAGATGTGCATCTCGTAGAAATGGATGCGCTCCAGAAATTCCGCCGTCTGCGCAAACTCCTCCGCGCTCTCCCCCGGAAAGCCCACGATCACATCCGTCGTGATGGCGGGGTGGGTAAAATAGCGGCGCAGCAGGGCGCAGGCTTTTGCGTACTCCTCTGTCGTATATTTCCGGTTCATCCGTGCAAGCGTCTCGTCACAGCCGCTCTGCAGGGAGAGATGGAAGTGGGGGCACAGCTTAGGAAGCGCCGACAATGCGCGTACAAACTCTTCTGTGACAATCTGGGGCTCTAAGGAGCCCAGCCGAATCCGTTCGATTCCCTCCACGCCGTGAATGCTCTGGATCAGATGCAGGAGGCTATCCCCCGTATCCACGCCGTAGGAGCTTAAATGGATGCCTGTCAGCACGACCTCCCGGTAAGCGTTTTTTGCCAGACGCTCCACCTCGCAGAGCACACTCTCCAGGGGGCGGCTCCTGACTCTCCCTCTGGCATAGGGAATGATACAGTAGCTGCAGAACTGGTTACAGCCGTCCTGAACTTTCAGAAATGCCCTCGTATGCTCCGCCGGTGCGCTGACGGTAAGCTCCTCGAAGGGCAGGACGCCGCAATTGATGTCCGGCACGGACAAGGGCGTCTGTTTCTCCTTTTGCTCCTTTTGTGCCAGACACTGCTCCAGCAGCTCTATGAGCTCCCCCTTTTGATTATTGCCAATCAAAAGGTCGATGGCCGGATCCTCCCCGGCCTCCTCCTGCCTCGTCTGGACATAACAGCCCGTGGCAACAATCACCGCACCGGGACTGTTCCGCCTTGCCCTGTGGAGCATCTGTCTGGATTTGCGGTCCGCAATGTTTGTGACCGAGCAGGTATTGACAATATATACCTCCGCCTCTTCCGAAAAAGGAACAATCTCGTAACCCGCGTTTTCCATGAGCTGGCGCATGGCCTCCGTCTCATATGCATTTACCTTGCAGCCCAGATTCTGGAGGGCTGCCCTCTTTCTATTTCCCATAGATTTTCACTTTTCTCCACTATTCTGATTGACTTTTCGCGCAAAAACCATTACTATCAAAGGGAAGGGAATACGCTATAAGGAGGTCATCCATGAAGACAGTACAGATATCACTTAATTCCATCGGAAAAGTTAAGTCCTTTGTCAATGCAATCTCACAATTCGACTACGACTTTGATTTAATCTCCGGCAGATATGTCATTGACGCCAAATCCATCATGGGAATTTTCAGCCTGGATCTCTCCAAGCCGATTGATTTGGCAATTCATACCGAAAATAGTCTCGACGAGATTATGGAAGTACTTAAGCCTTACATTCTTGAGTAAGGCAGACCTAAAAGTGCCCCGGTTTGCGGGGCTTCTTTTTATGTGATAAGCTGACTATGTCAATTTACCATAAGGTGCACCTCCATGCAAATCGCTCCGCGATGGGCGGTGCGTAGGTGATAAATTGACTATGTCAATTTACCATAAGGTGCACCTCCATGCAAATCGCTCCGCGATGGGCGGTGCGTAGGTGATAAGCTGACACAGTCAGCTTACCACAAGTACTTCAACGGTCTCGATGGCGGTCTGCATCAGGGCATCGATTTTTTCCTCCAGATGCGTCTCCGAGATGCGGATATGCTTCGCACTGGGCTTCGTCACCGGATGTTTTGCCACGAAGATGGTGCAGCAGTCCTCGTAGGGCAGAATGGAGGTCTCGTAGGTGTCGATGCGCTCCGCGGTGGCGACGATCTCCTGCTTGTCCATGGCGATCAGCGGTCTGTACACGGGAAGCGTGCACACCTCGTTCGTCACCGCAAGGGACTGCATGGTCTGGCTCGCCACCTGCCCGATGCTCTCCCCTGTCACCAGCCCTAAACATTTCCCTTCACTGGCAAAATGCTCCGCAATCCTCATCATATAACGGCGCATAATGATCGTCAGCTCCTCGTGGGGACATTTCTCATAAATATACATCTGAATATCCGTGAAATTCACTACATGCAGGCGGATGGATCCGCTGTAGCGCGCGACTTTTGCCGCCAGATCCAGCACTTTCTGCTTCGCCCGCTCACTGGTGTAGGGCGGCGCATGGAAGTAGACAGCATCCAGTGTAACGCCCCTCTTTGCCATCCGGTAACCCGCCACCGGGCTGTCGATTCCGCCGGACAAAAGCAGCATGGCGCGCCCGGCTGTGCCGATGGGCATCCCCCCCGGCCCCGGAAGCTCTGTGGAGTAGATATTGATGAGGGGACGGACTTCAATGTGCACCACGACTTCGGGCTGATGCACATCCACCCTCGTCCCGGGAAACGCCTCCAAAATCCGCTCCCCAAGCGCGGCCGCCAGCTCCATCGAGGTCATGGGATAATTCTTCCTCGCCCGCCTCGCATCCACCTTGAAGGTGAAATGGCTGTCAGGATATGCCTCCCTCACATGCTCCAGCACATGCGAAGCCAGCGCCTCAAAGCCCTCGTCCTCCACGAGAATGACCGGACAGATCCCGACGATTCCAAAAACTCTCTGGAGCGCCTCCAGCGTCTCCCCGTAATCGTAGTCCCCCTCCGTCTCCACATAGATGCGGCCGTTCTCCCTGCGGACAGAAAAATCCCCCTCCACCTCCTCAAGCTGACGCTCAATATTGTGCACCAGCGCATCCTCAAAAAGGTAGCGGTTTTTGCCCTTGACTGCAATCTCCGCGTATTTGATCAAAAAAGCCTTATACATAATTACTCCTTATTGTCTCGTATATTTCTGCAGGGCGGGAATGAGCTCCCTGAGCACGGATAATCCATAGTCGATCTCCTCCGCTGTATTTTCGACGGAAAAGCTAAAACGAACCGTGGAATCCAAAAGCTCCGGCGCAAGCCCGATCGCCCGAAGCGTCTCGCTGGCTGCAGGCTTGTGGGAGGAGCAGGCGCTTCCTGCGGATACATAGATCCCTCTCTCCTCCAGCGCGTGCAAAAGCACCTCCGCCCGCACGCCCTCCACGCTCATGCTGACTATGTGGGGCGCGGCAAAAGTGCGACAGTTGATGCTCACACCCTTAATCTTTACGGCTTCTTCGATAAAATGCTCCCGCAGGCCATTCAGCCGCCTTTGCTTTGTCTCGAAATCCTGATAGCTTTTCTCCGCCGCCGCCCCAAGCCCCGCAATCGCCGGGACATTTTCCGTGCCGGAGCGCAGCCCCCTCTGCTGTCCCCCACCGTTTAAGAGCGGACGAAGCTTCGTTTTTTCCCGGACATATAAAAAGCCGCTGCCCTTTGGTCCCTGAATCTTGTGACCGCTGACGGACATGAGATCCACCTTCATTTTTCCCGGAAAAATCCGCAGCTTGCCGTAGGACTGAATCGCATCCACATGAAAAAGCGCCCCCGGATTTATCTCCTTAATGATGTCGCCTGCCTCCGCGATGGGCTGAACCGCGCCGATCTCATTGTTCACCTGCATGATGGAAACCAGAATCGTGTCCGGGCGGATACTTTTTTTTAATTCCTCCAGTGATATGACCCCGGAAGACCCCGGCGCAAGATAAGTGATCTCAAATCCCTGCTCTTTTAGATAGTGAATGGGATTCGCCACCGAAGCGTGCTCGATACTTGTCGTGACAATATGACGCCCGGCTCTTTTATTTGCCTCCGCCCCGCCTGCCAGCGCGAGATTGTTGGACTCCGTCCCCCCGGAGGTAAAACAGATTTCCTTCTCCTGACACTTTAGGGTCTTTGCAATTTTCATCTGTGCATCTTTTATATACCGCTCCGCCACAAATCCCTTTTGGTGCAGGGAGGATGGATTCCCGTAATCCTTTGTCAGCACCTCCATCATAAGCTCCGCCGCCTCCCGGCAGCAGCGCGTCGTGGCTGCGTTATCAAAATAACACTCCATTCCTTTCCTCCCGTTACTCATCCAGCGCATACATCAGCATGGCAAGCGCGGCAGGCCCGGCCGTCTCCGTCCTTAAAATCCGCCGCCCCAGGGAAATACAGTGAAAACCGCTTTTGTCTGTACAGTCAATCTCCTCCGGCGCAAAACCACCCTCCGGCCCGATCATCAGTCCGATTCCCGCGCCCTTTGGAATGCCGCTTATAAGCTCTCTTGTGGCCGCAAGCCCGTGCGCCTTTTCGTAAGGAACCAGCATCACAAGGGAGAGTTCTCCTGCCAGCTTCACCGCCTCCCGAAAGCTCACCGGCATCCGCACTGCAGGAATCACCGAGCGCTTTGCCTGCTTGGCCGCGCTCTCCGCAATCGACTGCCAGCGCTTTATCTTATTCGCCGCCCTTTTTTCGTCCAGCTTCACCACACAGTTTTTCATAGCTACCGGGATAATCTCATGTACGCCGAGCTCCACCGCCTTCTGTACGACAAACTCCATCTTATCCCCCTTGGGCAGCCCCTGAAAGAGGTAGACCTTGTGGACAGGCTCCGTCCCCAGCCTGTCCGCCGCATCGATGCGGGCGAGGACAAGCTCCGCAGAAATCTCCTCAATACGGCAGAAAAAAGAAACTCCCGCCGGAGTGCTGACCCTGATTTTCTCGCCGGGCCGCATACGGAGTACGTTTTTTATGTGGTTCACGTCACTCCCGGTAATCTGTACATACTCCGGGCCGGCATGTTCTTCCGGGACAAAAAACTGATACATACTTATCCCCTTCGGGCGGTAATGTTCACCCACTCGCCCTGATGATTGACCTCTGTGACCGCAAAGCCTGCCGCCTCGATTGCCGCCCGCACCTCCTGCTCCTTAAAATCAATGATGCCGGAGGTAATAAAAAGGCCGCCCTCTTTCAATCTGTCAAAGACCACCGGAGCCATGGGAATGATCACATCTGCCAGAATGTTGGCAACGACGATGTCATAACCGCTTCCCACCTTTTCCTGCAGCGCCTTATCGTCGATCAGATTCCCCACATAAAAGTCTCCAAGGGACGCATCCAGATGGTTGACCTGCATGTTGTCCCTTGTGGAGACCATACAGTCGCTGTCCAGATCCGTGCCCACAACAGCCCTTGCGCCAAGCTTGAGCGCCGCAATGGAAAGAATGCCGCTGCCACAGCCCACATCCAGTACCTTCGGAGACTTAAGGGTTTTCATGTGCTTAATGAGCTGGCGGATGCAAAGCTGGGTCGTCTCATGCTTTCCCGTGCCAAAGGAAATACCCGGATCAATCTCGATGAGCAGCTTGTCCTGATCCGCTGTCTTAAGCTCCTCCCACGTCGGCTTGATTAAGATATCGCCGACCGTGAAGGAGGAAAAGTACTGCTTCCAGTTGTTGATCCAGTCTAAGTCCTCCGTCTCCGAGGAGATGATAACGCCAGTGCCTGCCTCTACCGTATCCCGCAGCTTCTCGAACGCGCATTTAACTTTTTTTAGCAGCTCACTCTGGTCGCTGCCGTCATCCTCAATATAGAAGCTCACATGACTGATCCCCTCATCCGCCGGAAGCTCGGGCAGAAAGTCGATAAACATATCTGCCTGATCCTCCCGGGAGAGGGGAACATTATCCTCAATCTCGATGCCCTCGATGCCGAGCTCCATAAGCATGGAGCTCATAAAATCCTCGGCCGCGGTGGTCGTCTCAATCGTGTACTTTTTCCACTTCATAGCCTTATTTACTCCTGCGCTCCTTCAAAAGCCTGTCAAAAATCTCTTCCTCACTCATCGCTTTCTTGGTCGGAGCATCCAGATTCTCGTATGTCTTCTGCTCATTGACTAACAGAGAATTCGTATTCTCCTTGTATTCCACATCCGAAACCTCATCTGCGTCCCTGGGAGGCTCATTGCCCTGAAACGCCTTCTGCAGCTCCTCTACAAGATTCTTTTTATCCATGCAATCCCTCTTCCCGTCCTTTTGTTCTTCCATGCTCCTTTTGAGCAGAAATATATTTTATTATAGCACAGTCGGGCGGGAAAAAGCAAGCCCCGTGGAACCGTCTTTCGCAAAGCCGGCCTCTTCTTTCAACAGGCTGGTCATGCTCCGCATACTGATTGCCAGTGTGGAAAGATTGTGGAGCATTGCCGATGCCGCCGGTGGCAGAACTCCGCACACGCCCAGCGCGATCAGGCTGCCGTTAAAACCGATCACAAACCGGTAATTGGAATGGATGCGCTTCATCAGGCTGTCTGCGATTCTCCGCAGAACAAGCAGCTCGGACAAATCCTCTGCGGCAATCGTAATATCTGCAATCTCCCTTGCTATCGCCGCCCCATCGCTGATGGCAATCCCGGCATTTGCCTTGGACAGTGCGGGAGAATCGTTGATGCCGTCTCCAATCATAATGACGGTGTGCCCCTTTTTCCGTTCCGCCTCTACAAAGTCCGCCTTATCCGCAGGCAGAACCTCTGCACAGTATGTATCCACACCCACCTCTGCCGCAATGGCGGCGGCGGTGCGTTCACTGTCGCCGGTGAGCATGACAATCCTTCCAATGCCCAGCCTGCGCAGCTCCTCCATCACAGTCCCTGCCTCCGGCCGCAGCGGGTCAGAAATACAGACCACAGCCGCCAGCTCTCCGCCGATAGCCAGATACAGATGGGAATACTGGTCTGGCAGGCTCTCATATCGTGCCCTGTCCTCTCCGGGGATGCTGCAGCCCTCATCCTCAAAAACAAAATGTGCACTGCCAATCACCACGCGCCTGCCGTTGATCGTGCTGGCAATCCCGTGCGCCACAATGTATTCCACCTCGGAATGCATCTCCTCATGGGAAAGCCCTCTCTCCCTTGCCGCCTGAACCACCGCGTTTGCCATGGAATGTGGAAAATGCTCCTCCAGACAGGCGGCAATCCTGAGCATGTCCGCCTCATTATTCCCGCCAAAAGGAATCACAGCCGCCACCACCGGGCAGGCATGTGTCAGCGTACCCGTCTTGTCAAACACGATCGTATCCGCCTGCGCAACGGCCTCCAGATATTTTCCGCCTTTTACCGTTATGTGAAACCCGCCCGCCTCACGCATGGCGGAAAGAACCGCAAGCGGCATGGACAGCTTTAAGGCGCAGGAAAAATCCACCATCAAAACTGATAATGCACGGGTAAGATTGCGTGTAAACAGATATGTAGCCATACTGAACGCCAGCGTGTAAGGAACCAGTCTGTCCGCCAAATGCGCCGCCCTGCTTTCCGCCGTGGATTTTAAAGACTCCGACTGCTCGATCATGGCCACAATTTTATCATAGCGGCTGCTGCCGGACTGGCCGGATACCTGAATCACACACTCGCCCTCCTCGATTACCGTTCCCGCATAAACCGTCATGCCTGCGCGCTTTGCCGCGGGAACAGATTCGCCGGTAAGCGAAGCCTGATTCACCATGACCTCTCCCTCTGTAATAATTCCATCTAATGGAATCATACTGCCCATTCGGACACATACCCTGTCACCCGCCTTTATCTGTGAAAGCGGAGCCAGCACTTCACCCTCCGGCGTTTTCAGCCAGACACGGTCAATATTTAAGGACATGCACTGCGCTAAGTCGCTGACCGACTTTTTGTGCGTCCATTCCTCCAGCAATTCCCCCAACCCCAACAGAAAACGTATGGAGGAGGCTGTGGAAAAATCTCCCCGGAACAGGGATATCCCAATGGACAGGGCATCCAACACTTCCACATACATCTTTCCCCGAAAAAGACAGCGCAGGCCGCGGAACAGATGGGGAATGGATTTCCAGACAGCATATATTGGCCGCAGGGACACTGGAAAAAAGAGCATACTTGCCGCTTTCATCGCAACCATACCGGCCAGCTTTTCCTGATAGATCCGGTTCAGCTCCCTGCTGCCATGAAGCGGAAGTCGCTCTTTCAAGCCATTCATCCCATAGGCAAAACGGCTGACTGCCAGAAGCAGCTCTTTTCTGGAACCATGGTACTCCACAATTGCACAGCGGGTACGCTCATGGACGACGGCACGGTCGATCTGCGGCAATCCCAGAAGATAAGTTTCCAGCAGATCTGCCTGTTCCATGGACATATGAGGCGCCGCCATCTGAACCCGCATACGCCCAACACTCTCATGCTTAATGATAAACTTCATTCCAACCTCCCAAAACGAAGAGCAGGGCGGCGTGCAATGCACGGCTCCCTGCTGCTCATTGTATGTAATCAGGCCTCGTCAGAGCTGTCCTCCACCACCGTCTCCTCCTCTGTGCGCTGCGCATTGATATCCTTTGCCGAAGCTAAAATATCTGCGGCGTTCTCCTGCACAGCCGTCACCGTCTCCATTACCGAATCCTTCACCCGCAGAGCCGCTGCGGCAACATGCGTATACGCCTTTTTCGCGTCCCTGCCGGACAGGAGCTTAAATCCGGCAGAGCCAAACAGTACGCCGCCCGCAAAAACGGCAAAGCCTTTAGAACACTTTTTCCAATTCATAAAAACCCTCCTTCGCTGGTAAAATATACGTTAGAATTAACTAACTGTTAGTTTTAATAAATGCGGCCACATCTGTTAGTGACCGCGTATTTATTATCTAAGTATACCTCTTTAGACTTGTTTTTGTCAATCGGGCAGCCGCAATATATTTGGAAAATTTCACTGAATCCTGCGATTTACAGCAGTTTTAATACTCTTTCTTTTTTATTTTGTACTTTATATCTCCTGCCCTTTTGCGGCAATTACAGAATCATATTCACGATCATCCCTGTCACAAACGAAAACAGCATGACAAACGCAATATAGAGAATAAACCTCTGAATCCCCAGCACAATCTTTAAGGCGCCAAGGTTTGTAATTTTTGTAGCGGGGCCGGTAATCATAAAAGCGGACGCACTTCCCATGCTCATACCCATTGCAAGCCATTCCCTGATCAGCGGAATCGTACCGCCGCCACAGGCATAGAGCGGTACGCCGATGGTTGCCGCCATCAGAACGCCAAAGCCCTCGTTTGATTTTCCGAACAGTCCCGCAAATCTGTCTGCCGGAACATACCTCTGAAAAAGTGCAGAGAGAAGAACGCCAACTAAAAACCAGAGTGCCGTTGCCCTGACATTTCTGCCCAGATTGAACAGAAATCTCAAAAACAGGTTCGGATGGGTGTCATGTCCTGCCCGGGGTTCAAAGCCGTCAAAGTTAAAAAAGAAGCTGCTTTTGTAAAACACATGCACTACAATTCCTGCCACAATACCGCAGACCGTACAGGAAATGATACGGACAGTCAGTGCTGCTGCTCCAAGCGCTGTAGAGTACATGATGAGCTGTGGGTTCAGGAGCACGCTGGACATCATAAATGCCGCCAGCCAGTCATCCCGCATCCCATGCCGGGAAAACGATGCCGCAATGGGAATCGTGCCATACATACAAAGAGGCGACGCAATACCCAGCAGGCTGGCGGGAATCACGCCCCAGATTCCCCACTTTTTATCCCGTATACGTTCAAACGCATCATGGATTGCATCCTTTGCAAACACCGAAACCATGGAACCGATAATCATACCGCAAATCCAGTACCCGGCAATCTGTCGAAGCTGAATCATAAAGTAGTAGCTGACATAAATAAATTCCCTTTGAATCATCTCACTCATTGATATCCACCAGTTCATAGGTGCGGCTGCCGAGACCTATCTCTTCTGCATGTTCCAGTGTGTGAAGCCCGTTTTGCATTTCCACCCGCTGCTGTAAGCTCCTGCTGCCTTCGGCGGCAAAGCAAAGGTCGATGGCCGCCTGGTCTATGGCCACGGGGTCGGTCGAGGCAAGTATTCCGATGTCGTGGATGTCCGGCTCAGATGGATTTCCATCACAGTCACAGTCGATGGAAATATTATTTAGCACGCTGATATAGATGATGTACCCGCCATTTCCAAGATAATCCGATACCGATTTCCCTGCCTCTGCCATAGATTCCGTGAATGCGGTCTGGTCTCCGCCCCATGGGCTGGTATGGCTCTGTCCGCCGGTATGAATCAGGCACTTCCCCTCTTTTGAACCAAGGCCGATGGATATATTCTTGATTGCGCCTCCGAAGCCCGCCATTGCATGACCCTTGAAGTGGGAAAGTACGATATAGGAATCATAATTGGTAAAATGGGATCCCACATAATTTGTTTCCAGATAACTTCCGCCTTCCACCGGAAGCTGCACTGAACCCTCCGCATCAAGAATATCCACATCGGCAATCTCCGTAAAACCATGATCCTCTGCCACCTGCATATGCATAGTGGTCTCTGTACGGGAGCCTCCGTATGCCGTATTGCACTCAACAATCGTGCCCTCCACGGACTGCACCAGATCCTGAATCAGTTCGGGGCGCAGATAATTACTTGCCGGCGGTTCGCCAGTGGAAAGTTTCACCGCGACACTTCCGGCAGGCGTCCAGCCGAGAGCCTCATAGACTGCCATCATGCCCTCCGGGGAAATATCCGCGGTAAAATAGACAGGCGAAGCCGATGATTCTCCATCATTTTCTGCATTCCCCGATGTTTGTGCCGCGCTGGAATCCGCAGAACTCTCCTCCTCATAGGATGGCGGCGCAACGACAGGCGCATCCTCCTCCGGCCTGACAGTCACACCACAGGCTGTCATCCATAACAACAGACAGAGAAATAAAATAACAGACAGTTTTCTTTTCATGGATTTATCCTCCTTCTGAGCTTATTATAAAAAAATCGAGACTCCATGTGAATTCTCGATTAGTACAACAGTATATACAAAAAGTTATAGCTGAATTATTCAATGACATACACAATCTCTCCCTCAACGATCTCGCTGCTTTCTTTGACTGCTGTTTGCCCGCTTATGCAGAATGCCGGACGCACACCGGAAACTCTCTCTGCCGTACTGTCCCCAACCCCCTTCGTAGTAACCGTTACTACCAGACACGTTGCCCTAAGCTCTGGTGTCCTTGTCCAGTATGGGCAGGGACTTCCATCTTGAAAATACGCTACTTTTACACTGTATTCCTTGTCCTTGAAGTATTTTAACGGTGTTCCTTCTTTTGTTGTTGTATAACCGTCAAACCCTTTTATCCCTAATTCCACAGACGAGAGCAAAAAGACTTTGCGGCTGATCTCATGGGTCACATACTCCCATTCATGGTAGCGGTCCATGTCTGTAACTTCTATCGTACTGTCCACGACCAGTTCCCTCGTTTCTTCACTGAGCGAATCCAAAAATGATGAATTCAGAAAATCATCTATGGTGCTTTTTTCGTAATACGAGCCGTTTTCATATCTGGCCCACCCCTCTTCATGCTCCTTATACGCTCTCAGCTCCGGCAATACATACTTTCTGAGCAGCAAAGTGTTTCCATTATAATCGGATGTTAATACCAGATAGGGAACATACTCGTCATTCTCCTTTATATAAACAACCGGATTATCTCTGGACTTATCATATGCAATCTTCTCTATTGTCAAATCCCTGCTTCCGCATCCACAGATCACCAGTACTACAGACAGCAACACAAAAAACAGCACAGTACGTTTCTCTCTCATGTAAACCTCCTAAACACAAGCTTCCATTTATAGAAACCTCAGGTAATACCTTACGCTATTATATTTCAAATCGCAATCCCTTCCCTCCCCAACGGTCGTATTCCCTCCCCAACGGTCATATGCCAAGCGCTACCAAAATGCTTCCTGTACAATTTCCTATTGCAGAAACTTGTCACTATGGTAGAATATATATGGGTGTTACCAAAACGGTAGCGGTTCGCCTTTTGCCAAATGAGTACATTTGAGAGCTTCCAGTATCATGGGAGGTGGTACATATGGAAAATAAAGTGAAGGGTAAGCACTATTGGTGTTCGGAATGATTTTGGAGCTTGTCGGTACTGTGGTGACAATGATCAGCATCATTGTCACAGTTATCAGTATCCGACAGACCAGAAAAAATAAAAAACATCAAAAAAGCAACCGCACAAGCCAAAGTTAGGTTGCTTTTTTGATTAGCAATTAACAAGGCGAACCGTTGCTTTACGGTAACACCTTTTCTTGTAATGTATCTTAGCACTTATCAGTGCAACCGTCAACCATTTTTTCACACACAAACCTCCATACGCTATTATATTTCAAATCGCAACCCCTTCCCTCCCCAACTGTTGTTTTTCCTCCCCAACGGTCATATTCAGCGTAACCTCTGCCTTATAGTTCCCATTCTCAACCTCTGCCTTATAGCTCCCCTCATATTTCTCTGCAACACTCTTTACATTCCGAAGTCCCAGACCATGATTCTGTTTATCCGCTTTGGAAGTCGCCGGGATGTCATCCTTATCGAAACAAAGTTCTCCCTCCATATCATTTTCCACATAAACCCTCAGATATGTTTCACCCTGATTCAATGTAATGATGAGGTGCGTCCGTGTATCCTTCATCCGGTTCAGCGCCTCTACTGCATTTTTAACCAGATTGGATACGACTGTGCACAGATCCAGTTGTTCTATACCAAGATGCTCCGAGACATATCCCTCCACAATTACCTTACACTCCTGCGGCAGATAATGATTCAGCATCACGTTGATCGCTGTATTTCCAACATCATACTGACTATTGCTGATACCGGTGATTCCCTCCAGCAGGTTCGCAAGATATGTCTCTGCCTGCCCATATGCGCCTGTCCTGCAAAAGTTTTGCAATTCCAGCAAATGGTTAATCATATCATGCCGAAACTGTCTGGTTTCCGTCTCCCGCGCCAGCATATTCTCATAATATTCCTGCTGTTGCAGCTGATACTGCCTTAACAGTTCGTTTTGGCTGCTTTGCCTTAATGTATCATTCAAATACCACACTAAAATAAAAAGCAGCGTAAAAATTCCGATTGTACCAAATAATAAAATCATCACATTGTTCCTTTGCGTCCCTACGCCAAATGCATGCATTCCCACAAGAAAATAGGCCACCATAATTGTGATTACAGCAACCGCAATGCCAAGAGTAATCTTAATCTTTACCGGAAGCTGCAGCACATTTCGCTCCAGGCGCCGTCCAATCAGGGCATAAAATCCCCATATCCCTGCAATTATAATCAATGTATATACTATATTATTGACCACTGCTGAAAAATGTCCCCATACCATAAGCATATACAGCAGCACTATTTCGGCAAGCGATAATACTGCAAAACTGACCAGAAAAATCCTGACTGCCTCACCAGCCCTTAAATCAAAAATCACATATAACAGCAATAAAATAAAAAGATATACCGGACAGATAAGCATTCCGTCATTCCATCCGTTCCAGGCCGCGGCCATTCCCCAGGCCAGCGCAGCCGCACCTCCGGCGCTTATCCGCTTATTCATCTGCACCGGTTTCTTGTGAAACACTACATAACAAAAAGAAATTTCATGTATCTTGACTGCAGCTCTCTTCGCTTTCGGCGGGACACCTCTACTTTGTCCCCTGTCTTCATCTGAAGCGCAGCGTCTCCGATGGACTCAATCTCCGCCAGATTCACAATATAAGATTTGTGGCATTGAAAAAACAGCTTTTTTTCCAGTATCTCCTGCCATTGTGCCAGAGAGCCTTCACTTCGAAACTGTTCCTCCCTTGTATAGACAATGGTTTCCGACCGGTTTGCCGCGATATATACAATTCTATTCTGAGTAAGCTCATATGATACTCCCTCTCTGTACACCGTGACCTTCGTTACTCCCAGCAGGCGACGGTACACATCCTCCAGCGCACGCAGCAGCTCATTTGAATCAATTGGTTTTGTGACAAAACGAAACGCGTTAATCTCAAAGGCTTCCTTAAACCGCTCCCTCTTGCTGGTAAGCATAATGATTTTATACGAAATCCCCCGCCGCTGCAATTTCCTCGCCGCCTCAATCCCGTCCATTTCCGGCATGTCAATGTCCAGCAAAAGACAATCCATGGGTTCCTTCGATGCCAGTAACTGCTCAGCGGAATCAAAATGCAGCAGAACATAATCTTTTCCTAATATCTCTGCCACCAAAGCATGGATTGCCTTCTCATCATCACATAATCCGATTTTAAGAGTTTTCGTATCTGTCATAATTCTATCCTTTTACAGTCGTACAGCATCTCTACTATAAAAGAATAAAATATTTTGTCCTATTTTGCAAGGCTGTATTGCTTTGCCTTCACAGCAAAATTTCCTGAATCTACCCTCTGAATAACCATGAAAAAAATCTCTCTTCATAATCCGGCAAAAACAAATAGACTTTTCATCCCGGCTGTGATATACTTATATCCATCAAAAAACAGAAAGTGGGTGCTTGTATGACAGACAAACAATTACGATATATCAATAGGCTAACCGTATTTGTAAGAAAACTGTTAAAACTCGTTCCACAGGAAAAACGAGAAGAACTTGAAAATGAGTTTGACAGTATCCTTTTAGAAGTTACAGAACCAGACAACCAAAACAATTAGATAACTCAAATAAAGGTGTAAAGTCTATTCAGTTATTAAGGCTCTACACCTTTTACTTGTAGATTATATGGTAAGTAAATATGTATAGAACACATATTTTACCGTTAAAAAAGTAAAGGAAAATCTATAATGAAAATTACATCTTTAGTGGAAAATACAAGTAAATGCGAGCTCATGGCCAGACACGGACTGTCCTTATATATCGAAACGCAAAGCCACAAAATACTGTTTGATTTGGGGCCTGACCGTACTCTCTTTGACAATGCAAAGAAAAGAAATATTGACCTTGCGGCAATTGATACCGTTATTATTTCTCACGGGCATACAGACCACGGAGGCGCCCTTCGGGATTTTTTGAAGATAAATAACAGCGCAGGCGTGTATATCCGGAGGAACGCCTTTGAACCGCATTACAGTAAGACGCTTTTCCTAAAAATTCCGGTTGGAATTGATAAAGCGCTTAAGACGCATCCTCAGATTATTTTAACTGACGGCGATTACAGAATTGATGATGAATTATTTCTATTTACCGTCAGCGAAACCGGCGAGTGCCACTCCACCGCAAACAATGTACTGTATGACAAAAACGGCAGGGATAATTTTTCCCACGAGCAGAATTTGGTAATTACAGAAAATCCGGCTGCACTCATTATGGGGTGCGGACACACTGGCGTTGTCAACATTATGAATAAGGCAAAGCATTATCAGCCAAAAATATGCGTGGGCGGCTTTCATCTGTATAATCCAATCACCAAAAAATGTGTGCCCGCTGCTCTGCTAAATGAGATTGCCTGCGCTCTAAATGATTATAGGGATACAGAATTTTATACCTGTCACTGTACCGGCAAAAAGGCATTTGAATACCTGTCAAAGCAAATGCCGAATTTGTTTTATCTGTCCTGCGGAGAAACAATTGCGCTTTAGTGCCCGCGGGAAGGTATGTGAATGCCACTTTCACAGATACCTCCGCTCAAATTCCTCCAGCTTCATTGGCTTGCCGAAGTAATAGCCCTGCACCATACCGATGTGCATGTGGGAGAGCACCGCGAGCTGTTTTCCCGTCTCCACGCCCTCCACACAGACCTTTACGCCGATGGTCGCCGCCAGCTCCGCCACCATCTTCACAAAAGCATCGGAGAAATCGTCCTCTCCCAGATGCTCGACAAAACAGCGGTCGATCTTGATCACGTCCAGCGGCATCTCCCGGATATGGTTTAAGGAAGAATAGCCCGTGCCGAAATCATCCAGCGCCACCCGGACGCCGAGATCCCGGATTTCACTTAAAATCCGCTTCATACAGTCCATATCGTCGATTGCCAGACTCTCCGTCACCTCAAGCGTCAGATTCTGCGGTTTCAGACGGCTGTCCCTCAGGACATTTTTCACCTTCTGCACAACGTCGCTCTGCAAAAGCTGCACCACCGAGAGATTCACGTTCACCTTATAGTCTTTTCCCTTGTCATTCCAGCATTTGCAACGCTTCGCCGCTTTTTTGAGCACATGCTCCCCGATGGGGTTGATGAGTCCCAGATACTCTGCCAGCGGGATAAAGGCATCCGGCCCCACAAAGCCCATCTCCTTCGAGTTCCAGCGCACCAGCGCCTCCGCTCCGCAGCAGGGCGCCCCCTCCTTCGTCACGTCAATGATCGGCTGGTAGTACACCTCAAATTCACTGCAGGCCGCCAGTGCCGCCGCCCGCATATTTTTCTCCATATCCAGTCTTCTGCTGGCGGAAAAATCGTCCTTTTCGCTATAGTACTCGACGCGGTTTTTCCCCTTCCGTTTCGCCGCCAGAAGAGCCATGTCCGCCTTGCGGATCAGCTCCTCCACTGTGCCGCCGTCCGTAGGGAAGCAGGCGATGCCCATACTCATCGTACAGTAATAATCCTCCCCCTTTAAAAACCACGGCTTGGAAAAAATCGCCATCGTCTCCTGCGTAATCCGCCCCAGCTGCGCATCCGCCGTGTCCGGCACAAGAATCACAAACTCATCCCCTCCCATGCGGTAGCAGCTGTTCTCCACCCCGGAAATATGCCTCAGGCTGTGGGAAATCGCTTTTAAAAGAATATCTCCGTATTTATGTCCCAGCCCATCGTTGATGTGCTTAAAATCATCGAGATCCATGTAGAGCAGCGCGCCCTGCCTCTTTCCGGCCTTT
The DNA here is from genome assembly GCA_023663685.1 of Blautia sp. Taxonomy (GTDB): domain Bacteria; phylum Bacillota; class Clostridia; order Lachnospirales; family Lachnospiraceae; genus Roseburia. The sequence continues at coordinate 71,912 of JAMPHB010000002.1, forward strand.
GCCTCCTCTATGCACTTCTCCAGATCCTGCTCACAGCGCATCCGGTTATACAGCCCGGTCAAAAAATCACTGTTGGCGCGGTTTTCAATCTCCTTCTGATAGACCTTCTTATCCGTAATGTCGTACAGGGTGCACAGACTCACACTGCGGCCGTCCACCCAGCTGATCGGCGTCTTGTAAACGTCCAGCCAGCGTTCCTCCTCCACCGAATAGATTTCCCCGCAATAGCGGCTTCTTTTTACCTCCTGCTCGCCAAAGACCAGCTCGTCCAGCTTCCCCGCCGCGATGCTCTGGGAAAACAGGCTCTGAAGCTTCTGGTTCATATACAGAATCGAGCGGCTGGCATAGTCCGCCACATAGATTCCGCAGCCCGCATTTTCCAGTATCTCCTCCAGCGCCGCATAGGAGCTGGCCAGAGAATTTTTCACAATCCGCCGGGAGAGGATGCTCTGCACCACATGCTTGACGTCATTGACAAAATCCACATCCTCGTTCGCCCACTCCCGCTCCTTGCCATTCTCAAAAAAGCACAGATACATGAGCAGCCGCTTCTCTACCTCTAAAGGCATACAGAGCATGGCGGAGATGCCGCAGGTCTCAAAATAGCGGGCAAAGCGCTCCGGCTTCATGGAATCGGAGGACACCAGATAGGGCTTTCCGTCAAAAAAGGGAAATGTACCGACCGGCATATGCTGCATTTTATCCAGCATGGAAAACTGCTCATCTGCCACATACTCACAGACCATATCCGCCGTCTTTCCTTCGGCGTCCGCCCGAATCAGGCAGCCGCCGTCGATGTTAAGGCTCATGCAGGTCTCACGAATCACGTTCTGGATCAGGCTCTGGAAACCGTCGTCCGACTCCAGGCTCCTCACCACCTCGGTCATGGTCTGGGAGCGGCTCAGCTGCCTTTGCACCGCCGACTCCGCCTCCGCGCTTCTCTTTAGGGCGGACTGGGCGGCAAGCTGCTGGTTTTTCGCCGAAAAGACCATGCCCGACATCGCCTCTAAAAACTCCATGGACTGATAGAAGCGTTCCTCCGTCGTCCGCAGCATATATGCCGGAATCTCGTCTCCTTCGCCCTGCTTATCCTCCAGAAAAGCAAGCGCTATCCAGAAAAATGCGGGCTTTCCCTCAAGCCTCGTACAAACGCCGCACATTTTCACATAGGGCTCGTCCAGGGCAAGTTCCTGCATATTCTCCGGCACCTCCGTGTCCATGCGGCGCATAAGGCGCATAAATTCCACCTCGTCCACCAGACTTCGCAGATATGCCAGCTCCCCGTCGCTGCCGTAAGGCTTTATGAGTTCCCCGGCCTCTTTATCAAAACAGGCGAGATAGATCTGGTTCGTGCGGCAGAACTTCTCCTGCAGAAGCTGCAAAAGCTCCACGTCCACCAGCTCCCCTGCGGCATTCTCTGCCCTCTGCTGTTTCACTCCGATATCTGCCATCGCGACCTACCCCCATAATCCAATCACCATTAAAGAAAATCCCGTCTTTGCCTGCATCAGTGTCTCCTGCAAAAGCCTGTATTCCCTGTGCAGCCTGAGCTGTTTTTTCACAAAGCCCACCTCGTTCGTGTACATAATAATCACGCCCTGCGGCGCCAGCAGCCCGGGAGCATAACGGAAAAACTGCTCATAGAGCGCATCCATCTCCTCCTTCGTCCGCTTCCCCCGCTGGGGCATATCCGTAATGATCTCGTCAAAGCGGTATGCATGACGGAAATCAAAGAAATCCCGATGGATAAAATTGATTTTCTCCCCCGCAAGAGCGGCGTTCTCACGCCCCCAGAGAATGGCGTCCCCGAAAATGTCCGTGCCGTACTTATCTCCTGCAGGCTCTGCAATATCCCTCTCGATCAAAAGCGTCCCCACTCCGCAGAAGGGATCTAAAAGCTGTGCGCCCTCTTTCAGGTACGGCCTTGCCAGTTCCATGATGAGCGCCGCCACAGAAGGATGGAGGGAGGTCGAAACTGCATGTTTCCGGTAAGAAAAACGGGTGTCCGGCAGCGTGTAAAACTTCACGCACGGAAAAAACCGTCCCTCCCGGTTCATCACCAGCCTGAGCTCTGCCTCATAATCCCCGGGGGAATTGACGAGCCTGCCACAGGAGGCGATCTCCAGCTCCACGCCCAGCCTTCTGGTAAATGTGCTCCGCTCCTCCAGTGTCATGGGCGCCCTGCATTCCACCCTGAAATAAAAGACATCTTCCCCATGGTATTTTCTGCACAGCTCTGCCAGCCAGGGGGCTATGCTTTTGGCTGCCTCCACCGGGTCGCGGGAGACCATCGGCTCCCCCTGCGGGCATAAAAAGCACAGTTCCCTATAGGCACGAACCCGGGACAAGGGAACAAGGTCATCGGTTTCGACACTGACTCCCAGTGGGTGAAGCTTTACAAGGGGCGCACTGCCTGGCCCCTTGTCCGCCGCACAGCTCTTATACGCCTCGAGCACCAGCCTGCGCACCACCTCCCGGTGCAGACGGTTCGTGATAAGCAGCACCCTGTTTTCTCCCTGCGTCCGGTCAAAGCGGTGGGGCTTTATCCCCTCACAGCGGATCCTAAGCTGCCGCAGCACCCGAAGCTCCTCTGCGATATGCTTTTTGTTTTCCCCGAGCGGCTCCTGCGCGGGCGTTCCATCGTCCGCCCTGCGACTTAGGACGCCCGTAAGAAGCGCCTCCTGCAAGCGCTCTTCCTGCTCTTTCAGACCGGCTCCGGCAGACTCCTCCTGCAGCTCTCCTGCCGGGTAGTGCAAAAGTGCCTCCAGATAGGCGCTGCGCACAAAGAGCGTCTCCTCCCTCCTGTAGGCCTGATACAGTAAAGGCGCCGCGGACTCATAGCAGAGGTCTCCAAGCAAAAGCGCTGCGTTCTTCCTCGTCTTGGCGTCTCCGCTCTCTAAAAAGCTGTAGAAAAGCTCCTCCTGTTCCGCGATTCGCGCTTTAAGCTCCTCCGCCGCACCGCTGCCTTTCAGCCACTTCCGCAGCGCACTTAAGTTCTGCCGCACATTTTTTAAGTCCAGTAATTCTCTGTAGATCTCTTCCAAAATAAATTTCTCTCCTATTCGGCAGGGCGCGCAACCCCGTTCTTCTCAATATAATCCGTCAGCTCCGACTTAAACAGCCTCCATGAGCTCTCATTCTCCACATAGTACTTGGGACAGTTCTTGCCCGTAACATCATAATGGCGGATCACCGCATCCACATCCAGCTCATAGCGCCCCATGAGCCATGTGACAAGCTGCACTAAAGAAGCGTAGGTCTTCGCGTTAAACCGCCCCGACTCCTCCTCAATACAGCACTCTATGGATATCGTATCTATGTTGCGCTCCTTCGTGGCATAAGCAATCTCATTGCAGGGAATGCACTGGACGATTTCCCCTTCCAGTCCGATAATAAAATGGCTGCTGGCACTGGTGGTGTGCGTCTGTGCAAGCCCCGCGAAATAATCCCGGTTCTGCATGGCTGTCGTTCCCGGATTCGCTGTGTAGTGAATGACGATGCCCGTCACCTTCTCGATGGGCGTCCCCGGCCGGGAATAGTCGTTAATGGGGAGCAGCTCCACATCAATCTCCGGCTCCTGCGGAATGTATTTGATATCCGTCACGGGCGGGGCTGCCGTCTCCTTTTCACCCGGCCGCAGCAGAAGCACCAGCGCAGCCGCCCCCACGAGCACCAGCGCGAAAAGCCCCACACAGATGATGGCATTCTGTCTGAGCTGTCTCTGCCGCCGCAGCCTGCTGTTTTCAATTCGTTCCCTCGCTCTTTTTTCCGCTTCCGTCACAGCACTTCTCTCCTGCTTTTTTCGCTTCCTTTGCCTCTTTGGTAAAAAATACAGAACTATTTTAACATATTTTTACAGCAAATGTATGTATATTCTCTTAAAATTTTACACAAAAACGCCACACAGGGCCGCAAGCGCCTGTGTGGCATATTGTACAGTTATTAGAGGATCGTGTGTACCCAGCCCGCCGGACCCTCGATCTCACCCATCTGGATGCCCGTCAGTGTGTCGTAAAGCTTCTTAATGGTCGGCCCCATCTCCTCCATGCCGCTGGGGAAGCAGATCTCTTTGCCGTGGTCGTCGATTTTACCCACCGGAGAGATGACCGCAGCCGTCCCGCAAAGCCCGCACTCTGCGAAATCGGATACCTCCGCGAGCGTGACCTCTCTGTGCTCCACCGTCATACCCAGATATTTTTCCGCCACCACCATCAGGGATCTTCTGGTAATCGAGGGAAGAATACTGTCCGACTTGGGAGTGACAAACTTACCGTCCTTTGTGATGAAGATAAAGTTCGCGCCTCCTGTCTCCTCTACCCTGCTTCTCGTGGCGGGATCCAGATACATATTTTCATCGTAGCCCTGATTGTGGGCGTCCACAATCGCGTGCAGGCTCATCGCGTAATTTAAACCGGCCTTGATATGTCCGGTTCCATGGGGCGCCGCCCGGTCAAAGTCCGACACACGGATTGTCAGGGGCTTCGCGCCGCCCTTGAAGTAGGGGCCTACCGGCGTCACAAAAATACGGAACTGGTACTCTTCTGCCGGCTTCACACCGATCACGGAGTTGGTCGCGATCATGTAAGGACGGATATAGAGAGTCGCCCCCGAACCGAAAGGCGGAACCCATGCCGCATTCGCCTTCACGACCTCCTCCACAGCCTTTACGAAACGCTCCTCCGGAAATACCGGCATCTCCAGATACTCACAGCTGTCTTTCATGCGGGAAGCGTTCAGATCCGGGCGGAAGCACACAATATGTCCGTCCTCCGTGGTGTACGCCTTAAGTCCCTCGAAGCAGGACTGGGAGTACTGAAGAACGCCCGCGCACTCATTCAGTGTAATTGTCGCATCCGTCGTAATCTCTCCATCGTCCCATTTGCCGTCCTTATAGTTGGAAACGTAGCGGTAATCCGCGACCATATAGCTAAACCCTAAGTCCGCCCAGTCCAGATTCTTTTTTTCCATATCATTCTCCTCCCTTCTCGAAACGCTATAACCTTGCGTTATAAAGTTCTGATTCTTTCATATTCAATTATTCTAGTACAATCTCTTTGATTTGTCTATATTCCCGCTTGAATTTATTATGGCAAATAATTATAAATGCCATAACCTGAAATACTCTTAAGCCTCCTCCCCAAAGCCCAGAAGATGCATCGCCTCGCGCTTAAGCTCCTGCCCCCTGTCCTTTAGGAGCAGCAGGCGGTTGTACTTGTAGTAAGCCTCATTTCCGCACGCGCTGACATATTTTAAGCTGTAATAGCCTGCCGACAGCTCCGAGAGAAAAATCACCAGCTCCTGCCCCTCCCCGAAGGTGTGCACCAGAAAGTCAAAGGCGTTGGTCAGATGGCGTCCCGCCACCGTCACCGCCTGCTGCCGCTTCTCCTCCTGCTTGTCAAAAAAGCCCTTGACAATGGCAAAATCCTCCCTTGCCTGACCGCAGCCTTCCGCAGCGAGAAGTCCGATACATTTTTCCATAAGCCGGTCCACGCTGCGCGCCGTGCGCTCCTCCTCTCTTGTCAAAAGCCCCGCCTGCCTTCTGTGCGCAAGCCTCTGCTGTGCCTCCTGCCTCTGGCGCATGAGAAGCGCGTTTGCCCGGCCGCCGCCCGCTTTTAGCTCCTCCCGCAGACGTTTCAGCTCATCCAGAAACTCCCGCTGACAGTCAAGGCCTGCCTCCCAGCCCTGAAAATCCTGATTCAGCCTGTCAATGAGAAGCGCGATCAGACTCAGCTTCTCGTCAAAGGGGGCGTTTCTCACATCATCGGACAGCTCCGGCATAAGCCCCTCCAAAATGTCGGGAATCCGGTACACATTCCGGTACTTGTTGTAGAGCTCATAATAAGCGGCAAAATCCCTGGCAATCTCCGCGTCCTGCACATACTGCACCACCAGCGCAAAGGTGACGGGAATCCCCAGCTGCTCATAGGTCTGTATAATGACGGACAGATCCTCCCAGCCCCTCGCCGTAACAAAGCGCTTGCCTTCCACATCAGATACCACCGAGTAGAAATTCTTCTTTTTTATTTCCAGATAGGCGAGAATGGAGCCGTGAACACCCACACGGTACGCATATTCCTTCCAGACGCCGTAGTCCTCCTCTATGAAAATGCGCTTGACTCTGTCATAGGTCACAATGTCAAAATCCCGCACCGACTTGTTGTACTCCGGCGGATTGCCCGCGGTTACAATCAGAAAACCGTCGGGCAGCCCGTGATTGCCAAAGGTCTTATACTGCAAAAACTGCAGCATGGTGGGCGCCAGCGTCTCGGACACACAGTTGATCTCATCCAAAAACAGGATGCCCTCCGAAATCCCGGAACGCTCAATCTGGTCGTAGACAGCCGCAATAATCTCACTCATGGTGTACTCCGTCACGCTCACCTCGCGTCCGCCGTAACACTTCTTCTCGATAAAGGGCAGACCGATGGCGCTCTGGCGGGTGTGGTGGGTGATTGTATAGCTCACCAGACTGATATTGCATTCTTTCGCCACCTGCTCCATCACGGCGGTCTTGCCGATGCCGGGCGGCCCCATGAGAAGAACGGGTCTCTGCTTTTGTACGGGAATCCGGTACTCTCCCAGCTCGTCCTTTGCAAGATATGCCCGCACCGTATTGATAAGCTCCTGCTTTGCCTCTTTTATATTCATATCCCTTCCTCCGTCAAATATAATCGGATGACCCAGTCGGGCGCGCCGTCCCCGCCGTCGCCGCAAAAAACAAAGGCCGTCTCGTAGGGCGTGGGCTTTTTCGGGTATTCCCCCAGCCCGTCCGTAAAGTACAACAGCCCCTTCAAATGTTTAAGCTCCCCCCGCGCCATAAGCTCCTCCACATAAGAAAACACCGGGCGAAAGTCCGTGCCATAGCCCCCGGACACCTGAAACTGCTTAGCGTAACGCTCCATCTGGGATAACTCCGTGATGGAAATATCCCTCTGCAGGCGGTTATCACACTCTAAAATCCGAATCTGCACCCGGTGAAAAAAACTCTCTTTGCAGGCGAGGACTGCCCCCGTCTCATTCAAAAACTGCTGCACCAGCTTCCCTTTGCAGGAAGCCGAAGTATCAATGGCAATGACCAGCTCCTCCACCCGGCGCTCCTCCCGGTATTCGTTCTCCTCCACCAGCGGCATATTTCCATAGAGCGAAAGCCCGTACATATAGAAGCCGTAGTCGAAGGAGTCCAGATCCACAGACGCCATTTCCCGCAGCACCGCAAAGTGCTGCAGAAAATCCTTGTAGCTTCTTCGGCGGCGGTTTTCGATGCGCAAAAGCCATGTGAGCCGACCCGCGTCAGCAGCCGCCTCCTTCCCGTAAACCTCAAGGTCGCTCTCGATGCGCTTCGCGTGCTCCTTCCACTCCTTCTCTCTTTCCCCCATCTTACTTTCCTGCACACGGTCCATAGGAAGCGCCTCCTCCCGGGGCGCCTCTCCCCCGGCGGCTTTTTTGTCCTCCCCTTTGGGATCCCCGGGAGGCCGCATCCGCTCCCAGAAACAGTGGTCGCAGACTTTAAACTCCTGCCGCAGCGCCTCTTCCAGATAAGGATCCCGCTTTTTCAGGATAAAATAGTGGTACAGCTTTTCCGCGGTCAGCACCGAAAGCTCCTCTGTCAGCTTATCATACCACTGCTGGCGGAAATCGCCGGATACCCGGAGTAAAAGCGGATAATCCATGGAGTCGATCACCGATTCCGCCGCGATGTCACAGCACAGATCCCAGAGTTCCCCGTCCTCGTGCTCCCCTGCGTGGAACATATGCCGGAAAATACAGTGCACCAGCATATGCATATACATTCTGCCAAGCAGCTCCGGCCGCTCCACATACCGCTGTAAAAGCCATGTGGGGTTAAAACGGATATACGCCGCATCCGTCCCCACCGCAGGGGTGGAAAGATCCAGCTTAAACTCCAGACTGTCTAACGCCACGCCGAGAAAGGGCATGGACAGATACAGTTCTGTTTTGGTCTGGTTTAATATGCGGCTGCCCGTCTCCTCCATCTGCTCTCTCACCCGCAATGAAACGCCCTCCTTAGACAATTCTTAAACAATTACCATTCTCCCAGGGACAAAGCCCCGGTATCTTCCGCCGAAAAATGCCTGCGCTGATGCTCCATAAGTATCGCAACGGCCTCACTTTTTCTCTGCCCCGCCGCAAGCGCAACGGCCTCCTGCAGGTCAGCCTTTGGAACAGAAAAGTTCCCACACAGATAGCGGAGTTCCTCCAGCCTCTCCTCCCCGGCAAGCGCCTTTAGAAGCTCTCCCACATGCATTGCAAGATACTCCTCATAATCCCTGCGCCGCTCCTCTTCCAGCCAGACGGGATACATCAGACGCTCCATGGCGATTCGCGCCGCCACCCTCCCGTCGTCCGCGCACACCTGATAAAACAGACGGTCGTACTCTTTATAATTCACGCCACGCCGCGTCACACATTCCCGGCAGGGATAGCCGCTGCCCTCGATTTTGTGGTGTAAGACCCTGGCCTCCACGTCCTCCACAAAATCATAGACATAGGCAGGAAAGGTGAGCCTCGCCCCCACCGGCTCTATGCAGAAAGTAATCTGTCTGTCATTGTCGGCAAGTATCTCCCGCATCACGGTGTAATCGTCCCGCGTGAGCGTCAGGTGAATCTCCCGCAGACTGCCGCACTGTTTGACAACGCCGTCGCAATAATCCTCCACACGGTCGTAAAGGTGGATACTTTTTAGATTTTTACAGTTATAGAAAGCATAGCTCCCCAGCGCACGCAGATTTTCCGGGAGCCACAGCTCCACAAGCTCCATTCTGCCCCGGAAAGCGGAGGCCGCGATTCCCTCTACCGGAAGCCCCGCAAGCGCCTCCGGGATACAGAGCCTCCCTGCATTTCCCGAATAGCCCGTAATCTCGATATATTCTCTCCCCTGCCGGTCTCTCTTATTCCCGAATGTATACGCCATTCCTTTCTCTCCAACCCTTCTTCTATGGAAGCGCTGTTTTAGCCACCACTTCCTTAACATCCCTCTGACTCCCGCACGGCGCTGCATACAGTCTCTTAAGATCCCCTATAAAATAGAGAGAGCCAAGCGCTACGGTCTTTGTCCCGTCTGCGGGAAGGGCGCACAGCTCCCGCACACTCCCTGCGGTTCTCGCAAAAACGCCCCGCTCCCTAATATATGCCGCCAGCTTTTCCCCCTGCAGGGCCCGCTCCTTATCAAGCGACACCGTGACAAATTCCTTCGCAAGCGGCAAAAGAAGCTCCACCATGCCGGTGTAATCCTTGTCCTCCATAACTGCCATGACAAACCGGAAACGCTCCTGCGGATACAGCTCCCAAAGACTCTCCCGAAGTGCCCGGACGCCGCCGGGATTGTGTGCTCCGTCCACCAGAAAAAATGGCTGCCCACACAAAAGCTCCATCCGCCCCGGCCATCTGGCACTGTGTATGCCCCGCGCAATGGCAGCTTCCAGCTTCTCCGCACGCCATGTCATGGCAGCTTCCACTTCCTCCCCGCGCCATGCCATGGCAGCTTCCGCTGCCTCCCCGCGACGCGTGTGCACAGACGGTAACGCGCGCACTGCCGCCGCCGCGACCGCGGCATTTTCTATCTGGTGCAGCCCCAAAAGCCCCGGCTGGTAGGCCTTTGCCTTTTCAAGCTCCTCCTTCGCCACCACATGCAGGCTCCCGGCGCGCGACCGAAGCACAGTCATCGCCGTCTCCTGCTGCGGTGCGGATACCGCCGGAACACCCGGCCGAAAGATTCCCGCTTTCTCCTCTGCAATGTCTGTAAGACTGTCCCCGAGGACTGCCGTATGATCCAGATCGATCCGCGTGATGACCGCCACCTCCGGTGTTCCCAGTGCATTGGTGGAATCCAGCCTTCCCCCAAGCCCCGTCTCAATCACCGCAATGTCACACGCCCTCTCCTTAAAGTATAAAACCGCCATGGCAAGGCAATAGTCGAACATCGTGGGCGTCACTCCTATATCAAGCTGCAAAAGCTGATTTCCCAGACGCTCCACCGCCTCTTTGCCTATCAGTTCATTATCCACCATGATCCGCTCCCTGAAATCCACGAGATGAGGCGAGGTAAAACGCCCCACCCGAAGTCCCAGTTCCCGAAAAATCCCATCTAAAAAAGCGCACACCGAGCCTTTCCCGTTCGTTCCCGCCACATGGATATAGGGAAGCCCTCTCTGGGGTTCTCCCAGCGCCTCAAGCATAAGCCCTTCCACCGTAACCCCCGGCAGCCTGCCAAAACGGCGGGAATTTTCTATCTTTTCCAGCACCTCGCTGTAACTGTATTCCATGCTCTGTTTCCTCCAAAAAATTTGGGCTGGGGTGATGATGTTCCATTCATCAAAAATAAATTATACATCAGAGCCGCTTGAAATCCAAGCGGCTCTGGTGTATAATCTACTCAGAAGTGATCGGAATTGAATTTCCGATTGCCCTCAGTAATAATACTAAGTTAAAGAAATAGCATCTAACTTTGGACGGTATGGGATGCTATTTCTTTTTGTGATTGTCTATGTAAGACAGAGCCGCAAATAACACAAGTAGTAATGTAAGTACTTCCATTACACTCATAGGGCATCACCCTCTTTCGTCAGACTAGAGGGCATCTCGGAAATTCGCATCCTGCTTTCTTTTCAATTATACAGTCTGATTATACCATATACAGAACAAATGTTCAAGAAAAAGGTAATTTAAAAGAGCCGCTTGAAATCCAAGCGGTCTGGTGTATAATCTACTCAGAAGTGATCGGAATTGAGTTTCCGTAAGTACTTCCACAAATACGCGAAAGGAGAACTCGTATGAAATACACACTAAAAAATGCTGACACTGTAAATATAAGACAGCCCAGACCTGATGATGCCGCAGAAATCATAGAGGTCTTTAAGCTTGCGGATACGGAAACAAGATTTTTGGGCAGAAATCCCGGTGAATTCAATTTTTCCATTGAAAGTGAAAGAAAGCTGATAGAAGATATTTTGACCGACAACAATCGCGTTTGGTATTTACCGGAATATAGGGGAAAAATCGTAGGCCAGTGTGCTGCAAATATTGTCAGGAATAACGAAAGATTTCTCCATCGTGCCTCTCTCGGATTCGTTCTTTTGAAAGAATACTGGAACTTAGGCATAGGCTCCGCCATGATGGAGGAATGCCTTGCATGGTGCAGGGAGCATAAGATTGAGCTGGTGCACATTGAGGTTGTAACGCAAAACGGGAAGGCCATCGGCCTATATAAAAAATATGGATTTGAAATCATCGGTACCACACCCCATGCCCTTAAATATCCCGACGGGACATACGCTGACGAATACCTGATGGTAAAACAAATGTACTGAACATTTTGGCAGACAAATAAAAAGAATCTCCGCTTTTCCTGACCATAGGATTCGGAGATTCTTTTTCTAATGGAAGTGGCAATCCCTACACGGCAAGGATAACGCCCCCGTCATTGGCATACATTGAGGACACACCCGCCGTATTGACAATCACGATTTTCTTAAACTTCGCCAGCTTCTCGATCGCCTGCTTTACGAACTCCGCCCTCTCGGGACAGTTGCAGTGGGAAATTGCAAGCACACGGTTTTCACAGTTCTTCGTCACCTTAAGCATATCCTCCACCATCTTCGTCAGAGCCTTCTTCATGCCCCTCGCCTGACCGAGCTGCTGAATCATGCCCTCCTTGGTGGAGCCCATCACCGGCTTGATATTTAAGGTATTGGCAACCAATGCCTTTAGATTACTAAGACGTCCCGCTTTGCGCAGGGTCTCCAGTGTCTCCAGCACAAAGAAAGTATTCATGGAAGAAATATACTCCTCCGTCCCCTGCACTACCTCATCAAAGCTTAATCCCTTCTCTTCCAGCTCCTGCACCTTCAGCCCGATCAGGGTCTCCCCAATCGATGCCGAGCGGGAATTGAAAACATAGATGTTCTTCTTCCCATGCTCTTCTTTGTACAGCTCTGCCCCAAGCTGCGCACTGTTATAAGAACCGCTCAGCTTCCCTGACAGCGTGACTACATAAACATTCTCCTCTTCTCCCGCGTATGCCTGCATATAGCGCTCCGGGGACGGACAGGAGGACTTGGGACTATGAATACAACGCTTTACCCTCTGTAAAAAATCACTCTGGTTAAAGGTCTCATCGTCCGTAATCCGTACACCATCTACCTCCAGCTCCAACGGAACATGACTGAAATGGCTGTCCCCCTTCAAATCCTCAGGAAGCTCTCCGCAGCTGTCAATTACAATCTTATACATACATTCCTCTCTTTCCCGGAAGGTTTTTAATTACCTTCACAAAAGTTTTTACTTACAAGAACAAGTAGTTTTCATTACTATGTTGATATAGTATCACGGATTAGTCACTTTGAAAAGAGGTATTTTTGTACAATTTTCAATCGGATTTACGCTTTGCATCTTGTGCACAATGCACATGAATATCTGTTTTATATTTTCCTATTCAAATCCGCGGTAATGTAGTAAGATATCTATAGCAGGCACAAACACAGACAAATAAGGAAGCCCTTTGCGCTTCCCACAGGAGGATATATGCTGGCACTGGCGTTGACCGATACCAAGGAATTTATGAACAAGCTGTTAAAAAGTGAGCTCTTTGACCACTTTCTTCTGCAGGAGGGCACAGTCACAGCCGGAGCCACCTGCACCATCGACGGGCGTATAAACCGGGACTTCTATTCCGGGCAGGAGCTTACGGAGCTTGCGCTCACAGACTGTCGTTTTCTCCCCTTCTCCATGCTGCGGGGAAATTTTTTCGATTTAATCAAAGGGAAAAAAGCCCCGTCCTCCTTTAAATTTATATTCTTACTCTCCCCCAAAAATCTCGCCCGCACACTGGAAAGTATCTCCAGTGCTTTCAGCCCGCAGGATATCACCGGTATTTTTCTGAATCTCCGCTATCAAAGCGGACAGATTACCCTGACCACCGGCGTATCCTACGCTGTCTTCTCTGCCGACAAGACTCTGGAGCGCGAATGGGACCGCATGGTAAAACAATTTTTGAAAAAACATGACATTTCCTATGAGGAACTTTAATTTATGTCTTTACTTTTAGAAACTGATATGCTATTCTATTCACTGTAGTGCCCCATAAGGGCAGTGTTCATTATTTTATATTGGAGGTACGTTTGATGAACAAAGGTACAGTAAAATGGTTTAACAACCAGAAGGGCTACGGATTCATCACCGCAGAGGATGGACATGATGTATTCGTACATTACTCAGGACTTAGCATGGAGGGCTTCAAATCACTTGATGAGGGCGCTGCTGTAGAGTTCGAGATTGCCGACGGCGCCAAAGGGCCACAGGCCATCAATGTTGTAGTTGTAAAATAATCTACAGCGCATAATCTAGTTTCTATGTACCTTTTTCTTTTAATATTCGATTGAATGAGATTAAGATATTGGATACAACGATTAAAAAAACAACCGGCTTATGCCGGTTGTTTTTTGTTAGGCGCCAATGCGGCAGCTTCAGTCCTCAAACACTCTTTTAATACTGTCATAATGCAGGAAAATTCCCTGACCTGCCAGCTCCCGGATCTCCTCCGCCGTGGCAAAGCGAAAGCCGTCCGTCTCCTCACTCTGCAGCTGTATGTCCGACTCGTCTACCTCCATCTCATAACGGTAGATGTCCACAAAATAGTTATCACCCTCTCCAGGGTTCTCCCGTTTGTAGGAAAACAGATAGCCGCCCTTTGCATCCGCCACATCCAGTCCCGTCTCCTCCATGAGCTCGCGCCGCACCGCTTCCTCAGACTCTTCTCCGGCAATGGCCGCGCCCCCGGATACCTCCCACCAGCCCGGCGCCCATGCCTTCGTCATCACCCGCTTCGTAATCAAAAAACGCCCGTCCGGCCGCCGGATTACGCCCAGTACCGTCAGATGATACTCATCGTCCGCCAGTGTAAAGCGGTTGCGCTCCATCGTTCTCCCTGTCCGCTTCTTATGCTTGTCATAAATATCCCATAATTCCATATCTGTCCCTCCTTTTTCCAGCAAAAAAGATATGGCACTATTTCGTTATTAAAACAGCTTATAAATCTCAATCGCTACATGAAAAAACAAAAAAACATTGAACTTTTCTGCCCTTTATGTTATATTAGATATTAGGAAAGCACCCACTCCAAAGTGGACTGCCTCCTGAATGGGTATAGTATCCTGACGGACACCGCCTATCCTGTTGGCTGACAGGATAGGCATTTTCTATTTCTTCTTGTATCTTTCATCAAGAAAGGCAAGAAATGTAATAATCGAGCGAGCAAAGGTCGCTAACAATGTTAGTATTCCTATAAATATCGAAATGATATCTGCAGCTGTCATATCACGCACCTCCCTTCCTATGTACTCCTAGCAAGCTAGGGCATCAGATTCGGAAGGCTGCCTCTACGCTTCACTCCGGTCGGTGCTAAACAAGCGCTCCCCGGACGCTTAACGCCCTGTCATGGGCACTTTCCCAGCGGCTTTCGCCACGTTTATCATTATATCATTACTGATGTTAAATTTCAATCTTGGCTTTCCATTCCCATGGTTCAGAACGCCTGCAGCTGTCACGGCGCAGGCGCGGCGCCCGTCCACTCCGTCATGTGCTTTCTGTACCACTTGGGAAGCAATGTATTCTGGCAGCGCTCATTGTGCCTCTCCCGTATCTCCATAGCAGCAACATACTGTCTCCAGAGTGACTCCACATAATCCTCTCCGCCCTCCACCGACAGCTCCTGCCCCGCCACGAGCACACCGGCATGGTATGCCTCATGCAGCGCGGCAAGTTTTCTTTTACTGTCATAGATGACAAAATTCTCTCCGGGAAAACGGTCGCAAAAGTGCTCCATCATAAGCGGCACCAGATTACACTTCGGCTCGACCTCCGCCCATAGAATTTCCTCCCTGACAGAACGGAAGCGCAAAAATCCATAGAATTTATCGCACTCATTATTCACTTTCCGGGCCAGCTCCATAAGCCGCAGCACATAAGGGTCTGACAGCTGCTCCGACACACGGCTTCCCCCTGCAAATGCCCGAACGAGATAGCCGAGCGCAACGGTCGCCCTCTCCTCAGCAAAATGACACAGCGCGGCCAGAACGGTATCGTACACCCTGTAGCCTAAGCGTCTTCGGATACTGTCCGCCGTCTTTGCCGCCTTATCCATATCCGTGGCAATCTCCATCTCCCTCGCAAACAGAGTCAGATTTCCTCCCTCCCCGACCGCAATCTGAATGCTGTCCGTATAGGGCGAAGCCATCTGGTTTTTGCACACAAACCCATCGTATATCGCTGTGAGCATCCCCTCCAGAGAATCTTCACAGTGTAAAATCAAATCCTCACTCATAGTCCCACCTCAAAAAGTGAAAGCTGTTCAAAGGTCTGCTTAGTCCCGTCGGATAAGAGCAGGCGCCCCGGCCTCTCGTTATAGATCAGATGCCTTGTAATGTAGCCCTCCTCCAGCTTCGTCGGATAGAGCATACGCCCTTTGCAGGTGATAAAGTAGAGCGCACGCTTCAGTACTACTCCCAGCTTCTTAATATCCTCAAAGCCGAGAGCCGCATGTCTTCTGGCCATCAGAATCCGCCGCGCACTCTTCGTCCCGATTCCCGGCACCCGCAGCAGCGTATAGTAATCCGCCCGGTTGATTTCCACCGGAAACTCTTCCAGATGATGCACCGCCCAGTCACACTTGGGATCCATCTGCTCATTGAAATTCGGATTGATCTCCGAGAGCAGCTCGTCTGCCTTAAATCCGTAAAAGCGGAGCAGAAAGTCCGCCTGATAGAGCCTGTGTTCCCTCAGAAGGGGAGGGCCTCCCGCGGGCGCAGGCAGCGTCTCGTCCCGATTCACATTCACAAACGCCGAATAAAAGACCCTCTTCATATCAAACCGCTCATACAATGCCTCCGTGACGGACAGAATCTGATAGTCCGTCTCATCAGTAGCCCCAATAATCATCTGTGTGCTCTGTCCCGCCGGAACAAAATAGCGGTCGGGACGCTGTAAGCCCCGGACAGTCTGCGGGGCAGGCGTCAAAGATCCTCCGGCAGGCGTCTTCCCTCCATCGTAAGCCATAAAGCCCCAGCTCTCCTCCGCTGTCCTCTGTGCATTCTTCTGCCCCAGAGCCGCCGCTCCCCGGTGGTAATCCGCCAGCCTCTCCGCACTGTCCTTAAGCTCCGCCATCTGCTCATAGTAACTCTTCTCATCGAGATACATGCGGCTCTTCATGCTGCTGACGCCATGATTTTGCCTGCTCTCCCGGATCCCGTTCTGAATCTGGCGCATGGGGGACAGAATATTCCTGCGCACCTTGTTGGGTGCCAGCGCCCGAAGCCCCTCCCCGGTGGGAAGCTCCAGATTCACACTCATCCTGTCCGCCAGATATCCCACCTGCTCCACCAGCTCCCCGGAGGCGCCCGGAATCCCCTTGATATGCACATAACCGTGAAACCGGTACTTGCTCCGCAGCAAAAACAGCGTCTCATACAAAAGCGCCATCGTATAGTCCGGGGAATGAATGATCCCGGAACTTAGGAAAAGCCCCTCGATATAATTCCTCCGGTAAAACTCCACGGTGAGCTGACACACCTCTTCCGGCGTAAAAGTCGCCCGCTTTACATCATTGGAGGAGCGGTTGATACAGTACCTGCAGTTATAGATACATTCATTTGTCAGAAGAATCTTGAGCAGGGAGATGCATCTGCCATCTCCCGTAAAGGCGTGACAGACGCCGCTGGCTCTTGCATTCCCCATGGAACGGCCATCTCCGCCCCGCTGCACTCCGCTGGAGGTGCAGGCCACATCATACTTCGCCGCATCCGAAAGGATGGTAAGCTTCTCCATAATACTGTCCGTCTGTGTAAGCTGATTCATGTTCTATACTCCATTTCCCACTTGCAAACATATGTTCTTTATCGAGAATATCATAAGAACATGTGTTTGTCAATATTTTACTTTCATTTTCTACGGCAGTATCTTGAAATGTTCCGGTCATTTTCGGTATTGATATTTCTGTGAAAAACGGATAAAAGAAAAATGAAAACAGAAACTTCTAAAAGAAAAAAGGGGCAGAGCCAAAACGGCTCTGCCCTTTACTCTTAGGAGAACAGCGGTAAATCCTGCTCCTTTACCTTCTCGATAAACGCGATGGCCTTCTCATACTCCTCTTTTAACAGCTGCTGATCCTCCTCACTGGGCAGATTCCCGGCGCGCAATGCCTCCACGACCGGATTCACCCGCTCCCCAAGCCCGGACAGAGAAAGATTCCCCACCAGTCCCTTTATCGTATGAGCGGCTGCAAAGGCCTCCTCTACATTTTTCTCCTCCAGCTTATCCACCAGATTCTGAAACAGATCCCTCTCCGGAAGCTGATAGAGGAAATGCTTGAACATCTGCTCATTTCCCATAAAACGATCCTTTGCGGACGCTACGTCAAGATACTCATTGTAATCCATATACTACTCCTTTTCCGCCAGAGAATCCGACAAAAGCTCAAGCATCTCTCTCGCATCCTCAAAGCATTTTAAAATCTTCGGGTTAAACACACCACACTCACCGTTCATAATCATATGATAGGCCTCGTCCTTGCTAAAGGCCTTTTTGTACACACGCTTGCACACCAGCGCGTCATAGACGTCCACCACCGACACCAGCTGCGCGGAAAGCGGAATCTCATCCCCCGCCAGGCCGTCGGGATAGCCCCTGCCGTCATAACGCTCGTGATGATAGCGCGCAATCTCGTATGCAGCCTTGTAATGCTCGGTATCCTGCACATCTTCCAGCATCGCCAGAATGTCGCAGCCCTTCGTGGTGTGCTGCTGCATGATCTCTCTCTCCTCGTCCGTCAGCCGCCCCGGCTTCAGCAGGATACTGTCGGGAATTGCAATCTTCCCAATATCGTGCAGAGCGGATGCCTGCACAATCGTCTTCATCTGCTCCTGTGTCAGCCCTTCCTCCGGATAGAGCTTTCTGTAGGACTCCGCCATAATCTGTGTGAGTCCCTTCACGCGCTTGACATGCGTGCCGCTCTCCACATCCCGGAACTCCACCATATTGCTGATGGCCTCTACCAGATGGTCGTAAAATTCCTCCAGCTGATGTTCTCTCTCGTTCAGCTTGCGGTTCGAGCGCTCTAAGAGCTCCTCCAGCCGTTCCCTGCTCTGGTACATCTCAATTGCATTGAAAACCCTCTGGCGCACGATCTGCGCCACAAAGGGCTTGTAGAACATGTCCGTCACGCCCAGCGTATAGCTCTTTAACGCGGTATCCTCATCTGTGTCCGAGGTAATCAGTATGACCGGAATCTTTTCCAGCGTCCGTTCCGCATGAAGCACCTGAAGCACCTGGTAACCATCCACCACAGGCATGACCAGATCCAGAAGAATGACTGCAAGCTCATCCCGGTAATGGTTGGCGTAACGAATCGCCTCCTTGCCATTCTCGGCCATAAGGATCTCATACTCAGATTCAAACACCTGCCTCAAAAGCTCGCGGTTCATCTCCTCGTCGTCAACGATCAGTATCTTTTTTCTCATTCCTCGTATCTCCTAAAGCTTACTTATAGTTCAAGCAGCCTGCAGTCCTTCTCCTTCCGGACCCAAACTGCTCTTCTATTATTGCACATTTGTATGAATTTGTCTATATTGCTTTTTTGCACTTTTCCGCATTTCCCATGAAACGATGTATTTTTCCCGCCTTTTGGGGAAATCTATAAGAAAAACATTGGGAGGACATTATGGAATACAAAAATTCTCGGCTCAAAGGCACCGACGCCGACCCCTTTCCGAAAATGCGCGTAGATGAGACAGACGATCCGGAAATCCCCGCGATCCGGCAGAAAAGCCTCTACAACCACAACGATAAGGCCCGCTGCGACAACAACCAGTTTTTTGAAAAACGCAGCAATCCCTTAAGCAGCAAGGGGAATTAGCACAGACAGCCGGGAGTCCCCCGGCACAGAAACTTTATTCATCTCCGGGAGCGGGCTTATCCGCTCCCAATCCGGTCTGCCTCCCTCTCCAGTCTCTCGTCCGTGTTCACGGGCTGCCCCTGAATCATCGTATCCGCATGTACCTTCCCAAGCTTCTGCTGCACCACATGTCCCAGCTCGTGCCCCAGATAACGTTCCTGACCCGGCCCGACATAGACCTGATTTCCCTGCGTGTAAGCCAGCGCGTTAAGCCCTGACGTTTTCGCGGAATTGTAATGCACCTGTACATCGTCAAGGGACAGACCGCTCCTTTTCTCTATGCGCTCCCTGAGCCGGGAGGGGATTCCCGTGCGGTTTTCTTTATCCGCTTTTTGCCCTTTCACGGCATCCTTCCCCGCCGGCTTTCTCTCATAATCAAACATAATCCGCTCCCTTCTTCGTCAGAATGAATTCCTACGCGGCCTGCGTCCTATACGCCCCGGCGCTGCCGCCGGAACAACTGCTGTTGTAGTGCCGGCGGCAGGCGTATGATGCGGCACTGCCGTATATTCCGCGCCATGGATTGTATTCATCAGCATTCCCACATCTTTTGCCACCGTCGCCCATTCACCGGGTGAAACCTTATCCTTAAGCTTCCGCAGCTCTAAAATCGCGCCCTCCACATCCTTACCGTCCTTTTGGCGGTCGATCTGCGTGGATCTTGTGACATGAAAGCGTCTCATACACCTTTGCTTATACGCATCGCTGCTTTCATTCTCCAGCTCATAATTGAGAATATCCGTTCTGCTCTTCAGCATCCCCTCCCGCCATTCCCCCAGCGTAACCTCCCCATCCTTATTCCTTTCAATGAGTGCGTCATCGGGATAGCACGATAAATAATTCCATACATACCGCCTGTCCGCGGGCTGTAAAAGGAGAAATAAATCAAAGAAGGAAGTTCTGCTCTTCACGGACAGCAGCGTCTTAAAATATTTCTGGATGACCCCGGGGCTCTCCAGCTTCTCATACCAGTCCCTGATATTTTTATCCCTGAATATGAGCGTATGACGATTAGCGTAATTTTTCAGCCACAGATAAGCGGTATGCAGATAGGTGTACTCATCCTTATCTCCTCTTACAAGCTCCGGCTCGTGGGCAATCCGAAGATCCTCTGCCAGCGCCTGTATTTCCCCAACCCACCGGTTTCCTGTCTGACGCACCCTCTCCCAATCTGCAATGAGCGTCCGCGCGGTCTTCCGAAGCGCCTCTCTTCTCTCCGCAAATTCCTCCCCGGGCAGGAGTTCCCTTTGCTGGCACAAAAGGCTCCATGCCGCATTGATCTCCTCCCTTTTTTGCCCGGCCTCCTGCGCCTTAAGTAAAATCAGCTCCGCCCATCCTCCGTGCCCGAAGAAAAAGTGTGCCATTTGAACAAGAAGCCTTGCCCTTTCTATATTCGGCGCAAACGCTTCCTCCAGCAAATCAGCTCCTCCGGTGAACGCGGTCAGGGCGCCGGCCTTGCTTACCCTGTCATTGACCGCGCCGATGAAGCCGCGCATCGCATCCTCTGCTCTCTGATTACGGCTTGCCGCCCGAATGCTCTCCTCCACCAGCTCTATAAACGCCTTGCATTTATCCGGCTCCTGTATTCCCTGCGCGTGCGCCAGCGACCAGTCCGCCCCGCCCTCAATCTCGCGCAGCTGCCTTCTGGAAACGGCCGCAGTTGGGACGTCCTGATAAAGCAAAGTTCCCTTCCTCGCACGAACTATGCTGTGTATCAGCTCCGGTATTTTTTCGAGAGCCACGCCGACCGTAGCCTGCGGATGCGCCGTCTGCTCTCCCAGCCTATTCATATAATAGCATTCGCCGTCCTTTCTCACCTTGTAGTAATTGACTCCCACCTTTGTAGCTGCATAATCCGGCAGATTAGTCAGAAGCTTCCGGTGACTGTTTCCCGCATCCCCTGCGGCTTTTATCATGGCGGCCAGTCGAATCTCATCCGCCTCGTCAAACGCATTCGTGACATACTCCAGATCCGGGCCGTCGGTGGTAATCTCATAACCTGTGCGCTTCGCCAGTGTGACCCGCTCTGCCGAAACGAGCAGCTCTCCTGCCCTTTTCGGCTCTTCCGAGCGTCCCGCCGAGGCGAGCAGATTATCGACTTCGCTCTCCCTCTCTGCCATACCTCTGCCGGACCTTAACTTTTTGATATTCCATTTCCCCTTGTAGGTCTGGAATTCCAGCCCCACCTTTCTCTGTACCGGCATCTGCCGTTTTTTGCCGCACTCTCCCTTTTTCTCCCGCTTCTGCTCCTTCTTCATGCCGTACATACTCACTCCTCCTTCATCAGCTCCTTATATTTCCCCCAGAAATCCCCCGACACGCTGCGCTCCAGCTTCTCATACTCCATGCGAAGCGCCCGCAGGACATGCCGCATATTTAAAGGGCAGTCCTCGTGCAAAGCCGAGAGGCAGGCGACCTGCACAATATTCTTGATCATGCCGCCCGTCAGCGCAAACTGCCCGGCAAGGTAGTCCAGATCCAGCTCCTCCCGCGGCAGCTCCGGCACAAGGCAGCTCTCCCAGATGGCGCGGCGCTGCTCCTTCCCCGGCTCTCTGTAGCGGAGCACATACTTCATGCGCCGCAGAAATGCCTTGTCGATATTGTGGTAAAAATTGCTCGCCAGCACCACCACCCCGGAGAACAGCTCGATCCGCTGTAAAATGTAGGACACCTCCATATTGGCGTAACGGTCTTTCCCCTCCGACACCTCGCTGCGCTTCCCAAAAAGGGCGTCCGCCTCGTCGAAAAACAGCACCATACCGTTTTTTTCCGCCAGGTCAAAAATCCGCTCCAGATGCTTTTCCGTCTCTCCGATATACTTATCCAGGACGCGCGACAGTTCCACCTGATACAGGGGCAGGCCAAGCTCTGCCGCAATGACATGGGCGGTCATGGTCTTTCCGGTTCCCGGCGCGCCCGCGAGGAGCACCGTAAGCGCGCGCCCGTAAGCATATCTGTCCTTAAGCCCCCATTCCTCGTAGATGCGGCAGCCTTCCAGCCCGCCCCGGATAATCTCGCACAGCGTCCGCTTCATCTGCGGCGAAAGCATGAGCTCCGGCAGGCGCGTCTGCGGCCTGACGATCTGTCCCAGCCTCCGGCTCTCACTGTCCATGAGCTTTTCGACACAAAGACCGGAAGGATTCCCCGCCGTCAGCGCGCGGCTGATCTCACTGGCATTCAGGCGATAGCGCAGGGCGCAGAGCGCCGGAGTATCCGGCAGCGCCTGCTTTTCCCCAAAGCCCGCCCACACCAGCTCCCTCTCCGCGCGGGTGAGCTCCGGCAGCTCTATGCGCGCCAGCCTGCCCGTCCGGGGAAGGATGTGGACACCGCTGTCCGTGCCAAGCATCAGGGGAATCCCCGCCCGCAAAAATACCTCCGCCGCATCCCAGAGGCGGTGATCCGCCTCCTCAATTCCATAGATACAGACCACGCTCCCGTAAAGAAAGGCGTCCCTCACCACCATTTCCAGCCTCTTCCCATCTGTTTCCCCGTCCTCAAACAGCCGCATCTTATGTACAAGCAGAAGATCTCTGTCCATACGTCCGGCAATATGCCTGGCAAGAAAACGCCTGCCGCCCTGCCCCGCAATCTGTAAGACCGCGCCGGAGCGCAGAAGCGCCTCCCCCTGCCCCGCGAGCGCGGTGTGCACATACATGGGCGGCAGCGCCTCACTGCAGAGGGAAAATTCCGCCCATTTTCGTAGTGCCGGATCCCCGCCGTCCTCACCGGCAAGGTAGCAAAGCAGCGCATCATCTGCCTCCATATTCGCAAGGGTAAAGGGAACGCGCTCCTCCGCCGGGAGCACAAGCCGCAGGCGCTCCCAGCACTGCAAAAGCCTGCCGTGCTCCGTATCCGGCTCCCCCGCCAGTCCGCAGGCTAAGGCAAGCGTCGCGCCAGAACCCGTAAAATAATTTAAATAAGCCAAAAACTCGGGCACCAGTGACGCTGTAAGCGCCAGCGAAAGACACGCCTGTATCACAGGCTCTTCCTTTTCCCCCGACAGCCTTCTCACGAGAAGCTGAAAACGCACTGCCTGCACACTCCGGCACAGCTCCGCGGACGGCTCCTCTTCTCCCCTCCCGGCAAGGTATGCCAGATAGGGAAAACGCGCAAGACTTTCGCTTCGCCCCGTGCACTCCATGTATTCACAAGTCCTTGCGACCGTGGCGGAAAGCAGCATATCCAGATAATTCATTCTATCCCTTTCCAAGCTCCGTAAACCACACTCTCTCCTTTTCGTCCTCCTTTAGCGCACGGCTGCAGAGAGCCGTGTACGCTCTTGCCGCCGCGTCCCTTTTGTCTGCGCGCAGAACATCAATAAACGCATCTCTTGCCAGTGCGTAACCTCCCTTCGTATACAGCGCGACGCCCCTCGCAAAGGACTCCATTGTGCGCTGTTTTTTCCTGCGCCGTTCGGCCGTATCCGCATCAAACACATCATAGATTTTCTCCAGTCCTCCGCCCGACAGACGCATGTAACCTAAAAATCGGACATGATACCTTTCTTCAAAATCCCCAATCTCCGCCGCCGCCGTCCCCGTAATCAGAATGGAGGCATAATAGCGCCTCGCGGCGTCCTTCAAAAAAGCCACCGCACGCGTCTGCCCGGAGATGTGGATAATGCTTGCATGGGCTTCGTGCCCGGCGATTCCCACCATGACCGCTCCTTTTACGATTCCCGCCGCCAGACCTTCCCCCTCCTTCCCAAGCATCTCCCCCGCGCGGATGGCCGCCTCCAGCGCCTGCCGGACACTTCCCGGAAAGCTCACATACACCGCCGCCTTTTCAAACTGCCAGACCCTGCCCTCCATGGCGAGAGCCGCCGCTACCGTCCTCGCAAACATGCGGTTGATATAGGCAAAGGTCTCCTCCGAGCCAAGCTCCGGCAGCACAGCCACTGCCCTCTCCGGCTCCATGGCGAGAATCGTCAGATCCACCACCGCCTGGTCGCCGAGGCGTATGTCCGCAATACTCTCCTTGTGAAGCAGCGCAAGCGTCTCCGGCGGAACAAACCTTTGACACGCCCTGTTTAACTCCTCCATCTCCCGGATATGGCCGCTGATATGTGCCGCCATACGGTTGAAGCCCTCCGTGATATCCCCAAGCTCATCGTTTCTTTCACACAACACGCTGACCTCCAGCTCTCCCTCCGACATCTTCTGCACGCCCTCCCTGAGATTTTGAATCGAGCGTATAATCCCGGACTGGACAAAAGCCAGAAGAATGACTGCCTGCACAAAAAAGAGAACCGAAATATAAACAGCCCCCGATCCCACATAGGCGACAATCTCCTCCGGAAGCGACTTCGTGTACTCCTCCAGCCCGAGAATGGCAACCACGCCTTCCTCCCCGTTCTCAACCGGATAGTAGGCGCAGATTTTTATATGATCCTCCCCGTGGCCGGACACCCACACAAATTTCTCCGTCCCCTTTGTGCGGTAGTCAGCCCCTCCCTCTGCGGCATGGGACAGGACTCTGCGGCAACAGTCCCATTCCTCTGTCTCAAAATCCTCTACCCTGCTTCCCGCCTGCTTTCTCTCCCCTTCGACCTCCGCCGTCACCCAGAAAGCCTCCGTCTCACTGACCGGACAGATAATAAAATAATTGTCAATCAGCTCACATGCCTCTTTAAGTTCCTGCAATTTTTCGCACATTTCATCATATGCGCTGTCTGTCCTTCCCAAAAGCCCGTAGCTCTTCATCTGCCCGGAGCTTTCCGAAAGCCCGGACTGCATCAGGTAGGCGGCTCCCCACATCGTATCCATATAATTGGTCGTGTGGAAATAAAAGACAAACACAGACATGGCAAAAACCGTCACAACGATCATGCCGGTTCCCAGCAGGAGAAAACGAATCACAAATTTTCCCCGCAGCCCGATGCGCGGGCGTCCTCTTTTTTTCATACTTCTCCTCCTATGGCACGATAATGCTCATTCCATAATTGGTGCAAGCTGCAGCGATACACCGCGCACCCGCTTCACCGTGCGCACCCGCTCCGACTCAATCTCAACCGGCCCGATTTCATAAAACAGCGAGGCCTTGTAACTGCCGTCCGGCACATGGCAGATGCGCAGCTTGTCCTCCATCGGCAGATTGATAAGCTCGATGCGGCTGCTTTTCCCAGACTCCTTTTCCCACACGATCGCAGGCTCATCGGTAAGCGCCTGCAGGACTTTCCCGAGAATGTGGGCCTCCTCTTTCGCCTTATCCCGGATATCCCCGTTGGAAAAAGCGGTGACCATATAGCAAAGCTCCACATGGACGGAGGGATATTTCTGCCTCTCCCCGTCCACGTCCACCATATCGTGGGACTGCAGGAGACTGCATTTTTTAATGTCGTACAGCCAGACCTTCACGGAAAAATCCCCCTTCTCCTGCGGGGCGCAGAGGGCAATCTGCTCCTCATAGGGCACGACACACGGCACCAGCGCCCTCTTTAACAGCGCAAGGAAAGCCTCCCCGGTCTGTGCGATTGCTGTGTAATCCATCCTCTATCTCCCTTCCGTTTCCTCCGTCACGGACTCCGTTTCTGTCTCCTGCTGTCTGACCATTTTGATGCGGACGCCTTTTTTGTACACCACGCTAAAAGCTTCCCCCGTCACCGGATCGTACTCTGTCCCCGCCCCGTTTCGGATTCCCAGCAGGAATCCGCCCTCGTAGATACAAAAGCCGTCCTCCCCGTAGAGCTTTCCCTCCCCGTCGTACCTGCCAAGGCGAAAACCTCCGATATACACGGGAAAGCCGTTCCCGGCATGATAGAGGCTCCCCTCTCCCCCGTACAGTCCCGCCACAAAGCCTCCCTCGTACAAAATTCCTCCCTCTCCGTAGAGCACTCCCTCCCCTTCATATGCCCCGGAGGCAAAGCCTCCCTCGTACAGGATTCCTCCCTCTCCATAGAGCTTTCCTTCCCCTTCATATACACCGGAGGCAAATCCTCCCTCATACAGCACTCCCTTCTCTCCGTAAAGCACTCCCTTTCCCTCATACACGCCCGAGGCAAAGCCTCCCTCGTACAAAATTCCGTTCTCTCCATAGAGCTTTCCTTCCCCTTCATATACACCGGAAGCAAATCCTCCCTCATACAAAATTCCTCCCTCTCCGTAGAGCACTCCCTCTCCCTCGTACACGCCCGAGACGAGGCCTCCCTCATACACCAGCACATCTCCCCGGTAGATGCTGCCGCTCCCCTGCACCGGGGCGTCCTCGTCGAAGGTTCCCGCAAAGAGCACCCTGCCGTCCTCCCCGTAGAGTTTCCCCCCGCCGGAGCGTTTTCCCATGGCAAAGACGCCCACATAGGAGAGACGGCCGCCCTCGTAGAGCGCGCCCTCTCCCTCGTATATTCCTGAAGCAAAGCCTCCCTCGTAGCGCTTTACGCCGCTTTCTTCGTAGAGAATCCCCTTCCCCCCGTACACTCCGGCCGCAAAATCTCCCTCGTACTCCGCCAGGCCGTTCTCATAATACAGACAGCCCCGGCCCTCATAGAGATTGTTCACAAAACTTCCCCTGTATTTCAGAAGACCGCTCCCATAGTAGAGCGCGCCCTCCCCCTCATACTTTCCCGAAACAAAATCTCCCTCGTAAAGCAGACTGCCGTCGTAATCGTAGAGCTTTCCCTTCCCCTCTATGCTTCCCTCCGAAAGCCTCCCCGAAAAAAGCAGCCTCCCGTCTCCCGGCGCCAGCAGGCGCACCTTCCCGGTATACGCATACATCTCCGGCGCATTCAGCTCCATGGTTTTTGTCAGGAAGTGCGACTGCACAAATGGAATCCCGCAGAGCACGGTAAAAAGCGCCGCCAGCGGAAGCAGCAGCCCAGCCAGGGCAAGCAGCTTTTTCGCCACCAGATAAGAACCGATGGGCACATAATCGTGCAGCTTCTTTAATTCTCCGTCCCCTCCATGCATAGCCTCTCCCCTCCTGTCACGGTATCCTCTGTCCCGGACGCTTCCCCCGCCCCGGGCGCCTCCGTTTCCATATCCACACTCTCATATCCCCGTATTTCCAGCGTTCCGATCCGGGTCAGGGCATACTCTGCCATCTCCGGCGGCCTGCGCAGCACCCATACAAACAGTCCCCACAGCAGGACAACAATCAGCCAGTACAGTGCCTTTACGATCTGCCCGGCATGGGAAAAAAGTATATCCCACTGCAAAAGCCTCCTCTTCTTTTTCATCTCTCCCGGCCTGCGCAGCCCCTCTTCCTGCTCCCGGAACGCCTGATACACCGCCGGAGCGTCTGCAAATGCCGCCTCCGCAAGCTCCCTTCTGTATTCCAGGGCCGCATGGTTTTCTGCCTGCAGCTCCCCGGCAAAAAACACCGAAAAAGCGTCCGCAAGCCTCCTCTGTAACGCCGGAAGCTCCCCCCGGTTCCCGGCCGGCATATGATTGACATGCACCGCAAGACTCTCATCCGCCACCCACAGGGAGGGCTCCGCCGCCGCCCACTGCAGGCACAGCGGAAGCCCGCGAAAGATAATCTCCTCCAGCAGCGCGCGCCACAGAAGAATCCTCTCTTCCACCCCCGCGTCCGCCTGCTCAAGAAACGGCGGCAGCGCATAATAGCGAAACACCGCCCAAAAGCCGTCTTTCGCAAAACACTCCACAAAATCCGGCGGCCTTACCGCCTCTTTGTCCAGCTCCGGAAAACATGTAAGCATCTGCTCCGCCAGCCGTCTGTCTGTGTACTCCAGCAGCCGGTACAGCCCCTCTCTGCCCTCTGCCCGCGCCAGATACACCCGCAGCTCCTTCTCATTTTTCTGCACCTCGATCACATGATAGGTTTCACGGGGCGTCTGTATCACCATCGCCTGCCCTCCGTCTTATACATCCCGCACCACCGCATAGGCCGTGGCCGAGAGCTTCTGGTGCGCCCTGCTCTTTGCAAGGATCTGGTAGACCCCGGGCGCAGAGGGCGCCGTGTAGTGCCCGCCGCTGTCAATGCTCCCGCTGTCCTTCCCCGCCACAGACCATTCCAGCCGGTCGCCGGAATCGCTCATCTCCGCCTCAAACTGACAATCCTCCCGCGGTTTCAGATACACCATATCCGGCTTCAAAAAGAGCGTATGCCTCTTCTCCTTCGCCGCCTCCTGTTCTTCATCGCAAAAGGCTGTCCAGTAGATCTTCACCGACTCCGCTTCGGTAGACTCCGTAAGCTTTATGCCCAGAACAAAAGTACCCGCCTCCACATCAACCTTCGCCGCCAGCGTTCCCTGCACCTCGCAGACGAAGTCCCCGAACACCTCCGGCTGTCCGTAGTACACCGCCGAGGGCGTCTCTTTATTGCCCATGCCAAACACCACCGTCACATTGCAGGGTCCAAAACCGTGGACAATGGGCTTAGAATAAAACCGTCTTCCGGCAAGACCTCCCATGCCCAGAGAAATCATTGCCGTGCCAGACGCCCGCCTTCCGGAGGGGTTCACGGGCAGCTGCCGTTCCCAGACCTTCGGCTGTCTGCGGTTCTCCAGCATGTGCCTCTTCATGTGTCTCAGCTCCTCCGCCGCCGCCAGCTGCCGAATCCCCGCAATTATGCTGCTGCAGATATACTGCCCGAAGGGCATCTCCTCCACATCATCAATCACAGTGTCACCCGCCTCAATAAAGCTGATCTTCGCGAGACAGAGGCTCTGGCGGTTCGCCTCCTGCCGGATTTCCTGCATGGCATTCGCGTAATACCTGCGGCGTATGCACTCCGCCGGCTCCCCGCAGAGCTCCACGCCGCTCTCGCAGGATGCCCCGGCGTTTTGCTCTTCCTCCCCCACCCGCAGACAGAAGCTTTTCTCCTTCACCCTCGCATGTGCCCGCAGGTTCTTCGATTTTCCGGCGGTCAGGGTAATGAAAAGTTCATAACGCTTCGCCCTCTCATGCTTTGTCTCGTCAAACTCCACAAGGACAGAGGAGAGCTCTCCCCTGTAGATACCCTCCAGCTCCAGCTCATAGCGAAAATAGACCGGCTGTCTCTGCCCCATATTTTCCACCAGTATCCGAACGTCAAACTCCCTCCCGCTCTCCACAAAGCGCGGAAATATCTGGCGTATGCGGATGCCGTTTCCCCAGTAGACAGTCTTACTCTCCCCATAGTAGGCCGCGCAGCCGTACAGCTCCTGCTTTGGTTCCTGCGCGGTCAGATAGAGGCGGTATCCCTCCGCCGTCCGGTTGTAGGCATTCTCCCCGTCCCCTGCGATATTGTAGGCATTGTCCCTCTCATACTCCGCATACTCAATGCACAGATACAGATAGTCATTTTTTTCTCCGTCCTCCACACAGCCGGGGTAGCCTGGCAGCTCTGCAAGCCTTCTGGTGACCGGCTCATCCACCATAATCTCACGCCCCGCATAATCCAGCGCAAGCCCTGCCTCCACGGACACCGCATCCTCCGCGACCTGCACCACGGAAAGTCCGCAGACCACGCCGCAGCCGTGCATAAAACGGTTGATCAGCCGCCGCTTGTCGTTCATATACCTCTGCTCCGCCTCGAAATCCTCCACGCCGAGGAGCTTCCCATAATAGTAGTGGTTTCTCTCAAAAGGAAAATAGTTAAGGTTCTTCATTGCTGCCTTCCTCCCTCCCCGGCAAGCACTGCAAAGGACAGCGCACAGTTTCCCGAGAGCGCAAGGGGCTGGTAGCGCCCCAGCACACTGTTGATGCCGAGATATGAATGCCTGTCCAGAAAAATACAGTCTCCAAGCATGACAATTCTGCACTCCATATGCGCGGGCTTCGCCAGCTCGACGATCCTGCCGATCCGGTATTCCAGCGCAGGCTCCCGCTCCCCCGCGGCCTCCACAAGAAGGGTAAACTCATAGGGGTTCCCCGCATAGAGCCTCCGCAGAAGCTTCTCTTTTGCCCCGCCGTCAAAAAAGGGGGAAATCTGACAATACTCCGCGATATAGGCGCGCTTTTCCACGCCCAGCCAGAGCAGCTTTCGCAGATATTCCGCCGTCCCCCGGACTGCGGAAAGCCGCGCGGCGTCCGCCACGAGACAGGCGAGCTGTTTTTGGTTCCAGAGCTCCCTCCCCGGAATCCCAAGCCAGTCGGCAAGCTCCTCCAGCGCCTCCTGCTGCCGGGACGAAAAATAGGTGGGAAAGCGCCCGATTTCCTCTGTCATATCCTCGTAGAGAGACTGGAAAATGCCAAGATAACGCTCCAAAAAGGAGGCAGCCGCCCCCTCCTGATAGATTTCCGGGAGCCAGGAAAGCCATGAGTGCCTTGGGAAGCAGATGCGCACCCTGCAAAGCCTTAATGCACGCCCCCGCGCAAACAGCCGGATTTCCAGCCACAGATACCGCCCGTCCACATCCGGAAGAAGCATGTCCGCCGTATGGGGATATTCTCTCCTTATCACTGCCTGCCCGCAGGCAGGCTCCCCCTCCGAGGCACAGACCGTCACACTTACCTGCTCCGGCACAAAATCTCCCTCCAGTACCAGCCGCTGCCAGCCCATGCCCCTCTCCCCGCTGTCAAACACCCGGCTGCGGTAGATTCCCCTCTCCTCTGTCAGGGTGATTCCCTCTGCATCTATAGAGATTCCCTCCCCGCTTCCCCTGCGAAAATCCCTCTCTTTATTGAGCAAAAAATATGTTCCGCGCTGTCCCATTGCCTCCCCTTTTTATCTGTCCGCCGATATGTGAAGCACACAGTCCTCAAGATACGCCAGTCCGTTCGCCGGAAGGAGAAGATCCCCGCTTTTACTGCGCCGGATATCCCTTCCGGTACTCTCCAGCGCAAGCGAAAGTATCTCCGCCACTGTCCCCTTCACATCCAAAATTCCATAGATTTCACTGCGCCTTACCGCCGCGCCGAAGCTTCCCCGGATTCCCGCAAAATACATATGCAGCGCTTCCCTAAGCTCCGCCTCCGCCGTCCTTACCTCTGCGCAGACCCGTATCTCCCCGTACACAGTAACCCCCGCATACTCCGGCGAGAGCAGGGTAATCCCCGTCCCCAGCAGGCGGCGCGGCATAATATGCCTTAAAATGTTCCTGCGGTACGCGCCGTTTAGGGCCGGCCTCTCCTCCGGGGAGGCGGGCTTTGCCACGATTGCCACCCTCTCCTCCGGCGGGGAGCCGTCCGGGGCTCTCCCTGCCGCCACGGGAACCACGCCTGCGCTCTCCAGCAGAAGTCCCGGCGTTCCCAGCACAAGTGCCTCAAAATCCTCCTCCGTGACGGCTCTGTGCATGTCCGCCGCAAGAAGCCGCCTCCGGCATTCCTCCAGCGTCTCCTCCGCCCTTCCTCCCACGGCGGAAGCGGGATTCGTCACAGTAACGCCCGGCTCCATGGCGCTTCGAATGCTCCCCTCCTGCACGTTTCCCTTCGCGCCGAGGCTCTGCCTTGCTGCGGCCAGCAAAATCTCTCCCTCCGGCGCCAGCCCATTCACACAGTCCCCAAAGCAGAAGCTGCCCTCCGCCTCCCGAAAGACAAAGACCGCATCCTCCGGCCCCGCATCCGCAAAATCCACGCGCGGCTCATAGGGCAGATAACAGCCGCTGCCCTTTTCCACCTCCGCCATAAGTGCCAGCCCGTCGGCGCACAGCATGGGAAAAGCCGCCGGGTATACCTGACGGGGAAGCCCGCTCCCTGTGCCCAGCAAAAGGCTCTCCCCGCGCTCGAAGCACAGCAGGCGGCAGGCAAAGCGCCTTGTTTCCGGCAGAAGAAACAGCGCCGACTCCCCCTCTGTGCGCCGCTCTACCGTGCCCCCATACCGGAAAAAGCCCTCCTGTCTTTTTTCAAACAGCAGATACTCCCCCGTCATGGCAAGCCAGCCGGAGTGCCGCAGCTCTCCCGCCTCCGCAATCCCGTCGTAAGCCTCCACAATCGTCCTCTGCTGGAGCGCAGGCGCGTTTCCCAGCCGGATTCCCGTGATGACGGGAGGCACATCATATTCTGCGCGCTTCACCACAAGCCGCAGCCAGTATAAATCCTCCACCGCCTCCATCTGCCCCGGCACCTCAAATTCCAGAAAGCCATCCATCAAAAGCTGGTGGGTTGTATCCTCCGTGAGCAGGCATTCCCTGCATCCCTCTGCGGTCTGGCACTCCAGCGCAAGTTCCGCCAGCGGATAGAAATCGCAGGCCTCCGGTATCGGGTTGCGCGTCCCGCATTCCGGCTTTGCCACTGAAATGGCGAGGCGGCAGCGCACCCCCTCCCTGAGAGGCGCCGTCAGCCCCAGCCAGAGAGCATCCCCCGGCGCGGGCGCATCGCCGAAGGCCGGAAAATGCAAAAACTCTTCCACCGCGGCCATTCGTCTGTGATTTCCCCTGTGACTCACCAGCTGCACAAGCGCAGACTCCCCGACGCGCACAGACGCCGCCAGCTCAAAACAGACGTCCCCTGCAAAAAAGCGGCTGCCCTTCGGCAGAAAATGCACATCTTTTGCAGAGAGCGCAAGCATCACAGAGGCCGCCCGCCGATTCCCCGGCGTGATGCCAAGAAGCCTTAAGTATCTTAAGATATGCTCCCTCCCAATCTGATCCATGTGAAACTGCTGCTGCTCAATCATCCATGCGAAAAGCTCTAAGACCGTTATACCCGG
Organism: Blautia sp.; assembly: GCA_023663685.1. Classification (GTDB taxonomy): domain Bacteria; phylum Bacillota; class Clostridia; order Lachnospirales; family Lachnospiraceae; genus Roseburia. The sequence continues at coordinate 104,400 of JAMPHB010000002.1, forward strand.
GTCGTGGCTGTTGTGGTCTGTCCACGCCGGATAAAGCTCCGGTATCCGCGTAAGAGCCTGCTCCATCAGCCCCCGAAAACTCTGATCATCTAATGAAATCTGTGGAAGCACCCCTCCACCTCCTTACTGTCATGCTCCGCGGGCGCATTTCCCGCGCAGCTCACTCCGCATCCACCGTGACACTGCAGACGCCGGGCTGTACCACCGCAAAACCGCGCAGCAGACGCAAAAGCCCCGCATCCTCTGCGTTTTTGTCCCGCCCGCCCACCGGAACCTGCAGCCGTCTGCCGTTCACCCTGCGAAAGGCGCTTAAGCGCAGCATTCGGACATAGATAAGTCCCGGAATTTTCTGGAGGGCGTTGATACTCTGCGCCTCCCTCGGCAGCACGCCGATCTCCCAGCCATTCCCGTCATAATTTCCGCTAATCGGATCCAGAAAGCGTCTGTGGGTCTCCTTCACCGCAGACTGCACCTCGTAGAGCCATTCCGCCCCGGCCACCACCTCAGCCTCCCAGTCCAGCTCAATAAATAAGGGCTCCACAATGCACAGACGCTCTAAGGCGGCAATGTCTGCGCCCATTCTTGCCTTAAAATACTCCATCACCACAGACCGCACCCCCGCAAAGTACATAGAACCGGAGCGGTACTGCTGCAGCAGGAGCACCAGAGCCACAGAGCCGGGGACATGCTCCCCCCTCCCGTTACAGCAGGGGTTGCACTTCACCCTCTCCACGGCGCGGCTTGCCTCCTTTGCCAGCGTCTCATAGTCCCACGCGGTGACCGCCCGCCCCCCGTGGGCAAGCCCCGCGCTTCCCCGCCGCAGCGTCTCCGAAAGAGGCTCTTCGTCCTCACCGCCGCTAAAGGGCAGCGGGTTCGTCACGCGGTTGACATAGCCGTAGGAGCCGTCCAGCCTGCTGACTGCCCCCGGCGGACAATTCCCCGCCCGCCCGAAGAAGGATGCCTGTGCCACGGCCGACGCTACGTTTAAATAGATACCTGTAATTCCTGCGTTCCCGGCCTCCGGAGCTGTCAGCTTTAACCAGTACAGACTCTCGCCGCAGACAAACGCCCTCCGGTGCCCGGACATGCCGGCCGTGACGACTCCGCTCTTTTTGAGCCCCTCCGTCCCGTCCGCCACAGACAATGCCGCAAAACCCTTTTCCCCCGAGTAAGAAAACTGCAGACGGCCGGCAGAACTCCCCTCCTCCACCAGAAATAAAAAGCGCAGGGGCGCGCCCTCCAGCGGGCGGTGAAAGCCTAGATAAAGAGCCGTCTCCCGCCTTGTCTGCCCATAGAACAGCTCCAGCGCGCCGTCATTTTTCCCCGGCTCCCCATAGCGCCTCTCCTCACAGTTATTGACGGCGACGACAAGTCCCGGGCACACGCACTCCCCGCCGTAGTCATAGCAAAAGCGAAGAGAGCTCATCACCGGGACAAGGTATGTACCCTTTGGCTTGTAGAGATTATTCATACGCAGAATCCTGACCCGCAGATACCGTGTGGGGGCACTCTGCCACTCCAAAAGCCTGGCATCGGACGGACAGTCAAACTCTATGTGCACCGTCTCCCCCGCGCCGCTGCCGCAGAAGATTTTCTCCCCCTGCTCCACCGGCAGCCTGCTCCAGCCGACGCCGTTGTAATACTCCCAGACCACGGAGGCGATTGTAATGTCATACTCCGGGTCGGGCACAAAATCCGCCCGCCGCATCACAAGCCTCCAGTTCTTATCCACGGAAACGCTGTTGTCAAAGGGAATTTTTTCATAGTCCAGCACAAAGCTTAAGGTGATTCTCGCCCCCGCCTTGCTGAGAGCCTCTGCGGATGCAAAATAGCATTCCCCGTAAGGCACGGGCTCCCGCCCAAAGGGAAACACTAAGAAATTCTCCTGCTCCCCCTCCAGATTCCAGATGAGATCCGGCGCGATGTCCCCATGCCGGGAGGCCGCATGGATTCCCTCTGCCGTAAAGGGAAGCCCCTGCCACGGCTTCCGGCAGCAAACACGAAGGAAATAGCCCCGCGCCCCGAAAAGCTCCCCCTCTGCAGGCGTGGATACACACTCCATGCGCAGGATGCCGTTCTCCTGTCTCCGGTTCTCAAACTCCACAAAGCCCTCTTTTGCCATATAGGAGACATCGTATTCCGCCTGCTTTGCCAGCTCGGAGAGCGCAAGCCCTTTTTGCCCGTCAAAGGTAAGGCTTACCGTTGCCCCGGCAGATACGAAAAGCTCCTCCCCCATACAGAGGTAAAAGGAATGCTCCTGCAGATTCTCCTCCTCTGCGGCAAAGGGACGAAAGGGGGCTTTTACATTCTTTTTTCCTATGTAGTCCCGCCCCTGATCCACCAGATACGCGGACACGAGGCGCGCGGCTGTCACATAGACAGCCTCCTTCGTCTCGTAGCCGCAGACCCACGTCCCCTTCTTTGCCGACAGCTTCACCCCCTTCGGGAGATAATGGCCGCCGAACTCGTCCCCCGACATCCCGAAAACCACATGGCCGTATGCCGGGGACGCCGGCATGGGCGCAAGGCCGCACATGTCAAAAAAAGCTCTCTTATGTTTTTCCGGCAGCCGCAAAAAACGCGTCCGCACCCCCGCGAACAGCTCCGCAAAAAGCAGCGCAAGCGCCGCCCCCGCGTCCGGATTTTCTACGTCAAAATTCCATTCCGGCGTGTAGGAAGCCGCGAGCGCCTCCAGCTCCTTTACGATTTCTTGTTGCACAGATTCCATGTCTTCCTATGCCCCCTCGTGAATGTAGTAGGGAAAAACCAGATTGTAAGGGTTGTTGGTGGCCCGCACCTCATAGGATATGCAGATATCGGCAATCCCCTCCGAAAGCCTCCCGTCCGTAACGCGAACCTCCACCTCTTTGATCCTTGGCTCCCATCGAAGCAGAGCCTGCCGGATTTCCTTCTCCATGCCCCGCCTGTCAATCATGCTCATGGAGGAAAAGGCGTATTTTTTTATGCCGCAGCCAAATTCCGGCTGCATGACCCGCTCTCCCGGCACGGTGAAAAGGATCAGCCGGATTGCCTCTGCAATATCCTCCTCCCCCCTGCACATCAGAAAACGCCCGGTGAGAGGGTCTGTCCGGGGCGGAAACGCCACGCCGCAGCCCAGAAAATCCGCCCCGTCTGTTCTCTCCTCCATATCACTGCCTCCTTCCCTGTCAGCCCAGCTTCATCACCTGACCCTTTGCCTCAAACATACCGCTGCTCTCCGCCTTAAAGGACGCCGTCCCCTTTAGGGCGAGCGACGCCTGCGCCTGTGCTTTGATGTTTTGTCCCCGTATCTCTGTACTGCTGCCCTCCAGGGAGGTATTCTGCCCTTTCAGCTCCAGCTTTTGTCCCGCCTCTGCCCTGATATTGTCCGCCGCAAGCGAGAGCTTTTTCTCCTCCCCGTCCAGCACTGCCATCTCCTTATCCCCCGCGGCAAGCACCAGCTTTTTTTCCGCCTTAAGGCAGACTGTTCCCTCCCCGGCGTCGATGGCGATACTGTTTTTTCCCTCCCCGTCCATGAACAGGAGCTTTTGATTCTCATCGTCGAGCTCCAGCTTACTGCCCGCCCTCGTCCTGACGGTGAGCTTCTCCTTCCCCTCCTCGTCGGAGATTTCGATGGAGTTTCCCCCCTTCGTGAGCAGGCGCTTGACGGTGTTATTCTCCCTGGCGGTCTCCTCCGGGAGCACATTCTTCCGGTTCCAGAGACAGCCGATCACATAAGGGCTCTCCGGATGCCCCATATAAAAGGCGACGATCACCTGCGCGCCAATTTCCGGGAGCAGATAGGCGCCGTAGCCGTTTCCCGCGTAGGGAGATGCCACCGGAACCCAGTCCAGCTCATTCTGCTGCTCCGTTCCTAAAAGAAGCTGCACCTTCACCATCCCCGGATGCGCACTGTCCCAGTTGTCCGTGACCTCCCCGAGCAAAATCCCCTGTATCCTGCCGGACGCCTCCGTCTCACTGCCATGGCGCAGCTCCTCATACAGACTCATTCCCTCTTCCCTCCCAGTGTAAAATCCGTGGCAAAACCATCTCCTCCGAAGGAATGGCTCACGCTCTTTAGATAGTAGTCGCCGTTGATGTCTTTATCCAGCCCGGCAATGGTGATGTAGCGCCCCGGCAGCAGCACAGGCATTCCGACACAGCTCCCCCTGCCGGAATACATGCTCTCCTTTAAGGCGTCCACCTCGTCCTTAAGACGGTCGGATACCTCCTCCTTTGTCTCCACATTCGTAATCTCAATGATGCGCTCCGTGGCGGAAAGACCGCTGCCAGCCGCCCCTAGGCTGCTCACCATATCCGACAGGATGACGGGGCCGGACTCCGGGGAGCCCTTCATGCTCCCGCGCACCTCCACGCGGACATTGACATAGCTTTCTCCCCTGGTGAAGGAGAGTATCTCACTCCCCCATGCCAGCGTCAGCATCGAAGAACTCTGCGGCTTTGCAAAGAGCTTCGCCTTATCCCCGTATACCAGAAACTGCAGCGCCTTGTCCCTGCACAGCTTTTTCACCAGATACAGATCGCTCCCCCGCTGAATCAGCTGGTCAATGACCTCGCTCCCCTTCTCCTCCACGCTGGCGGTAAGCCCGAGCCCCGGAAAACCCGAGAGAAGCTCCGAAAAAATGGCGGACACCGTCTTTTCCCTCCAGACATGGCCAAGCCTTGTATTGTCCGCTAAAAGCCGCTTCACGTCCATCGCTGTGACCTGCATGGATGGGATATCCGAAAACTGTACGCTGGTCTCGTAGATAAAGCCGTGGAATACATCCTCATACTCACTGCCATAGCCCAGCTCAATTTTTACAGAAGCGCCGCAGGCAAAAGCGCTCTTCACCCCCGCCTTAAGGCTGTGCCCCTGCAGATCATAAATATCCGTCACCGTAAAGCTCGCGCTCGCCGCCGCATCCAGATTCAGCGACACCTGCACGCTCTCCAGCTGCGCAAGCCCCGGGGTGAGCTCCCTGCCGCCGACGCTCACCTTCGCCGCAGGCACAAAATAATTCCCATACTTTTTCCGAAGCGCATCCGTATCGTAAACCGCCGTCATTCTGTCGTCCGCCATCTCTTTCTCCTACAGCGGTGGCAGCCTTAAGCAATCTCCCGCCTCAATTTCCAGCGGATTGTTGATGCCGTTTGCCACCGCAATCTTTCGCCACAGCTCCACGTCCCCATACTCCCGCCACGCATGATGCCAGAGCTGCTCCTTCTCCTTCAATATCCGGAGCTTGCTACGGTCGGGCGACTCAAAGGGTTCCAGCCTCCTGCTGTCGCCGGGATTTAAAAGCGATTTGAAGGTGACGTCCACCTTTGCACGCACCGGCGTCCCGTCGGACAAAAACATGGTGTAGCTCTCCTTCACACCTGCCACATAACCGCAAAACTGCAGGCTGCCCCAGCAGAAGATCACCTCCGGCGGCCTGTGCAGACTCCCCCGTATGGCTGCAAGCCCGGCGAGCTTTTTCGTCCGCTCCGCCACGCTGCTGCCACCCTCCGGCTTCTCCGTGGTGGGCGGCTCGTAAGTGTCAAAATAAAGCGTCATTTCCAGTGTCATGCTCTCCCCGGCCACAAACTGGCTGATGGGGCCGTCCAGACCCGGAATCTTTTTCTCGCTGTATCCCGCCCCGTAGGAGATATTGTAGGACTCCGGGTTGAACTGTACCTCGATTTCTTCCGCGCCGCCCTCCTCCGTCTCCACAAGAATCGCCGCCTTTTCCGCCATTTTACTAAATCCCCCTTCTCAGCCTTTCCAGATGCATCTCCTGCTCCATCTGCCTCATTACCCGCCCGGTGATCTTTCTTATGCTGCTTTCGGAAAGGCTCGTCGAGTCTGTGATTTTCTGGCGCAGCTCCGCAATCACACTCTCCTGAAGCTTTACCTGCCTCTCGATGGCAGAGATGAAATGCTTCGTGCCGGTAAGCTTTTCGATCTGCCGCTCCTGCCGCCTGCCATCCATCTCATAAAACTCCGAGGAGAGGATTTTCACCAGCTCTCTCTCCGCCTTTTTCGCGAGGTCGGGACGGCTCCCCCTGTTCACAAAAATATCCGCGATACTGCCGAGCACCAGAAACCTCCGGTCTGTGAGGCGGCGCTCGATGCCTTTTGTGATCCGCTGTGCCGCCATACTCCAGTTGAAAGACAGCATCGCACCGGACTTCACATAATTCTGCCATGTGTTGTAGAACGTCAGCAGCAGCTCATAGGAACTTTTCACGGCCTGCGGTCTTTTCTTAGGCGCCAGAAACACGAGGGATATGTCAAAACCCGCGCGCCCGAAGTCCGTGTATCTTTTTATGATGCTCCCGGCAAAGCCGCTGTCATTTACCAGCATCCGCGCTCCTTTCCGGCCGGTTTTCCTGCCTCTAGCCCGAATAATGTATCCCGTCGTGGAGCAGCTCAAATTTCTCAATCAAAACAGAGCTCCCCATCGCATCGAGATCCGCCGCCTCCCACTTCGTCACGATGCCGTCCTCCACCCAGAATTTCCTCTTTGTCTGATTTCCCTGCGCATCCAGCAGGATGATCGTCAGACTCGTCCCCAGCCGCATCCCGGGGCGCAGCTTAGAAAGCCAGCTCTCCTCGGGAAGAATCCCATGCTCTAAGACCAGCGGGGAATGTCTCTTGTGGGGCGCGGTCACAATGTGCGGTCCCTCGTTCCTGCCGCCCTCCGCGATCTCCTCATACTCCATGGCGTATGCAAGCCCGGAGATTTTTGAGAACCTCAGCCTGCTTCCATCCCCCTTACCCGTCACCACAAGAAACCGAAAGTCTGCTGCATACTCTGCCATGCCTGCCTCCTACACATCAAAAATATTTTGCGGCTCGTCATTGAGGGAGCGGTTGATCTTCGATATCTCCGAGCACCATCTCAGCCTGTCGAGATGGCTCATCGCCATAATCTCGTCGTGCGCCCAGTGCATATAGTAGGCGATGAACGCCGCCTCCTCATAGATTTTTTCCGCCGGATATACCTCTATTGCCCGGCCTCCATAAAATTTATGGGCACATCTACCTCCTGCCCGCAATGGGGACAGCTTCCCCTGTAGCAGGGGGACTCCATCCCGTTGATCCGCTGGTAGAGATCCTGCAGATACGCCAGATCCAGCGTGTAAAGATTCTCCACAATATGCGTGTCAATCCCCTGCAGGGAGCCCAGCCGCGTGACCACCCGTGCCAGCAGAATAATGGTCAGATACCCCGGATTCTGCTGCACCCTCGGATCTTTTAAGGGCAGAATCTCGTCCGCCGCGTTCGCGAGACGCATCGAACCCTCCTTATGCATAATCCCCTCCCTATCCAGATAGCCTCTGGGCAGGACAAAATCGTACTCTGTCTGAAATGCCATACTTTTTCTCCTTACGACTCTCTCGTCATTCCCTCATGCGCAATCTCCAGTGACTCCACCGCCACCTCCGAGGAGGTGGCATTGAACTCCGGCGCTGTGTACTTTAGGGGCCATGCGTTGATCACCCTCCAGGAGGCCGCAGCCTTCTCTGTTGCGTCTAAAAGTGTAATGGTAATGGTCTTTCTCTCCACCTCCCCGGTGACGCCCTTGTTCATCCAGTCGTAGAGCGCTTTTGAATCCGCCAGCCCCTTTTTTAGGGTGATATTTCCGTACTTTTTCAGTCCGGGAATTTTCATGGGAGTCTGCACCATATCCCCCTCTCTGTACTCCATCACGTCAATGGAGGCGTCAAAGCCCGTAACTTCCGAGAAACCGCCCGCTGTAAGGCCGTCAATCTCTACCTTGTACCGAAATCTGCCATATGGATATGCAGCCATCTGTATCCTCCTTTTTCTCTGTCATCACAATGCATCTCCTGTCTTCTGAGAAATTCTAAAGATCACAAACTCGGCGGGCTTCACCGGCGCAACGCCGATCACGCAGATCAGCCGCCCGTTGTCAATGTCGTCCTGACTCATCGTCTCATGCCCGACATTGACGAAAAATGCCTCCTCCGGCGATGTCCCGGCCAGCGAGCCGTCCCGCCACATGCCCGTCAGGAAGACCTCGATCGTCCGCTTCACCCGCACCCAGAGCACCTCATCATTCGGCTCAAACACCGCCCAGTTGGTATTCGCCCTGATAGACTCCTCGATATAGATGAAAAGCCTTCGCACGTTGATGTATTTCCAGCTCGGATTGCTGGTGGCCGTCCTTGCCCCCCATACCCGGATTCCCATGCCCGGGAAGGAGCGGATCAGATTCACGCCCTTCGGATTCAGTATATCCTGCTCCCCCTTGTTAAAAGCGCAGTCCAGCCCGACGCAGGCCCGCACTACCTCGTTGGCGGGCGCTTTGTGCACGCCCCTCGTATTGTCGCTTCTGGCGTAGACGCCCAGAATGGAGCCGGAGGGAGGAATTGCGATGTTGCGCTTGTCCAGCGGGTCAAAGACCGTCAGCCACGGGTGATAGAGCGCGCCGTACTCGGTGTCAAAAATATCCCTATGGGCAGTCACATCGTCAATTTTCTTCGCGTCCCGCGGCAGATCCAGCACAGCAAAACGGCTGGCCGTGTTCTCACAGTGAGCCACAAGCATAAGCTGCACGTTCGGGTCGGTGACGCCCGGTACGGCCATGAGAGATACATTGTCGTTGTCCAAAAAAGCCTGGATGCCGCTTCTCTTCCCCGCCCCGCCGTCAGTTCCGATAAACTCCGCCGCCGAGAGGGAATCCACGCTCCCGTTGCCTCCGCCTGCGAGTGCCACGGAGAGCACCGCCTTTTCCCCGTCATTTTCCGCCAGCGCAAGAAACGGTGCAACAGCCTCCTCCCCCTGCGGGGGGTCACAGCTCACCTTCACCAGCTCGGACTTCGCCGTCTTTTTCTCAATATAGCCCGGCGCGTCAATATTGAAGGAGACATTCTCGTAGAGCTCCACCTGATCCTCCATGCGCACCTCGAAGCAAAATTCGCAGGTGGAGATGGTTTTTGCGGGCAGCAGCTCCCGGTCAATGACGCTCTCGTCAAAATCCGTGGCAAACTCGATGATATTGTCCTGGCTTTTTACCACGCGGTTGTAGCTCACGGCGGACTGGTCTGTGTACATGACGATATCCCCCGCCGCAAAGCCCGCGCCGTTCTTCACGCTGTAGCGCTTCCCCTGCGCCGTCTCTAAGATGTCGAGAATCTGTGTCTTTGCCTTGGAAGCGGGCGTAATGACAATGTTTACACTGTTTCCCCACAATCCCGGATTTTTCGCGGTGATTGTGAGAATCGGCGCGGCGGCCGGTATCGTCCCCACGGCGCATTTTGCGTCCTGCGGTGCGACCCTTGCGATAAACGCCCTCGCCCCGCCGTTGATGAAAAAGTGTTCCACCGCATAAGCCAGAAAGCGGTACTCCCCGAATTCATTTTCCGAAAGATAAGCGCCATATTTTCTCCGAAAATCCGCAAAATTCGTGACGAGCTGCGGCACGCCCTCCACAGCGCCCCGCTCCGCCAGTCCCACAAAGCCCGCCGTGCTTGTTCCGACTCCCTCCATGGGCTTGCCGCCGGATTCAAATTCTTCCACATATACGCCCGGTGATAAATATTCTGCCATATATCTTCCCGGCTTCCCCTCTGTACCGGAAACCGGTGCCCCCTTTCTTTTGATGTGTAAGGTTCATTCGACCATATTCTACAAAATACGACTTAACAAATCCTTAACAATTATGTTCTATCAGTTATATTTTGCACATAATAGTCAAAACTGTGCAAAAGCCTCTGCCCCAGCTCCTCCTCACAGCTCTCCTTAAGCCTCTCATAACGCCTGCGCGCACCAGCGATATCCTGACACGCAATCAGGCATTCCATGAGGCTCTCTGCCAGCGGCACATTGTAGCAGTCGAGCTGCGAGGCTCTTATCAGATATTCCGCGGCCTCCCCGTAGGCGCCACGCTTTACCTCCCGCTTTGCAAGCAGCTCCAGAAAAGCGACATATTCCCGCTCCACCTGCTCCGGGTATCCCTCCAGCCAGAGATAATCCTCCCCGTACATGTAGCCTCTGCGGTAGAGGCAAAGCAGCGCCTCCCCGCGCGCCTGCGGCTCCCCTCCGCTTTGCACAAGCCTCTCCCACATGCGAAGCATCTGCAGATCCGAGGCGATATCCTGCATATGCAGGGAATAACACTGGTTTTTCACCACCAGCACTGACGCCGCCCCCGCCTGCAGCAGGGCACGGCGCAAATAGGACACCGTCGTGTGAAACAGAATTGCCGCCTTCTCCGGCGGTTTTTCCGGCCACAGCCGCTCCATGAGAATATCCCGCCCCACGCCTCTCCCCTCCTCGTGGAAAAGGCAGGCAAACAGCTCCTTGGTCTTTTTTGTGCGCCAGAGAAGCTCCCCGTCCTCTCCCCGCACGGACAGGCCGCCCAGACATGCCACCGACAAAAGAGGGCTCCTCCGCGCGCCTGCCATTGCAGGCTGCGCAGGCACAGGTTCACCCTTTGCGGCACGGTACTCGGAGGCTCTTTGCAGTATGCGCTCCCTCCGCTCCTGCTCCACCCGGCTTTGCAGGAATTCTAAAAAGGCCGGGTGATAGCAGTAACGGCGCTCTCCCGGAAGGCGCGACAAAAAAAGCTGTTCCCGCACAAGATACTCCAGCATGTTCTCTGCATCCCTCCTGCCGGTCGCATAGCCGCAGACCGCGGGTTCAATCACAGAAAAGACAGAGGAGTCCTGCATGAACATCTGGGTGTCACACGCCAGCTTCCGATAGATTTCATAGAAGATATAGCCGTACAGATGTGTCCGGTCAAAAAGAACAGCGTCCGCTCCGCGCAGCTGCGTCCTGCCAGAAAGCTCTGTGCTCTCTTCCGCCCGCAGCTCCAGCCCTGCAAACACCACCGCCGCCGCCCAGCCGCAGGTATATTCCTGTACCTGCTCTTTCACATGCTCCGGCAGCGCATTCCCGGCGAGCTGATTGAGCAAACGCCCGGTCTCCGCCGAATCAAGCCGCAGCTCCCCCGCCCCAATTTTCCTCACCATCCCCTGCAGGAGCCCCGCGTTCAAAAAGCCCGGAAATCCGCCCCGCACGGCAAGAAGAATGCGCACCCTTCCCGCACCGCACTCGCAGAGCCGGAGCAGAAAATCAAAGATGATTTCATTTGTAATCACTTGGAAATTGTCCAGACAGATGTGAAGCCCTCCCTCTGGAAGAATAGAAAAGAAACGGGCAAGAAAGCGTTCCCCGGATTCCGCAGGATTCTGCCCCGCCGCTGCCGCTTCGCCCGGTACTGAAATATCGAAAAATGCCGTCTCCTGCACGGCATGGGAAATGGACGCCGCCATAGCGCAAAGAAACTGTATAAAATCATTGTCAGCCTCACAGAGACTAAGCCAGCAGCACTGCTCTCTGTGACTGTTCGCGTACTCTGCCATCACTGTCGTCTTGCCAAAGCCCGCGCCCGCATACAGCACAACGAATGCCTCCCCGGTTCTAAAGCATTCCAAAAGCCGCCCCCTCCGAATCAGCTTTCGCTTCTCTTTCGGAATCTGTATCCGGTTCGCCACCCAGGGGTATCTGTCTGTCCATCTTCTCTCGCCCAATTTTATTCCTTCTGCTTTCTTTTGTATTATTAAAACTAAATTTTATTTCTATATCTATTCTAACATATTTCTAAAACAAAAGGCTGGTTATTTTTGCCAGAATGTCCACAATTATTTGCCAGATTCCACTCATTCATGCTAAAATATGGGAAAAGCACATAAATGCAGATACAATCAACAAGGGGGACTGCCATGAAGACAGCGGGAATCATCGCAGAATACGATCCGTTTCACAACGGGCATCGCTATCAAATCGAAAAAGCGCGGGAGGAGACCGGCGCGGACTATATCGTCATTGCCATGAGCGGCGATTTCCTCCAGAGGGGAAAGCCCGCCATTCTGGACAAGCACACCCGGGCAAAGATGGCGCTTTGCGGCGGGGCGGATCTGGTGCTGGAGCTACCCGCCGCCTGCGCCACCGGATCTGCGGAATACTTTGCCGCAGGCGGTGTTTCCCTCCTCGGTGCAACAGGCGTCGTCGATACCGTCTGCTACGGCATGGAATCGCATTCCCCCGTGCTTTTGGCAGATCTTTCCGCCGTCCTTGCCCACCCCTCCCAAAAGTTTGAGGCGCATCTTAGCTCCCTCATTAAAAAGGGCAGGACTTATCCGCAGGCGAGGCAGGAGGCGCTTCTGGCAGCGCTTCCACAGTATCCCGGGGCAGAGCTTTCCGCCTTTCTTTCCGCCCCCAACAACCTTCTTTCGCTGGAGTACGAAAAGGCCATTGTAAACTGGAATGAAAGGGAACATCCGCCCCTGCGGGGGCTTGGAATCCTGCGGGTGGGCGACGGCTACCACGAGAGTGAAATCCATTCCTCCTATGCCTCCGCTACCGCAATCCGCAGACTGCTGGAGAGCCCGCAGGGCGAAATTTCCAGCATCTCCGGCGAACTGGCTCCCCTGCTGCCCGCGCACAGCCTCTCTCTGCTTACAGAGGCCGCAGAGTCAAATCTGCTCCTGAATGCCGGCGATTTTTCCGCTGCCCTCTATGCCCGTCTCCTCTCGGAGCGGACATACGGCTTCACAAAATACGCAGACTGCACGGAGGCGCTGTCCCGGCGCATCTGCAGCCATTTGCAGGAATATGTTTCCTTCCCACAGTTTGCAGGGCTCCTAAAGACCAGAGAGGTGACCCTCACGCGGATTAACCGGGTGCTCACCCACATCTTACTTGGCATCCAAAAGGAGAACTGCAGACAGCCCGTCTCCTATCTGAGGGTTCTTGGCTTCAACCGCCGCGCCGAGCCCCTTCTGTCTGCCATCAGCAAAAAAGCATCCGCTCCCCTTCTGACAAAGGTCGCAGATGCTTGTCATATTCTGTCTGTACACGCTATGGACACACTCCGGCAGGATATTGACGCGGCGGATCTCTACCAGGGAATCGCCCGCATCAAAAGCGGAAAAATCCTCGGCAACGAGTACAACACACCTATTATAATTCCATAATAATCTCTCTCGCCAGCTCCTCCTCAATGGGCTTTGCGTACACGCCGGGCGTAAATTCCATCACGTCCCCGATTCCCTTCTGGAGCACAAAGCGCAACCTGCCGTCCCGCACCTTTTTGTCGGTGTAGAGCTTTTTGACAAGAGCCTCCCGGTCTATGTAGCCCGGAATCTTTGTGGGGAGCCCGGTGCGCTTGTATAACGCCGTCACCCTTGCTGCCTCCTCCTCCGACATGTAGCCCAGTCTCGCAGACAAGAGCACCTGCGCCGCCATACCGATGGAGACTGCCTCCCCGTGGAGCAGACGGTAATCGCTGACCGTCTCAATGGCGCGCCCCACCGTGTGGCCGAGATTTAAAATTTCTCTCAGGCCGCTCTCCCTCTCGTCCTTTGTCACCACCGAGTATTTAATCTTACAGTTATTCTCCGCAATGTACTCGCAGGCAAACCTCTGAAAGTTCAGGATATCATCCAGATTCTCCTCGATAAACTCAAACATATCATAGCTCGCCAGGCAGGCGTGCTTGATCGTCTCGCTCATCCCGCTGACAATCTCCCGCTGGGGCAGCGTCTTCCATGTATCAATATCAATATACACCTTCTTCGGCTGGTTGAAAATTCCAATCAGGTTGGTCGCCAGCGGCGTATCCACAGCGGTCTTCCCCCCCACAGAGGCGTCCGCCGCCGCCAGCAGCGTCGTGGCATAGTTGACAAAGGGCACGCCCCGGCCAAAGGTTCCCGCCAGAAAGCCCGCCAGATCCGTGACCACGCCGCCTCCCACCGCGACGATTGCACAGTCCCTGCGGTAGCCCTTCTCGAGCATGGCGTCCTCGATGCGCGCCTTCGTCTGTCTGGTCTTGGATTTCTCCCCTGCGGGAAACACGAACAGATCCACTTTAAAGCCCGCCTGCACCAGCCTCTCACAGACCGGCCTTGCATACAGGTCGCGGACATTGTTATCGGTAATCACCGCGAGTTTTTTTACTGTCCCGACAAGTCCGGTCTCTAAATCCCCGACCAGATGATCCATCAGGCCGTAGCCGATCTCGATCTCGTAGCTGTCGTCCACTACTTTTTTTAATTCTACATTAAATATACTCACGCCGTACCTCTCCCGTCTCATCTTTTGGATTCGATTCCTACCGCTTCCCTGGCCAGCCGGTCCGCCTCCTCGTTGCCCTCTATCCCGGCGTGCCCCTTCACCTTAACAAAGGAAATCGCCAGCTTCTCTCGAATGCCCTGCACAAAATCGTAATATTCTTTTGTGCCACGCTTATTGCGCTTCCATGCTCCGGTGGCCCACATCTCGATGCCCATATAGTCGTAGTAGATAGTGAGCTCCTTCATGCCGAGCTCCAGCGCCTTTTCCATGGCGGCCATACTGCCCGCCACCTCTCCGGCCACATTGCGCATCCCGGCAAGCTCCGGGTCTTCCCCGCAGCCCTTTAGCACATAACGCCTGCCATTCGACACCAGAAAGCCGCCGTATCCGTACATCCTGCTCTTTGCATTGTAGGAGCCGTCCACAAACGCATAGTCCGTCACGGCATCCCCTGCCCCGGCAGGCGCAAGGGAATCAGCCCCTGCTGCTTCCGGGGCATGGGATAAGGCAAAGGCCGCCGCCTCCTCCTGCGTGGGAAAGCTCTTATAGACCGCCCCCGGGAAACCGTGCACCTGATTTTTGCATTCCTCCCATGTCCGGTAGACGCCCGGCGTCTTTCCCTTTTTTACCGCATAATATTTTTCTGCCATAAGCCATTATCCGCGCAGCTTGGCAACAATCTCTTCTTTCAGACTCAATGCCCGGTCCTTCACCACGGAGCTCGCCGTCCGGGATACCAGAATCGTGGATACCAGCTTGGATGCCACATCGTACTTCTCCAGCTTGTAGGACATTCCTGCCAGCAGGATATTGACCGTGTGCTCATCCATGCCGCACATGGGGAAATTCTCCGATGCCACAGCCTTGACAAACTCGTCGTACGCCTGCACATAGAAAGCGTCCTCCTGCTCCCTGGCGCTCACATATTCCTCACTGCCGGATTCCCCCTTTGCCTCCAGCTCCTCCGCATGTCCGCGGTTGAGCCACGCCAGCTTAAGAAGAATATAAGCCCGCTCGCTGGTCTTTGCCTTTTTGACCACGGCATTAAACAGCGCAAGCTGGTAACGGCCGATCGCCTCCTCGTATGTAAAGGGCTTTACCGGAGCCTTCGGATCCGTCGGTGCCTCCGGCTTAAACTTGCTCCTGACCTCTTTTTCAATCAGCTTGATCTGTCCCGGCGATACATGCTCATAATATCTGTACATCGCGGTGTAGCCGCACTTCGGGCAGGATGCCACGTCATACTTGTTCGTGTCGATATACTGATGCCTCGGGCGCAGGTCAAAATCCGGCGGCAGCCTCTTCACACGCCCGGTCTTGACAGAGGGGGACTTATAGTTTGTATCGCAGACCGGACAGCGCATCGACTTCGGCAGAAGAAATTCCTCCTCCTTCGGCGGCTCCTTCTCCGGCTCCTTTTCCGGCTCCTTTTTCACTGGCTCCTGCGCCTTCGCCTCATGCTTTTCCTCCTCCATGAGACTGTCCATATCGACCTTTCCCAGTCCAAATTTTTCTAATCCTGATAATATTCCCATAATTCCCACCTATCCTACTTTTCTAATTTAAATGAACTCTTTAATGAAGCAATGCGGTTAAATACCGGCTTTCCCGGCGCCGAATCCTTACAGTCCGCACAGAAGAAGCCCTGCCGCACAAACTGGAAGCTCTCGTATGCCCCTGCCTCCGCTAATGCCGGCTCGACAAAAGCCTCCCTCACCGTCAGCGAATTCGGATTCAGATTCAGGCTTCCATCTTCATTGTACACCCCCAGCTCCTCGTTGACAATGTTTTCATAGAGACGCACAGTGGCGGACTTTTTGTATTCTGCGGACACCCAGTGGATCGTGCCCTTCACCTTGCGGCCGTCCGGGCTGTTGCCGCCCCTGCTTGCGGCGTCATAAGTACAGTGGATCAAAACGACATTCCCGTCCTCATCTTTCTCGCAGCCTGTGCAGGTCACAAAATAGGCATTCATCAGCCGCACCTCATTGCCCGGAAACATCCGAAAATACTTCCTCGGCGGCTCCTCCATGAAATCCTCCCGCTCAATGTAAAGCTCTCTGGTAAAGGATACCGTCCGGCTTCCCAGCCCGGGGTTCTCCAGATTATTCTCCACCGTAAGCTGCTCCGTCTGCCCCTCGGGATAATTGTCGATCACCACCCGCACAGGATCAAGCACCGCCATCATCCTCGGCCTCTTAAGCTTTAGATCCTCCCGAATACAGTACTCAAGCATCCCGTAATCCACCGAGCTGTTCGCCTTCGAGACGCCGCACAGCTCGACAAAGCGCTGGATTGACTCCGGCGTGTAGCCCCTCCGGCGAAGCGCCGCAATCGACACCAGTCTCGGATCGTCCCAGCCGTCTACGATTTTGGTCTCCACCAGCTTTTTGATGTAACGCTTGCCGGTGACAACATTGGTCAGATACAGCTTGGCAAACTCAATCTGCTTCGGCGTGCCATTTTCCCGGCTCCGGTATCCCAGCTCCGTCACCACCCAGTCGTACAGTGGTCTGTGATCCTCAAATTCCAGCGTACAGATCGAGTGGGTGACTCCCTCGATGGCGTCCTCGATCGGGTGGGCAAAATCATACATCGGATAGATGCACCATTTGTCTCCTGTGTTGTGGTGCGTCATGCGGGCAACCCTGTAAAGCACCGGATCTCGCATATTGATGTTTGAGCTCGCCATATCGATGCGCGCCCTGAGCACCTTGCTCCCATCTTCAAATCTGCCGTCCCGCATATCCGTAAAGAGCGCCAGATTCTCCTCCACGCTCCTTTTTGCCCCGGGATCCTCTTTCCCCGGCTCCGTCAGCGTCCCCCGGTACTCCCGAATCTCTTCCGCGCTAAGATCCGACACATAGGCCTTTCCCTTCTTAATCAGCGCGACTGCCGCCTCATACATCTGGTCAAAATAGTCAGATGCAAATAAAAGTCTGTCCCACCGGGCGCCGAGCCACTGCACATCCTCCCGGATAGACTCCACGAACTCCGACTTTTCCTTCGTGGGATTTGTGTCGTCGAAGCGGAGGTTGAACTGTCCCCCATACTTCTTTGCCAGCCCATAGTTGAGCAGAATGGACTTTGCATGCCCGATGTGCAGATAGCCGTTCGGCTCCGGCGGAAAACGGGTCGTCACCGTCTCACAGCAGCCCTCCGCCAGATCCTTCTCGATGATCTGTTCAATAAAATTCCTGGAAACCGTTTCATTTTCCATAACCAGTACTCTCCTTATCTACCTTCCCATGTTATCACACCCAAAAATTTCCGTCAAATTCTTTCTGACTTCCGTTCATCATAAGCGATGTGCCTCACAGAAGATGCCGGTGTGAGAACAGATGCTCCTCACAGTACTCCACGTTGCCGTTACACTTCGAACAATAGCGGAAGGCCATATTGGGCGCATCCTTCTCCGTCCGCCCGCAGACCGCACACTTGTGCCTCGTGATCTCTGCGCCCGGGCGGGGCGAGGTAAACTGAGCCTGAAACTCCCGCTGCCTCTTTTTGTGCTTCCAGTCCGGCCTGACCTTTGCGAACCAGAAAAACAAAAACATGCTTCCAATTGCCAGCACAATCTGGGCGCTGAAATATAAACCGTACATGATTCCTTCCACGCCCGGGGATATGGTCTGTCCGAATTCAAAGAAGCTGTATACCGTATACCCCAGATAGAGCAGCTCAAAGAGCAGCATCCACTTCATCTTGAGCGGCAGCACAAAGTAGATGCGCACCTCCCCCTCCGGCATACAGATTGCGACCGCCAGGGTTACAGATAACAGGATATAGTAGGTAGTCAGATATATCGAAAGACCTTCGCCGAGGACAGCCCATGAGAGTCCATAAATCAAAAGCCCTCCGAGGTCGCTGAGCAGGATTCCCTGTATCAGAAACACATTCATGCGGAAGGTTCCCAAAAAGGTCTCCAGGGATTTCCCCCACAGAATTGTAAACAGCAGGAACAAAATATCAAGAAAATTAAAGGATACCACAGGCACAAACACCCATGTCACCAGCCTCCAGATCTGTCCGTGCAAAATATAATACGGTGAAAACGACAGAAAATTTATCAGATCCGGAAGAATCAGATTGCCAAACATGCCGATAACAATGGCCGCCACAAAATAGTTACACAGGTTCGGAACTGCATACCGCCAAAGCTTTTTTTCCAGTTTATTCATCCAGTTCATAGTACCTACCTCTTTCTCCAGTTCATGCACAATGGTTCAATGTCTTATTATACTTTTTATGCAGGCATATTGTCAACGCTCCAGAATATTCTTTATGTATTATTTCTAGTTTTTTGGCGGGAGTTTACGAATTCTTAATACTTTGACCGATTGTATTTTGTCGGTCACTGTCGTATAATGTTGTGTGCTTAAAATAAGGAAAAGCAAGAACATTTGGAGGTTGTACTCAGTATGAATACAAAGAATTTATATAAACTCGGCATCGATATCGGCTCCACCACAGTCAAGGTGGCGGTCTTAGACGGAGCGGACACCCTGCTCTTTGCCGACTATGAGAGACACTTTGCCAACATTCAGGAGACGCTTGCGGCGCTGATCCAGAAGGCCATGGACGCTCTGGGAGAGCTGACTGTCGCTCCGATGATCACCGGCTCCGGCGGCCTGACACTGGCGAACCACCTCGAGGTTCCCTTCGTGCAGGAGGTCATCTCCGTATCCACCGCCCTGCAGCAATATGCGCCCCAGACAGACGTGGCCATCGAGCTCGGCGGCGAGGATGCGAAAATCATCTACTTTGAGGGCGGCAATGTCGAGCAGCGCATGAACGGTATCTGCGCCGGGGGCACCGGCTCCTTCATCGACCAGATGGCGGCCTTAATCCAGACGGACGCCTCCGGCCTCAACGAATACGCCAAAAACTATAAAGCGATTTATCCGATTGCGGCCCGCTGCGGCGTGTTTGCAAAGACCGATATCCAGCCCCTCATCAATGAGGGGGCGACGAGGGAGGATCTTTCCGCCTCCATCTTTCAGGCGGTAGTCAACCAGACCATCAGCGGCCTTGCCTGCGGCAAACCGATCCGGGGGCATGTAGCTTTCCTGGGCGGCCCGCTCCATTTTCTGTCGGAGCTGAAAACCGCCTTTATCCGCACGCTGGCACTGGACGACGAGCACGCGATCACCCCGGAGAATTCCCATCTCTTCGCGGCCATCGGCTCCGCGCTCAACTTTAAGGAGGATTCCGTCACCACTCTCGGAAATCTTTACCAAAAATTAAATTCAGGTATAAAAATGGAGTTTGAGGTAGCCCGCATGGAGCCTCTCTTCTCAGACAAAGCAGAGTACGATGCCTTCACCAGACGGCACGGACAAAGCCATGTGCAGACCGCAGACCTCTCCGGCTACGAGGGGAACTGCTACCTCGGCATCGACGCGGGCTCTACCACCACGAAGATTGCGCTGGTGAGCGAGTCCGGGGATCTGCTGTATTCCTTCTACAGCAACAACAACGGAAGCCCCCTGACCACCGCCATCGGCTCCATCCAGGAGATCTACTCCCTCCTTCCTGAGAAAGCACACATTGTCCGTTCCTGCTCCACCGGATACGGGGAAGCTTTATTAAAGGCAGCTTTAATGTTAGACGAGGGCGAGGTCGAAACTGTTGCCCACTATTACGCCGCCGCCTTCTTCGATCCGAAGGTGGACTGTATCTTAGATATCGGCGGACAGGACATGAAATGCATCAAAATCAAAAACCAGACCGTGGACAGCGTGCAGCTCAACGAGGCCTGCTCCAGCGGCTGCGGCTCCTTCATCGAAACCTTTGCGAAATCCCTGAACTTTTCTGTGCAGGACTTTGCAAAGGAAGCTCTTTTTGCCGAAAATCCGATTGATCTGGGCACCCGCTGCACCGTATTTATGAATTCCAAGGTCAAGCAGGCGCAGAAAGAAGGGGCAAGCGTGGCCGACATCTCCGCCGGGCTCGCCTACTCCGTGATCAAGAATGCATTATTTAAGGTAATTAAGCTCTCCGACGCCAAAGATCTCGGGGAGAATATCGTGGTGCAGGGCGGTACCTTCTACAATGATGCGGTTCTTAGAAGCTTCGAAAAAATTGCGGGAGTATGCGCCACCCGCCCGGATATTGCCGGGATCATGGGAGCCTTCGGCGCGGCGCTGATTGCCAGAGAGCGCTATGAGGCGGATACGCCCACCACGATGCTCACCATTGAACAGATCAACGCCTTGAGCTACACCACGAAGCTTGCCCGATGCCAGGGCTGTACCAACCACTGTCTTTTGACCATCAACAAATTTTCCGACAACAGACAGTATATTACCGGAAACCGCTGTGAGCGCGGACTCGGCAAGGAGAAGAACAGGGAGAATATCCCGAACCTTTTCGAATACAAGAACAGGCGGCTTTTCGATTACGAACCGCTGTCCGCCGGTGAGGCTGTGAGAGGAACTGTAGGCATCCCCCGGGTGCTGAACATGTATGAGAACTACCCGTTTTTCGCCACCTTCTTTAAGAAGCTGGGCTTTCGGGTCGTGCTCTCCCCCCAGTCCACGCGGAAAATCTACGAACTGGGCATCGAGTCCATTCCCAGCGAGTCCGAGTGCTACCCGGCAAAGCTGGCTCACGGACATATCGCGTGGCTGATCCACCAGAACGTTGACTTTATTTTCTATCCGGCAATCCCTTACGAGCGCAACGAGTTTCCGGATGCCAACAACCACTACAACTGCCCGATTGTCACCTCCTACTCGGAGAACATCAAGAACAACGTGGACGAGATCACAAACGGCTCCGTGCGGTTTTTAAACCCCTTCATGGCATTTTCCAGCGAGGAGGTCTTATCCCGCCAGCTCGTGGCCTGCTTTAAGGAGGAGTTCCACATTCCGGAGGCCGAGGTGAGGGATGCGGTATCCGAGGGCTGGAAGGAGCTCGCCGTCACGCGCCTTGAGATGCAGCAGAAGGGCGAGGAGGTCTTAAAATATATGGAGGAGAACGGGCGCAGGGGCATCGTTCTGGCGGGACGCCCTTACCATGTGGATCCGGAGATCAACCACGGTATCCCGGAGCTCATCAACTCCTACGGCATCTGTGTGCTGACCGAGGATTCCATCTCCCATCTCGGGAACTTAGAGCGGCCGCTGATCGTCATGGATCAGTGGATGTACCACAGCCGCCTCTACTCCGCCGCGAACTATGTAAAAACGAGGGACGATCTGGATTTGATCCAGCTCAATTCCTTCGGCTGCGGTCTTGACGCCGTGACCACGGACTGCGTGAGCGATATCCTGACGGACTCCGGCAAAATCTACACCTGCCTGAAGATCGACGAGGTGAACAATCTGGGCGCGGCGCGCATCCGTATCCGCTCTCTGCTCTCCGCGATCCGTGTCAAAGAAAAAAAACAGGAAAAGAGAACGGTAAAGCCCGCAAACTATGAGCGTGTGATCTTTACCGAGGAGATGCGTAAGGAGAACTACACCATCATCTGTCCGCAGATGTCCCCGATCCACTTCGAGCTTCTGCTTCCCGCCTTCCGGGCGGCAGGTTACAATCTTGCGATCCCGGATATCCCGGCGCGGGAGTGCGTGGATGTCGGTTTAAAATTTGTAAACAACGACGCCTGCTATCCCTCCCTGATCGTGGTCGGACAGATTATGAGCGCGGTCATGTCCGGCGATTATGACATGAAAAAAACGGCGATACTGATCTCCCAGACCGGAGGCGGCTGCCGTGCCACCAACTATATCGGCTTTATCCGCCGGGCGCTGATCAAGGCAGGATACCCGGATGTTCCGGTCATCTCCATCAACATGGTAGGGCTGGAGAAAAACCCGGGCTTTAAGCTTACGCCAAGCCTGATTCAGCATGGTCTCTACGCGCTCGAGTTCGGAGATATCTTCATGCGCTGCCTCTACCGTGTGCGCCCCTACGAGGCCGTCAGGGGCTCTGCAAACGCCCTGCACGAGAAATGGAAAAAACGGGTCATAGAGTTTGTCAGCAGCACAAAGATCCTCTCTCACCGCAAATACAAGCAGATGTGCCGCCAGATCATTCGGGATTTCGATCATCTGCCCATGACCGGTGAGAAAAAGCCGAGGGTCGGCGTCGTGGGCGAGATCCTTGTGAAGTTTCTGCCTGCCGCCAACAACGATATCGTCAATCTCTTAGAGTCTGAGGGGGCGGAGGCCGTCGTGCCGGATCTGACCGACTTTCTGCTCTACTGCTGCTACAATCAGAATTTTAAAACGGACTATCTGGGAGCCTCAAAACGCTCCAAGCGGATAAATAATATGCTGATTAAATTTTTTGAGTGGATGCGGAGCGCCGCCAGGGATGAACTTGCAAAGAGCAAACACTTTGAGCCCACCGCATATATCGGGGATCTCGCAAGGGAGGCGGAGTCCATCGTCTCCTGCGGCAACCAGACCGGCGAAGGCTGGTTTCTGACCGGGGAGATGCTTGAGCTCATCCATCAGGGAGCCGGCAACATCGTCTGCGCGCAGCCCTTCGCCTGCCTGCCGAACCACATTGTGGGCAAGGGCGTTATCAAAGAGCTCCGGCACGAGTATCCTGCGGCAAATATCGTAGCCATCGACTACGACCCCGGCGCCTCCGAGGTGAACCAGCTCAACCGCATTAAGCTCATGCTCTCTACCGCCCAGAAAAATCTGAGAAACCGGGCATAAAACATCTGCCTCCATGGTATTTTGCCACCATGGGGGCTTTTTTTGTCTCATTTCCATTTTTTAGTAAATTTGATATATTCTTTTTCTGAGTATTTCAGAAACCAGAAGCAATTACACACGAAAGGAAATGGAAAAACATGAGACTACCAAACGGATACGGGGGAGTTGTGAAGCTCTCCGGCAACAGAAGACGCCCCTATGCGGCGCGCATCACCACCGGCTGGCATGTGGAGGAGGAGACGGGCCGCCGGATTCAGCACTATCAGATCTTAGGCTATGCCAGCGACCGGACAGAGGCTCTGCGCCTCCTCGCCCAGTACAACGACCACCCCATAGACAGCGCAGCCCTAAAGCTGACTTTTCGCGACATTTATGAGAAATGGTCCTCCGAAAAATTTCCCGCCACCTCTGACTCGAGCATCAAGAGCTACCGCGCCGCCTATGCCGTATGTACGGATATCGAGGAGATTCCTTTCCGCAATCTGCGGCTGAATGACCTGCAGCGCGTCATCGACCAGTGCGGGAAAAACTATCCCACCTTAAAAAAGATCCGTGTACTCTTCAACCAGCTCTACGAGTACGCCTTAAAGCACGAGATTGTATATAAGGACTACTCAGAATTCCTAAATATTGTCCAGTATAAGAATCGCAATCCCAACAGAACCAACCGCGGCCGCTTAAGCCGAGAGGAGCTCGCAGGGCTTTGGCAGCGAAAAGGCGACCGCAATTACCAGACCATACTGATGCTCGTCTACAGCGGCGTCCGCGTATCCGAGCTGCTAAACCTCAAAAAGGAAAATGTGCATTTAGAGGAACAGTATTTTGACGTCGTTGACAGCAAAACCGAAAACGGCATCCGCAAGGTTCCGATTGCCGACAAGGTTCTCCCCTTCTACAAGGGCTGGTACCGCGACTGCTCCCACAGCGAATACCTCATTCACACTGCGGACAGTGAGCACTTCACCTACCACATGTACTATACCAGTGTTTTCAAGCCGTCGGTTCACCGGCTTGGAATGGACTGTACGCCCCACTGCTGCCGCCACAGCTGCATCTCCATGCTGGCGGACGCCCATGTAGACCAGACGACCATCAAGAAAATCGTCGGCCATTCCGGCGCCATGAGCCTGACCGAGCGCGTCTACACACACATAGATATTCGCGAGCTCATAAATGCGATAAATTTAATTTAGGTTTAATAATATTTATTTCTTTTATATTATATTTTTGCGCAAAAATGGGAGTATTCTCTACTCCCATTTACTATTCTTATTCTGTTTTAATAAAACCAATCGTCTGAAACACCGGGTACAGATAGCTTGCACCAAACACCTTGAGCTGCTTGGGTCCGGTCACGATCCGCTCCCGCTCCAGTGCTTTATCTACTGCAATCTCCACGGAGGAGCGCGTCACAGACTTCTCCTTTCGCGAAACGAACAGCTCAAAACCCCGGATCTCGTACTTGTACTGCAGCCCCCGGTATGTCTCAAAGGTATAGCCCTGAAAGCCTACCAGCACCTGCCAGACCTTGTCATGGATCCTCTGCCTCGCCCTCGCGTTCATCTCTCCGGTGCTCTCCAGCAGCTCTTCCAGCTCCTTTAAAAGCGTGCTCTGCCGCTCGCTAAACCCTGCCATCTGCTTTTCTTCCATCTTCCCGCTGCCTCGTACTTTCTATTGCTTCCTAATAGGTTATTATATACATATTTTTCTTATCTGGCAAGAAAATTCCCTGTGCAATTCCCTGCGCACTACAGAATCTGCCTGCTTTCCATACGCTTATCTCAGTTCTGCTTCAACAGATTCGCATAATAGCAGATAAACTCCATCATGGTCGGCACGCCCTTATCTGACCGGATTCTCGCGGTGTAGTGCTCCAGCAGGTCATCCGGGTCGCTGAGCTGCCACGCCCGGTTAATGGCATTTTGCATCGCGCGCTCAATGCTGACGGCGGATTTCCGGTACATTCCGCTCAGTTTCCGGCACACATTCGGCTGTGGCTCCCTGTATGTAATCAAAATTGCGTCCGTCAGATACTGGAAGCCCTTCGCCTTTGGGCTGATTCCCACGAAGCCCAGCTCTCTTTGTATGCGCATCACAAGCCTCCGGTTCATCTCCTCTTCGGTCAGCACCTCCGGTTCCCCGGCGCGAAGGCGCGCGCCAAGAATCATATCCTTTAGCATCTGCAGAAATTCCACCACATATTTCGCCGAATAATTCTCCTCATGCTTCGACATAATGAAATCCGCGCCGAGAGTCCTCGCCTGCTCGTAAGTGACGTTGCTGGAATTGTTCGTAGTGACCAGAATATACGGCAGATGGGGCAGCTCCAGCTTCGCCAGCCCCGCCAAAAACAAAAGGCCGTTTCCGCTTCCATGATGCAGCTCCAGATCCAGGATCACCACATCCGGCAGACATGCCTTCGCAAGCACCAGCCCCTGCTCGGAGCTGTTCGTCGAGTCCTGAAACTTGAGTCCCGGAGCCTCGTCTATATAATAGGCAAGCTCCCTGCGCGCCTTTTCATCATCTTCAATGACTAAAACCGTTAGTTCTCGTTCCATATTTTACCAGTCCTTTGCTATTGTAAATATATTATATATATCGTTTTTATTCTTTTCAACATAAACTAACAGGAACCAATAAAACATAACATGTAGTGCGGTCTTCTGCGCTAATCCGACGGCAGGATATACAAATCGCTTCTCACATTCAGCATCGACAGCTCCGCATTCCGGTAGGAGCGAATCAGAAAGTGCCCTTTTCCGTCAAATACCAGCGCAAGCTTCTTGGTATAGGGCTTCCCCTCCGGTGAAAATTCATGGATATGCAGTGACGCCCTGTACTTCTTTTTTATCTCCCATATGTCCAGAAGCCCGATTCCGCTGCCGCCCTCATGCAGGTGCGTCGAATGCCTCTCCAGCCCGAATTCTTTATACACGGCCGGGTCAAAGGGCGCGCCGCTGTCGCTGACCTCGATCACCGGAAAATGGGTGAGCACGCCCAGGTGTATGAGAATGGTACGCTTTTCGCTGTCTGCGATGGCGATGATGGCATTCTCAACCAGATCCGACAAAAGATGGGAGCAGTCTGTCTCCCCGATGCGCGCGGGAACCGCCTCCGAAAAGCCGCTTCCCACCTTTACCTCACAGCAGATCTTCTTCTCCGCCGCCCGGTCATGCATGTAGGCGAGGACGCCGTCCAGCCCCACATGCCCGGTCTGCGCCACGCTCTCCCGGTTGCTCTCATAGGCCGCCAGTATCCCGCGCCTGCCCTTTGCAAGCTCCTCCAGCTGTCCCGACAGCGCCCTGCCGTGCGCCTTTACCTCTTCCGGCGGCTCGACCACACTCCGGAGAAAGGCCTGCACGGAAGCTTCCATCGCCGGAATCAGCTTGTTGTCCCTGTGAATGATGTGCGCCAGTCCGTCGTTATTTTCCTCCAGCTTTCGTATGTATGCCTCCTTCTCCGCAAGCTCCTGCCGGAGGGATTCCAGCTCCATGCGCCTTAAACGTTTGCGGTAGTAGCTGGTGATGAGGCTCTGCCAGATGACAAAGAACAGAAAGCCGAATAGGCAGAGAAGCAATAATACGATTCCTCTTTTCGCATATTGGATAAATCTCCAGTGTGTTCCGGCAAGAATGCACAGATTCAGGAGTATCCCCAATACGAGGCAGACGATAAATACCGACCCCTGTGAATCCAGCTTCAGCCCCTTCCGCAGCCGCCTGATCTTAAATATCCCCTCACTCATCGCAATGGATAAAAACCCAATGATCAGATAAATGAATACCGGTGTCGAATACTGCACATCTAAACTACAGACAGCCAGACACGTTCCGACAAGCAGGCTTCCCACAGCATACAAGGCATAACTTATGCCATAGGCCAGCATACCAATCGTAAGCGTCACTTTTACCGGATTATGATAAAAATACAGCAGCAGCAGAAAAAACAACAGCAGGGACAATGCGTAGGCTGAAATCCCCGTCAGGAAAAACACAGCACTGCTTACAATCGAAAGAAGCGCAACCGCCATGATCCGGCTCAAAAGAGTTCTCTTTGCACTGATATTGAGAAAGTGCGTATAGAGGTTTATCGCCATCCAGTATATGCAGACTGTCCGTATCCATGTAAAATCCATATTTTCTCCTCATATTCTTAAAAATCCGATGCCATGAAATCCCGCAAATCAAATGTAAAATATGCCACCCAAATCCTATGATAAAGAAAAAAGGAGGTGTTGCAAATGAGCTTTTGGGAACGCGTTATTAATTTTGCATGGCGTGCTGTCTTTGGCTAATCGCTGACCGCAACTATGCAACGACCGTGTAGCTGTTCAACAAATTGTTGATTTCAATCATCTGACGGATTATATAGTTACATCAACAAAGCGTTGATTCCAACTATACGGCGAATATTATAGTTACATCAGCGAATTGCTCAAAGGGCACAAGCAATGCCAGGAGATGATGTCCCGGGGACACCCCGGGGCATCATCAAAAAACCCGCCGTGATTTCAAAAAAATTTTATTTCTTTATCCCCAATTATACCCATTTTTCGGGCTTTTTCAATTCCAACTAACAAAAACTAACATATTTTGTGGCAAAGAGTAACTATATCTAACGGATTTTTTCGACAAAACGTTATACTATATTATGGTAAGTACAAAGGAACAAGATAGGAGTAGAAAAATATGTGGAATATTGTTATTTGTGAACCAAATAAGTCCTTTACAGGAAGATTCAGTGACCAGATCCGGAAATTCTATGAATCTCGGAATTTCGACATCAACATTCAGATCTACCATAATGCCACAGCCCTGACCGCATACTTCGAAAGACCGATCAATCTTATCTTTTTAAATACCCGTCCGGATGGGAATTCTGACTATGCCCTTGTAAAGCAGATTGTGGAGCTTCATCCAAAGGCACGGCTTATCTTTTTGAGTGACCACGACGAGGACGTCTTTGAAGCCATCAATTACCATCCCTACCGCTATATCCGTAAGCAATACTGGGACAAAGAGCTGGGCGAAGCCCTCGACAGTCTCTGGACAGCCGAGCATCAGGGACATTTTATCTTAATCAAGCAGAAGCGGGTCACCACCGCGATTCCGATCGACGATATCCTCTATGTGGAGAGCGCCGGCCACTATGTGGTATTCCACTGCACTGGCCGGGTTTACCGTACACGGGATAAGCTGGCCACCTTTGAGCCAAGGCTTACCGCCCAGTACTTTATTCATCCCGCCAAAAGCTATCTGATTAACTGCGCCGCCATCGAAAGATTCGGTCCGACCATTTTCCTGAAAAACGGAGGCCGGATTTCGTGCAGCAAGCCGCGCTATCAGGATACCATTCTGCTTTACGAGAAATATGTAAAGGAAATGCATCCGGATTCCCAGTAAGGCGAATCGTTCTTCCCATTTCAGGCAGCTCCCCTTCTGCCCTTTTCCCCTCCCACGTTCATTTCTGTTTTTTCTACTATCACTTCGTCTTTTCATATATTCTGATTGTTTATATTTTTAATTCGATAGGCTATTTTTATGCACTCATGGAAACATTATAATGAAACTGTAAGTTTAAAAAAGTAACCCACAGTTTCATTACCACGATAGAGAGTTATTATGCCAAAATCAAAGCCAAAGAAATTTAAAAATACCGACAAATACTATGAGATTTCCACGAATATTATCCACTACCGCAAGCTGGCAGGACTGACGCAGGGACAGCTCGCCGAGCGAATCGACGTGACACAGCCCTACCTGTCAAAGATTGAATCACTCACCACCTCCACGATGTGTTCTCTGGAGGTGCTGTTTGACATTGCAGAGGCGCTGAACGTTCCTGCCTACAAGCTGTTAAAGCCCGCAGATGAATAGAATGCCATATTTTACGCCCTCATTTTGGCAAAAACTGCATCTTTTTGACAAAAATACATATATTTTCCCCATTTGCAGCAATTTTGTACTATAATAGACCTATGAAAAAGCAGATAAACGGCAAATACAGTGAATGAGGAAGCGAAATCCATGACAAAAACAAGATCCCCAAAAATCGACAATACAGACAAATACTATGATATCTCCGCCAATATCCTCCACTATCGGAGGCTTTCCGGGCTGACGCAGGGACAGCTCGCAGAAAGGGTCGATATCTCCCAGCCCTATCTCTCCAAGGTTGAATCCCTGCGCAATCCCACCATGTGCTCCTTAGAGGTACTGTTTGACATTGCGGAGGAGCTTCAGATTCCCGTCTACAAGCTGTTCAAGTCCCCTGACGAGGAGGAATAGGACTCTTTTGTGTTTTCATTTCCGTGCACGATAAAACCGCTATATCCGGTCTCCCGGTATAGCGGTTTACTACATTTCTAATCGCTTTACTCCAGCACCACGGCTCCCATCACCGGCACCTGGTACTGCTTACAGATATTCAGCTCTCCCTCCAGATGCGAGTATTTTGACGTCTCCAGCTGCTCTACCAAAATTACCGCCTCCGCGCTCGTAAGCGCCTCCAGCGACTCTGTATCAAAGATTACGGAGCCTCCGGCTGTCACCTCCACATGCGCCTGCGAAAGCTTTTTCTGCAGCTTCTCAACCAGAGAACGCGCCTCCGCAGAATCCGCCGCTCCAGTCAGGTGAATCCGTTTCCAGCCGTTCTTCGCGATTGCGATCTCCATCTCTGTACAGATCCGTTTTACGTTCTCCGACTCTCCCAGCACGCAGATGTCCTTGCGGAAAATATGCTCCAACAGCTCATCCAGCCCCCTGCCAAAACGTTTTCCTGCGCCTGTCTCCACCTTCTTATAGGTGCCGAAAACATGCAGCCGGTATCCCAGCAGCAAATCGTTCACCGAACGAAGCCTTGCGCTTAAGAGATAGATCATCGCATAGTAAACACAGCCTAAAAACAGTCCCATCAGCAGACCCAGCGCTAAATACTTCACATTTACCCATTGAAATTTCACCGGGGCAGGCGGTTCCAGAGTCTTTTCTTCCGCCGCCTCTGTGCCCTCTGTCTGCTCCTCAGAATCCGCCGGATCCTGCGCCACTTCAATCCTGCGGCCGGTCTCCTTCAGCACTCTCTCGGAAAAATATACCTGCTGCTCCGGACTCAGGGAGCTTTTCAGGGTGTCTATCGTATTTTTAAGCCCCTGCAGAGCCGCAATCATCCCCTGCTGCGAGGAGCGCAGATCTGCCCGCAGCGCCTCTTTGTAGCTCTCTCTCACCTTCGTAATGTCAAAGTCCCCATAGATTTCCTGCAGAGCCTCCGTCTCTCCTAAAACGGTCTGCTCAAGCACTTTGCCCAGCGCACGGACGTTCTCCTCACTGCTTCCAACCACAGTGATTCTTATCATGCCCGTGCTGCTCGTGCTGTCCGTCGAAATACATTCCTCCATGAAGGAAATTCCCTTCTCCCAGCCGATCGCCTCCGCCATGGCCGTATACACCTCGTTCCTGTATAAAGCCTGCACATAGGAGTCCGTAATATTGCCGATGTTGTTGTATTTTCCCTCCACCGGGTATGTCACTTCATAATGATTGTCTACATAGAACTGTAAGCTGAGCGTCGGCACACGGTTTGTTTCGACGTGCATCACAATGGAATCGTTGTAATATTCCTCCATGTCGGAATAATTTTTCTGGTATTCCTGATACACCGCAAACAGCGCATCCGCCGCCTTAATCTGCTCGTCCGTCAATACCTCCGTCTCTTTTGTGTAATCAAGCTCCTCCGTGCTAAGCTCCTGCTCTATGGCCAGCATCTGTGCATCATAATCTGCCCGTCCCTGACTGTACAGCTTATAGCCGCCTCCCAAATCCACCAGCACCATCAGCGCCAGCGCCCACACGATGAGCCTCCGCCATCTGCGCAGCACATAATACAACAAATCAACCAAGCTAACCTCTAACTCTGCCTCCATTGCCGTCTACCTTTTTCCTCTCTTTTTCTTTTTGCTCTTTTTCGGTGTATTTACCATAGTTCCCTTGTCTGTCCCGCTCTTTGCCGTCTGCTCCACGCGCTTTTCCGGGACGGGCGCAGGCTTTTCCTCCGCCTGCTTTTCTTCTGCGGCCTCTTCCGCTTCCTGGAATGTAATTTTCTGCTCCTTTGTCACGATGCGGTTCACTGCCATGCCAAGCCCCAGCAGAATCCAGAATGCCGGAGCCGTGTTGACATTCGAGTCGTTGAAAAAAGAGACGATCACATAAGTGACGGTTCCCAGCAGGATTCCGAAGCCGACCAGCGTGATGCCCTGCTTCAAATCCGCTCTCCGGTAGATTTTTACCGACTGTATGAAATACCACAGATAAAAGCCAATCAGACACAACAGCGCAGGCAGGCCGTTCTCCACCCACTGCTGCATCGGCCAGCAGTGCGCCTTCACATCATAGGTTCCCACGCCCCACCGGTAAACCCGGAAAATGTAATCATTCTGCGGATATGCCAGCATATAATTTCCCGCGCCGGCTCCAAAAATTAAATAACGTTTAAACAATGGGATTGTTCTGTTCCAAATCGGCCCCCGCCCGGAAAACGCTTCATCATAGAACAGCTCCGCCGACGGAACGTCCTGCATCTTGACGTATTTTCCCATGGGGTTCACATAATAGTAAGTGCCGTCGATCTGGTTGGTAAAATACCATGTCCGGCCATCAATCGTAACCCCGATGCCATAGTAATCGCCGAAATTCACTGGCTGCATCGAGCAGTTTCCATAAGAGGTATCGTCCAGAACGCAGGTATAGGTTCCGTCCTCCGTCATCGTATAGCTCAGCAGATTTCCGCTCTCATCCCGGGCGGCGATTACAATTCCCCCCACCTCGGCGTCCATCTGGTAGGAAACCTCCAGCTTTTTATCCGGCAGGGTAAATACGACGGATTCATCCAGCGTATCTATATCCTTCAAAAAGAAACTTTCCGCCCAGTGCGACGTCCCAAAATATCTTGCCCGAAGCGCAATTCCCTTCGGCGTGACAAACAATGCGGCAATGGCTGCAATCAGCACCGCTGCACCGACCGCAAACCCAACCCAAAAAGGCTTCTTCCCCTTCCGGCTCAGTAGAATGTAAAAACAAACCACTGCCGCACCAAAAAAGGCGGGATATGCAGACGAAGCGCCCGATCCCACGAGGCAGACCGCAAACATAATAAAGGCCAGCAGATAGAGAAGCTTCTGCCACCATTTCTTTGCGGCAAAAAACATGGTTATCAAAACCGGAATAAAAATGCCATAGAAAAATGAAAGAAAATCTACATTATAAAGCGTCGTATACACGGTGCGTTCACCAAAGTGAAACGACACAGTATCCAGCTTGTCCCATGCGGAAGGATTCAAAATCAGTTTCTTACCGATTGTGGTCTTAAAAAAATCCCGTCCAAAATACTGGAACACTCCAATCAGCGTCACCAGCAGAACGCCTATGCCCGACCAGTTCAGGACAGTAAACACCTGCCCTTCCTTCTGCACACAGTGACAGGTGTAATAACAGAACATCACATAGGCTAAAACCACCCACACGGACTCAAACATCTCATATCCGCCCCGAAAAGCGTAAGCCCGGTATCTTGAAAACAGACCGGACATAAAAACCAGCGCCGCATAGGAAAAAAGCAGATAGAGCATCGGCTCAAAGGACAGCTTTTTTCTTTTGCGGTAGCAATAAGCCAGAACCAGCAGCATCACTGCGCCCAGCAGCATGATGGCAAAGGATTTGTATGCCAGAAAGAAATCATTGCAGACCTCCGAGGCATTCGGAAACCAGTCAAACACACTCAGGTGGGTGTGATACTCATACTGGTGCACCAGCAGGGGCACAAACCCAAGCGCCAGAATAATGGGGATAAGCATCTTGTTATTTGTTTTTGCTGAAGTACTCAAGACCTGTAACCTCTCTTTATCTCATAATCAAAGCCTATCATACCATGTTTCTTATAAAAACACAAATATAAAATGTGGCATACCCTACAGCAGCGGAACACCGCGCTCTTCGCACACCTGCACGGTCTCCATGGGCCAGAGGGAGCTCTGCACCTCCCCGATATGTGCCTTACGCAGGAAAAACATACAGATTCTGGACTGCCCGATACCGCCGCCGATGGTATAGGGCAGCTGTTCTTCGAGCACCGCCTTCTGAAATGGCAGCGCCTCCCTCTCCGGGCATCCTGCCTGCTCCAGCTGGCTGTGCAGGGAGTCTTTATCCACCCGGATACCCATGGAAGACAGCTCCAGCGCAATATCCAGCACGGAATAGTACACAAGAATATCGGCATTCAGATTCCAGTCGTCATAGTCCGGGGCACGGCCGTCGTGGGGTTTTCCATCGCCCATTGCTCCTCCGATCTGCATCACGCACACTGCCCCCTTTTCCTTTGCTATGTAATACTCCCGCTCCTTCGGCGTGCTGTCCGGGTACATCGCCTCCAGCTCCGACGTGGTCACAAAAAAGATTTCTTTTGGCAGGCTGAGCTCCACATAATCATACTGGATTGCCACATACTGCTCGGTCTTTCTCAGGCATTTGTAAACCGTGCGGACGACCTCCTTCAAATACTCAAGGTTGCGATCCTCCTTACAGATAATCTTCTCCCAGTCCCACTGATCCACAAAAATAGAATGAATATTATCCGTGTCCTCGTCGCGCCGGATGGCGTTCATATCCGTATACAGCCCCTCCCCCTCGGAAAAGCCGTACTTCTTTAATGCATAGCGCTTCCACTTCGCGAGAGAATGCACCACCTCCGCAGGTCTCTCTCCCTGCTCCCGGATGCCGAAGGACACCGGACGTTCGTAACCATTCAGATTGTCGTTCAGCCCTGTTGCCGGATCCACAAAAAGCGGCGCCGAAACACGCTGCAAATGCAGCCGCTGTGCCAGCATCCCCTGAAAGAAATCCTTGACCAGCTTAATCGCCACCTGCGTATCATGCAGATTCAGCGCGGGTGAATAATCACCGGGAATAAACAATTTTTCCATATGCTCCTCTTTTCTATAATATGATGCAAATCCTTAATATGCTGCCTGATTCTCCGCCGCAGAGGAATTCTGCGCCTGATAGGAAGGCACGATCCTCTGCACCGCGCATTTCATATCCGCGTCGTCCGCGTAGGCAAGCTCCTTGAGCCTCGCCAGCTCCGCAAAAAACTCCTCATCGTTGTACTCGATTGGCTTTCCGATAAAAATTCGGTCATTTGCGGTCTTTAGCAGGCCTTCCTCCTCTTTCAGGCACTCCTCGAACATTTTTTCGCCGGGTCTTAAACCAGTATATACAATCGGTATATCCACGTCCGGCTCGTAGCCGGAAAGCTTGATCAGGTTTCTCGCCATATCGTCGATTCTGACCGGCTCGCCCATATCCAGAACAAATATCTCTCCGCCTCTGGCATAAGCGCCTGCCTGCAGAACCAGCGAGACAGCCTCCGGTATGGTCATAAAATAGCGGATGATATTCTTGTCCGTCACTGTCACCGGGCCGCCATCCGCAATCTGCTTTTTAAAAAGCGGAATCACCGACCCATTACTGCCGAGCACATTTCCAAACCGTACCGCCACATAGCGGGTGTTCGCATACTGTCTGTCCATGCCCTGAATAATCATCTCACAGATCCGCTTCGAAGCTCCCATGATATTTGTGGGATTCACCGCCTTGTCCGTGGAAATCAGAACCATGATTGCCGCGCCGTACTCTCCTGCCGCCCTTGCAATATTCATCGTCCCAAACACATTGTTCTTGATTGCCTCGTTCGGGCTGTCCTCCATCAGCGGCACATGCTTGTGCGCGGCCGCATGAAACACGATATCCGGCTGATAAGTCTCAAAGATTGAATTCACACGGTGGGTGTTCCGCACGGAGCCAATCAGTACCGCCAGCTTAAGCTCCGGAAATCCACGCTTAAGCTCCTGCTGCAGATCGTAGGTCGTATTCTCGTAGATATCCAGAATAACCAGCTGCTTTGGCTTATGCTGCGCGATCTGGCGGCAAAGCTCACTGCCAATCGAACCTCCGCCTCCCGTCACGAGCACAACCTTGTTCGTCAAAAATCCCATGATTTCGTCCAGATTGGTATGTACCGGCTCTCTCCCCAGCAGATCCTCGATCTCGACGTCACGGAAATGCGATACCGTCACCTCATCATTGACAATCTGCGTCACACTCGGCAATATGCGCAGCTTGCAGCCGGTATTTTTACAGATCTCGAGGATTTCCTTTTTCCTTGTGCTGGAAACATTGGGCATCGCGATGAAAATTTCTTGCACATCGTACTTTCCCACTGCCCAGACGATCTTATTGTCATTCCCGACCACCGGAACGCCCAATATCTGGCTTCCAATCTTACGCGGATCTGCATCGATGACGCATACCGCACGGTTACGGATATGGCTGCTGTTTTTCATGTCCTTGATCAAAGATGCCGCTGTGCTTCCGGCGCCAATGACCATCGTGGGAATCAGGCTGCCGCTCTGCCCCACAAAAATGGAATTCCGCACGACCCGCATCCCTCTGTAAAAAAAGCGGCTCACCGCGACCAGCATCAGCAGGAAAAACCAGTACAGCACATAGTACGAGCGCGGCATCGCCCAGTTAAACATATGCATCCCCACGCTCTGCGAGGCCGCCGCCAGCGTACACGCAATCACAACGTTCAGCATCTCCTGCACACTGGCATATTTCCAAAGGCTGCTGTACAGCTTCATCACAAAAAAGATGATAACTGTAGCCAGTATATTGATCAGCACATACTTCGATGCTGTGCCTGCATATTTTACGTCTACCTTCTGAAAAGAAAACTCAAATCGTGTCCATAAGGCCAAAAATTCTGCCAGACACACGGCCAGAATGTCATAGATTATCAGAAGCGTTACCCGAATTCCTTTGCTGCTATAAAATTTATCCTTTGCGCTATCCATCCTTCGTTTCTTCCTTCATTATAATTATGGCTTATTCTACACCATTTTGTCTCAATTGTCCATATCTGCATGTACTGCTTTTTGTTTCCAAGGCTGGAGATATCTTCTTGTTACTTGTGTGTTACTTGTTTTGCGGTAAAAAAGTTCACAAAGTTATCTCACAATTTTTATTTTTCCAACGTCCGTGCCCGAATATATGCACCCTCCGACGGGCAGCGCTTTTGCCTATTATCTGCTGCTTATTTGTATCCTGTGTGTTACTTGTCCCCCTGCCTTTCACGAAAAATCCTCCCTCCCGACCCGGGAAAACGCTGAAAATACGGGCTTTCCTGCGCCCTTTGCCCCGTGGAATATCTGTTCAAGGTAACTGCGAAGAAAAATAACAAGAGTGTAAGCAAGACCCTGACCCTGACTGCAAAGGTTGTGAACGCTTCCCTGAAGGTTACCAACATGCCGGAGACCATGATTGTCAACGATGAGGTAACTCTTACAAAGAGCGGCGCTCCTTCTGAGGCAACTGTTGACTATACAAGCGACAATACAGACGTTGTTGCAGTTGACGGCAGCAAGATCACCGCAAAGGCAGCCGGTGAGGCAAACATCACCGCTACCAGCAGCTACGGCAAGACTGTAACCTACAAGGTAGCTGTCAAGAATGCAGAGCTTCAGGAAGTTAAGCAGACAAAGGCAAACACTATCGAGGCAACTGTTAAGGGAGATACCTCCAAGCTTACCAAGGCTGATTTTGCTATTGTAAATACAAAGACAAATGCTGTTGTTGCTGTAAATACGGTAGCAGCTGATGCGGGCAAGGTTACGATCACGACTTTCAACAACATGGCAGACGGAAATGTTTACTCCGTGACACTGGACGGTATATCCAAGGAGTTTACCGCCACAGACGGAACAGTCGTAGCTATTGAAATCGCCCCGACCACGGTTCCAAGCGGCAGGGCTACCAAGATCACTGCCACTGCAAAGGATGCAAACGGAGTAGAAATTGATTCTATTGCATATGGTGCAGGCGTTTCCGGATATACCTTTACCATTACAACAGCAACCGGCTACACCACCGGAGACAGCTTATATCTTCCGAATACTGGTGATACCGCGACAGCAAATGTGGTAAAGCACACCTACAAGTATGATACCACCGGCAAGGAGATTGGAACTATTGAGACCGGCGATGTGACCATCACCGCAATAGATCCTTCCGCAGCAAGTAACTTTAATGTTCGTTTAGCAGATGACAATACTAAGAAGTACGATGACTTAAAGGACGGCGCTCAGATTTCTGTTGGCGGCACTAAGTACGCAGTATTTAAGATTACAGACGCGAACGCTTCTGAGATTCCGGCTTCTGAGTATGCAAACTATACAGTAGAGAGCTCTGATGCTACCGTACTCCAGGTTGCAACCACTTCCCTTGCTGGATCTGGAGCTGGCAATGGTGTTGCAGTTTATGGCCTGAAGGAAGGCACAGCTTATATTCTTGTGAAGAATAACAATACGGTTGTTGCTTCCCTGCCGATTACGGTTATTGCAGCTGCAAAGGCGACCACTCTGACACTCGACAAGAACAGCTTTGTGATTTCCAATGAAGCAGTTGGCGAGAAAGTGGAGGTCAACGCGACAGTAAAGGATCAGTTTGGAAACAACTTTACAGTTGATAGTGATGTAGATGTTACATGCGAGGCATGTCCGGCGGCTACAACAAAGACAGCTGCCCAGACCATTGGAACAGGCATTGTAAAATCTGTGGCAAATGGAAAAATTACATTCCAGGGAGAAGACAAGGACGCGGGAACCTATGTATTTAAGGTTACTTATACAAAGAATGGAAATACCACAACTCCGGCCTATGTATCTGTAGAGGTAAAGGCTGCTACTGGTGCTGTAAATTATCAGCTTGTAATAGAAGACAATGGCGTTGCCACCAGTGGTAACTATGATACAAAGATAACCGACAGCAACAATCAGGCTACGAAGGATTTTGACCTTGTCCTTTACAAGACCCAGGGCGGTGTGAAAAAGGATGAAGTAAATTCTGCTATTAAGGTGAATGGCGTATCTGTCAAGAAAGATGGAAAGGATTGCGCTCTGGTTACTACCGGTGCCGGAATCTACTTTGAGAACGGAATTGCAGGTGCTGATGAGCTGAAGGTTAGAGCCGTTGCTAATAGCGGTAATGTAATCACCAAGCTTGCTTCCGGCGAATATACCATCCTGGTAGATTATTTAGATGGCAGCAATACGGGTACAGCAAGAGCAACCCTGAAGATTACCGACAGCCAGTCTGCACTGACAGTATCTCAGAAGAAGAACACAACTTCTGACAGCAGCATTACGGCTATGTTTGGTGACGCTGATTCGGATGCATTCTCTGCTTCCAATGCAGATGGAACTGTAGCTGTAACAGATGTAAAGGGTACATGTATTAAACAGAGTGTAAC
The DNA here is from genome assembly GCA_023663685.1 of Blautia sp. Taxonomy (GTDB): domain Bacteria; phylum Bacillota; class Clostridia; order Lachnospirales; family Lachnospiraceae; genus Roseburia. The sequence goes on from JAMPHB010000002.1 coordinate 142,503, forward strand.
AAATGCCAGTCTGACGGGTGCTACCTTCGCATCTGGAGATGTTATCACGGTTACCGAGGTTACTGCAACAGTAACGATTGGAAGTGTAACTTATACAATGACCGCAAATGTTAATTTTGTTGTCACTGTACAGTAATAACAGAATCTGTACTGGTTAGTAAAATAATCGGACTATGATACTGGAAAAGACGACCGTGATGGTCGTCTTTTCCTTTTACAAGATACAGATGTACTTATAGTATTTAATTAGCTGGCTTAGTAGGTATGGGTATTAGTGAATGTTCTATTTACATCAACTGCTACCCAGAAGTAATCGCCGTCATCAATCTGAACCTTTACATATGCCGTTTTTACATGTACATTATTCTTGGTAGTGGTCTTCTGCACATCGCCATCTTTAACAAATATTTCAGAAACACTATAGCTCTTGCTGTCTTGTCCTGGATAGCTGATCTTAAGGCACTCTGCAATTGCCGCTTTTGCTAAGTCCACTTTGTCTGTCAAAGCAGAGTTGAAATCACTCTTTATGACTTCTGTAATAACAGCCTTCGGTGTGGAATCCTTGATTTCAACATACTGCCTGAAAGTTTTTGCAGCAGAACCCTCTCCTCTGGTAACCTCAATCTGATAGGTTCCTGCGGAATAGTTCGGCATCCATGCAATATTATTGTCATCCGCATCCAGTTCCGTACACTTCGAGCCAAGACGGTTGAAATGCCCGATAAGGTCAGCTCCGACACGGGCAAAATAATTCCTCGCTTCCTCGATGTTCTTCTTGCATTAAAAAAAACGCCACTTGCATAAGTGACGATTCCTTTTCAAAATATTTTGTTGCTAATGGATGAGCCAACTGTAATCCTTACGGCAATCAAGGATATATTCCACATATACCGTACTGTCTTGGATTTGGTAGAGGACTATATACCACTTTTCAATAAACATCTTATGATATTTATTGGGTGTGATATATATTTCATCAAAAAACGGAAAACGCTGCGGCATCTGGGATAACGAACGCATTGCGGTCATGATTTCTTTCTTTTTTGCCGCCGCTGCTTCTTTGTTGACCTGTGCCATAAATCGGATATGCGTTCCCAACATTCTTTTTGCCCTGTCGGAAACAATTACTTTATACTTTTTGTTTTCTGCCATACGCTATACCTCTGCAATCACATCATCAAGATATGCATCCAGTTCATCAAGAGTACAGCCATTCCTTCCTGCAATCCTGTCTTCCTCAACGGCAAGAAGCTCCTCACGCAGCTTCAGCATTTTTTCCCGTCTGTTATAAGTTTCAATATCCATCACCACCAAATCCCCCTCGCCGTTCTTGGTAAGGAAAACTGGCTCTGCGGTCTTTCTGCACTGCTCGGCAATCTCATTGTAATTCTGTCTGATTGCTGCCGATGGGCGAATATTCATATCGACACCTCCTCGAATCAACAGTAGTAATATTCTACCCATATTATACCCGTTTCATGCAATGAAGTCAACATGAGCATGACATTTCCTCCGCCTATCGCTCCATGCCAGGTTTTTTCTTGGGCGGTTTCTTCCGTGACGGGTAGGGGATAAATTCTTCCTCCCCCACAATGATGCTGAACTCTGACCGAAGTATCGGGTGTGTTTTCTGTTTCTGGTACTCTCGGATAAGCTCAACCGCACTTTCCCTCGCGGCTGTGCTTGCCTGCTGCACACCGTCCTTAAAAATATAAACATATTACAGATAGGGCAATCGTGTTGCAGGTGGGCCGGCCTCTCATTTTCTACAGAATGGGGGTGATGCCTGTGAAAAATCGTTTTGATTTTAAGGATTTAATGACCTTTGGTCTTTTCCTTTTGGCATTGCTTACATTCGTTTTTACGTTTTGTAAGCAGCTGCTCCTTTTGTATTTTTACTATACCATATCTGCATATGCTTTGCAAGAAGCGGATTGATTTTCCGCTTGTGTCAATGTCTAACCAAAAACGGAACCATCTGACGCTGCACTCGATTGCAAAAATTCAGATTTATGGTAAAATATGCGTAGAACATTGCTTGTAAAATCAGGGAAAAGGAATATGGGAGAAGAAACATGCCACTGAAAACGTCCATCGGAAAACAGAGTTTTGCGCGTGTCATTGAGGAGCAGTGTTTTTATGTGGATAAGACGCATTTCATAAAGGAATGGTGGGAATACGGAGATGACGTGACACTGATCACCCGCCCCCGCCGTTTCGGAAAAACACTGAACATGAGTATGCTGGAGGCCTTCTTTTCCCTTGAGTATGCTGGCAGGAATGATCTTTTTGAGGGACTGTCCATATGGGAGGACGCGGAATACCAAAAGCTGCAGGGGACTTACCCTGTGATTGCGCTCTCCTTTGCGGAAATCAAGGAGACTACCTATACTGGTATGTTAAAGCAGTTTTGGAGAATCATACGGAATCTGTACCGCAAATATGATTTTATTCCAGAAGACAATGCTGTGTCCCTGCTGCGCAAAAAAGAGGAGGTGTGTGCAGGGACGGCGGAGGAATTTATTCCCCGTCCGGTCGATCTGTCCGGGGCGCTCCATGACCTCTCACTATATATGGAAGAGTATTACGGGAAAAAGGTGATTATCCTGCTGGACGAGTACGACACTCCCATGCAGGAAGCCTATGTGTCCGGTTACTGGAACGAAATGATAGATTTTATGCGCGGACTGTTTAACTCCACCTTCAAGACCAATCCGGCGCTCTACAGGGCTGTTATGACCGGAATCACGAGGGTGAGCAGGGAATCCATTTTTTCCGACCTGAATAATCTGGAGGTGGTCACGACTACCTCTGCAAAATATGCCGCCGCCTTTGGTTTTACGGAAAAGGAGGTGTTTGACGCGCTGGACATGCAGGGGCTTTCCGATAGAAAAGAGGACGTCAGACGCTGGTATGACGGCTTCACCTTCGGGAATGTCCCGGATATCTACAATCCGTGGTCGATTATCAACTACCTGCAGAAATCCGCCTTTTCCCCCTACTGGGCCAATACCAGCGCCAACAGTCTGGCAGGCACGCTGATCCGCGAGGGGAACCCGGAGGTCAAGATGGCGATGGAAAACCTGCTGTCCGGCGGGACGCTGGTGGCAGAGCTTGACGAGCAGACCGTGTTTGAACAGTTAAGGAATGACAGGAACGCCATCTGGAGCCTGCTCCTTGCAGAAGGATATCTGACAATCGTAAATCTTGAGCAGGATTCGTGGGGAGAGTGGCACTATGAGCTAAAGCTGACAAACCATGAGGTGCAGATCATGTTTTCCAAAATGATTTCCGGGTGGTTCCAGTCCGGGGCAGGCGGTTATAACCAGTTTCTCCGGGCGCTTCTGGATGGGAATCTGGAGGAAATGAACGCCTATATGAATCAGGTGGCGTTTAGCACGTTTTCCTATTTTGATACCGGAAGCGGATCCTCCGGTTTCGGGGAGCCGGAACGCTTCTACCACGGCTTTGTGCTCGGACTGATGGTGGAGCTGCGCACTTCCTACCGGATCACGTCGAACCGGGAGAGCGGCTTCGGGCGCTATGATATCCTGCTGGAGCCGCTGGAAAAAGACAGGGACGCCATCATTATTGAATTTAAGGTATTCAATCCGAAGAAGGAAAGCACCCTTGGGGACACGGTTGAAGCCGCACTCTGTCAGATCAGGGAAAAGAAATATGGCGCAGGGCTTACCGCAAAGGGGATAGCGCCGGAACGGATCCGCTGTTATGGCTTTGCTTTTCAGGGAAAGAGTGTACTGATTGGATTTTGTAATTAAAATTTGCATATGTTATAATTCCATTAGACAAAAAGTAATGATAAGTTTCTGGAAATCAGTGCAGAAATGGTGAAGTTTGCACAGAAAATCATTAGATATGACAGTAGTGGAAAAGGCAGTGTATTATAAAAATTCTGCTAAAGAGGCAGAAAGAGAGTGTGTACGATATTCTTTACGCTTCTACGGATATCTGCACCGTGTCCATTTCAACGCAAAAATCAAAAGGCTGGGAAAGAACTGCAAAAACTTCTTGAACCATGGCACCGGATATGCTATATTAGAAATAGAAAAGGGAAAGCCATAGAAGCGGCTACCTCTCAACAACACAAAACTGTTACTTAAGAACAGCCGCCATTATTGTGAGTAATGGCGGCAATTTCTTTTTCCCTTGTTTATCTGATAAATCAAATTAACAAGGGCAACAATAATACTCCAGTCTGAATTAAATATGAAACCACAATCCTAAAAACAAACCGCTGAAAAAAAGGTGCAAGAATATCGAAGAGTATGTTATAATCAATGTGTTGCTCACCGAAACCCGCAACAGGGAGGAGGTGTTCACATGGAGTTACTTGCATCCTTTTTAATTGCCGTTACGGCTGGTGTGGCTTGCCACTACATCATCAAATGGTTAGACGGCAACGATAAGAGCAACAAATAACCTAGTGGGTGCTTTGCCACTATAAAAGAAAAGAAGAATCTCCAGACTGTGCTGGAACACAGTCCGGGGATTTCATTCTTTGTTCGCATGGAACTTTTGCATCCTTTTTGCCTAATGGCATTATAGCATATGCAAATTTTAATTTCAAGATACATTTTGAACGAAAAAACGGAGCAATCGTGTTGCAGGGTGGGCTGACCTCTCATTTTTTACAGAATGGGGGTGATGCCTATGAAAAATCGTTTTGATTTTAAGGATCTAATGACCTTTGGTCTTTTCCTTTTGGCATTGCTTACATTCGTCTTTACGTTCTGTAAGTAGCCATACATAGAAAAACCACCCCAAAACTTTGACTGAGTGCGGGGTAGTTTTTCTATTCATTTACTTGGTCAACCCACCTTGTGGGCGGTTGCTCCTTTTTGTATTTTTACTATACCATATCTGCATATGCTTTGCAAGAAGCAAATTTACGCTTTCCCGGCTATAAATTTATGCCCCTTCCCCGCCCCGCTTTTCCCTGATTCCCACAGATACGCAGACATGGATTTTTGTTACTTGCCCGCTGCTTATGCGTATATTGTGTGTTACTTGTCCCCCTGCCTTTCACCCAAAATCCTCCCTCCCGACCCTGGAAAATGCTGAAAATACGGGCTTTCCTGAGCCCTCCGCCCCGTGGAATATCTGTTCAAGGTAACTGCGAAGAAAAATAACAAGAGTGTAAGCAAGACCCTGACACTGACTGCAAAGGTTGTGAACGCTTCTGTCAAGGCAGACGTGCCGGAGACCATGGTAGTAAACGAGGAGAAGACCCTCACAAAGAGCGGCGCTCCGACCGAGGCTACTGTTACTTACACAAGCGACAAGGCTGACATCGTTGCTGTTGACGGCAACAAGCTCACCGCAAAGAAGGCCGGAGAGGCAAACATCACTGTGACCAGCAGCTACGGCGCGACCAAGACCTACAAGGTTGCCGTTAAGCAGGCTGTGCTCCAGAGCGTAAGCCAGAAGAAGGCGGCTGAACTTGAGTTCATCTTTGCCGGTGACACCAAGGACATCAAGACATCTGATATCGTAATCACCAACACCTCCACAAAGGTTGTTTTCCCGGTGGCAAGCGTATCTCCTGACAAGAAGGAGCCCACAAAGGTAACCGTGAAGACCTTGTCCGGAATGACCGACGGCCAGACCTACACCGTTGTTTTTGACGGTGTGACCAAGGAGTTTGTTGCAACCGAGAAGGATGTTGCTGACGTGGCAGTCACTCCGCTTCAGATTGACGCTGATATGAACGGTACAGAGATCATTGGCCAGACCCTGAGCAAGACCGGCGTTGTCCTTTCAGAGAGCAAGCTACAGAGCGGCGGGGATTCCAATGTAGAGTTTACCGTTACCACAACCGACGGCTGGCAGTCAGGCAACAAGCTGGTTCTTCCGAAGGCTGGGGGCAAGGCGACCGCAAAGATCACCTACCATACCTACAAGTATGAGAACGGCAGCGAGGTTGGCGCTATCACAAAGAGCTTTGAGATTGTGGCGGCAGACCCGACAGCGGCGACTGTATCCGGCTTTGCCTACACCATTACGGACAAGGCGCCGACAGACTGGAGCAAGGTAACACCGAACACCCAGATCCCGGCAGGCGGCTCAAACAAGGTATTCTTCCACTTTACGGATTCCAACGACAAGGACGTAACCGGCGATTATACAGTGGAGTCTGCGGACAGCACCATTTTCCTGCTTGGAAATGAGGTTATTACCAGCGGCGTGTCTATCGTTGCAATCAAGGAAGGTACCGCATATGTTACAGTAAAGAAGAATGGCACATTTATTACCTCCCTTCCGGTTACTGTGACGGCTTCCACAAAACTTGCCAAGATTGAACTCAGTGCAGGAAGCCTCACCGTATCCAAGGATGCTGTTGGGTACAAAACAGTAGAGACCACTGTAAAAGCGAAAGACCAGTATAATAATGATTTCTCTATCAATACCGGCAACGTAACGATTGACCGTATCGGAAGTAGCGGAACAGCTCCTGCTGTTGCTCCTGCAAACGATGGCAACAAGGTAAAACTCACATTTGATGCGGCATTGGCAACAAAAGGCACCTATACCTACAGGGTAACTGTAAAGTCCGGTGACCAGACACAGGCAGCTACTGTCAGTGTCACGGTTGTAGAGACGAGCCAGAGCGTAAGCACTGCAACGGACGTCAGAATCGTTGTTGAGGGTGATACGGACATGGCTATCGGCGATTCCGATAACGGTGAAAAGAAGATGACCGTGAAGCTTGGCGCATACCAGAACGGTGCATTACTCGGATATGTGGATATCACCACGCTGAAATTCAACAACACTGTCATTGCGACCACAAACGGAGCGATTGCCCTGACCGAAAATACCAACGGTGCATGGATGCCGAAGTATTCCGCAGGAACCTACCAGATTGAGGCTACCGGAACGGTGAACAGCAGTGCCAGAACTTACAGAACCTACGTCGCAATCAAGGATTCCACACAGAAGGCCAGCGTTACCAAGGTTCTGAATGACGCGAAGTTCTCAGGTGCTGGTGACAATAAGGCTTTAGCCGTGGCTGCAGTCGAAAGTTGCCTGGAGATCAGCTATCTTGGACAGAACAAGCCTCTGGCTGGAAACATAATGATTAAGAATGACGGTGATGTAAAGGTAGCGGGTAACAGCGTATATGTTGGAACCGCATATGTGAAGATCACCAACGAAAAGGGTGTAAGCTTCTGGGTAGCAGTTGATGTAAACAGGGTATTCACCAAGAACTAATCCGCGCAACATCATATACGGCAGATGCATCTGTATCCTGCAAAAGAAAAAGACGACCATCACGGTCGTCTTTTCTTGTATTTCAGAAATGCTAAATGGAATTCATATGAAACATTATCTGGTGAAGGTTGTATTGATAGTTACCGGAACTACATAGGATACATTACCGTTTGTAACAACCACCTTTACAGTTCCGACATAAACAGCGTTTCCAGCAACCTTTGCGCCGCCAGCGTCGTCTACATCAATCTGGTAATCACCCGTATCCTTATACTCCTTGTCACCATAAGAAATTACTACACACTCTTTCAGAATAGCCTCAACCTGATCAGCCGTTGCGCCGATAGTCTGGGTAGTAACCTTCTTGTTAATCTTTGCAGCTGCAGAAGCCTGCGTATCCTTTACAGTGAAGCTTCCGGAGAAGGTCTTGCCGTTCGCTGTAGCCTTTACAGTATAGGTCTTGCCTGCCTCAAGGTTCTTAACAGCCACTGCGCTGCCACTGGTAACAGAAACTGCGTTGATTGTCAGCTCACCACCAGCCACATCTGCATAATCCAGAGATCCGGTTGCTGTTCCGTTCACCTCATATGTGGCACTGCCTACAACACCAACCTGTGCGCCCTTATCATAAGCGACTACCTTTGCGGTAACAGTCTTTCCTGCATTGCCGGTAGTTGCGTCATCAGCGATGGCCATATCTACTTCATTGGAAGAAAGAACCAGTCTCAGATCCGTAGCATTTGCTGTAGTCTTTTCAGTTGCAACAACGTTTACAGACAAGGTACGGGTAACCTTTGCGCCGTTCTTTTCCACTTCAAACTTAAGGACATAGGTTCCTGCTGTCTTGCTTTGCGCATCAACAGTTACATTCTTAACGTCAGCGGTATTTACTGTCAGATCAGCAGCACCGTTCGGCTTGGTCAGGGAAGTAACAGTTGTCGTAAAGCCTGACATTTCCTCCCCGTACTGGTCAACCGCCTTGACTGTTACAGTCTGGGGAAGACTTACAGCGTTGGAAAGTGTAAGGGAAGATACACCAAGTGTCACATTGGTCAGCTTTCTCTCAGCGGTAATCACTACCGGAAGGGATGTAACGATCTTTCCATCCTTCTTTACATTGACGTATGCGCTTCCTGCCTTAACTGCTGCAACAGAAATCGCTGTAATCTTGTCAGTCAGATTCTGCTCCGGAAGAACCAGAACGCTGTCATCGCTGGAAACTACGGAATACTGGCTTGTCACATCCGACTTGTTGGAGTCTGTAAAGAAGAAGTACGCATTTACAGAATCACTTACGGAGAAGGAGTTCTTAAGGGTATCCTTATCCCAGTTCGGAGCGCTTCCTGCGAAGGTATACTTGAATCCGTCAACGGTTGCCGGAACAGCCTCAACTGCGGTAATCTCTACCTTCTTGTTGAGTGCGCCGATTTCCTTTGCCTGGTCGTCATACTTGAAGGTATGGTAGGTAACCTCTGCCGTACCCTTGTTTCCAACGGTCGGGAGAACGAGCTTGTTGCCGTCCACATATCCCTGCGTGGTGGTAAGGCTGAAATCAATCTCTGTGATGCTCGCTGCATCTGATACGGTGAACTCCTTAAGGATGATACCATTCTTGTCAACGGTCTGACCCTTAATCTCTGTTCCCTCTGTGTTTGCTGCAATCTGGAGCGGTGCTACATTTAACTCTGCAACCACACCGTCGGTTGCGGTGAACTCTGCTGCTGCGCCGTTATCTACGGATACGGTATACTTTGCACCGTCATTCATGTCACCAAATGTCTCGATGGTAACCTTTGTTGCGTCTGTTCCGTCAACATTTACTGCCTTAACAGCGAATACGTTGTTGTTTGCGGTGTTTGTAATCTTTACATCTGCCGGCTTAAGATCCTTGGTCGCACCAAGAATGACAGCCTCGATGGTGTTTGCTTTGGTCTGCTTTACAGACTGGAGCGCATACTTGCCAACGGTAACCTTATATGTCTTGGTTGCACCGTAGCTGCTGGTCACAGTGATGTTTGCCTCACCGGCTGCCTTTGCGGTGATCTTGTTGCCGTCAACAGCAACGATGTCAGCCTTGTCGCTTGTGTACTCAACAGTAGCCTCGGTCGGAGCGCCGCTCTTTGTGAGGGTCTTCTCCTCGTTCACTACCATGGTCTCCGGCACATCCGCCTTGACAGAAGCGTTCACAACCTTTGCAGTCAGTGTCAGGGTCTTGCTTACACTCTTGTTATTTTTCTTCGCAGTTACCTTGAACTTAACTTTTGTTGTACCCTTCTTAACAGCGGTAATCTTAATAGTCTTTCCAGAAGCCTTTACAGTGGCGATACCGCCCGGGCTGTTCTTTCCAACCTTTGTTACCTTAACGCTCTTCCAATTGGAAGGAGTTGTTACCTTAACAGTCTTTGTCTGGTTCCGTGTAGTACCATGAGCGACAGTAACTGTTGACTTGGATAACTTTGCGGTCGAAGCTGCCTCAGCGGTAGTAGCAGGAACTGCTGTTACAACCATTGCTAAAGCAAGACCTAAAGCTAACACTTTTTTCATTGCTTTCATGTCTTTTCCTCTCTTTCCTTTTCGGCTAGTCCCCATCAACCACTACTCGTTCAACCTTACACGTTCCGTTCCCCTGCTCTCTGGTCTGAAATTGCTGCGGACAACTCTTTCCTTCGGGCTGGTTCCTGACTGCCGCCGCCGGGTTCCTCTGGCTCTTGTCGTATGTATGTACACATGACGCGTCACACGCTTTCGCATATGACAGATACCAACCGGCTTTGTCTACAGACACATAATCAAAATTGATTCGAAGCTTCGATCACCCTTCGCCGTGTAGAGTTGTGAAATCGACGTCGAATGTTCAGCACCAAAATCAACAAGCTTAAGACTCGAATAGATCTCAGCTTCTGTCGTGCCTGTAATTGTAAGATCCTCCGGAATCTATCTTTTCAATCCCGGTATCCATAGCACTGTGGTTACTATCCTTCGTACTTTAATTTAGCAGTACTAGTTTAACTACTCTACGCAACCTATCATACACCAAGTGTTTTTGCTTTGCAATAGCAAAATCGCATTTTTTTGCAAAAAAATTTTAATATTTTATGAAGCTATTAAGACAATTTACACAAAATAGGAAACTCCTGCCTCAAATATCCGCATATCCTGTTCGCCGTAGATATTGATTGCCACCGATTCTCCCCGGCGTTCGCTGTGACCCATTTTTCCAAATATCCGTCCATCCTCACTCGTGATTCCCTCGATTGCCATGTAGGAGCCGTTGATGTTCCACTCCTCATCCATGGTGGGCTGTCCCTTGACGTTCACATACTGGGTGGCCACCTGCCCGTTGGCAAAAAGCTCTTCCAGCCACTCTTTCGGAGCCACGAAACGACCCTCGCCGTGGGAGGCCGGAATACAGTAGGTCTCGCCGAGCTTCGCCTGCTGCAGCCATGGCGACTTGTTGCTCACGACCTTCGTGTACACCATCTTGCTGATGTGGCGGCCGATGGTATTGTAGGTCAGGGTCGGGGAGGTCTCTTCCTGCATCTTAATCTCACCATAAGGCACAAGCCCCAGCTTCACAAGCGCCTGGAAGCCGTTGCAGATTCCAAGTGCCAGACCGTCCCTCTCTTTCAGCAGACGTGTCACCGCCTCCGCCATCTTTGCATTGCGGAAGGCTGTCGCAAAGAACTTCGCCGAGCCCTCCGGTTCATCGCCCGCCGAGAAGCCTCCCGGAAACATGATAATCTGCGACTGGTCGATAGCTTTTACAAATTCTTCCACCGAATCCCGGATATCCGACGCACTCAGATTCTTAAATACCTTTACAATGGTATCGGCTCCCGCCCGCTCAAAGGCTTTCGCACTGTCATACTCGCAGTTCGTCCCCGGAAATACCGGGATAAATACAGTAGGCTTTGCCACCTTGTTTTTACAGATGTAAATGTTCTTTGCCTTGTAAAGTCCGCTCTCCACAAGACTCTTATCCTCATAGGAGCGCGTCGCAAATACCGGCTCTAAGGTCTTCGTCCATGCGCCAATGGCGTCCCCCATGGAAATTTCTGCGCCTCTATATAAGAAGAAACCGCTCTCATTAACTCTGCCTATCCTATGGCAATTGTCAATTCCTGCCTTTTCCATGGCATCATATATAATAGGAAGAGACTCTGCGGGAACCTCCGCCACGATGGAGCCAAAGCCGGGGCCAAACATGACAGACTCCTCCACGGACTCGTCAACCGATACGCCCAGCTTGTTGCCGAAGCCCATCTTGCTGACTGCCGCCGCAAGCCCCTTGCCGTCCAGCGCGTAGGCTGAGACAATGAGCTTTTTACGGATAGCGTCATGGACGGCATCATAGAGCCTCATCACCTGCGCATATTCCGGCAGATCGTATTTATTTTTATCAATAGACAAAAGCACGAGCGCATTGCCCGCCATTTTTAACTCCGGCGTGATAATGTCGCGCTCTCTCGCCACATCTACGGCGAATGCCACCAGTGTGGGCGGCACATCAATCTCATTGAAGGTGCCGGACATGGAATCCTTTCCTCCAATCGAGGGCAGGCCAAAGCCAATCTGTGCGTCATATGCCCCCAGAAGAGCCGCAAAAGGCTGGCTCCAGCGCTCCGGCTCCCCGCTCATTCTGCGGAAATACTCCTGAAATGTAAAGCGCACCTTCCGGTAATCTCCGCCCGCCGCGACAATTCTTGACAGTGCCTCCAGCACCGCATAGACCGCGCCGTGATAGGGGCTCCACGAGGACAGGTAGGGGTCAAAGCCGTAGGACATCATGGTCACTGTGTCTGTTTTCCCTTTTTGCACCGGAAGCTTCGCCACCATACACTGTGTCTCGGTGAGCTGATAACGCCCGCCGTAGGGCATGAACACGCTTCCCGCGCCGATGGAGCCGTCAAACATCTCCACAAGCCCCTTCTGGGAGCATACATTGAGATCAGACAGCATGGTAAGCCATGCCCCCCGGTAATCTCCCGCTTCCACGGCCTCCGCCACTTTCGAAGATCCCAGCCTGCGGAAAAAATTATCCTCCGGCCGTGGCAGCACTACTTTCACTGCCGCCTCCTGATGCGCGCCGTTCGTATCGAGAAATACCCGGGAGATATTGACGATCTCACGGCCTCTCCACACAAGCACAAGTCTCGGTTCCTCCGTGACGACTGCCACCTCCGTGGCCTCCAGATTTTCTTCTTTCGCATACTGCAAAAAGAGCTCCACATCCTGCGGGGCAACCACCACCGCCATGCGCTCCTGTGACTCGGAAATGGCAATCTCTGTGCCATCTAAGCCCGCATATTTTTTCGGAACCTTGTCCAGCTCCACCCGAAGGCCGGGCGCAAGCTCCCCGATTGCCACGGACACGCCGCCCGCGCCAAAATCGTTGCATTTTTTGATGATGTGGCTGACCTCTTCCCGGCGGAACAGACGCTGCAGCTTGCGCTCGGTGGGGGGATTTCCCTTCTGCACCTCCGCACCGCAGACCGAAGTGGACTCTGTGTTGTGCGCCTTGGAGGAGCCGGTTGCACCGCCAATGCCGTCGCGTCCGGTACGGCCTCCGAGGAGAATGATCTTATCTCCCGGGTCGGAATTCAGACGCTGCACTGCCCGCCGGGGCGCAGCCCCCATAACTGCACCGATTTCCATGCGTTTTGCCACATAATCAGGGTGGTAAACTTCTTTTACATATCCGGTTGACAATCCGATCTGATTGCCGTAAGAGCTATATCCATGGGCGGCGGAGCGCACCAGCTTTTTCTGGGGAAGCTTGCCCGCCATAGTGTCCTTCACAGAGACGGTAGGGTCTGCGGCTCCGGTGACGCGCATCGCCTGATACACATAGGTACGGCCGGAAAGCGGGTCGCGGATGGCTCCGCCCAGACAGGTCGCCGCACCTCCAAAAGGCTCAATCTCGGTCGGATGGTTATGTGTCTCGTTTTTGAAGTTGACAAGCCACTCCTCCTGCACAATCACGGGTCTCCCCTCTTCTCTGTAATCCACTTCCACCGGAACGACGATGGAGCAGGCATTGATCTCGTCGGATTCCTCCTGATCTGCAAGCTTTCCCTCCGCCTTGAGGCGTTTCATGGCCAAAAGCGCCAGATCCATCAGGCACACAAACTTATCCCGCCGCCCCGCGTAGAGCTTATAACGGCTGCTCAGATAATCCTCATAGGTTTTTTTAATCGGAGCCTGATAGAAGCCCTCCTCAAATTCCACGTCCTTAAGCTCCGTGGAAAATGTGGTATGGCGGCAATGATCGCTCCAGTAGGTATCCAGCACCCGGATTTCCGTCACGGACGGGTCGCGCTGCTCTTCGTTCTTAAAGTAATTCTGTATATGCAAAAAATCCTTGAAGGTCATTGCCAGATTCAGGGAATCGTAAAGCCCGCGCAGCGCCTCTTCGCCCATGGCGTTAAAGCCCTCAAAGACAGACACATCGGCCGGCTCCTCGAACTCCTGCACCAGCGTGTGCGGCTTCTGTCTCCCCGTCTCTCTGGAATCCACCGGATTGATACAGTGATTTTTTATCGCCTCAAATTCTTCACCGGTCAGCTCCCCGTAGATTACATAGGTGGTTGCACTGCGAATGATGGGCTCCTCCTCTTCATTCAGAAGCTTTACGCACTGCTCCGCAGAATCCGCCCTCTGGTCAAACTGTCCCGGCAAAAACTCCACGGAGAAAATCCAGTCGCTCGTCTTTCCGTTTTCCAGTGCTGCCGGAAAGTTCTCCTCGTACACATGATCCACCGGAGGCTCGGAAAACACCGTCCCCAGCGCCTTCTGATAGGTCTCCTCCGACACATTCTCCACATCGTAGCGGATCAGTACGCGCACCTCGTCAACCCCGATTCCCAGATAGTGCCGGATCTCATGCCTCAGCTCTCTCGCCTTAATTGCAAAATCCGGCTTTTTCTCTACATACACACGGCGTATTCCCACTTTTCTTTCCTCCTTCTTATGTCTGGTTTCCAATGTCTGCCGGGCTTTCTATGTCCCGGTATTGTCTGCTGCCCCTGTAACCGGGCTCCCGGTGCTTTCCTCTCCTCCGGTGCTTTCCTCTCCTCCGGTATCCTCCGTCTCCTCTGCCTCCTCCGTCTCTTCCTCGGCATAGGGATCGACATAATGCACCGTGATGGTCTTTACTTTGGATTTGTTGCCCGAAGCGTCCTTCGCGTAGACCTTCACCTTGTAATCGCCGTACTCACTGTTCTCCCACGCCTCCCACAGCGTGCCCACAGACATATGGAGGTATTTTGCCGCCAGGGATTTTCCGTTGTCCTTTGCCGTCACATACTTTTTCAGATAGACGCGGAGCTCGTCTATGTCATAGAAATCCCATTCGTCGTCAGTCAGCTCCACCTCCTTCTTTTTCAGACTGACCGTGGGCTTCTTCGTGTCCTTCACCGTGATGGTGACGCTCTTTTTCGTACTCTTTCCCCGGGCGTCCACCGCCTTGTAGGTAATCTTGTATTTACCGACCTTATCCAGATTATATTTGCCGGACACCTCGACCTTTAGGGCATTTCCGGCAAAGTCCTCGGCTTTTACCCCGGAGGTCAGCTTTTTGACCGAAGAGCACCTCTCAAGCGTCCGGTTTTTTGCCCCGGTAATCTTCGGCGCGGACTTCGGCCACGGATTGTTGGGGTCGGGATCGGTCGGATCCCAGCCGCGGTACTGGCTGGATGTGTTGATTCGAATCGGCGTCGGCTTCCCCAGCGGCCCCGGGTCGGAGCTGTCGTAAATCTCCACGGTAGTCCCCGAGGAGCAATTGTCGTAAATCCACTTGGCGTCCGCCACACACAGACGGACACAGCCGTGTGATGCCGTCGTCCCCAGCCGGTTGTAGGAATTGTAGTACAGTGTGCTCGGGTCTGTGTCGTGATAAAACACAGAATGGAACAGCACCCGTCCGGTAATCCTCGTACAGTACTGCCCCCACACGTCGCCGTCCAGCAGATGCCAGCGGTATTTACTCCCTACGCTGAAGCTCCCCGTGGGCGTGGCATTGTTCACACCCACCGAGCAGGCAAACGCCTTCACCGGCACCGTAAACTTTCCCTTTGCATCTTTTTTGTACACAGTCACACAGTTCTGCTGCCGGTTCACCTTAATATGGTAGGTACTCGCCGCGCGGGCGGGCAGCGGACGCGAGAATACTCCCAGCAAAAGCACTGCAATCATTAGTAAGCTGCGCAATCTTTTCATAGCACGCTCCTCATATTTTTATTGAACATTATGCTTGCATTATACCTTGTTCCTCACCCATTTTCAACCTCTCCATGCCAAAATGAGGAAACCTCCTGCCCGACCTGCCCGACGTCGCAGACAATCCGCCTGCTCCACTCTCTTGGAAAAAGCGGCGCATAGTCTGCCTGCAGAAAACGCTCATCTAAAAGCAGAAGAATTCCCCTGTCCTCCGCTGTGCGGATCACACGTCCGGCCGCCTGCAGCACCTTGTTCATGCCGGGATAGCGAAAAGCGTAGTCAAACCCGGACTGGCCTCTCTGTTCGTAGTAATTTTTCAGAATTTCGCGCTCATAACTGATCTGCGGCAGCCCGGTTCCGACGATGACTGCACCAATCAGACGGTCTTTTTTCAGGTCTATCCCCTCCCCGAAAATTCCTCCCAGCACGCAGAATGCCACCAGCGTCTCCTCCCTCTCCTCCTCGAAGGCCGCGAGGAATTCCTCTCTCTCCTCCTCCTTCATGTTCGCCCGCTGGCACAGAATTACAAATTTTTCTCCTGCCTGTGCGCCCTCCTCAAAGCATGTGCAGACCTCCCGCATCAGGTTGTAGGACGGGAAAAAGACCATGTAATTCCCGCGCCTTCCCCGCACTGCCGCAAGAATATACTCTGCAATCTTTTTGTACTCCCCGGGATTTCTCCTTGTGTATTTTGTGCTCACATCTTTTCCAAACATCAGCAGGCGCTGGGAGTCCAAAAAGGTGCTCTCCGCGTAAATGGCATAGTCGTCGCTTCTGGTCGAGAGAAGCTTTTTGTAATAGTTCACCGGAAGCAGCGTCGCGGAGAAAAACACGGTCGAGCGCGCTTTATTGACGCGCTCCTGCAGATTCGCGGAAGGGTCTACACAAAACAGCTTAAGGACAAACTGTCCTTCCCGCATCTGCCCGTAGATGACATAATGGTCGTCCACAAGCTCATAGATGCCCAGAAAATTGCGCACTGCAAAATAGAAGTCCAGCACTGTGCTCCTCTCCGGGAAATCCACCGGATTTTCTAAAAATTCCTCCAGCTTTCCCGCGAGGCGCATCAGCTGGAGCACAAATGCCCCCAGACTCCCGTACACCTGGTAAGTCCCGCACTCCCGCTTCCTTGTAAGAAGCTCCCGGTTGCACTTTTCCAGCATCCGCCCAATGGATGGACTCTGCGTTTTCATAATGCGCTTCACCGCCAGCACGTCCTCTTTCACCAGCTCGGCGCTGTACATCTCCCGGCTCCGCTCCACCAGATTGTGGGCCTCGTCCACCAGAAATATATAATCCCCCTTCACGCCCTCCGAAAAGAAACGTTTGAGATACACATTCGGGTCAAACAGATAATTGTAGTCACAGAGAATATTGTCCGCCCATGATGCCACGTCCAGCCCCAGCTCGAAGGGACACACCCGCGATTCCTCCGCCTGCGCTAAAATTTCCTCCCGCGTAATCATATCCGCCTTCTGTAAAAGTGCATAGACGGCGTCGTTTACCCGGTCAAAATGCCCCTTTGCATAGGGGCAGCTCACGGGATTGCACTCCATCACCTCATTGGGGCAGAGCTTTTCTTTTGCCGTGAGCTGTATGATTTTTGCCACATAGCCCTGCTTCTGCAAAAGCGAAAAGGTCTCCTTCGCCACTGTCGCTGTGATGGTCTTGGCCGTGAGATAAAAGATCCGCTCCGCCAGCTCCTCCCCCACTGCTTTCACCGCCGGAAATATGGTGGAGATCGTCTTTCCCACGCCGGTGGGCGCCTGCAGAAAAAGCGTCTTTTTTCTTTTGATGGAGCGGTAGACGTCCGCCGCAAGCTCGCGCTGCCCCTCCCGGTAGGGGAAAGGAAAGTTAAGCTTCTGAATGCTTTCCTGCCGTTTTTTCCGCCAGCACACCTGAAAATTGGCCCATTTCCTATACTGGTCAATCAGATTCAAAAACCACAGCGACAGCTCCTCCCAGCTGTACTCCTGCCAGAACCGGCGTATCTCCTCGGTATCCAGATTACAATAGGTGAGCTGCACGCCGATTCTGTCCAGATTTTTCTGCAGGGCGTAAATATAGGCATAGCACATCGCCTGCGCCTGATGGACATAGACCGGCGCCTGCAGCGTGGCAAGGCTGCGGTAAACACCCTTGATCTCGTCAATATACCATGCGTTTCCCAAAAGTTTTTCCTCTGGTTTTTCCTCTATAAACAGTATGCCGTCGGCGCGCCCCTCCACGGTCAGCGTGTACTCCTCTGCATGAATGGACACAGACAGCGGTACCTCCGCCTGATAGCCCTCCCCCATGCTCTTCTGCAGCTTGCGGTGGATACGGCTCCCCTCCTGCATCGCATTTG
Organism: Blautia sp.; assembly: GCA_023663685.1. GTDB lineage: Bacteria > Bacillota > Clostridia > Lachnospirales > Lachnospiraceae > Roseburia. Next base: position 160,300 of record JAMPHB010000002.1, read on the forward strand.
CCGCCAGCTTTCCCACACGGTTATCAATATCTCCCTCCCGGAAGATAAATTCTACCAGATTGCGCACTGAAATATGAAGTTGCCGGTCTTTCGTTTCATTATCCATGTTTCACCCCCGCAGGGTCAAAAAATTCCCGCTCCGGAATACGGAGCGGGAATGTCCATAAACGCTATATGGCTATTGTATTATGCAACGGCAAATTTATCAACAAGGTTTTCAAATTTTTCGTTGTTGCCACCGTAGCATACTTCGATATCCTTCCTGAGACCCAGCCCAATCATGCCAAGCAGGGACTTTGCATCAATAATGACTCTGTTATATTTTACGTCAATATCAAAATCGCAGTCGTCGGCCGCTTTTACGAAAGCTTCCAGCTCCCTCAGATTTGTCAATCGAATTACTTTTACTTTATCGTACATACCAATCACCTCCTAATGATCCTGCAAATCATCTACTTTCTAGTACTTATACACCATTTTTTGTATTCTGTCAAAATCTGAGCTTTTGTGCAATACACTGGCATCTTTTGCATTTTGACGAGAAGTGGCCATGCATTTCACCTGATTCGTCGGCTTTTTGGAATGCTTTCCCTCCTCATCCACCTATTAGCATATTAAATTTTTATAAAAAAGCACCTGATTTTCGCAAATTTTAGGTGCTTTTTCATAATTTTTTCTAATATTAAAAAAGCCCTAAACCGGCATTGTCGTCCAGTCTAAGACTTTTTCCCAGCAGGGGATGAGAGAATCGAACTCCCACCAAAGGTTTTGGAGACCCCTATCATACCATTTGACCAATCCCCTGTATTTCAAAATACTGTACCTTCAAAACTTCATACAGACGGCCCCAGCCCTTATCCCGCAAACCTTCCT
>JAMPHB010000002.1:161272-226291 GCA_023663685.1 Blautia sp.
ACTTTAAAATGGCTGGCGGCGGGATGTAATGCTTTAAAAAATGGGGAAACTCAAAGGGATAGACAAAATCCTGCAAAATATATATAATTAAATTTATAAACGAAATTTTTTTAGCCAAAATAGCCAAAAGAGAACAGGAGGTACCCCCCATGTCTAAATTTTTGAAAGACCTTAGTATCCGCTACAAAATTCTCCTTCCGGTTTCCGCACTTGGAGTTCTGATTCTCGTTCTGGGAATCACCAGCGTTATAAACGCCGGTTCCATCCGGGACGCCGGAGAGGAGATATCCGGTAATTATGCGATTAAGATCGAGCAGCTTGGCGACATTACCGCCGCCTACCAGACCCTGCGCCGTGTGGCATTTGCACACATTGTCGCACAGGACGACAGCGCACTGCAGGGCACGCTGGAGGAGGAGGCCGATTCCTTAAAGGAGAGAATCAGCGGTCTGTGTACGGAGTACAATGCCTCGCTGACGACTGCCGAGGATCAGGAATGCTTCTCACAGTTCGGGGCAGATTACGCCGCCTACCTTGAGATATACGACACGATTTTGTCATACAGTGCCGCCGGCAATATAGCAGATGCGACCCAGCTCGCAAATGTAGACCTGAAGGAAGCAGGCACCGCCCTCACGGCGGAGCTGTCACAGCTGAGCGCCTCTAATAAAGCAGATATGGAGGCGGCGGCAAAACACCAGAACGATGTGTATTCAAAGGTGGTCGTCACCATTATCATCATTTTAGTGTTTGCCATGATGGTACTTGGTTTCGTGGTATGGGTTTCATGGAAATGGGCCTGCAAGCGCCTCATCAATATCAACAAGCAGCTCCGGGAGGTCATCGCGACGATCGACGCCGGACAGGGCGACCTGACAAAGCGTGTACAGTGCTTCTGTACAGACGAGATTGGAACCCTTGCCGCAGGCATCAATACCTTTATTGAGACCCTGCAGGGCATCATGGGACAGATTACCACCAGCTCCGGCAAGCTTGGCTCCATTGTAAATGTAGTATCCGGCAAGGTATCAACCGCCAACGACAACTCCTGCGATATTTCCGCTATTATGGAGGAGCTGTCCGCATCCATGGAAGAGATTTCCTCCACCCTTGCAAGCATCAAGGACAATGTGGGCGTGGTAGACGAAAATATCACTGAACTCTCCGACGCTTCACAGGGTCTGAACGACTACACGAACGGCATGAAGCAGCGGGCAGAGGATCTCGAGCGCGGCGCCGTGGAAAACAAGCAGAATACCAGCAACGTGATCAACGGTATTATCGACAAGCTGAACGAGGCCATCAAGAGCAGCAAGAGCGTCGAGCGTGTCAATGATCTGACGAATGATATTTTGAATATTTCCAGCCAGACCAATCTTCTCTCCCTGAACGCCTCTATAGAGGCAGCGAGAGCCGGAGATGCAGGCCGGGGCTTTGCCGTGGTCGCTGACGAGATCAGCCAGCTTGCAAACTCCAGCCGGGAGGCAGCCAATAATATCCAGACCATCAACAATATGGTGATTGAGGCTGTAAAGGATCTGATTGACAGCGCAGATACGATTGTGAAGTATATCAATGAAAATATTCTCCCGGATTACGAGGGCTTTGTGAACACAGGCCGTCAGTACAGTGAGGACGCCGTACATATCAACGAGATTGTCTCAGGCTTCAACGATATGTCCGTCAATCTCAAACAGCTTATGGACAGCATTACCGAGTCTATCAACGGCATTAACACGGCCGTGGACGAGAGTGCAAGCGGTACCTCGAAGGTAGCGATCAACACCTCGGATCTGGTGAAGGATATCGGTGAAATTGCGGAGGCCATGACGGATAACCGTCAGATTGCCGGCAATCTGACCGAGGAAGCAGAAAGATTCGTGAGATTGTAAAAGACAGACCCCGCCACAAGCTTGTGGCGGGGCTTTTATTTTATCTCTGTTTCTATTCGATTACTCTTCTGTGGCAAGAAGCTGGTTCAGATAATCCGTAATCGTCTCCTGATCCTGCAGCCCTACCATCCGGCTCTTGAACTGTCCATGCTTCATGTATACCAGCGTCGGAATGCTGGCAATCTGGTAATTCATAGCCAGCTTGGGCTGCTCGTCCACGTTGACCTTGCACACCTTTACCTTATCTCCCATTTCCTCCGCCACCGCATCCACGACCGGGGACTGCATCTGGCAGGGGCGGCACCATGTGGCCCAGAAATCAATCAGTACCGGCATGGACGCCGCCAGCACCTCCTCATCAAAATTTTCCTTGGTAAGCTCTACGATCTTCATAGTATCCTCCTTCTATTCCTATAAATTCTGCTGTGCCCTGCTGTAACTAGTTTCTGCCAAATTCTGCCAGCACAAGCCCTTTGTTGCGGTCCAGCGTCATGCCGACACTCCATGCATTGACAAACAAAAGCAGGGGATTTCCCTTCATGTCGATCACCTTCTTCATATCCGATGTTCCGGTAAGGTTGTCCACGTCCACCTTGTCCTTGTTCTCAATCCAGCGGATATGCTCGTAGGGAAGATTCTCCAGACGTATCTCCACGTTGTACTCATTCTCCAGCCGGAATTTGAGCACATCAAACTGCAGCACGCCCACGACTCCTACTATTATCTCCTCCATACCGCCCTTGTATTCCTGAAAAATCTGAATTGCTCCCTCCTGGGCGATCTGGGTCACTCCCTTGACGAACTGCTTGCGCTTCATGGAATCCATGAGGCGCACCCGCGCAAAATGCTCCGGCGCAAACGTGGGAATACCCTCGAACCGAAAACTCTCCTTCGCCGTGGTCAGTGTGTCTCCGATCGAAAAAATGCCCGGATCAAAGATACCAATGATATCCCCCGCACAGGCCGTCTCCACGATTCTGCGGTCATCTGCCATCATCTGCTGCGGCTGGGATAGCTTGACCTCCCTGCCCCCCTGCACATGGCGCACCTCCATCCCTGCGTCAAAGCGCCCGGAGCAGATGCGCATAAAAGCGATGCGGTCTCTGTGGTTCTTGTTCATATTTGCCTGAATCTTGAACACAAAGGCGGAGAAGTCCTCCCCAAAGGGATCGATCATTCCGATATCCGCCTGCCGTGCCATTGGAGCATATGTCATGCGCAAAAAATGCTCAAGAAAGGTCTCCACGCCAAAATTGGTCAGAGCGGAGCCGAAAAACACGGGGGAGAGCTCTCCTTTTGTCACCAGCTCCATGTCAAACTCTGCGCTGGCGCCATCCAGAAGTTCAATCTCGTCCAAAAGCTTCTGCTTCTCCTCCTCCCCAAGCTCTGCGCCAAGGGAGGGATCGTCGATAGCGAGAAGCCTCTGGTTCCCCTCCTTCGTCCCCTTTAAGGTGTCCGAAAAGGTTCTGATCTGCCTTGTATCCCGGTCATACACGCCCTTAAAGCCCTTGCCGGAGCCGATCGGCCAGTTGACCGGGCAGGTGGCGATACCAAGCTCCTTCTCGATGTCATCCAAGAGCTCAAAAGTATCCCGCGCCTCTCTGTCCATCTTGTTGATGAAGGTAAAAATGGGAATGTGGCGCATAACGCAGACCTTGAAGAGCTTTCTTGTCTGAGCCTCCACTCCCTTACCTGCGTCAATGACCATCACGGCCGAATCCGCCGCCATCAGTGTGCGGTAGGTATCCTCGGAAAAGTCCTGATGCCCCGGCGTATCCAGAATATTGATACAGTAGCCGCCGTATTCAAACTGGAGCACGGAGGAGGTCACAGAAATTCCTCTCTGCTTTTCAATCTCCATCCAGTCTGACACCGCATGTCTTGCCGTGGCCTTTCCTTTGACGGAGCCTGCCAGATTGATGGCCCCTCCGTAAAGCAGGAACTTCTCCGTCAGCGTCGTCTTGCCCGCATCCGGGTGGGAAATAATGGCAAAGGTACGCCTTTTTTCAATCTCTTGTCTCAGGTTACTCACAATCGTATTTTCCTTTACTTTTTAAATCTGTGTACTGGTATTTTATAAGCATTTCATATTGTATACTAATTATTCCCATTTTTCAACCGCGTATTTATGTAAGACAGCTCTGCCCTGCTGTTTTTACTGCTGAATCGGCGTTATGACAATGTTTTCCGCCGCAACGCCGGTCTTGCGTTTTACGATATCCTCCACCTGCGCCCGCTTTGCATCCGTCACATCTCCCATATCCAAAACAACGTCACAGCTGTCGTCGCTGACCGACACCACTACATTTGTGAAGCCCTTGGCTTCCAAAAGCATCTCCGCGTTGGCCTCTTTCTCCGCAACCTCCGTCAGCGTGATCATCTCATTTAACGCCGCCTGCTTCTGGGCGTCATCCAGCGTTTCATTGTCGATGATGGCCTGCAGAGTCTCTTTATTTTTGGAGCGCACCTGCTCACGGTTCAGCTTCACCTGCGCCGCATAGTCGGACAGAGACACATCTACACTGGTAAGCACGGTTTCCCCGGGGTTCAGTGTCTCCTCCGTAGACATCGTCTCCACCAGATCCTCCTCGGAGAGATCAAAGGCAAGATCCTGCTCCGCATTTAAAAGATCCGTGTTGGCAACCACCTGCGCCTCCTCGTCGGCGCTTCCCATCGTTCTGTCGTAGCTCACATACCCCGCAATCGCAATCAACACTGCCAGGGTCGTTATGACAACCTGATTCTTGTGAATTCTTTTTTTCTTTTTCACTGTTAATCCTCCTGCACTGACATTTTAACTACTGTAATCTTATGCGCCTCTATCTGGAATAATGACATGACAGAGCGTGAAATGTTTGAGACTACGACCGCATTTTCGCCGCCCTCGGCCACTACCACGACTCCGGCTACCTTCGGCCGCTCCTCACAGAGCACATAGGGCATCTCCCCGCTCCCCGTATCGTAGACCACTGTGCTCTCCTCCCGCCTGTCGCTGCCGCTTACTACATTCTTATCCACATAAACTCTCCCCTCGTCTTCTAAGGATATCATCACTCTGCATTTTCCGGCTCCCTCCATCTGCTCCAAAAGCTCTGTCAGTTCCTCCGTCAGCCGCTTTTCGTATTCTTCCTGCGTTACTGTCTGCGGTTTTTCCTCCACCGCATCACTCTTTTGCTCCTCTTTTTTCTTTCCATCTCCCGTGGGAATCGCGACCAGCATCACCAGCACGCCTATCAGAATCATAAGGAAAAAATCTGTCCAGCTGCGGTTATTCATCTGCTTTTTGATCCATTCCTTCACGTTCGAGAAACCATTCAAAGATATCCTCTCCTTCCTCATAATACTCCACGCTCTCCATTTCCTGCCGAAGTTTGTCAAGCTCCCGCCGCACCTTCTCCTCCCCGTCCTTTGTAAAAAGTGCGAATACCGGCCGCAGGAGAATTGCCGCCATAAGGGCTCCGATAAAAAACTGAAAATATCTCCGGTAATTTTCTTTCGGTGTCAGATAAGAAAACAGAAAAAGTATCAGCATGAACAGAAAGTAATCTCTGGCAAAATTTAAAACCGCCTGCATCCCATGTCCCCCGTCAATGCATAAAGCTGGTGAAGGCGCTGATCATAGAGATGGTGATAAATAACAGCAGCATCGCATCCACCACAATTTTTAAATACAGTTCACAGCCCCTTCCCACCCCGTGCACACACTCACCGATCCGCTTATCGCAAAAGGGCTGCAGGAGCGCTCCGACCAGACGGTACAACAGACAAAAGCAGGCCACAGAAATGATGGGAGCCGCACTGAGCACTACCAGAATTACGAGTGCCGCTGTTCCCACACTGTTTTTTATCAAAATACCGCAGCCCAGCAAAAGCTCTCCGGTTGCCCCAAAAGTATTCCCCACCCCGGGAACAGCCTGCAGGGTTTTAAAGACGGAATTTGCCGAGAGGCGATCCTTCGCCGGAGCGAGGAGCGACTGTACCACCCCAAGCCCCACCACGGCCGCAAGGGACAGCTTCATCGCCGCCTTAATCGCGCTCTCGATCATATCCGCCAGCTTCGTGAGCTTCGCCTCCTCGAAGAGATTATCCATCATCACAAGCAGCACAAAAACATGAACGCCGGGAATGAAGAGCGCCTTCATGGCGAGTTCCAGCAGATAGATCAGGACGAATGCCAGCTCGTAAAACATTCCCGCCGAGGAGGGATTTGCGGACAGCAGCAGCGTGGCCGCGTAGGTGGGAATGAAGGCTGTCATAAAGGAAATCATTTTTTCAATCCCGGCTTCCACCACCTCATTGACCAGAAGAAAGGAATTCATAAGCAGGAGCATAACCGCCGCGTAGACCGCGAAAAATCCCAGATTATTCACATAGCTCTGCTTCGTGACCAGCATCTTCCCAAAGAGCGAAAAGAGCACGGACACAGACAAAAGCTGGAAGAACATGGGTCTTGCTGCTTCAATCTCATAGAAAAACAGATCGAGGAGATATTCGCCGATCATGCCAAAATAAGACCCTTCATCTCCCTCATCCGCCAGAGCCGTAACCAGAGAGGAAAAGGTCATCCTCTCGGGCAGCTCCTGCACAGAAAAGTCGTCCACCTCCTTAAAATCCATCTCTCCAAGGATTTCTGACAAAAGCCCGTCACTGTACTCCCCGGTGTTTTCTTCTGCCTCCATTGCAGACACCGGCTGTACGCCCGCCGCAAGAAAAAGCAGAAACAGTAAAACAACCCTATGTAAGAAATTCATCCAGCACCTCCACGAGATAGGTGAGCTCCGGGATACTCAAAGCGATAATCGCAAGCTTGGCAAAAAGCTCAATCTGGCTGGCAATGGAGCCGTAGCCTGCCTCCCGGCACAGAGCGGCCGAAAAATCCGCGATATAGGTGATTCCCAGTATTTTTAAGAGAGGCATGAGATAGCTTGTCTCGATGGGAAGCCGTTCCATGATATCCTCCAGAAAATCCGCGATAATCTGAATCTGTGCCAGCGCATATATAAAAATGAGAATTCCCGCGGCAATCGCGATGAGCAGCGCATACTCTCCGTGTTGTTTCTTTAGGGGCATGGCGAGAAACACTGCCACAAGCCCGATCAGACCGATTTTTAAAATAGCCACGACCTCCTTACAAAGAAAACAGCGTCTCCATGGTCTCAAACAGTTCGCTGATATAGGGCACAATCCAGAACAGCACAATCAAAAGGCCTGCAAGGCTCAGAAGAAAGGCCTGCTCCTCCCTCCCGCTATGCTTGAGTATCTGGCAGAGAACTGTCACCACAATTCCAAGCGCTGCTATCTTAAATATGATCGTTATGCCCATACTGCTTCCTTCCCAAATTCTAAATCAACAAAATAATTAAGAGCACCGCTGCCAGCATCCCCACAGGCATGTACACCTTCTGCCTCTTTAAAAATTCTGTCTGCTGCCGCTTTAAGCATTCCTCGATGCGGCCTCTGCAGGCGGCGGCACAGCGCAGGCTCTCCCTGCTGCTTGTCCCAAAAAAAGCGCCGTCCGCCGACCACAGGAGCTCCCATATATCCCTGTCCAGATTCAGCCTGCTGCAGTTTTTGTTTAAAAGCTGCTGCCACAGTCTGACTCCGCTCGGATATTCCTTTGAGCGAAGCTCTATGAGAAGCGCCTCCAAAAATGCGTGGATTTGCGGCTGGCTGCAGGGATAGCCCTCAAGAAACTCATACAGCCGGAGACGCTCCCTCTCTATGCTGTACTCCCACTGGGCGAACAGGCGAATCAGCTCCGCCGCCTGCGCCTGCCGTTTTTTCTGCGCACACCTCCAGCTTGCAAGCAGCCCCGCACAGCCGCCAAGAATCAGACACATCCCAATCAGCTTACCCATACCCCCTCCTCCGACTGATTGTATATAAAGATATGGCGTTTCCCTTCCTCTCCCCGGGCAATGCGCACCAGCCGCCAGTCCCCCGCCGCAAGCAACTCCCTCATGCGGGGCTTCTCGAAAATCTCTTTTTTGCTCTGGGCGTGAACGGTTCCAAGAATCCGCACCCCTGAGCGCATGGCATCTGCCACGGCATCATAATCCATGCTTCCTCCCAGCTCGTCCACAGCGATCACCTCCGGCGACATGGAGCGCAGCAGCATCTGCATACCAATCGCCTTGGGGCAATTGTCAAGCACATCTGTTCTGGGTCCCAGATCGTTCTGCGCCACCCCCCGGTGGCAGGCGGCAATCTCCGACCGCTCGTCTACTACCCCAACCTTGAGTCCCGGCTTCCCCAGTTCCCCGGTGGAGAGCAGACGGATACAGTCCCTGAGATAGGTCGTTTTTCCGACTCCCGGCGCTGCAAAAATCAGAGTGTTGTATATGCTTTTTTCACGGCGTATGCATCCAAGAAGCTCCTTCGCACAGCCCTTTAGCTCTCTTGCGACACGGATATTTAAGCCGCTGATATCATAGAGCACGTCTGTCCTGTTCCCCTCGTCCGTGCCGTGGTAGCTCATATGCCCGCAGAGGCCGACCCGATGCCCGCCCGCTATTGTAAAAAAGCCCTGCCTCATCTCCTCCTCCAGCGCATAGAGGGAGTATCCGGTCAGGTAGTTCAGCATCTCATAAAGCTCCTCCCTTTCCACCACTCCAAAGCTTTTTGCCTGCATATCGTGATAAATGAATTCCAGGGGCTGTCCCACCCGCACGCGAATCTCCTCCACCCCCATCAGGCTCTCCTCGCCGATATGCCTCCGCAGGCTTTTCGGCAGATATTCCAAAAGCTGTCCCTCTCCCATTGTCTGTCCTCCTTTGCACAAAAATACAGGCCATAGGAACCTTTGTCCTATGACCTATATGTATGCAGGAATCTGGAATTTATGACTGGGTACGAAAAGAAAACGCCTCCTTTAATACTTCTAATCTTTTCACGAACATCTCATAATACTGCGGCAGCTCCTGAAAGCATTCCCTGTCCACAGCTTCTTTCTGGTTTAAGCCAATTCTTTTTACCGCCTGCACTGCCGCCTCTTTCTGGGTCATTTTCCGCCGTCCAAACAGGGTCTGACAGTTGGCTCCCTCTATGGAATCATAGCTGTGAAACGCCTGATTGAAGTCCATGAGCCTGTGCAGCGACACTGGTTTGTTGGTCTTGTTTTTAACCAGCACGCCCCAGTTTCCCCAGTGCCTGTCCGTGTTGCCCACAAGATAATCAATGATGTTCATCATATAATAATTGTATGCGTCCAGCTGTAAAATGTACTTTCTGGTATCCCTGCCATGGTTTATGGAATAGATTTCGAAATTCTCCATGGAAACAATAGAATATTCCTTTGAGGTTATATTTTCGCTGACCGATACCTTTTCCCCATCAAACTCGTCCGGCTCATAGAACACCTGCGACACTGCAAAACAGCGGCAGATCCTGCTGGCCAGTATCTCCCGCTCTACCGCAAAATTGCCGCCGTCCTTCAATAGCAGAAACCCGTTCCCGCGCCTTAACCATGCTTTGGGAAAGCAGCCGTTGGTGGAGAGATCCCGCGCCAGCGCCTCGTTCTCTACACTGTACTGCCTGCCCTTTAATGCGATATCCACAAAGACATCCTCCAGATGGTTGTCGTACAGATTGACGTCGCTAAACTTCACCTTTTCCTTACATCTGCGCACCCAGAAAACGTCTGTCAGGGAAGCGCATCGATAGGTCAGGGCAATTTTCGCCCTCTCCTTATCGGTCACGGCCTGTACCATGCCGATGCTGTTTAGAATCTCCTTCGCGTATTTCCTGTCCAGGGTCAACAGGCGCGTGGAGCACCAGTAGTAAAAATTCGTGATATTGTTCACGAGAATATCTATACGCTCTTCGTGCTCCTCCAGATATAAATTATAGGGCATGAACGATTTGTAATAAATCCTGCATTTCCCGGAGGCGTCGATTGCCGCGACCCTCCTGTCCATGTGCATGATCTCATATCCCCCCTGCTCCAATAGCTGCACCTCCCCGCTCTCTCAAAAGAGCAAAGTTTTCGGTTCTCTGTCTACATTCTCTCCGGTGCCGAAAAGCCCAGCACATCAATACAAACCTCGAGCACTTCCCTTGTCAGCGTCAAAAGTCCGATGTAAGACTGCTGGCGCAGCGCGTCCGGCTCCGCCAGAATTTTCGTCCCGTGATAAAATCCGTTAAAGGCATTGGCAAGCTCATAGATATAGGCGCAGACCTTATGCGGCGCATTCTCCTCGTAAGCGTTCTCCATCATGCCATTGAAGCGGGACAAAACCAGCATCAGTTCCTTTTCGCTGGCGGTATCCGGCGCAAGCAGCGGCGTGTGCCCCGGAAGTTCTTTTCCCGCCGCCGTATACTTCTGCAGGATTGACTTAATCCGCACGATTGTATATAAAATGTACGGTCCGGTATTTCCCTCGAAGGAAGTGAACCGCTCTAAATCAAAAATGTAGTCCTTGCCCGCCTGATTGGAGAGATCGCCGTACTTTAGCGCGGCGAGAGCCACAAGCTTCGCCGTCTCTGCCGCCTCCCCGTCGGAAATCGCAAGCTGCTCCTTTTCTTTCTGGTTTTCCCTGATTTTTTTCAGCATCTCCCCGTTGATCTCGTCCAGCAGATACTCGAGGCGGAGCACACCCCCCTCGCGGGTCTTAAAGGGCTTTCCGTCCTCGCCGTTCATGGTTCCAAAGCCGATGTGGGTAAGCTCTGTGCCCTCCGGCACCAGCCCCGTCTTTCTCGCACAGCGGAACACCTGCACGAAATGCATACTCTGCCTTGCATCCGCCAGATAAATGATGCGGTCGGGGGAATTCTCCTCCATGCGCATTACAATCGTCGCAAGATCTGTCGTACTGTAAAGAGCCGCCCCGTCGGACTTTAGCAGAATGCAGGGCGGAATCTCTTTGGCATCCGACTCCTCCTTTACGTCCACTACCAGCGCGCCGTCGCTCATGTAAGCATAGCCCCCGTCCTTCATTTTCTGTACCATGGGCGCTATGTAGGGCTTGGCGTCCGATTCTCCCTTCCAGAGCTCAAAGGAGACGTTCAGATTGTTATAGTTTCTCCTTAAATCCGGGACTGATACATCCAATATATGCTGTAAAAGAGCCTGATAGCCCCGCCTGCCCTCCTGAAGCTCACGGGTCGCGGCCAGTGCCATGGCTTTAAAGGATTCATCTTCTTTCGAGCGGCCGCTCGCCGCCGGATAGATTTCCTCCAGCTCGGATAGGGTAAAGGGGGGCTCCTTGGGATATTCCCCCCCGTAGCTCTCATCAAAGTACGAAAGCTCCGGTTTACGGCTTTTCAGCTCCACAATGATGAGCCCCATCTGCAGGCCCCAGTCCCCGAGGTGGGCGTCCCCGATCATGTTATGCCCCATGAATCTGCCGATGCGCTTGATGCTCTCACCGATAATCGCAGAGCGCAGATGTCCCACATGCAGCGGCTTCGCCACGTTCGCCCCGCCGTAATCCACAATGATCGTCTTTGGCTCCTTCGTCTTCTCACAGCCAAAGCGCCCGCTATCCTCTTTCATCCGGCTGACGTAGTCCGCCAGATATTCTCCGGAGAGGGTAAGGTTTAAAAAGCCCGGCTTCACGGATTCTGCACCCGCAAACATGGGGTTTGCCGCAAGTCCTTCGGCAAGCTTGTCCGAAATCATAAATGGGGCGCACTTGTACTCCTTCGCCGCCGCCATCGCGCCGTTGCACTGGAATTCGCACAGATCCGGCCGGTTCGACAGCGTGACCTTGCCGTACTTCGCATCGTAGCCGTTTTCCACAAAAAGCTTCGTCACCTCTGCGGTGATTTTATCCATAATTTTTTCCATACAATTTCTCCTCGTCTATCAGCATATAGACTCATTCTATACATCAGGGGAGGAATTGTCAAATACAGAATCCTAAAATGTTAAAAACTATTTTTATCTTATTCTGATGCATCCCCGGAGAGCTTCTCCGGCAAAACCGCCTCGTAGGTGTAGCGTCCGCTGTCGCTCTCCATACCGGTGCGGACATTTCCCTCCGCTGTGCCGAAAAGCAAAACACTGTCCGTAAGATAGTGCCCGAGGTAATGGCTCCAGATTTCCAGTGCGTCTGCCCCGTCCGTCATGCCGCCGCCCCACTCAAAATAAGAGCCTGCCAGCAGTTTTCTCCCGCCCGTCTCGTCAAAGCGGTACACGCGATACGCATAGAAACCATAATCCCAGCGATCCTCCAGCGAAAGTGTCATAATAAAGCCTTCCCCACCGCCGTCGGTCTTTCCCACATAGATATTCTGATTCCCGGCGTTTGAAAGCGCAGCCACCTCCGCGTTGATGACGTCCCCATATGCACTCTTAAAAACCACGATTCCACCGCCGCCGATTTCTCCGTTATCTGTTGTATAAACCTCTATGATCTCCTCCCCCGGAAGATCCGCGATATCCGCAGACACTGTATTGACCAGTGTATAATACTCCTCAAGAAAACCGCTGCCCAACAACTCTGTATACTCCTCATAGCTATTGTAGTCTCCCCCGGATTCTTCGTGGGAAAGTCCGCTGCGATAGCGGTAATCTAAGAGAATAATGCTGTGTATCTGTCCATCGCGGTAAGCAACCCTGCAGGGAATACTCCGCCCCTCCCCGGAAAAGCAATCCGCGAAAGTATCAAAATCCACACTCTGGGGCTCTAATTTCTCGCTGTTGTAATTGATGAAAAATTCACAGTCCCCGGCAAAGACCGGAGAATCCCCGAGCACCTGCCTTCTCAGCTCAGCCTGCTCCCCCGCCAGATCAATATCCCCGCCGGCCTCCGCCAGCTCAGAATCCGAAACCCACAGATTGTCGTAACGGTCAATCAGCCTGCCGCTTCTGGAGACGGACTCCACAGTGATATTGGCCTCAAAGCCCTTTTCATCTGACGCATAGGCCGCGTAAAGGGAGTTTTCCAGATCCGGCCCCGCTTCCGTCTCCTCTCCGCCTACCTGCGCTTCCTTCTCTTCTCCGCCTACCTGCGCTTCCGTCTCCTCTCCGCCCGCCTGCGCTTCCTTCTCCTTCGGATTCGTCGCCAGCACCAAAAGCGCAGCCATAAGAACACACACACAGCCTGCCGCCGCCCCGGCTTTTGCCCTCTTGTACCGCAGGATATTGCCGATGCGCTCTCTGGTATCCCGCTCCCCAAAGGCAAGGGGCAGCATCCCCATTTCCTTTCCCACGGACATTGCCAGAAGGGAATTGGAATACTCCCGCTTGATTCCTTCCCCAAAACGGCGCACCACTGCCTCGTCACAGGACATTTCCATATCCCTGCCGCTTAAGAAAAAGGCAAGCCATACGAGGGGATTTATCCAGTGCAACGCAAGAGCCGCAAAGGCCAGCCGCCGAAACAGCGGGTCACGCCTTTTAATATGTATCTGCTCATGTAAAAGAATATACTCCAGCTCCCGCTCCTTTAAGCCCTTCGGAAGATAGATCTTAGGTGCAAAACAGCCCATGACAAACGGCGTGTCAATCCCCTCACGGACATAAATGTTCCCGCTCTCATGCTCTGCCCCTTTCAGATAGCGTCTGAGACGCAGCCCGCTCATAAGAGAATAGCCTAAAATCACCAAAATTCCCGCCAGCCAGACGAAAATAAGCACTGTCTGCACTGCATTCTCCGCCGTGTGCTTTGAAGGCTCTTTCACTTCGCTCTTTGCCCCGGATGCCGTCTCTGTAAAAGTATCTCCCTCCTCTTTTTCCTTCCAGTCAGATTCGCCCTCTCCATCAGCGTTTACGGGCGGCATATTTTCCCCCACGGCCACATTTCGCTGAACATCCTCCTGCTCCGTGAAGCTCTCTGCGATATTCTGTCCAAGCCCAAGCAGAGAAAATTCCGATTCCAGCGCAACGGGACAAAGCAGCCGAAACAAGACGGCCAGCCAGAGCGCATAGGAAAAAACTTTCGGCGCGCGGCTCAAAAGGACACGCAGCACCAGCACCACAAGAATCACAAGACTTCCCACAAGTCCCATCTGAAAAACCGAAGCCGCAACATCACTCATAGCGCCCCTCCTCATAGGAATCAATCAGCCTGCGAAGTTCCTCCACATCCTTTTTCCCCAGCTTGTTCTTCCGGGAAAAGGCGGTGAGAAACAACGGAAGCGACCCCTCAAAATGCTCCTCAATAAACTGCGTCCCCTGATTTGCGAGAAAATCCTCCCGGCTGATAACGGTCTTCACCATTCCCCCTGCATTTGCAAAAATGCCCCGCTCACACAGGCGTTTTAACATGGTGTAGGTGGTCGTCCGCTTCCAGTCAAACGCCTGCCCGCAGAGTGCTACCAGCTCCGACGTCCTGACCGGCGCATGAGCCCAGATCAAATCCGCAAACCGCGCTTCCATCTCTCCTAATTTGTATGCCTCCATATGTATTCCTCCTGACGAATCCCGCTGCCCTCTGTACAGAGGATCACAAGCGGACAAAAATAGTGTCTAATGACGTTAGACACTATTTAGTCTAACGCCATTAGACACATTTGTCAAGGGGAACTTATTTGTTTTTAATGAATCTGTATCCAGTCCAGCGCGCTTGGAAGTGCCGTCTCGTAGTTTTGAATTCCGGCATTGTACGCCTCTTCCGTAATTTCACTTCCATTTTGAAAATACACAAATACGGGTTCCTCATCTTCCAGATGGGCAACTGCGGAAAAGGAATCCACTAATTCGGGCGTGCAGCCGTCACTACCCAATTTGTAAAAATCAACGCCGGATTCCGCGGCACTGCTGCTGTAAAACACTTCTATCACGCCATTACCATAAAGCGAGAAATTTGTTCTGTACCCAAACTCCATTTCCGGGAAAATAGAAACCACATCTGCGCCGTCATAGCCATATAAATCATAATTCCATGGCGCGAAATCGGGATTTGATACACCGTTTTCCCCGCCTGCAATCAAAAGCTCCATTGTCCCGTTTTTATCTATATCACAGAAGGCATAATAAATATCCTGCGCGTGGGTGCGGATTTCAAGACCGATCGCCTCTCCAAAGCTGCCGTCATAGGCATCGGTATCCCGAAGGTTCGAGTAAAAATCTTTTTGAACCATATCGCTATACTGCGCTAAAACCTCATCATAAATATCGGTTTCTGCCGTCTCCTCAGCAGATGCTTCTTTTTCTTGTCCTGCCTCCCTCCGGACAGTTTCATTTTCTTTGACCTGCTCTTTTGCCGGCCCGCAGGAAAGCATGCCACATGCCGCCAGAAGCAACATACACCCCGGCAGAATCTTCTGTCTGCACATATCAGCTCCTCCTGTAACGGTTCAGGCACGAATAAATCTCCTGCGCCCGGGGAATCGCATAGCCGCCGGGAATATAGCCTCCCTCCGCGAAAAAGGAGAGCCCTTTCTTCTTAAGCTGGCTTTCCAGATATTCCGCAATCTGCGGCAGGGTCTTGTGCCCGTCAATCAGCTTCTCCACCGCATATTTGAGCAATAATCCAAGCGCCGCCGTCTGCTCACTGTCAATCAGCTGCTCAATATAGCGCAGATCCACGTTCTGTTTTCCCAGCGAAAAACCGTCCTTTCCCATAACTTTCACCTTGAGCCTCTCCGGCTCATCGCGGCGCACCGCCCCCGTGCGGTAATCCCTGCGCTTTGTCACGCCGTTCTCGTCCTTTGTCATAATCCGGCGGCTCACCGGCATCTCAAAGGGCGCGGGCTTTTCGTCCGACAGCGGAAATTCCGCGCACAGACTCTTTGCTTTTTCCGTAATATCCACCGGCACATAGCTGTCCATCTGAATGACCGTATCCGCCACATGGAAAAAGGCTCCCGAGCTTCCCGCCACCAGAATTGTGGAAATGCCTGCTCTCTCGTAGAGCTCCCTTGCCCTTGAAAGAAACGGCGTGATCGGCTCCTTATCCGGGCTCACCACCTTCTGCATAAAGGCGTCTCTTACCATAAAATTCGTAGCGCTGGTATCCTCGTCCAGAAGGAATACCCGCCCCTCTGCCTCCATGCCCTCCACGATTCCGGCCGCCTGCGAGGTGCTTCCGCTGGCATCCGCCGTGGAAAAATTCTTCGTGTCCTTCTTATTTGGCAGATCCCTGATAAACATGGAAATATCGACATCTTTGATAAAACGCCCGTCCTCCGAGCGCAGCTTGATAGCTGTCTCATCCGTGATCACATATTCCCTGCCATCGCCCGCGATATGGTCGTAAACGCCCAGCTCCAGTGCGTTTAAAAGAGTGGATTTGCCGTGGTAACCGCCGCCAACGATCAGCGTGATTCCCCTCGGAATCCCCATTCCCGTAATCGCACCCTTGTGGGGCAGCTCCATCGTCACCCGCAGGGACGCAGGGGAGACAAATTCCGTGGAATCCTTCATGGGCTTTGCCGATACACCGCTCTCCCTCGGAAGCAGCGCATGATCCGCGACAAATGCCACCAGTCCCCTCTCCGCAAGCTGGGCGCGGATGTATGCCTGATCCTCTGCCAGCTCAATCACCGCTTTCACGTCCCTGCCGTTCAAATTGCGGTAGCAGAAGGCCGCATCCACACACCGAGGAAGATATTCAAACAGAATCTTCTCAAGCTCCCTCGCGTTGATGGTTCGTCCGTTCGCCGGAAATCCCACGGCAAATCTTGCAATAATTCCCTTTTCCCCCACTTCGCAGGCTGTGCGCATCAGCTTTTCCTGCCCACAGTGTGTCACGGAGATCAGGCCGCTCTTGCCCGACCCCTTCGCTTTAAAGGTGAAATGATTCACCTGCTGTCCAAACTGTCTTGTCAGATAGTCCGCCAGCGCATGTTTCGTCAGTGCGTCCTTCCTGCAAAAATCAGGAAATCCTGCCCGCTGCTCCGGGACAAAAATACTCAGATGGGAGGGCGCTGCAAAAGGATCTCCCTGCACATGGTCAATATTCAGCTGATAGCCGTCAAACTGGTAGCTTCCCTTAAGCCCCTTGTAAGCCGGATAGCTTTTATGGTCGATACTCCTTAGCTGGTTCTGTAAATCTCTTGATGACTGCATCTTGTTTTCCTCCTCTTTTTCCATTCTCTTCATTATAGTGCATGGCGGAAAAATCCTCAACCGGTTTTTCCCCGCCCTGCCGGCTAAAACTTGTCAATCACCCAGCCTGCCGCCGGAAATATGATCACCATTCCCACGGAAAATACCAGACTGTCCACGGAGATCAGTGTCGCCCGCTGTCCGGAGGGAATCAGACTGTTGATCCGCGCCGAGCGAATGGGATACAACATTGCCGACATAAAATTGCACGCACAAAAGCCGAACACACTGACCCATAACCTATAGAATGCATAACTTCCAATGGAAAGAAAAATCGCCGCCGCTGCGATTACTATAGCCCATTCTCCCATACGGCGATAAATTCTGTCGCTGAAAAAAGCTCCCACTGTTGATAACAGGCCTGCCGCCAGCATGATCATACTGATTTCTATTTTATTGAGCCCCATCGAATGGTAATACTCCTGACTGTAGAAAAATAAAACAGTTGCCGCAACCTCCAGAACATTAAAAAAACAGATCCACCGGGTCAGTTTCCGGCTACCGCTCAAAATCTCAAAGCAGGTTTTAAAATGTGTTTTCACCAGTTCCGCCATCGGAAGGGATTCACTATCCGCCTCCAGCTTTGGTTCGCGCATAAGCATCAGGGGAACGATCGCCAAAGCCGCCAGCAGGGAGGCTGTCACATAACACGCAAAATAGGAATACTCTGCGAGCACTCCTCCGAGAACCGTTGCCAGAGCCGAGGAAATCTCCACAATTGTGTTCGTCTTTCCGCACACAGCCTGGTATTCCTCCTCCCTCCCGGCCTGCTTCATGCTGTCATACACCAGCGCCTCCTCCGAACCGGAATTTAAGTTTTCTCCAAATGCCTGAATCAAAAAAGACAGGGCAAATGGGAAAAAACTTCTTCCAAACAGCATCAGAAGGCAGGAAAGCAGCACACACAGCCTGCCCGCAAGCATCGTCCGCTTTCTTCCAAAAATATCCGCCACAGCGCCGGAGGGCACCTCGAATACAATGCTTGTCGCGTGGTAGATTCCCTCCAGCAATCCAATCTGCGTCAGGCTCATGCCCATATAGCCCAGATACAAAACCCATATGCAGCTTTGCATATTCAGACGCTTAATAAAATTGTAGATATAGTTCAATTTAATATTCTTCATCATCGTTGTCCTCATTTCTCACTGTATTGTCCACATAATGTTCTTTTTTCCACACAAAAAAGAGAACCGTGCTTCATCAGGGTTCTCTTCCTATACGAAATTACTGCGGTCTACAGTTTTGAAACAAGTCCTAAAAAAGGGCGCAGTAATCCCGTAAATGTCTATTCGTGCATGTTTTTGACTGCGAGCTGCTGGAGCAGATCGGCATGTATCCGAGTCCGGTCATACTGTTTTCCTTTCCGTTGAATATCATTTGATTCTTAAACTAATCGCTATATTGGTAATACTAACATATTAGAATTACAAAGTAAAGAATTTACCTATTTTTTTATCGACATTTTTATCAATATCCTTATCAAAAATTGCGGCCTTTCCATAACGCGCAGACACAAAAAAGGTGCTGAAAAATCAGCACCTTTCGCATAGCGAGAGAGAGACTCGAACTCTCAACCTCCCGGGTATGAACCGGACGCTCTAGCCAGTTGAGCCATCTCGCCATATGGAATTATAAATATAAATCCATCGTGGGACCTATAGGGCTCGAACCTATGACCCTCTGCTTGTAAGGCAGATGCTCTCCCAGCTGAGCTAAGATCCCATTTCATCGGACGGCTTTGCCGACCGACTTGCTTATTATATCCCGACTGTCAGAGTTTGTCAACCACTATTTTGAAATTATCATAGCAAATTATCATAGAAATCATATCACCCCAGAAGCCTCTCCACCAGCTTCACGCACTCCGCCGCATCCTTCGAGTAACCGTCAGCGCCAATCTCATCGGCAAAGCTCTGGGTGATACATGCGCCGCCGATGATGACCTTGCTGGTACAGCCCTTCTGCCTGCACAGCTCCACTACCTCCTGCATCCGCATCATGGTGGTCGTCATCAGTGCCGAGAGGCCTATGACTGCCGCCTGCTCCCGCATCGCGGCATCCACGATTACCTCTGCCGGAACGTCCTTACCCAGATCAATCACATGATAACCGTAATTTTTTAGCATCAGCGCCACAAGGTTCTTGCCTATATCGTGAATGTCCCCCTCCACCGTGGCAATCACCACGGTCGGAAGCTGTCCTCCTCCCTCCTTTTGCTCCAGCATCGGCTCCAGATAGTCGATGGCGAGCTTCATAGTGTTGGCGCTTCCGATGAGCTGGGGAAGAAAGTATTTTTTCTCCTCAAAGAGCTGACCCACTGCGTTGATTGCTGCAATCAGATAACAGTCAATGATTTCCTCCGGCTTCACCCCTGCCTCCAGCGTCCGCTTTACCTCCTCGAGAATGCTTCCCTTATTGCCCTTGAGCACCGCTGTAAAGACCGGATGGGAACTCGTGCCGTCTGCCGCTTCACCGGCGGTCTGTGCCGCAGAAGTCTCTGCCTTCTTTTGTATAACCACGGTCTCAGATCCAGCCCTTTCCTCCGCCAGCCGGTTCATACGCTCAATATAACGGATATCACTGCCGGAACGGTGCATGAGCATATCCGAGGCAAATGCCGCATTCATCAAAAGCTCCTGCGACGGGTTTGCAATTGCCATCGTAAGTCCCCTGCCGATGGCCATCGTAAGAAATGCGGCGTTTACATAACTCCTCTCCGGCAGCCCAAAAGAGATATTGGACAGACCGCAGATGGTAGGAAGATTCTGCCTGTTGCGGCAGAAGTCAATCGTCTCATAGCACTCCTTCGCCGCCTCCGGTTTAGCTCCAATCGTGGCTACCAGCGCGTCCACCACGATATCCGCATGGGTCAGGCCGAGAGCCATTGCCCTTTCATACACCGCTTCGATATTCCTCCGCTTTTCAGCAGAATCCTTCGGAAGACCCTCGTCAGAGAGAGGCAGAAGCACAAACATCGCCCCATACTTTTTCGCGAGAGGGAGGATTTTTTCTATCTTTTCCAACTCTAAAGAAACGGAGTTGATCAGCGCCCGCCCCGGGTAGATTCGAAGAGCCGCCTCAATCACCTCCGGATAGCTGCTGTCCACGCAGAGAGGACAGTCCACAGTGGCGGCCAGCTCGCAGATGACCCGCTCCATCATCTCCCGCTCATCGATGCCGTTCATTCCCATATTAACGTCCAGAATTGCCGCGCCCTGCTCCTCCTGCTCTCTCGCCATCTGGCGAACCAGCTCCAGTTTTCCCTCCCTAAGCTCCTCCTGCAGCTTTTTCTTTCCGGTGGGGTTGATGCGCTCCCCCACTACCAGGAAATTACCCTCCAGTGTAATCTCCACATTTTTTCTCTCCGAAGATAAAATGCGCCGGTGCTCCTTCAAAGGCCTGTGCAGGGCTTTGCCGGATACCGCGGCGGCCAGCGCGCGCATATGCTCCTTAGTCGTGCCGCAGCAGCCGCCCACAATGGACGCTCCCGCCTCCACCAGCGCCGCTCCCGCCCGGGCAAATTCCTCCGGCGTCATGCGGTATACCGTCTTTTTCCCCTCAAGCTCAGGTAATCCCGCGTTGGGCTTTGCGACAATGGGAACCGTCGCATACTCCGCCATTTTTTTCACCGGCTCCACCATCTCCATAGGGCCGGTAGAACAGTTGATGCCGATGGCGTCCACGCCGAGGGACTGGAGCACTGTCACTGCCGTCTCCGGCGGCGTTCCAAACAGTGTCCGCCCGTCCTCATTGTAGGTGAGCGTCACCATAATGGGAAGGTCACAGACCTCCCGGATTGCAAACACCGCCGCACGGCTCTCCTGCAGGCTCATCATGGTCTCCACCGCAAAAAGATCCACGCCCGCCTCCACGAGCACCTGCGCCTGCTCCTTATAGACCGCGACCAGCTCCTCAAACATAAGCTCTCCCAGCGGGAAAAGCTGCTGCCCTGTCATGGTCATGTCTCCCGCCACCAGCGCCCGCTCCCCGGCGGCAGACTTTGAGAGTGCCACCAGCTCCCGGTTCATTTCCTCCAGCCTGTCCGCCAGGGCATACTCCTCCAGCTTGATACGGTTCGCGGTAAAGGTCGGCGCGTAAACGATATGGCTGCCAGCCTCCACATAGTCCTGCTGCAGGCGGACAAGTACCCCGGGATTCTCCAGAATCCACGCCTCCGGGCAGACGCCCACGGGCATTCCCGCCTCCATAAGATTTGTTCCCGTTGCTCCGTCTAAAATCAGCGGGCCTTTTTTTACAAGCTCCGCAAATTCTCTCTTTGTCATATGTCTCTCCTACGAATCTGTGATTGCAGTTTTATCAATTCTCCTATATAATATAACGCATGTTGCGGACAAATCCCAGCATTTTATGAAAAAACACAAAAAGTCCCGTGCACGCATGTGATAAAACACGAACAATACAAAACGGAGGTTCAAAGCATGGCGGATTATAAGCTCGTCGCCCTCGATCTGGACGGCACACTGTTTGACGACAACAGCAGAATTTCGGACGGCAACCTCGCCGCCCTCAGACGGATTACCGATGCGGGCGTCCACGCGGTGATCTCCACCGGACGTCCCTTCCTCGGACTTCCCTTCGACCAGCTGAAAGGCAGCGGAATCGACTACGCCATCACGGCAAACGGAAGCGCGATCTACCGGCTCTCCACCGGAGAATGTCTCTGCGAGGAGGCCATGGACATCGCTGCCGTTCTCCCCATTCTCGATTTTCTGCTCACAAAGGATATCCATATTGTCGCCTTTATCGAAGGAAAGGGCTACATGCCGGTACAATCCGTCTCCGCCGGAGAAAAGCTTCCACTGCCCGCAGAAATCAAATACTATGTGACAAAGACCCGCACTCCGGTGGAGGATCTAAAGGGCTTTATCCGGGAAAACAATAAGAAGATCCAGAAGGTGACCCTGAATTTCTACGCGGACGAAAACGGGAATTTTACAGACCGGGAGGAGGTGCGCGTATTTCTTGAGAGCAACCCTGCCGTCTCCTGCGTCTGTGGCGGCTACAACAATCTTGAATTCACCCGGGCGGACGTGAATAAGGGGCGGGGACTTTGCACCCTCGCCCATCTTCTGCACATTCCAGAGGCGGACACCATGGCAATCGGAGATTCCGGGAACGATATCGCGATCCTTAAGGCCGCCGGTCTTGGAATCGCCATGGGCAACGCCTCCCGGGAGGTTCTGGCGGAGGCCTCCTACATCACGGACACGAATGGAAACGACGGTGTTGCCGCCGCCCTGATGCATTTTTTCCCGGAATTGTTCTGACTTATCCCCGCAGCAGCGCGACGCTTTTTTTCAGCGCATGAACCACCGCATTCACCTCGTCCCTCGTGGTATCCCTTCCCATGGTAAAGCGCACGCTCCCCGCGGCAAAATTTTCCGGCACGCGGATTGCCTCAATGACATGGGACACTCTCGTCTCCCCGGTATTGCAGGCACTTCCCGCCGAGGCGCAGATTCCATGCTCCTCCAAAAGCACTAAAAGCGAGGTCGCATCGACGCCCTCTATACTGAAATTCACATTGCCCGGAAGCCTGCGGTGGGGATGCCCGTTTAAGCGCACGCCGGAAATTTCATGGAGCACCCGCTCGCAGAAATAATTCCGAAGCCGGATCAGACGCGCCCGGGTAAAGCGCATCTCCGAGGCGGCGATTTTTAACGCCTCCGCCATTCCCACGATTCCCGCCACGTTCTCAGTCCCCGCGCGCTTTCCCCTCTCCTGGCTTCCGCCGTGAATGAAGGACGGAAGATCCTGATCCCCTTTTACATAGAGAAAGCCCACCCCCTTAGGACCGTGGAACTTATGGCCGCTGGCGCTCAAAAGATCCACCGGAAGCCTTTCTGTAGACAGGGGAATCTGCCCCACCACCTGCACCGCGTCCGTGTGGAATACAATTCCATGTTTTCGCGCGAGCGCGCCGATCTCGCCTATAGGCTCTAAGGTTCCAATCTCATTGTTTCCCGCCATAATGGTAATCAGCGTCGTATCCTCGCGGATACTCTCCTTAAGCGCCTCCGGACTTACCAGTCCAAAATCGTCCACATCCAGATAGGTGACCGCATAGCCCAGCTGCTCTAAGTACTGGCAGGAGCGCAGCACCGCATGATGCTCGATTTTTGATGTGATGATGTGCCGCCCCTTATGCTTTCTTGCCCCCGCAATGTTTTTGATAGCCCAGTTGTCCGACTCGCTTCCTCCCGAAGTAAAATAGATTTCCTCCGGCGAAGCCTCTATAATTTTTGCAATCTCCGCCCGCGCCTCCTCGATCGCCTTCCGGCTCTCAGCACCCATATCGTATCCGGTGGAGGCATTTCCAAACTCCTCCTTCATGTAAGGCTCCATGGCGGCGCGCACCTGCGGCAGCATCTCGGTAGTAGCCGCGTGATCCATATATATTTTACAACTCATATCCTGCACCCCTTTTTCATAGAATAAGTACCAAGGTATCCATCGGAGTATCCCTTGAAAATATCCAGATTACTGAAAAACCCACTTGTCACCGGTACACTGCTTATGACTGCTGCCGGCGTCATCAGCCGCATCATCGGCTTCTTCTATAGAATATTCCTCTCACGGACGATTGGTGCAGAATCCTTAGGCATCTATCAGCTCATGGGACCGGTATTCTCTATGTGCTTCGCGCTGACCGCCTCCTCCATCCAGACCGCCATCTCCAAATTTGTCGGGGACGCCACCGGAAAATGCGGGGGTAAAAGCTGTGGCGAGAGCAAGGCGAGGCTCTACCTCGGGCTGGGTCTTGTCCTCTCCTGCGCGCTCTCTGTGCTCTGCGGCTTTGTCGTCCACCGGAATGCAGACTGGCTCGCTTCATCCGTTCTCGGCGAAGCGCGCTGCGCGCCGCTTCTCGTACTTTTAACCTACACCCTTCTGCCCTCCTGCATCCACGCCTGCATCAACGGCTACTATTACGGGAAGCAGAAGGCCCTTGTGCCCTCCATCTGCCAGCTCGTGGAGCAGCTTGCAAGGGTGGGGGCTGTCTGGCTCATATGGAAGGTTGTGACGGAGCAGGGAGAAACTTTAAGCGAATGGCACGCGGTCGCAGGCCTCGTCATCGGGGAATTTTTCGGGCTTTTGGTATCCCTCATTGCCCTTGCCATGGAGCCGCGCCTCTCCCGGAAAGACTATCTGGACATGAAGGAGAGTCTCGGCACCATGGCCTTCTCTCTTGGCGCCATGGTACTTCCCCTCACGATGAACCGTGTCCTTTTATCTGCCAGTACCAGCCTTGAAAATCTGCTGATTCCACAAAAACTGCAGGAGTTCGGCTACTGTGCAAAGGATGCTCTCTCCATCTACGGAATCCTGACCGGAATGACCATGTCCATCATTCTGTTTCCGGGCGTGCTGACAAATTCCTTTTCCGTCCTGTTGCTGCCCTCAGTATCCGAGGCCAGGGCTGCGGGAAGAGAGAGGCTGATTCACACGGCAATCCGAAAGGCGGTCGTCTATGGTATGCTGCTGGGACTCGTGTTCACTGTACTTTTTCTTATCGGGGGAAGCTGGATTGGCAATCACTTGTTCCACAACGCCCTCGCCGGGCTCTACATCCGGCGGCTCTCCTTTCTGTGTCCGCTCATGTACATTACGAGCCTGCTCAACAGCATCATGCACGGACTCGGTATGCCGGGGCGCGTCCTCGCCATCAATCTTTTCGCCTGCCTGATCCGCATCTGTATGATCTTCTTTGTGGTGCCCAGGGCTGGAATCGGCGCCTATCTGTGGAGCATGGTAATAAGTCAGGTGTTTGCGGCAATTGCCTGCATGGTAGAACTGAGAAACCAGTAAATGAATCGACTGTGAAAAAATTACTTTTTCACAGTCCAGTCTTTACAGGCGCGTACCAGTGAGCATATTGCTCCCACGGCCATCATCAGATAAAAGCTGATTCCCCTTACCACACACAGAGAAGGAATCAGATCATCCGCCGGGAAAATACCGCTGTACACACTCCTATACATGACTTCTGTAATCCCCTGCGCTCCCGGAACCGGCAGCATATCGACCGCAATGCACACAGAAGCCTGCAGCATGGAGACCTCCGGCAAAGATGCGCCGGATAAACCCATGCCTGCATACACGGCATACGTCAGTACAAATACGGTAAGCCTTTGCAAAAAGGTGAAAATAAGAGTTATCCCGAGCAGCTTTTTGTGCGTCCGCAGAAAGCTTACCGTCCCCTGATACCCCGCCAGAAACTGTTCTATTTTTTCTCTTCTTTTATCTGATTTTTTCCAGATCCCCATGCGCACCGGCAGACCCTCTGCTTTCATCAGAACCCTCCGGATGCCATCTGGCGAAAGCATCACTGACAGCAGGGCAAGCACCAGCACGATATGAAGAAGAAGCCCCAGTACATACAGCAGATAATACTCTCTCAAATATGCCTTTAACGGCCCTCCCCAGAAAAGCAGAAGTCCAAGCCCTATACACACAAGTGCAAATTTATAGCAGACAGCAACGGTCATTAAGACCACCGAGGCCGCGGAGAGGGAACTGCCGTCCTTTTTCATGTAATACAGCTGCATGGGCTGCCCGCCCGTTGCGGAAGGCGTGATGCCGGAAAAGAAAAAGCCGATGAAAGAATAAGAGATACAGGAAAGCAGGGAATTCTGTTCTCCAAGTCCTCTTAGCAGATACCAGATCATGCCTCCCTCCAGGGATACAAAACATAAAGCCAGACAAACCGCAGACAGCGTATGCTCCCATGACATTTTTCTCACGGATGACACAATTTCCCGGAAATCCTGCTCTCTGAACACGCTCCAGAAAGTCAGCGCCATGACCGCCGCAAATATGCCTGCGCTTATCAGCATTTTTTTCCTTTTATTTTCCTTCATAAGCAGATATATTTTCCAGTCTAAACGCAGGAACTACGGGCACAAGCTCTGACAGCTTTCCCTCGAAAATCACCTGCATTTCCTTATACTCATAGAAATCTTTTGGTGTGACAAGTGAAAAATGTTTTTGGGAAACAGATATTCCATTTTCCTGCAGAAGCTTTGCTATGTATGAGGCACAGGTAAAATGATTGCGGATATAAAAGGGGATATTCCACACAATAAAGGGCAGGCCAAGCACCGCATAGTGGATAGAAAAACGCCTGCTATAGTCCCCGCGCAGCTTTTCCAGTACCTTCCTCCTTTGCTCCGGTGTGCATTCCAGCTCACAGATCCGGTAGCGTGCCGACGGAAACGCATGAAGAATTTCGTTCTTATCCTCCCTCTCAAAACCTGCAATCAGCGGAATCGCCGGATGACGCCTCCCCACGCTGTAGGCCTCTGTCAGCAGGGCGTCCGCAGAAATCACTACATGGATATATTTCTGCTTTATAAAGCCTTTAATAACCGCCGCAAAAATTCCCGGCGTCTCTACTAACGCAATGTAAATATGTGCCATGTTTTCTCCTTCGCTCACTGAAACTTGTATATCCTTTTCGCCATTCGGTAACCGCTCACAGCCGCCTTTTTTCCCAGTCTTCCCGGGAGTGTTGTCAGTCCGCTCAGGGTGCTTAAGCGCAGCCTGAAATAGAGCCTTGGATTGCTTCTTTTCATATCCTGCCAGATCTCCCGATGCCGCCTCATTGCCCTCTCGTCCCCCTTCAGCAGCAGATGGACAGAGGAGATTGCCATCATAATGGAAACGTTGCGGCACATATAATTCGCCAGCTTCGGATGCTCCCTTTTGACTTTTTCCAAATCCACGCACTCCGCCACAAGCTTTGTCACCTTAATCTGCTGTTCAATCCTCTCTATCAGTACTTTTTCATTGACTGACTGATCCTCTCTGCCGAGATAATACTGGTACAAATCAATATCCATGTAATAAAGTGTCTCTACCGAGGGAAGCGGATAATATGCGAAAATGTTATCCACATAAAATGTATTCTCCGGCAAAACCACTCCTGATTTCCGAAGGATCTCTGTGCGGTAAATCATGGCGTGCATAACCAGATACTGGGAAGGATAAAATCTTCCGGTATCCTCCCATGTACAAATTTCCTTTTCCGGGAAAATATTCCGATAACTGACCGTCCTCTTTTCGCCCTCCTCCAAATGGTTGTAGACATAGTTGCAGAGCAGAAGATCCGGCCCGGTATCCCCCCAGCCCATCTCCTCCCGCACGCACCAGCCTCTTATTTCCCTTAAAAGCGTATGATATGCCTCCGCCTCAAGCCAGTCGTCCGAATCCACCACCTTAAAATATTTTCCCGTGGCGAGCGCAAGTCCCCGGTTCACCCCCGAACCATGGCCGCCGTTCTCCTTATGCACTGCCTTTACAATCGCCGGAAATCTCCTTGCATATTGATCTGCAATCTCACCCGTCCGGTCTGTTGACCCATCATCTATAATGATAATTTCCACGTCCTCCCCTCCGGTCACCAGCGAATCAAGACATCTCTCCATATAGCTTTCCGAATTAAAACACGGTACAGTAATTGTCAAATATTTCATCTTATGCCTCCGTTTTGCGTAAAAATAAAGGGTGCTGTACTTCTTTCCATTAAAGAAGTATAACACCCAAATCTTACCTCTATATGACAGCGACCTTACATTTTTGTTAGAAAAAGTTTAAGATTTTCTTTACCAGCCATGGCAGGCTGCGTACACACATCCCCTTTTGTCAATCACACATTGATCTCCGCCGTAACGCCGAGCTCATCTTTATTTGCATCCAAAATAGGCTGCACTACATCCCGCAGGAACACCTCCACCTGCCGGGGCGCGCGCCCCACATAAAGCTCCGGCTTTAAGGTTGCCGCAATCTGCTCCTTCGTAAGTCCAAAGGCCGGATCCGCCGCAATCAGGTCTACAAGGTTGTTATCCTTTCCCTCCTCCTTCACGGTCTTTCCCGCCTCCATCGAGAGCGTCCGGATTCTCTCGTGAAGCTCCTGCCGGTTGCCGCCGCGCTTTACAGCATCCATCATAATATTCTCGGTCGCCATGAAGGGAATCTCCGCCATAAAATGCTTCTCGATCACCTTCGGGTACACCACCAGCCCGTCCACCACGTTCAGGCACAGATCCAGAATGCCGTCCGTGGCCAAAAATCCCTCCGGCACGGACAGACGCTTATTGGCAGAATCGTCCAGCGTGCGCTCAAACCACTGCGTAGCGGAGGTAATCGCCGGATTCAGGGCATCCACCAGCACATAGCGCGCAAGAGATGCGATGCGCTCGCTGCGCATCGGATTGCGCTTGTACGCCATTGCCGAGGAGCCAATCTGCGTTTTTTCAAAGGGCTCCTCCACCTCCTTCAAATGCTGTAGCAGGCGGATATCCCCCGCCATCTTGTGGGCGCTGGCCGCAATGCCTGCCAGCACATTTAATACTCTCGTGTCTACCTTTCGGGAATAGGTCTGCCCGGACACCGGATAACATGCCTCAAATCCCATCTTCTTTGCAATCATCGGATCAATCTTATCAATCGTCTCCTGATCCCCGTCAAAGAGCTCTAAAAAGCTTGCCTGCGTACCGGTCGTCCCCTTAGAACCAAGCAGCTTTAGAGAGCCCAGCACATATTCCAGATCCTCCAGATCCAGCAGAAATTCCTGTAGCCAGAGAGTCGCCCGTTTGCCCACTGTCGTGGGCTGTGCCGGCTGAAAATGCGTAAAGGCAAGGGTCGGCTGATCCTTATATTTCTCCGCAAAGGCCGCCAGCTCTGCAATCACGCTCACCAGCTTTTTATGCACGAGCTTAAGCGCCTCGCGCATCACAATTATGTCCGTGTTATCCCCCACATAGCAGGAAGTCGCACCAAGGTGGATGATTCCCGCCGCCTGCGGACACTGCTGCCCGTAAGCGTACACATGGCTCATCACATCGTGGCGCACCTCTTTTTCCCTCGCCTTTGCCACATCGTAGTTGATATCGTCCACATGCGCCTTAAGCTCGTCAATCTGCTCCTGCGTGATCACCGGCCTGCCCTCCTCGGACAGCCCCAGCTCCATCTCCGTCTCCGCCAGAGCAATCCACAGCCTGCGCCATGTGGTAAACTTCATGTCCTGCGAAAAAATGTACTGCATCTCCCTGCTGGCATACCGCTCCGAGAGCGGGCTCGTATATCCGTCTGTGCTCATAGTGTTCTCCTTATCTTCCGAGCTTACGCTCCATGTCGATTTCTTTATCGTAGTAATCCCCGCGGATATCCTCCTTCGGGGGCTCCATCGGGTACTTTCCGGTAAAACAGCCCGTGCAGATGGGAAGAGAGTCCACCATCTGGTTCAGCCTTTCAATTCCCAGATAGCCGAGGGAATCTGCGCCGATCATCTGCCGGATTTCCTCGATCGAACGGTTGTAGGCGATCAGCTGCTCCCTCGCCGGAATATCCGTGCCGAAATAGCAGGGCCACAAAAACGGCGGCGAGCTGATGCGGACATGCACCTCTTTTGCGCCGGCTTCTCTCAGCATACGGACAATGCGGTCCGAGGTGGTTCCCCTGACAATGGAATCGTCGATCATAATGACACGCTTTTGATCTACCGCCTCCTTTAATACGTTCAGCTTCACCTGCACGCTGGATTCCCGGCTCGACTGCCTGGGCTTAATAAAGGTTCGCCCCACATAACTGTTCTTGACAAAGGCGATGCCGTAGGGAATCCCGGACGCCAGCGAATACCCCAGTGCGGCGGCATTGCCCGACTCCGGCACTCCTGTGACCAGATCCGCCTCTACCGGAGAATCCTGCGCCAAAAACCGCCCGGCTCTCAGGCGGCTGTCATACACACTCATCCCGTCAATGCGGCTGTCCGGCCGCGCAAAATATATGTATTCAAAAATGCAGCGGGCCTCCCTTTCCTTCGGAAGGCACATGGACAGATCCGACTCAATCCCCTTCTCAGGAGAGATTGTGACTACTTCCCCCGGCTGCACATCCCTGACATACTCCGCGCCGATCGTATCCAGCGCGCAGGTCTCAGAGGTAATGATATAGGCATTGTCGCGCTTTCCAATGCACAGAGGCTTAAAACCGTAGGGGTCTCTCGCGCCGATGAGCTTTCTCGGACTGGAAACCACCAGCGCATAGGCTCCCTTAAGCTTTCCACATGCCCGGCGCACCGCCTCCTCCGCCGTCTGCGAATTCAGCCGTTCTCTTGCGATATGGTAGGCAATCACCTCCGAGTCGATGGTGGTCTGGAAAATGGCGCCCGTATACTCCAGGTCACGGCGCAGCTCATTGGCATTGATCAGATTGCCGTTGTGGGCCAGCGCCAGCGTGCCCTTCACATAATTGAGCACCAGCGGCTGGGCGTTCTCTCTCGTGGAGGAGCCTGCGGTGGAATAGCGCACATGTCCCACCCCGATATCTCCCTGCATGGCATCCAAATGCTCCGGCGTAAACACCTCATTGACCAGTCCCATTCCCTTATAGGATACCACCTTACCCTTGGGGCCGTCCGTGTCGCTGACAGCAATTCCACAGCTCTCCTGCCCTCTGTGCTGGAGGGCGAAAAGTCCATAGTAAATGGAGGAGGCAACATCTGCGCCGTCAAAATCATACATGCCAAAGATGCCGCATTCCTCGTGAAGCCCGTCCCACTGATACTCGTTGAAATTATCCTGATTCATGCTTTACTCCCTGATTAAGTCTGATGGCTAACGGACAAAAGGGGCTCCCGTCAGAAGCTCATAGGCCTCCTTGTACTTGTCCACGGTTCTTTCAACCACCTCATCCGGAAGCAGATAATCACTGTCCGGATTTGCCCTGAGCCAGTCCCTCACATACTGCTTGTCAAAGGAGGGCTGTCCCTTGCCCGCCTCGTAGCCCGCAAGAGGCCAGAACCGGGAACTGTCGGGCGTCAGCATCTCATCTCCCAGCACCACCTGCCCGCTCTCGTCCAGTCCGAACTCAAACTTGGTGTCGGCAATAATAATGCCCTTAGAAAGCGCATAGTCCGCACATTTCCTGTAAAGTGCAAGTGTGTAGTCCCGTATCTGCGCCGCATAGTCCGCGCCCCTGCCCGGATAATGCTTCTCCAGCACCTCCACAGACTGCTCGAAAGAAATATTTTCATCATGGTCTCCCAGCTTGGCTTTTGTGCTGGGTGTATAGATGGGCTCCGGCAGCTTGTCAGACTCCACCAGCCCCGGCTGCAGACGAATGCCGCAGACTGTCCCATTCTCTTTATAGCCTGCCCAGCCGCTTCCCGTAATGTAACCCCTGACAATACACTCGATAGGAAGCATTTCAAGCTTCCTGCACAGCATACTGTTGCCGTCAAACCGCTCCTGTCTGAAAAACTCCGGCATGTCCTTCACTTCCACAGAAATCATGTGATTTTCCACCACATCCTTTGTGTAGTCAAACCAGAATCTTGACATCTGGGTGAGAACTGCTCCCTTGTCCGTAATCTTGTTCTTTAAAATATTGTCAAAGGCAGAGATACGGTCTGTAGCGACAATCACAAGCTGATCGCCGATATCATAGATTTCTCTTACCTTGCCTTCCTTAAAGGGCTTATATTCCTGCATAATTTTTCTCCTTTTGTCATAATGGTTCGTATGGTCTGGATTCCAGCGGAGGGACTCCTTTTTATGACACGATTAGCGACTTTCCGGTCATCTCCGCGGGCTGCGGAAGCTCCATAATCTCCAAAAGCGTCGGCGCAATATCCGCAAGGCAGCCTCCCTCCCTGAGCTTTACGGACGAATCATAATTCACAAGAATAAAGGGAACCGGGTTCGTCGTGTGCGCCGTGTGGGGCTTTCCCGTCTCGTAGTCGATCATCTTCTCCGCATTGCCGTGATCCGCACAGATGAACAGTACGCCGTCCACCTCCTTCACCGCGTCCACCGCTTCTCCCACCAGCGCATCTACCCGCTCCACCGCGGCTACGGCCGCGTCGATCACGCCGGTGTGTCCAACCATGTCGGGGTTGGCGAAATTGATGACAATAACATCATACTTGTCGGATTTGATAGCCTCCACGAGATCCATGCCCACCTCCGGGGCGCTCATCTCAGGCTTTAAATCATAGGTCGCCACATCTTTGGGAGAATTGACTAACAGTCTCGCCTCATCCACGTTCGGCTCCTCCACGCCGCCGTTAAAGAAGAAGGTCACATGGGCGTACTTCTCCGTCTCCGCAAGGCGAAGCTGCTTCTTGCCGCATTTTGCGAGATATTCTCCAAAGGTATTTTCAATGCTCTCCTTCTCAAAGGCAATGCTCTTGTTCGGGATCGTCTCATCGTAATCCTTGAAGCACACATAGGTAAGGGGAAGAAATTCCCTTGCAAAACCGCTAAACCGGTCGTCACAGAAGGCCCGGGTAATCTCCCTCGCCCGGTCGGGGCGGAAGTTGAAAAAGATGACCGAGTCATTCTCCTTCACGAGGGATAAAGGCCTGCCCTCCCCGTCCGTAATCACCGTGGGGAGCACAAACTCATCTGTCACATCCTCCTTGTAGGAATCCGCCATCGCCTGCACCGCTGACATAGCCTGCACACCCTCCCCCTTCGTCAGGGAGTTGTAAGCCTTTTCCACACGGTCCCAGTTATTGTCTCTGTCCATC
This sequence comes from Blautia sp., assembly GCA_023663685.1. Classification (GTDB taxonomy): domain Bacteria; phylum Bacillota; class Clostridia; order Lachnospirales; family Lachnospiraceae; genus Roseburia. The sequence continues at coordinate 193,710 of JAMPHB010000002.1, forward strand.
GCGTAATAGCGGCCGCTTAAAGAGGCGATTTTTCCCACGCCAATCTCCGCCATCTTGTCCTCCAGCTGTTGCACATAATCCTTTCCGGATGCGGGCGGCGTATCCCGGCCGTCTAAGAACGCGTGGACAAATACCTTTGTAAGCCCCTGCCGCTTCGCCATCTCTAAAAGCCCGTAGAGATGCGTGTTGTGGCTGTGTACGCCTCCGTCGGATAAAAGTCCCCACAGATGCAGATCCGAATCATTCTTCTTACAGTTTTCCATCGCCGCCAGAAGCGCAGGATTCTGGAAAAAGTCGCCATCCTCGATTGCCTTGGTAATTCTGGTCAGATCCTGATAGATAATCCGTCCGGCGCCGATATTCATATGCCCGACCTCGGAGTTGCCCATCTGTCCGTCCGGCAGCCCCACTGCAAGCCCGGAGGCATTTCCCTTCACAAAGGGACATTCCTTCATAAGCCGGTCCATCACCGGCGTATCTGCCATCGCAATGGCATTCCCCTCAGGATTCTCATTCAGTCCGTAACCGTCCAGCACCATCAATACAACAGGTTTTTTACTCATTTTCTTGTCCTCTTTTCTTATAATCTCTACTACTCCAGATTGCCCACAATATCAATCGCCCGACCCTCCATGTCCTTGTCGCCCGGGTGCATACCGTAGCGCCGCCCGGAGGTGTAGGCGTAGGGGGATTCCCCGGGTCCGTCTACGTCCCGGTAGGGATAAAAGCAGCCGCTCTCATCAATCCCCACATTTTTTGAAATATCCGCCAGATAATGATAGAATTCCTTCAATTCCTCCTCGCTGTCCAGCATATAGGTCTTCCCTGCCTTCTGTACACAAGGCAGAAACCGAAGTGTAAGTCCGCCGTCTCCATCAATCTGAAGCTGGGCAATCGTCGTGTACAGCGTCCCGGAGGAAAACCAGAAATTCCCAAGGCTGTATGCCACCGGAACATCGTCCATAAAGGTCACGCCCTGCAGCCGGTGGGGATGTCCTCCAATCACCGCATCCACGCCCGCCTCCACATAAGTCTTAGCCAGCGCGCTCTGTCCGCTGTCATAGACAACATTGCCCTCGCCGCCCCAGTGAACATAGACAAATACATAATCACTGCAGGCTCTCGCCCTCCGGATTGCCGCGAGAAGCTCCTTCTCCTGCTGTGCCTTTAAAACACCCGGCTCTCCCTCCTGCGCTTCCCTTGTAAAGTGATAAAAGCGCTCGATCTCCGTAGTGCTCACAATGGCAATCTTCCTGCCGCCAGCCACGAAATAGCGCACCGCCGAGGCCTCCGCCAGATTTCTGCCCGCACCGCTGTACATGACGCCCGCATCCTTTAGCGTATCCAGCGTGTCCAACAGCCCCTGCTCTCCATAATCGTAGGTGTGATTGTTCGCCAGAGAAACCAGATCCGTACCGAAAAGCTCCAGATACTTCACATTTTCCGGGGCGGCCTTAAAGGTATAGCTCTTGTCCTCCAGGGCGTCGTCGCTTGTAGTGTAGGTAAACTCATTGTTGACTACCGTAAGATCCGCCGACTGCAGCTCCTGCTGCACATCGTGGGAAAGACACTCCGACACTCCCCCCAGACTCTCCGCGGTCTTCATCGTATACCAGCGGTCGTCCAGATTGATGTCCCCGACGAAATCAATGGTGATCTGCTCCGGATCGGAGACCTCCTTCCACACCACGTCACTGTACAGATAACTTGCATAATTATGTTCCCTGCAATACTCCAGCCAGAGCACATGCATCGAACTGCCTGTCAGCTCATACCAGAGAGAGGTCTCCATCCGCCCCTCCGCCAGTGCCTGCGCCAGCTCCTCTAAAGTCTCCTGTCCGTAGGCTCCGCCGACCCAGCACAAAAACGACTCATCTACCGGATAGCCGCGGAAAAATTTCCCCGTCCCCTTCTCCAAAATAGAAGTGACCGACGCATGTGCCGCAGACAGCATCTCCGGATCATTTACCAAATCATGTTCAATTATATCCTGATGCGCTTCATTCTGTGCTTCCTCAGACGTCTCTACCGGCTCTGTAGACAATGGTCTCTCTGCTGCCTCCGACAGCTCAGACGGCTCCCGTCTCTCTGCCTCCGCGTAAGCTCCGGGCGTTTTGCCACCTTTGCCATTCATCACGTTCACCCCTAAGAATACTATAAGGAGCAACACAGCGCTTATCCCTCGTATCTTTTTCATACCACATATTTTAACGGCTTTTCCGGGGAATGTCTATCTTTTTTATTTACAAAAATGAAAAAAGAAAACGCATTACAATTAGTAGGAACTACAAAATTGTAATGCGTCTGCTATCGTGCGTATAAGCTACTGGTAATTCACAATCTTTCCAAAGTCTGCCTTAAGGCTTGCGCCTCCCACCAGACCGCCGTCAATATCCGGCTTTGCAAAGAGCTCTGCGGCGTTGGCCGCATTCACAGAGCCGCCATACTGGATACGAACCGCATCTGCGGTCGCCGCATCGTAGATCTCCCCGATGCAGGCCCGGATGGCTGCACATACCTCCTGCGCCTGCTCGGACGTTGCGGTCTTTCCGGTTCCGATCGCCCAGATTGGCTCGTAGGCAATCACCATCTTCGCCACGTCGGAGGCAGATACCCCGGCCAGATCTGATTTGATCTGCAGGCGGATCCAGTCGAGGGTCACGCCCAGCTCTCTCTGCTCTAAGGACTCTCCACAGCAGAGAATCGGCGTAAGCCCCGCCTCAAAAGCCTTCTTCACCTTCTTATTCAGAAGCTCGTCGTCCTCCTTGAAGTAGTCGCGCCTCTCGGAATGGCCGAGCACCACATACTTCACGCCTGCATCCACCAGCATCTCCGCAGAAATCTCTCCGGTGTAAGCGCCCTTGTCCTCAAAATACATATTCTCGGCGCCGACCTCCACATTGGTGCCCTTCACAGCCTCTGCCACCGGCACAATGTCAATCGCAGGCACACAGTACACTACCTCTACACTGTCGGAAGCCACCAGAGGCTTCAGCTCCTCCACTAACTTTACAGCCTGACTGGGAGTCATATTCATCTTCCAGTTTCCGGCCACGATTTTCTTTCTTGCCATTCTTGTTCTCCCTTGCTTTCCCGCTTTCATCCTAATCTATTATTTATCGTCCGCCGCCATAACGCCCGGAAGCTCTTTGCCCTCCAAAAACTCTAAGGACGCGCCGCCGCCGGTGGAAATGTGGCTCATCTTGTCGCCGTAGCCCATCTGGTTCACAGCCGCCGCGGAATCGCCGCCGCCGATGATTGTGGTGGCATCCGTCTCTGCCAGCGCTTTCGCTACTGCAAGCGTCCCCGCTGCGAGGGTCGGATTCTCAAACACACCCATAGGCCCGTTCCATACTACGGTCTTTGCAGACTTCACCGCATCCGCAAACAGCTCTGCGGACTTCGGCCCGATATCACAGCCCTCGCGGTCTGCGGGCATACTCTCCGAAGCGTACACCTCTGTCTCCACCGGGGCGTCGATCGGGTTCGGGAACTCGCTGATGGTGACTGCATCCACCGGAAGAAGCAGCTTCTTGCCAAGCTTGTCGGCTTTTTCCATCATCTCCTTGCAATAGTCGAGCTTTTCATTGTCCACAAGGGATGTTCCAATCTCATAGCCCTGCGCTTTTAGGAAGGTGTATGCCATACCGCCGCCGATAATTAAGGTATCGCACTTTTCCAAAAGGTTGTTGATAACGTTCAGCTTGTCGGCAACCTTCGCGCCGCCAAGAATCGCTACAAATGGACGAACGGGATTCTCTACCGCATTGCCGAGGAAGTCAATCTCCTTCTGCATCAGATATCCAACTGCGTTCTCTCCGCCCTTTTCCGTGATAAACTTTGTCACGCCAGCCACGGAAGCATGCGCTCTGTGGGAAGAGCCAAAAGCGTCGCACACATATACATCTGCCAGATCGGCCAGCTCCTTAGAGAACTCCTCGCCGTTTTTCGTCTCCTCCGCACCGCGGAAACGGGTATTCTGCAGAAGCACTACATCGCCCTCCTGCATCGCATTCACGGCAGCGGTGGCCTCCTCGCCCGTCACATGGTAATCGGAGACAAACTTCACATCTTTCCCCAGCTTCTCAGAAAGTCTTTTGGCAACGGGAGCTAAAGACTCTCCCTCGTTCGGACCGTTCTTTACCTTGCCGAGATGGGAGCACAGAATTACCTTTCCACCGTCGTTCATAAGCTTCTGAATGGTAGGAAGTGCCGCAACGATACGGGTCTCATCGGTGATTGCGCCCTCCTTGAGCGGTACGTTAAAGTCGCATCTCACTAAAACTCTCTTTCCACTGACGTTGATATCATCCACTGATTTCTTATTTAATCCCATGTCAATCTCCTTTTCTAAGGAGTCCTCTCTCCGCAGCAGGGAACTCCTGTTATTTTTAATAAAGGGTCCGGCGAATGGCCGAACCCTATACTTTATAACGGCAGCTAACTTTATGCTAACTCAGAGAAGTACTTGATAGTACGAACCATCTGTGAAGTATAGCTGTTCTCATTGTCGTACCATGAAACCACCTGTACCAGATTGTCCGCGCCAACCATCGTCTGGGTAGCGTCAAAGATGGAGCCGTAGGTGCTTCCAATGATATCCGAAGAAACGATCTCGTCCTCATTGTAAGCGAAGGACTCTGTAGCCGCTGCCTTCATCGCTGCGTTGATATCGTCCACGCTGCAGGACTTCTCAACGGTTGCCACTAAGATTGTGGTAGAACCGGTCGGGCAGGGAACGCGCTGTGCAGAACCGATCAGCTTGCCGTTCAGCTCCGGGATTACAAGGCCGATAGCCTTTGCAGCTCCGGTGGAGTTCGGAACGATGTTGACAGCTGCCGCACGGGATCTTCTCAGATCACCCTTGCGCTGCGGTCCGTCCAGAGTCATCTGGTCGCCGGTGTAGGAGTGGATCGTGCTCATAATACCGGACTTGATGCCAAACGCATCGTTGAGTGCCTTTGCCATCGGAGCCAGACAGTTCGTGGTGCAGGAAGCAGCAGAAATGATGGTGTCCTCCGGCTTTAAGGTCGTGTGGTTTACATTGTATACGATAGTAGGAAGATCATTGCCAGCCGGTGCAGAGATAACTACCTTGCGGGCACCGGCATTGATGTGAGCCTGCGCCTTGTCCTTGCTGGTGTAGAAGCCGGAGCACTCCAGCACAACGTCTACCTTCAGCTCTCCCCACGGACAATTGTTTGCATCCGGAAATGCGTAAATCTTGATCTCCCTGCCATCTACTGTGATGGAATCCTCTCCCGCAGATACCTTATCTGCCAGAGCATACTTACCCTGTGAGCTGTCATACTTCAGCAGATGCGCCAGCATCTTAGGGCTTGTCAGATCATTGATTGCTACTACCTCGTATCCCTCTGCCCCGAACATCTGACGGAAAGCAAGACGACCGATACGACCGAATCCATTGATTGCTACTCTTACTGCCATTCTTAAATCCTCCTAGAATTGTAAATAGTCTCTTAGGACCTGCGTCCTCAAGCTTTTTTTATTCTACCCAATTTTTACCGAAAATTCAAGCCCTTTTCTTACATTGTTAAATATTTATTTGTATGCTATAATCGTGTAAAATACGACAGAAAGCGGGAAAATACCATGCTATGGGACACACACATGCACACGCGCTACTCCGGGGACAGTGAAGCATCGCCGGATGCCATGATACGCGCGGCTATCAAAAAAGGGCTGGATGGAATCTGCTTCACCGACCATTACGACTACGCATATCCAAAGGAGCCTGCGCTGTTTCTCTTAGATTTTTCAGGCTATGAAAAAGAAATCTCTGCCCTGCGGGAGGCTTACGCCGGGCAGATTTCCATCCGCTGGGGCGTCGAGCTGGGGCTTCAGCCGCAGCTGGCAGGGCACAACCGCTCGGTGGCAAATGCCTATCCCTTCGATTTCATCATCGGAAGCTCCCATGTGGTACACGGCATCGATCCCTATTATCCCGAGTACTACGAAGGCCGCGGGGAATCTGCCGCCTACCTGGAATACTTTGAATCCATACTGGAAAACCTGCAGGTATACACCGATTTCGATGTATACGGCCATCTCGATTATGTGGTGCGCTACGGCCCCTGCAAAGACGCCAATTATTCCTATAAGGAATATTCTGAGGTAATCGACGAGATTCTGCGCACCCTGATTGAGCAGGGAAAGGGCATTGAGGTGAACACCGGAGGCATCAAATACGGCCTTTTACACCCCCACCCCACGGTGGCCATCCTTGCCCGCTACCGCGAGCTCGGCGGAGAGATTGTCACACTGGGCGCGGACGCCCACAGGCCGGAGCATGTCGCCCACAGCTTTGAAAAACTCCCGGAAATCCTGCGTGCCGCCGGATTTTCCTATTTCACTGTGTTCGAGGGCCGGAAGCCCCGTTTTCTCTCCCTCGATTAAAATTTTTTATCTTTTTTTCAATTTGGTATTGCAAAATTTGAATTTCCGGCTATAATATAGTTATTGAAGCATGTTAGCATAACATGTAACGTACAGAATGAGTATGTAGTTCAATTTTACTTAACAATTATCTAATTAACTACTCAGTTACTCAATTACTTTTTAGTAACTAAGAAGGAGCAGGTTTCCTCGCCTGCTCCTTTCTTTGTGCAAAAATGCCTGCCGGATTCCCTAATCTTTTATTTTACCTGATCCCTAAGCCCTTTTCCATAGCGTTTGGCGAAAGAATAAATTTTCGCCAAATGCTATGGCTTTACGCCCCTTCGTAAGCTATGCTAAATGCGAAGTCAGGCGGTAGCAGCTTGAACCGGTCGGCATCCGGGATTCCGGCTTCAGTTCATACCGAACGGTTCTAAGCGGTCATAATTTCCATTTGAAACAGATTCCTTGCCTTTTCCCGCAAAGTCTCTGCCCCGGCAGAGTCCCCGACTATCTGCAGGAGCAGGTGAGCCTGTTTCAAAACTGGCCCCGCCTGCCCTCGCTGTCCGGCCGCCGCCAGTGTACAGCCCTTTACCGACAAGAGCTGCGGCAGCAGGGCAAGACGGTCATATCTGAGACACAGGGCAATTCCCAGCTCACAGAATTCCATCTGCTTATCCACGCGCCCGTCATTTCCCATCCACACGGACAACTGATACAGAATCCCCGGATACCACATTGCCCGCTCTTCCGGATCCGTCCATTTCTCTTCCATGTAGTCGCGGAGAAGGAAAAGGAGCCTCTTTGCCTCCGTCTGTTCTCCCTGGCCGTAACTGATTACCGCGATATGAAACAGTATCCGCAGCTCCTCCCGTGTGAAAAGCTGCATCTGTGCCAGCTTCTCCTGCGACACAGCGCCCACGGTCAGTCCCAGCGCCTTCTTAAAAAGCGCCAGTGCCCGCAGATTCCCACTCCCCTCCTTTTCCCGCAGCACGCCCATCTGGCAGAGCGCATACTGGAGTTCCAGCGCAGGCAGCAGCCTTTCCTCCGCCCTCTGCCCTACCGCTCCCAAAAGCACTGCCTCCAGCAGATTCTCTCCCTCTCCGTCCAAAAGACTCTCCCTGATCCCCATCTGCAGGGCGCAGGCGATCAGCAGCTTTTGCGTCTCCCTGTCCCCGACGCCCTTTTCCATGCCGCAGACCGCGTACTCCGCCAGCGCTCCATACGCCTCCTGGTACGCGCCCGTTTCCGTCAGGTACTCGATTCTCTCCTCCAGCACGCTGCGGCGCATCTCCACCTCGCTGACATAGATGCAGCAGCTTCTGTGGGACAGTCCAAGCCTCTGCAGCAGCGCCATATAGACCCTGCGGCTCGGCATCTGCCCGCCATTCTCAATCTTTGAGAGCGTGGAGGCAGAACAGATTCCCTCTGCAAGCGCCTCCTGCGACAGCTTTCTGCGGCCCCGCATCTCTGCGATCAGCCTCCCAACCGGATAATTTCCCATAAAAAACCCCCATTCTGTCCATACACTGTTTTGCACAGCATATTTATTCTATGAACAGAATGGGGAATCGCTCATTAGTTTCTGAAATAAAAAATATTAGAAAATGTTAGTTTTCGTTAGTTTTTTCATTCTTAGAGCCAATTTATACTCTATTAGATATGGTTATCTGGTAAGCTTAAGCTCCTCAAAACAGTCAAAGGTGGCAAAATAGTCCTCCGGCGTCTCCGCCCGGCGAATCAGACGCACGCCCCCGTCCTCCTCAAGCAAAAGCTCCGCAGAGCGAAGTCTTCCATTATAATTATATCCCATGGAAAATCCGTGCGCACCCGTGTCGTGTATCACCAGATAATCTCCCATGTCGATCTTCGGAAGCGCGCGGTCAATCGCAAACTTATCGCAGTTCTCACAGAGGCTTCCGGTCACATCATAAATGTGGTCGTGCACGGCCTCCTCTTTCCCCAAAACCGTGATATGATGGTAGCTGCCATAGACCGCAGGGCGCATCAGGTTCGCCGCGCAGGCGTCCACACCGATGTACTCCTTGTAGATATGCTTCTCGTGGATCGCGGTGGTCACCAGACAGCCGTAAGGTCCCATCATAAAACGCCCCATCTCCGCATAGATTGCCACGCCGCCCATGCCTGCCGGAACAAGCACCCGCTCGTAAGCTTCGCGCACACCCTCCCCGATGGCACGGATATCGTTGGGCTCCTCCTCCGGCTTATAGGGAATCCCCACACCCCCGGAAAGGTTTACAAATGCAATCTCACAGCCGGTCTTTTCCCGAATCTCCACTGCAAATTCAAAGAGCTGTTCCGCCAGCTTCGGATAGTATTCGTTCGTCACCGTATTGCTGGCTAAAAATGCGTGAAGTCCGAAGCGCTTTGCCCCCTTTTTTTGCAAGAGCTTGTACGCCTCGATGATCTGCTCCTTCGTCATGCCATACTTGGAATCCCCGGGGTTGTCCATAATCCCGTTGCTCAGCTCAAATACCCCTCCCGGATTGTAGCGGCAGCTGATGGTCTCCGGGATACAGCCAATCGTCTTCTCTAAAAAATCAATATGTGTGAAATCGTCCAGATTGATAATGGCTCCCAGCTCATGGGCGTAAGCGAACTCCTCCGCCGGAGTATCGTTTGAGGAGAACATGATGTGCTCCCCGTCAAAGCCGCAGGCCTTCGCCAGCATAAGCTCCGTGTCAGAGCTGCAGTCACAGCCCATGTCGTACTCTTTTAAGATTTTCAACAGAAAAGGATTCGGGGTCGCCTTCACCGCAAAGTACTCCCGAAAACCCGGATTCCAGGAAAATGCCTCCTTCACCGCCCGGGCGTTCTCCCGGATTCCCTTCTCGTCATATAGATGAAACGGCGTCGGATAGCTTTTTACGATCTCCTCCACCTGGCTTTTCGTTACAAATGGTGTCTTTTTCATGCTCGCACTCCTCTTTTAGTTACCGTTATCGTTTTCACCTATGCTACATCATGTAAAAGACAAATTCAAGCAAAAATTTGTTTTTGCGTAAAGTTCCTCTTCCAATTACCGATAAAATATTGTAGACTATAGACAGTACATAGAATGCACAGAGGACGAAATTATGAGCAATATTAAAGTATATCCATATATCACGGACAATACAGCCCCCCTCCTGCAGCCCGCCCCCGCCGCCGGTACGGTGGATGCGGCGGACTTTAAGGAATTTCTCAGGGAGGCCGACCGCACCCAGCAGGCGATGGCGGTGGACGCGCTGATTGCCGCCAGCCGCACCGGAGGCGTATCCCCGGAAACCATACAAAAGATTCTGGGCTTTAATCCCACAGTCACGGGACTCGTCACCACCACGGCAGCAGACAGCGCCGCACAGACGGCTTCGGCGGATACGAAAACCTCTTCCGACGCGGCGGCCATTACCTGCCCGCCGGAGCTGGAGGCATACTTTACAGAGGCGGCACTGACCTACAATGTGGACGTCAATCTCTTAAAGGCCATTGCCAGGGCGGAATCAGGCTTTAATCCGAATGCCACCAGCGGGGCCGGAGCCATGGGGATCATGCAGCTCATGCCTGCAACCGCCGAGAGTCTGGGAATCACCGACGCCTACAACGCCTATGACAATATCATGGGCGGCGCCAAAATCATCTCCCAGAATCTCGAAAAGTACAATGGCAATCTGTCCTTAGCCCTCGCCGCTTACAACGCCGGCAGCGGCAATGTGGACAAGTACGGTGGAATCCCTCCCTTTGAGGAGACACAGAATTATGTAAAAAAAGTATTGGAGTATTACAAAAATGCGTAGGCTTTGCCTACGCATTTTGTCTGTACAGATTTCCTTACATCTGTATGGTATCTACAATTTAAACTTAGAGAGCAGATCCCCAAGACTCGTGGATGCATTCTCCCCGGAGACATACTCCTCCGCGGGCGCGGAATCCTCCTTATCCACCATAATCTCCTCCAGCGCCTTCATGCTCAGGCTCACCTTGCCGTCATTGGTGTTTAAGATCTTTACCCTGACCTTCTGCCCTTCCTTTAACACCTCGTGCACCGAAGCCACTCTCTTCTGGCTGATCTGGGAGATATGTACCAGACCGCTGATCCCGTTGCCGAGATCCACAAAGGCGCCGTAGGGCATAATCGACTCCACCACGCCCTCTGTCACCGTTCCCGGTACCATCATGGCGATGCGGTGGTTCCTCTCGTCCTCCTCCTTCTTGCGGGCAACCTTCTTTCCCGAGAGCACCAGTTTGTTTTTCTCCTTGTCCACGGTGATCACCTGAACCTCCAGATCCTTCCCAATCCACTCGTCCGTGTTCTCTACATAGCTCGTGGAAAGCTGGGAAGCCGGAATAAATGCCCGAATCCCCTCCAGATAGCCAACCACGCCGCTGGGCACGCTCTCCTTAATGCGCACCGTGGCCACCGTCTCATTGTCCAGCATCTCCTTTAGCCTGTCCCATGCCAGCACGTCGTTGGCCTCCTTTTTGGACAGCTCAATGTTGCCCTGCCCGTCGTCCTCCTTAATGACAGTCGCTTCCAGCACATCCCCGACAGCGAGCCTTTCCTTCGGATTATAATCCGGATCGCTGCTCAGATTCTCTGCCTTAATAATTCCCTGCGTGTAGTAGCTTAAGTCCAGGGTCACCTCCTCCTCCGACACGGCAATCACCGTGCCGCTCACGATATCTCCCTCATGGATCTGCCGAAAGGAACGCTCCAGCTCCTTCTCATAATCCTGCATGGTTTCACTCATATTCCTGCCTCCTTTATCTATCCTTCTCTGCGAATTGTATCACATATCCCGGTTTTTTCAAATATTTTTTGTAAAAGAGTTAAAAAAAGGAAATTACCAGCCGATATAGACTCTGTAACGGCTTCGGTGGCCGGGAGCAGTTATGAAAAATGAAATATGACCAGCCATGGACGGTATCCTTAGAACGAAATGGAGTTCTTGTAAGGAGACCGTTTTTTATTTCTATTATGAACGGATGCATTTGTGAGATAAGCGGCGGGGTTCATGGAAAGGGTGAACAAATTGATTATTCAGTCAGACCAGATGCGCATGGGCGCCTCGAGAAGCTATGCCTCCTCCCGCGCCAGCTACACGCGCTACAATACATGGAACGCCTCTGGGAACGGACTTCTCTCCTTCGCAAGCGCCTCCTCAGAGCGCCAGAGCGTCCACACGAAAAGCCGCAACAGCCACCTAGCCACTGCGAGCCAGGCTCTGCCGGAGAGCTCCGAAAAACGCATCAGCGAGGAACAGCTTACCGAAGAGCAGGAGCCCCAGATCGGCTCTGACGCCGACGGCATGAAGAATTTGATGGAGCAGATGAACGCCTCTTCCAAAGCAAGAAGAGCCACCCTGCAGGACACCATCAGCAATTTTCAAAAAATACAGCAGCAGGCGATCAACTACCTATTTGATCTTCTGTTCTCACACAAGAGCCGCATCGGCGCACTCAACCAGTCTGGGGGAAACGACAACAGCTTTGCAGATTTTCTGACCTCTGAAAACTCCGGGCTCTACGGCGCAGGCGGAAGCTACTACTCCTGCTTCTACTATAGCGAGCAGGAAACCACCTGCTTTGACGCAAAGGGCACGGCTGTCACGGCAGACGGAAGGGAAATTCCCTTTAATATCAGCCTGGAGATGTCCCGCTCCTTCACGATGGCGGCGGAACAGGCGATCGACTTTGGACAGCCAAGGCTCTGTGACCCGCTGGTCATCAATCTTTCGGGCGGCGCGGCCGGTGTGACAGACCAGAAATTCTACTTTGACATCGACGCCGACGGCGTGGAGGATGAGATTTCCTCTTTAAGTCAGGGCAGCGGCTATCTCGCCCTCGACAAAAACGGGGACGGTGTCATCAACGACGGCAGCGAGCTGTTCGGCACGGCAAGCGGCAACGGCTTTTCGGATCTTGCCGCCTACGACAGGGACAAAAACGGCTGGATCGACGAAGCGGATGAGATTTTTTCTCTGCTTAAGATCTGGACGAAGGACGAAAACGGTAACGACAAGCTCCTGACACTGGCAGAGGCCGGCGTGGGCGCCATCTATCTGGGCTATGAGGATACAGATTATTCCCTGAACAGTCTGGAGAGTAACGAGACCAACGCCGTGATCCGCAAGACCGGGATTTTCCTCTACGAGAACGGCGACAGCGGCACCGTCCAGCAGCTTGATCTCGCCACATAAAGTAAAAACATATTGTGAAAAAACGGGAGCTGTTCCACTAATCAATTAGTGTTCAGCTCCTTTTTCGGCATTAAACACTCTGAAAATTTCTTTTATGCGCCCTTGTGCCACCACTGCAAAAAAGTTATAATATAACAATAAGCAGGTCACGCGCATATGAGAAGGAAAGGGGATATGCCATGACAGAAATCTTGTATCGGCATTTTAACGAGAGACTGGAAAAAGCGGTTAAACTAATCGACTCATACCCGATTGCATATGAAGAAATGGGTCTTTTTGGGAGTTTTGCACGCGGAAGGTTCAACAACAGGAGCGACATAGATATCTGCCTGATTGTAAAGGAGCACCCAAAGCGCGACATTTCCGGTGACATGCGCTTGGAGGCGGAGGAAATGGGGGTAGATATTGTCTATGCCACACGGGAGTATTTTAACAATTCCGACTCCCCGTTCGCGCAGAATCTGCGCAGGGACTACCAACTCATAAAACACGGAGGAAATTATGGAGAATAATTATTATGATATCGCGTGTTACGACCTGCAGTGTATGCAGATTATGATAGACACCGGAATGTATAACCGAATCTCCGTTGACGCCCAGCAGATTGCTGAAAAAATGCTAAAATCTGTTCTGGAGTTATGTATCCCGCTGGATGACCATGTAGAAAAGCTTATGCGGGGGCATAACCTTAAACAGCTCTATCTCCAGATTCACAATGCGCTGCCGGACTTTGTGCTTGACCAGCATGATCTTGCTTCTCTCAAGGATTACTATTTTGACGCAAAATACCCCGGTGATAATTTCGTCAATGTGACATATGCAGAATGCTGTGACAATGTGCGGATTGCATATGATGTGGCAGAAGCGGTCAACCGTTTCCGAATCGCAAACCAACTACAAGTGAAATCATTTACAAGAGAAATGCCATCAGCTGACTACGAACCCAAAGAATAAAGAATATACAAAGTATTAAACCATAATTTAATTATGTTAAAAAGAAAATAAGCGGAAACCCTGAAAACAGAGCTTCCGCTTATCTCATAAGACGAGCTGATGACGAGAGTTGAACTCGTGACCCCTTCCTTACCAAGGAAGTGCTCTACCACTGAGCCACATCAGCACAAGCGTTGTTCGCCAACTACTAGATAATACAATAGGCTTTGTAAATTGTCAACACATTTTTTCAAATCTCTACTATAAATTTTTCAAAGGCGTTGATCACGCAGGTCTCCCCCACCATATCCTCCCTCGGAAACTGGCGCCCATAGTTCATATGGACGTGTCCGTGTACAAAGTACCTTGGCCGGTACTTCTTTATGAGTGCATTGAACACCTCAAAGCCTCTGTGGCACAGATCCTTGTCGTCGTGGAGCCCAAATGCCGGGGAATGCGTCACGAGAATATCAAAGCCCTTTTTGCGGAACAGCTGAAGGGAAAGCCTTTTTACCCGCTTCGTCATCTCCTGCTCGGTATACTGGTTCGCCCCGGGCTTGTAGCGGTAGGAACCGCCCAGCCCGAGGATACGCACGCCCTTGTACTCAAAAATCTTATCCTCTATGCAGGTACACCCCTCCGGCGGCAGCTTGTCATACTTGTCGTCATGGTTTCCCCGCACATAGAGCACGGGAACCGGAACCATCGTCGCGAGGAAGGACAGATACTCCGCCTTTAGATCCCCACAGGACACAATCAGATCAATTCCCGCAAAATCCTCCTTGTTGAAAAAATCCCAGTAAGCCTTTGACTCCTCGTCAGCCAAAAATAATATTTTCATTCTCCGTCCCCTTATTTATTCTCCTCTACGCCTTTGAGCTGCACCACCGTTTTGGCCGCCTCCGTGAGGATCTCCATCTCCGGAATACTCCCCTGCACATTGTCCACCAGATAATCCATCTCCATAATATCCTCCGGGCTCATGGTCTGGTGCTTCTGGTTCTTGATGGTGCCGTCCTGCGCCCGTATTTCGCTGTAGAAGGGCGTGACGTCTCCCTTTTTGATATCTTCCTTGAAATGCTCCGCCAGACGCTTCACCCCGGCCGGGACATTCTTGGAGCAGATCAGGTCAATTACCCCGGCAGACATACCCCACCAGTAGTTTAGGGCTCTCCCCTCGTCGTTCTCCTCCGTCTGGTAGGCGCCCGCAAGAATACTCTGTATCATTTTCTCATAAAAAATACCCCAGTTCCACAATGGCATCACCAGCTTTTCAATCTCCCCGTTCTCATAGCGGTACAGACCAAAATGGCGGCTGGCGTCCTGCGGCGTAATCATATCCTGATCACTCACGATATGTATGTCATGCTCCATCAAAAAACTGTCTCTGTCATAGCCCTTCTTCGTAGACCACTCCAGATAAATCTGTGCCCGCGGATTCGTGAAGGTCGCGCCCAGCGCAAAGGCATTGATATTTGCAATCATTCCGTAAATCGGATAGTCCGCGATATAGGCGATACGGTCATTTTCTGCCAGTGCCCCGGCAATCATGCCTGAAAGGAATTTTGCCTCATACATGCGGGCGTAATAGGTTCGGATGTACTTGTGCGGCGTGTTCAGGCTGCAGTTCAGGATCTTCACATCCGGGTGATCCACAGCAATCTTAAGGCTCTGCGGCATCATCTGGGGGCCAATCTCAAATATGATATCCGCCCCCTGGCGCATCACGTCTGTGAGCACCGTCTCGATATTGTCCTCATGGACGTCCGTAACACAGAGGGTCTCAATCTGATCCGGGAAGGTCTCCTCCAGATAGCTCCTCCCAAGCTCATGGGCATAAATCCAGTCCGAATCCTCCGGCGACTTCGGATAGAGGAAGGCCGCCGTCAGCTTCTTTGAGGAGACGGGCAGAAAATAGCTGAACAGATTCTTTTTCTGCACCTCCTTCGGATCCATGACAAGGCCAACACTCTTCTTCTCGCACAGCATCACGAATTCATTCCAGCACTTGATGATATTCGCATTGAGCTCTGCATCCGTCATCTTTGCCACCGCCTCGTAGCCGTACACATTGACAAAGGCTGTGAAAGCGTCTCCCACCCGGATCGGGAGCTTTTTTCCTCCCCTAAAGTGGTAAGCCTTTGAAAAATGCAGGATCAGGCTGGTGAAATCCTGTCTAACAATATCGTCCCACTCCTGAATATCCCCCATCAGGCTGATCAGTTTCTCCGCCATTCCCAGCTTGGAAAACTCGACATTGTTGACCCCGGTAAGGGCATTAAACTTTACATACTCGTAGTAGAGCCGGATATCCTCATCCTCCGAGTACTTCGGAAGCTTTCTGGTCACATTGGCCATGATGGAATCCGCCTTAAAATACTTGAGAACGCTGACCCTCTTATTGCCCTCCAGCACATAGTAGCGGTTGCGGTATTCATAGGCCTTGATCGGGTCGCGAATCCCCTCGTTCATCTGGGCATCGGATAAATTGGCCCATTTGATGGCAAATTCTGTCTTTTCACCCAGAATCGGCATAAAATTGGCAGCAAAGGAAAATGTCCGCCCCATGGTGCTTGTCCCCACGACAAACTCCAGCGGAATCTGTATGAGCCCCATATTCTGCTCGGTCTGTATCTCCTCCCTGGACAAAATATCGTCCAAAACAGGCAGATACGGGAAGCGTCCGCCCACCACACATGCCTTATATTCCCTTTTTCCAAGCTTTAATGCTTCACTGTATTCTAATTCTCCCATTTTTCTCCTCTTTTCCACAAATATTGTTCCACTTATGATTCCAATTTTACCACAACTGTGTTATGATACCAATGGGGAAATTAAATTTAAAAAATTTCTTCCCTTCTCCCGCCAAATTTGATATAATAGTGCTGGGAAATAGGTACTATGGAGGAGACTATATGGAAAAAATAACCCAGGAACAGGCAGATGTCATTGGGGAAGTGGCCAATATCTGTACCGGAACGGCCGCGACGACGCTGAGCGTGATCATCAATCACCCGACGAACATCTCGACGCCTAAAGTGGATATCCTCTACAATGAGGAATCCCTCTCACGCGATGACCGCATTTTGGTCAAGGTTCCTTACACCAAGGGACTGGACGGAACAAATTTAATGGTTTTAGATGTAAAGGACGCGCTGATTATTGCCGATTTAATGATGGGGGGCAGTGGCACGGACACCTCGCATCTGCAGATTGATGACCTGACGCTCTCTGCGATTGCCGAGGCAATGAACCAGATGTGCGGAGCGATTGCGACTTCAATGGCCTCTCTGATGAACATACCCACAGATATCGGCTACCCCCTTATCAACTCCAAATACAAGAAATCCTTCGAGATTCCGGAGGAGCTCTGTAATGGAACGGACATTGTTAAGGTGACTCTTCGGCTTATTGTCGAAAATCTGATTGACAGCGAGTTAATTCAGTTGTATCCTATTAGTATTGTGAAACAGATTTTAAAACAGGAGGATTTATAAATGGCAAAGATATTGATTGTTGATGACGCAGCATTTATGCGAATGATGCTCAAGGACATCTTAACCAAGGGTGGCTTCGAGATTGCAGGTGAGGCTGCCGACGGTAACGAAGCCGTTGCCAAGTACAATGAATTGAAGCCGGATCTTGTGACTCTGGACATCACCATGCCAAACAAAGATGGTATTCAGGCCTTAAAGGAGATCAAAGCGGCGGATCCCGGCGCTACCTGTGTGATGTGTTCCGCAATGGGACAGCAGTCCATGGTTATCGAGGCGATCCAGTCTGGCGCAAAGGATTTCATCGTAAAGCCGTTTCAGGCTGACCGCGTACTGGAATCCATCCGCAAGGTACTGGGTTAATTGGGGAAGCCGATTTTACAGAGGACATACATAGCCCAATATACAATGCAAATAAATAATCTCGCAGGGATCTGAAATTTATTCTCGGGTTGCTGGGGGGTTATTTGTTGTATTTGACTATCTCCATTTTTGCATCTAAAAATATACAAAAACGGAATTCCCTTCCGGGAACTCCGTCTTATTGATCCATCTTCTATTTCACGCTCTGTTTAGAGCTGGCGCAGCGTCTCAATGGCGCTGCTTTCTAAAATCCGTTCTCCATGCTCCTCGATATACGCCTTTCGCTCCGCTCCCACCAGCAAATCCGAGGCATACTCGTCTGTCAGGGACGACAGCCGTCTCACCTCGTCCTCTTCCATATGGGAAAAATCTACAATCAGATAATACTCATTCCGGTACTTATACAACGCGTTCGGCGCTTCCATGGAAACTGCCTGCCTTGCAAAACGAATCAGGGTATCCATATCCGGGAATACCAGGGTAACGAGCACCCGCACCTCCTCATCCTGCGCGCCGTCTCTGGCAGCCTGGATTTCCTCCCACTTCTGCTGTGGAATCGCATTCAAAAGGCTGTTCACAATATCTTTTAAGTGCTCCATCATGCCCTCTGCTCCCGGATGCTCTGAAAAAGTCAGAGAAAGCGTGTGATCAGACATAAAGTCCGCCCGCACAGTCTTCACACCCAGCTCAAATTTTGTCTCGAACTGCTGCTCCGCCAAATCAAAAATCTGATTCATAAACTCCTGCGTGCGCTCACCGTTGCTCATAATTTCATCCAGCGTGTACCCCAGATCCGAGATTTCCTCTTCAGAGATGACACAACGTATTGTGTGCTTTCCTATGCGTGAAAATTCCATACCCTCACCCTCTTTCTTTTCTGTTCGTATCTCATATTCCCTATTCGTATTTCATCTGCTTAATCTTCTGACGAATCCTCTGCAGCGCATTGTCAACCGACTTCGGACTCTTTTGAAGTAACTCCGCAATCTGTATATAATTATACCCTTCTAAGTACAATATCAGCACCTTATTTTCCATCTTACTCAAATTACCAGTCAGATGTTTTTTAAAATCAGACCAGACTTCCTGCTCGATGACCTGCTGCTCCGGGCTTTTGGTCTGCCCCAAAAATACCTCGCCCTCTCCGTCGCTCTCCGTCCCGGACAGGGATACATAGGAATTGAGCGGAAAATGCTTTTTCCGGTTGGATGCCTCCAGTGCGGAATAGAGCTGGCGGTTCACACAAAGCTCCGCAAAATGATAAAAACTGCTGTCCCTGTCCTGCCTGTAGTCCCGGATTGCTTTAAACAAGCCGATCATGCCCTCCTGGATCAGATCCTCTGTCTCCCCGCCAATCAGATACATGGCATTTGTCTTTTTTCGAACCAGAGGCTTATATTTCTCCAGCAGATAGTCCGTGACCTCTCCACGCCCCCGGCGGATCAGCTCCACCAGAGCTTCATCTGTAAGCTCCCCTAACTGTATCTTATCGCCCTTTTCGCTCATTGTCCACCTTTTTCGGCATTTTCCATGATTTTCTTTCATTTTTTTGCATTTCTCTGGCGAAGAGCCTC
Source organism: Blautia sp. (assembly GCA_023663685.1). GTDB lineage: Bacteria > Bacillota > Clostridia > Lachnospirales > Lachnospiraceae > Roseburia. The sequence goes on from JAMPHB010000002.1 coordinate 212,670, forward strand.
GTATGCCAGCACGCCGGCTGCCACAGAAACATTCAGAGAATCAATATCTCCGTACATCGGAATGGCGGCGACCATATCGCAGCTCTTTTTGACCAGAGGGCTCACGCCCTCGCCCTCCGCACCGATCACCAGTCCCAGAGGACCGGTCAGATCGACCTCGTACATAGACGTCCCGTCCATATCCGCGCAGGCAAACCACATGCCCTGCTTTTTGAGCTCCTGCATGGTTTTCGTCAAATTCGTCACCTTTGCCACCGGCGTATAGTTAATGGCTCCCGCAGAGGTTCTCGCCACTGTCGGCGTGAGTCCCACCGCCCGGTGTTTGGGAATAATCACTCCGTGCGCGCCCACCTGATTCGCGGTGCGGATAATCGCCCCCAGATTGTGCGGATCCTCGATTCCGTCCAGAAAAAACACAAAGGGCGGCTCTCCCTTGGCTTTTGCCGCTTCCAGAATATCCTCCACCTCCGCATAGCTGTAGGCCGCGCTGACAGCGATCACCCCCTGATGCTTCCCGGTCTCCGACATCTGTTCCAGACGCTCCTTCTCTACATAGCTGATGATACAGTCATGCTTTTTTGCCTCCCGGAGAATCGAGTTCACCGGGCCATCCTTACAGCCGCTCTGTATATATAGTTTGTCGATCGTCCTTCCGGCGTGAAAGGCCTCAAGCACAGCATTGCGCCCCTCGATCCTGCTTACTGTGTACTCCATATGCATTCCTCTCTGCTACAGCTTAAGCCCAAGTCCGGATACCGCCTTTCTGATAAGCTCCAGAACCCTCTCAAACCGGTCGGTCAGGTACAGATACCCCACCAGCGCTTCCAGACCGGTGGCCTTGCGGTAATCCGCGACCGTGGCATTCTTCGCCATGGTGGGGGAATTCGCATTGCGCCCCCTGCGGTAGATATCCGCCTCCTCCCCGGTAAGCTCCGGCAGCAAAAATTCAGCGATCTGTGCCTGCGTCCCCGCCCGCACAATCCGGCTGGTTCGCTGGTGCAGCTTATTGGGTCTTGTATTTCCCCGTCCCACCACCACGGAGCGGATCACAAGGTCAAAAACCTCGTCTCCGATATAGGCGAGGGTCAGAGGCGAGTAGCTGCGGATATCCACAGCCTCTATGCCAAACTGTTCCATGATATAAGCGTTGATTCCCTGCCCCATCATACCAGCTCCCAAATCGTCCCCTCTCTCGTATCTTTGATACTCACGCCTCGCTGCAAAAGCTCCTCCCGGATCTCGTCTGCCCTGGCAAAATCTTTCGCCTTTTTGGCTTCCCTGCGCTCCGCAAGTTTTGCCTCGATAAAGGCGGTAAGCTCCTCATCTGTCCCTGCTGTTTTTGTAAGCCCTGCTCCCGCGGTTGTCAGATCTAACGACAAAACCTTATCAAAATCGGCAAGCAGCGCGAGCTTCGTCTTATCATTCATATCGGCTTTTACCACATCATAGACAACCGTGATTGCCATAGAAGTGTTCAAATCGTCACAAAGGGCATCCACAAATTTTGCCCTATACGCGGCGAAGGGCTCTTCCTGCAGCTCTCCCTCCGCTTTCAGTCCGGCAATTTTTTTCACCAGCTTCTCGTATGCACTCTCCACATTGTCCAGATTCTCATAGGAAAAAACGAGAGGCTTCCGATAGTGGGACTGGAGGCAGAACAGCCGGTAAGCCAGCGGATCATAGCCCTTTTTCTCCAGTAAGGACAGGGTCAGAAAATCCCCCCTGGACTTGCTCATCTTTCCGGTCTGGTCGTTCAGATGATTCACATGGAACCAGTAATTGCACCATTTATGGCCGAGATACGACTCGGACTGGGCGATCTCGTTGGTGTGATGGGGAAAGATATTGTCCACGCCGCCGCAGTGAATATCCATGTACTCCCCCAGATGCTTCATGCTGATGCAGGAGCACTCGATATGCCAGCCCGGATAGCCCAGCCCCCAGGGACTCTCCCATTTTAAGGCCTGATCCTCAAACTTTGACTTTGTAAACCAGAGAACAAAATCGTTCTTATTCCGCTTATGGACGTCCTCCTCCACATCATCGCGCACGCCGACCTGCAGCTTTTCCTTCTCCACCGCGGAGGAAAACACAAAGTAATCCGTCAGCTTACTGGTGTCAAAATACACATTGCCGTTCGCCACATAGGCGTAGCCCTTCTCCAAAAGAACCGACACCATATGTATGAACTCCGGGATACAGTTTGTCGCAGGCTCTACCACGTCGGGACGCTTGATATTGAGCTTTTTGCAGTCGTCAAAAAAGGCGTCCGTGTAAAATCCCGCCACCTCCATGACCGTCTTGTGCTCCCGCCTGGCACCCTTTAGCATCTTATCCTCGCCCGTGTCCGCATCGGAGGAGAGATGCCCCACGTCCGTGATATTCATCACGCGCTTCACGTCATAGCCCACATAGCGCAGGGACTTCTCCAGCACATCCTCCATAATATAGCTTCTCAGATTACCGACATGCGCAAAATGGTAGACGGTCGGCCCGCAGGTATACATGGAAATCTTCCCCTCTTCTCTCGGAATGACCGTCTCCACCTCCCGCGTCAGTGTATTGTAAAATTGAAATCTGTTCTCCATTGTGCCTTCCTTCCTATATGATGTAAAACCAGGATTCATCGAGGTCGCTGCGCTGCAAAGTCTCGTCCTCGCTCCGATAGATGAGCTCCTGACTCTTAACACTCACCTTGGTTCCCTTCTTAATAGAGCTGGTGATAAACGCATTGCCGCCGATCACGACCCCCTCCTCAATCACCGTATTGCCCCCCAAAATAGAGGCGCCGGAGTAAATCGTCACATTATCCCCAATGGTCGGATGCCGCTTTTTCTCCCGCAGATCCTGCCCGCCCCTGGTGGACAGCGCGCCCAGTGTCACGCCCTGGTAAAGCTTCACATGCCTGCCGATTTCCGTGGTCTCTCCCACCACGATGCCCGTGCCATGGTCAATAAAAAAATATTTGTCGATGGTCGCGCCGGGGTGAATGTCAATGCCCGTCTTATTGTGGGCATACTCTGTCATCATGCGGGGAATCAGCGGAACGTCCAGCAGAAACAGCTCATGCGCCAGCCTGAATATAGTAATCGCATAAAGCCCCGGATAGGCGTAGATAATCTCATCTCGGCTCTTCGCCGCGGGATCTCCCTCGTAGGCCGCCTCCAGATCCGTGTCCAGATACTCCCGCACCTTCGGAAGCTTCTGCAAAAACGCCACCGAAGTCGCCTCGGCAAATTCCGCAAGCGCCTCCTCCTCTCCCTCAAAACGCCCCATATGGCGCATCACCACCATAATCTGCTTGTTCAGATGAAACATCACGTCCTCGATTAAAGTGGAAACCGTGTGCTCCATATTGTAGATCTTGTAGGTCTTATCCCGGAAAAATCCCGGATAGACAATGCTGAGCAGGTTCTTTAAGATATTGATAATCTCTGTCTTGTCCGGCTGGTTATAAATATCCGCCCGGTCAATGACGCGCCCCTTTTTGTAGTCCGTGATAATCGCGTCTACAATATCGCCTATGTGCTCCTCTATCATGCTGGACATAGCTTTCTCCCCGTGTCTTTTATCTGGTATCATTATATGCATCTTTGTCTCTTCTGTCACGCATTTTCATGCCTGCTTATGACAGCCCTGACAGCCCTCGCAGGCACCCGGCCCTACGGGAACGCTGGCCTCGTAGAGTCCCGACAGCGCGCAGACGGCCTGCGCCGCAATCCCCTCCTCGCGGCCGGAAAAACCAAGCCCCTCCTCTGTAGTCGCTTTGAGATTGATCTGGTCTTCCGCAATTCCCAGCGCCTCTGCAATATTTTTTTCCATGGCTTCCATATAAGGACGCAGCTTCGGCTTCTGGGCAATTATGGTCGCATCCACATTCTCCACCACATACCCCGCCTCCGCAATCAAATCGCGCACGCGCTCCAAAAGCCGGATGCTGGAAATACCCTCATATGCGGGATCGGTGTCGGGGAAATGCTTCCCGATATCCCCAAGCGCCGCCGCTCCCAGAAGCGCATCCATGATGGCATGAACCAGCACGTCCGCATCCGAATGTCCCAGAAGTCCAAGCATATGCGGAACCTCCACACCACCGAGAATCAGTCTGCGCCCCTCTGTCAGTCTATGAACATCATATCCCATTCCTACGCGCATGGTAGAATCCTCCTGCAAAAAATTTTTCAATCCGCTTATTTCTTTAAGCGAGAAAAGCAGGACACAGTAAACCTGTGTCCCGCATATGATAATTATGGAGCAAAAACGAAAAATTATGCCAGCGCAGCCGTAATAATTGCCATGGAGTATACCTCCGAGGCGTTACAGCCGCGGGAAAGATCATTGATCGGCGCATTCAGTCCCAGAAGAATCGGGCCATAGGCATCGAAATGGCCGAGACGCTGCGCAATCTTGTAGCCGATATTGCCCGCGCTGAGATCCGGGAAAATGAATGTATTCGTATGTCCTGCCACCTCGGAATCCGGGCACTTTGTCCGCGCCACACGGGGCGACACCGCCGCATCAAACTGCAGCTCACCCTCAATCGGCAGATCAGGATACTTCTTTCGCGCCTTGGCCGCCGCATTGCGCATCTTATCCACGTCCTCTCCCTTTCCGGAGCCAAAGGTGGAATAGCTCAAAAATGCGACCTTCGGGTCTACGCCGAATATCTTCGCGCACGCCGCCGCCTCCCCGCAGATCTCCACCAGCTCATCCTCCGTGGGATGAATATTGATCGCACAGTCGCTCATGGTCAGCACTTCATTCTCACCAGTCGCGGAGGGACGCACCAGAATGAAGCAGGAGGAAACGATCGTATTCCCCGGCTTCGTCTTAATCAGCTGCAGCGCCGGACGAACCGTGTCCGCTGTGGAGTAGGTCGCGCCTCCCAGCAGGGCGTCCGCCACACCCATCTTCACAAGCATTGTTCCAAAATAATTATACTGGTAAAGAAGCCCTCTCGCCTGCTCCGGGGTCACTCCCTTACTCTTTCTGAGCTCGCAGAACATCTCGATCATCTCATCCATACGGTCAAAGTTATTCGGTCCGGCAATCTCCGCTCCCCGGATATTAAAGCCGCTCTCCTCCGCCGCTGCGTAGATTCTCTCCTCATCTCCCACCAGAATCGGATGCAGAAAGTTGCTGGCAAGCAGACGGGATGCCGCCTCAAGAATCCTGGGGTCTTCGCCCTCTGTAAACACGATCTTCTTCGGACTCTTTTTCAGAATGTCAATCAACTGACCAAAGCCAAACGTACTCATAATTGAACCTCTCCTTAATGATAGATAAAATAATATGTAAACCTATGTTTATTCTATACTCATTTCCCGTCAAATTCAATGTATCTGGCTGTTTTTTTCTGAATACACGGCTTCCTTTTCGGCTTCTGCCGCAGCTTCTTCTTCCTTTGCCGCCTCTTCCCGTTCAGCTTCCGCCGCAGCTTCCTCTTCCTTTGCTTTCTCTGCCGCGTCTGCATCGCCTCCGGCAATATCATTTCTCTCGTCCAGCTTCTCCTGCACCCTCTCCTGCAGATCCGCGGAAGCCTGATCCAGCTGCTGTACGGCCTCGTCGTTTAAGACAGTATCCGACGCCGCATCCTCCAGCTCTCCTTTGATTTTCTGCATGGCAGGCATAACGATCACTCCGCGCGCCTCTCTCCTTAAGTCCCGCGCGAACTGTCTTTCCGCCAGCCCTCTTTTCCGGTTCTTTTCTATCTCCTCATAGCCGCCCGGTCTAAAATTTCCGCCGCGCGCCTTTTCCTCATAGGCGGATACCAGGGAGCTCTTCTGCTCCTCCGTGAGATCTTCCTCCGCAATTGCCCGGCTTATGACGTCATACTCCTGCATAAAGCTCTGGTATTCCTCTTTGGCTTTTTTCAGTCTGTATACGCCCTCATCCTCGACGTTCTGAATATCTGTATGCAGCAGCTCCTCTCTGCCCATCGCTGCACCCGTGAGCCGGGAAGCGTAGCCGGTAAGGACAGTCCCCAGCTTTTGCGGCTCATGGACCGGCTTATCGCCGGAAGCCTCCTCCTGCGATTTTTTCCCTTCGCGCTCCTCCTGCTTTTTCTCACTTTCCTCAAAGCTTTCCAGCATGACAAGCAAATCGCCCTTGTCCCTGTCCACCTCGGAACGCCATTTGTTGTCCTGCGCCTTTGCCTCCCTAAGCTCCCGCTCCTTCTGCTGCTCCGTCTCTTCCTGAAACTGCTTCATGCGCCGCATATCCGCCTGCGCCCGCTGCATCTTTTCAATATCTTCCCTGCTCGGCTGCGGGTCTTTTGCGGTGGCAATGGATGTGAGCTTTTCTTTCACTCCCTGCAGCCTTTCCAGATAACTGTCCTCCGCGTCCGCACCGGACGCACTCCTCAGCTTTTCCCTGATCAGGCTCTGCTCTTCCTCCGGCTGTTTCAGGGACTGCGCAAGCTTATCCCTTCCCTTCCGGGAAATGAAAACGCTCGCCGCCGCCTTTAACTCTTTATCCCCCGCATTCTCCCGCGGCAGATTTCCATTCTTTGTCACGATAGAAATTTTGGGAATCCCTGCCCGAAAGCTCTCTGTGTAAGTATTCAACCGTATCTGCATACTACCTCCGCCTCCCTGCGTTTTTGCATAAATCCGTTTATTTTTGAGAGTAATATACCCCATATGTATATCGGATACGAGAGGCTAATACTTTATACTTTCACACGCTTTCAGGCAAAAACGCCAGTGAGGTTCTACCCGAGCGCGGCAAATGCCTCCGCAAGATCCTCAAGGATATCGTCAATATTCTCGGTGCCGATGGAGAGGCGGATAGTGTTCGGGCGTATACCCTGATCCAGAAGCTCCGCCTCGTTGCACTCCGAATGGGTGGTTGACGCCGGATGGATTGCCAGCGACTTCACGTCCGCCACGTTTGCAAGGAGTGAGAAAAGCTCCAGATTGTCGATGAATTCCTGCGCCTTCTTTGCATCTCCCTTAATCTCAAAGGTGAAGATTGAGCCGCCGCCCTTCGGGAAATATTTCTCATAAAGCGCCTGCTGGGCGGGATCAGTGGAAACCGACGGATGGTTCACCCGCTCCACAAGGGGATGCTTATGCAGATACTGTACTACCTTTAAGGCGTTTTCCACATGCCGCTCCACGCGCAGGGACAGCGTCTCTAAGCCCTGCAGGAAAATGAACGCATGTACCGGGGAGAGGGTCGCTCCCATATCACGCAGGAGAATCGCCCGGATATAGGTGGCAAAGGCGGCCGGAGCCGTATCTCTCGCAAAACTTACCCCGTGATAGGATACGTTGGGCTCCACGAGCCACGGGAACTTGCCGCTTGCCTCCCAGTCAAAGGTGCCCGCATCCACGATCACGCCGCCGATGGCGGTACCGTGTCCGCCGATAAACTTTGTGGCGGAGTGCACCACCACATCCGCGCCATAGGCAATGGGGCGTACCAGATAGGGCGTGGCAAAGGTGTTGTCCACAATCAGGGGAATTTTGTGGGCGTGGGCGATCGCCGCAATCCTCTCGATATCCACGACCTCGGAATTGGGATTGCCCAGCGTCTCAATCTCAATCGCCTTGGTGTTTTCCCTGATGGCCGCCTCGATGCCGTCATAGTCAAAGGGGTCGACAAAGTCAGCCGTGATACCGTAATCCGGCAGCGTGTGCGCCAGCAGATTGTAGGTTCCGCCGTAAATGTTTTTCGCCGCCACAATATGGTCTCCCGCATGAGCCACCGTCTGTAAAGCGTAGGTTAAGGCCGCAGCGCCGGAACCCACCGCAAGAGCCGCCACACCGCCCTCTAATGCCGCGATCCTCGCCTCAAATGTTCCCTGCGTCGGATTGGTCAGACGGCCGTAAATATTTCCTGCATCCCGCAGGCCGAAGCGGTCTGCCGCGTGCTCACTGTTGTGAAACACATAGGAGGAAGTCAGATAGATGGGAACCGCTCTTGCATCCGTCACCGGATCTGCGCTCTCCTGCCCCACATGGAGCTGTAAGGTCTCAAATTTTAAATCTCTGTCTGCATAATGCTTTTTGCCCATTTTTCGATTCTCCTTTTCATCAATAATTTGGAAGGCTGTGCCGCTCTTCCCTGATCTGTCTGTATCATAGCATTTCTGTAGGAAAAGTGTTAATTCCACTTTCCTATATCCAGCTATAACTTTTTCTTATAACCCTATCCCTGGTAAATCATCTGCATGATTTTTTCCGCGCCCATTCCATCGGTATTGTCCGCCACATAATCACAGATTTCCCTGTTCCGCTTCTCCGCGTCAATCGAGAGAATCCGCAGGGTCTTTTCCTCTACCGGAAACTCCTCCTCTATGATCTCGCGGATCAGGCACTCCTTATCCCGCGCCACATAGATGATGGCTGTGGGAAAATGTCTCTTCATGGCGATTGCCCCGCACATATCCAGAGGCATCACCGGAAACTGTCCGGCGTCGAGAACCGCCTGAATGTCCTCCTTTTTTGTTCCGTATTTCACTCCGGCATACATGGTTTTTTCAAAAAAATTCTGCTGTGCAAATTCCTCCTCCGTCAGATAGCGGTGCTTGCTGCTCTCTTTCGTACAGTAGGTCTTGGGATTCACAAAACGGCTGTCCCCGCAGAGCCTGTCCGCAATGCCCGTCTTGCCAGAGCCGGAGGGTCCCACCAGCGCCAGCACAGAAGGGATGGTAATCCTTCCTCCCTTTGACTGGGAGGCGTGAATAATCTGCTTTACCATGGAATAGAATTCCGTCAGGGTATTGACGGATAAAAGCCCGGTCATTTTCCAGTTCCACGGCTTACGCATAAGCACCGGATAGGTGGCAGGCGTCTCCAGCACGTTGTGAATCGCATCGTCCAGTGTAATATCAAACTGCACCAGATTTTTGGCATTACCCAGTATAATGTTCTCCGGGGGAAACTCCGGAAAGGCCTCTAAAATCTGCCTTGCCCGTATCCCCATAAACTGCGGATATACGGCGGTAATAAAATACACATCCGCTATATCCATGAGCTTCCGAACTGCCTTCTTGTTGCGCTCCGGCACCTTCTGGCGCTGATAGAGCTCCTCGCTCCCGTAAAATTCCCGGATCACCGAGGTTCGGCCCGTGTTGGCCCATGAGTCGATCTCCTCCAGCATAAGGGGCGGGTCATACTCATATCTCTCGTTCGCCATCGCGATGGCAAGGCTGTTAAATGGCGCTGTGACGTCGTCCCAGTCCAGCCCTATTTTTGGTCTCAGCATACGCGTTCTCCCTTCGTTTTTTGTTTCATTTTTGCATATGGCATGTACGATATCCGGTGCAATACATATTTTTTTCAAAAGTTCATATACTCACATTATGAACCCTTTAAAGCGATATACCATCACTGGCATTATTTTCGTAATTATTGCCGGAACAATTTCACATTTTGTCTATGAATGGACCGGAAACAATGCCTTTGCCGGTCTGTTTTTTCCCGTGGGCGAGTCCACATGGGAGCATATAAAGCTTTTGTTTTTCCCGATGCTTGTCTACTCTCTTTATATGGCGGGAATGCTGCGAAGCAGCTTTCCCAATATTCTCCCTGCACTGTCCGGCGGCCTGCTGGCGGGCTCCTTTGCAATTCCGGTGATTTTTTACAGCTACCGGGGGATTCTCGGGAAGGACTATACGGCGCTGGATATCGCCACCTTCGTGATCAGTGTGTTCCTCGCCTTTTTTACCGCATACCGTCTGAGCGGCTCCCGCTTTTCGCCTATCCGTAAGAGGCTTCTGGTAATCTCTGTGATTTTCCTCACAGTGTGCTTTTTTGTCTTCACTTATTATCCTCCAAAGCTGGGGATATTTAAAGAGCCTGCCGCCTCATCGAGAACACGCATCAGTTTTTCCTCTTCCTCTGTTCCAATATATTTTTTGGGGTAGACTAAGCACAATCCCCCCTTATCCCAATACGCCTCACCTCCGGGCTCAAATCCATAGAAATACATTCTGTCGCCGTAATAATCTCTCTTTGCCCTGAATAAGAATCTTCCCTCCAGCGGCTCAATGCTGACAGCCCCCTCAAATGTCTTTCTTTCCTGGTATTCTTCTACCGCACAGTAGACTTCATCGTCCGTCTGTACCGCAATATAAGGAACCGCTCCCTCCTGCCCGTAATCCTCCTCCGGTGCATAGACAGATAAAAGCTCTACCTCTGCCGCATGGGATTTTGCCGGTTTAAATGCTTTATTTACAACATATCCGTAACCTGCATCATATTCATCAGAAATTGTATGTACTTCTTTTGAAAGCTCTATGGTTTCGGCTGCCAGCGGATGCGGATAATTTTCTTTTTCTTTTCCCTCCGGATTTACTGTTTTCTCTAACCTCTCACTTACCGCCTCCGCCTTTTTATTGAGCTGCATGATGCATACGGCAAAAATCAGATTCACCACTCCTACTGCCAGCCATACAATCCCCGCCAATGTTTTGTTCATAACGAAACACAGGCAGGCAATGCAAATCCATATCACTGCTGTTACCAGGCTCATATTGATCTTCTTCATAATTCACACCTCCACAGACTCCGGCTTCACGCATAAGGAACCCAGCAATTATACCACAATGCAGACTATTATGCCACCGGAAAATCCGTTTTGGACATGGAAATCAATTTCTGGAATTGCGAATGGCCGCATGTGCGCAAGGTTCCATGCTGTCGGCTCCGATAAATGGATTTTCTAAACGTTCTGTAAAGGATATCTCTCCTGACGTGACCGCCCGCAATTCGCCGTCGTGGCTCAGTGCGGGCTTTACGGGACGTCCGTGTCCTGCAATCGCTGATGCCATACAGAAAATTAAGAAAATCCAATTTCCCATCGCAAAGACAGCTTTGGAAACCTTGCGCACATGCGGCCATTCGCAATTCCGGAAATTGATATCCTTTTACTCCATCTACAGATCCATCGGCCCGGCGAGCACCTCCCGCGTGACATATAACGGCATGGCATCTCCCCCAGACACAGCCGCTCCCATGGACCAGCGCACAAGAGTTGCCTGCATATTCGAAATCTCAATGCAGGTGATGCCGGATGGATGCACGCAGCTTCCGGTATTCATATAGCCCTCCCCCGGCTCCGGCAGCCGCGGCCTGTGGGAATGTCCCGCTACCAGATAGGCGCCTTTCTCAACCGTCCAGTTTTTCAGACACCTCTCATAGCGTTCTACCTTTTTGTAATTGCGGGCGGCGCTGGTCGGATCGTTCACCCCGGTGCTCTCCAGCGGTTTCCAGACATAGCGCACCAAAAACCGGGACAGGCGCCAGCACACGGAATTGAAAAAATCCGCCTGATGCCCGTGAAGCATATAGATATCAGATCCGCCCTCTTCATTTTCAAGAATGACGGCAGGCGGCAGCACCGACCGCAGCGCCATGTCATGGTTTCCGTATATCTTTACAAACCTGCCCCTCAGCCTATAGCATTCCAACAGCTCGTACACTCTCTCGTGATAACGCATGATTCGCTGCAGACAGCGGTTCTCCCACAGCTCCTCCCCGTCTCCCAGCTCAATATAGAAAAAGTTCTTCCGCAGATAATAGGCAAGCGCAGCCAGATACAGATGGTGGTTTTTTAAAAAATTGTCGTTGCCCGTACCCTCACCCCGGTGACAGTCGCTAAAAAGCACATAACGGCTTTTTGCATTCAGCGGGAGCCTTACGGCCCCCGCCAGTGCCCGCTCTACTCTTGCCTTACAGCTCATAAGCGGCACTTCCTTTTCTTTCTTTTTCTCAAATGCTTCTTATCCGCGCCAAACAGCCGCCGCAGGCATCCCGGAAGCAGCTCATAGAAAAACAGCAGTCTGTCCACTGTCTTTGTGAAAGGCCGGCTCGCAAAGCAAAACAGACGCACCCAGAAACGGTTCCACATCTGCGCCCAGCTCCGGTGTATTTTTCCCCGCAGGATACCTGCACCATTTTCCATTCGCACATACACGCGGTTTCCACAGTGCTCGTATGCATCTGCCGCACCCTTTAAGCCCGCGCAAAAGGCCTCCGCCATCGCTGCATCGTCAAAGGCGATGGTGGTATAGAGCACAAGCTGTCCGGGCTTTGAAAACCGCCCCATGGAAAATCCCGTCAGCCACCAGTGCCTCGCCTCATAGGCGTAGATTGTCTCTCCCTCCCGCATAAGCCTGCTCTTGATGAGGGGCAGCTCATCGTCAGAGGCCGCGTCAAAATGTGCGTAGGGATATTCGCGGGGCACGAGGATACGGTCGGCATGGTACACTCCCACCTCCGCCCCCATATTGATTCCGTACTGTCCCTTCCAGAACTCAATAAGCCAGGTTCGCCCCTCATAGTCGAAATAGACCGGCCATATATCCATAACCATATGCACCGCAGGCGCAGCTGCGTCAAATAGCGCCTCATAGCCTGCCTGCCTCTGCCACGCATCGCGTCTGGTGGAAAAAATATCCCAGTCTTTCACATAGAAAAATCCGAAGGGTTCCGCCAGGGCATTGATTTTCTCCAGCTTCTCCCACTCCGGCATCCCCTGTACCTTACACACACATTTTTTCCTATGTCTGTACGCCGCAAAAGCCAGCAGAACAAGTATGATAATCCCGACCGCCGGCAGCACAGCTTTTACTATTTCCAATGGTTCCACAACAAGCCTCCCGACAAACTATCCTTTTTTCAGCGCATCCGCGCCTACTACATGATATGTCGAAAATGAAGATATTGTGAATATGCATGAAACAAGGCATACATGACCGCCTGTAAGCCCGGTGTGCAGGGATAGCTCCGTCATTTTATGGATATATACTGGTCAGGGTATTCTCTATAAACTCAAATTTTTAGAAATTTTCAACTTACTGCATAGATTCCCTATCCCCCTATCAGCTAATTTTCGTAGACTTCAATATACTCATTGTATTCTGAATATTCACATCCACATTGAGGACATATTATCATTTCATTATTTATTGAAAACTCTGTACCACAGCAATTACAATATGCATGTGCTACTTTATTTATCCCAGATTTAGGCTGTTGACTTTCTACCACAATATCTTTAAGAGGTACATAGCCAACTAATTGTTGTATGCTAATACCTAACGAAAAACATATCAACTCTAGCCTGTCAATCGTAGGACTTGATTCTCCTCTCTCAATTTGTCCATAATATTTTTCGTTCACTCCAGCTTGCTCTGCCACCTTTGCTTGTGTCATTCTTGCATTCCTTCTATAGTATTTTAATGCATCCCCTATGTCCATTTCTGCCTCCTGCCAAAATACCGCATATATACGGTTTATAATTGATGAGTATGATTATACAATTAAAAACAAGAACTTTCAATCAAAATCAAGGGGGAAATACTAATGATAGTAAATATAAACAATGAATTACGTGATTTTACATACATTACTAACTTATATAAGTGTATAGCCAATTATAACCTTATGGGTCATCAAATTGGCCGAAAAGTCGGAGATATGTTGGAAATCCTCACTATGGGAGTTGTCTATCAAAGCAATGCATTAAAATCCCATTTAAATACAGAAGGGAAACTGGAAGGTTATACATCTGCAGGACACAAAGTTGAATTTGGCTTTTTTGAGAATCCTCAAAGAAAATTTGAGTTTCCCCATTTTTTAAAGCATTACATCCCGCCGCCAGCCATTTTA
>JAMPHB010000002.1:226391-303368 GCA_023663685.1 Blautia sp.
TATTTTTATAAAACGGCAAAACATCTTTCCCTTGCTCAAAGGTATTCCTGTCACGTAGAAGCAACGATACTTCTATATCATTCTCTAAACCAATTCGATTGGCAATTCTGCTAATCTGTCTTCTGTAGCTACAGACTTCTTTCTTGTCGCAATTCATAATGATCATGACATCAATGTCGGATTCGCTGTCAAAATCCCCTCTGGCATAGGAGCCATATAACAGAATCTTATAGATATTTCCTTTCAGCAGCTTCCTTGTTTCTTCCACTATTTCTGCTGTAATGGCATTGATTTCATTCTCACTCTTCTTTTCTAACATATACCATGCTTCCTCTCCTGAATACTGGACATGATTCTTTCTAAGTCTCAAAGCACTTTTACCCTGGTATCCGGTGCCAGCATCTTGAAAATTTCTCCCACATTAATTTTGGAAGGACTGCTTGCAAAACTGGAATCTCTGAATACTGCACGAAGCGGCCGCATTCTTGCGATTGCTTTTATAACAGAATCTGGTATGGACTCATCAAAACAGGCAATCAAATCCCCATCATTATAATTATGCACCGTATACCCTTCGATATTCTCAGAAGAATAAGGCAAGGAGAGTGGAATTCCCCATTCCAGTAAGCAGCCAAAGAGCAAGTCTAAATCTGTACGGTCTTCTTTTATATTGGATTCAAGAACATCTAAAAGATTTTGGCTGTATTCATCTGGGTTGTAGTAAACATCTTTCATGTTGGAATCCGCCAATTTGAATACGCGGAAACCAATGTCAAGATCTTTTGTTGCAGGCAGATTCTCTGCTTTGATTTTATCACCAGCTCGGCGAATTCGTTCTTTGCCAATTTCGCAGATATTTTTATAACCAGTATTATATGCTTCCGATAATTCATCACAAAGTTCTGGCAGTTGAACCATTATAAATTTACGATGCCCTCCGTCTTCTGCATTAAGTTTTAACACAGCATGGGCTGTTGTAGCAGATCCTGAAAAGAAATCAAGAATAGTACATTCGGGGGTTCCATTTATACGCATCAAATGCAAAATCAAGGATAAAGGTTTCGGATAATCAAAATATTTCCCACCAAAAATGTCCATGACCTCTCTTGTACCTCTTGCAGAGTTTGCCCCTTCTATATTAAGCAAATTTTGAAAGGGCAATGAGCGTTGAATGGGTCTGTTTTCATTATCCACTTTCTCATATTGCTTGAAGTAAATCGACCAACTGGCGTCACTCTTCTTCATAACAATAAAGCCATTTTTAATTCCCCATTCAACTTTTGAAGCGGACCATCTCCAATTCCAATGTTCCTGCTTTTCTAAAAGTCCACCTGGATATACCAGAGAACCATCAGGAGCTGCAATTGCATAGTTAAGTGCATCTGAATAATTGATGGTGCGAGCCCTTTTGCTTTACTTGATACCAGCCATCTTTTAATATTATAATCTCAATTTCTCTAAACCTCACTCATACACCCCTGCTTATTCATGGCAGCTCTCCCTCTCCAAGATTTGAGTACATTGTAATACGCATGGCACGCATCGTCAACAATCTTATTTCTGCAAAAGTCGCACAACTTCAATTTTTAATACTCCAGCCGGTTCATTCATTACCATTCTCCCCTGCCTTTTTCCGCTGGCGCAGCCGCCAGACAATCAGCCAGACTGCAGCCGATACGGCAAGGAGCGCCGAGAGAGCCCTGGAGACCGGATAGCCGATGAACGGGAGAAGAAGCTGGTCTGTGCGCAGCGACTCAATCCAGAAGCGGCCTATGCCGTATCCCAGCAGATAGAAAAGGAAAACCTCCCCGTCAAAACGCTTATGCTTCGTGTAGAAAATCAGGAGAAAGAGAAGCACAAGGTTCCAGAGGGATTCATACAGAAAGGTGGGGTGCACCTGAATGTACTCTGCGCCGTCCACAACAAGGGCATTCGACAGCATGGCATCTGTCACCTCCGAGCTCCTGACCGCCGAGAGGGGAAGCTGCATGGCAAGGAGATTGTCCGTGTAGTCGCCAAATGCCTCCCGGTTGAAAAAATTCCCCCAGCGGCCGATGACCTGGCCTAAAATCAGCCCGAGCACCGCCGTGTCCAGAAGCAGGCCAAAGGAGAGCTTCTTCACTCTTGAGAAAACAAATATAGTAAGCACCGCGGCGATCACGCCGCCATAAATGGCAAGTCCCCCCTCCCGCACCTTTAGAATACTGACGAGGTCGTTTTTGTACAAATCCCAGCGGAAGGCCACATAATACAGTCTCGCTCCCACAAGCGCAAACAAGATTGCATACACTGCCAGATCAAAGTAGACGTCGGGATTCTGCCCCGTCCGCTTCGCCATCCATGCCGCAATGCCGATCCCCGCCATCATACCGACTGCAATGACAATCCCGTAATAGGCAATGGAAAAATCGCCGATTAGAATGTTTTTTCCCACATGCTCCAGATAAATGTGCAGATGCGGAAAGTTGATATTGTAATCCATACTCTTCCCCTCTGGCTCCTAGATTACGGTGCGCACGGTCTTCGGCTTATACCCGGCCTGCTCCAGCGCCTTTAGAATCTGCTTTTTGTGCTCCGTTCCAAAACACTCCAGGGTAATCCGAAGCTCCACCGCCGCGTTCCGGTTGGTGGTCACGAACTGGTTGTGCTCCAGCTTGATAACATTGCCCTGCTTTTCTGCAAGGGTCTCCGAAACCTTCGCCAGCTCTCCCGGCCTGTCGGGAAGCAGCACCGATACCGTAAAGATGCGATCCCTGAAAATAAGCCCCTGCTGCACGACAGAGGACATGGTGATCACGTCCATGTTGCCGCCGCTCAGTATCGCCACCACGCGCTTGTCAGAGACGTCCAAATGCTTTAATGCCGCCACCGTGAGAAGCCCGGAATTCTCTACGATCATCTTGTGGTTTTCCACCATATCCAGAAAACTCACAATCAGCTCATCGTCCGTGACTGTGAGAATATCGTCCAGATTCTTCTGGATATAGGGGAAAATACTGCTCCCCGGAGTCTTGACTGCGGTGCCGTCTGCGATGGTGTTCACATTGGGAAGCGTCGTCACCTTCCCCGCCGCAAAGGACGCCTGCATACAGTTTGCCCCCGCCGGTTCCACGCCGATTACCCGGATTTTTGGATTGAGGAGTTTTGCCAGGGTGGAGACGCCGGTTGCCAGCCCGCCCCCGCCGATGGGCACTAAAATATATTCCACCAGCGGCAGCTCCTTAAAAATCTCCATGGCAATCGTTCCCTGCCCGGTGGCCACCGCCAGATCGTCAAAGGGATGAATAAAGGTATAGCCCTCCTTCTCCGCCAGCTCCATTGCCTTGGCGCATGCCTCATCATACACATCCCCGTGGAGCACCACCTCCGCGCCGTAGCTCTTCGTCCGGTTCACCTTGATTAAGGGCGTGGTGTTGGGCATCACGATCACTGCCTTGCAGCCGTAGCACTTTGCCGCGTAGGCCACGCCCTGCGCGTGGTTGCCCGCAGATGCGGTGATGAGTCCCCGCCTGCGCTCCTCCTCTGTCAGTGTGCTGATCTTATAATAAGCGCCCCGCACCTTGTACGCTCCGGTAAACTGCATATTCTCCGGCTTTAAGTACACCTTGTTGCCCGTCTGCGCACTCAGAAAATCGCTGAATACCAGCTTTGTCTCCAGCGTAACCTCCCGCACCTTCTCGCTTGCTTCCTCAAATCTGTCAAGTGTCAACATCTCTTCTATCCTTCCTTACTAAACAATGCATCTACAAACTCGTTTGGGTCAAACTTCTGCAGATCGTCGATCGTCTCTCCCACACCGATATACTTTACCGGCACGCCGAGCTCCGACTGAATGGCTACCGCGATTCCTCCCTTGGCCGTACCGTCCATCTTTGTCAGAACGATACCGGAAATACTGGCCACATCGGAAAATTCCTTCGCCTGCACCAGCGCATTCTGTCCGGTGGTCGCATCCAAAACCACGAGAGTCTCCCTGTAGGCCTCCGGGTATTCCCTCTCCAAAATCCTATTGATTTTCCCCAGCTCGTTCATCAGGTTCTTTTTATTGTGGAGCCGTCCTGCGGTGTCCACGAGAAGAACGTCGGCGTTCCTCGCTTTTGCCGCCGCCACTGCATCGTAGACTACGGAGCCGGGATCCGCCCCCTCGGTTCCGCCAATCATATCCACGTCTGCACGCTTCGCCCATTCCTTCAGCTGATCGCCTGCGGCCGCCCGGAAGGTATCCGCCCCCGCAATGACCACCCGTTTTCCCTGCTGGCACAGCTTTCCTGCCAGCTTTCCGGTAGTCGTGGTCTTTCCCACGCCGTTTACGCCGATCACCAGCACGACCGCCCGCTCCTCCTCGAAGCGGTAGGCCGTCTCTCCCACCTGCATCTGCTCCTTGATGCTGTCGATCAAAAGCTGCTTACAGTCTGCGGGCTCCTTAATGTGCTGTTCCTTTACCTTCGCCCGCAGCTCCTCCAGTATATTTTCCGTGGCGCGAACGCCCAGATCTCCCATGATCAGGATTTCCTCCAGCTCCTCGTAAAATTCATCGTCAATCTTTGAAAAGCCGGAAAATACTGCATCTATGCCGGATACGATGTTGTCCCTCGTCTTGGTCAGCCCCTCCACCAGCCGGCTGAAAAAGCCTTTTTTCTTCTTTACCTCTTCCTCCATACCATACTCCTTCCTACTCGTCCAGATCGTCCTCGATCAGATTCACAGACACGAGGGTCGATACCCCCTTTTCCTGCATCGTGATCCCATAGAGACGGTCCGCCGCCGTCATCGTTCCGCGGCGGTGGGTAATGACAATAAACTGGGTATTCATTGTCAGCTTTTTAAGATAGCTGGCAAACCTCGTCACGTTCGAATCGTCTAAAGCCGCCTCGATCTCGTCCAAAAGACAGAATGGCGAAGGCTTTAGCGCCTGGATTGCAAAGAGCAGGGCAATGGCCGTCAGCGCCTTCTCTCCGCCGGACAACTGCATCATATTCTGCAGCTTCTTTCCCGGCGGCTGCGCAATGATGCGGATTCCGCACTCTAAAATATCCTCGTCCTCCACGAGCTCTAAAGTGCCGTGCCCGCCGCCGAAAAGCTGCCTGAAGGAAGCGTCAAACTCCCGCTGGATATCCGCAAATTTTTCCGTAAACTGGGTGCGCATTCCCTCATCCAGCTCCTCGATGAGATGCATCAGGGTCTGCTCCGCCTCCACCAGATCGTCATGCTGGGACTTCATGGAGCTGTAGCGCTGGGAGATCTCCTTATAATCCTCGATGGCGTTGACATTGACGTCCCCAAGCTTTCGAATCTCGTCCTTGATTTCCGCAATCATTCTCTTTAAAGCCGCAAGATCCTCATAGGCGGCATTCTTAAGCTCCCGTGCGGCATGGGGCGTCAGTTCGTACTCCTCCCAGAGATAGTTCGTCAGCTGCTCCGCGGACTCCTGCAGCTTTTCCCTCTGATTATTCAGTCTGAAAAGCTCCTTATCCAGCTCGCCCTGACGCTTTGCAATCTCCTCCTGCCGCTGGAAAAATCCCTTGTGCTCCGCCGCCATGCGCTCCTTTTCTTCCTGCTTTTGCTTAAGCTCTTCTTCCATCCGCAGGCGTGAATCTGCAGATGCAAGAATTGTCTTTTTGATTTCCTCGATATCCGCCTGCTTCTTTTGGATATCTTCCTTAGAATGCTTTGCGTTCTCCTGCACCTCTGTACTCTCAGCGTCAAACTTTGCAAGTTCCCCGTTGATACGGTCGATATTCTCCTGCGTAAACGCGGCGCTCTGTTTTAGGTTCGCCAGATCAATCGCCATGCGGGAGACCTCTTCGCTGACAGAGCCAGCCAGCCCGGACTGCTGCGCGATCACCTCACGGTAATGCTTCGCCTCCTCACCGATGGCCGCCTCTCTTTCCTTCGTGTACGCAATCTCCTCCTGAATCTTTTTCTTATTGCCCCTGATTTCCTCAATCTGGCTCTCCATGCGGGCGCTCTCCTCCATGAGGCCGGAGAATACCTCCTCGCTCTCATCGTGCTGCTGCCTCGCCCTGTCCACATTCATCTGCGCCGTATTCTGCAGGATATACTGCTGCTGCAGCTCCTCCTTCACTTCTGCCAGCTCGTCCGCCGCAAGCTCAATGGCGGTGGCAATCTCCTCCTTCCGCTCCCTTCGCTCTTCAAGGCCGGCCTTTAAGCTCGCAAGCTTTTTTTCCAGCTCCTCGATCTGACGGTTTCTGGCCAGAAGATTGGCCGAATTCTTAAATGCCCCTCCGGTCATGGAACCGCCGGGACTTAAGTACTCTCCCTCCAGTGTCACAATATGCAGGCTGTAATGATGCTTTCTCGCCAGCGCAATGGCATGATCCACCGTATCCACCAGAAGCACCCGGCCGAGAAGATAGGCCACCACCTCCTCATATCTGCTGTCGCATTTCACGAGCCTGTTCGCCATACCGATGACGCCCACCTCCCCAAGAGCCGCCTCATTTTTTGAATTTGCCCTGGCGGTGACGCTGGTGAGCGGTAAAAAGGTCGCCCGCCCCAGACGGTTCTCCTTCAAAAAAGCAATCATTTTCTTGGCGGTATCCTCGTCCTCCGTGACAATGTTCTGGATATTGCCGCTTAAGGCTGTCTCAATGGCCGTCTCGTACTTTTTCTCCACCTGGATCAGGTCGGAGACAACGCCCAGGATTCCCGGATACTTCGCCTTCTGCTCCATGACCCGCCGGATGCTGTTGCCGTATCCGTCGTAGCGTTCCGCAATGTTTTTGAGGGATTCCAGGCGGGAATGCTGCTTTAAATAATCCGCCTGCTCCTCCTCCAAAAGGCGGCTGTTTTCATGGCTCTTATAACGCCACTCCTTCTCCTTTTCCTCCAGCCCCCGTTCCACATCCTGCAGCTTTTCGATACGGCTGTTGACCTCCTCCAGCTCCTTCTCCTTTTCCTCCAGCGCCGCCACCAGATCCGCCTCCTGCGTCTTTCTGTCCAAAAGCCGCTTGCTAAGCTCCGCCTTGCGGATATTCATCTGCTCCAGCATGGTGTCACAGCGCTGCTGGCCGGACTGGGTCTGCGCCTTATTGTTCAAAAGCTCCAAAAGCTCCCTGCGCCCCCGCTCAAGCTCCTCATTGCAATGGGCAATCTGATCCTGAATGGCCGTAAGCTCGTCCCTTGCTGCGCTCTCCTTGCCCGTCAGAGCCGCAAGCTCAGCGTCCTCCTTTGCCTTTTTCTCATCATAGGCGCTTCTTGCGGCAAGACGCTGCTCCTTCTCCGACGCAATGGCGGCAAGCCTGCTTTTCATGTGTTCGTCCGACATCTCCGCCGTGTGAATCTGTTCTGTCAGAATCCGAATCTGGCTCTCAAGCTTTTCCCGCATCACCGAGGTACCGCTCAGCTCCTCCCGGATGCTCTCGATGCTTACGTCCATTTCTGCGATTGCCTTTTCCCGCTCCGCGTATTCGGCCTTTATTTGCTCATAGGCGGCGCTGGTTTCGCCAAGCTCCGCCTCCGTCAGCCGGTACTTCTCCTCCTGCTCCTTTGCGTCTGTCTCGATTCTGGCGGACTCGAGCAGGAACATATTGACGTCGTAATCCTTTAGCTCGCTCTTCTTTTTCAGATAGGTCTTTGCCTTCTCAGACTGCTGCTCCAACGGCCCTACCTGCCGTTCCAGCTCCGCTAAAATATCGTTTACGCGCACCAGATTCTCCCGCTCGCTGTCCAACTTTTTCTGGGCGGTCACCTTGCGCTTTTTAAATTTAACAATGCCCGCGGCCTCATCAAAGAGCTCCCTGCGCTCCTCCGGCTTACCGCTTAAGATTCTGTCAATCTGTCCCTGCCCGATAATGGAGTATCCCTCTTTCCCGATACCTGTGTCATAGAAGAGCTCCGCCACTTCCTTTAGACGGCAGGGACTCCCGTTGATCAGATACTCACTCTCACCGGAGCGGTACAGCCGCCGCGCCACCGTGACCTCCCCGTAGTCAATATCCAGCTGGTGATCCGAATTGTCGAGCGTGATGGCCACATAGGCATAGCTTAAGGGCTTGCGGTTTTCCGTCCCCGCAAAAATGACGTCCTGCATGGAGGCTCCGCGAAGCTGCTTCACCGACTGCTCTCCCAGCACCCAGCGCACCGCATCCGCCACATTGCTCTTGCCGCTGCCGTTGGGACCCACGATGCCCGTAATTCCATTATGAAAATCAAAAATGATTTTGTTGGCAAAGGATTTGAATCCGTGTACCTCGATACTCTTTAAATACATATCTTATTCTATGCTCCGTTTTTCTTTCTGCAGCTGCAGAAGCGCATGGTAAGCCGCCTGCTGCTCCGCTCCCTTCTTGCTGTGACCGCTTCCCTCACCCACGCAGCGGTCGTCCACATACACCTCTACCGTAAAGCTCTTGTCATGGTCGGGGCCGGATTCCCCTGTCAGCACATAACGAAGGCTTTCGTGCTCGCTCTGCACGACCTCCTGCAAAGTAGTCTTGCTATCATAAAAGAGCTGCTTATGTTCAATGTCCGTCAGGATATATTTTAACACAAATTCTTTTGCATTAGCAAAACCACCATCCAGATAGATGGCGCCAATCACTGCCTCTAAGGCATCTGACAGAATAGAGTCCCGCGACCGTCCTCCGGTGTGATCCTCCCCCCTGCCGAGAAGCAGATACCGTCCCAGATCCATCTGTCTCGTGCACTGCGCCAGCGTAGGTTCGCAGACAATGCTTGCCCGCAGCTTCGTCAGCTCCCCCTCTGGAAGCTGTGGATAATTGCAATACAAATAATCGCTGCATATAATCTCCAGCACCGCATCTCCCAAAAACTCCAGCCGCTCATTGTCGGAGAGCTTTTTCATATGTCTTTCATGGGCGTAGGAGCTGTGTGTCAGCGCCTGCCGCAAAAGCCCCTCGCTCTGGAAGCGGTAGCCGATTACCTCCTGAAATTCCTTAATACTCTGCATACTGTCTCCTCTGTGCATTATCAGACGAAGAAGGAGCCCGTCCCCCGGACTCCTTCTCCTATTGGTTAATTGTTGACTGCGCTCTTGATCTGCTCCACCGCGTCGGCCACAGTGACGATCTTTTCCGCCTGCTCGTTCGGAATCTCGATATCAAATTCTTCCTCAAGTCCCATGATAATCTGAAATACATCCAGCGAATCCGCGCCGAGATCATCAATAAAGGTCGTCTCCATCGAGATCTCATTCTCGTCTACATTCAACACTTCAACAATAATTTTCTTTAACTTTTCAAACTCCATAACTTTCTTCCTTTCCATCCTTTTCTGTGTCGATGATTCTTTCTTTGATGATGCCGTTGATGTCCTTCTCACGAAACGCCACGCACTGGTAGATGGCATTCGTGATCTCCTTCGCCTTTGAGCTGCCGTGAGCCTTGACCACCAGGCCGTTTAGGCCGAGCAGGGGCGCGCCCCCGTACTCCGAGGAGTCAAATGCTTTCAGGGTCTTCTTGAGCGCAGGAAGTGCAAGCGCCGCTCCGATCTTGCTCTTTAGGGTGCTCATAAGCCCCTGCTTGATCACCCCGACCAGCGTTGCGCTGAGCCCCTCGTAGAGCTTTAGGATCACGTTGCCGACAAATGCCTCACAGACAATCACGTCCGCGCCTCCGCGGGGAATCTCACGGGCCTCGATGCTGCCGGCAAAGTTGATATCAGGGCAGCCTGTAAGGAGCGGGAAAGTCTCCCTGACCAGCGCATTGCCCTTCTCCTCCTCCGCGCCGATATTGACGATTGCGACTCTCGGATTCTTCACGCCCATGACCTTCTCCATATAGATGGAGCCCATCTTTGCAAACTGTAAAAGGTGCTCCGCCCTCGCATCCACGTTAGCGCCACAGTCGATCAGCAGAGACACTCCGCTCTCTGTCGGAATGAGGGGAGCCAGCGGCGGCCGCTTGATGCCCCGGATTCTCCCCACGATAGTCTGTCCGCCCACCAGCACCGCGCCGGAGCTTCCGGCAGAGACGAAGGCATCCGCCTCCCTGTCCTTCACCAGATTCATGCCAACAACCAGCGAAGAGTTCTTTTTCCTGCGGATTGCCTGCACAGGAGGCTCCGCCATCTCGATGATCTCCGGAGCGTCCACCACCACGATCTGTCCCTCGGGGTGGGAATACTTTGAGAGCTCCTCCCTCACTACGTCCTCCTGCCCCACAAGGAAGATTTTAATATCCTCTCTGGCGCAGACAGCGTCCACAGCTCCCTTCACGATCTCCGACGGCGCATGGTCGCCGCCCATAGCATCCAGGGCTACCTTTGTTATTGCTTGCATAATATTCCCTTCCTCCTCTTATGCATCTAATAGTGAATATACTATATCTCTATCTATAAATCAATCCAAAATTTTCAAAAAATTCAGGATTTACGAAACACATTCATTTTGTGAATGTCCCCGCTCCGGTCACAAAAGGCGGGAAAAAGGAATCCCGACACCGGTTTTCCCGGCTCGTAATCCCCATTCACAGGGCACAGCGCGCAGACTATAAAGGAGTAGACCTCCTCAGACTCCCACTGCTCCTCCCCGTCGCTCCCCTTTAAGGGCACATCATAGCTGCCGTAAAAGACGTAGATGGCACATGGTTCGCTCATCTGTGCCTATCCGCTGACATACTCATAAAACACCTCCAGCAGCGCATCGTTTTTTAACCCGCATTCCAGCAGCGCCATGAGCATCTGCCAGAAACTCCCCGGCTTTGTCTGTGCTCCGCCAAATATGTACTCCTTCAGTTCCACATTTGTCTCTGCAAAAGGAATCGCCTTTGCAAGCTCCAGATTTTTCTGCTGATCCTTCACAGACAGCTTTCCAAAATGCTTGTTGAAGGTTCCGTCGATATATCCCTCCTTATCCAGATAAGCCCCTGCAATCCGGCTAAAGCAGCTTCGCTGCACCGTCATGCGCCTTGTCAGCTCCAGCATATCCTCCCTGTTGATTTTTCCCATGTTATCCTCTCCCCTGCATTCTTCCTCTGATATAAAAAATCCGATTGTACAAGTAAGTTTGTACAACCGGATTCCTGCCAATGAATGAAAGGATCTCTCCTTAATCCTGCGGAATAATTTCCTTCTTATTGTAAGAACCGCAATTCTTGCATACGCGGTGCGGCATCATCAGCTCGCCACACTTGCTGCACTTTACTAAAGTTGGAGCAGACATCTTCCAGTTCGCTCTTCTGCGGTCTCTTCTTCCCTTAGAAGATTTGTTCTTGGGACAAATGGACATTTGCTTACACCTCCTTAAACTTATCGTATATATCTTGGATTGCCGCCATTCTTGGATCAAGCTCTGTCTTCTGGCAACTGCAGGCTCCCTCGTTCAAGTTCATCCCGCAGACCCTGCAAACACCCTTGCAATCGTCCCTGCACAGAACTTTCATCGGCCAGTTCACCAAAATCTCGGCGTAGACAAGCTTTTCTACGTCCAGATCAAATCCATTCAGGTAATCCGGTTCCTCCATCTCGTCATCGACCAGCGTATCTCCCTCTATACGGAGTCTCTTGTCAATGTCAAAATGAATCGGCGTCCTCACTTCCGTAAGGCACCGGCTGCACGGAATCACAGTCTCAAGCTCCACCCTGCCCTGAATGCACAAAACGGCATTCTCATGGTTTGTGATATGAAGCATGGCCGGCTTCCGGCTTATGATAGGAAAATCGCCCAGCCTGGAAACGAAGGAGGTAAGGGAAAGCTCCGCTTCCTCAACCTGCTCCCTGCCTATGGACTTTGCAATCATTGAAAGATCAATATTCACAGTCTTCTCCTACTCACACCTAAACAATTATACATAGGCGGATATGGTTTGTCAACCAAAAAATGTTTTTCACCCACGATTTTTACAGAAGCGCTACCGTCTCCCGGCAGATTGCCAGCTCCTCGTTGGTAGGGATAATGCACACCGTCACCCCTGAGTCTGCGGTGGAGATCACTTTCTCCTCCCCCCTCGTCTCATTGGCCTTTTTGTCCATCGTAATCCCAAGATAACCGAGATAGGAAAGAATCTTCTCACGGATAAAGGAAGTGTTCTCCCCGATGCCTGCGGTAAATGCGATTGCATCCACCCCGTTCATGGCCGCCACATAGGAGCCGATATACTTTGCCACCCGGTAGGCAAATACCTCGCAGGCGTCGATTGCCCGCTCATTCCCCTCGTTGTAGGCCGCTTCCAGATCCCTGAAATCGCTGGACACGCCGGAGAGCCCCTCCACACCGGACTTCTTGTTGAGCACATTGACCACGCCTGCAATATCGAGATTCTCCTTCTTTGCGATATATTCCATGATCGCGGGATCAATGTCGCCGGAGCGGGTCCCCATCACCAGTCCCTCTAAGGGCGTCAGACCCATGGAGGTATCCACGCACTCCCCGTTCAGCACCGCGCTGATGGAAGCGCCGTTCCCCAGATGCGCCACAATAATCCTGGAATTTTTTATGTCCAGCTTCAAAAATTCGGCGCAGCGCTTTGAGACAAAGCTGTGGCTTGTCCCGTGAAACCCATAGCGGCGCACCTTGTACTTCTCATAGTACTCGTAGGGCAGGCCGTAGAGATATGCCTTTTTCGGCATGGTCTGATGGAACGCCGTATCAAAGACGCCCACCATCGGCACGCCCGGCATCAGCTCCTGGCACGCCCTTATCCCGATTAAATTTGCAGGATTGTGCAGGGGCGCAAGCTCATTGCACTCCTCCACCTGCTTTAGCACCTCCTCTGTGAGCAGCACAGAGGCCGCAAACTTCTCGCCGCCGTGCACCACCCGGTGTCCCACCGCATCAATCTCGGACAAAGCGGACACGGCGCCGCTCTTTGGGTTCACCAGCGCATCCAGCACCATCTGGATTGCCTCCTTGTGGGTGGGCATGGGAGACTCGGTGATCTCCTTATCCAGCCCGGCCTTCTGATATACCAGCCGCCCGTCGATGCCGATACGCTCACACAGTCCCTTCGCCAGAACTGCCTCGGTGCCGGAATTGATCAGCTGGTACTTTAAGGACGAGCTTCCACAGTTAATAACTAATACATTCATTTCTTTTCCCTCGCTTTTCGTAAAACTCTTTTACTATTATATACACATTTCGCTATCTATACAAGCAAAATTCGCCCTAAGCCAATGCTTAAGGCGAATCAAAAGTTACTTATACATGGCGCACAGCTTATTGTACTCGCTGTTGATCTCCTGAATCGTGGCCTTGTCGCCATCCAGATTGTCCGGATGATAGATCTTGATAAGATCCTTGTAACGCTTTTTCAGAGACTGCTTGCTTCCCACACCGGAGAAGAACAGCTCTCCCTTGACGATATTGCTCTCCCGGACGGGCGTACCGGCACTGCGGGACTCGAATTCATTCACACGGCGGTAAAATGCCTTCTGCCGCTCTATATGCTCCTTCTCGGTGGCAAGCTTCACCAGCTCCGCCTCGAGAATCTTCACCTTCATATCAAAAAGCTGTTGCTGCTGCTCCAACCGTCGGTCTTCAATCTCCACCCTGCGCGTAAATTCACGGCGTTCTCGTTCCAGCAATCGTCGCTGTTCATCTAAGGCTCTGCGTTCTTCGTCCAGCGTCATCGCGTAACTCCTTTGTCAAAAACCAAGATATAGGTTACTTTTTCACGTTTCACCTTCTCATAATACAACATTTTGTAGCACAATTCCATAGTCGTTTTGCACTAAAGTGAGAATTGGAATTACGTTTTTTTCATCACAGCCGAACAAATACATATTAAAATTATAGATCGTCCAGAGATTCCTTGAGTTTATCCATGAAGCCCTTCTTCTTTTCCTTACGTTCGCCGCCTCCCTCCTTCTCCTTTGTGAGGGAGCCTCCGGTCAGCTCGTCAAAATGCTTCAGCGCTTCCTTTGCCTCTTTACTTAATCCCGTGGGGGTCTGCACCACCAGCGTGACATAGTGGTCTCCCCGCACCTCCTTATTGCGCAGCGAGGGCACGCCCTTCCCCTTTAAGCGGATTCTTGTTCCGGTCTGTGTTCCCGCCGTCACCGTATAGATGATATCGCCGTGCACGGTTTTGATTCGGATATCGCCGCCCAGTGCCGCTACCGCAAAGGATATAGATGTACTGGAATAGATATTCATATCCTGACGCTCGAAGGCGCTGCTTCTTCCCACAATCACCTCGACCAGCAGATCGCCTCTCGGCCCTCCGTTTCTGCCGAGCTCGCCGTAATCCGGGACGCGCAGGCTCTGTCCGTTGTCGATGCCCGCCGGGATATCTACCTTCTTTTTGATCCGCTTCGCCACATAGCCGTCTCCACGGCAGGTCGGACATTTATCCTTCACGACCTTGCCGGTGCCCTGACAAACCGGGCAGGTCTGCACCCTTTGCATCGTGCCAAAAAGGGAAGGCTCGGAATAGACAAATTTGCCCTTGCCGCCGCACTTGCTGCAGGTCTCGGGCGATGAGCCCGGCTTCGCCCCGCTTCCATGGCAGGTGGAACACTCCTCCTTATAGGAAAATTCTACCTCCTTCTCACAGCCAAAGACTGCCTCCTCGAAGCTGATGCGGATGCTCATGCGGATATTGGCTCCCTTTGCGGGGCCATTGCTGTGTGACCGTCTGCCCCCGCCAAAAAAGTCGCCGAAGATATCGCCGAAGATATCGCTCATATCCATGCCGGAGAAATCAAAGCCTCCCATCCCTCCGGTGCCGTCAAAGGCCGCATGGCCAAACTGGTCATACTGCCTGCGCTTGTCAGCATCCGAGAGAACAGCATAAGCCTCCTGCGCTTCCTTAAACTTCTCTTCACATTCTTTATCACCCGGATGCATATCCGGGTGATATTTTTTGGCTGTCTGACGGAAGGCCTTTTTAATTTCGTCTTCCGTGGCGGTCTTAGAAACGCCTAAGACCTCATAGTAATCTCTTTTATCTGCCATATTCTTTCATTCTTTCTGTTATACTTCCTTGAAGTCGGCGTCAATCACATCATCGTCCGCTGCCGTTCCCGCATCTCCTGCGCCTGCCGCGCCGCCTGCAAAGCCGCTCATATCCGGCCCCGCACCTGCGCCCTGCGCTGCCTGCGCCTGCTCATACATCTTTGCAAACACTTTCTGGGCGCTCTGCGTAAGCTTCTCCTGCGCCGCCTTGAGCTCGACGACATCCGACTCGGTCATCTGATCTGCCTCCGGATGTGCATCCAGAATCGCCTTCACAGCGTTCATATCTGCCTCTACCTCGGACTTGTCGGCCGCATCAATCTGCTCGCCCACCTGATCCAGCGCCTGCTGGGTCTGGAATACAAAGGAATCCGCGTCATTTCTCGCGTCAATTGCTTCCTTGCGCTTCTTATCCTGCGCCTCGAACTCAGCCGCCTCCTTGACAGCCTTCTCAATCTCGTCGTCAGACATATTGGAGCCTGCGGTGATGGTGATGTGCTGCTCCTTTCCGGTTCCAAGATCCTTGGCTGACACGTTTACAATACCGTTTGCGTCGATATCAAAGGTCACCTCGATCTGGGGTACGCCCCGGCGTGCCGGCGGGATTCCGTCCAGACGGAACTGCCCCAGGGACTTGTTGTCCCGCGCGAACTGACGCTCGCCCTGCACCACGTTGATATCCACAGCGGTCTGATTGTCCGCGGCAGTGGAGAAGATCTGGCTCTTCTTGGTGGGGATCGTCGTATTTCTCTCAATCAGCTTGGTAGCTACACCGCCCATGGTCTCGATAGACAGTGACAGCGGGGTAACGTCCAGAAGAAGGATTTCGCCTGCACCCGCGTCTCCCGCGAGCTTTCCGCCCTGAATGGAAGCGCCGAGCGCCACACACTCGTCCGGATTTAAGGACTTGCTGGGCTCCTTGCCTGTCAGCTGGCGCACCTTATCCTGCACAGCAGGGATACGGGTGGAACCGCCAACCAGAAGCACCTGCCCGAGATCGGAATTGTTCAGTCCCGCGTCTTTCATGGCGTTCTGCACCGGAACTGCGGTGCGCTCCACCAGGTCGTGGGTCAGCTCGTCAAACTTCGCCCTTGTCAGGTTCATGTCAAAATGCTTCGGTCCCTCTGCCGTCGCGGTGATGAACGGAAGATTGATGTTCGTGGTGGTCGCAGAAGAGAGCTCCTTCTTCGCCTTCTCCGCCGCCTCCTTAAGTCTCTGGAGAGCCATCTTGTCAGCGGACAGATCCACACCCTCCGCCTTCTTGAATTCATCAATCATCCACTGGGTGATCTTGTTATCGAAATCATCTCCGCCGAGATGGGTGTCGCCGTTCGTGGACAGCACCTCGATGACGCCCTCCCCGATCTCGATGATGGACACGTCGAAGGTACCGCCGCCCAGATCGTACACCATGATCTTCTGCTCTTTCTCGTTGTCAAGGCCGTATGCCAGTGCTGCTGCGGTCGGCTCATTGATAATACGCTTTACATCGAGTCCCGCGATTTTTCCGGCATCCTTGGTAGCCTGACGCTGTGCGTCATTGAAGTACGCAGGCACGGTGATGACTGCCTCTGTCACCTTCTCGCCGAGATAGCCTTCGGCGTCCGCTTTCAGCTTCTGCAGCACCATCGCGGAAATCTGCTGCGGGCTGTACTGCTTATCGTCAATGCCTACCTTGTAGTCCGTTCCCATGTGACGCTTGATAGAGGCGATTGTCTTCTCTGCGTTGGTGACTGCCTGACGCTTTGCAGGCTCACCGATCAGACGCTCTCCGGTCTTTGTGAAAGCTACGACAGAGGGCGTCGTCCGCGCTCCCTCCTGATTCGCGATTACGGTGGGCTTGCCGCCCTCCATCACCGCTACACAGCTATTGGTTGTTCCTAAGTCGATTCCTATGATTTTGCCCATTTTCTTTTCCTCCTGATTTTTATATACAATTATATTTGTAAGCTTTTTTAGTGCCAGTGATAAGCTGATTTCATCAGCTTACCAAGGAGCACATCCATGAGAAAGCGCTTCGCGCCAGGATGTGCGTAGGTGATAAGCTGATTTCATCAGCTTACCACAGAGACCATGCTGTGTCTCACGACGGTATCCTTGTAGGTGTATCCCTTCTGGAGCTCCTGCGCAATCATTCCTGACTCCAGCTCCTCACTCTCCACCTGCATAACTGCATTGTGCAGCTCAGGGTCAAATTCCTTCCCCTCCGTCTCTATCGGAAGCACCCCGACGGCCTCAAGCTCCGTCAGCATCTGCTTATACACCTTATCCATTCCGGTGACAAAAGCGTCCTCCTTCTGCTCATCCGGCACAGCCGCAAGGCCGCGCTCGAAGTTGTCAATGACCGGAAGGAATTTCTCGATAATGGTTTTCGCTCCCATGTCAAACATCTGGGACTTCTCCTTCTCTGACCGCTTGCGGAAGTTCTCAAACTCCGCCATCTGCCGCTTTAGGCGATCCTGCAGCTCCTCAATCTGTTCGTCCCGCTTATCTTTTTTCTTCTTTTTGAAAAAACCGTCCTTCTTCTCTGCGCCGTCTGCCTCCCCAGCATCCCCGCCTGTCTCCTCCTGCGCCGCGGAATCCTCCGCTTCGTCGCGGATTTCTGTCTGTTCACCCCCGCTCTCCGCCGCAGCGTTCTCCTTTTCAGCCTCCGTTTCCTGCTCCGCCGCTTCCATATCCTTCTGGAATTCCTCTGCCATCTTTAACCGCCTTTCTACCCGTTATCTCCTGCTTTTTTGAATATCCCGTCGAGCTGGGATTTGAGATTTCTCAAATTGTCCACCACATTTTCATAGTCCATGCGCTTCGGGCCTACAATGCCGATGGTGCCCTTCACACCCTCTCCCAGATCGTAGGTGGCTGTGACCACACTACAGTCCTTCATGGTCTGTATCGGCGACTCATTCCCGATATAGACCTGGATCCCTGTCTCGCTGTTCTCATCGGATAAGGATTCCGTCACAAGACTGGCAAGCTCCTCCTTTTCCTCAAAGGCCGCCAGAAGGTTTGTCGCATTCTCCGCGCTCGAGAGCTCGGGATACTTTAAAATGTTCGTGGCTCCGCTGGTGTAAATCTGCAGATCCTCATTCTCACTGAGCGTCCGCGCCAGCGCATCCAATACCTCGCCGACAACAGCGCCGTGATCTCCCGCCTGCTCCTTGAGTCTTGCAATTGTTTCGAGGTTAATCTCCTGAATCGAGAGGCCGTTGAGCATCGTGTTCAGTAAAAGATTCAGCTTCAAGAGCGTCTCATTATCCAGGGGCGTCTCCACATCGACCATCTCATTTTTGACGATGTTGCTGTTCATCACGATGACCGCTAAAATGTGCCCTTCGTCCACTGCCGACAACTGAATAAACTTAATCTTGTTCTTCTGGTAGGTGGGAGCCGATACCAGCGTCGCATAGTTCGTGTTGTTGGCCAGAAGCTTTGCCACCTGTTTGAGCACCCTCTCCATCTTCTCTGTCTTCTCAATGACGAACTCCTTCATCTCAGTGACTTCCCTGTCCTTCTCCCGCATCAGATGATCCACATAGAAGCGGTAGCCCTTATCCGAAGGAATCCTGCCCGCGGAGGTATGGGGCTGAAGAATATAACCCAGCTCCTCCAGATCGGACATCTCATTGCGAATCGTCGCAGAGCTCAGATTCAGGTCTGTGTACTTCGAGATGGTTCTGGAGCCTACCGGCTCCCCTGTCTCCAGATAATTGCGGATGATCGCATCCAGTATTTTAATTTTTCGCTCATCCAGCTCCATATCCGACCGCCCTCTCTTTAGAAGTTGTTAGCACTCGTTTAATTGGAGTGCTAATATCTTTCTGTTAATAAAATAGCACCAAGGCCATTTCTTGTCAACACCTTCGTGCTATTTTTATTTTTATTTTATAATTATTTTTTTATTCACTCCAGCTTGAATTTCCCGACCTCTGTGTTGAGTTCGCTGGCGATATCCATATTTGTGTTCGCCTCCTGCCCGATCTCGCTGACGTTATTCGTCAGATCCACCGACTTCTCCGTCACGTTCGTGACACCGACCGTACTCTCATCCACCGCAATATTGACGGCCTCCACGGCCTCCTTGATGCTGTCCATATTGATTTTGAGCTGCTCGCTCTGCTCCGCGAACTCCTGCATCATGCGGCTCATGTCCTCCACATCTCCGCGGTAGCTCTCACTGGTTTCCAGCAGCTTATTGTAGCCGCCCATGGCTGTCTCATTCATAAAGGTCAGCATCTGCTCCGCCTCCATTGCCAGCTCATTCACCGCCTGGATCACATCGGCGCTGACGCTGCGGATCTGGGTCGCCGCCTCTGCGGAATTCATGGCCAGCTTTCCAATCTCGTCCGCCACGACCGCAAAGCCCCTTCCAGCCTCCCCCGCCCGCGCCGCCTCGATGCTCGCATTGAGGGACAAAAGATTGGTCTGCTCGGTGATATTGATGATATTGGCCGTGAGCTCGCTGATCTGCTCCACCGCCTTGGACTTCTCGATCTTCTCCTGCACCGCAAGAGCCATCTGCCCTGCCTCCTCCTTCGCCCCGGCCTGCTCCTCCTCTGCGGTCCTGTAGATTTCGGAGGCCTTTTGCATGATATCCTCGGAGGAGCTGCTTCCCGCTTCCGCCTTGTTATAGATGCCCTCTAAGGACTGATAGGTCTGTCCAATAGCCTCATTGATCTGATTCAGGGATGCATTTGTCTCCTGCATGGCCGCGCTCATCTGCTCCATCGTCGAGGATACATCTGTGATGCTAAGCTCTGCATCGGAAAGATTTTCCACCACAGAGCGGGAGCTTCCGTTCAAAAATCTGGAATTCTTTGATATATTGAGCATGATTTCCCGGATATGCTCCAGCAGGGCATTCACATTATCTGCTATCAGCTCCATCTCATCTCCGGTATGCACATCCAGCTTCTGGGTCAGATCCCCCTCGTTATGTACAAGATCATAGATTTTCTCGTCCACCCGCCGCAGACTCTTTATAATGGCATTTATCACGAGCATCAGCACAGCGATTGCCAGCACCAGACAGATGACCGCAATGATGATCACTCTGGTCATTGTGGTGGCTATCCGCTCCGTCACGTTGGCGGCGTCGTAATCACAGCCCACGGCGCCCACCACCTCACCGGCGCTGTTTCTCACCGGCAGATAGGCAGTGATCACTTCTCCGTAACCCTGATCCACAATGTAATTCTGAATGTACTCCTCCCCGGAAAATACGCCCTTTACCTCCTCATAGGATGTCTCCAGTACTGTGCCGTAGGCGCAGGGATTCACCTCATCCGTATCGATGCTGTAATAGGCGCTGCTCCCATCCGTGTAAATCGTATACATATACTTGATCCCGCAGTCGTCCCGCACCGAGACCATAGAGTCATAGAGCTGATTGTAGACGTCGCTCCCCACCGAATCCGCATTGATGGTCTCCAGCGCATCTCCGTCCACCATCGCGGCCGCAATTCTGGCCGCCATCTGCGCCTCCTCCACGCCCATCTCCAGCATACCGTTGTGGACGGCAACATAGCTGTTCACTCCCATCACTACCGCGATCATCACCACAATGAAGGCCGCCGGAATCGTAATCTTCCACCGTATACTCATCCGTCTGGTTTTTTGCTTTTTCATAATTCCTCCTTACCACATTTCCTGGTGATAAGGAATCCTCCCGGCTCGCCGGGTCCCTCCTTACCACAGACTATAAAAACCTCGCTATACAGTAATTTGCCAGATCCATGCCCTTGTCTGTCAGAAAAATCCTCCCCTCCGCCGCGGCGAGAAGCCCCTGCGCCTTCAGATCGTCCAGCACGGCCCGGTACATGACCTCGATCGGCACGCCAAAGTCCGCCTCAAACGCAGCCCTTGTAATTCCTCCCGTCATGCGAAGCCCCAAAAACATGAATTCCCCCATCTGCTCCTTCCGGTCGAGATCCGCCACCTCCAGATAGTCCTCCTCCGTAAGCGTCTCCGGATGCCTGCAGTTTTCTATATAGGTATAAAGCTCTCTCGTATTCGAAAAGCGCACATTCTCAATCATAGAGGCGGCGCCCAGCCCCAGTCCCAGATAATTCTCTCTCGTCCAGTAGCCGATATTGTGACGGCAGGCAAATCCCGGTTTCGCATAATTGGAGACCTCGTAGCGCTCATAGCCCGCCTTACACAGCACCCGCTGGGTGAGCTTGTACATCCGGTAGGATTCGTCCTCGTCCGGCAGGGTCTGCGTCTTAAGTCCCGCCTGCTGCCGCACCGCATCAAACTTGTACTTGTCATAGTAGGGCGTCCCCTTCTCAATCGTCAGCGTGTATGCCGACAGATGCTCGGGCTTTAAGCGTATCACCTGCTGCAGCGTCTCCGCAAAGCTCTCCGCCCTCTGGTAGGGAATACCGCTCATCAGATCCACATTGATATTGTAAAAGCCCGCATTCCTCGCCAGCTCGTAGGTTTTCAGAAACTGTTCGTAGGTATGGATCCTGCCGAGCGTTTTTAACTCTTCATTGTCCGCGGACTGCAGGCCGATCGAAAGCCGGTTTATCCCCGCGTTCACATAGGCCTTAAGCTTTGCCTCCGTGACCGTGCCGGGATTGCACTCGATCGTTACCTCCGCAGACTCCTCCACCGGAAAACTCTCATATACCTGATGCATCACGGCGGAGAAAAGTCCCTCCTCCAGCCAGCTCGGCGTGCCCCCGCCCACATAGATGGTGGATACCCTGTAGCCCTGCAGCTTTTCGCCAAAATGCCGGATTTCGCAGAGCAGAGCGTGTACATACTCCGCCTGCGTCCGGGTATCTGCGGAAAACGAGAGGAAATCACAGTAATCGCATTTTTTCACGCAAAAGGGAATGTGTATATATAGTTCTAAATTCTTCATCAATCCTCGTCCAGCTTCAGCACACTCATAAATGCTTCCTGCGGCACCTCCACCGTACCAATCTGGCGCATCCGCTTTTTGCCTTCCTTCTGCTTTTCCAAAAGCTTCTTTTTCCGGGAGATATCGCCGCCGTAGCACTTCGCCAGCACGTCCTTTCTTAATGCCTTTACCGTCTCTCTGGCAATCACCTTTCCTCCCACGGCCGCCTGAATCGGAATCTCAAACAGATGCCTCGGGATCTCCTCCTTTAAACGCTCACACATGCGCCTGCCCCGGTCGTAGGCGCTGTCCTTAAAGACGATAAAGGAGAGGGCGTCCACCAGCTCCTTATTGATCAGAATATCCAGCTTCACCAGCTCCGAACGCACATAGCCCTTCATCTCATAGTCGAAGGAGGCGTAGCCCCTCGAGCGGGACTTTAACGCGTCGAAAAAGTCGTAGATGATCTCGTTCAGGGGCAGGTCATACTTGAGCACCGCCCGCGTCTCCTCGATATAATCCATACTGACGTA
This sequence comes from Blautia sp., assembly GCA_023663685.1. Lineage (GTDB taxonomy): Bacteria > Bacillota > Clostridia > Lachnospirales > Lachnospiraceae > Roseburia. The sequence continues at coordinate 248,647 of JAMPHB010000002.1, forward strand.
CACGCCCCGCCGTTCCTGACAGAGCTTCATTATAGCGCCCACATACTCGCTGGTCACCATGATCTCCGCAGAAACCACCGGCTCCTCCATATAGTCAATCTCCGTCGGATCGGGCAGATTCGAGGGGTTGGTCAGCTCCACAACCTCCCCGTCCACGCGGTGTACCTTATAGATCACGGAGGGAGCCGTCGTCACAAGATCCAGATTGAACTCCCGCTCCAGCCGCTCCTGAATAATCTCCAGATGCAAAAGTCCCAAAAAACCACACCGGAAGCCAAAGCCCAGCGCCAGCGAGGTCTCCGGCTCATAGTGCAGGGACGCGTCGTTAATCTGGAGCTTTTCTAAAGCGTCGCGAAGCTCCGGGTACTTTGCGCTGTCCGCCGGGTACATGCCGCAATACACCATCGGATTGACCTTCTTGTATCCCGGCAACGCCTGCGCGCATGGTTTGTCCACAGATGTCACGGTATCGCCGACCCTCGTGTCGCGCACATTTTTGATGCTGGCCGCGATATAGCCCACCATGCCCGCCGACAGCTCCTCACAGGGGATGAACTGACCCGCGCCAAAATACCCCACCTCTGTCACCAGATCCTCCGCCTGGGTGGCCATCATGCGAATCCGCGTTCCGGTCTTCACTGTGCCCTGCATCACCCTGCAGAACACGATCACGCCCTTGTAGGAGTCGTAGAGAGCGTCAAAGATCAGAGCCTGCAGGGGTGCGTCCGCGTCCCCCTTAGGCGCCGGAATCTTCGTGACAATCTGCTCTAAAACCTCGTCTATATTCAGTCCCGTCTTTGCAGAGATCCTCGGTGCATCCTCCGCCTCGATGCCAATCACATCTTCAATCTCCTGAATAACCTCCTCCGGCCTTGCGCTGGGGAGGTCAATCTTGTTGATCACCGGCATCACGTCCAGATCGTGGTCGAGCGCCAGATAGACATTCGCCAGTGTCTGGGCCTCCACGCCCTGCGCCGCATCCACCACAAGTATCGCCCCGTCGCAGGCAGCAAGACTCCTGGATACCTCATAATTAAAGTCCACATGCCCCGGGGTGTCGATGAGATTAAAGATATACTCCTCCCCATCTTTTGCGCGGTAGATGATGCGGACAGCCTGCGACTTGATGGTAATTCCCCGCTCCCGCTCCAGATCCATATTGTCCAGCACCTGCGCCTGCATCTCCCGGCTGGTCAGCGTTCCGGTCTTCTCGATGATTCTGTCCGCCAGTGTGGACTTTCCATGGTCGATATGGGCTATAATACAAAAATTTCGAATTCTACTCTGGTCAATCGCCATTTTAACACCTCGTAAACTAATACAAATATGTGAGCAGCCTCTGCTTCACCGCCTCCGGCGCAAAGCTCACCTCCACCGAGTCTCTGTAAATCTGCCCGCACATGCGCTCATTCATCATGCCTGCGCCGGACAAAAGCAGATACTCATCCGTGCAGGTGGTTCCGCTGACCGTCCGGTTGTCCGTATTTATTGATACAGGCACCCCCGCCTCTAAAAACTCCGGGAGCGGATAGTCCGAAAGTGCCTTAAGCGCCTTCGTCTGTAAATTGCTGGTGGGACAAAGCTCCACACCGATACGCCTGTCTGCACACAGCCTGATAAGTTCTTTATCGCCCCTCATGGCGATGCCGTGGCCGATACGCTTTGCTCCCAGTGCAATGGCCGCCTTTATATTCTCCCTGCTGCCGCACTCGCCGGAGTGTATCGTATACGGCATCCCGTATTCCTTCGCCTTATAAAAAAAATCGGCATAATCCGCCGTCGGATAAGCTTTCTCATCCCCTGCCAGATCGCAACCCACCACGCCGCATCCAAAAAACTCTCTCGCCTTTTTCAGCATGGAAAGGTTCTCCTCCATATCGAGACTGCGCATCCCGCAGACAAGGATTCCCGTAGAGATACCGGTCTTTTCCCCCGCCTCCATAAGCCCCTCCTGCACAGCTTCAATGGCTTCGCCGACAGAAAGTCCCCTCACCAGAGAAAAGGAGGGCGCAAAACGCACCTCCAGATACTTCACATTCTCCGCCGCCGCCGAAAGTGCAAGATCCAGCGCCGCCGCATGTAAGCCCTCCTTCGTCTGCAGACAGCGAAGCGGCAGATCAAAGCGTTCCAGATACTCGGCAAGGCTCTCACAGTCCTTCGGCGCACGCAGCAGCTCCTCCAGCTCCTCCTCTTCGTGCTCCTCCCCCAGCCTGCGCAAAAGCTCCCCCGTCACCTCCGGGCTCATGGAACCGTCCAGATGACAGTGAAGCTCGATTTTCGGCATATTGTAGGCTACGAAATGGTTCATCAGACTAACCTCCCAAGTATGGATTCCCCGATAGTGCCCTCCGGCATGGCCACGCCAAAATTCTCTGCCACCGTCGCACCGACCACCGCGAAGGTGTCCGACGCGGGAAGCGCTCCCTGCCCGCGAAAGCCGGGCGAATACGCCAGAAAAGGTACCTGCTCCCTCGTATGATCCGTCCCCCGGTAGGTGGGGTCGTTGCCGTGATCCGCCGTGAGAATCAAAAGATCCTCCCCGGTAAGCTTTGACAGAAGCTCTCCCAGCTTCTCATCGAAGCGCTCAATTTCCGCGGCATAGCCCGCCGGATCCCTGCGGTGTCCCCACAGCGCGTCAAAATCCACCAGATTCGTAAAGCAAAGCCCCGTAAAATCCCTGTCTGTAAGAGCTATGGTCTGCTCCATGCCGTGCACACTGCTGTCGGAGTGGCTGCTCTCTGTGATGCCGCGCCCCACAAAAATATCGTTTATTTTCCCCACGGAAATCACTGCAAGCCCCGCATCTTTTAACGCGTCCAGCACCGTCCTTCCCTGCGGCTCTAACGCATAGTCCCGCCGGTTGCTGGTGCGCTTAAATTCGCCGCGCCTTTTTCCCACATAGGGGCGCGCGATCACCCGGCCCACCCGCCATGCATCGCGCAGGGTCAGCTCTCTGGCAAGCTCACAGTAATGATAGAGCGTATCCAGCCCCATAGTCTCCTCATTCCCGCAGATCTGCAGCACCGAGTCCGCAGAAGTGTAGACAATGAGCTTTCCCTCATAGATTTCCTGCTCTCCAAGCTCCTCTAAGATCACCGTGCCGCTGGCGGCTTTGTTTCCGATAATCTCCCGCCCGGTAAGTCTGGAAAGCTCTGCAATCAGCTCCCTTGGAAATCCCGTGTCTGTGAAGGTGATAAAGGGCTTTGTCGTGTGAATCCCCATCATCTCCCAGTGCCCGGTCATCGTATCCTTGCCGTTGCTTCTCTCGTTCATCGCCATGTAGTAGGCGGGCGGCTTTTGAGCCGGAGGCACAGACTTCATGGGTTTTAAATTGGCAAGCCCCAGCTTCTGCAGATTCGGTATATCAAGCGTTCCGACATGCTCTGCAATATGTCCCAGTGTGTCCGCCCCGGCGTCCCCGAAGGCTGCGGCGTCCGGCATCGCGCCGATTCCCAGTGAATCCAGTACAATGACAAACACCCGTCGAAATTGACTGCCCATAGAATGCCCTCATTTCTAATCAAATACTTCCCGCAGATTTCCGGGGCCAAAGCTCTCCGGCACAAGCTCGCAAAGCCGCAGCGCCCGCAATACCTCCCCCGACTTAAAAATTACAAGGAAGGAGGCGGGATCACAAAATTCCATCATCACCTGGCGGCAGACGCCGCAGGGTGCACAGCTCTCCGGCTCCCTGCCCTGCCAGCCTCCGGCAACCGCAATCGCCGAAAAGCGTCTCTCCCCCTCGCTCACCGCCTTGAAAAAAGCCGTGCGCTCGGCGCAGCTCGTGGGAGTGTAGGCCGCATTCTCGATATTACAGCCCTGATATACCTTCCCCTCCGCCGTCAGAAGAGCTGCGCCCACTGTCCAGTGGGAATAGGGAGTGTATGCATTTTTTCTGGCCTCCTGCGCCAGCCGAAACAGCTCCTGATCCTCCATCACTTACCTCTCCACCAGCTCCTTTAACGTCTCTGAAATACTAAAGATCTCATCTAAGATCTGATTCAGCTCGATCATGGCGCGCATACTCTCCTCGCTGATCGACGTACCGTTCTCCGAGGATGCCGCGACCTCCTCACTGGTAGCCGAAAGGTTCGTGATGCTGTCGTTGATCTGGTTGTTCGCCTCCACAATCTCCGTGATCTCGTTGGAGATAGTCTCGATCGTGTCAAACAGTACCTCTGTCTTTTCAATAACTGTGTCGAACTTCTCCTTTGTGTCGTCGATCATCTGTCCCTGCTCCTCGACGAAGCGGGCGGATTTTTCCATATTGACCGATGCCTCGGTCACGCTCTCAGTCAGCTTCTCAATAATCTTCTTGATCTGCTCCGTGGACGCCTTCGTCTCATCGGAGAGATTGCGGATTTCATCCGCTACCACAGCAAAACCGCGGCCTGCCTCTCCCGCTCTCGCCGCCTCAATCGAGGCATTTAAGGACAAAAGGTTCGTCTGCTGGGAGATGCCAAGGATAGTGGCGGTAATGGACTCCACCTCCTTGATACTGTTGTCCAGCTCCACGGTATTCTCCTTTGTCTTGCGGGTAATCTCCGAGGTCTGGATTGCCTTCTCCCGCAGGGCAAGAATCAGCTCCACGCCCTCCTGCACAGAGCTCTGCGACTCCCTTGCATTGTCCCGCATCGCCAGCGTCTGCTTGTCCGCATTCTCAATATTGGACTGGATATCGCTGGTTCGCATGGTCTGTGTCTCAATCGCCTCGGCGGTGAACTTGACGCTCTCCGCAATCTCCGCAATGGATGCGTTGGTGGTCTCCATGCTCTGGGTCAGGGACTCGGCTTTTTCCTTTGCAAAATCCAGATTGTGCACCAGCTTCTCCGAATTGCCGATAATCTCTTTGGAAAGCAGCTCCGCCGTGTCCATCTGCCTTAATATCTCGTCTGTATTCTCCTTCGCCTGCCGCTCTAAAATCCCCTCTACGATAAAGACGATCACACAGAATACTACCACATAAAACATCTGCATGAGACTCTGAGCCTGCGTATCCTTGTAGGTATTAAAGTTTTTGACGCCCGCAATGATATTGAGCACGATACAAAGCGCCATCACAATCGCGGCAAAACGGCGGTTCAGATACAGCACCGCAACAATCATAATCGGATATACCAGAGCGTACATGAAGACATTCCGCTGTGTCAGTATCGTGACCCCGTAGGTCAGAAACATGCAGATAAAACTCATAAGTACATACTGGGGCTTATTCCGAAGCATAAAATGACAGACAAGATAGACCGCAAAGATAACCACGCAGACGATTACTCTCGGAACCACGACTCCCATATTCGCCGTCTTGTCAAGTAAGCCCAGCAATGCCATGACTGTAGAATACAGCATAATAATCAGTGCCACAATAAACGTAATCTTATTTCTTTCCTGTCTGTGTCTCTCATTCAGATTCATTTTTCTCCTCCTGACTGTTCCCCCTGTATGTCACCCGTTCTTTTGAATCAAAATACGAAGAGCCTCCAGTGCGCACAGAATCGCCGACTCCGTGTCGTGCACCTGTGCGTTAGGCAGGCCTTTCTTCTCTCTCTCCTGATTCGCGATTACCAGATAGCAGGCGCCTACCCGCACCCGCAGAAAGCTTCCGGCGATAAACAGCGCCGCCGTCTCCATCTCCGATGCCAGACAGCCCATCCGAAGCCACGCCTCCCACTTATCCGTAAGCTCATAGCTCACCGGCATGATCTCCGGCTCGTGCTGGCCGAAAAAGGAGTCCTTGCTCTGTACGACCCCCACATGATAACGTGCGCCCTGCCGCCTGGCCGCACACATCAGCGCGCGCATCACCTCCGGGTCTGAGACTGCCGGGTACTCGATGGGCGCAAACTCACGGCTTGTCCCCTCCATGCGTACCGCGCCGTTTGCAATGACCAGATCTCCCCCCTGCACATCTGTCTGCATCCCTCCGCAGGTACCGATACGGATAAAGGTGCCTGCACCGCACTTCGCCAGCTCGTTGATGGCGATCGCGGCGGACGGCCCTCCGATCCCGGTAGAGGTAACGCTCACCTTCACCCCGGAAAACATCCCGGTGTAGGTGGTAAACTCCCGGCTGTCCGCAATGAGGAACGGATTCTCGAAATGCTCCGCAATCTTTGCGCAGCGCTTCGGATCTCCTGGCAAAAGCACATACTCCCCCACGTCTCCCGGGCCGACCCCGGTATGATACTGCCTGCCGGAGCCCTCCGCATAATCAACCATATACACTCCCCCATTCTGTGTACTTTCTTATATATAAGAATATCACATTCTTCTTTTTTTGTCTTCCCTTTTTACTATTTTTTTCGAAAGTATTCGGTTTTTAGCTTAATCCTTTGTATATTCTCCGGAAAGAACCTTATCGAGAATATCCGCCAGCGGATCCATGGCGTTCATCGCCTCCTCCACCGTGTTTGTCTGTGCCCCGACCTCCACTAAAAGAGACTTCGGCACAAAATGCATGTTATACCGGTAGCCCTTTAGATAGATGCAGCGGGAATAATCCGGATAATACTCCGCCGCCGCAAGCTGCATCTGCAGGGAAAAGGCAAGATTATCTTTAATATAGGGATTTTTCAGGTATGCGATATCCCCCACCGCCGTGGTGTGGCTAAGGCCGTTAAAAAACATGATCTGCGCCGTCTTTTTTCCATTCTGCTCCGTCACAAGATGCACCGTCTCACCGACCCCGTCGCGGTGCAGGTCAATGACGACCTCGATGCCCGGATTGTCCTCCAAAATCTGTTCTATGTAGGGAGCCGCGGCGGAGTATGCCCGGTCCCTTTTGGGAAGATCGTAGGTTCCCTTGTCATGGAGTACGCGGTAGCCCTTTGCGGTGAGAAGCTCCGTCAGTCTGTCCCCGAGCCCCACCACCGTCGTGGAGGAATCCCCCGCCACGGAATCCTTATAACCCTCCTGCGAATGGGTGTGGTAGATGAGAATCTGCGGTCCTTTGGCATCTTCGTCCAGCGTGAGGTCGTAGGCAAGCAACTTTTTTGCATTCAGCAGGCCGCTTCCGATGGTGGTCGTTTTGTCCACCTGATAAAAATTTTGCAGAAGATAGTCGAAATCCTCCAGCTTTTTGCGGTTGACTGTCACCTTTTTCCCGTCGGCAGAGGCAGTCTGCACCTCCTGCGTCTCCTCCGCTTCTGTCTCCCGCGCTTCCCCCGCCTCCGTCTCCCTTCGCTCCTCTGCGGTCTTTTTAGTCTCACGGCTCTCAGCAGCTGTACCCGCGCTCTGGTTTTCCGCGATCATTCTCTGCACACTGGCATTTTCCTGCGCTGCCAGATTCTCATAGTCCATAAGCTCCTCCGCCCGGGACTCGTACCAGAGCATCTCCTCATTTGCCGCCAGCGCCGGATACATGGCGGCCGTCATGTCCCGGTAAATACCGCTTCCTCCCTCCTGCCGGGTGCTGATGAAGCCCGGCACATAAATATTCAGCACGCCGTTGTAGACCTGAATGGACAGATTTCTCCCGATGCCGGTCCACAGGATTCCACCCCAGTGATACAGGCACGCGCCCGCCGCCGTCAACTGGAGGATTACAAAGAAAAGAAGCAGCCCCCTGCTTCTTCCCGCTCTTTTACTCCGCACAAACATCACCACCTCAAGGCATTATATGCCTTAGCTCTCCCCCTTATTCCCCAACAGAGCCACGTTGAGTCCCTCCGAGATCAGAAAGCTGAGCTGTTTGATGGAATCATCTATATTTTTTGGTGTGACAAAGAGTCCGTTCAACTGGGGTGACAAAAGCTCCCTCGCCAGCTCCTGCCTCTCCCTTTCATCCAACTCCTGCAGATCTGACAAAGACATGGCATGAATCAGGGCGGTCATGGCGTCTGCCACAATGGTTGCCGCATCCACGACCGTGGGAACTCCGAGAGAGATCACAGGCACGCCGATGCTCTCCTGATTGATGGCATTGCGGTGGTTGCCGATGCCGCTGCCCGGCGTAATCCCCGTGTCCGTGAGCTGAATCGTCCGCCCGAGCCTCTTGACATTGCGGGCGGCCAGCGCATCTACGGTGATGACAAAATCCGGGTTCGTCTCCTTTACCACTCCCCGCAGGATTTCCACGCACTCCATGCCGGTCTGTGCCATGACACCCGGCACGATTCCGCTGATTTTGCTGACGTCCTCGTCGGAAAAGGCGTAGCGTCCGAACTCGTTCATAATATGTCTTGTGATGAACAGATTATCCACCACCCGCGGCCCCAGCGCATCCGGCGTTACATCGCGGTTTCCCAGCCCCACCACAAGCACGGAGACCTCCAGACCGTGCGTGAGCTTCTCCAGGTTCTCCTCGACAAGCGCATCCGGCAACATCTGGCGGATGGTTCTGGCCAGCTCCAGCGAAATATCCCGGTGTCCGCCCTCGTCCTCCTCTGCCATCTGCGGAGCCTCAATCGTAACGTATCTGCCCCTCGGCCGTCCCATGGCGTGGGCAGCATTCTCAGTCTGGATAATGACGGTGCTCACCACCACCCCGTTCTCTCTCTCCTCCTCGTAAAAATCAACGCCTCTGACCTCTCCACGGTTTTTCAGCCGCTCCTGCGATTCCAGCGCCAGATCTGTCCGTATCGGATATGTCTCTTCCAGCAAAATTCTGTCCCCCCTACTGCGTATCTCTCATATTTATAATAAGCCGTAAATGTTCTCTTGCTAACAATTTTCCCAAAATTTTTTAAATTATGTATTGACAGCAGGCATTGATTGGCCTATTATATTCTAGTATGTTTGCGATGAAGCGTCCGTGTCTGTTTCACCGCAGAAGATAAAGAATCCATGAATAGGGAGGTGGACAGATTGGCAAATATCAAATCCGCAAAGAAAAGGATTTTAGTGACAGAGAGGAAGACCGCGAGAAATAAGTCGATTCGTTCTGAGGTCAAGACTTCTATCAAGAAGGTCGAGGCAGCTGTAGCTTCCGGCGACAAGGCCGCTGCTGACGCAGAGCTTCGGAATGCGACTTCCGTGATCGAGGCAGCCTGCTCAAAGGGCGTTTACCACAAGAACAATGCTGCAAGAAAGGTTTCCCGTTTAGCGAAGCTTGTAAACAGCGTTGCCTAATCCTTTATCATAATTATAAAACCGTCCGGCACCGTCATGCCGGGCGGTTTTTTATATCTATGCCCCGGATTTTCCGGAAACATTCACGAGAAAGAGCTCTACCGCGAGCTGATCCTGCATATGTCCCGTCTTGACGGATTCCTCGTAAGAAACTCCGTCGCGCACCGCTCTCTTTAGCTGCTCCACCGAAAAAGCCCTGCACTGGGACTGGTATTTGCGCACCGCCCACTCCGGGCAGCCTGCCTTTGCCGCAATGTCCCTGTTCGAAAAGCCCTGATTCGTCATCGCCTTTACCACAAGAAGCCGCTGGAGCTGATGGCTGATCAGGTACAGAATGCGCATGGCGGGCTCCTTTAGGGACAGCAGGTCGTAGTAGAGATCCAGCGCCTTTTTCTGCTGATGTGCCGCCACCGCATCCACCATCTCAAAAATCTTATTCTCTGTCCGCCCGGTGGTGACAGCCATCACATCGGAGGCCTCGATTGCATCTTTCTCAAGCGTGTAACAGATGAGCTTCTCCAGCTCCCTGTCAATATTCTCCATGTCCGACCCGGTTTTTTCAATGAAAAGAGCGTAAGCCTCCCGCGTGATGTTCTTGCCGTTTTTCCGGATGCGCCCCTCAATCCAGCGGGCTAAGATCTCATCGGTCTGCCGTGGAAACTCTACGGCGCTTCCAAGCCTTTTGACCTCCTTATACATCTTCGTCTTGCGGTCTGCCTCCTGCTCTACAAAGAGAAAGACGGTGCTCTCCGGCACAGAGGCCATATAATCAGCAAGCTCCTCCGCGCCCCGCTTAAAAAGACCGCTGTCCTCGAGCAGAATCACTCTCCGCTCTGCAAAAAAGGGCAGCGTCTCCGCCAGATCAATAATCTCTTTCTGATTGATGTCACTCCCCTCGAAGCGGGAAAAATTCATCGTATCGTCCTCCGGGACAAGCGCGTGCACCAGCTTATCCCGGTACTGCCGGATCAGATAGGTCTCTTCACCAAAGAGAAGATACATTCTTTTCAGTTGTCCTGCTTTTATATCATTGTCAATTGTTTTCATGCCAGTATGTTTTATCCTCCCGAAATCAGAAGTCAATCTCGCAGATTCTTATATAGTCAGAATTTGTCGCTATATTTTTGCCAAAATCCGATAAGTTTTGCCACACCACCTAATTTTGTTTTAATTATTCCGAAATATCTAATATAATATATTATAGAAATAATTCCAAACCTTAAGCAGGAGGAAAAGAGTATTTTACATGACCAGAAATGAACTTATCGAAAGCTTTGCAATGAACATGGAGAAAGAACGCATGGATTTGGACTACTCGCAGGTGCAAATGGCGAAAGCGCTCGACGTATCCATTTCAACCTATAAACGCATCCTAAACGGAGAGAGCACCAAGATTGACCTTTACATGATGTACCGCATGTACCTGCTTACCAATAAGCTCGGATGTGGGCTCGGCTCTGTCAATGATCCCTATCTGGATATCTTTGACAAGCTAAGACATTTGTCAGAACAACAGCTCCGATTCATTCGCTCTATCGTCAATTTTGAGCTGGATTTTACAAAGGACTTACACGACGATGAACTTGCGGAGGATTATATCACGGTTCTTGTCCCCACCGGTCATATGCAGGACGGCATGGTCTATGACTCCTGCGACCTTGAAAAAATGAATATTGCTCCCTACCGAAAGCGCTATGGAAATGTCATCGACTGCGGCCTTCGGATCACGGGCAGCTCTCTTCACCCGGTATACCAGATGAACGACACTCTCCTGATCAGCTGCCAGCCTGTCCGGGACGGCGACACCGGCATCTTCATCGACACGGTCACCGGTCTTGTCTATGTGAGAAAGCTGTATCAGGGCACTCCCTGCCGTCTGGAGCCTCTCAACCACTACGGCCGCACGTTCTACATCGACCGCAGCAGCGAGGAGGATATCAACCGCTGGATCTACTTCGGCTATGTCGTGACCAGAATGCATGACTGACAGAAAACATCAGCCCAGCAGCTTCTGCAGCGCCTGCACATCGTACACCACCGAGGGCGTATGCTCCGCCTCGATCTGGTAGAGCGCATGGGCGGCTATATGCTCCGCCGCCTGCTCCAGATCCCGGATTCCGCTGGTATTTTCATAACGCTCCACCAGCGCCTGCAGGGCTTGTTCGTCCAGCCTGCACTCCTCCTCCTTAAGCCCCATACGCTTAAGAACCTTCGGCAGCGCATATTTTGAGAAGATGATCCGCTTCTCCTCCTTCGTATAATCCGGGATATCAATCACTGCAAAGCGCGACATGAGCGGCGCGCTGATCTTATCCTTCTCATTGGCCGTCGCGATCGGATAGACTCCCAGCGTCGGAACCATGCACTCCATATAATTGTCTGTAAAGCCCAGATTATCCAAAAGCGTCAGCAGGACGTCTGCGGGATTGCCGTTGCCCTTCCCGGAGCCTGCCTTGTCCAGCTCATTGATAATAAAGACCAGATTCGATTCCCCCGCCATGGAAAATGCCTCCATGACAATTCCCGGCTTCGCGTTGGCGTAGACCCGCGAGCTCCCGGTGAGCTGTTCCGGGTCGTGGATAGAGCTCATATCCAGCGTAGTCCACGGAAGCTTTAGTATCCTCGCCACTGCGTAGGCAATCTGTGACTTCCCCGTCCCGGCGGGGCCCACCAGAAGCAGGCCATAGGCCGGGAGCGTGTGGGTGCGGTTAATCTGTATGATCGTCTCAATGATCCTCTGCTTCACCCGCTCCATACCATAAAGCTCCTCGTCCAGAATCCGTCTTGCCTCCGCCGGATCAATGGACTCAAAATAATTGCTTTTCCACTGGATATTCATCATCATGGAGAGCGCCCGCTGGGCATGCCGCCTCTCCTCCGGGGATACCTCCGAAGAATGTGCCACCGCAAGATTGCGCCGCGCCCAGAGCCGGATATTGTCAGGAAGCGTCCTCCCGGCGCAGGTCATAAAGTCGGTGATGCTCTGGAGGCTGGTGAGCTTCATGCTGTCCCCCTCCTCCTGCTCCTCCTCTTCTGTCTCCTCCACCGGCGCGCTGCTGGCAAACAGCCGCTCAATCATAAACTGTAAAAAGCCGTCCTCGGCAGAGAGCTTTTTGCCTCCGCCGAAGGCAATCTCCCGAATCTTTAGAACCGCATAGCCGTCCTCTCTGCTCTCCCCCGTCAGACGGACATTGATGTGATTGTCCCCCAGCCAGCGAAGGAGGCTGACAAAGCGGGCGTCCACCTGTAAAATATCTGCGGTGCAGGTTCTTCCCTCCTCTTTAAATTCAAAGGCCGTCCCCCGGATCCGGCTGGTAAACACGCCGGACGTATGGCGCTTCCACGCTCTTTCTCCGCCCTCCAGCAGCAGAATCGGCTTCTCTAAGCTGGCGGCCTTTTCGCCTGACAAAAAAGTGGTATAGGTACACGGGGCCTCCTTTTTTTCGGAAGCCCCGCTGAAATCAAATACTGGCATATACTTACTCTCTTTCTATCTGCCTGACAGCTCTGGGAAAAACGCTAGATATTCACATTCTTCTCCAGCTGCTCAGCCAGCTGAATCGTCTCATTCAAAGTATTCTTGATCATCTCCATATTTTCCATATGCTCCTGCGCCGCGTCAGTCGCATCCTTGATGGAGTCAACGATAGAGCCAAGATGAACGGCAATATCACTCAGCGTCGCCTTAATCTCCGTGGCTGAGCTGCCGCTGTCATTGGCCAGCTTTCCCATCTGGTCGGCAACCACGGCAAATCCACGGCCGTACTCGCCGCTGCGCGCCGCCTCAATTGAAGCATTCAGAGCCAGAATATTGGAGCGTGAGGCATTGCCGCTGATCTTCCCGACCACCTCCGTCGCCGCATTGACGTCACTCTCCACGCTGCTTGTCACCTCATTCACCTCTGTCAGCATCCGGGACAACCCCTCAATGCCGGAAACAATCGTCTCAACCGAGCCCCTGACATTATGTACAGACTCCTGAAATTTGGAAGCAATCTCTCTGTTCTGCTCCCGCACATCCGAAGAATATGTACAGGTAATACAGCCGACAACCTCTGTGCCGTCCTTAACCGGCACGACCATCCCCTCAAAGGGCTCTCCCATCACTTCTCTGGGAAGCTGGTTCTTTCTGGCTCTGCCGGAATCAATCACCTTCTGAAACGCACCGCTGGGATCCACGAAGTGCTCTCCCACCTTCAGCTGGGGGGTTACTCCCTCCGGCACGGCAAAGCCCGAAACGATTCCCTCCCGGTCAATCACGGTTATGTATACCTCCTGCTCAAACAATTGCTGTATCAGCGGCAGCTCGCTGACAAGCCTCTCCAGCCGTTCATTCAACTTAAAATACCTCCTCCGAAATAATAGTACTCGTCCAAATAGATTCTGCCAATATTTTAACAAAATTCTCCGGTTTTGTATAGCATTTTGATATTTTTGTAAAAGAAAATTCCTGCACCCGGACAGTGCAGGAATGAAAATCACGATTTATTCAGCGCAGATGTGCGGTATATAATATCATTCCGCCCCGGGCCGTTGGATATCATGGTGATCGGATAGCCGATCTCCTTCTCGATAAACTCGATATATCCGCGACAGTTCTCCGGCAGCTCTTCGTAGCGCGAAATCCCCCGGATATCACACTTCCAGCCCGGCAGGTTCTTAAATACCGGCTTTGCCTTTTCCAGCTTACTGGTCACCGGGAAATCCGCCGTGACTTCCCCGTCAATCTCATAGCCCACGCAGACCGGAATCTCCTCCAGATAGCCGAGCACATCCAGCACGGTAAAGGCCACATCCGTCGCGCCCTGCAGACGGCAGCCGTATTTGCTGGCCACACAGTCAAACCAGCCCACGCGCCTCGGCCTGCCGGTGGTCGCGCCGAACTCGCCGCCATCGCCGCCTCTTCTCCTGAGTTCGTCCGCCTCCCCGCCAAAAATTTCGCTGACAAAGGCTCCCGCCCCCACTGCGGAGGAGTATGCCTTACAGACGGTGACGATCTGCTTTATCTCATAGGGCGGAATGCCTGCGCCGATTGCCCCATAAGCGGCTAAGGTAGAGGATGAGGTAACCATCGGATAGATACCATGATCCGGATCCTTTAGGGTGCCAAGCTGTCCCTCCAAAAGAATCGTTTTTCCATCCCGCAGAGCCTGATGCAAAAACAGTGAAACATCTCCCACATAGGGGGCAACCATATCCCGGTATGCGTGCAGCGTGCCGAGAAGCTCCTGCGGATCTATGAGGGGCTTGTGATACAGATGCTCTAAGAGCACATTTTTCTGCTGTGCGACTCTTAGTACTTTCTCCTCCAGCAGAGCATCGTCAAAGAGTTCGCTGACCTGAAAGCCGATCTTTGCGTACTTGTCTGAATAAAAGGGGGCGATGCCTGACTTGGTGGAGCCGAAGGATTTTTTGCCCAGACGCTCCTCCTCGTACTCATCGAAGAGAATGTGGTAGGGCATCACAATCTGCGCCCGGTCCGACACAAGAAGCCTGGGCACCGGTACATCCCGGTCTGTAATGGATTTCACTTCATTGAAAAGCGCCGGAATATTGAGCGCCACTCCGTTGCCGATCACGTTCGTAATATGGCTGTAAAATACACCGGAAGGAAGCGTGTGCAGCGCAAATTTACCGTAATTATTTACAATGGTATGCCCGGCGTTCGCCCCGCCCTGAAAGCGCACGACAATATCCGCAGACTCCGCCAGCATATCCGTCATTTTTCCCTTTCCCTCATCGCCCCAGTTGGAGCCAACTATCGCCTTAACCATTTTATTTCCTCCTAAGCTTAGCAAAATTCGATTTTCTTAGAGCATGCAACTGCCAGTGACCCCGGCCCGATATGGCAGGAAATCGACAGGGAGAGCGGCTGGAGCACGATCTCATTATTCGGGAAAACCTCCTGCACCTCCTCCTTAAACGCCTCCGCCTCCGCGAGATTGTGGGTGTATGCCATCTCTAAATTCATCTTCGCGCCGTCCGGGCTGCCGAAGCGCTTGTCAAAATCGTTCTTCATGGACTCGATCATAATGCTTTTCGCCTGCCGGACTGTCCTTGCCTTGGCAAAGGCATCCAGCTTTTCTCCCTGAATCTGCAGCACGGGCTTTAGCTTTAAAAGCGTCCCAAGCGCCGCGGCAGCCGGAGTGATGCGCCCGCCCTTTTTCAGGTATTCCAGCGTGTCCACCATGATGTAAATGGAGGACTCAAATTTGCAGGCCTCCAGACTCCCGCGTATCTCCACCGCGCTCTTTCCCCCGGCGGCAAGCTGCAGCGCGTCGAGCACCGACTGGCGCATCGTAACGGAAATGCGCTGGTTGTTCACCACCTGCACCTTTCCGTCATAGTCCTGCGCCAGCATTTGCGCCGTCTCGCAGGAGCTGCTCAGCCCGGAGGACATGGGAATATGCACAATCTCGTCATACTCCTCCAGAAGCCTGTCCCACATGTCTGTCACATCGCCGACAACCGGCATCGACGTCTTGATCTCGCCTCCCTGCGCCAGCCTCCCGTAGAACTGCTCCTGCGTCAGGTCGATATCCTCATAGTACATTTTCCCATCAATATAAAAAGGCATGGGGAGCACTACAACCCCCAGCTTCTTTGCTTCCGCCTGTGTAATTCCACTGTTACTGTCCGTAACTACAACCAGTTTGCTCATCGCTAATCCTCTTAATTTCATAATTGCGTTGAATTTCCAACTTGTATAGTATAACATGAGGAGGGGAAAAAGGAAAGAGTTTAGCACAAAAAACAAGGAAATTCAAGATTTTATTCTCATTGATTTCCGGCTTGCAAAAGTATGATCCTGCATATATAATAGGGAATTATAAAACACGAAGGGAGCGGATAACATGGATTTTGCGCAAAAAGATTTATATACCATCGCAGATATTAAGGCACTGCCTGAGGGACAAAGAGCTGAGCTGATTGACGGACAGATGTACATGATGGCAGCTCCGGGCCGAATCCATCAGGAAATCGTAGGCGAGCTGTTCGGGATTATCCGTGAATACATCTTACGCAAAAAAGGGGCTTGTAAACCATATATTTCTCCATTTGCCGTTTTTCTGTACAAGGACGAAAAAAATTATGTAGAGCCGGACATTTCTGTCATCTGCGATACAAACAAGCTCACAGACGAGGGCTGCTGTGGTGCGCCGGACTGGATAATAGAGGTTGTATCTCCGGGAAGCCTGCGCATGGATTACATGATAAAGCTTTTCAAATATGAAAATGCGGGTGTTCGGGAATACTGGATTGTCGATCCGCTAAAACAGATTGTGAATGTCTACGACTTTGCCCACAACGATATGAACAGCTATACCTTTTCCGATGAAGTTCCCTCTGGAATATACAAGGATCTCGCCATCGACTTTTCACAAATCCATTTATGACGGAAGTATTAAAAAATATATGATATGATACGAAACTCGCTACTTCGCGCTTCGCGCTCCCGTAGCGCCTCTATTCGCAGATTCGCACTTTTCTCCGCCATTGTTAGCTCGAATCCCGTGCGCTCCGCGCACTTTCCCGCTACTTTGCAGCTAAGATTCTCGCTATGATGAGCGTTTCGCTCATCACAAGAAAAAGGCATAGCCTTCTTTGTATGCAAGCATACACGAAAGCTATACCTTTTCCTTTTATGGCTGAACTTTTTTAATTACATCATTCCGCCCATTCCGGCGCCGCCTGCGGGCATCGCGGGAGTTTCCTCCTTGATGTTCGCAACTGCGGACTCGGTAGTCAGAAGTGTGGACGCTACGGAAGTCGCGTTCTGCAATGCGCTTCTGGAAACCTTAAGCGGATCGAGAATGCCACTGGCAACCATATCCACATACTCTTCGCTGGTCGCATCGAAGCCGGTTCCGGAAGCAGACTCCTTCACCTTATTGATGATAACCGCACCCTCTAAGCCTGCGTTCGCCGCAATGTAGTACAGCGGAGACTCAAGAGCCTTTAAGATCACCTTCGCTCCGGTCTTCTCATCTCCCTCGAGAGTATCCGCCAGCTCCGCAACCTTCTTGGAAGCATGGATATATGCAGAACCGCCGCCTGCGATGATTCCCTCTTCTACAGCTGCCCTTGTCGCATTCAGGGCGTCCTCCATGCGAAGCTTCTTCTCCTTCATCTCTGTCTCGGTAGCCGCGCCCACACGGATCACTGCCACGCCGCCAGCCATCTTTGCCAGACGCTCCTGCAGCTTCTCCTTGTCGAAGTCAGATGTCGTCTCGTCAACCTGCGCACGAATCTGGGAGATACGGGACTGGATAGCCTCCTTCTCGCCTGCGCCGTCCACGATCACGGTATTCTCCTTCTGTACCTTTACAGACTTTGCGCGGCCGAGCATATCCATGGTGGTATCCTTAAGCTCTAAGCCAAGCTCGGAGCTGATGACCTGGCCGCCGGTAAGGATTGCGATATCCTCCAGCATGGCCTTTCTTCTGTCGCCGTAGCCCGGCGCCTTCACTGCAACCACATTAAAGGTTCCGCGCAACTTATTGACAATCAGAGTGGTGAGAGCCTCGCCCTCCACATCCTCCGCGATGATCAGAAGTCTGGAGCCGGACTGTACAATCTGCTCCAGCAGCGGTAAGATATCCTGAATGTTAGAAATCTTCTTGTCGGTGATCAGGATATACGGATCGTCAAGCACTGCCTCCATCTTATCCATATCCGTGCACATATAAGCGGAGAGATATCCTCTGTCAAACTGCATACCCTCTACAAGATCCAGCTCGGTCTCCATCGTCTTGGACTCCTCGATGGTGATCACGCCGTCGTTTGTCACCTTCTCCATCGCGTCGGACACGAGAGTTCCCACCTCGTCATCTCCTGCGGAGATAGCTGCAACCTTTGCGATCTGCTCCTTGCCGTTTACCTTCTGGCTCATGCCCTTTAATGCCTCAACCGCAACGTCAGTCGCCTTCTTCATGCCCCGGCGCAGCACGATCGGATTCGCACCGGCCTCAAGGTTCTTCATGCCCTCCTGCACCATTGCCTGTGTCAGGACTGTAGCGGTGGTCGTACCGTCGCCCGCAACATCATTTGTCTTTGTCGCTACCTCCTTGACAAGCTGTGCGCCCATGTTCTCAAACGCATCCTCCAGCTCGATTTCCTTTGCGATGGTCACGCCATCGTTCGTAATCAGCGGTGCGCCGAAGGACTTATCCAGCACCACATTCCTTCCCTTCGGGCCAAGTGTCACCCTGACAGTATTTGCTAATTTGTCAACGCCAGCACCGAGAGCAGCTCTCGCCTCTGAGCCATACTTAATTTCCTTTGCCATTGTTCTTACTTCCTTTCTAATCTAAATCTCCGAAAAATTATTCTACAACCGCCAGAATATCGTTCTGCTTTACAATGATGTACTCCTCGCCCTCAAGCTTTACCTCCGTGCCTGAATACTTGGAATAGATGACCTTCTGGCCTTCCTTCACCTGCATCACGACCTCCTTGCCGTCCACCATGCCTCCGGGGCCGACTGCAATGACCAAAGCCTCCTGCGGCTTCTCCTGCGCGCTTCCGGTCAGAATGATCCCGGACGCTGTCGTCTCTTCCGCTTCCAACTGTTTCAACACTACTCTGTCTGTCAATGGTACTAATTTCATGTCCTAAAGCCTCCTTTTTATTTTATTAGCACTCATTCAAATCGAGTGCTAATTGATTCTTTTAATAAAATAACACTGTTGCTTTTTCTTGTCAACAGTGTTATGTAAAGTTTATTTTATTTTTATATTTTTATGCATGGGGCTGTCAGCAAACTTCCGTCTCAGTCCAGAAATTCCACCTCCCCGGTGGCAAGGTGGTAAACCGCGCCGCTGACAATCATGCTCTTAAGCTCCTCGGGAGACTCCTTCTCGAGCGCCTCCTTAATCTGCTTTACGGAATGCATCACGTTCAGACAGCAGGCGTGCTCCGGGTTCGTCTCGTTCCCGATTGCCTGCCGGATCACGTCCGTAATCGTCTTAATGTGTCCCTCCGCATGGCCGTCGAGGGCAGCTCCCACCGCGCCGCAATGGTCATGTCCAAGCACCACCACCAGACGGCTCCCCAGATGGTTCACCGCATACTCGATGCTCCCAAGCTGGTGGGAGTCGATCACATTTCCTGCCACACGGATGACAAAAAGCTCCCCGAGCCCGACCGAAAAAATGCTCTCCGGGATGACTCTGGAATCCGCGCAGCTGACAATCACTGCATAGGGCTGCTGCCCATTCTCACAAAGGCTCTTTCGCCGTTTCAGGGAAATATCGCCCACGGGCGTCTCCGACTGCATGTACTGCAGATTTCCCTCCTTTAAGGTTTCCAATGCTCTCTGTGCCGTTTTCATGTTACATTTCTCCTTTCATCATATTTTTATATCCATGGTGCCGGCAATCCACAGTAGCCTTTTTCGTGGAGCCTGCAATCCACAGTATCTTATTTCACGGGGCCGGCAATCATAGTGCCCTGTTTCACAGATCCAGCAGCCCATAGTGCTGCATCGCCCGGAGTATGCCGTCGGCATGGATATCCGCGGTGACATACTCCGCCGCCGCCTTTGCCACCTCTGATGCGTTTCCCATCGCAATGCTGTGTCCCACGAAGCGCAGCATATCCAGATCGTTGACACTGTCTCCCACCGCGTAGGTGTCCTCCCGGCTTACACCGAGATACTGACAGAGCCAGGCAATTCCCGATGCTTTGGAGGTTCCTGCGGGCACCGCCTCGATGACGTTCCCGTCATGCTCCAGGAAGTCAAAGACATCCGACAGCTTTTCCTTCACAGTCACATAATCTGTGTGGGAAAGCACGTCTGCAGAAAACTTATTGATGCGGATGTCCGGCGTATACCCCCTAAGCGGAACCGCCGTGTCCCCCATCTCCCGAAACAGATAGTCCACGAAGGGATCTTCCTCAAAGCCCTCCTCGTCAATCCAGTGGTAATCCGGCCCTTCCAGCACCACCGGCATACGGCACTCCCTTGTAACCTGAAGCACCCGCTTTACCTCCTCCGGCGGAAGGATATATTCATAGAGAAGCTTCCCGTCCATCTCGATATGATTGCCGCATGCCGCCACAATTCCGTCGAAACCGATGCCCAAAAGCTTATCCGACCGAATATTCCCCCGTGCCCTGCCGCTGCAGAGAAAAATCTTATGCCCGTGCGCCCGCAGGCCATGCAGCGCCGCGACCGTGCTCTCTGCAATCTCCATCTGCGCATCCCAAAGCGTGCCGTCTATATCAAAAAATACCAGCTTTGACATTCCTCTCCCCTTCTTTATTTCTCATTGGTGATTTTTCAGCCACTCCGTCGCGCAGTGCGCCAGACATGCCGCGCCGATGGGACAGACGTCCTCGTTAAAACGAACCCTCGGGTGGTGGGCGCTGTAGACACCGCGCTCATCCAAAAAGCCCGCGGACAGATACATAAAAGCGGCCGGTACCCGCTCTGCGATAATCGCAAAGTCCTCCGAAGCGCTGGCGCTGACTCCCGGATATTCGGCAAAGCCCGGAATCGACAGTTCCCTCATATAGCCCAGCATCTCCGTTGTCAGCGCGCCGTCGCACACCAGAGGCGGAACAGCGGACATCTCCTCAAACGTCACAGAGCCTCCGTATACAGCCGCCACCGCGTCCGCCACCTCACGGATGCGCTTCCGCAGCTTTTCCCTCTCCCCGGCGTCGTTGGTGCGCAGCGTCCCCTCTAAGACGGCGGTATCCGGGATGATATTCGATGCTGAACCTCCGGCAAATTTTCCGATGGTGAGCACGCAGGCCATATTCGGATCTGCCTCCCTCGCAATCAGCTCCTGCAGCGCCAGATGAATGTGCACGCCGATGTTGATCGGGTCGATGGCATTGTGGGGATAGGCGCCGTGTCCCCCCTTCCCCTGCACAGTTATCCGAAAGCCGTCCACCGAAAACATCATGGTGCCCTGACTGTTGTACATGACAAGTCCCACAGGCATCTGTCCGGGAGACACATGGTAGGCGAGAGCCGCATCCACCGTGGGATTTTCCAGAATCCCGGCCGCGATCATATCCCGGCTGCCCTCGAAAATCTCCTCCGCAGGCTGAAACATGAACTTCACCGTTCCCGCAAGCTCTCCCTCCCGCTCCTTTAACAGCTTTGCCGCCGCCAGCAGCATCGCGGCATGGAAATCGTGGCCGCAGGCATGAGCCTCTGTTCCGGTGGGGCAGGCAAACTCCTCTCCGCTCTCCTCCGGCATGGGCAGCGCGTCCATATCCGCCCGGAGCAGGAGGCATTTGCCCCCGCTTCCCAGCGTCGCCGTCACGCCGTGTCCACAGCGCCGGGGACTCAGCCCGTACTCCGTCAGCTTTTCCATCACATAGCCCTGGGCGACCGGCATGTCAAGTCCCGTCTCCGCATTGGTGTGAAAGAACCTCCGGTTGGCGATGATTTCATCCTTCATCTCCAGCGCGCGCTCGTAGTCATTCATAAAAATCCCCCCTCTTCGTTCCTTTTATTTTTTTCCGTCAGGACTTACGTCCTCTACCCGGATTATACCCTTCTTCCACATAATATACGAGCTTAAAATGCCGACAGGCAGCATACATACAATCAGAATGCCGACCAGTCCCAGCAGGCTGCTGCCCGCTCCGGCGATTCTCGCTGCAAGCGATACCAGAGAAACGATAACCAGCACCGGAATCACACCCTTGATGGCGCCCTTTACCACCTTGCCGTTTCCTCCGTTGTTCGCAAAAAGGCCGAGAGCCATGGAGCCAAAGAGCGCCGGAATCACATAGTCCTTTGCCGTGTTCATGGCATCTGTCTCAAAGATGGGACGGATAAAACTTGACAGAAGCGCCGCAAGCGCCAGCACGATAATCGCCACAATCGAAGAGACCGCAATGGAAACTGAGGAGATGGCATCTCCCTCCGGCGTGTTCTGCTCCACCTTCGCCACCTTCATGCCGTTGACCGCACAGGGAAATTTCAGATTCATAATATTTCCCGTGATAAACCCGAGATAGCTGGAGGAACCCATGACCGGTATGTAGCTCAATGCCTCGGAAAAGCCCACCGGTATGTATATCAGCAGAATTCCGATGGTACTCGGGTTGACTACATCAGAAAATTTCGGCATACAGCCAAACACGCTGCAAACAACAAAGGGCAGCGCGATCATATAGAGCAGCGCGATCACCGTCCCCAGCCTTCCCCAGGAATGCGCCCACTTCTGAAACGGATCCATAACCGTCGTATTTTTCTTACTCATCGCTTTTCTCCCTTCTCATCATTTGAACAGCTTCACCCACAGCAGGGAGGAAGCCATACCAGCCACCAGCGTAAACGCCATGATAAAATTGTTGAGCCAGCCAAGCTTCGGACGTTTTGCCAGAATCCCGAGCACGACTGCCACCACAAGACCCGTCAGCATGACGCACGCCTGCACCGTATCACCGATCAGGATAACCGGAATGTAGACCGCAAACAAAGTCATCATAAACACGCCGCTGAATACATATTTCCATGTGCTGGCATTTTTGTCCTTCGTCACAGACATACACAGCTTTTTCCCGAAGGGAATCAGAATCAAAAAACCGCTGAGCATACCGACGCTCATAAGAATCAGCACCGCGCCAAACTGCGTCGGGGAGAGCTGATCCATGGTCTGGCCAAAGCTGCTGGCCAAAAGTCCCGAAATCTGTGTCTCATAGGAGAGGGAGCCGATGACCGACAGCCTCCACCACGGCCAGATGATACTCTGGAATACCGCAACCAGCGCGAAAAAACCAACGACAATGGACACTGCCGGAACGATTGAGAAAACCGCGCTGGAGCGGATTACATTTTTGATGGTTTCCTTACTGATTCCAAGCTCGATACACCTCGTGTACGCCTTTTTAAGAAATGCGAGGGAGAGTCCCACGATATACACAAGCCCTACAACAATCAGAACCAGTAAAAGTGTCGAATTTGCAATATCTTTCATAAGCTTATCCTCTTTCCATGTATTATTGAATGGAGAGATAGGAGTAACCCATCAGACTCTCATCCACTTCTCTTGCAACCTCCCTGCCCTCGCGGATGGCCCATACCACCAGCGACTGGCCTCTGTGCATATCTCCCGCTGTAAAAACATTCTTCACGCTGGAGGCATAGCCATCCGGCTTTGTCGCCACATTTGTGCGGGCGTCAAGCTCCACGCCAAATGCCTTTGCGATATAGCTCTCCGTCCCCAGAAAACCTGCCGCGATCAGCACCAGATCCGCCGGAAGCTTTTTCTCGGAACCTTCCACCTCCACCATGACCATGCGGCCGTTGCTCTCATCTCTTTTGCTCTCAAGGCTTACAATGGTTACCGCGTTCAGCCTGCCGCTCTTATCCTTGTGAAATTCCTTCACTGTCGTCTGGTAGATGCGGGGATCCTGCCCGAAGCAGGCGATCGCCTCCTCCTGGCCGTAATCGGTCTTTAGAACCTTCGGCCACTCCGGCCACGGATTATCCGGCCTGCGCTCCGCAGGCGGGCAGGGCATCATCTCAAGCTGGGTCACAGATTTCGCTCCCTGCCGTATCGCCGTGCCCACACAGTCATTTCCGGTATCGCCGCCGCCGACAATGACGACATGCTTTCCCTTCGCCGACACTTCTCCCATATTTTTGAAATCGGAATCTAAAAGGCTCTTCGTCGTAGCCGCGAGATAGTCCACCGCAAAGTAAATACCCTTCGCGTCCCTGCCGGGCGCTTTTAAATCCCTCGGGTTTTTGGCGCCGCAGCAGAGAATCACTCTGTCATACTGTGCTAAAAGCCCGGAGGCTTTTATGTCCACTCCCACATTACAGCCAGTGATAAAGTGTACGCCCTCCTCCTTCATAATATTGATTTTCCGGTCAATGACCTGCTTTTCCAGCTTCATATTCGGAATCCCGTACATCAAAAGCCCGCCGACTCTGTCATCGCGCTCATAGACCGTGACTTCATGGCCTCTCTGGTTGAGCTGGTCGGCCGCCGCAAGTCCGCTCGGCCCGCTCCCCACGACAGCCACCTTTTTTCCGGTGCGCTGCTTTGGTATATGGGGCGCTGCATAGCCCTTTTCGTACGCCTTCTCAATGATTCCATGCTCGTTGTCCCGGACGGAGACTGCCTCCCCCCAGTGGCCGCAGGTGCACGCCTTTTCACAGAGCGCCGGGCACACCCGGGAGGTGAACTCCGGAAAATTGTTGGTCTTGTGCAGCCGGTTGTAGGCCTGCTGCCAGTTGCCGGTATAGAGAAGATCATTCCACTCCGGCACCAGATTGTGCAGCGGACAGCCGCTGGTCATACCGGCGATGGTCATGCCCGACTGGCAGAAAGGCACGCCGCAGTCCATACAGCGGGCGGCCTGTTTTTTCTGATTCTCCTCCGAGAGATATATGTGGAACTCATGGAAGCCCTTTATGCGCTCCTTCGGCTCCGTCTGGCGCGCCTCACATCTGTCGTAATCTATAAATCCGGTTGGTTTTCCCACTTTCTATCCCTCCTTAACCCTTGGTGCTTGCATAAAATGCCTCGATCTGCGCCTGCTCTGCGTTGAGTCCCTTTTCCTCCATCTGCACGATTGCAAGCTGCATCCGGTTGTAATCGTAGGGGATGACCTTCTTAAATTTTGGCAGATACTCGCTGAAATTGTCAAGCACCTGCTTGCCTTTTTCTGAATTTGTGAGGGTCACATGCTCCCCGATCATCTCCTTGAGCTCCAGCACGTCATACTTGTTGGTCACTTCCTCGGTGAAGACCATTGATTTATTGGTACGCATATACAGATCGTTATCTTCATCCAGCACATAGGCAATACCGCCGCTCATGCCCGCCGCAAAGTTCTTTCCGGTCTTGCCGAGCACAACCACCCTGCCGCCGGTCATGTACTCACAGCCGTGGTCTCCCACGCCCTCGACCACCGCCGTCGCGCCGGAATTGCGCACACAGAAGCGCTCCCCGGCCACGCCGTTGATAAAGGCCTTGCCGCTGGTGGCTCCGTACAACGCCACGTTGCCGATAATGATATTTTCATCCTTTTTGTATTTCACTCCCGTCGGCGGATAGACAATCAGCTTGCCGCCGGAGAGTCCCTTGCCAAAATAATCGTTGGAATCCCCCACCAGCTCAAGCGTAAGCCCCTTCGGGATAAAGGCTCCAAAGCTCTGGCCTCCCGCGCCGTTACATTTTACAATGAAGGTATCCTCCTCCAGCGTATCGTCGTAGGCTCTGGTAATCTCCGAGCCAAAGATCGTACCCATGGAGCGGTTGACATTCGTCACCTCCGTGTCGATCACACGCTTCTGCTTCTTCTCGAGGGCAGGCTTTAGCTGCTTTAGCAACACATTGATATCCTTGCTCTTTTCCAGCTCAAAATCATAGACCTGCTTCGGGTCGAAGGTCACCTTCGCCTTTGTCCCCGCGAAGGGATTGTTTAAAATATTGCTCAGATCCAGCTTCGCCTCGGACTCTGAGAGATCATTTCTGACCTTAAGGAGGTCGCTCCTTCCCACCAGCTCATCGACCGTCCGGCAGCCGAGCTTTGCCATGTACTCCCGCATCTCCTCCGCGATAAAGCGCATGAAGTTCTCCACATACTCCGGCTTTCCGGCAAAACGCTTTCTGAGCTCCGGGTTCTGGGTAGCGATTCCCGCCGGGCAGGTATCCAGATTACATACGCGCATCATCACGCAGCCCATGACTACTAAAGGCGCGGTGGCAAAGCCGTACTCCTCGGCTCCCAGACAGGCGGCAATGACTACATCTCTTCCGCTCATCAGCTTGCCGTCCGTCTCGATGCGCACTTTATTTCTAAGTCCGTTCATAATGAGAGTCTGGTGTGTCTCCGCAAGACCGAGCTCCCACGGAAGCCCCGCGTTGTGGATCGAGCTGGAGGGAGCCGCGCCGGTTCCCCCGTCATAGCCGGAGATCAGCACGACCTGCGCCCCCGCCTTCGCCACACCTGCGGCGACAGTTCCCACGCCCGCCTCCGAAACCAGCTTCACGGAGATTCTGGCATCCCGGTTGGCATTTTTCAAATCAAAGATCAACTGCTCTAAATCCTCGATCGAGTAGATATCGTGGTGGGGCGGCGGGGAAATCAGCGACACGCCCGGGGTGGAAAGTCTGGTCTTTGCAATCCACGGATAGACCTTCTTGCCCGGCAGATGTCCGCCCTCGCCCGGCTTTGCGCCCTGCGCCATCTTAATCTGGATTTCCTGCGCGCTGGTTAAATAGCGGCTTGTCACGCCAAAACGCCCGCTGGCAACCTGCTTGATTGCCGAGCAGCGGTTCAGCCCGTCCTTTCCCACCGTCAGACGATCCTTGTCCTCGCCGCCCTCGCCGGTGTTGGACTTGCCGTGCAGACGGTTCATGGCGATGGCCAGCGTCTCGTGCGCCTCTTTAGAGATAGAGCCGTAAGACATGGCTCCCGTCTTAAAGCGGGTCACGATGGAATCCACGCTCTCCACCTCCTCCAGCTTCACGCCCTTCTTCGGATACTGAAAATCCATGAGACCGCGCAGATTCGTGTGTCTTTGCTCCTCGTCCACAAGAGTTGTATACTGCTTAAACAGCTCATAGTCTCCCCGCATGGCAGACTGCTGCAGCAGATGAATGGTGGCCGGATTGTAGAGATGGCGGTCTGCGCCGCTTCGCATCTTATGGCGTCCCTTGCTGTCCAAGGTCACGTCCGTCTCCAGCCCCAGCGGATCGTAGGCCGCAGAGTGCAGGGTGTCTACGTCGTTCTCGATATCCTTTAAGCTGATGCCGCCAATCCGGCTCACGGTGTTGGTAAAATATTTGTCGATCACGTCCTTATTGATGCCGATGGCCTCAAAAATCTTGGAGCCCTGATAAGACTGGATCGTGGAAATTCCCATTTTTGCCGCAATCTTTACAATACCGCTGATGACCGCGTGGTTATAATCGTCAATCGCCGCATAGTAATCCTTATCCAGCAAATGCTCGTCGATGAGCTGCTCCACGGTATCCAGCGCCAGATAGGGGTTGATCGCTGTCGCGCCAAAGCCCAGAAGGGTCGCAAAGTGATGCACCTCTCTCGGCTCGCCGGACTCCAGAATCAGAGACAGCGAGGTGCGCTTTTTGGTCTTGACCAGATACTGCTGCAGCGCAGAGACCGCGAGAAGGGAGGGAATCGCCACATGGTTGTCGTCCACACCCCGGTCGGAGAGAATCAGTATGTTCGCCCCGTCGCGGAAAGCCCTGTCTGCCTCGATATACATGCGGTCAATGGCCTTTTCCAGACTCGTATTTTTATAGTATACGATGGAGATCGTCTCGACCTTGAAGCCCTCCACCTTCATACTGCGAATCTTCATTAAATCTGTGTTCGTCAGGATGGGGTTGTTGATGCGCAGCACCTTACAGTTGTCTGGCTTTTCCTCCAGAAGATTCCCGGCGCTTCCGATATAAACGGTGGTGCTCGTGACCACCTCCTCCCGGATGCTGTCGATTGGCGGGTTCGTCACCTGCGCAAACAGCTGCTTGAAGTAGTTGAACAAGGGCTCCCGGTTGCCGGAGAGAGCCGCCAGAGGCGTGTCCGTACCCATGGCCGCCGTAGCCTCGATGCCGTTCTTCGCCATCGGCAGAATGGAATCCTTTAAGGACTCGTAAGTGTAGCCAAAGGCTCTCTGCATCCGCTGCCGCTCCTCGTCGGTGTATTCCGGCACGCGCTCGTTCGGAATCTTTAGATCCTGCAGCATAACGATATTGCTGTCCAGCCATTCGCCGTAGGGACGTTTTCCCGCATATTTCTCCTTCAGCTCATCGTCGTCGATCACGCGCCCCTGCACCGTGTCCACCAGAAGCATTTTTCCGGGGCGCAGACGATCCTTCGTCACAATCCGGGTCGGGTCAATATCCAGTACGCCCACCTCTGAGGAGAGGATCAGATAGTCGTCGTCTGTAATATAGTAGCGGGAGGGACGCAGGCCGTTGCGGTCAAGAACCGCCCCCATCATATCCCCGTCAGAAAAGAGAATGGAGGCCGGACCGTCCCACGGCTCCATCATCGTTGCATAATACTGATAAAAATCCTTCTTCTTCTGGGACATGATCGCATTGTTGGCCCACGGCTCCGGGATCATAATCATCACCGCCAGCGGCAGCTCCATGCCGGACATTACTAAAAACTCCAGCGTATTGTCGAGCATCGCAGAATCCGAGCCCTCAGTGTTGATCACCGGCAGCACCTTCTGGAACTCGCCACGGAGCATACTGGACTCCATCGTCTCTTCTCTCGCCAGCATCTTGTCAGCGTTGCCCCGTATGGTATTGATCTCGCCGTTATGTACAATGAAGCGGTTCGGATGCGCTCTCTCCCAGCTCGGGTTCGTGTTGGTCGAAAAGCGGGAGTGTACGGTGGCAATCGCCGACTCGTAATCACTGTCCTGCAGATCCGGGAAGAACTGCCTTAACTGCTCGACTAAAAACATGCCTTTATATACGATGGTTCTGCTCGATAAGGACACCACATAGCTGTCGTCGTTGGACTGCTCAAACACACGGCGAACCACATAGAGCCTGCGGTCAAAATCCAGTCCGCGCGCAGCTTCCTCCGGCCGCCGGATAAACGCCTGCATGATGCAGGGCATACAGGCTCTCGCCTTCTCCGAGAGCTTCTCCGGCACCGTCGGCACCTCACGCCAGCCCAGAAATTCCATGCCCTCCTTCTCCACAATGACCTCGAACATCTTCTTGGCCTGATTCTTTTTTAACTCCTCCTGCGGGAAG
The DNA here is from genome assembly GCA_023663685.1 of Blautia sp. GTDB lineage: Bacteria > Bacillota > Clostridia > Lachnospirales > Lachnospiraceae > Roseburia. The sequence goes on from JAMPHB010000002.1 coordinate 277,437, forward strand.
AAAAACATACCAATCCCGTAGTCTCTCTCCTCCCCAAGCTCGATGTCCGGCACGGCTTTCTTAAAAAAGCGGTGGGAAATCTGCAAAAGTATGCCGACACCGTCCCCGGTCTTCCCGTCTGCGTCCTTTCCGGCTCTGTGCTTTAGATTCTCCACAATCTTTAGGGCGGACTCCACTGTCTTGTGGGTCTTGATTCCCCTGATATTGACCACAGCGCCGATTCCGCAATTGTCGTGCTCGAATCTGGGATCGTATAACCCAGCCGCCACCGCTGTGCTCTCATTCCACTGTCTCTTCATAATCATCTGTTCCTTTCCCGGCGTCTGCTGCGCCATGCAGCGCCCGTGACTGTTTTGGGCATCCGCCATCACTGTATATGATTTTACACCAAGGCCGGCCTGTCTGTAAACCATTTTTTCGACAAAGTTGTCAGACTATCAGACAATTTAACAATCAGCCTGCAAATTTCTCCGTTGTTACGAATATTATCTCTACTTTTCAGGTGTATTGTAAACAATTCGCTCGGGAGTCTATCTAAAATTTTTTCAAAAAACCATGTGCAATTCCGCGCGCATCTGTAAATTGTGTCAGAATTGTGCTCACATTATTCCTTACACACTTTTTATCCCTGCCCGTAATACGCATTCTCCCCATGCTTCCGGTAAAAATGCTTGTCCCTGATACAGTCCGGCGCGGGCTGCACCCGCGGATTGAGCTGTTCTGTATAGCGCGCCATTCTGGCAACCTCTTCTAATACGACCGCGTTGTACACGGCCTGCGCGGCGTCTTTTCCCCATGTAAAAGGCCCATGGTTTTTACAGAGCATCGCGGGCGTATGCATGGGATTTATGCCCCTGCGCTCAAGCTCCTCTATCATCACCAGCCCCGTATTTTTCTCATAAGCCTCCGCAATCTCCTGCGGCATCAGACCTCTCGCGCAGGGAATCGGGCCAAAAAAGTAATCAGCATGCGTCGTCCCGTAAAGGGGAATATCCCGCCCCGCCTGCGCCCACGCAACTGCCTCCGGCGAATGTGTGTGCACGATTCCGCCAATATCCTCATATCTTTTGTACAGCTCCAGATGCGTCGCCGTGTCGGAGGAGGGCTTGTACCTTCCCTCCACCACATTTCCCTCCATATCTATGACAACCATATCCTCAGGGCTGAGTGCGTCGTAATCCACACCGCTTGGCTTAATGACAAAACAAGCGCTTTTGGCATCCCTTCCGCTCACATTCCCCCATGTGTATGTGACCAGCCCTCTGCGGGGGAGCTCCATATTTGCTTCATATACCTCCCGTTTCAGCTCCTGCAGCATTATTCTCGTCCTCCTCCCATGCTCGCAATCGCGGCTGCTTCTATCGGAAGCGCCGCCTGATACAGCTCCATAAACGCCTCAAAGCCCGCGACCTCCTCCGGATCCGGAGCCATGACATATCCTTTCTCTCCGGCGAAAATTTTATTGTTCAGATACTGCGCCAGCGTCTCGTTTTCTTCCCGGCAAACCATGTAAGCCGCCAGCAATGCAATGCCCCAGGCGCCGCCCTCCCCCGCGGTCTCCATAACCGTCACGGGCGTATTTAATGCCGCCGCCAGAATGCCCTGCCCGACGCCCCGCGTCTTAAACAGGCCTCCATGACCGCAGATGCCCTCCAGCTTCACGCCCTCTTCCTTTAAAAGAATGTCCATCCCCGCTTTTAGCGCACCGAGAGCCGCATACAGCTGCAGCCGCGCAAAATTTGCCAGATGAAAATGACTGTCAGGCGTCCGCACAAACAAGGGGCGCCCCTCGTCAAAGCCCATAACCGGCTCTCCCGAGACGTAATTGTAGGCCAGAAGTCCTCCACAGTCTTTGTCCCCCTCCAGCGCCTTGCGGCACAAGGTCTCATAGAGCGTTCCCATATCCACCTGCATTCCAAGCTCTCCGGCAAACTCCTGAAAGAGCTTCACCCACGCATTGAACTCCGAGGTGCAATTGTTGCAATGCACCATGGCAACTGCCTCGCCGGAGGGCGTCGTCACCATATCGAGCTCCTCATGGCTCTTTTTCAGCTCCTGCCCCAGCACTACCATCGCAAACACCGAGGTTCCTGCCGATACATTGCCCGTATGCACAGCCACAGAATTTGTGGCTGCCATCCCGGTTCCTGCATCCCCCTCCGGCGGACACAGCCATATGCCCGGCTGCAGCTCCCCTGAAGGATCGAGCATTTTTGCCCCCTCTGCCGTGAGGCGTCCTGCAGGCTCCCCCGCGGCAAGCACCCTTGGAAAAACATCCCGCAGCCGGTAAGGCACGCCCTTTTCCCTGAGCTTTGCATCAAAACAGTCTGCCATTCTCTGGTTGTAATCGCAGGCCGCAGAGTCGATGGGAAACATGCCGGAGGCCTCGCCGACTCCCACCACTTTTTCCCCCGTAAGCTGCCAGTGGACATACCCCGCAAGGGTCGTCACAAAATCCACCTGCTCCACATGACTTTCGCCGTTTAAAACTGCCTGATAAAGATGCGCCACGCTCCACCGCTGGGGAATATGAAATCCCAGCAGGGGCGACAGCTCCGCGCAGGCCTGCCCGGTCATCGTATTGCGCCATGTCCGAAAAGGAGTCAGAAGCTCCCCCTTCCCGTCAAAGGGCATATAGCCGTGCATCATTCCGGAAATCCCCAGAGCCGCAAGGCTTCGTATGGACACGCCGCAGCTGCTTTTCACCTCCTCTGCAAGGCTCTGATAACAGGCTTTAAGCCCCGTCCATATATCCTCAAGGCTGTAAGTCCAGATTCCGTCCACAAGCCGGTTCTCCCAGCCGTAGCTGCCGGAAGCCAGCGGTCTGCCCGCACGGTCTGTCAGAACCGCTTTTATCCGTGTGGAGCCAAGCTCGATGCCAAGCACCGCCTCCCCCTTTTCTATGGTCTGTTTTTTGTCACTCATACAATCCCCCTCCTTCGCTATGCGGTTTGCTCTATACTCTATGCCCTATGCCTGCGGTCTGCCGCAGCGGCAATTATAATAAGCCGGTAAACCTGACCTTAGGTTTACCGGCCCTGCAATCTTATCTTGCTATGAAATTCCCTTTTAGTGTGGAGTATTTTTCTTCACCCTTTGCCCGGACATTGACAATCTCATAGGTATAGGTCTCTCCGTACTCCAGCCCCTTCGACAAATACACCTCGCACTCATCATCATCCCAGTCTGCATAGGTGTCCTTCGTGGAATAGGACTTACCGTTTTTATCCTTAATGAGTACATAACTGTCTGATTTGTGCTGTACATTTTTATTAAACTCGATATCTACGGAATACTCCATCCTTCCGTCGTCATAATCCTCATCGTACTCAATCTTCTTGACCTTTAAGGTGCTGGATTTCTTTGGCACCTTTGCCTTTACAGTGACAGAACCGTATGACGCTGCGCCTCTTTCCTTAATGCCGGAAATCTTTATCGTATAGGTACGCCCGTACTTGATCCCCTTAATGTAAATCTCACAGTCATCATCGTCCATATCCGTAAGGTATCCCTTATAGGTCTCGCCCTTGTTGTCCTTTACCGAGGAAATCTTTGCATTCTGCCTCCACTGAACCTTCGATGTAAATTCCACCTCGATCTCAGTCTTATAGTCATCATAGTCATCGTTGTCCGTGTCCACCGTAACTTTCTGCACCTTTACCGCAGACTTGGCGGCCGCCGTAATGGGAAACGCTGTAACTGCCACACACAAAACAAGCAAAACCGCCAGAATCTTCCTGTTTGTTTTCATGGTGTATACCTCCTTTTCTCAATGATACGGGAAAATAACCTTTTTCTCATTTTATCAAAGGGACATTGAAAAAACAAGTAGCTTTTGCCTAATTTTTACGCTAAGATTAGATAAAGGATTGATTCATAAACAAAATCTGATATAATTAGGATATCAATAGAAAAGCCGGTGCAGAATGATAACTATAGGACAATTAGATGATAAACCATTGCCAAGCTGTTTAGTCAATGGTTTATCTGTAAAATCTGCATATATTCATATTATTGTAAGCTGTGACACAGATTTTATTCATTTGATAACTGCATATTTTCCCGATCCTGAAATATGGGAATCCGATTTTAAAACAAGAAGGAGGCGTTAATTATGCTATGTATGGAATGTGGCGCAAAAGCAGAAAAAGGCTATACCACAAGCGTAACCGATTTAGGAAACTGCTTGTTAATCGTGCGGAATGTACCCTGCTATAAATGTACAGAATGTAACGAAATTATCTATACCGGCGATGTTATCAAAAGATTAGAACAGATCACAGAGCAGGCAAAACAATTTACGCAGGAAATTTCTATTGTGAATTATAGCAATGCTGCATGATAAATCAAATCCTGCCTAAATCTTTCGCCAGACCATCCGATCCACGATGCCGGTATAGGACTGAATCAGTTTCACCACCTTCGTGCTCACGTTTTCCTCCACATAATCCGGCACCGGAATCCCATGATCCCCTGCCTCATGCATGGCGGCCGCCAGCGCCACCCCGCGGAGCAGGGAGGACTCCTCTATCCCCGCAAGCACAAAGCAGGCCTTGTCCAGCGCCTCCGGCCTCTCCGTGGAGGTGCGGATGCACACCGCCGGAAACGGGCGTCCTATGGAAGTAAAAAAGCTGCTCTCCTCCGGCAGCGTGCCGGAATCCGACACCACCGCAAACGCTTCCATCTGCAGCTTGTTATAATCGAAAAAGCCCATGGGCTCATGCCGGATCACCCTCGCATCCAGCAGAAAGCCTGACTCTTCCAGCCGCTTTTTTGACCGGGGATGGCAGGAGTACACCACCGGCATGTCGTAGTGCTCCGCCAGCCGGTTCACGGCCGTAAAAAGTGACACAAAGTTTTTCTCTGTGTCGATATTCTCCTCCCGGTGCGCAGAAAGCAGAATATACCGCTTCGCCGTAAGTCCCAGTTTTTCCAAAATATCCGAGTTCTCTATCTCCTGCAGATTCGAACGCAGCACCTCCGCCATCGGGGAACCCGTCACAAAGGTACGCTCCTTTGGCAGGCCGCACTCCATCAGATACCGCCTCGCGTGCTCCGAATAGGCGAGGTTTACGTCCGAGATAATGTCCACAATCCTGCGGTTTGTCTCCTCCGGCAGGCACTCGTCCTTACAGCGGTTTCCCGCCTCCATGTGAAAAATCGGAATGTGCAGGCGTTTCGCCGCGATCGCGGACAAGCACGAGTTCGTGTCCCCCAGAATCAAAAGAGCCTCCGGCCGCAGGGCGCACATCAGCTTGTAGGAGCAGTTTATGATATTTCCCACAGTTTCCCCGAGATCCTCCCCCGCCGCATCCATATATACCTCCGGCTCCCCGAGCTTTAAGTCCCGGAAAAATATCCCGTTCAGGTTATAGTCGTAATTCTGCCCGGTATGGGCAAGGATACAGTCAAAATAACTCCGGCATTTTTTAATTACGGCTGACAGCCGGATAATCTCCGGCCTGGTCCCCACGATAATCAAAAGCCTGAGCCTGCCATTGTCCTTAAAGCGGATATCACTGTAATCCGTTTTCATACTCCCTCCTTCTGCACTTCTTCCATGCCCGTTAAACCAGCTCCCGGTATGTATCGGGACGCTCCTCCTCAAAGGGTTCGCTGGCCCACATCAGCGTCACCAGCTCCTTCGTGTCCGACAGGTTCTGGATATTATGCACATAGCCCGGCAGCATGTAGACCGCCTCGGGCTTTTCCCCGCCCACTTCAAAGGTCATCACCGGATAAGGCTCCCCGTTTTCGTCCACGCCCAGCTTCCGCTCCTGAATCCGCGCGCGGCCTGACACCACGACAAAAAATTCCCACTTGGAATGATGCCAGTGCTGTCCCTTCGTGACTCCCGGCTTACTGATATTCACGCTGAACTGGCCGCAGCTTTTTGTCTTTAACAGCTCCGTGAAGCTTCCCCTTCCATCTGCCTTGACCGTCAGCGGAAACACCGCCTTTTCCTCCGGGAGATACGACAGATAGGTGGAAAAGAGCTTTTTTTCAAACGAACCTTCCGGTATCTCCGGGAGCATAAGACTGTCGGGCTGTGCATGAAAGCTTTCCAGCAGAGAAACAATCCGGCCAAGGGACGCCCTATGGACAGCCGGGACGAAGCAGTACCGCCCGTCTTTTCGTTCCACCGCCTGCAGGCCTTCATATTCGCAGCGGTGCTCCCCTCCGTTTAATGCCAGAAGCATCTCTTCTGCCAGATCATCAATATATAAAAGTGTAAGCTCTGTGTCCGGGTCATTGACCTGAAGCGGCAGATTCCTTGCCATCCTGTGGCAGAAGGTCGCCACCACAGAATTGTAACCGGGCCGACACCATTTTCCGAAAATATTGGGAAAACGGTAGACCAGCACACGCGCCCCCGTCTCCCTGCCATGCCAAAACATAAGCTCCTCCCCCGCCAGCTTGGAACTACCATAAGCCGAGCCCTCATAGCGGCCAATACCGCTCGCCTGAATCGACGAGGCATACATCACGGGGCAGGCATTCTTATGCTTTTTCAGCATACCCAGAAGCTTTGAAGTGAATCCGTGATTGCCGGCCATAAATTCCTCCTGCTCCTTCGGGCGGTTCACCCCTGCAAGGTGAAAGACAAAATCAGCTTTCTGGCAGTACGCATCCAGCTCCTCTTCCGTGGACGTTCTGTCATATGCCAGTATCTCCATTTCGCCCGGCTCCATGCCTGCAAGCTTATGTACACGATCCTTTCCGTCCCGGATGCACTCCAGCACGGCAACAAGGTTTTTTCCCACAAAGCCGCCAGATCCGGTCACCAATATCCGATACATCCCTTACCGCCTTTCCTGCACGCCGGAAGCGGCGAGCGCCTCCCTCACATAATCCGTGGTCAGTATCTTCTCCACTGTCTCTTCGATATCCAGCCGCCTGGTATTGTGGGAGGTATAGGCGTCGCCTGCCATAGTCTGTACCTGCCCCCGCACAAAAAACTTGTCGTAGTTTAAGTCCCTGCCATCCGGCAGCACCCGGAAGTAATCCCCCATGTCCACGCTCCTCATGCACTCCTCGTTCGTCATCAGCGTCTCAAAAAGTTTTTCCCCGTGCCTGGTTCCGATCACACGCGTGCCGGTATCGCCAAACAGTTTCTGGACAGCCTTTGCCAGATCGCCGATCGTGGAGGCAGGCGACTTCTGCACAAACAGATCCCCGGGCTCCCCGTGTTCAAATGCAAACATCACCAGATCCACCGCCTCGTCCAGATTCATTAAAAACCGTGTCATATTCGGATCCGTGACTGTGACCGGATTTCCCTCCCGGATCTGGTCGATAAAAAGCGGTATGACAGACCCCCGGCTGCACATCACGTTCCCGTAGCGGGTACAGCAGATCGTCGTCTTTCCCGCCGCCCCCCGGGCGTTCGCCGCAATTACTTTCTCCATCATCGCCTTGCTGATTCCCATGGCGTTGATCGGGTAGGCCGCCTTGTCCGTGGACAGGCAGACCACCTTTTTCACACCGGCTTCCTCCGCCGCATGGAGCACATTGTCCGTCCCCTGCACATTTGTCTTTACGGCCTCCATCGGGAAAAATTCGCAGGAAGGCACCTGCTTTAGAGCCGCCGCGTGAAAAATATAATCCACGCCAGCCACCGCATCCCGCACAGACTGGATATTGCGCACATCTCCAATGTAAAACCTCACTTTTTGGGCAAGGAGCGGATGCTTCGCCTGCAGCTCATGGCGCATGTCGTCCTGCTTTTTCTCGTCTCTTGAAAAAATGCGGATCTCCGCCAGGTCGGAATCCAAAAAATGTTTGAGCACAGTGGAGCCAAAGGAGCCGGTGCCGCCGGTGATCATCAGTGTCTTGTCTTTAAACATATTTACCTCCAAATTTATAAAAAAACTGGCATAGCGCCACCGTGGACGCAATCAAAATCAATCTGCGGGACTATGCCGATATCCTGGAATACCAGGACGAATATACACTCAGCAATGGAGCCCACCTCATTGACCTTCTTCTAATCAGGAAAAAGCCTGGAATTTCTCAGCTTTGTTACCCGGCATTTCCCTCGAAATGTATTCCGGCATCTGCAAAAAGAATGCGGAAAAATAGTTGAAAAAATGGCTCCGGGGATATATTATGTACATAGGGATTACATGCACCAGTTATCCCGTGCAAGTGCAAAGAAAGGAGCGCCCCCTATGATATGTGAAGGACTTTTAGAATTATTCGGCACCAGTTCCGAAGAAATCATCGCCAATACAAAAAAGCAGGATGAAGAATTCTACAACGCCAAGCTTAAGGCCAAGGATGATTATTACCAGTCGCAGATCCAAAGCCTGCAGGAGCAGGTTGCGCAATTGCAGGCTGAAAGCGAACGCCTAAAGCAACAGCAGAATTAACCCTCTTTATGGAGCCGCCGCTAAGGCGGCCTCCTTTTTACCTCTCCCTGCATATCTTCCCGTCCTCCACCCGGTACACCATGTCACACTCCTCGATCGTGGTCAGCCGGTGCGCAATAATGATCATGGTCTTCTTTCCATGGAGCGCATTGATGGACTCCATGATTGCCGCCTCCGTCTCGTTATCCAGCGCAGGAATCAGTTCCTCAATCTTCTTCCCGCTTACAATCATAACGCCTATCACACCCAGCATGGAGCAGACACTGAACATCTCGATGATCAGTCTCGGTGTACTCTATAGTATCGTGTTATACCTCTCTGCACGAATCTGTTTTGTGCCGCAGAAATCATAATTTCTCTCAAAAAAGGCTTCCTTATGGACGACCTTGATTTCTTTCATTCCGTTGATTGCCTGCATCAGCCACTTGTTAAATCGTCTAAAAATCCATTATGCTCCCAGGCACGAAGGCAGGCTTGATATGAATGAAATTGAACTTAATGCAATGACACACTAATGCCTCAAATACCTTTAATATTATTTTTCAAACATATTTAAAAACTGCTCCAAACAATATATCTGCCATTTTTGATTCCCAGTAAATTTTTCCATGTCGATATCCTTCCTAAATTCATAACGCCTTGGTCCCTTCCAGTCTTTAAAGTAAAAATCAACCGGTCTTGGCATTGGAATTTTTTCTGGTATTTCAATGTCAGGATATTTTTTCCTATAGAGTTGTCTAATTAAATATTTCGATTCCCCTTTTCGTATCCTTTCTAAGTCAAGCGGTTCAGCCAGTACCATCTTTGCATAAGGATCTATGTATGGCATACCTGCCACTGCAAAAGCATTCTTATATGAACTCAATAATTCTATAAGCGACACGTCTTTCATAAACTTTAAAAAATCTATTTTGTTTCCATTACGATATCGCTCGAACACATATGACATGTCATCCGGATCTGCCAAAACATCTTCTGGTTGCGTAAAAGTGTACCGCTTCATAAAATCTTCCCACAGCCAATCCTGCGCAAGCAGTTTGTCCATTCCCCCAAATATAAGATCCGCAGAAGCCCCTGTAACCAGCCTTTCCACCCCATCGCATTTTGCCTGAACTGCCGCCTGGTATAATTGCGGTTCAATCGAATGAACTGGTTCTGCCTTTCCCTTCATTAAAAGTGGGAGCGGTTCTGTCGCTACTTTCCAGTTAATATCCACATAATGCAGTCTTAATCCCCCCACTTTTGCATAATACTCTGCCCTCTCTAACTCTTCCCGCTGGTAGCTCCCTCCAAGAAATCGGAATGTATATGCGTCACACTCCCTCATGTAAGAAGCTAAAATCCCGCTGTCCATCCCTCCTGACAAAAGAATTCCCAGCTTCTCGTCTCTTAAAGAATCAAATGTCTTCTGAAGTTCAATATCTATATTTTCTTCTGTCTCGATTTGTATTTGTTCTCCTCTGCATATTACTTTTGCATCTTCATGTTGCATTCCCTCATAAAAATCCATATCGTTTCTTTCAATATAGCGCAATGCTAAGTAAGAACTCATACAATATTTTTTATCGATCATTACAGCTTCCTCCCAATGTTTTTTCTGCACATACTAATTTTTCCTAGTCTTTTATATAATCACTGCACTAATTTTAATTGTTCTCCCGCAATCACTTGTATGCCCGTATTTGTTCCGTAACAGTATATGCAACACTCCATATATTTAGCTTTTTTTACATAATTTCTCAGGTTACGCCTCAATTTAGGATCATTTCTAACATCTATATAATCCCCTTTAATTGGAGTAAATCCCTGAACGCCAGGTGCCACAATACTCCTTGAACAATGACCTATCCAGCCATTTTCCAAAGTCAAACACGTTTTAAATGCACACTCCTTAAATCTATTGGCAACCACTAAATCTCTATCTTCTCTTTTTACATCTTTCCCTAAACAATCCCATGTCCCATTCCCTTTTTCAAAATTGTATACATCAAAAGATATATTATTTGCAGTACACCATAAACTCAATTCTTTAACATGATTCCCCTGAAACGCAGCTTCATAATTACTGATCCTCATTGTTATCTTTTTACTCTGTAAAAGCGGAATCAACTTGTCTCCTGGTATTATAGTTCCGTTTGTTGCGATATGAATATGATTAATTCTTTTTTCATTTACACAAAAATCTAAAATTTTATCCAATTCAGGATAAATAAATGGTTCTCCCCCCTGGATTTGCAAAAGATGTATTTTCTTCACTGAACATAACACCTTAAATAAATCAGATATTATATCATCTACGTTATACTTTAAGGTTTCAGGTAATGCGTAGGGGGAAAAATTTGCACACTCTTTGCATTTTAATGAACATGCCTGCCCAGTAATAAGAACCAAATACCCACCCGCGCCTACTATTTTGTCATAAATATTTTGAAAATTCTTTCTGCCTATAATCAATGTCAATAGCTTTTGAATGATTTGCTTAAACATCTTCTTCTCCTTTCACCATTTACTTCACATCTTCTAAATTGTAGCCTCGTAATTGGCTAAGCGCCCCCGCTATTTTTGTGGACGATATTCCCTGAGTATATGGAAAATATACAATCCTAATATCGGCTTGTTGAAATTCTTTTTCATACGAATTCCACTTTTGGGTTCCGTACCAGTCATCTCCCACAAATAGTATTGATGCACCTATTTTTTTACATGCAGCAAGCTTATCCATATCATATTGAGGAACTGCCGCATCCACAAACTTACACGCCCTAATGATTTCAATTCTATCTTCAAATGGTATAAAAGAGTTCTTACCTTTATAAGATACCAATTCATCCGTAGTGACTCCCACCACCAATTTGTCGCACATTCCTTTAGCATTTTTTAACAGATTTAAATGTCCAATATGAAACAAATCATATACACCCGTTGTATATCCTATGACCATTTTTCTCTCCTCTTTTTCTACTCCTCTTAAAATGATTCTTCTAATGTTGATTTTTCTTTCTTATAATCAGAAAAATCATATAAATAATCTGGAAGCATTTTCTCTATATATGCAATATCTTTTTTCGCTTCATCTATCCCAACATACAACTGTGTATTTCTAATAGAAATTTCAGGCTTAAAGATTTCTTTTATTCTCGAATGTTCTTTTATTCCCAAAAAATTTTCTATAATTTTTACCGTTTCATCATACTTATAAACCATATCCTCAAACTGTACCCTTAAAATCCGTTTATCATCCACTATCTTCTTTCGACAATATTTATAATAGCTCACAAACTCATCTATATTCTGTGTTGGGCACCAATGGCAGATCACACACCATTTCTTATGATGAAACATATACACATCTCTTGGATCACGATCTACCACTATACATTTTGCGTTATCAAAATATTGCATCCCCGCACATGGATCATTTCCGGCAAACAACTGATTTACAAAAACCGGACGCTTTAAATCATAACCCATTTCTGCAAATAACTGTTCTAAGTAGAATTTTGTTTCCCGAATAAAATTATCCGGCTCTATACTCAAATACATTGTCCGATCTATAAATGTATGTATCCTTTTTTTCTTTTTAATCTGAATAGGATTCATAATTCGTTTTTCAAACAGTCTGTATTTAAGGGTTCGCCAGAAATTATTTGTCAAATACTCATCCATTCCCCAATAGCCAGTCCATTTTAACTGTACTATTTTTTCAACATACTCCATAGATATGTCATAGAATTTATGATTTGTCCATCTGTTATAATAACCATGAGGCTCCCTATCTACCATCTTTAAAAAATGTATAAATCTATTTATCGCTATATCAGAACTGAAAAAACGTTCTGGCGCCTGGCATAAATGATATTCCAAATCTAAAATTCCATCAGGAAGATATAACAGATTAAATTCATCCTGCATCCCACCTTGTATATCGTCATATTCTTGCAACAATGCTTCAACTGCTCCCGAACCAGTTGAACCCAGCCCACTAATACTTATAACTTCCATTTTTACTCAATCCTTTCGATACCCATTTCGATAAAAACTGTGAACCAGCTTACATTCCCATCTTAAAAAAATCTACAATTATATCTACCGTATATGCAGGTGTATTCATTGGATATAATTTATTTAAATCAACATAGTCAAAACTTTTTTGTTTGACATTTTGTACAAATTCTTCAAATTTTTTAACATTTTCTTCCATATTCTCACTTGTATACAATATCAATGCGTACGGATATCTTTCCAAATACTTTATGCACACATCATTTTCTTTAGGCGCAATATGAATTATAGGTTTTGCAAAAGACATATAATAAAATAATTTTGAAGGAACAGCTCCTACATCTTCACTAAAATTATTTCCTATGCAAAGACAAATATCCATCTTGCGCATTTCTTTATCTAAGAGTTCCTTTTCAATAGTATTATTCAAAAACACTCTATTCGGCATCTCTTCTTGGGCTTTTTTTACTTGTTCAACTGATTCTGCATCATATCCGCTATAAAATATTACTCTAACTCCTATTTCACGCGAACAATTTCTTAATAAATCTAAAAAATATTGTGGTGTACGATAATATTTATTTAATGCTCCTGTATAAACACATGTTATATCTTTCTCTGCTCTATTTTCTGTTTTCTTTTGTTGCAAAAACCGATTATCCAACAAAGGAATATCTACATATCTACTTTTAAAATCATATTTCATATATCTTTTTTTACTATAAAAATTAGCATGATTAATCATTCGCAAAATCAAATCTGCACTATTATAATTTTTTCTCTCAATGATTTTGTTTCTCCTTGAGAAATACTTAGACCACCCAGTATTATTAAAAACGTTATCAGTTATGGAATCTAATTCATATAAAATCAATCGTATTTCTGAATGTTCACCTTTTATTTCCCTCCCTATAACATTTGTAAATGTTGGTTTTTGTGTACAAAGAACAAACTCAAAATCATTTTCTTCAATTAACTTATTTGCTAATTTCTTATACTCTTTCATAAAACCTTTATTTTCTAATGGATAATATCTCAGCACCCTATATAAGGTTCGTAACTTCTGAAATAATCGAATCTTAAGTCTCTTTGATTCATATGGAGGAATATTATATATATGATTTGTCCCTATTTTCTCATACCCTTTTCCCACAGAACATGTCAAAATATATGCTTCATATCCCCTATTAGAAAACTCATGTAATATAGTTTCTAAACATACGCCTATTGCATTTGGCTTTGGCATAAATGAATTGGTTAATACTAAAATTTTTTTCATACTCTCCTACCTTTATTTAAAGTTATGAAAGATATCTATTAAGTGCAAAAATTTTTTATGAAACATGATAATACAAGCAAATATCACAATTACTACTCCCACTATTCCCTTCAATGCCATAGACAAAAGCGGAATATCCATATTTATAAATTCTATTATTCTATATGCCAAAAATAATGACAAAAGATAAATACCGCAATATTTTGCAATTAGAATTATATACTGCCAAGTCTTTTCACTTAAATTTTTGTAACATCCGAATGTTCTCTGAATAAAACGCAACGATAATCCTATGATTGTACCCATAAGAACACCCCCGATTCCATATGAACGCACAAAAATAATTGACAAAAACAAATTAATTAGTGCGGAAGATATATTTGCTCTCATATCTTTATCAAACATCCCTCGTATTTGCAGATATGCCGGCACAGCATTGTACATAATTTGAAAGAAAATATAGCTTCCAAATAAAATCTCTATACTTGTTGGTTGCACATATTCTTCACCTAACCATAAGGTTATAAAGGGCGTAATCAAAACAATATACTCAACAGCACATATACTTCCAATCACAAAGTATATAAACGTAACTGTTTCAAGAAATTCATTTTTTGCCACCTCCAAATTCTCAGACATCATTTTATTGCCAAAATAATTTCTAACCGCTGTATCTATTGGTGTATATATAGCTAATATTGCTGTTGCAATTGCCATATAATTTCCATATGAATTAACATATACCAACCCCATATTTCTCGATATCACAATACTATCTGTTGAGTTAAAAATGAAATTAGCAAACTGCATTACAATAGTATTTTTCAAATCGTGAAAAAGCCCTGCTACTTTTTCAATTCTTCCTAACACTGGAGAAAAAGCCCATGGATAAAGCTTTCTTGCTGTTACATCAAGTACGATGACATAAATTGCATTTCCTACAAGTCCAATCAGCAAATAGTAAAAATAGTTACGAAAATTTAAAACAATTATCATTTGCGATATATAAATAAATATATTAATTATCAGATCACACCATATACCATAATATCCTTGTTCCCTCGCGCTTAAAAGAGCGACATTTGGAGCAGAAATCATTCGTATACTTTGTGTGATAACCTGTAATAAAAAAACTACCCTTAAAAAAGATGTTGTATATTGATTATCATAAATCAACTGCTCAAGGAAAAATGAACATCCTATCCCAAACACAACAATAAACAAAGCAATTAAATAGTAAAACTGCCTTGATAAACGCACAATTCTTTGTATAGCACTGTAATTATTATCTGCATTATATTGATACAATCTCGGATATATTGCTGTTATAAACCCAGCGGTTGCTAAATTAAGAAATTCTATTATATTTTGATATAAATTACTCAATCCTGACAGCTCTGCACCCATATATTTCATAAATATTCTTCGCAAGAACATTCCAAGTACACAGATTAAAAATTTATTAGCTATACCCAAACAAGTATTGTATATTAACCTAACCTTTGACTTACTCTTATCCATTTATGGATTCCTTTACTTCTTGTATATCAAATACCCTCGAGATAGCAATAACATTAAATCATACAATTTGTATCTTGCACCAAACATAAAAATATATTTTAATCTTGGAAAATCTCTTCTTGAAATACTTCGCAAAGCCTTTTTTACTTCTGCAGCTTCTAAAACTTCTCTGAGTACCTTTCTTCTTTTCCTATAGGTCATATCATTTTTTTCATGCCATAGATAATTAGTGCAAACCATTAACACATGATTACATATATATTTCTGAAACGCGTGATTAAGTCTTTTTTCATTTTTTATATCATTTTTCAATACACTCGCAATCTCATATTCATGCTCTATATACTGTGTATCAAACCTTGTTGTCTGACTATTATCTTCATTTATTCTATAATGATACATATTATTATGAAATAATACCAACTTATCAGTAACGTCCAACAAGCGTAAAAGAAAATCGTTATCTTCTGCCCCCCATCTCAACTTTTCATTAAATCTAATCTCAGGATGTGCCTTTAATAACTCCATGGAAAACATCTTCCCCCATGTTGTCATACAAAGTGAAAACTGTATATCACTAAAATACAGCGCATCTAACATCATGGCCTGATACTTCCACATTGCCTCTCTTTCAAAAACGACTATGTCCGCACCTTTGTAATAACAATCCAGATTTCCTTTATTCGAAAATGTCTGATAAGTCCATGCCACAATTTCTGCATTCTGCCTTTTAAGCTCCTCATATCCCCTCATCACCATATTGTCATCTACAAAGTCATCACTATCTACACAAACCAAATATTCTCCATTTGCCATCTCAATGCCTTTGTTCCTCGCTCTGGATAACCCCCCGTTTATCTGATGCAATACCCGGATCCGCTCATCTTTCCTGGCAAACTCTTCACACCGCAATGCTGTCTGCCTATCCGACCCATCATCTACCAGTAATATTTCTATATATTTATACGTCTGTCGTCGCAAAGACTCAATACATTCTTCAAAATGCTTGTTATTTGGATTATAAACAGGCACAGCTATACTAATCAGCGGCAGATTTTCCCTATTCATGCTCACATTCTCCACTATTAAAAATCATTACAGATATCAATAACCCGGCTTACCTCATCATCTGTCAACTCTGGAAACATCGGAAGCGAAATGCACTTATCAGCAAGCTGCTCTGCATTGGGACAGTCGCCTCTCCTATAGTCCAAATAAGAAAACGCCTGCTGCAAATGACAGGGGAT
Organism: Blautia sp.; assembly: GCA_023663685.1. Classification (GTDB taxonomy): domain Bacteria; phylum Bacillota; class Clostridia; order Lachnospirales; family Lachnospiraceae; genus Roseburia. The sequence goes on from JAMPHB010000002.1 coordinate 293,858, forward strand.
CGGATAATGCTGCCCGCAACAGATTCCATTAGTCTCACAGTACTCCAAAAAATCATCCCGCCCATCCACCTCAACTTCAAACAAGTGAAATACTGACTTTGTGTTGTCTGGATGCTCCTGCAGTCTTATCCTCGGATTTTGAATCTCTTTCAGATAACGTTCTGCTATTTCCCATCTCCTCCTGTTCCACTCTTCCAAATATTTCAATTTAACAGATAAAACAGCCCCCTGGATTCCATCCATACGCATGTTATATCCCAGCATCTCATGGCAATATTTTTTCTCTGCACCATGGCTTCTTAATATACGCACAGTTCTGTCTATCGTTTCCTGACTGGTGGTAACGGCACCCCCTTCACCAAATCCCCCCAGATTTTTTCCGGGATAGAATGAAAAACAGCCGACATCCCCCAGCGTCCCACATTTTTTCCCCTTATACTCAGCGCCATGCGCCTGTGCACAATCTTCTATCACATACAGACCATGCTTCTTTGCAACTGCATTTACACCATCAAAATCAAATGGCTGTCCATACAAATGCACACCAACAACGGCCTTTGTCCGTGACGTAATTTTTTCCTCGATTTTCTCTGTATCTATTTCCCATGTATCATCCCTGCAATCCACAAATACCGGCTTTGCTCCAATATATGCCGCTCCCCATGCACTTGCAATAAATGTATTTGCCGGAACTATAACTTCATCCGTTTCCCTTATTCCCAGGGCAAGCATTGCAAGATGAATCGCACTTGTCCCGCTGTTTACACAAGCACAGAACTGAACCCCAAGATAATTCGCAAATTCATTTTCAAATTTTTCTACAAATCTGCCTCCCGAAAAAGAAGTTTCATTACAGACCTCCTCAATTGCAGACAAAAATTCATTCTTATATGTATGATACTGTCTACTCAAATCCATAAATGGAATTTTACTCATTTTTTACTCCTTGTATAATTTTTGCCGGATTTCCGGCAACCACTGCATAAGGCGGAACATCCTTTGTAACAACTGCACCTGCCCCTACCATCGCTCCCCTGCCTATCGTCACACCACACATGACAGTCGCGCTTGTCCCTATGGCTGCACCTTCACAAACCAAAGTACCTTCCAGCTTCCAGTCTGCCTTACCCTTTAATCTGCCCTCTGCATTTAACGCACCGGGATTCCTGTCATTGATAAACGAAACATTATGTCCAATAAAAACGCCATCCTGAATCACCACCCCCTCACAGATAAAGGTATGGCTTTGAATCTTGCACTTCTTTCCAATACTCACACCACTCTGAATTTCCACAAAAGTTCCAACAGAAGTATCATCACCGATCGTACACCCATAAAGGTTGACAAATTTATGTATACGGACATTTTTTCCAAGAGTAACCTGATCCAGACACTGGTATTCCATTGCTCCTCCTATATCGCTGTTCTTATATATTCATGCTTACCGGCAGACTCAAACACCTTTTCTATAACCTCCATATCCCTCATCATTTGAACATGGGACACATAAGGATCATCCTTTCCCTCTATGGCAGCAATGAGATTCATATAAAATGCATAGGGTTCCTCCGGTTCTTCCGGTAATGGGATATGCTCCAGCATATCCGGCTCCAAATGCGCCATTGTCCTGCTCGGGCCAATACTGCCCTCCTTTTTTATCCTCTCAAAGCCCTTTACAGTTGTCTTTATCCGGGCAGCTCCCCCTGTTTTCCCGGAAAAATCATCAATCCGTAAAGTTCCCCTGTCCCCAAAAACATACCACCGGGGTCTGCTCTGAAGTGCAAACGTCCCAACAGATATATGTGCGACGATATCCCCCTCCAGTTCCAGCTCAATCTCGAAATAATCATCCACCACCGGAGTCAGAATACTCCGCAATCTCGCATAAACACCAATAACTTTCTTCTCCGGAAACATTAAAAGGATCTGATCAATCAAATGGATTCCCCAGTCATAAAGCATTCCGCCCCCCCGTGAAGCCTCTGCGCGCCAGCCAAAGCATACGCCCCTCTGCCCGAAGGTCTGGGATACGATTGTCGTGACCTGTCCTATGTTACCTGAATCAACGACGTTTCTGCAGACCCTGTAGTCTGTATCCCAGCGTCTGTTCTGATGCGTTGTAAATATTTTCCCATGCGCATTGGCACATTCCAATACCGCCTCCAGCTCTTTCACGGACATTGTTGCTGGTTTCTCGCACAATACATGCTTCCCCTGTCTTAACGCAGCAACTGCAATCTGTGCATGAGAATCATTTGGTGTACATATTACAATCAAATCAATCAGAATATCTTCCAGCATTTCCTTCAGCGAAGGATATATCTTTAAACCTTCTTTTTCTGCCTCTTCTGACTTTGCTCCATCAACATCAAATGCTGCATAACATTGAATTCCATCTATTTCCTTTATCTTTCTTAAATGGAAATGGCCCATATAGCCAAAACCAACGATTCCAGCCCGAATCATCTTTTTCCCCCCTAAATTCGTGTACCAATCAGAATATATTTTATATTTCGCAAAAGCAGATACATCTGCACATCCAAAAACATTATTTTATCCTTTATGGAATGCCCTGTGGCATATATATAATCTGTCTGCCGCATACGGATTCTTTTCAGTGTCTTGTTAAAGACTCCTCCCCCTTTCTCATTTGGAATATAGGTGCATTTCATAATATCAGAAAAATCCCTGTTAAATTCCGCATTTCCACTTCCTCCATTGCTGCATCCAGAAAGGGCATATTTCATCATAATAATGTTCGTAAAATAAAACTTCTCATCCTTCATTGCTATATACGGCCAGTAACTGACATCCTCGATCAGTCTGTAATCTTCCAGGAATCCTCCTGTTTCCTCCAGCAATTCCCTGTGAAAAAAAACTGCCACTGTAGATAATACACATCTGGAAGTCAAAATCTCTTTTGCCTTTTCCCGGTTCAATCCCTGCATATATCTAATATCGTGGTCTGTGGGCGTCAGATTGCAAAGTCTTCCATGTCTCGCCCTCCAGCGGTAAACCACTGTCTGTCGAACTTTATCCTCCGCCTCACCATAACGTCTTTTTACATATGTCTGCCCGGCAACAATGCGCGCCCGATGCTTTTCTGCATATTCCACGCACTGACTCAGTACATCTGTGCTGTATAGTTCATCTTCCGGGGAGATAAACTTAATATATCTGCCATGTGACATAAATATTGCATGATTACAATTTCTGCTTGTCCCAACATTTTTTTCTAAATGCTCCATTAGAAAGCTCACAATATTAGGCGTTCTGTTTTTCTTAACATATCCTTCTATTTTCCTCCACTCCCCTTCATACTCCGGGGTTCCATCATCATGTATAAGAATTTCTATTCGCGGGTAATCCTGTTTCAAAATACTGTCAAGTGTATCGTATATTTTTGAAAGATTTTTGTAGCATATTACAATTACTGAAACTAATGGTTGATCCATAAAATACCTTTTCCTTTTGCATGTCTTTCATTCCATTAAATTCTATCCATAAAAAAGCCAGACTCGTCAGCCGGTGTCTACATATATACATCCAGCTTATGAAGCTGTGTTTTATACAGATTTTCCTTCTTTGTTGAAATTGCAACTTGTCCAACACCAAGATATCCGTTTTCCCTATGGATAAAACAAATCGGAAATCTTGCTTTAGACAATCCTTTCGTTTCTTCCTTTGATAATTCCTCTGCATATCCTAAAGTCTGATAAACCATAAATTTCTTTCTATCCAAAATCAAATATCCCTTTTTTATCTTTTTGTAAAAATAGATATTATCATCAATCAGCCACTCCAAATAATTAGGTTCTATTTTTTCGACTTTATCATAGTATCCTGGAAAGAGAAGTCCCGACTTCATTCTTTTCCCAAATGCCCAGCCCAGCCTGGCAAAAGCCGGAATGGAATTTTCGTTCGGATAGCCATATACGATATATTCATCTCCAATCGTATCCACACCAAGCTTAACCATGGCAGAAAAGATTCCTCTTCCCCTATACTCCTTTAATGTGGCAGAATCCCCTGACTGAAACGCTTTTCCTTCAGGGAGATCATTTCTCCAGAAGCATTGGACAGCCACACATCTCCCATCGCAATAGCAAAATATAATAATGGATTCCCCATAGATATTATCCATATATTTCTTTTTAAAATTTCTTTCTAATTTTTTTCCCCCGAATACTGCTCCGGCGACAGTGTAATAATCCTGTATGTCTTTTTCAGTCAGCTCTCCAGTGTATTTAACCTTATAATCCATTTCTCTTATCCTTTTCTGATATTTCGTACTGCCCGGATTGCATAAATTCCTGCCTCCATACACTTTCCTAATATCCCTTGTCTTTTACAATATTCATCTTTATATTCCTGCATAAATTCATCTGCATTTACAAAAAATCGTCCACTCTTATTTAAAAAAACTTCCAGTTTTTTAAAACCAAAATCATCCATGTTATTTGGATGGCATACAAACGTGTATACGCCACACCTAAAATTATGTGGAGTGTCAAACAGCGAAGGAAGAAAAAGCATCCCAGCCTTTCTATAAGGCCTGAGGGCATATCCGTCTGAAATATATTTATACCCTCCCAGCTGTTTTAAAGCCAGAACGGTATTTGAATCAAATGTATGTGATGGCGCAAAAAAGCATGTCGGCGTCAATCCTTTCTGACTAAGTATATTGTAACCCTTTTTCAACATCTCAATTTGTTCTTCAAGTGCTATGCCTGCAAATTCTGATTCCCTCTCATGTGCCAGCTGAAAGTATTTTTGCTTTCTCTCAAATGTTCTATATCTGTGCTCCAGTCCATGCTGGGCTATGACCCATCCTTTTCTTTTCCATTCCCTGCACGTCTCCCAGAAATCACCTTTACACTCATAATCAAACATTGGATCATGGTTGTCTGGAATTATCCCCACAATAGGTTCAATCTTGTATCGCTCCAAAATTCCTTCTGTCCGCTTCCACTTATCCCAATTCATATTTGGACATGCATCATCAAGTCTCAAAATATATTTTCTCACTTCATCTATTTCCTCTTAAAACAATTTTATTTCTATCTTTTCGGAGCATATATCCCCTGATTAAATAGCTGCTTTTAATCCTGAATCATATATTTTTTCTATATTCTTTATGTAGGAAGGAATATTATCACATTCGTCCGCTCTGTCCATTGCACCCGCAGATTTTGATATATAATAATCCGCATCCGCCAAAAGATGAAACGCTGCATCTGCTGCCTTTTCCACAAAATCTTTGTCCTCAATCAATACCCCGGCATGATCTGTAACAAGTCCCGCAAGACCACCGGCCTTTCTTGCAATTACTGGCTTACCAAACGCCATTGCCTCTACAGCCACAAGACCAAAGCCCTCCCAAAGACTTGGAACAATCAACACCCTGGCACCATACATATAATTATACGGATTACTCTGAAACCCCTTCATTACAATGTTGTTTTCCAATTCCAGTCTTTTTATTCTATCCTCACATTTTTCTTTCAGCTCTCCCGCACCAACAATAAACGCCTTAATGTTTTTACAGCCTTCCCTTACTTTCGCAACAATCTCAATAAAATCCATAACCCCCTTCTCTTCTGACAGTCTTCCCACATACAATAAATCACATATGTACTTTTTATCATCCCATGCTTTGTCTCTGTCAACCTCCTGGATTACTCTCTGCTTATCAAAAGGATTACCGATTACCTCATATTTTCCTCCCATTCTTTTCTTAAAAATGAACTCATCATATATGGAATCTGATACAAGCAATATTCGGTAAAAATCTCGACAAACCAGTGCATATATAACCGTCCTGGAACATATCTTTCCCAGCCAGACGGGATTACAGTGAAGATGACTTATCACTTTGATTTTTCTTCCGTATAAAGCAGCCAGACAAGAAGCACTAAAATCATTCGCATGGATAATATCTGGCTTATATTTTTTTACGGCCTTTCCCAGACTCAACGCCGTTACACTCTCCACCAAATAATGTTTTATTCCTAGCTCAGACAATTTATCTCTAATAAATCCATCTGCTGACATATAAATACACTGATACCGTTCTGAAACATTCTTTATAATTGTACAAATTACGTTCTCTGCACCAGAGTATCTGTCTGATTTGCATACAAACAATATCGTTGGCATGTAAACTTCCTTCCATATGTTCTAAAAGCGTCTTTAGTAATGTCTTTCGCTCATTATGTTCTGTTTACTATTCTTAATCTCAGCTTTGTCATTGCAATCAGTAACCCATACCACCTTCTATGGATCATTAAAAGTACAAATTTTGACTTTGGGTCTATTACTCCACCAACCTTTAGCCTGCTAAGTGATTCCCACATAAGTGGATTTTCGGTAAAATCCTTCAAATCAGCTCTGCCCAGCTGTCCTTTGTTATCAGGATGCGCAAACACTGTAAACAGCACCAGCTTCATTACCCCCAGTGCGTGTTCATCATACGCTTTCCTGATCCTCGGAGAATAATTTCCTTGTTCAATTAAATCCCTGAAATCCCTCCGGTTGTTTAGCCAACTGTTTATTGTTTCTTTTTTAAATGCATGTGCCACTGATCCCTCCCACTGTCTATAGTGGTATAAGACTTCTGATGAAATTACAGTCTTATTAAAACTATCCATACAAGAAAACGTAAATATCGCATCTTCACCATTATGTACACCAGTAGGAAATCTATTACTCTGAATGCGGGAAAAGCGGTAAATCTTCCCCCATGTACATGGCAACGTATGAAAGACATATTCTCTCTGATACCAAGTTACTCCCAACAACATTTCCTGCAAAATATTATGCTGCTCACGGGAAAACAACTCTATATTCTTTCCCACATATGTAACTGGAATATGTCTATCCTCAACAATGCGATCATGGTGACACATCACACAGTCCGCACCATATTCCTCCGCAAGCTCCACCAAACGCTTTAACATACCAGAATCAAGAAAATCATCCGCATCAACAAAAGTTACATATTCACCACGGACATAATCCAATCCAGTATTTCTTGCAGCTGAAACACCCTCATTTTGTTTATGTATAACACGAAACCTTTCATCCGTTTTACTGTATTCATCTATAAATTCTGCTATATCTTTGTCTGATCCGTCATCTACAATAATTACTTCGAACTCAGCCATCTTTTGATATATTATTGACTGAAAGCATTTTTGCAAATATTGTTTCGGTGTATTGTAGATTGGAACAATTATGCTAATAGCCATATTGTTTTCCTTTCATTACCTATTACCTATTGTCAATTTTCTCTCGTTTTTATTTAGACCCAAGCCAATAAACATCAGGCACATTGGCAATGTCATCAATATATTTTCAAACATTGAAATAATAACAAAATTTATTGTTGCCAACACAAATGCCCACTTATATTCATAGGATGTCTTCAATAACTTTAACGATGCCAAAAGCTCGTACACTATAAACACAAAAAAAGTAATACCTGACAACTTTCCGAACTGATTAATTAAACCAAAATAAACATTATGAGAGATTACATTTACTATTTCCACACCATTGTTAAACCATTTTCCCTCTTCCCAAATAGCTATCCAATAATCAATTCTTCCATTGGTTACGTCCCCAAGTCTCATTTGCAAAGCTGTAGTTTTATCCAAAACAATTGACAATATGCCAAGACTATATGATATGGCCGCCACCAAAAATACAATCAATATTATTCGCCTAATTATCTTATCAGGAATTTCCTTGTCCATCATTCCGCCTATAATCAATACAATGATCTGAATTGCAATACTTAATAAAGCACTTCGGCATGTAGATATAAGCACAAAAAAGAGCTGTATTGGTAATAAAACATATACCTTTTTCGACACTTTAGTTCCTCTTTGTTTTGCTACAATATATTGAATTATGCTAAATGTTGTCATTGTAGCAGCCACTACTCCAGCATTATTGGGATTCCCCAACGCCCCCCCATAATTGAACCAACGAAGAGGCCAAAAAAGAAGTGAATATCCTATTATAAGAATCCATATCATACTTAATATATTATATAATGTATCAAACCACTTTTTCTCAAATAGAATAACACTATTAAAAGACACTATATAGGTTACCAGCATTCCCAAGGCATACACTATAGGCTTTATTGAAAAAAAAAGCAGACTGCATATACTTGTACATGCAATAAATCCAAAGAAAAGAATTACTCCGAAATCTAACTTGTACTGCAGATTGATTCCTTTCACAAACAACAATAGCGCTAACACACAGATAACAAATCCAACTCGCTGAAAGGATCTGTTTATAACTAAGTACATAAAACTATTTATTATAAACATTATGTATATAACATACAATGCCCTTCCATTTCCCTTCAGCATACTTACTATTTTATCTCCTTTTTAATCCTACTTCTAAAAAGTCAAATTCAAAATATGTATAAAAATTGCGTCTTTTCTCTCTTTTTGTCTCTATCCCCAAGTATACCTATTTATGTTTGAAACCTATGTGTTTGATATAGCAATATAAACATCGTTACTTTCCCATCTCTTCATAGATTTTCTCTATCTTCCTTATCACTGTTTCTATCTGAAAATCCTTAATTCTTTTCCTATTGTATTCTCCAAGTTTTTCCCGCTTAACTATCAAAATTCTTTTTACCGTTTCTTCAAATTCTTCAAGCTTGTCTGGCGCAAAAAGATACCCACCCTTCCCCTCATCAATAAGATCCATATTCCCCCGAATTCTACTGGCTATACAGGGGAGTCCGCTTGCCATCGCCTCCATAAGAGCGACCGGAAGCCCCTCTCTGAATGAAGGATGAATATAGACATCTGCCGCTTTATATAATTCAGGTACATCTTCACGAAATCCCAAAAGTTTTACATTTTTTCCGATTCCCAGTCTGTCAACAAGCTTTTCGAGCTCATCTCTCCTGTTTCCCTGTCCTGCCACTGTATAGAAAAGCTTAAATTTCTTGGCAAGCCCCGCTAAAGCCCTAATCACTATCTCGTGATTCTTATTTGCATTGAGTTCACCGACAGACAAAATCCATATATATCCATCCGGCACCCCCACAGAATTCCTTATTTTTTTAGTTTCTTCTTCCGTCAGCCGATTCCGGGCAAATTTTTCTGTATCAATCCCCACCCCCGGTATATAGAGAGTTTCCTTTGCATGAAACTTGGATTTTGCTCTCCCATAATCCTCTTTATTGATTGTAATCAGCACATCTGTCCAGCGGGACAGACACTTTTCCACCGGATAATATACAAGCCAGTTTTTCTTTGGTGCGCCGTCATAAAAATGGAAGCCATGGGCTGTGTAAATTACTTTTGTCCCGCGTCTTCTGGTTGACCGAAAAGCCAGTCGGCAAATGGCACCTCCTATAGGTGACTGCGTGTGTATCAACTCATACTCCCTCTGCCCGGCCAGCCGTTTTAACTGCCAATATCCCCGGAACATTTTTCCAATAGCAAAAACATCTCTTAAGCATTCTGTTTCT
>JAMPHB010000030.1 GCA_023663685.1 Blautia sp.
AGAATGGCGGAGCAGCATAATCAGTTCTCAGAAAAAATGGGGAAAGTCAAATTTTGCCTTAGCTGCCTGAGAGTATGATGCGCAGTCGGCTTTATCACAGAACGCAGCTTCCGGGAAACTACGGCATGTGTACTCCGCTTTGCTGTATGTTGCGGTTGAATCGCTGTGTAGGACATGATAAAATACTAAAATAAGATAGCCAGCGACCTATACCAGTACATACCCAATGTTTTCAGCCAGTATGATCCGCAGGAACTCTCCTACATATTAGAAAAGCTTTACAAAGAAAACCCTGCAAAATTTCTTGAATTTTATGAGCAGGAAAAAACCCTGCCGTAAAAGATTTTATCCTCACACGGCATTTACAGAAAAAAATTTTGTGCTATAATACAAAAATAAGAAAAATTATAGAACAAAGGAGACGATTTTTTTGAACGCAACGAGGAAGCAATGGCAGAATATAGTCTACATATTGATTTTGCTGATAGCGGTTATCGTACTTTTCCGATGGTACTCGGTTTCGAACCAGCGGCAGATTGAGGAACGAAATCTGAATTATGCAATGGATTCCGCACGCCAGACCGCGCTGGGAATCAGTAACGAGTTTGCCAATGCAGGGCGGCGGGTGCGCATCCATGCGTATTTCCTGAGCATGGGAATGCACACGTCGGAGATTGATGCAGATATGCTCAGGGAGCTGGAAAATAACTCGGATTTTGATTCCATACGGTTTATCAACGACCGGGGAGTGAATCTGACCTCTGATGGGACGACCTCCGACAGCTCCGACCGGGATTATTTCATAGCCGGAATGCAGGGAGAGAGTGGATGTACGATGGTGCTGAACTCCCGGGTTACAGGAATGACCACGATGGTCTTCTACGCGCCGGTGGAGGAAGAGGGGAATACCGCGGGGGTTCTCCTTGGACTCTATCTTGCCGAGGATTATCTAATGGAGATTCTGGAGACCAGCTATTTCGGGGAGAAAGCTGACGTCTGGCTGTGTACAAAGGATGGGAATGTAATCGCCTCCTCGAATGGGAAAAAATATGAGGAGTTACTGCCGGAGGTTCTGCTGGCTGACGGCGTGATTGATGCGGTGACGGCCGAGAATGTCTGGAAAGTGTTCAGAGGAGAGGAGGATGAGCATGGATTTATTTGCAGCGAAGGGAGTCTGACGGATAATCTGTGCGCTCTTAGCATACCGGGGACGGATTATATTCTGGTGCAGGCCTTCCCGAAAAATGTGACGCAGATGATGGTTCACGGAGCCAACCGCATCGGGATGACGCTGCAGATGATTCTGATTATTTTATTTGTAATCTATATTCTGATTCTGCTGATCCATGCGCGCACCCTGCGTCGGTGGCTGGAGCATAAAAACCGGGATATGGCCTATGTCATCGACGGCGTGAGCGCCTTGTTCACCCGTTTTACGATGGTAGATCTGGAGGAGGACTCCTACCAGTATCTGGCCGGGACGCGGCCGGAACAGGATAATCTGGCTACAAGCGGTTCATATGAGGAATTTATTGCCTATCTGTGCTCGCTTCCGGCGGAGGAAGAGGAGAGTCAGAAGCTCTCGGAGCAGATGAAGCCGGAGGTGCTTGAACAGGAGCTGGCAGATGGCGGGACAATCCAGTATGAGTTTCGATCCCAGAGGGACGGCAGGACGGCCTGGGAGCATATCAACATTATCAGGCTGGAGCAGAAAGATAATAGGGCAGGCAAGCTTCTCTTCCTCCGGCAGGATGTTACCGTGCTAAAGGAGAAGGAGCTCAAAGCGCAGGCGTTTATCAGCAATGCGAACCGGAAGGAGCGCCAGTACCGCATTGCCGTTACCTCCGCCGCCTTTAATACCTTTGAATTTAACCTGACAAAGGATTTGATTGAGCAGGATGTTGTCCGTACCGTAGACGGGGGACAAGTCTCACTGTTGGAGATGGTGGAGCTGTCTGCGCCCTGCTCAGCATCACTCTGCTTTGAGAGATGGAGAAGGTTTGTTTTGGAGGAGTCTCTGGAGGAATATGACTCTGAGGTCAATCTGGAGAGCTTAGAGCAGCGTTTCGAGCAGGGAGAAGCCGAGGTTACAGTGGATTACTGGAGCAAGGCTGCCAGTGGGAAGCAAATGTGCGTCCGCCAGTCCTTTATTATGACCCATGATGAACAGACGGAGGACATTATGGTCATGGTGGTATCGAGGGATATTACGCAGCAGGTACAAAAGCAGCGGGAGCAGACGCAGGCGCTTCAGGACGCTTTGCTGCAGGCACAGCACGCCAACAGCGCAAAGACGACCTTCCTTTCCAATATGTCCCACGACATCCGGACGCCCATGAACGCCATCATTGGTTTTACCACGATTGCGGTCAGCCATATTGACAACAAATCGCAGGTGCTGGATTGTCTGCAAAAGGTAATGTCCTCAAGCAACCATCTGCTCAGCCTTATCAATGATATTCTGGATATGAGCCGCATTGAGAGCGGGAAGCTGCAGATTAAGGAGCAGGAGTGCAATATCTCGGAGCTGACGCACAATCTGGTCAATATCATTCAGCCGCAGGTAAAGGCCAAGCAGCTGGAGCTGTTTATCGACACCTTCGGCGTTGCAAACGAGGATGTGATTGCGGATTCGCTCAAGCTGAGTCAGGTCTTTGTGAATCTGCTGAGCAATGCGATAAAATATACGCCGGCGGGCGGGACGATAAGCTTCCGCATCCGTCAGCACACCACCTTCCACCGGGGCTACGGGGATTATGTTTTCACAGTGAAGGATAACGGCATCGGAATGACGCCGGATTTTGTAGAGCATATCTTTGAACCCTTCGAGCGTGAGGAGAGTACGACAAGGACGGGCATTGAGGGTACCGGACTGGGAATGGCGATCACCAAAAATATCATAGAGATGATGGGCGGCGACATTTCCGTGCAGAGTGAAAAGGGCAAGGGCAGCGAGTTCAAGGTGGAGCTTAGCCTAAAGCTGCAGAATGTAGAGAAAAATGCGACGGCTATCAAGGAGCTCGAAGGATTGCGTGCGCTTGTCGTTGATGATGACTGCGACAGCTGTGAGAGCGTTACCCGAATGCTCACACAGATTGGAATGCGCGCCGAGTGGACAGCCTCCGGCAGGGAGGCCATATTCCGGGCGAAAAGCGCCCACAATGAGGGCGACTCTTATCACACCTACATTGTTGACTGGCAGATGCCGGGCATGAGTGGTATTGAGACAACAAGGCGTATCCGTGCGGCCGTCGGCCCGGAATGTCCGATTATTATTCTTACCGCCTATGACTGGACGGATATCGAAGAGGAGGCTATGCAGGCGGGCGTCACAGCTTTCTGTGCAAAGCCGCTGTTTATGTCCGACTTAAAGACGGTGCTGCTGTCCGCCAATAATCTGGCGGAAAAAGAAGAGACTGTGCTATGGACGAAGGAGGATTTTGGCGGCAAGCGAATCCTTTTGGTGGAGGATATTGAGCTGAACCGGGAGATTGCCGAGTTTATCCTTGAAGAGAGCGGCTTTATTGTGGAGAGCGCGCCGGACGGGACAGACGCCGTAGACATGGTCAGCCGGTCGGAAGAAGGCTATTACGATGCGATTCTGATGGATGTGCAGATGCCGATTATGGACGGCTATGAGGCTACGCGCACCATACGTTCCCTGCAGAGGAAGGATGTGGAGACGCTTCCGATCATTGCCATGACTGCGAACGCCATGGAGGAAGATAAGGAAATGGCATTAAAGAACGGCATGAACGCCCATATCGCCAAGCCTCTGGACATAAAGATTTTCCTAGAGGTTTTAGGAAAATATCTGTCCTGACGGCCTGACGATACAGCGTCCGATTTTATTCATGTAATATACTGTTTTCCCGCCCCGTATCCAGTGCGGCATTGCAGGCATCATCGAGCCCCTTTGCGCACTCCTGCGGGGTGGTGTTTTTTTCCAGCAGATCATGGATATGAGGCCAGAACACACTGCGGACGGAGGTGTCATTTCCCTGCCAGTTTGGGCTGTTATTCATAAAATCCACGACATTTACGGAATTGCCGGTAAACTCGTCCAGCATGGTAATCTGATCCTGATATTTTTCTGATACTTTTTTGCTTACCGGAAGATTCCCGGAGGACATCTCCAGCCATTTGTCAGTCTCATAAATATAACGGATAAAATCTTTTGCCACCTGCATCTTCGTTTCATCGCCGTTGTCAAATACCTCAAAGCCGGTCACAAAGGAGGTTGCCACATTGCCGGGGAAATTGACAAACCCGTAATCGTCTATGTTGTCATAGAGGACAAAATTCGCATTGTTAAATATATAGATTGCAAGCTGTCCATTGCTGAATAATTCATTACAGTCTGAAATCTCCAGGTTTTCCGGGTGGGGCGGGTACCAGCCCTTGTCTACGCCCGACTGTATCCATGTAAGCGCCTCAACGGAGGATTCGCTCTCGAGGTCAAAATGCCCGTCTGCGTCAAAAATCGTGCTGCCAAATGCCCGGATATAGGACATGATGTGCGTGTCACCCTGATTATTTTTACCGTACATCATCATCGGATAAGTCTGGTCGGGAAGATTTGCGGCAAGTGTGTCCAGAATGTCCGTCCATTCTTCCATCGTCCAGTTTTGTATCGTGATTGTGTCTGTGGTGTATTTCTCAAGTCCGCATGCCTGAAACAGCTCTTTATTGTATATTAAGATATTCTGCATACTCAAAAACGGCATCATATAAGTTTTCCCGTTTGTCATGCTCATGGTCCACGATGCCGTATCAATATCGCTCCGCAGTTCGTCAGAGATAATATCGTCCAGCGGAACGACTCTGCCGGTATGCAGGTAGGACGCCATATTAAAATAGCCCTCATAGAGAATATCTGTCGCGTCCTCTGTGTCAAAGCTGTCGGTAATCGCAGCCACTTCATCCACATACTCAAAAGACTCTACCCGGATAGTGACGCTGGCGTCTTTGTACTGTGCCGCAAACTCTGCGCCCGCCTGCTGTAAAAAGTCGCCCGAATCTATAATTTCGGGCTGGCTGATGGAATTCATTGCCAGACAGGGAGTCTTAATAATAAGCGTTACCTCTTCTTCTTTTGGCTTGCTGCCGCAGCCAGTCAGCAGGCTGCTGCATAGCGCCAGTGCGAATACTGTAATGACTAATTTTTTTCCCATAGTGTTTTGACCTCTCTTTTTACATTTTATCTATGATTCATTCAGCTTTTTCAGCAGAACGTTTACGTCGATCGGTTTTGTCAGAAAGTCGTCCATGCCGCTGGCCATCGCCTGATCCCTGTCCTCCTGGAACATATTGGCGGTGCAGGCATAAATCTTAACGGACGCGGCGTCGGCCCTGCTTAGTTTTCGGATCCGGCTTGCCGCCGTGCAGCCGTCCATAACGGGCATCTGCATATCCATCAGGATAATGTCAAACTCCCCGATTCCGGACTGCTCAAACAGATCCAGCGCCTCCTGCCCGTTTTTCGCGAGCGCGGTCTCAAATCCCTCCATGGCGAGTATCTGCATGAGAATTTCTGCATTGAGATCCACGTCCTCCGCAACAAGAACCTTAAGGGGTCTGCTGTCTGCCGTGCGTGTATTCTGTGCTGCCGCTTCGTCCGTCACCTCTTTTTTCTCCAGCTCCGCCGGAATGTCCCGCACAATTTTGGAGGGGATGGTAACAGTAAACGTACTTCCGGCATTGAGTTTACTCTCTACCGTAATGTCTCCGCCCATCGCATTTGCGAGAAGCTTGCTGATTGCCATGCCGAGTCCGGTTCCCTTGATTCCGTTGGTATTTCTGTTTCGCTCCTGACTAAAGGAGTCAAATATTTTGTCGATGTATTCTTCCGATATTCCGATTCCGGTATCTTCACAGCGGTAAGTCGTGATGACACTTGAGGCATCTGCCTTTTCCTGCGTGACAGACAGCCGGATCCATTTGCCCTCCGGCGTAAACTTGGCTGCATTTCCGACAATGTTCATCAGAATCTGCTTTGTGCGGGTTATGTCGCCCGCAATGCAGGGAACGGTGATATTTGTCTCCACAATAAACTCCACGCCCCGGTTTTTGATATTGTCGGCCTGCATCGCCGCAATCTCATCCACCAGTGAGGCAACCAGCATCGGTTCCTCTACAAGATCCACTTTTCCGGCCTGGAGCTTTGATATATCCAGAATATCGTTCACCAGCGACAGCAGATAGTCTGCGGTGCTGTGGGATTTTTCCAGCCATTCCTTAATCTGCGGCTTTTGATTCTCATCGTCGATATTGACCATGATCAGATGATTCATGCCAATCAGCCCGTTCAGCGGCGTCCGTATCTCGTGGCTCATGTTGGAAAGGAATTCCTTCTGGGATTTTGCCGCTTCCGTCGTCCGTATGGTCTTTAGCTGCAGCCGCATAATAATCAGCAGCATAATGATGATCGTGCCTATGGCAATGGCTGTTGTTGTCATGTTGAGGGAGATAAACGTTCTTCTCTGCTCCACGAAGACTTCCTCATTGACAGACATGATGAAATACAGATCAAAGGTATCATCCAGCGGTATGAAATAAAAAAGCTCCTTGCCCTTCGCCCCGTAATGGGAATGGTAAAATCCAAAGGTTTCACGGTTCTTAAGCTTTTCCTGAACCTCCTCATTGGACAAATCGGAGGTCTCCGCATCCGTCAGGTGGTCGTACAGGTTATTGCTCTGGTTCAGGTATATTTCTTTGTTGATGTTGACAATATAGTTTCCGTTCATGTCTATCAGGGCGCTGTGGCCGCGGACTTCACCATTTTTAATAAAGCTGTCGATCACCATATTATCCTGAATGGAGGAAATATCGCTGATGCCGATGAGTGCCAGCATCTGGATGCCTTCCACGCTATAGTCATGCAGGCGGATTCCGTATAAAATGCTCTCCTTTGCAAGCCAGCCGCCCTCTGCCTTATCATCGAAGCGGATAATAATTTTTTCTTTGCCGCCTTCAAAATAAGGCAGAAAATCCAGATTTCTGTTTGCGGTGTCGATACCCGGCGTGTAGACGACGTATTTGTCTGTGTAGACAGTACCATCCTCCGCAAGCAGATAGACGTGTGTGAAACCGCTGGAAGCACACTCCAGATTCATTCTCGTCTCGATCTCTTCAATGGTCGTGCATTCAGAGCTGGTAAAGCGCTCCCGGATTTCATAGAGATCCTCCCAGCAGATTTCGATGTAGGTTTGAATAGTCGTTTTATCGTGCGTTGCGATCTCGCTGATGGAATTGATGATATTTTTGGAAATCGTCTCATTCATTTGCCGGAGATAAAAAAACACTGCCAGGAAGACGATTATAGATGTAGAAACAATGATCAGCAGATAAAATAATCGATGTTTCTTTTTCACGTTCTGTACCTCTTGTTACACTTTTTTTGTATTTGTCACTGCATATATTATAAAGCCATTTTCAAAAAAAGTCCACCCGTGAAGTTAAAAAGGAAGATAAAAAGCTTGCAAACGCTGTTGAAATATGATATCATACCTATTGTTGCTGAACTAAGCGGCGGCAAGGTGCGAGAACGGTGTACCTATTATGGCTCCATGGTCAAGCGGTTAAGACATCGCCCTTTCACGGCGGTAACACGGGTT
>JAMPHB010000031.1 GCA_023663685.1 Blautia sp.
TTTTTCTGGATAAAAAGCTGAAAAATACCATCAAGAGCTTTGGCGATTATGTGGAGAAAGAGGTAGACAGGTTCAGTGTCGTTGCTATGATCATCTGCATATTTTTAGGGATTGCGTTTATCTTAAACCCAAATTTTAAGATGAATACCCCATTCCGCCTGTACCAGCTTATTGTTAATTTTATCTTAGTAGGCACGCTGCAGATGCTGATATACCGGTTTTATCTGCATGTTGGTAAAGAAAAAGAGATAGAGAGGGAAAACCAGCTTATACAGATGAACCACAGGCTTTTGGAGCGCCAGCTTGAGACGCTGGAGGAAGCGGCGGCGGAGGGAAGGCGGATCCGCCATGATATAAGGCACCACAATGCAGTGATTGCGGAGTACCTGCGGCAGGGGCAGCGGCAGGAGCTGCTGCAGTATCTGAAAGAGTATGATGAAGAGATGGAATCGGATATCCCGGAGATGATCTGTGCCAATAGTGCGGTCAACAGCATTCTTGCCGCCTACACCAGAAAGGCGCAGCGCGAGCAGATTCAGGTTAAGCTTGAAATCGAGATCGGCAGGGACATAACCATACCCAGTATTGATCTGGTGACGATACTTGCCAATGCATATGAAAACGCGATCTACGGCTGTATGGAGGTGAAGAAATATTCTGCTGACCGGGAATGCTCGATTTCTCTTATAATGAAAAAGAGAAAAAATAAGCTGATTATCCTTTGCAGCAATACCTGCAGGCTGGAGACGGAATTAGAGGAAGGGCAGCCGAAAACGGAATTTACGGGAGGTATTGGCGTTTCCAGCATTATTAAGACGGCAGAAAAGTATCATGGTGAGTACGATTTTAAAAATGATAACGGCTTGTTTGTATTTAGACTAATCATGTAAAAAGGTTGTGTCAAGTTTTTTCAGAAAACTTGACATGCAGCGTCAGCCCATTTGTTGACAGTCATACATCTTTGATGTATGACTCGGCAAATTTAGCATGGGCTGATGTTCAAGGGAGGAAAAACGATGTACCTGATAGCGCTTTGCGACGATGAGGCAGCTGAGCTGGAAAAGACGGAAAAGTTGTTGAGTGGCTATGAAAAAGAACATCCCGGTACGGGTTTTTTGATACGGTGTTTCGAGAGTGCAGACGAGCTGATTCATCTGGTGCAGGAGGAAAGATATAAGCCGGATCTGATATTTATGGACATCTACATGTCAGACACTCTGGGGACGGAAGCGGCAAAGAAGCTGCGCAGTATGAATTATAAGGGGGAAATCGTCTTTCTCACCACATCGAGAGAACACGCGCTGGAGGCATTCGATGTGGAGGCCCTGCAGTATATTGTAAAGCCGGTAGAGGAGGCAAAACTGTTTTCCATACTTGACATTCTGCTGAAAGACATTGTGGAGGAGAGGAAGAAATATATCCTGCTGAAAGTGGAAGGGAATACCGTGAGACTGTCTCTGAACGACATTTTATATTGCGAGGCGCAGGGGAAGATACAGTGCCTGCATCTTTTAGACGGTTCGCGGCATGTCCTGCGCATGACGATGACAGAGATTTATGGGATTCTCTCAAATTACCAGGAGTTTGTAAGGCTCGGAGTCTCTTATATCGTCAACCTTGGACATATCCGCAGCCTGAGTGCAAAAGAAATCTGCATGGATAACGGCATGAAGCTTTATCTGCCGAGAGGTACCTATAAGACACTGAAGGAGCAGTATTTCCAGTACTACTGTGAGGAGGAGTGACAGCTATGAATACGGGGGAGACAAAAACAGATTTTTTTGAAAAAAACGACGAAAGGGTGTGTACGCAGCTTGCGGGCATCCTAAAGTGGATGACACTGGTGTTTCCAGTGCTGTTCCTCGCGACGGCGGCCGGAGCATTTCAGATTAAATATGACGATTTAATCGTACTCTCGGCGATCGGCTGTGTCTGCACGCTGGGGCCGGGGGTTGCCAGAAAAGCAGGGATGCCGACGCGCGTTTTAAAGTACGTCAGCATACTGGCAATCGGTCTGGTGGTCATGCTGCTGGGCGGCAATTCCGCGGTCGGCATCTATATGACCTACGGACTTGCCATGCTGTTCAGCTGTCTGTTTTTTGACAAAAAATTTACCATGCAGATATCTGTGTGCAGTTATTTTTTCCTGCTGATATCCCTTTTTCTCCGCTCAAGAAATGTGCAGCAGATTGAATACCCGACGAATATGGAGTGGTTCATCACCCGTTCGATTGGATTCACGATTGAGCAGATCGTTATGAGCGCGGTATCCATCAATGTGGCGAGCAATTCCAGAAAAATACTGGAAAATCTGCACAGTACGGAGCAGATAGCCGCGGTGGTAGATACCTGTGAGGAAGTCTCGAAAGAGCTTGTAGAGATGATGGATGAGCTGGCAGCGCAGATGCAGGACTCACAGCGGGCAAGCCAGACGATCGTTTGCTCAGCGCAGGATACCTCGGCGGATTGTCAGAAGAGCCTGCAGCATGTAAGCTCCATGCAGGACTCTGTCACGGAAATGGTGCAGACCGCGGAATCCATTGATGAAGAGACGAAGGATATGCTGGATATATCCGACAGTATCTGGCAGCGCATGGAAGACTTTATTAAGATCATGGATGACGCCGTGGAAAGCATGAAGGAGATTGAGTCCACGACAAACCTGACGGGAGACGCGATTCAAAAGCTGGAGCATGGAATCACGGAGATTTCTGAATTTGCCGATGAGATTTTACAGATTACGGGACAGACCAATATGCTCGCCTTAAATGCCTCGATTGAGGCGGCGCGGGCCGGTGAGCAGGGGCGCGGCTTTACTGTGGTGGCGGAGCAGGTGCGGCTTCTGGCGGAGCGTTCAAAGAACTCAAGTGATGCGATCGTGAAGGTGGTGAGCCATATTTCAAGTCTGCTGGACGGGGTAAAGCACTCCAATACGCAGAACCGGGATTCGGTTGAGACGGGGATCACGCAGATTTCCGGCGCCAGACAGGAGGCGGAAAGCCTCGGCGAGCTGCAGGCTGATTCGCGGAAAAGGACGGAGCATATTGCAAAGGGAAGCGACCAGACCAAACAGCACAGCCAGAAGGTGCGGGAGATGGCAGGCCAGATGGAGGAGCTGATGCAGCATTTCCTGACGAGGGCGGAATCCATTGTCGGAGAAGCAAACCATCAGGAGAATGTGATTGATGAGACGGAAAAGACTTTTTCGCATGTGGATCAGATTGCCAAGAGGCTGCTCGAGATTAGCAAATAGACCGGTGTTCAAGGAGGATTATAGAGAATGAAAGAAAAAAGATATCTCATATTCGAAGGCTGTCTGGTGCTTTCCCTGATTGCATTGATTGCCGTTTTTCAAAATGATCTCTCCATATGGACGATTGTGCTCAAGTCGCTCACCAGTCTGTTTTTTGTCCTGATAGGAATAATCGGCTACCGGGGCAGAGAAGAAAAGAACCGTTTTTCCGGGTTCATGCTGGCCGCGCTCATCTGTTCCATGGCGGGAGATGTGCTGCTGGCGCTGGATCAGAACGAGGGAATCCTCTTTATTTTGGGCGTTGCCAGTTTTGCCACTGCGCATATACTGTTTTCAATTGCTTTTTGCAGGATATCCGCTGTACGGAAAAGAGATGTGCTGGCGGCGGTGCTGGTCTTTGCCTGCCTGCTGGTGATTCTGTATGTGGGAGACTTTGATTTTCAGGGGCTGCTGCCGGTTCTGATCGGATACGCGGCGGTCATCTCCTTTATGATGACAAAGGCGCTGTCCCTCTGGTACTGCCGCAGGGGACAGGAGCGCTTTACCTGTCTTGTGATGACTGGCGGGGTTCTGTTTCTGCTTTCCGATATCCTGCTGCTTTTCTGGCTGTTCGGGAAAGGCGTGCCCAAGGAGAT
>JAMPHB010000003.1:0-77773 GCA_023663685.1 Blautia sp.
CAGTCACAAATTCAGGCTTAAAATATGATGAAGAAGACGAGGTGGTTAATGTGTGCCAGGCGATACAAGAAATTCGGCAGGAAGAGCGGAAAATTGGAGAATTGAATAAGGCAAAGGAAGATGCTAAGAATTTTTACAAGTTAGGAGTAGAGGTTGAAAAGATAGCCCAGGGTGTAGGCTATGCTGTGGAAACGGTGAAGGGGTGGCTTGGGCTTGAATCATAATGCATGGCTGTTTGTTATATCCTTGAAATATATTTAACAGCGATCCAGACGGCTATCAATAATTGATGCCATAGGAATTTGAGTATCATTGGGCGAAAGTGTAGAAAAATGCCGTGAAATTAAGGGAGTCAAGATTAGAGGGATTCACCGGGGTTGCTGGTGGGATCCTTTTTTGTGTTTTGGGATTAATGGATACAATTTGGCGAAACCTCGGACTTTTGCCAAAAAGTATGGTTTTGCCAAATTGTATAGGGTTTTGCCAGAAAGTTTGCATATTTTATAAAAGTTATTTTTGCAGATAAGTTTGTTGAAACAACTGCAAAGGAATTAGAGGGTACTGTATTTGAAAATATTCCTCTGATTGGAACATTAAGCCAAGTTGGCGGTATCTCATCTATTATAGATGAGAAGAAATATTATAAGCAAATAATGGGACTGTATATGGTGTAAAACAAGTATTATTTTCAGCAAGAATTTTCATCGTACAGTCTGTTACGGCTTGCTCATTTTTTTGGTTACAATTAAGCGTCCAGCCATAGCTGAATTGTAACCAAGAATGTGTGATTTCTGTGTCATCATTAAGCGTCATATATGGATCAATCTGCCCTGTTTTCCCTTCAAATGTCACCTTGCCCGGCAACCACGCACTTCGGTATGGTCTGAACACAACACCCTATATAACTCTGTCTTTAAGAGGAATCCGGAAAGAATAGAGAAACTTCTGTTCGGAAATGTGGCACAAAAAACTGTTTGATTTAGCGAGGTAACTTTGCGATTGCCCTAAGTAAGCTGCAAAATGATGGATAAGCAATTGACAAAAGCTGATGTAAAGGGATATACTAAGAATAATAAGTTAGCGGCTACTAACAAAAGTCAGCCGCATTTATTATCCATATATGTTAGCTACAGCTAACTGGTTATAGAGCAGGAGGGGAGGGAATATGAAATTTTTTGAATTTGGGAAAGAACATGAAAAGCTCATGGTAATGCTGCACGGCGGCGGGGTGAGTTACCTTGGGGCGGTTCCAGTGACGGAAACTGTGGCGAAAGAATTCCACGTTGTGCTGGTGGCATACGACGGCTTTAACCCATCCGAGCCGGAAAAGGAATTTACATCCGTTATGGACGAGGCGGGGAAGATTGCTGATTATATACTGAAAAATCACGGCGGGAAGATTGATGTGCTTTACGGGGTATCCTACGGCTGCCGTGTACTCAATGAAGTGCTTCGGGATAAACGGCTGACAATCACCACAACGATTGCGGACGGTTTCTCCACACGCGATTATCCCGATATCAAAAGCGGGTGGGGAAAAGATCTGTACTGCTTTTTCTTTACGGGATTTTTCTATATCGTTATGGGGCGCGCAGGGAAACGGCGCAAGAAATTTATCGCTAAAATCACCGGGAGGACTTATGAGGAAGCCGAGCGGCTGATCTACACCAAAGCTACATGGAATAGCTGGCGCAATCAGGATCGCTGTCTGATCGGACACAAGACGGACTATGAAGCGTTTAAAAATACGGATATGTACATATGGTATGGAATTAACAGCACGGTGGAGCGCAAACTTGCAAAGAATATAAAGCAGCTTCAGGATGCAGGGCATCAATTTACACTCAGAATTTTCAGGGACGTGGGGCATGGCGGACTTGCGGGCGAGCAACCGGAACGTTTCTTAAAAGAAATAATGAAGGCGCACTTGCATTCGCTGGAAAAACAAACAGGTAAAGTGGCAGGATAACAGTTTGTGACAAGCGGCAAAAGCCTGCTGTAAAAGGCAGCCTTAAAATCTGCTGCCCAGAAAGGAGCGGACATAAAAGTGACAGTACATGAATTTGGAAAAGAAAACAAAGAGAGTATTCTTCTGATCCATCCGTCTGTTGTGAGATGGGATTATTTTGGAAATGCGGTCTGCATCGGCCATTGCATTATGGACGGGGGCATTACGCCCTACCAGCTTCCGTGGATCATCACCAGGCTGATCGCAGTCAGGGATTTTGCCATGGTGATGCTTGGGAAATGGGGCGGCGTGAAGCTGTTGGAGAAAGTATTTTCCGCGGATGATTACCCAGAAGAAAGTATACGGTATGCGGCGGATGTATCTGACAGCGTTCGGGCTGACTCCCTGGCTGTGCCTCCATTTGTTTTATGTAATGATTCTGTTTGTATTTGCATGGCTTAACGGCAACGGCTATGAAGCGGCGGCGCTGCCTGCGGCGGAGGCTCTTTTTTCACAGTTATCGTGGGTAGTGGCATTAAGCGAGGCATTCATGCTCCCGCCCTTTTTATACTGGTTTTACCTGCAGATTTCCGGCAAAACGGTATTCCCGAAAGGAATGGCGTTTACGAATGTGCTGGTTATTTATGTCATTCTGCAGCTTATAAAGTCTGCCATGCCGGACACTCCGTTTCGGCTTGGATTTACAAACGGGCTGATGAGTGAGAGCATGATCCTCTGGTTTGGGATTATGCTGGTATGGGTGGTACGCCATGGGAAAGAAAGCAAAGAGGAGGAGTAAAACGGATACGAAGTGGATCTGTTCGCTTTTTTAGATAAGAGGAAAACAGTTACGAATGGATCAGGAACAGTGGAACAGGAGGAGAATGAGATGGATTTACAATTAGGAGACGTTCAGGAAACCGCCCTGATTCCGCTTGCAGTCAGGGCAAATGAGACAAGGCGGAAAAATGCGCGCATCCATGACGAAAAAGCGGTGGAGATTATAGAAACGCTGGCAGTCCGCACAGAGGATATTGATAAATTTATGTCCCATGAGGGAGTGGTGGCAAGGACGATCATGTTTGACAGGACGCTGAAAAAGCTGCTGGAAAAATACCCGGATGCAGTCTGCGTCAATATCGGCTGCGGCCTGGATGACCGTTTTTCACGGGTGGATAACGGAAAAGTAAGATGGTTCAATGTAGACCTTCCGGATTCCATAGAAGTGAGAAAAAAGGTTTTTACGGAAACGGAGCGTGAGCATATGCTGGCGGGGGACATTCTTGAGACAGGCTGGATAAAAGGTATCCCAAAGGCAGATGTCGTGATTGTGATTGCCGAGGGGCTGCTCATGTATTTTTCAAAGGAACAGGTGGGTACGGTCCTGCACAGCATCACGGATTTTTTTGACAGGGGATTCCTGCTTGCGGAGCTGATGCACCCGAAGATGATGAAGGAAAAGATGCATGATACGGTAAAACATACCAATGCGAGGTTTGGGTGGGGAACGAAAACGGGAAATGACCTGCTGGAATTGAATCCGAAGCTGGAACTGATAAGGGAAAACAGCTTTTGGGATGAGATGAAAAAATATACGCTTGTTGGGAAAATAGGGAGCGTGGTGGCGAAAAATCTTAATAACCGGCTTGCCGTCTACAGGTGGGAGTAATCAATGCCCGTCAGTTCGGCATTCATTGAGTATAATGAAGAAGAACAGGAGCATAATCAGCGCAAATGTGCAAATGAAAAAATTTTCTGAAAATTTTAGCACTCACCTCTTGACAGTGCTAACAAACCGTGGTATAACTCTATTGAACCATGGAAATAATATTTTAAAATAATGAACCTGAACGATGATATTTTAAAATCAGGAGGTGGGGCTATGAACATTCAGAAATTTACACAGAAGTCAGTCGAGGCAGTGAATGACTGTGAAAAACTTGCCTGCGATTACGGCAATCAGGAGATTGAGCAGGAGCATCTTCTTGTGTCCCTTCTTTTGCAGGAGGACGGGCTGATTCCAAAGCTGATTGAGAAGATGGAGATTAACTTAGAGCACTTTACGGAGAATGCGAAGCACAAGCTGGCGGCGCGGGTGAAGGTATCCGGCGGCGAGCTTCGGGTGGGAAAGGACTTAAATCAGGTTCTCATACATGCGGAGGACGAGGCAAAGCAGATGGGCGACGCCTACGTTTCTGTGGAGCACTTGTTTTTGTGCCTGCTCAAATACCCGAATCCGGCCATAAAGTCGCTGATCAGTGAGTACGGACTTACGCGGGAACGCTTTTTGCAGGCACTCTCTACGGTCAGGGGCAACCAGCGGGTGACGAGTGACAACCCGGAGGCCACTTACGATACACTGGAAAAATACGGCTACGATATGGTGGAGCGCGCGAGGCAGCAGAAGCTTGACCCGGTCATCGGCAGGGACGCGGAGATCCGCAACGTCATTCGGATTTTGTCAAGAAAGACCAAGAACAATCCGGTGCTGATTGGCGAACCCGGCGTGGGAAAGACCGCCGTGGTGGAGGGACTGGCACAGAGAATCGTCAGGGGCGACGTGCCCGAGGGCTTAAAGGATAAGAAGCTGTTTGCGCTGGACATGGGCGCTCTGGTGGCGGGCGCAAAATACCGGGGCGAATTCGAGGAGCGCTTAAAGGCAGTGCTCGATGAGATTAAGCATTCGGACGGGCAGATTCTTCTGTTCATAGACGAGCTGCACACCATCGTGGGCGCAGGGAAAACCGACGGCACCATGGACGCGGGGCAGCTGTTAAAGCCGATGCTTGCCAGAGGGGAGCTGCACTGTGTGGGGGCGACCACGCTGGATGAGTACCGGGAGTACATTGAGAAGGACGCGGCGCTGGAGCGCCGTTTCCAGCCCGTAATGGTAGACGAGCCGACGGTGGAGGATACGATTTCCATTTTGCGGGGGCTAAAGGAACGCTACGAGGTCTACCACGGCGTCAAGATCACCGACAGCGCGCTGGTGTCGTCCGCGGTACTCTCAAACCGCTACATTTCCGACCGCTTTCTGCCGGATAAGGCCATTGATCTGGTCGATGAAGCCTGCGCGCTGATCAAGACCGAGCTGGATTCCATGCCCACGGAGCTGGATGCGTTAAACCGCAGGGTGATGCAGCTGGAAATTGAGGAGACGGCCCTGAAAAAAGAGACTGACCGGCTGAGCCAGGACAGACTCGCAAATCTGCAGAAGGAGCTGGCGGAGCTTAGGGATGCCCTGAACAGCAAAAAGGCAAAGTGGAGCAGCGAGAAGGAGGCAGTGGAGCATGTCAGCAGGCTCAGGGAGAGCATTGAGAACACGAGAAAAGAGATAACCGCCGCCCAGCAGAGCTATGATCTGGAAAAAGCGGCGGAGCTGCAGTATGGTGTGCTGCCCCAGATGGAGAAGCAGCTGGCGGCCGAGGAGGAGAAGCTGGGAGGCCGGGATCTGTCGCTGGTGCGGGAGAAGGTCAGCGAGGAGGAAATCGCGAAAATCATCTCCCGCTGGACGGGCATTCCGGTAGCAAAGCTGACAGAGAGTGAGCGCAATAAGACGCTGCATCTGGACGATGAGCTGCACAAGCGCGTCATCGGGCAGGAGGACGGCGTCACGATGGTGACAAATGCGATTATCCGCTCCAGGGCAGGCATCAAGGATCCCGGCAAGCCGATTGGCTCCTTTTTGTTTCTGGGTCCCACCGGCGTGGGAAAAACGGAGCTTGCCAAGGCACTGGCGGGCAGTCTCTTCGACGACGAGGCGAATATCGTGCGCCTTGACATGAGCGAGTACATGGAAAAATTTTCTGTCTCCCGCCTGATTGGAGCGCCTCCCGGCTATGTGGGCTACGACGAGGGAGGGCAGCTCACGGAGGCAGTCCGGCGCAGGCCGTATTCTGTGGTGCTTTTTGACGAGGTGGAGAAGGCGCATCCGGACGTGTTCAACGTGCTGCTGCAGGTGCTGGACGACGGGCGGATTACCGATTCGCAGGGACGCACAGTGGACTTTAAGAACACGATCATCATTATGACCAGCAATCTTGGCTCTGCGGAGCTTCTGGAGGGCATTGCAGGCGACGGCAGTATCCGCCCCGAGACGGAGGCAGTGGTCATGGAGGAGGTGCGCGCGCATTTCCGGCCGGAGTTTTTGAACCGTCTGGACGAGATTATCATGTTTAAGCCGCTGACGAAGGAGAACATTGCGGGCATTATCGGCCTGCTGATGAAAGAGCTGAACCAGAGGCTTTCCGACCGGGAGATTTCCGTAGCGCTGACGCCCGAAGCGGAGCGGTATGTGGCTGAGCACGGCTATGACATAGTCTACGGTGCAAGACCCCTGAAACGCTTTCTGCAAAAGCATGTGGAGACACTCTCCGCGAAGCTGATTCTCTCCGATGCAGTGCGTGCAGGAGATGTGATCGAGATCGGTGTGCAGGGCGATGCCCTAGAGGCGCATGTTAGGCCGTAGCGCGGGGACTTGGGAATTTTTAATAGGAAAGACAAAAGAAAGCGCGGTTTTTCATGCATTTTGTGGAAAATAAACTTTTATATTGTCATGTGCCGGGGATTCATGTATCCTAGAAAGAAGAACGATGAATTTTCCGGCACTCTTTCTGTCATTTTGCATAGAGTATAGAGAAAAAATATCCCAAGACGGACTGTAAAATGAAAGATGCGAAGAAGGATTATTCATTTATGCAGGAGATGCTGGACATGGATCTTTTTGATTACATGAGGGAACAGAATATGAAGAAAGAGGCGCCGCTGGCCTCAAGGCTCCGTCCGACGACACTTGAGGAGGTAGTGGGGCAGGAGCATATCGTGGGAAAAGATAAGCTTCTCTACAGGGCCATCAGGGCGGATAAGCTTAGCTCTATTATATTTTACGGGCCGCCGGGCACCGGGAAGACGACTCTTGCCCGGGTGATTGCAAGCACCACCAGCGCGGAGTTCATGCAGCTCAACGCCACAGCCTCCGGCAAGAAGGATATGGAGGCCGTTGTGGATGCGGCGAAGAATAATCAGGGAATGTACGGGCGCAGGACGATCCTTTTTATTGACGAGATCCACCGCTTCAACAAGGGACAGCAGGACTATCTTCTGCCTTTTGTGGAGGACGGCACAATCATTCTGATTGGAGCCACCACGGAGAATCCCTACTTTGAAGTGAATGCGGCGCTTTTGTCGCGGTCGGTGATCTTTGAGCTGAAAAAGCTGACCCCTGCGGATATCCGGACGCTCCTGCTGCGGGCGGTGACGGACAGTGAGAAGGGCATGGGCGCATACAACGCAGAAATTGATGAGGATGCGCTGGAGTTTCTCGCGGACATCTCCAACGGGGACGCCCGGGCGGCGCTTACAGCCATCGAGCTGGGGATTTTAACCACCGGCCGTAGCGAAGACGGGGTGATCCACATCACCATCGACGTGGCCTCCGAGTGCATTCAAAAGCGGGTCATCTCCTATGACAAGGCGGGCGATAACCATTATGACACAATATCCGCGTTTATCAAGAGTATGCGCGGCTCTGACCCGGATGCGGCAGTGTACTATCTGGCGCGGATGCTCTACGCGGGGGAGGACGTGAAGTTCATCGCAAGACGGATTATGATTCTCGCCTCGGAGGATATCGGAAATGCAGACCCCATGGCGCTGGTAGTTGCCTCCGCCGCGGCGCAGGCAGTGGAGCGGGTCGGGATGCCGGAGTCACAGATCATTCTCTCGCAGGCAGTGACCTATATGGCTAGCGCGCCGAAGAGCAATGCGGCGGTCAATGCAATCAGTAAAGCGATGGACATGGTGAAGGAGACAAAGACGCCTCCGGTGCCGGTTCATCTGCAGGATTCCCATTACGGCTCCGCGGAAAAGCTGGGGCATGGGATCGGATATAAATACGCGCACAACTACAAAAACCATTATGTGCGCCAGCAGTATCTTCCGGACGGGCTGACGGAGCAGGTGTTCTACGAGCCCTCGGAAAACGGCTATGAGGCGACAATACGGGAATATTATAAGAAAATCAGGGAGGAAGCAGAATGAAAACCTATCAGAAGATGACAAAAGAGGAGCTGCTTGAGGAGAAGGAGGCGCTGGAGGCCGAGTACAGACGGATCGGGGAGCTGGGGCTTTCGCTGGATATGTCGAGAGGAAAGCCCTCGGCGGAGCAGCTTACCATCTCGGAGGGACTTTTGGATGTTATCAATTCGAGAATGATTTTAAAGAGCGAGGATGGCATCGACGTCCGCAATTACGGAACCCTCGAGGGAATCCCGGAGGCGAGAAAGCTCATCGGGGAGATGATGGGCTGCAGCCCGGACAATGTGATCATCTACGGCAATTCCAGCTTAAATATCATGTTTGACCAGATTGCACGGGGAATGCTCTCCGGCTATATGGGCTCCACCCCGTGGTGTAAGCTGGATAAGGTAAAATTTCTCTGCCCGGTTCCGGGGTACGACAGGCATTTTGCAATCACGCAGGAGTTCGGTATCGAGATGATCAATATTCCGATGACTGAGAGCGGGCCGGACATGGATCTGGTGGAGCAGTATGTGAACAATGACCCCGCGGTCAAGGGAATCTGGTGTGTGCCGAAGTATTCCAATCCGCAGGGAATCGTCTACTCCGACGAGACTGTACGCAGATTTGCGGCTCTAAAGCCTGCGGCGGAGGATTTCCGTATTTTCTGGGACAACGCCTATATGGTACATCATCTCTACGAGGACGAGCAGGCAGAGATTCTCAATATTTTAGAGGAGTGCGAGAAGGCGGGAAATCCCGATATCGTATTCCAGTTCTGCTCTACGAGCAAGATTACCTTTCCCGGCTCCGGCATCGCGGCGCTCTCCGCATCGGCAGCCAATATTGCAGACATTAAAAAGAAGCTGGGCATCCAGACCATCGGCCACGACAAGATCAACCAGCTCCGCCATGTGGCATATTTCAAGGATATGGACGGCGTGCGTGCACACATGCGAAGACATGCGGACATCATGCGGCCAAAGTTTGAGGTCTTGGACGCTATCCTTGCCGAAGAGCTGGGCGCGCGGGGGATTGCGGGCTGGCTCACCCCCAGGGGAGGCTACTTCACATGCTTTGAATCCCTTCCGGGGTGCGCGCAGGCCATCGTGGAAAAGTGTAAGGCGGTGGGCGTTGTGCTGACGGACGCGGGAGCATCCTTCCCTTACGGAAAAGACCCCGAGGATAAGGTGCTGCGCATTGCTCCGTCCTACCCTTCCATGGAGGAATTAAAGCAGGCGGCGGCTGTCTTTGTCACAGTCGTGAAGCTCGTGAGTGCACAAAAGCTGCTGGAGGAGAAATAGGCAGAGTATGACACGAAGGGAAAAGGCGATGAGCCTCTTTGAGCAGGGCTATAATTGTACACAGTCTGTTGTGCTGGCATTTGCAGATCTGTTCGGGATCCCGGAGGAGACGCTGGCGCAGCTGGTGTCCGCCTTCGGGGGAGGCATGGGCCGCCTCCGGGAGGTGTGCGGCAGTATGTCCGGGGTATTCTTTGTCACGGGTATGCTTTACGGCTACCATGAGCCGAAAGATTTCGAGGGAAAAAAGGAGCTCTACGCCAAAGTGCAGGAGCTGGCAGGCAGGTTTGAGGCGCAAAACGGCTCGATTGTCTGCCGTGAGCTTCTCGGTCTGGATCACAGGAGGGATGTGCCCGAGCCGTCGAAGCGCACAGAGGAATACTACAAAAAACGTCCCTGCAAAGAGCTGATTGGCTCTGCAGCGGAGCTTTTGGAGAAGTTTATGGAGGAAAATCCGATATAATTAACGGATTTTCCTCTTTTTTTACTTTACGAATTCTGGTACCTTTGATATAATGGGTATTGTGGTAGACGTACATACACAATTCATTGACATAGGAGGAGTATATGGGGTTATTTGGCAGTAAGGCAAAAGAGGACAGTGCGCTGCAGGAGCAGAGAGAGCTGCAGGAGCTTCTTGCACAGGTTGATAATTATGCACGAAAACTTGCAGAATCGCTGAACAAAGTAGGAGACAAGCTGAGTATGACGGTGGAGAACTCCACGCAGGTTTCCAGCACCATGCAGGAATTTTCCGCGACAATTCAGGAGATGACCGCGAATATCACAGAGATATCCAATGTGATGGAGGGGATGAACACATCCTTCCAGGAGATGAATGAGGAGGCGGAGGACGGCGCAAAATACGCCGAGAACAGCAATCAGGAGGCTCTCGAGATTATGTCGAGATCCGAGAAGGAGCGCAAGGAGGTTGAGGAGCGCGCCGTGGCTGTAGAGCAGGCCTTGAAGGAGAAGATTAAGCAGTCGAACGAGGCACAGAAGATCACGGATCTGACGGCAAATATTCTGGAGATTGCAGACCAGACCAATCTGCTGGCGCTCAACGCTTCGATTGAGGCGGCGAGAGCGGGTGAGGCGGGAAGAGGCTTTGCCGTGGTTGCAGATGAGATCACAAAGCTTGCGGCGGATTCCAGCGCGACAGCCAGCCAGATTAAGGAGATTTCCAACACGGTTATCACGGCGGTGTCGGATCTGGCCAACGAGGCGGCCAAGGTAGTCGATTTTATGAAGGAGAAGATCATCGGCAGCTACGGTGAGCTGGTGGATGTCGGCAATAAGTACCAGAACGATTCCAAGAATATGTACGACAAGATGCAGGATTTCGCCCAGATGTCCAGGAATCTGTTAGAGCAGGTCGGAACCTCTGCCAATTCCGTGATGGCAATGTCCACGGCTGCGCAGGAGGTGTCTTCCGCTATCAGCGATATGACGCAGAATGTCACCTCAATCAACGGATATATGGAGGAGATTCAGGCGGGCAATGAGGAGAACGACCAGACGGCCAGTGAGCTTCTGAGATATATTCAGACAAAAAGATAAATTGTCGGAAATATTTTTTGGGTATTTACAAACATAAAAAAACGTATATAATCAAAGTTACCCTTTTTTGTTTTTCATAAGATTTATGCATATGATGTCATATGCATTTTTCTTATGCCCAAAAACGCCTTTCGAAGATGCATGTGGCAGGCACAGCACGGAGAAAGGATAAGAAGAATGAAAGAGATTTTTCAGGAGTACGGAGGCGTACTGATTACAGTAGTAGCAATTCTGGCAGTGATTCTGGTCATTACGGCGGTTGTCGGTAATGACGCGGGCGGCCCGATCGGGACCGCATTTTCCAATCTGATTGACAATTTTATTGCGCAGGCGAATGCCAATACCGGAATTTCCGGGAATTAGAGGTAGGGCATGGTACTGGGAAAAGAATATTTTGGCCCCTTGTGGAAATTTATCACCAACGGGGAAATCACGGACGTGGACTACAACGGGCGGGAGCTGTGGGTGACGAATATCTACAACGAGCGCTACCGGGTGAGCCAGGGCTATGTGGATGAGAATCTGACCTCCTCGTTTGTGGAGCAGTTTACCCAGCGGATCTCGAATGTGGTGAGCCGCCAGTTTAACAAGAGAAGCCCGGAGCTGGAGGCGGAGACGACAGAGCTGCGGGTGACGGTGCTGCACGAGTCGGTGGCGCGCTCCGGGCGAAGCATCAGCATAAGAAAGACGCCCCCGGTCATACGTCTGAACGCGAAAAAGGCCTTAGAGGAGAACTATTGCAGCAGGGAGGTGCTCGCCCTCCTTATCAACTGTGTGAGGGCGCGGATGAACTTTATTTTCTGTGGGATGCCGGGGATCGGCAAGACGGAGTGCGTCAAGTTCTTTTCGGGCTATATTCCGGGAAATGAGCGCGTCATTACCATTGAGGATACGATGGAGCTTCGCTACGCTGTGACGAATCCCGGAAAAGACTGTATCGAGCTTCGGGTGGAGCCGGAGCTGTTTAGTTATGCCGACGCAATCAAGGCAAGCCTGCGCTTAAATCCCGGCTGGATCATGCTCTCGGAGGCGCGCTCCAAGGAGGTGAAATATCTTCTTGAGAGCTGGTCTACGGGAGTTTCGGGTATGACGACATTACACACCGACGATGTGCGCAATATCCCGGACCGCATTCTGAATATGCTGGAGAGCCGGGTGGACGCGGATCGTCTGGAAAATGACGTCTATCAGGCGGTGGATATTGGCGTTCTGATTCGGAAAAAGCGCGGGGAGAGCAACAAGGTATACCGTTACATTGACCAGGTCTGCTTTTTCCTGAGGGAAAAAGGGAAAAATCATGTGGTTTCTGTGGTGCAGGACGGAGGGCTTGCAGTAAAGACGCTTCCTGAGAGCCTGCGGGGACGCTTTGCCCGGGCACAGGTTTTGAATCCGTGGGTGAGCGCGGAGCTGGAGCGGGAGCTTTCCGGTGAGAAGGAGGTGGAGGCTTGATTTATCTGGCATTTCTGGTGGCGATGTACACGCTTGCGCTCCTGCTTCGCTTACACTGGATCACCGCGCTGCTTTTGACACTCTATGGGCTGATGGTGCTGCCAAAGCATTGCAGGCTTTATCAGGGGATGCTTTTGCAGAGAAAGAGGTTTACAGAGGCGGCGGAGTATCTGGATACGCTGCTCTACGCTTTCTCCAAGGAGGAGAAGGTGGATATTGCCCTCGAGAATGTGGAGGCCGCCATGCACGGCAGTATGCAGAGGGTCGTGCGCGACTCGCTTGACCATCTGCGCATGACATACGACGATACCGACGTGATGCGGGAATCCTTAAGGCGGATTGAGGAAGCTTACCCGTGTGCAAGAATCGCGACGGTACATGATTTTGTTGTCCATGTCGAAAATTATGGCGGGCGTATCGAGCGGGCCGTTGATCTGCTGCTCTCGGACAAGAAGCGCTGGGAGAAGCGGATTTTGCTGGCGATGAAGGAACGCTCAAAAATGTTTACCGACATTATCATGTCCATTGCTGCATCACTTATAATCTGCGGGATTATTTTATATATGCCGGTGATGGACATGGATATCAGTAAAAATGTAATTTGTCAGGCGCTGACAGCCGTGATGCTGGTGCTGGACGAGAGGATTTTGCTTCGGGCACAGAAAATGATGGCGCCGGACTGGCTTTTGATGGATCTGGACAGTGATCCTAAGGATAAAAAGCGCATGGAGGACTACAAAAATTATTGCGCCGCAAAGGAGCAGCGATTGTCGCTGGTTTTTGCGCTCCCCTGCATACTGGGAGCGGGAGCTGCCTTCCGGTTTGGAAAAAGCGTCCTGACGGCGGGGCTCCTTGCACTTTCCCTTCTGATGCTGAACCAGCACAGGCTTGGACACGGGCTGGCAGGGAGAAATCTCAGAAAGAGCATTCAGTGCGCATTTCCGACCTGGCTTTTGGATATTGTATTGCTTTTGCAGAGCGAGAATGTGCAGATGTCCATGCGCAAATCCGTGGAGCATGTCCCGGCGGTGCTGGAATCGGAACTTTTGCTGTTAAATGACAGGCTGGAGCTGGAGCCGGAGGCGGCAGAGCCCTATCATGCCTTTTTGCAGGACTTTGAGATTCCAGAGGTTCATGCGGCGATGAGTATGCTGTTTTCCATATCCATGGGGCACAGCCTGCAGGCGGACAGACAGCTTTCCGAGCTGATTGACCGGAATCTTGCGATGCTTGACGCGGCGGAGAAGGAGCGTCTGGCAAACCTTTCCAGCGGCATGTATCTTTTGTTTCTGGCTCCGGTGCTCACGGCATCCTTTAAGCTGGTGGTGGATATGGCTGTGTTTATGTTGTCCTTTATCACGGGAGTTGGAATTTGAGGAGGGAAAATGAGTCAGGTTATCAAGACTTTTCTGGGTGTGTTTTTGATTCTTTTTATGACCTCGGCGGCGCTGGGGATTCTGTCGGCTTACTTAGGCGTCATGGGGGCGCAGGATCTGCAGGCGCAGATGGTGGATGAGATTGAGAACAGCAATTTTGCTTCGGGGGTAGCGCAGGAATGCTTTGCCCGCGCGGAGGAGGCCGGCTGTGAGCTGGCGGTCACTTATTACTATGATGGCGGAGGAACCACGCGCTGCGTGAGGGCTTCCCAGCTCCCATCGAATACCGGAAGCGTGACGATGGCGAGGGTGGAGCTTACCTTTCCGCTGGAAATGAAGATATTTGGCTTTCGGAAGGAGCATACCTTTCGGGGCTATGCGAAATAGGAGGAGAAGATATGCAGCAGTTGATTGAGGAATACGGTGCGGGAGCGGCTATGCTGTTTCTTGGAACGGGAATACTGGCGGCGTTTTATACTTTTTTGACATTATTGGCGGAGGTGTAATATGAAAGAGGTGATCAGAGAATACGGAAGTGCCGTGATTGCGGCAGTTGGAGCATTTTTGCTTTTTGCCATTGTCGGGCAGATGGTTTTTTGCCCGGATGGGATGCTGGGGCAGATGGTACAGCTCTGGGGAAACGGGGGATGCTGATATGAAGCAGGTCATTCTCGGGCTTTTGGGCACGGCCATCGTTATTTACACGGTGGTCTCCTGTCTGTCCATTTACAGTATTTCCAGCCGGAGAAATGAGATGGAAAACTGTCTTGCGACGGTGCTGAAACAAAATATGGACGAGTATTACGTCCGGCTTGTGCCTACATGGGTCAAAAAGGAGAAGCAGGAGGAGAAAGAAACAAAGCACAGGAAGTCCGGAGAGACAAAAAAGGAAGGGGAAAAGAAGGAGGACGAGGACGAGTGGGAGCTCGTGTATGTTCCGATGCGCAAATGCAGTGACGCGCAGGTGGAGGCTTTTGTGAAGCAGGATCTCACCGGGCAGCTTCGCTCAGATTCCAGGGTGCGCATCTCGGTTTATGCCTGCGATATGGAAAAGGGGATACTTTCTGTGGGAATCACGGAGCAGTTCTATCTTCCGAACGGTATGGAAAAGACGATCCGGTGCAGTAAGACGCTGGTGGTAGAATGAGGAGGTATTTTTGAGAGGGATACATTTTATTAAAATGAGCGGCAGGAGGCTGTTTGCCTTTATACTGGCTGTGGCTCTGCTGCTTGGAGGAATTGCGCCCACGGCGGTGAGCGCCCATGTGTTTAACAATGCCTATACATATTACAATGAAAACGGCAATTCTGTGAGATTTTGGAAGGTCAACGAGAAGGACGGCGAGATCTGCTATGCGACAAGCGCAAAAACCGCAACCACGAATGTGCGGTATAAGACGCTGGGCTGGAAGGTGAGCGTGCGGGATATGAGCGGAAAGAAGCAGCAGACCATCTATTTTAAGCTGGGCGGTTCTTACATGAAGAGGGTCGATTCCCGACAGAAATCCGGGTATGAGTACAATCTTTACGCGCTGATGCTCAGCAGCCTGAAAAAGAGGATGAACGAAAAGGCAAAGCAGGTGCTGGAGGAGGGCAGCTGTACGATGACAGTGGACGCCTGTATGACCGTGGTAAGAGGGAGTGAAGTCAGGGGAGGCATGGATGACAATGGGAATTTTACAGGGAAGGTCTATACCGACTATGACGGAATTGCGGGAGCTGAAAACTGGAACGCAGCCGCTGTGAAATCCCTCAAAAGCTATTTTGATAAGGAGGTGAAGGGACTTTTCTATGACATAAAAGTCAAAAAATCTGCGGGAATCAAAGAGGCGACCGGAAGCGGACATTATCTGTACGGCACAAAGCTGACAGCTTCCGCCGAAGTGAAAAAGGGCTACACCTTTGAGGGCTGGACGGGAATGAAGTCCTGTGACAGCATGGACTGTACCTTTTACGTCAATGACGCGGGTACATTGACCGCGGAGGCGTCCCCCATTCAGATACAGATTGTGTATCACCGGAATTTATCTGCGGCGGATACCATGCTCGTGCTGCAGACGGTAGTATACGGACAAAAGGATAAGCGGATGCGTAAGGAAAACTGGACGAAGGATGGAAAAAGCCCGGTTGGCTATGCCCTGTCGCAGGGGGCAGTGGAAGCCTCCTACGCGCTGGACGCTAAGATTACAGACGGGTGGATACTCAAATATGCGCCGCAGGTGCATTTGTTTGCGGTGTGGCCGGGGGAGGAGGAAGATAAAATAATTTTACCCCCGGATGAGACACCGGAGGATCCAGATCCTGACGATCCGGACCCTGATGATTCAGACCCTGATGATTCCGAGCCTGACGATCCCGGCGATCCGGCACCGGACGATTCCGAGCCTGACGATCCCGGCGATCCGGCGCCGGACGATTCAGAGCCGGACGAGCCAGAGCCTGATATACCCGAGCCCACGCCTCCGTCGAAAAACGATTTGCCGGCAGTTGCGCCGATTCGTATGCGCTTTATCAGTAAAAAGTATTTTGAGAATGCCTCGGGGCAGCTGGTGGCAGGAAGCCGGGGAGGTCTTTCCTCCGGCTCCCGCTGGGCGGTAGATCTGTCTTTGCGGAGTCTGCTAAGATCCGTGCTTATGCGGGCGGAGCCAATATGAGAGGCTTTGCTTTGACGAAGCAGGAAGCAGAGAGCAACGGAGGATAGAAAATAGGTTTGCGCCTGAGCAGACAAGGAAAACGCTGCAGCTTGTCTATAGTGGCTGTAGCGTTTTCCTGTAGGAGCGCAGGTAGTTGCATCTATTTTCAAATCAGTTCTTGTCAAGGCTGCTGACACATATTATAATGTAGAAAAATAGGGAATGCTATGATAGAAAAATCCTTTGAGGAATTGCAGATAAAAGATGATTTCATGTTTGGTGTCATAATGAGAAATCCGAAATTTTGCAAATCTTTTTTAGAGCGGGTGCTGGACATTAAGATAGCAGGCATCGAATATCCAAAATCGCAGGAGACGATAAATTTCTCTGCGAATGCGAAAAGTGTGCGTCTGGACATCTATGTGGAGGACGGAAGAGATACCGTCTACAATATTGAAATGCAGACAACAGAAAACAAAAATCTTCCCAGGAGGACAAGGTATTATCAGGGAATGATGGATTTGAATATTCTGGAGAAGGGTGCTGATTACAAAGAATTAAAACGAAGCTTTATAATTTTTGTATGTACCTTTGATTTGTTCGGTGAGGGACGGCATATTTACACCTTCGAGAACCGCTGTATCCAAAATCCCGAGTTAGGTCTTGGCGATGAGACAACAAAGATAATTTTAAATACGAAGGGTATCATGGAGGACGTCACGCCGGAGATGAAGAGGCTGCTGGATTTTATTGATGGGAAAGAGCCTGCGGACGAATTTACAAGAGAACTGGATGAGGCAGTGCAGTCTGTTAGAAGCAATGAGAAATGGAGAGTGGATTATATGACTTTGCAGATGCATTATCAGGAAAAATTTGAGCAGGGAGTCGAGCAGGGGAATAAGCAGTCGGCTTTAAGAATGATAGAAGCAAATAAATTGTCAATTGAGGAGATTGCATTATATTCCGGTCTTACGCTGGAGCAGGTGAGAGCATTGGAGAAGGAATTGCAGCCGGCATAGAGACTTTTGGGCGGTTGAAAATATAAGGAAAAGGAGGAGCCGTCAGGCTTCTCCTTCTTTCGGCTGCTCCGGCAGCCGGATGTATATGCGCTCAATCCGGTTCTTGTCCACCCGGTCGATGCGTAGCAGAATATTATCCTCCGTGAGAACAATTTCATTTTTTTCAGGGAGGTGGTTCAGGAGCCCGAGACAGTAGCCGCCGATAGTGTCGTAATCCTCGGATTCAAAGTTGACGCCGAGAGCATCGCTGACATCGTCCAGTTTTGCGGAGCCAAGCACAAAGTATTCGCGCTTGTTGAGGCTTGTAATGTCATCCACCTCGTCCACATCATATTCATCTCTGATTTCCCCGACAATCTCCTCCAGAAGATCCTCTAAGGTGACGAGTCCTGCAGTATCTCCATATTCGTCCAGCACAATGGCAAAGGAAATCGAGGACTGGCGCATCTCAAGAAAGAGGTCTGCCGTGTTCTTGTGCTCGTAAGTAAAATAGGGCTCCCGCAGCATGGAACGAACAGAAAAACTCTCGTTGTTGTCCTGAAGCAGGAAATCCTTCATATTGATGATGCCAATCACATTGTCCGTGGTGTCCTCGTATACCGGCAGCCGGGTGTACATGTCCTTGCGGAAGACCTCCAGAACCTCCTCGTAGGAGGCGTCCGCGTGCACAAAGGTCATGTCGATTCTGGGCACCATGATCTCCTTGGCCTCCGCGTCCCCGAAGTCGAAGAGATTATGGATCATGTCCCGCTCCTCATTCTCAATGACGCCGCTCTCCTGACTGACATCCACGATTGTGCGAAGCTCCTCCTCCGTCATCGGAGAGCCCGCATCCGCCGGGTTGACCCGGAGCAGGAAGAGAAAGCCGCTGGAAAGCTTGTTAATGATAAAGATGAAGGGAGTCATTACCTTCATCAGTATCGCGATGATTCCTGAGATCGCCAGCGCCATGCGGTCGGCATAGATGGTCGCCATGGTCTTCGGGCTGACCTCGCCAAAGATTAGGATTAAAAAGGTAAGCACCCCGGTGGCAATACCGGCTCCCGCGCTGCCAAAATACTTTGTGGCGAACGTCGTCGCCAGAGAGGAGGCAGAGAGATTGACAATGTTGTTGCCAATCAGGATTGCAGAGAGCATCTTGCCGGAATCATTTGTGATTTTCAGCACCCGCTCCGCCCGTTTGTCACCGGACTCGCAGAGCGTGCGCATTCGTATTTTGTTGATAGTAAGCAGTGCCGTCTCCGCGGAAGAAAAGAACGCGGAGAGAAAAATAAGTACGATTAAGCTGATAAGCTTTGCTATATCGTCAGCTTCCAAAATTGCAATCACCTCGTATAATTTGATAGTGGGACGGCTCCCGTATTAGTGGTCGTCCGAGCTGTAATTCGGCGCTTCCTTCGTAATATGAATGTCATGGGGGTGGCTCTCACGCAGGGCGGCCGCCGAGATTTTGACGAACCTGCTGTTTTCTTTGAGCGTCTCAATGTTGGCGCAGCCACAGTAGCCCATTCCGGAGCGGATACCGCCCACCAGCTGGAAAATGGTGTCCTCCAGAGTGCCCTTGTAGGCCACGCGCCCCTCTACGCCCTCGGGCACAAGCTTTTTTGCTCCCTCCTGAAAATAGCGGTCCTTGCTGCCGTTCTCCATGGCGGCGATCGAGCCCATGCCACGGTATACCTTGTATTTTCTGCCCTGATACAGCTCGAAGGTGCCGGGAGCCTCGTCGCAGCCCGCAAACATGGAGCCCATCATGCAGACATTTGCTCCGGCGGCGAGAGCCTTGGTCATATCGCCGCTGTATTTGATGCCGCCGTCAGCTATGACGGGGATGCCGTATTCCTTTGCCACAGAGTAACAGTCCATGATGGCTGATACCTGCGGAACGCCGATGCCTGCCACCACCCGGGTAGTACAGATGGAGCCGGGGCCGATGCCTACCTTGACGGCGTCCGCACCCGCTTCAATCAGGGATCTTGCGGCTTCTCCGGTGGCAATGTTGCCGGCGATGACCTGGAGCTGCGGATACTTGTCCTTGATTGAGCGCACGGCGGCGAGGATATTCTTTGAGTGGCCGTGCGCGCTGTCCACCACGATCACGTCCACATGAGCCTTGACGAGGGCATCCACCCGCTCCATGGTATTGCTGGTGATGCCGACGCCCGCGCCGCAGAGAAGGCGGCCCTGCGAATCCTTTGCGGACTGGGGATACTTAATCTGCTTCTCGATGTCCTTGATGGTGATGAGTCCCTTGAGATGGTAATTCTCATCGACAATGGGTAGCTTCTCCTTGCGGGCCTTTGCGAGAATCTTCTTAGCCTCCTCGAGGGTGATACCCTCCGGGGCGGTGATCAGTCCTTCACTTGTCATGGATTCCTTGATT
Source organism: Blautia sp. (assembly GCA_023663685.1). Taxonomy (GTDB): domain Bacteria; phylum Bacillota; class Clostridia; order Lachnospirales; family Lachnospiraceae; genus Roseburia. The sequence goes on from JAMPHB010000003.1 coordinate 19,685, forward strand.
TTCTTGGAAAAATCAGTCTCGAATTTAAGATCCCGGTTGGTGATGATGCCCACCAGCCTGCCGCCCTCGGTGACCGGAACGCCGGAGATGCGGAATTTGGACATCAGATTGTCAGCATCCTGTAAGGTATGCTCAGGGGATAGAGAAAATGGGTCGGTGATTACACCGTTCTCGGAGCGCTTGACCTTGTCAACCTCGTCTGCCTGCGCCTCGACAGACATATTCTTATGGATAATTCCGATGCCGCCCTGCCTGGCCATGGCAATCGCCATCTTGGATTCTGTGACGGTATCCATCGCCGCGCTCATCATTGGAATGTTTAACATGATCTGTTTTGTCAAATGCGTCCGAAGGTCAATCATATTCGGAGTGACCTCGGAGTACTGCGGAACAAGAAGAACATCATCAAATGTGATTCCCTCGCCGATAATTGTACCCATTTTTATATCCTCTCTTTCTCTTTTTTTGTAATTTTATAGATGATAGCAAACTTAGGGGGCAATGTCAAGATAGAAATGTTACTATTTACGGCTGGTAGTCCAGGCTGCAAAATAATATACGGGAATCAGTTCCTGCGGCGGACGGCAGCGCGCACAAGCAGCTTTCACGCTATCTGTTCCGTCACAAAGATAGCTTTGAAAGCCGCTTGTGCGCGCTGCCGTCCGCCGCAGGAACTGATTCCCGTGAAAATAATAAATTCGGCATTCCTAAATCTGGAAAGATATGCTATGATATACGGTAGAAAACACAGGCAGGCGGGGGAGAGCGCGATGGAATTTCGTCCGTGCATAGATATTCACAACGGAAAAGTCAAACAGATTGTAGGCACGAGCCTTAGGGATGAGGGGGATTTTGCCAGCGAGAATTTTGTCTCCGGGCAGGACGCCGCCTTTTACGCGGGGCTGTATAAGAGGCAGGGGCTGCGGGACGGGCATGTGATTCTTCTGAATGCTGCGGACAGCGCTTATTACGAGGCCACCAGACAGCAGGCGTTTGCGGCGTTTCGCGAGTACCCGGGCGGGCTGCAGGCGGGAGGCGGCATCACCGCCTGCAATGCGGCGGCGTTCCTTCGGGCAGGAGCCTCCGCGGTGATCGTCACCTCCTACGTTTTCCGGGACGGCTACATTCATTTTGGCAATCTGGAAAGACTGTACCGGGAGGTGGGGAGAGAGCATCTGGTGCTGGATCTCTCCTGCAGGAAGAAGCCGGACGGCAAATACTATATCGTGACAGACCGCTGGCAGAAATTCACGAACGAGCAGATTGTGCCCGCGCTCTTAGACGAGCTGGGGGAGTACTGTCGGGAATTTCTGGTGCACGCGGTGGACGTGGAGGGAAAATCCGGCGGCATTGAGCGGGAGCTCGTCTCTCTGCTGGGGGAGTGGGGAAAGCAGCCCATCACCTACGCGGGGGGCGTCCACAGCTTTTCAGACCTTGAGGAGGTCTGGGAGCTGGGGCAGGGAAAACTTCATGTGACCATCGGGAGCGCGCTGGATCTGTTCGGCGGGACGATGTCCTATGAGAAAGTACTACAATATATTAAAAGCAGGGCTTCCTCTGGAAGCATGACATGAAAGGAGCAGGCAGCATGAGCAAATACACAGGGCAGGAGATTATGCGGATCGTGGAGGAGGAGGATGTGGAGTTCATCCGGCTGCAGTTCACGGATATTTTCGGCGCACTGAAAAATGTAGCGATCACATCCAGCCAGCTGGAAAAGGCGCTGAACAACCAGTGCATGTTTGACGGTTCCTCCATCGAAGGCTTTGTGCGGATCGAGGAGTCGGACATGTATCTGTACCCGGATCTGGACACCTTCACTATTTTTCCGTGGCGGCCGCAGCAGGGGAAGGTAGCGAGGATCATCTGCGACGTTTACAATGCGGACGGGACGCCGTTTGCCGGGGACGCCCGGTATGTCTTAAAGCGGCAGCTCGCAGAGGCCGAAAAAATGGGCTATCGCTTTTATGTGGGGCCGGAGTGTGAATTTTTCCTGTTTCATCAGGACGAAAACGGACAGCCTACCACCATCAGCCATGAGAAAGCGGGATATTTCGATTTAGGACCGGTAGATCTGGGGGAAAATGCGAGGCGCGACATGGTGCTCATGCTCGAGCGCATGGGCTTTGAGATCGAGACCTCGCACCACGAGGTGGCTCCCGCACAGCACGAGATCGACTTCAAATACGACGAGGCAATGATCACGGCGGACAATATTATGACCTTTAAGCTCGCGGTGCGCACCATCGCCAAGCGGCACGGTCTCTTCGCCAGCTTTCTGCCAAAGCCGAAGCAGGGGGAGAACGGCTCCGGGATGCATATCAACATGTCGCTGTTTAAAGACGGCAGGAATATCTTTGACGACCCGGAGGGTGAGCTGGGCTTAAGCAAAGAGGCCTACTATTTTATGGGAGGCATTATGAGCCACGCAAAAGGGATGGCGGTGATCACCAATCCGCTGGTGAATTCCTACAAGCGGTTCGTGCCGGGCTATGAGGCGCCGACGGATATCGCGTGGTCTGTGACGAACCGGAGTCCCCTGGTGCGCATTCCGGTCACGCGGGGAGAGGGGACGCGGGTGGAGCTTAGAAGCCCGGATCCGGCGGCAAATCCCTATCTTGCCCTTGCGGCATGTCTGGCGTCGGGGCTCGACGGAATCCGCCGCCATACCGAGCCGCCCCGGCGGGTGCAGAACAACGTCTTTGAGCTGACGAAAGAGGAGAAAAGGCGGCAGGGCATCGATTCGATCCCGGAGGATTTAAACGAGGCGATGGAGGAATTCCGAAAGGATGCGCTTATCAACGAGGTGCTTGGGGAGCATATTTCAGCGAAGTACCTTGAGGCAAAGGAGAGGGAGTGGATGAATTACCGGGCGCAGGTGACGCCCTGGGAGCTTGAGGAGTATCTGTATAAGATATGATGGGCAGCATTGTTGTCGCCTTTTCCAAAAAGGAGGCGGCCGCCAGCATTCGCAGGATTCTCGCCCAGAGCGGATACCGCGTGCAGGCGGTCTGCACGACCGGGGGGCAGGCGCTCTCCAGCATCGGGGAGCTGGACGGGGGGATCCTCATCTGTGGCGCGCGGTTCATTGACATGATGTACACAGAGCTTTACGAGTGCCTGCCAAATGGCTTTCAGATGCTTTTGATCGCCCCTGCGGACGATATCAGGGAGCGTCAGGTGGAGAATCTGGTCTGTCTGTCCATGCCGTTAAAAGTTCACGAGCTTTTACACACGGTGGAAATGATGGAGGGGGAGATCAGCCGCCGGAAAAAGCGTATGCATTCGCTTCCCGCAAAGCGCTCCAAGGAGGAACAGGCACTAATCGGGAGGGCGAAATCGCTACTGATGGAGCGCAACGGCCTGACAGAGGCGGAGGCTCACAGCTATATCCAGAGGCGCAGCATGGAAAGCGGGACGGGGCTTGTGGAAGTCTCCCAGATGATTCTGAGTCTCTGGGGAGACGGATAGGCTGTACTGCCAGGGGACAGATAAACAGCATTACATGAGAAAGAGAGGTATCAGGAAATGTTTCAGATCAACGACAATTACCAGAAGCTGCCGGGCAGCTATCTGTTTAGTACCATTGGGAAAAAGGTGAATGCCTATCAGGAGGCGAACCCTGATAAGCAGATTATCCGGCTTGGAATCGGAGATGTGACCCAGCCGCTGGCGCCCGCCATTCTTGAGGCCATGCATAAGGCTGTGGACGAGATGGGATGCGCCGAGACATTCCGGGGCTATGCGCCGGATCTCGGCTATGAGTTCCTGCGAAAAGCGATCGTGGAGAATGATTATGCGGCGAGAGGCTGCGAGGTGTCGGTGGATGAGGTGTTTATCTCGGATGGGGCAAAGAGCGATTCCGCCAATATTCAGGAGATTTTCGCGGCGGACAGCCGGATTGCTGTCTGCGACCCGGTGTATCCGGTCTATGTGGACTCCAATGTAATGGCGGGGCGCACTGGCACTTATGACAAGACCTCGGAGACGTGGAGCGGCGTCATCTATATGCCCTGCACGGCGGAGAATGCCTTTGTGCCGGAATTCCCGAAGGAGACGCCGGATATCATCTATCTGTGCCTGCCGAACAACCCCACCGGGACGACGCTCACGAAGAGCCAGCTGCAGGAGTGGGTGGATTATGCGAACCGTGTCGGCGCTGTCATTATCTACGATGCCGCCTACGAGGCATATATCAGCGAGACGGACGTGGCACATTCCATCTACGAGTGCAGGGGGGCGCGAAGCTGCGCGATTGAGCTTAGAAGCTTCTCCAAGAACGCGGGCTTTACCGGCGTGCGTCTTGGATTTACAGTGGTTCCGAAGGACTTAAAGTGCGGTGACGTGTCCTTAAATGCGATGTGGGCGAGACGCCATGGGACGAAGTTCAACGGCGCTCCCTATATTGTACAGCGCGCAGGAGCTGCGGTGTATTCCGAGGCCGGTAAGGCGCAGCTTAAAGAGCAGGTGGCTTACTATATGAACAATGCAAAGACCATCAAGGAGGGGCTTGTGGCGGCGGGCTATACCGTGTTTGGCGGTGTGAACGCGCCCTATATCTGGCTGAAAACCCCGGATTCCATGACTTCGTGGGAGTTTTTCGACTATCTGCTGGAAAACGCGAACGTGGTCGGCACGCCGGGTTCGGGCTTCGGTCCCAGCGGGGAAGGATATTTCAGACTGACGGCATTCGGCAACCATGAGAATACGGTGGAAGCGTTAAAAAGGATACAGGCAATGTAAACTGGAAAAATTTTAAAATTTTTTCAAATCAGGGGTTAAGTAATCCGTGCGATGTGCCGAAAAAGGATATAGTAGGTAGAATACAGCAATTTGCCCCGACTCTGTCGGTGCAGAGCCGGGGCGGAATGAAAACGGATTTTCATTCCGCTAAACGTTCAAGGAGGATGAGAGTATGAGTGTAAGTGCAACAGGAAATGTAACTTCGGCAACCGAGAACTATACTTCCTATGCGACCTCAGCGGCTGCAGCCGGAACCGTGGAAGAGAATACCACCGGCAAGACTGGGGCGGCAGCGTCCGAAGAGGAGAGTGCGGGGTCTTCCGGTGTCGTATATGAGAAGACTGAGGAGAAGTCGGATACTTCGAAGAAAGCGACCTATTCCGTCAATAAGATGAGTTCTGAGGACCGGGCGGCATTGGTGCAGAAGCTGAAAGCCGATCAGGAAAATCGTCAGAGCCAGTTACAGAGTCTGGTGCAGAAGATGTTTTCCCAGCAGGCCACTTCTTTCACGAATGCCAACGATATGTGGAGATTTCTGGCCAAGGGTGATTTTACAGTAGATGCCCAGACCAGGCTGCAGGCGCAGCAGGATATCTCTGAGGATGGCTATTATGGCGTGAAGCAGACCTCGGAGCGGCTGTTCGATTTTGCGAGCGCGCTGGCGGGGGATGATGTGGATAAGATGAAGGAGATGCAGGCCGCCATGGAGAAGGGCTTCAAGCAGGCCACCGGCGCATGGGGAAGCAAGCTTCCTGACATCTGCCAGCAGACGCTGGATGCCGCGAACAAGAAGTTCGAAGACTATTACGCGTCAAAGGAAAGCAGCGCGAGTACAGTGGAGTAGAGCATCATATTTCTGAAAGAACGCATGAGGCAGCGGTAGATCCGCTGCCTTTTGAGGTATAAATGTATGAGTTATGATTTTGACAAGGAAGTAAATCGAAGAGATACCGGCTCCTTAAAATGGGATGTGCCGAAGTGGGAGCTGCCCATGTGGGTGGCGGACATGGATTTTGAGACGGTTCCCGCCGTGACTGAGGCTCTCATAGAGAGGGCACAGCACGGCGTGTTTGGCTACTCGACCCTGCCGGATGCATGGGCGGAAAGCTATGTGGACTGGTGGAGGCGCCGTCATGGCTTTACCATAGAGGCGGAATGGCTGATTTTTACCACCGGGATTGTCCCGGCAATCTCCTCCGCGGTGCGAAAGCTCACCACTCCGGCGGAAAACGTGGTGGTGCAGACGCCGTCATACAATATTTTCTTTAATTCGATTCGGAATAACGGCCGCAATATTGTGGAAAACCGCCTGCTTTTTGAGGGGGGAGAGTACCGTATGGATTTTAAGGCGCTGGAAAAGCAGCTTGCGGATCCCCAGACCTCCCTGATGATTTTATGCAATCCCCAGAATCCGGTGGGGAAGATCTGGGATAAGGAGACACTGGCGCGCGTGGGAGAGCTCTGTGCAAACTATCATGTGACAGTGCTCTCGGACGAGATCCACTGCGACCTTACGGCGCCGGGAAAGGCGTATGTTCCCTTTGCCTCCGTAAATGAAGTCTGCAAAATGAACAGCGTCGTCTGCATCGCTCCCACGAAGGCGTTTAATCTGGCGGGGCTGCAGACCGCCGCGGTCTATGCGGCAGACCCGCTCCTGCGCCATCGAATGTGGAGACAGTTAAACACGGACGAGGTGGCGGAGCCGAACGCTTTTGCGGTGGACGCTGCGGTGGCGGTCTTTACCCATGGGGAGGAGTGGCTCACAGAACTGCGGGAGTACATCTGGGAGAACAAAGCGTATGTGACGGAATTTCTGCGGGAGCGCGTGCCGGAGATCCGTCCGGTGGCATCGGATGCGACCTATCTCATGTGGCTCGACTGCCGGAATATTGTGGAGGATTCGGACGACTTTTACCGCTTTTTGCGGGAGGACAGCGGTCTGTACCTCGCCAGCGGAAAGGAGTACGGCAACGGGCAGGGCTTTATGCGCCTGAATGTCGCGACCAGAAGGGCGCTGGTGGAGGATGGCATGGAGCGGCTGGAGCGCAGCGTACAGATGTGGAAAAAATGAGGCAGATATTTACCGTCGGCGAATGTCGGCGGTTTTTCTATGCTGTTCAGGCAGAATCTTAAAAAAGTCTTAATCACTTACCCGATTGGAAATTCATAATAAAACCGTTACAATGTATGCATGAATCAATTCTTCCGGAGGAGCAGCTATGTATAACGTTTTAGTTTGTGATGATGAAAAGGATATTGTATCGGCACTGGAGATTTATCTGGAGAGCGAGGGCTATCAGGTATATGCGGCATACAACGGGCGGCAGGCCGTGGAGATCATGGAGCAGGAGGACATTCATCTGGTGCTCATGGATATTATGATGCCGGAGATGGACGGCATAAAGACCATGGTAAAAATACGGGAAAAATCCAATGTGCCCGTGATTTTTCTGACGGCCAAGAGCGAGGACATGGACAAGGTGCTGGGGCTGACGGTGGGGGCGGACGACTATATTACGAAGCCCTTCAACCCGGTGGAGCTGCAGGCGCGGGTGAAATCCCAGCTCAGGCGCTATATGCTTCTTGGCAACGGGCAGACAGAGAAGGAGAAGCTGACCGTGGGGGGCATCGAACTGGACGATAAGTCCAAGGAGGTGACGCTGGACGGGGAGCTGGTGAGCCTGACCCGGACAGAGTATGACATACTAAAGCTTTTGATGGAGCATCCCGGGGAGGTATTTTCCCCGAATGAGATCTATGAGCGGGTATGGAATGACAATCCCTACGGTACGGAGAACACCGTGGCGGTACATATCCGGCATCTGCGTGAGAAGCTGGAGTATAATCCGGCGGAGCCCCGGTTTTTGAAGGTCGTGTGGGGACGGGGCTACAAGATGGAGGCCACATGAGAAGGAGAGTGTGATGAGACAGTTAAAAGGAAATATCTGGGTAAAGATAATCGCGATGGCGCTTACAGTCGTAACCGGTGGGGGGGCATTTTTCTGCCTTGCGGCGGCATTTCTTTTCGGGAGCGCGCCGGAGCTTCAGGGGACAAAGGAGGAGATTGAGAGGGTGCTGGACGAGGAGCTTCTCATCACCTACGGGGCGGCGCTCATGGAGGGGCTGGATCTGACCGACGAATCCGACGTGCAGAATCTGGACGCTTTAGAGGACGGCAATATCCGCTATACGCTGGTGCAGAGCACGGTGGATGCGGACGGGGAAGTGAAGGAGACGGTGCTCTACACCAATGACGCCACAGTGGATGCCGACAATTGTATCACCAGTGTGGACTTCGAGAAGAAAATGCACTACAGGTATAACTGCAGCAGCTTCTGGAATGCCCTGCTTGGAACCGGGCGCACATACAGCTATTACTGGGAGACCGGGGAGGATGGGGAGGAAGCGCCCGCTCCACGCTACATGGTTTATCTGTCTGTGGGAAGTCTGTGGAGCGGCATCGATGCGGATGCGGTGCGGCTGGCAAACGGGCAGACACTCCGCAACGGGATGCCGGACTACACCTTTGGGGCGGCACGGCTTGCGGCATGGGCGTATAGTTTCCGCAGGACCTGCGGCGTATGGCTGGCGGTGTCAGTCCTTGTGTTTTTCGTCTGCTTTGTCTTTCTGATGAGCGCGGCGGGGCGCAGGGTGGAGGATACAGAACTTCACCTGCGCTGGCCGGACAAAATTCCCTTTGGCATCTACCTTACGGCAGTGGGATTTGCAGTCACACTGGCCTGGTGTGGAATCATCTGGTTTATAGAGGTGTGGGGCGGTTATTACGGGGGAAGCATCAGCGTCGGGCTTGCGGTCGGCGGCGCTCTGACGTTTGCGGTTCTTGCCGCTGTCCTTGTCCTTTTATTCTGCATGAGCGTCGCGGTGCGCATAAAGACAAAGACCTTCTGGCACAGCACGGTTCTGTACTATCTGCTCAGACCGCTGGCATGGGCGTTTCGGGCGGTGAGGAGCAATGTGCCGCTGTTTGTAAAGGGGCTTGTCGTGCTTGGAACCGTGAGCTTTGCGCAGCTGATCGTGATTCTGATGGGAGCCTATGACGAAGAATTTCTGGTCGGCATGTTTTTCCTCTATAAGCTGGTCGAAATCCCGCTGTTCATCTGTGTGCTCTACCAGATGAGCCTTCTGAAAAAGGGCGGGATGCGCATCGCGGCGGGGGATTACAGCCAGCCCATCGACACACACCGTATGCTCTGGGAGTTTAAAAAACACGCGGAAAATATCAACCATGTGGGGGATGGCATCTCCCTCGCGGTGGCGGAGCGGATGAAGAGCGAGCGCTTTAAGACAGAGCTCATCACCAATGTGTCCCACGATATCAAGACGCCCCTGACCTCGATCATCAACTATGTGGATCTGATGAAAAAGGAGGAGATTACCGACGAAAAGCTTTTGGAATACATGGCGGTGCTCGACCGTCAGTCTGCCCGGCTGAAAAAGCTGATTGAGGATCTGATGGAGGCCTCCAAGGCGTCCACCGGGAATCTTCCGGTGAACCTGGAGCTCTGTGACGCCACCGTCATGTTAAGCCAGGTGGTGGGAGAGTTTGAGGAGCGGGCAGGCGCAAATGAGCTGGAGCTTGTGGTGACAGCGCCGGAGCCCCCGGTCTATATCATGGCGGACGGGAGATACCTCTGGCGGATCATAGACAATCTGATGGGCAATATCTGTAAGTATGCCATGCCCAAAACCAGAGTGTATATCGACCTTGAGGTCTATCACGGCATGGTGATTATGACCTTCCGCAATATATCCAAATGCCGTCTGAATATCAGCAGTGCGGAGCTGATGGAGCGCTTTGTCCGCGGGGACAGCTCGAGAAACACCGAGGGGAGCGGGCTCGGTCTCTCCATCGCCCAGAGCCTTGCCGGGCTGATGGACGGAAATATGGCGGTTCAGATAGATGGAGATCTGTTTAAGGCAATCGTCTCCTTCGCACAAGTGGAGAAATGACAGACAACGGCCTGCCCGTGTGGGGCAGGTCGTTTTTTTGTGCAATAATGTACGATTTTTTTTCTATTCTTTGGCAATTGTTGAGATTGTTTTTTGTGCGGGAATTGATATAATATCGAGAAGGAGGACAAGACTGTGAAGATTGTGATTGCGGGGGACGGCAAGGTAGGCCTGTCCCTGACGGAAAAGCTAGGCGCCGAGGGACACGACCTGACGCTGATAGATTTAAACAAACGGGTGCTGGATTCCAGCGTAGAGAGATATGATGTCATGGGCGTTCAGGGCAATTGTGCGTCCATGCGTGTTTTGGAGCAGGCGGACATTAAAAAGGCCAATCTGCTGATTGCCGCCACCAGTGCGGACGAGATCAATCTGCTCAGCTGTATGACAGCCCAAGCGCTGAATGCGAAGCTGCACACGATTGCGAGGATACGCAATCCCGAGTACGGCAGGCAGATATTTACCATGCAGGATGTGTACAAGCTCTCCCTCATGGTGAATCCCGAGAAGCAGGCGGCGCGGGAGATTGAGCGGCTCATCAAGTATCCGGGCTTTCTGCAGAGGGACACCTTCGCCAGAAGCCGGGTAGAGATCGTGGAGCTGCGCGTGGACGCAGACAGCAGGCTGAAGGATGTGGCATTAAATAATCTCGGAAGCGTTGTGGACTGCCGGGTGCTGGTCTGTGCGGTCAGCCGGAACGGCGAGGCCTTTATCCCGGGCGGAGATTTTGTGCTGCGGGCGGGGGATCTGATTTTTGTGACGGCGGAGGCCGAGGAGCTGACCAGACTTTTGAAAAATCTGGGCATCATCACGAGAAAGGCGAAGCGGGTCATCATCTGCGGCGGCGGGCGTATCGGCTATTATCTGGCGGAACAGCTCCTAAAGCACGGAGTGACGGTGCAGATTGTCGAGAAGGACGAGGCGCGCTGCACGGAGCTTGCGGAGAGGCTTTCCGGCGCGTATATTATAAGGGGCGACGCCAGCAGCCAGTCCCTTTTGGACAGCGAGGGAGTGGCGGAATGCGACGCACTGGTCACCATGACGGGTATGGACGAGATGAATATGATCATCTCTCTCTACGGGAAAAAGTGCGGGGCAAGGCAGGTGATCACCAAGGTGGGACATGCCGATAACACCAGCATCTACGACAGCCTTGAGCTGGGCAGCCTGATCTGCCCGAAGGATCTGTGCACGAACAACATTGTCCGCTATGTGCGCGCCCTGCAAAATACCGAAGGGGCGGCGCTCACGATACACAGTATTGCGGAGGGGCAGGCGGAAGCCCTGGAGTTCGTGGTCGATGAGAGGACACAGCATGTGGGCGAGCCCTTAAAAGATATACGCATCCGCAGGAATGTACTGATCGCCTGCATCAGCCATGGCAGCAGGACGGAGATCCCCAGCGGTAATTCCACCTTCCATGTGAAGGATTCCGTGATTGTCATCACGCAGGGAGGGACGCGCCTCCTGCAGCTGAACGATATTTTTGAGTGAGGGGTGCGGGGAGTCGGATTATGAATTACAGAATAATGGGAAAGTTTATTTCCCGGATTTTACTGGTGGAGGCGGTATTTATGCTTCCTCCGCTTATCATTGCCTTATTTGAACAGAACGAGGCGGCAGTGCTGGGCTTTTGTGTGGGGATTGCCGTGACGGCGGCGGCTGCACTTTTGCTCTATCTGTTATGCCGCAAGGCCCAGAAACGCTTTTACGCGCGGGAGGGAATGGCCTGTGTGGGGCTGAGCTGGATTGCTTTAAGTCTTCTGGGGTGTATCCCGTTTTGGGTTTCCGGGGAGATACCGCATTTTTTAGACGCCCTCTTTGAGACGGTGTCCGGCTTTACCACCACGGGAGCCTCGATTATGAGCGATGTGGAGAGCATGTCAAAGGCGATGCTCTACTGGCGCAGCTTCAGCCACTGGGTCGGCGGCATGGGCGTGCTGGTATTTCTGCTCGCCGTATCTACGAACGGGGAGAGCGGGAGCGGTTTCACCATGCATCTGCTCCGGGCGGAGAGCCCGGGGCCGAATGTGGGCAAGCTGGTGCCGAAGATGCGCACCACGGCAAGGATTTTGTATCTGCTCTACATCGTGCTGACGCTGCTTGATTTTATCTTTCTGCTGTTTGGCGGAATGTCCGTGTTTGAGGCAGTGTGTACGGCATTCGGCACGGCGGGAACCGGGGGCTTTGGCATAAAAAATGACAGTCTGGCGGGTTACAGCCCCTATATACAGAATGTGTGCACGGTATTTATGCTGTTGTTTGCCGTGAATTTCAGCTGCTATTACATGCTGCTGCTCAAGAATTTTAAGGCGGTGGCAAAGGACGGGGAGCTGAGGCTGTATCTCATCATCGTGTTTGGCAGCATCGTTTTGCTCACGCTTAATCTGCGGGGCTATTACGCCTCGTTTTCGGAGACGCTCCGGCATGTGGCATTTCAGGTGGCGAGTCTGGTCAGCAGCACCGGCTATGCGACCACGGATTTCGACCTCTGGCCAAGCCTGTCGAAGGGCATTCTGTTTGCGCTCATGTTTGTCGGCGCCTGCGCCGGGAGCACGGGCGGAGGCATGAAGGTGGGGCGCGCGCTTTTGCTCTTTAAGGGATTAAAGCGCAATATGCGGCGTATGCTGAATCCACGCAGGGTCGAAGTGGTACGCTTGAACGGCGAGGCCGTGAGCGAGGAGGTCATCGAGAATACCAACACTTATCTTGCGGCCTATATGCTGATTCTGCTGGTGAGCTTTCTGTGCGTGTCCGTGGATGGGCTTTCCATGACCACCAATATGTCCGCGGTGGTGTCCTGCTTCAACAATATGGGGCCGGGCTTCGAGCTGGTGGGACCCACCTGCAATTACTCGGTCTACGGCGCATTTTCCAAGGTGGTGCTGATTGTGGATATGCTGGCGGGAAGGCTGGAGATTTTCCCGATGCTGCTTCTGACATCGAGGAGCACATGGCGGCACCGGTAATGCAGGAAATGCTGCATAATAATGGAAATACGGTGGAATCAATTCAATATTTAGTATATGTGCGGAATAGACACACAAAATATAGCAGACCGGGAGATTTCCAGGCCTGCTATATTTTGTGTAAAGCTGCTATAGCAGCAGAAATGCCTGGTACACGTCCAGTTTTCCGTAGCCCCACTGGGTGTTCGGGTAGATGCGGTCCCTGTCCCGCGTACAGCCCCGGATTAAAATGTTGCCGATTTCCACGGAATTGAGGGAGAAATCGTTGCGTCTGATTTCGCCCCACTCCATGATCTGGGCGCAGGCGCCGGCCGTGACGGCGGCCGCTGCGCTGGTTCCGGTTATCGCCGTGTAATTGCCGCGGATATCGACAGCCTGCACATTTACCGCAGGAGCCACAAAATCCGGCTTTATATTGTTCGTTACGGTAAAGCCGCGGCCGGAGCTTAAGTAGAGGGAGCCGCCGCTGGTGTTGTAGCCCCCGACCGTGATCGGGATGCTGGCGGAGCCCGGAATCGTCAGTGTCACGTCAGGGTCAGGCCGGAGAAAAAATACATCATGCTCCAGCATTCCGGTCATGGGAAGCCATACATGAAAGTCCCCGGTGATGGCGGCCTCCGGCGAGACGCGGAGCGTCCAGACTCCCCGGGGCACATTTATGAGCCGTATAAAGACGAGCTGGTCGCCCCGGGTGCGTCCCACAGTGCGGTAGTCCACGGTAATCTGCGTATTTTCCAGCCGGAACAGATATTCCTGATGTCCGGTGGTGCGGGTGGGGACGGCAGGCAAAAGCGCGCCGCCGGGAGAGCGCAGGGAGACGGCAAACAGATCCGGCGCGGTGTTCCACAGCTCCAGATAAAAGCCGTTCATATTCTCCTCCACATTGATCTCTACCTCCACGCCCTCCGGCTCCATGGGACTGTCCGGCCCCCGGAAGTGATGCCTTGCCAGAGCCTCATTGCCGGAGGCGGTGACGATGCAGCGCCGCCAGTGCCCGCCCACATCGTTTAAGTATTCGGACAGGATGCTCCCCCCGGAGTGGCTTCCGTTGTTTGTGCCGAGTCCGAGGCATATAATGATGGGCTGTCCGTACTCTCTGGCCTTTCCCTCAAGGTAGGCGACGCCCGCCATGATATCGTTCTCCTGATAGCACAGGGTATCCTCCGGTATGAAGAAAAAATCCTTGAGATATTGCTTGGCAGGCTTGAGCTTGACGACCAGAATGTCCGCAAGCGGAGCCGCCCCGGTAAAGTTGTTTGCAGGGTCTGCGCTCCCGCAGGCGATGCTTGCAAGGGCAGTGCCGTGCCCGACGGTGTCCGTGGCGGGCACAAGGCTTCGGGGATCGTCGGAGGCGAGAGCGTTATTGAGCGCATCCTGACTGTACTCGACGCCGTAGAGGAAGCCCTTCGGGGGGCGGTTCTCATCTCCCTCCTCCGCAGGGGTGGCAGTCTGATCCCAGATGCCCTGTATGCGGCTGCTTCCGTCGGAATTGCGGAAACAGGCGTTTTCATAGACGATTCCGGTGTCAATAAAGCCCATGAGCACGCCGCTCCCGCGGAGGGAGATGGAGGGCTGGGTCTGGAGCTGTATAATACCGCTCTCCTCAAGAGCGGTGGTATCCAGCAGACCGAAGCACTTGGGGAGGTAAGAATAGCTGTAGTCCTGGATGGAGAGGGGCGCTACCCGTGAGCGGTCGAAGTAGTAAATCGTGTAGCTGGAGTTGATGGGCTGCATACAGTCAGGAAGATCGCTGGGCCACTGTATGAATTCTACGGGTATAATGACATCGACGACGTCGTTAGATTTAATAATTTCGTTGCAGGTCATAAAAGCCTTTTTCTTTTATCCTATGCCGCAGACTCTGATATATTTCTGAAAAAGAATGAAAAAAGGGGTTAAGTACAGGGACGGCTGTGCCGATATATTTTCCAGAGAACTCATATACAATAAATGGATTTACCAACAAATTATTCCAAGGAGGGAGAACTATGAGTACAGCAGGAAACATCACAAGCGCATACGATGCGGCGAGATCCGCAAGCGCCTACACCAGAACCGAGGAGAGTACAAAGACCACAAAGACAGCCACCGCGGCGAAGTCCGGCAATTACGGCAACACCATCGGCGACGTACAGCTCTCGGAGAAGGCGGCGAAGTATTACGAGCAGCTTAAGAGCAAGAACGCGAACATGGATTTTGTCCTTGTCAGCAATGATGAGGTGGACGGCGCGGAGCAGAAGGCGGCGAAGTTTGCGAATTCCGGCCGCACGCTGGTGCTGATTGACGCGGAAAAGCTCGAGAAGATGGCGGAGGATGAGGATTACCGCAAGAAGTATGAGAGCATCATCGCCAATGCGGGCAGCCAGCTCAATGCGATGGCGGATAAGCTCGGCTCCGGGACGCTTGCGAATGTGAAGACCTTTGGCATCAAGGTGGACGACAATGGCAACGCTTCTTATTTTGCGGTGGTTGACAAGTCGTTAAGCCAGCAGAAGGACCGCATTGAGAAGGTGCGCGAGAAGAGAGCGGAGGAGAAAAAGGAAGCGAACAAAGAGGCTTCCGAGGCGCGGCTGGAAAAGTCGAAGGAAAAGAACAAGACGCAGACAAATAAGACGTCGGAGCAGTATGAGACGATCACAGCCTCGACGGTCGATGAGCTCATCAAGCGCCTGAACGACGATTATTATGCGAACATGAGCGACAATGCCCGCACGGAGCAGGAGCTGCAGGTAGGCACACAGTTTGATTTGCGCTTATAAGGAGATTTATGGCAAATATTATGGATTATCTGCTCTGGCGGGGGGATCTTGACTGGGATGCGGCAGAATTCAATGAAGTGGACAATCTGATTCTGTCAGAGCTGATTTATGTGGATTTCTCGGAATTTGTTCCGGGGCCTGGAGAGGGGGACGTCGGTATTGCCGACGTCTCCCACGCTTTTTTTGAAAAACACACGGACGAGGAAATCAATGAGCACATCTCCAGCACGAAGGTGTCGGCATTTCTGATGCGCGAGATGGCAAAGACGAAGCGTTTTGCCGGTATCCGGCTGGCCGATTATGTCAACGACATCAGCACAGAGGAGCAGTCCCAGTTCTGCGCCATGACCGTGGATCTGGGGGACGGGCGGCTGAACGTCGTGTATTCCGGCACGGACGCGACGATTGTGGGCTGGCGGGAGAATTTCAACATGAGCTTTCTCTCGGAGACCCCGGGACAGTTAAAGGCGGTAGAGTACTTAAGCAGGGTGGCGGCAAAAAATTCGCGGCCTCTGCGGATCATGGGGCATTCCAAGGGCGGCAACCTGTCGGTCTATGCGGCGACCCACGCCGACCCCGGGATTATGGAGCGTATCGAGGTCATATACAGCAACGATGGCCCCGGCTTTTCGGAGACGATGATTTCTGCAGAAAACTATAAGCGTATGCTTCCAAAGATTCATACAATTGTTCCCGAGTCCTCCATTGTCGGGATGCTTTTAGAACATGAGGAGGAATTTGAGGTTGTCAAAAGCAGTGGAAGCGGCGCAGGCCAGCACGATGTGATGAGCTGGGAGGTGCTGGGGCCTTCGCTGGTGCACTGCAGCACCGTGGACGAAAAAGCCGTCATTTTGGACAGAACTTTAAAATCATGGCTTGCCAGCATGGACAGCGGGCAGAGAGAGGAGCTTGTGGACGCGCTGTTTTCCGTGCTGGAAGAGGGAGATATCCGCACGGTGGACGATCTGGCGGCGATGCACCCGGGGCGGCTTCTGGAGCTCATAAAAAACAGCCGCAGGCCGGACAGGGACGGGCAGGAGATCCTCTGGGAAAATGCGCGCAGGCTGGCCGAGGAGGGCGGCCGCGTCATGCAGGAACTCTTATTTGGCAGGGAAAAATAAAAAGAAATCATAAAATTTTTGTGAAATGCTTTTTTTTACCAGTGTAATCAGTTATAATAGACAAGTATTAGGGGCTGTTAATACAGAAATTAACAGCCCTATTATTATAGTATGTTCTGCAAAGGAGGGTGAAGCATGACAAAAAAGGAACAGTTGATGAAGTATGCCAGCGGAAAGACCAAGCTTTGTATTGCCAATGATACGATTCCAGATAGTCTGTTTGCGGAGTACGGTGTGAACCGTGGGCTGCGCGATGTAAAGGGAAAGGGGGTGCTCACGGGGCTTACGAATATTTCAGAGATCGTCTCCTTCCGGGAGAACAGTGACGGCGAGCTCGTTCCCTGCGACGGGGAGCTGTGGTACCGCGGCTACAATGTAAAGACGCTGATTGGCTCTCTCGGGGAGGAGGAGTTCAGCTTCGAAAAGACGGCATATCTGCTGATTTTCGGGGAGCTTCCCAGTGAGGCGGAGCTGGCGGAGTTCACGCATGTGCTTGCAGATGTGCGGACACTTCCCACGAATTTTACGAGGGACGTCATTATGAAAGCTCCGACCAGGGATATTATGAATTCCATGACGAGGAGTATTCTGACGCTTGCGGCTTACGACAAGCGGACATCGGAGGCGACACTGGAGAACAATATCCGCCAGTGCATCCAGCTTGTGGCGGAATTCCCGATGCTGGCGGTGTACGGCTACCACGCCTACAACCACTATGAGAACGATTCCAGCATGTATATCCACAGGCCGAAACCCGAGCTTTCCACCGCGGAGAATTTCCTGCGTATGCTGCGGCCGGACAATCATTACACGAAGCTGGAGGCGAAGGTTTTAGATGTGGCGCTCATGCTGCATATGGAGCACGGCGGCGGCAATAACAGTACATTCACGACCCGGGTGGTGACATCTGCGGGCACGGATACATATTCGGCGATGGCGGCGGCGATGTCCTCTCTAAAGGGACCGAAGCATGGCGGAGCGAACATCAAGGTGATGGAGATGATGCAGGATATCCGTCACAATGTAAAGGACTGGGAGGATCGCGACGAGCTGCGCGCCTATCTGGCAAAGATACTGGACGGCGAGGCGTTTGACCACAAGGGGCTGATTTACGGCATGGGTCATGCGGTGTATTCTCTGTCCGACCCGAGGGAGCGCATCTTTAAGAAATATGTGGAGCATTTGGCGGATGCCAAGAATCGGCAGAAGGAGATGCAGCTTTACAATCTGATCGAAGAGCTTGCGCCGGAGCTGATTGGCGAGAAACGGCATATTTTCAAGGGTGTTTCGCCGAACGTCGATTTTTACAGCGGATTTGTGTATGAGATGCTGGATATTCCGACGGAGCTGTTCACGCCATTGTTTGCGGTGGCGCGGATTGCGGGCTGGAGTGCGCACCGGCTGGAGGAGTTTGTGGGTATGAATAAGATTATCCGCCCGGCGTACAAGAGCGTGATGGTCGAGAAGGAGTAGGACGCTTATGAAAATTGGATTTATCGGCTGTGGCAATATGGGCACAGCCATGATGCAGGGAATACTGGATTCCGGAAAATGTGAGCCGCAGGAGCTGATGACCTCCTGCCGTACCGCGGATACCCTCGAGGTGAAGAAGCGCACGCTGGGCGTACAGACGACACTGGAGAACCGAAAGGTGGCGGCTTTTGCAGAGATTTTGTTTCTCGCGGTGAAGCCCCAGTTTTACGGGGAGGTGATCGCGGAGATCCGCGATGCGGCCGCGGAGTCTGCCATTGTAGTCTCGATTGCGCCGGGAAAGTCGCTGGAGTGGCTTGCAGGGCAGTTTGGACGGGACATAAAGCTGATTCGTATGATGCCCAATACCCCTGCGATGGTGAAGGCGGGCATGACCGGCATGTGCGCATCGGATGCGGTCTCTGAGGAGGAGCTTGCCCTGGTGCGGGAGATCTGCAGTGGTTTCTCGGAGACGGAGGTGGTTCCGGAGAGCCTGATGGACACGGTCACGGCGGTGAGCGGAAGCTCCCCGGCCTATGTGTTTTTGTTTATTGAGGCGATGGCGGACGCGGCGGTGGCAGGCGGTATGCCACGGAAGCAGGCGTACAAATTTGCGGCGAATGCGGTGCTTGGCAGTGCGAAGCTTCTGCTGGAGACGGGGGCGCACCCCGGAGAGCTCAAGGATATGGTCTGCTCTCCGGCGGGCACTACGATTCAGGCAGTGCGCGTCCTTGAGGAGAGGGGGCTGCGGAGCTGTGTGATGGAAGCGGTGATGAAGTGTCTGGAGATTTCCCGGGGAATCTAACGAACCGCGGGGGAAGAGAGAATATGAATCTGGCACAACTAAAGGAAGGATGAGCTGCTGACTTTTGCTCTGGCTGGCGGGGATTGTCCTTGGGCTGGGATAGACAGCCATATAAGTGGATTTCTGCGAAAAATTTTCATGGAAATCAATTTTTGGTAATTGTGAATGGCAGAGTGTGTGAAAGGTTTCCAAAGCTGTCTTTGCGCGCGCTCAGCCATCTGCAATAGAAAATGATTTCCGTGAAAAGTTTCTGGTATGATTTCCGTGAAAAATTTCCGGTATGGCTTGCTTTTTTTGAGTAGTATGTGTAGAATAGCATAGTAATACTTTGTGAATATAGGAGAAATGTGAGGATACAGTATGAGTCAGGCGAAGGTAGAACAGTATAAAAAGGACAAGGCGAACCGCAGGAAGCTTATGCAGAAGGAGAAAGCGCAGCGCATGGCCGCGCGGGTGTGCGCGTGGGCGATTTTGCTGGCGGTTGTCGGCTGGGCGGGATATTCCGCTTATTCCTATTTTGAGGCGAAGCAGCCTACGGAGACAGTTTATACGGATCTTACGGCGATGTCCGACTATATCAGCGGGCTGGAGACAGAGGCCGCAGAATAGAGTGATACAGTGGTGTAAGGGGCGGTGCCGGAATTATTCCGACGCCGCCTTTTCTAATGCGTCCTCAATCGCAGCAAGGAGCACTATGGAGGTGTACTGGTTGTTTTCCGAATATGTAAGATTATCCAGAGACTGACTGGACACGATCTGCCCTGCAAGGTCGTCTAAGGCGGGGCGGATGAGGGGGTACATTGTCTCCATGGTCTCATCCAGATTGACAAGTGAAATGGAGTTGATATTATTCTCGTCCACCACTATTTGCACATCCAGCGCCGCATCGCTGATCTGAACGGAGGAGGTGTAGACTCCGGGTACATACATGGTCGGAACGGCCTCCTCTATGGCCTCCTCTTTCGGTTTCAGCAGAATGGTCACAAGCACGGCGAGAATGAGAACCAGAGCGACCATTACGGCAGTAAATATCATCCGTTTCATGTGCAGGACGACGATTTTTGTTTTTGCACTCATGTTCTGCCTCCATTTCTGTTTTTGGTTCCTTACATCATATGAGAGAGGCGGCGGAATCATTCCATTTGCCCTAAATATTCTGAATTGAGCAACTTTTTTAAAATGGTTGACACATACAAAAGCTTCTGATATTATATTACTTGTGTTTGAGAGAGCACGAACAGCATATGCGATAGTGGCGTAGTTGGTAACGCGCGACCTTGCCAAGGTCGAGACCGCGGGTTCGAGCCCCGTCTATCGCTCTTTGAAGAGCAGATATCCAGTCGGATATCTGCTTTTTGCCATATGATAGGGGATGCACACTCGTGCGGATTGAGTCTATCGCTTGTACGATTGCACTTAGTGTGGCAAAGTGTTCAAGTCCCTCAAGATTGAGGGGGAAAATAGTGTGGTATTTCTCTGTGCCGTGTGTTAAAATAAAAGAAAAAGAAATATGGCTCTTAAGAAAGGAGCAGTCAGATGGCACAAAAGGATATGGCAGAGAAGCTCCTTGAAGATTACAATGAAGTATTTGCAGATATTGTAAATGTGCTTCTCTTTGAGGGGGAGCGGGTTGTGGAACCGGGCAGTTTACTTCCGGCGGTGGCAGGAAGCCAGTACAAGGCGGATGACGGGAAGCTCCACGAGCAGGAGAGGGACATTGCAAAGTTCTGGACAGAGGAGGGTGTGTGCATTTCCCTGCTCGGTGTGGAAAACCAGTCGCGGCCGGATCCGGGAATGGCGCTTCGCGTCATCGGCTATGACGGACAGTCTTACCGTTCGCAGCTGTTAAAGCAGCCGGATGGGACATATCTGAAGAAGCATTACCCGGTCATTACCATGGTCTTGTATTTTGGACTGGACGAATCGTGGAACTGTGGGATGGAACTGTATGACGTTTTGGAGTTTCGGGATGAGAGACTGAAAAAATACGTCAGCAACTACAAAATCAACGTGTTCGATATCCCTTCACTCCCGGAGGAGACCGTGAACAGGTTCCAGAGTGATTTCAGGTATGTCGCAGATTTTTTCATGCAGATAAAAAAGAACGGGGATTATGTCCCGGCGGAAGGAACAATAGAGCATGTGGACGAGGTGCTAAAGCTTTTGTCAGTAATGACGGGGGATTCCGATTTTGAAAATCTGCGGGCGGAAGCGGGGGAAAGGAAGGTGACGGATATGTGCACAGTGATAGAGGAAATGAAGAAAAAGGAATTTAATCTGGGACATTTGCAGGGCTACTCCGAAGGAGAGAGCAGTCTGGGGTTACTGATTTTAAAGCTCTCAGAGGAGGGAAGATACGACGAAGTACGCAGGGCGGCGTCAGACGAGCAGTTCCGCAGGGAGTGCTACAAAAAATACGGAATTAAGTAGGTGAGGGAATAAGCGGGCTGTCGCACGGGGGAAACCGGGTGACGGCCCGCTTTTCTTCTTCTCTTTTGCTTTTCTTTCCAAGTTTTATGCAGTCGGGTCAGGCTTATCGACATAAAAGACTATAAAAATACAGAAGCAGTCGCTAAACTGATGGAATATCTGATGATAAACGGATTACGACTGATGGTCAGGAGGAAGAAAAGCATGAAAGAAACGAAAAAGAGACTTTTCCATATGGTAAAGTCAGCAGCTTCCCATATCGCTGTATTTTTATCGGCTGTGGCAATTGTTACCTCGGCGTCCGCGGCGGCGTCCGCCTTCCTTGCACTTGCGGACGAGCCGGAGCTGAAAAGTGCAGAGGAGAGTACGGAAATCGGGGGAGAGGACACAGTGACGGAGGATATAGAGGGAGCCGCGCTCGAAATAGAAAAGATGTCGCCCCCGGTCACTACGGCGTCCGGGAAAGCGGACGAAAAGAAGGAAACCGGGAGAGTGGAAGAGAAGGGCAGAGAGTTCGAAACAGAGAATGCACAGGATGAGAGGGAGGCAGAGCCTTCCCAAAAAACAGATGAAGAGGAGGAGGCCGGGAAGGAGAAGCCCGCGAAACAGGAGGACGGGCAGGAGAAGCCCGCAAAAGAAGAGCTGAGCAATGAGGAGCTTCTCTGGGATTTTTTTAAGAGTCTTGGCTTCACGGATGCGGGGGCTGCCGCTGCGCTGGGAAACCTGTCCGTGGAGAGTGGTCTGGATCCTGCCTCGAAATCTGCAAATTTCAGCTATGAGAGGGGGAAGGGAGGCGGAGGTCTGGCAGGCTGGATGTGCCACGGACGCTTCCGGGGGCTTTACCGGCTGGCAGAGGAAGAGGAGAAGGACTGGACGGACATGGAAATCCAGATGCAGTATTTGCAGATAGAATTGTCGGGAACGCGGGAGAGAGTTGGAAATAAGATGTGCAAGGTGACGGACATTGATTATGCAACCGATTATTTTTGCGTGTACTTTGAGGGCTGTGTCGGGCGAACCGCATCCGGCAACGATGCGGTATCCACAATTAACGGTCGATGGTATCAGGGATTAAAGCTCCGAAAAACACGGGCGAGAAAGTATTACGAGGTTTATGCGACGTAGGACGGCATATGCCGCAAACGGGGTATGCTTTTTGGGGGAGATATGGTAAAATGATAAAATTATAGAAGTGTTACGAGGAGAGGAGACTACTATATGAACATTACGATTACGGGCAATTTGGGCGCCGGGAAGACGACGGTGCGGGATGAGCTGAAAAAGCTGGGATACGACACACTTTCGGGGGGCGATGTGTTCCGCCGGGTGGCGGAGCAGAAGGGAGTCTCTGTGGTGGAGTTAAATGAGATGCTCAAAGGAGACCCTGCCATCGACGATGAGATTGACGGTATGACCGCAAGGCTCGGCCGGGAGGTGGACAACACCGTTTTTGACTTTCGGCTGGGCTGGCATTTTGTCCCGGATTCCTTTAAAGTATTTCTGCTGATTGACCCGGAGGTGGCGGCGGAGCGCGTCTTTTATGGAGAGGCGAGAAACGCGGAGGTCTATAAGAGCCTGGAGGATACAAAGGAGGCGTTAAAAAGGCGGGCAGAAAGCGAGAGGGAGCGCTTTGCCGACCTTTACGGGATCAACTACTACGATGCAAAGAATTATGATCTGGTCATTGAGTCCTCCTACGCCAGCCCTGAGCAGATTACGGGGGAGATCGTGCGCTGCCTGCAGCTGTATGAGGCGGGGGATAAAAGGAAGAGAATTGAGCTGGGACTTTTTGGCCTGTACCCGACGAAGGCTCTGGAAGAGCTGGACGGGGAGGGGATAAAAACCATCTGCCGCTGGGAGCAGGAATCCGCCTCCCTCTGCGTGGGCTCTGCAGCGCTTGTCACCGTGCAGGACGGGTATTGCCGTCTGCTGGAGGGACATCACAGCGTGCTGGCGGGAGCGGCTGCGGGAAAGCAGTTTGCGCAGGTACATTTTACCTCCCCGGAGGCGCTTAAGCCTCAGACAGCACTCTTATCCAGAGAAGAGCTCGAAAAATTTGAAAAATTGGGCAATTTTACCTATAGAGGAAATCCGGCAGAGCCAAAGCAGGGATTCCTTTTGGAGTTTTGACGAAAATCTACACTCTTTTCATTCTGTCTATTGTATTTTTTGACGGGGGACGCTATAATAGATTATAGGGGAAAGATTAGATCATGCATTAGGGGGAAAGAAGCTATGAAGTGTGGAGATTCGTTTGAAGAGTTTGAGATGCTCAACGGAATCAGCGTCGAAGAATTTATGTCTGTATTTGAGGCAATCCTGGAGACTTATCCGATGATTGTTCTTGCCAATTTGTCAAAAAATACATACATGATGGTGAAGGATGACGGCTTTCTCGCAGACGAGATGCCAAAAAATGGCATATACGATGAGATGATTGACAGCGGGGTCAAAAATATTCATCCCAGCTATCAGAATCTGTTTCTCGAGAAATTTTCCAGAGAGAATCTGTTAAACACCTTCGGGCAGGGGAAGAGGGAGGCGTTTGCCAAGCTCTACCAGAAGGGCAGGGGGAGCCAGTACCAGTGGGTGTCCACCCATGTGATTCGTGTGCAGGATAAAAATGGAGACGTCTGCGAGGTCTGCATGAACCGAATCCTGAGCCCGGAAAACAGCATTGAGAACCGGCGGGTCAGCGGCGGGCCTGTGTAACCATCATTTTTTGGATGCATTGCGGTTGTGGAAGCGGTATACCAGCAGACCAATGACGTAGAGCACGAGCAGAGCCGCAAACAGTGCACCGGCGATGCCGTAGTCGGCGTTTTCCAGCGCTTGGCCGCTTAGAACGGACAGCAGGATGGCGGGCAGACGGCCGATTGCGCAGATAAAGATCCAGTGAGACACCTTCATGTCGGTGAGACCGACCAGATAGGACAACAGATCCTTGGGAGTTCCGGGAATCAGGAAGAGCAGAAATAAGATGCTTTCTGATTTACCGGAGCTTTTTAGTATGTGGACGGATTCTATCTGCTCCCGGCTGACAAAAAGCTCCACGAATTTCATGCCGAAGCGGCGCACAAAAAGAAAGACGAGGAGGCTTGCGATTGTGGTGGCAAGGTCGCAGATTAAGGCACCCTTTACCACGCCGAAGGCATAGCCCGCACCGACCTCGAAGGGACCGCCGGGAATGACGGCGAGAAATACCTGGAGGATCACCATTCCCATGAACGCGAGCACGCCGAGAAAGCCCCTGCCCTCCACCCATGCCTGAAACTGTTCGGGCTCCGAGACAAAGCGTATGAGAGGCCGGCCGATGCCGTAGGCGGTGATACAGATGAAAATAAGCGCGGCCACAGACAGCAGAAGCCGGCTCCACTGGCGGCGGTTTAGCGTATGCTTTCGTTTTTTCGGATTCATTGGTGTCTCCTTCTCATTGGGATACATACACTATATACACATCGCAGGGGCGTGTCAATTTTGATTTTCTAAAGATATTCTTAAATGTTTTTAACGCCGCTGACCCGGGAATCAATTTTGTATATTGCAAATGGCTGAGCGTGCGCAAAGGTTTCACGCTGTCGGCTCCGGTAAATGGATTTTCTTATGTTCCGTCGCAAAGACAGCTTTGAAAACCTTTTGCGCACGCTCAGCCATTTGCAATATTCAAAAAATGATTCCCCGACAGATTTTTATCATAGACATTTGTAGGAAAATTGAGTAAAATATGTATTTAAGAATCAATAGGAGCGTGTGTATGAATATCATTGCAGCAGTAGACAGCAACTGGGCCATCGGCAAGAATGGCAGGCTTTTGGTACAGATTCCCATGGATCAGCAGTTTTTCCGGGAGATGACGAGGGGGAAGGTCGTCGTCATGGGGCGGAAGACCCTGGAGAGCTTTCCAGGCGGGCTTCCGCTTGCAGACCGCACAAATATTGTGCTGACGAGAAATACCGATTACCATGTAAAAAATGCGATTATCGTTCATTCTCTGGAGGCGCTCATGGAAGAGCTGGCCGGATATGACAGCAGGGACGTCTATGTGATTGGCGGCGAGAGTGTTTACAGACAGCTGTTAGATGTATGTGACACCGCAGACATTACAAAGATTGCCTACGCCTACGATGCGGACGCGTATTTTCCCAATCTGGATGAGCGGCCGGACTGGGTGCAGACAAAGGACAGCGAGGAGCAGACCTACTTTGATCTGGAGTTCTTCTTCTGCCGTTATGAGCGCAGAGCCTGAGAGTGGACACGGAGGGAATACAGATGGATATAACTGGCAGAAAATTATTTGTAAAAGCTCTGACGGAGGAGGGCGTGGATACAGTTTTTGGCTACCCCGGGGGCACCGTTACGGATCTGTTTGACGAATTATACAAGACGGACAATATAGATGTTATCCTGCCCCGGCATGAGCAGGGGCTGATTCACGAGGCGGAGGGCTACGCGAGGTCTGCGGGAAAGGTGGGCGTGTGTCTGGTGACAAGCGGCCCGGGAGCCACGAATATTATCACCGGGCTGGCGGACGCCCACTATGACAGCATTCCGCTGGTGTGCTTTACCGGGCAGGTTCCCCTGAACCTGATTGGCAACGACGCCTTTCAGGAGGTGGATATTGTCGGTATGACGAGAAGCATCACGAAGTACGGTGTGACCGTGAGGAACCGTGAAGATCTGGGAAAAATCATCAGGATGGCATTTTACATTGCAAGGACTGGAAAGCCCGGCCCGGTGCTCATCGACATTCCCAAGGATATCCAGACCGCCACAGGCTCCCCGGAGTATCCGAAAAAGGTGGATATCCGGGGCTATAAGCCCAACACCAGCGTGCATGTGGGGCAGCTCAAGCGTGCCTACAAGCTGCTTAAATCCGCAGAGCGGCCGCTGATTCTGGCGGGGGGCGGCATCAATATTGCGCGGGCGAACGACAAGCTTTTGGAATTTGCCGAGCGAGAAGATATCCCGGTAGTGACCACGATCATGGGAAAGGGCGCGCTTCCCACGACACATGCGCTGTATGTGGGCAATTGCGGTATGCACGGCAGGTATGCCGCCAATATGGCAGTGAGTGCCTGCGATGTGCTCTTTTCCATAGGGACGCGCTTTAACGACAGGATTACCGGAGATTTGAACGAGTTTGCGCCGCGGGCAAAAATCGTGCACATTGACGTGGATACAGCCTCCATTTCCAGAAATGTGGTCGTGGATGTGCCGGTGGTGTCCGACGCAGCCCTTGCGCTGGAAAAGCTGCTGGAATGGTCTCCACAGCCCGCAGCGGGCGGGCGGCACAAGCCATGGCAGAACCAGATACAGATATGGGAAAATGAAAATCCGCTCGCCATGCGGAGGGATAAGGGCATGACCCCCCAGATGATCATGGAGCATATCAACAGGAATTACCCGAAGGCGGTCTATGTCACAGACGTGGGGCAGCATCAGATGTGGGCGACCCAGTATCTGGAGCTGGAAAAGGAGAGCAGGCTCATCACCTCCGGGGGACTGGGCACCATGGGCTTTGGGCTCCCGGCGGCCATCGGCGCAAAGCTTGGGAATCCCGGGCGGGAGGTGGTGTGCATCACCGGAGACGGCGGCCTGCAGATGAATATTCAGGAGATGGCGACCGCCGTGACGCAGGGGACGGCCATAACCATCTGCCTGCTGAACAACCAGTATCTCGGCATGGTGCGCCAGATGCAGGAGCTCTTCTACGGCAAGCGCTACAGCGCTACCTGCCTGCGCAGGCGGCGCAGCTGTCCTGTGGACTGTAAGAGTCCGGGCAGCGCATGTCCCAAATATACGCCGGATTTCGTGAAGCTGGCGGAGAGCTATGGGGCATACGGCATCCGCGTGGAGCGGGAGGAGGAGATCGATGCGGCCTTTGCCGAAGCAAAAAGCCACACGGATGCGCCGACGATCATAGAGTTTATGATTGCGGCAGATGAGCTGGTGCTTCCGATGGTGAAGGGCGGCAACCCCATGAGCGAGATGATCTTAGGGTAAGGAGGGAAAGACATGTCAGATATGAAGAATCGGTGGATTGCACTCTACGTCGAGAATCAGGTGGGCGTCCTTGCCAAGGTCTCGGGACTTTTTTCCGCAAAATCCTACAACCTCCAGTCCCTGACGGTAGGGACGACGGAGGACGAGAGCGTCTCCCGCATGACCATCTGTGTGACCAGCGACGACATTACCTTTGAGCAGATTAAAAAGCAGCTGAACCGCATGGTGGAGGTCATCAAAGTCATTGATCTGACGGACGTGCCGCTGCATATGAAGGAGCTCTTATATGCGAGAGTCACGGGACTGGACGAGGCGGGGCGGACGAAGCTGTTTCAGATTGCCGAGGTTTTCAATGCAGGCTCCGGCAATGTCCGTCCGGTAGATATGAACAATGACAGTGTCATTTTGGAGAGTATGCTGACAGAGCACCGCAACAATGACCTGATTGCGCTCCTGCGCTCGAATTTTAAGCATGTTGCCATCGTCCGGGGCGGTGCGGTCGCCATCGAATCCATAAGCACGGGATGCAGGTAATGTGGGAAAGCCCATACAAAAAGCTCCGCCGTCCGGCGGAGCTTTTCCGGGTCTTACCGTGCCATAGTGTCGATAATCTCGGCGATATACATGGTGTGCATATCCTTGTCCTTGTACCATTTGTCTGTGATCTGCGGGTCAAGGAAAGTATTCTCGGTAATCGGTACAGCAGCCATCTTGCTGCACAGAAAAACCAGATTGGATTCGTCCGGGTAAGGAATGCCGAGCTTGAAGGCCGGCGTCAGTCCGGCTTTCTGGAATTTATCCTCGTCACGCCCGCTGTGGGAGCCGCAGTAGTTGAGAGCATCCCGGTACTTCTCCCCCAGAAATGAGAGTGAGAAGAATTCCTGATGATCCAGAAGCTCCTTTGTGTAGCGGGATTCCCGGATAAAGATGTAGAATACGTTTTTGCCCCAGAGAACGCCCATGCCGCCCCAGCTGATGGTCATGGGGTTGGCTTTTTTCTTGTTGCCAGCGGTCACCAGCGCCCACTCTTTGCCGATTTTGACAAAGGGGTTTATCTCCAGGAGATCAATCGGATACGGTTGAAAGGTGTGCATATTCTGTCCCTCCTCCTTATTCATCATATCCTTTATTATACGCGAAATTGACAATTAGCGCAACTCCGCAATTCGTGAAACGCCCACATAAATGTCCGAAATTTTATACCATGTAGGATAGTCTACGATTCCGGTGGCGGGAAGGCCGAAGACCGACTGGAATTTCTGCACCGCCTCCTTCGTGCGGCTTCCAAAGATGCCGTCAGCGGTGATCGTGGGAATGGCAGGATAGGACTGGGAAATCCTTGCCAGTTCCTCCTGAAGCTGGCGAACCTTATCCCCGGTGGAGCCAAGCTCTAAGTTGTAGCCCGGCCAGGAGGAGGGAATGCCGGAGATTCCCTGCGCAGTGTTAATATAGATGCTGCTGCCGTAATAGTTGCGCAGGATCTCAATGGCAGAGTAGCCCTGGTCTCCCAGATACTTGCTGCCCCACTGGGACATCCAGTTGGGACAGGTCACGCGCTGGCCGTCGCAGTACTGGGTGAGGATCGGCTGGCGCACATTGGGACGGGACAGATAGTTTTCAAACATCTCATCCACCACGGTGGAGATGCTCTGGAAGTAATTCCGCCCGTAAATAAATTTGTGGTCGTAGGCAGTGGAGGATGTGATGGTAAAGCTGTAGCCCTTGCCCCGGTACCATTCCGTATACACCCGGTTTAAAGTAAAGGACATGATCGCCAGCACATTTGCCCGGATTGTGGCGTCGGGCCAGGTGGCATAGATTTCGCTGGAAGCCACATTCTTGATGTAATCCCGGTAGCGGATATAGTAGTTGGCGGCAGTGCTGTCCCCGGGGGCGCCGTCGTGCACTACGACGTATTCAGGAATGACCACGCGGCTCAATACGATCTCACCGGTCTCGGATACGGGCTTGACCTCATCCTCCGGGATTTTTGGCGGATAGTCCGCAAAGAGCGTGTGGGGCAAAATGACGATATCCTCGTACTGGTCGCCCGGCGAATCCTCCGCCTCCAGCTCTACATTTTGAATAGCTTCCTCGCCAGGGAGGACATCAATTGCTGAAACCGTAATGTCCCGATATCCCGGGGCCTCCACACGAATCGTATACTCTGCGTAGGGCTGGTTTTCGTTCGGCTCCATGGAGTATTCCAGCGGCGGAGTGTCAAGCGTAAGCGTTTCAGTGTTTCCGGAATCATCGGTGCTCACCTCCTCCAGCGTCTCCGACGGATTGCCCGTGTAGGACAGCGTGATCTTCGCTCCCTGCACCGGGTTTCCGGTGGACTGGTTCACAAGGTGGATCTGGAGTGTCCCCTTATCAATATTGTCGTTCATATTCGGTTGCTGATCCATAGAAATTCCTTTTATATGCTCTCATGGTATCCTATGCGCCGGGGGGAGAAATGTTTCCTGCACTTTTGTATTACTTCTGCGATATTTAGCAGCCGGAGTAATAAATACAGACCGGTAATTGCGGCCGGAGAAAAATAGGAGATGCGCTTTGGACGGAAATGATTTATAATGAAAAGTAACTGATGGAGAGGAGGATTTTACTATGGAACAAAGCTTTGTAGAGAACAGCCGCAGATTTGGGTTTGGCTGTATGCGTCTGCCGATGCAGGACGGAAAGATTGATTTTGAGGAGTGCAACCGCATGGTGGACGCCTTTATGGAGGCGGGATTTACTTATTTTGACACGGCGAAGGGCTATCTTGACGGGCAGAGCGAGGTGGCGGTAAGGGAGTGCCTTGTGAAGCGTTATCCCAGGGAGCGCTTCACCATCACGGATAAGCTGACCGCGAATCTCTTTGAGAGTGAGGAGGATATCCGCAAAGTTTTTGAGGAGCAGCTTGCGACCTGCGGGGTGACGTATTTTGATTACTATCTGATGCACGCGCAGGGAAAATCGAATTATGACAAGTACCAGCGCTGCCGCGCCTATGAGGTGGCGCAGGAGCTTGCGGCGGAGGGTAAAATCCGGCATGTGGGACTGTCCTTCCACGACAGCGCGGAATTTTTGGAAAAAATTCTCACCGACCACCCGGAGGTGGAGCTTGTACAGCTTCAGATCAATTATGTGGACTACGACGATCCCGGCGTGCAGGGGCGTGCATGTCTGGAGGTGTGTGCGCGGCACAATAAGCCCGTGGTGGTTATGGAGCCGGTCAAGGGAGGAAGCCTTGTAAAGCTGCCGCAGGCGGCGGAGGAAATCCTAAAGGGATTAGGCGGCGGGAGCAATGCAGGCTACGCGATCCGCTTTGCGGCGAGCTGTAAGCAGGTATTCATGGTGCTCTCGGGAATGAGCAGCTTCGAGCAGATGCAGGACAATATCAGCGTGATGAAGGACTTTAAGCCTTTGAACGAGGCGGAATATGCCGCGATAGACAAGGTATGCGCAATTTTTAAGAATCAGAACGCCATTCCCTGCACGGCGTGCCGCTACTGTGTGGCGGGCTGCCCAAGAAAAATATCCATACCGGATCTGTTTTCCGATTTGAATGCCAAGCGTCAGCATCGTGACTGGAACAGCGACTACTATTACAATCAGGTGCACACGATGGGGCTGGGGAAGGCGAGCGACTGTATCAAGTGCGGCAAATGCGAGGTGGTATGTCCACAGCATTTGGAAATACGAAAGCTCCTGGAAGAAGTGGCCGGAGAATTTGAAAAATGACAAAAAGTGTCATTTTCTGCCAGTTTGAGAAAAACATGGCAAAAAGCAGAAAAACAGCCCTACTATAACATTCATAAAACTTAAAATTTTGTTAAGGAACCTCTTGTATTAAGAAAATGAATGTGTTAGAATCGGGAATAGAAATCAAGAAAACATGTAGGTGTACCACCGGATGCTGTTGGCGCAGCATCCGGCAGGGATGGTAGATACAGTACCACACGATACAGATAAACTGCGATACACCGCTCTTATTTTAGCCCAGTTGTTGCTATTTTACAAGTGGTTTTTCTTGCAGTTTATTTTTGCCTTTTCTAATTATGACGAGGTGTAAGTGTGGACGCATACTTACACCTCGTTCTTGGTTTCTCACGAAAGCCATGGCGGATAAAGCAAGCTACATATCCGCTGTGGGAATTTGTGGGAGACCGGGGGTTTCCTTGTTTTCAAAGCAAGAAAATCAGTTAGGAGGAAAAGGAATGAAAAACAAAAAAATCAGGGAGCTGCTTGCAGGCCTGCTCGCTGCCGCTATGGTGGTGACGGCTCTGCCGGTGGCTCCAGCAGTAGCTTATGCGCAGGACGGCCAGGAGACGCAGACCCCGGGCGGTGAACAGACAGCGAATCCCGGAGCAGGTTCGGTGGCGGAAAACCCGGACATGGTAGAATTTACGAAGATGGATGATAAGGTGCTGAAGCTCTACAGTGATGAATCTGATGGCTTGGCGGGCTGCCCCCAAAGTCTTGAGGAGTTTGGAGAGTATGAGGTTGTGACTACAGCCGTCACGAATGCGGGCTCCGTGACTTCGAGCGGCGCAATTACGGTCAGCGGATCCTTAGAGTATGTGAAAGACTTCACGGGCTTTAATGAAGATGAAGATACAGAGCAGGAGGGCTATTATCTTCCGCTTCAGTTCCTGGTAAAGGCGGCCGAAACTGAGGAAGATGGCGAGAGTAATAGTACTCGGCCAGAGAAATTCTCTGTGACCAGCGAGGGAGAGAAAAAGAAGGACTTTGATCAGTCTGCACTGGATTATATAAGCTATGGAGATGATAACCCCGGAAACGGCTGGTATTTTAGTATCATTCTCTATATGGATTCGACAAAAGGGCAGGAATATAGTTTTACAGTGGATTTGGATGGAGACGGCGACAGCCGTAATCCGGTGACATATACACTGGATTATTCAGGGCTAGAATTTAAAGACAAGCAGGAGACTGAAAAGGTCGCTGTGAAGCCAGAGAATGACGCAGAGGTTACGATTAAGGAAAGCAGCGAGCTCACCTATGGAGCAAAGCTGAGTACTCTTAAGTTTGCTGATGTCACATTTGTGACAGATGATGAATCGAAAACGAAAGTGGAGGGAACGCTTGCGTGGACAGAGGATATAGTACCGGAAGTGGGAACCACTACAGCAGAGTGGACATTCACGCCGAATGATAAAGATACCTATGCACCTGCCACTGGAACCGTGGGGATTTCTGTGACTAAGGCAGCACCGGAGGTTGAGGCACCAACAGTTGCTACGGTTGATTATAACCCGGCAAAGACGCTTGCCGACGTGGAGTTTCCGGCAGATGCAAAAGGTACATGGACAGTAGGTGACAATGAGAATACCGAAGTGCCGGGCGCATGGACATGGGAGGATTCCTCTATCGTGCCGACAGTTACAAACGAGAGCTATACAGCAGTCTTTACGCCGACGGATACCAAGAATTATAAATCTGTAGAAAAGACAGTGACAGTGACGGTCAATCCGGCAGAAACAGCACCGAATACACCGGCTTCCACAAAGTCTGTTCTGAACGAAGTTGAGACTGTCGGGGCAGTGGAATTGCCGGACGGCTGGAAGTGGAAAGAGAACGATCGGGGGACAGCGCTTACTGTAGGCACGTCCGTGACGGCAACCGCTGTATATACTGGTAGTGATGCGGCGAATTATACGGAGAGCGCGTGTAATGTTTCTGTAGTGATTACAAGACTGGCAGCTGGTGAAAAATTGCCAGCTTCGATTACGGTTACGACGGATTCCATCACAAAGAAATTCGGAGATGCCGCATTCTCAATTGTGGAAGCTGCGGGAATCATCAAAACCGAAGGCGGAGCACTGTCTTATACGGCGGCTGTGGACGAAGACGAAAATGCGGCTGCGGCGATTATCGAAATTGCCACTGATGGCACAGTAACGATAAAGAAGCCGGGAATGGTTAAGATTATTGCTAAGACGGAAGCAACAGAGCAATATAGCGAAGCAACTTCGCAGAAAATCGCGCTGACAATCAACAAGGCAGATGCCCCGGCAATTGATGCCATTGCAAAGAGCTATCTCGCCAGCACAGGGACGGGTGATGCTGCGGCGTCGCTTGATATCGCAGCGTTGTTGCCGGCCGACAGGGGAACGACAGATTACACCATGGTGGAGACTGATGATTCAGGTATTATTGTAGACGATTCTGCGTCAGTGGATACTGATGGCATTCTGACCTATCAGGTTGTTTCCGGCACTGTAGGTAATTCTGCCAGCATTACGGTGAAGGCAACGAGCGAATGCTATGAGGATATTACCGTCACAGTAACGATTACACTGTCCGACAAACAGTCCGTGCAGGAGAAAACGGACGCAGAGGTCGCAGTTGTGGCAGGTGAAGAGCTTACCTATGGTTCTAAGCTGGGCGATCTTCCTTTGAATGTCGAGGAGGCCAAGTTTGTAACAGATGATGGCACGGAAGTAGCGGGAGCACTTGCGTGGAAAGATGGGGAATCTGTACCGGCGGCAGGAGAGCATACCGTAAGCTGGATATTTACACCGGACGATGATAGCAGGTATGAGCCTTGTGAGGGAACGCTGGTGATTGTTGTGAAAAAGGCAACACCGGTTGTCAGCGCGCCTGCCGGTTTGGAGATTACCTACGACCCGGACAAGACGATTGCTGATGTGTCACTTCCGGCAGATGGTACTGGTACATGGTCAGTGAACGATGCTGATGTAGAGGTACATGGTACATGGGCATGGAAGAATTCGGATGCTGGGCTGGCGGTTGAAAATGATGGCTATACAGCAGTCTTTACGCCGGACAGCGGGAATCAGGCAAATTATGACGCTGCAGAAGTGACGGTGACAGTGGTGGTTAATCCGGCAACACCCTATATTACGCTGCCGACCGTAGGAAGCATTACTTACGGACAGATAGTTGCGGACGCAGTTTTAACGGGAGGAGCGGCACAGCATAGCGAGGAGAATGAGGCATCAGTGGCAGGAAGCTTTGAGTGGATTGCTGCGGACAAAGACAAGAAGCCTACTGTGACAGCAGATAGCGGCACAACAGAGTATACGCTTGTATTTAAGCCGGACTCCGAAAACTACAGCGAGGTGAGTGCGAAGGTTACGATTACTGTCAATAAAGCACAGACAATAGAAGGAAAGCCGAACACCACAATGTCTGTTGACAACTCGTATGATACCGTTAAAAAGATAACTCTGCCGACTGGCTGGGCATGGCAGGATAGCACAATCGCCCTTACCGCAGGCGGGGAAACGAAGGCAGTCGCTGTATATGTTGGCGATGATAAGGATAATTATGAGGATGAAGCGAGAAGCATTGAGGTAACTATTACGAGAGCGAAAGCAACTGGCGGAAGCACCGGGGGAACGACCTCAGGCGGCGGAAGCACTGGCGGCAGTTCTTCGACTACCGTAACAACCCCGGCCACCAGCACCGAGACGAAGCCGGACGGCACAAAGGTGGAGACCACTACCGAGACAAAGACTGACGGCACAAAGGTGGAGACCACTACCGAGACAAAGACTGACGGTACAAAGACAGAGACCACTACAGAGACCAAGACTGATGGTACAAAGACAGAGACCACTACCGAGACAAAGGCAGACGGCACGGTGAGCAAGACCACCGAGACTGTCACCAAGGCAGACGGTTCTGCGACCAAAAAGGAGGTCGAGGCGACGGCAAACAAGGCCGGCGCGGAGACTACCGTGACGACAACTACCAAGACGAACGCGGCGGGAGCGGTTACTTCCGTAACCGAGAAGACCGAGATTCCGAAGTCCTCTGCGACGACCAGCACGGTCGTTACCGTAAAGAAGGATGGCACGGGAGCGGTTACTTCCGCAAAGGCGACGGTTGAGAACACTGTGACCGGAAACAAGTCCACAGTATCTGCGGCTGTTGTCTCCCAGATTACCGAGGCAGCAGGCACGGAGAACGTGAAGATTACCATGACAGTCAAGGATTCCGACGGTAACACCAAGTACAAGGTGAAGGTGGACACAGAGGATTTGGAGAGCGGCAACGAGCTTTACATCTACAAGCTGAACACCACGACCGGAGAGTACACCATGGTCAATGCCAAGACCTACACTGTAAACAGCAACGGAAGTGTGTCTGTGTCCGCGAGCAAAAAGGCAACCTACGAGCTGGTAAATGCAGACGAAGCGGCCGCCATCAATAAGGAAATCAAGGCGACCATCAAGCCGAAGAAGACCAGCGTTACCGTAAAGAAGGGCAAAAAGACCAACTTTACATTGAGCAGCAAGGTCAATAAGGACAATATCAAGTCCATCACTTACACCACCAGCAACAAATCCGTTGCTACGGTAAATAAGAATGGTAAGATTACCTCAAAGAAGAGTGGAACTGTAACCATCAAGGCAAAGGTAACTCTTAAGAATGGTACAACCAAAACAATCAAGATTAAAGTCAAGGTAAAATAGACCAAAATCACACCACAAAGGCAGGGGACGTCGGAATATCCGGCGTCCCCTGCCGTCTGTAGAAGCCTTTCATAGAAATGGAGAGTCCCTGATTTCCGCGAAATGTAATAGACTTTACAGTCGAAAGGTGGTATACTTTATATCAACAGAATAAATCATTGGGATAAAGCTGCAGAAGAAAAAGGACTCATGCATGGCAAATATATATGACGGAGTATTTCGTACAATTTTAAATGACTGTCGAAAGCTGGTGATTCCCGTAATCAATGAGATTTTCGGGGAAGCATACACGGGAGAAGAGGAAATACAGTTTTTTCCTAATGAACATTTTATAGACCGGCAGGACGGGGCGGATAGGGAGCGCATAACAGATACCAATTTTACAGTTTTTGGAAAGGTACCCAAAAAATATCATATTGAATGTGAGAGCAGCTTCCCGGACGGAAGAATTACGATAAGACTTTTCGAGTATGATGCGCAGATCGCGCTTGATGAGGGAAAGCTTACAGAGGAAACGCTGACCGTGACATTCCCTAACACGGCGGTTTTGTATCTCCGGACGCGCAAAAAAGCACCGGATAAGATGAAATATGTTATTGTTACACCGGGTGGAACAGTGGAGTACGGCATACCGGTTATGAAGGTGCAGAAATATTCGCTTGATGACATCTTTGAAAAACGGTTGCTGATGCTGATTCCGTTTTACATATTTTCACATGAGAACAGCTTTCCGGAGTATAATAGTAATGAGCAGAAGCTCGAAGAACTGAAAGCGGAATATCAGCTTATTTTGGAGAGGCTTGACGAGCTGAACCAGCGCGGCGAGCTTGGAGCGTTTGATGAGCGGACAATTATGGAGTTATCCGGTGACGTGATCAACGAGATTGCACAGAAGTATGAGAGTGTAAAGAAAGTGGGTGGTATGATGAGAGGACCGTTGATAGAGACAAGTGCAAGAACTATTTTAAATCAGGGAATCAGCCAAAACCAAAGAGAAACAGCGCTCAGGCTGTTAAAACGTGGAAAATCGACAATCGAGGAGATTGCAGAAGATACGGGATTGCATGTGGCGGAAGTGGAGGAACTTGCAGGGGTTCAGAAAGTATAAGGAAGAATAAGAATTTTATATTGCGGCAATAAAGCAGGGAAATAACTGATGGTTCAGACTTATTTCTCTGTTTTTTATATATCGGACAGTACTGGATGTATCACAAAAATTTGATTGCGGTTTAAGTTTTAATGATAAACAAATCATGTGATGTAAAAGTGGCTGCGGTATGATATAATATGAAAAAGAAACTTTGTATGTGAAAAAGCGTCAGAGGGAGGGACGGACATGACAAAACCGCTGCCGGTTGGCATTGAGTTCTATAAGACGATGATTGAAAAAGGGTACTACTATGTGGATAAGACCCTGATGATACGGGATATTTTAGATTCCGGAGCTGCAGTTCATCTCTTTACACGCCCCCGCCGCTTTGGAAAGACACTGGCACTGACTATGCTTAAGACCTTTTTCGAGGACGAGAGGGATGCAGACGGGAATAAAATAGACAATAGCCTTTACTTCAACGGCAGAAAAATTATGGACTGTGGGGAGGAGTATACAAAGAAACAAGGGCAGTATCCGGTTGTTATGCTTACACTGAAGTCTGCGAAACAGCCGACGTGGGAGATGGCGTATTTAAGTCTTGCGGAGGATATTGCAGACGCATTTACCCGGCACAATTATGTGCTGCAGGGAGATAGGCTTTCAGAGGCCGACAAGGAAAAATATATAAGACTCAGAGACCGCAGAGCCGGACAAATTGACTATGCCAAGGCGTTAAATTTTTTGTCCAGATGTCTGTATGCCTACCATCAGAGGAATGTCGTGATATTGATCGACGAGTATGATGTTCCCTTGGAAAACGCATATTTCTGTGGCTTCTACGACGAGATGCTTGCATTCATCCGCTCGTTCCTTGAGTCTGCGCTAAAGACAAACGACTGTCTGGAACTTGCTGTAGTGACCGGATGTCTGCGTATTAGCAGGGAAAGCATTTTCACAGGGCTTAATAACTTAAAAATCAATTCCATTCTCCAGAACGATTGTGCAGAATATTTCGGCTTTACACCAGAGGAGACGATGAAGCTGCTACGGGATTATGGTATGGAGGAAAAGGAGGAAGAGGTACGAAGGTGGTATGACGGCTACCGTTTTGGAGACCGGGACGTCTACAATCCGTGGAGTGTGGCAAATTATGCAAGCGAACTGAGAAGTGATCCGAAAGCGCTCCCCCGTCCCTACTGGTCAAACACCTCAGGCAACAGTATTATCAGAGAGCTGGTGGAGCTGGCGGATGGGGCGACAAAGAGAGAAATTGAGAGTCTGCTTGCGGGGGAGACCATTGAAAAACCTGTGCATGAGGATATCACATATGGAGAGATTCACGAGTCCAAGGAAAATCTCTGGAATTTTCTCTTTTTTACCGGATACCTGAAAAAGATATCCGAGCAGAGAGAGGAGCGGACGATTTATCTAAAGCTGGCGGTTCCGAATGACGAGATTGCCTATATCTACGACAATACGATTCTTGCGTGGTTTCATAAGAGAATTGAGGCCACGGACAGAACCCCGCTTTATCAGGCACTCATAGACTGTAACTGTTCAAAGCTGGAGGAGACGCTAAAGCGGCTTCTCGTGGAGAGTATTAGCTTTTACGACGAGGCGGAAATGTTTTATCATGGCTTTATGGCGGGGATGCTCTCGAACCTTGGAGACTATTGGGTAAGGTCGAACAGAGAGTATGGAGATGGACGGGCGGATATCATCATGGAACCCATGGACGAAAATCTGCCCGTTATAATCCTTGAATTCAAAAATACAAGGATACTTACAGAGATGGAGCCTCTTGCAGAAGCGGCGTTGAAACAGATTGACGAGAGGCATTACGACAGTGAGCACAGAGAAATCGGCTACAAGCATTACATCAAATACGGCATCTGCTTTTGCAGGAAAAGCTGCCGGGTGCGGGGCTATAGAGAAGACTAAGGATATTGATACATTATGACACAGTGGATGGTTGCAACAAAAAAAGCGGATTTTAACGCCATTGGAGAGCGTTTCGGCATTGATCCGGTGACAGCCCGGCTTCTTCGGAACCGGGGGCTGTGCGGCGAGGAGGAAATACAAAGTTTTCTGGCGGGGGGCGCAGAAGATCTGCCGGATGCGCATCTGCTTAAAGATGGAGACAGGCTTGCGGATATATTGTGTAAAAAGTTAAGAGAGGGAGCGGCGATCCGCATTATTGGAGACTATGATATTGACGGCGTGATGTCAGGCTACATACTTTATTGCGGGCTCACCCGGTGCGGGGGAAAGGTGGACGTCTCCATTCCGCACCGCATTGCGGATGGCTATGGACTGAATATGCATTTGATCGAGGCTGCCCTGCAGGCCGGTGTGGACACGATTCTGACCTGCGACAACGGCATCGCCGCCCTCGACGAGACTGCCTATGCCAAAAGCCGTGGCATGACCGTGCTGGTGACAGACCATCACGAGCTCCCCTTTGTAGAGGAAAAAGGGGAAAAGCGCTATTTAAAAAGCAGGGCGGATGCGGTTGTGAATCCCCATCAGTCGGACTGTGCCTATCCCTATAAGGAGCTCTGCGGGGCAGCGGTGGCATGGAAGGTACTTGTGCTCTTGTACGAAAAAATGGGAGTTCCCGCAAGCGAGGCGGAGGAGCTGCTGGAATATGTAGCCTTTGCCACGGTAGGGGATATCATGCCGCTGACCGGGGAAAACCGGATATTGGTGAAGGAGGGCTTAAAGCGGATTCACCGCACGGCGAACATCGGAATGCGGGCGCTGATTGCAGAGTGCGGCCTTGTGCCGACGCAGATAGACGCCTATCATTTTGGCTTTGTACTGGGACCCTGCATCAATGCGGCCGGGCGCCTTGAAACAGCACAGAAGGCGCTTTTGCTCTTTCAGACGAAGGAGGCGGGGGAGGCGAAACGGCTCGCAGAGGAGCTTGTAGAGCTGAATGTCTGCCGGAAGGAGCTGACGAACCGGGGCGTGAAACTGGCAAGGGAGCTGGTGGAGTCGGGAGCCTGCGGCGATGGCCCGGTGCTGGTGGTATTTCTTCCCGGGGTGCATGAGAGCATTGCGGGAATCATCGCTGGACGTCTTAAGGAATATTATTACCGTCCGGTCTTTGTGCTGACGAGGGCGGAGACAGGCGTAAAGGGCAGCGGGCGCTCAATTGAAGAATACTCCATGTATGAGGAGCTGTGCCGCTGCGGGGAGCTGTTCACCCGCTTCGGGGGTCATCCCATGGCGGCGGGAATATCGATGCCGGAGGCGAACGTGGAGGAATTCCGCAGAAGGATCAACGCCCAGTGCACCCTCACGCCGCAGCAGCTCGAGGAAAAAATACACATCGACGTTCCCATGCCGGTGGATTACGCGAATCTGGAGCTGGTGCGGGAGTTTGCGCTTCTTGCGCCTTTTGGCAGGGAAAATCCGCGTCCGCTGTTTGCCGACAAAAATCTGTCGGTCAGCCGTCTGTGGGTCTGCGGGAAAAATCAAAACGTCCTGCGCCTGACCCTTGTGTCCGGGCATGGGACTTGTGCGTCATGCATTTATTTTGGGGATATTCCCGCATTTTTCGGGTATCTGCGGGAGCGTTTTGGGGAAAATGAGCTTTCGGCTGCGCTGGGAGGAAGGGAGAATGCCATCCGCCTTTCGGTTGTCTACAGTCCCCGGATTAACGAGTATCAGGGAAATGAGACTCTGCAGCTGGAGATAAAATACTACCGTTGAAATTCTGTCGTTCGTGAGAAAATACTACGGTTAGCGGTTGTAGTTTTAGCGTGAATTGTGTATACTTATGTTACTGTTTCCGGCGGCGGATATCCGCCGTGTTTCAGAGGAGGGATGTACATGTTTGGAAAAAATAAGGTCAGTCAGGAAGAGATGGAAGCCTTAAAAGAAAAGAAAGCAATGGACGACCGGATTTTTGAACGTCTGGAGGAGCAGCAGGATGAATTTACCGCTGATGTGGAGGAAATCGACGCCTCCTATCGTCAGGTGGATGCGAATGTAAACCAGGTCATGCAGAATATGAAGGAGGCCGCCGCCCTTGCAGAGCAGAATACGAGGGTGGAGGCGGAGCTGATACACTCCATGGGGATCTATCGGGAGCAGGTGGAGGCAGCGGAGGGCTGGCAGGCGTCTCTGTGCGCCGAGATTAAAAAGCTTTCCGGCTCCGCGGCGAAGCTCGTGGAGGAGAACAAGCACTTTACCTCCCCCTCCAAATATCTGAGTGAATTTTCCACGCTTCTTAAGAGCCAGAACCGCTCCTATGACGAGCTGATCAATGAGATGGCGGACTGTGGAAAGCAGATGGGGGTTTTGGCGCTCAATGCGGCTATCGAGGCGGGGCGCATGGGAGAGCCGGGCAAGCAGTTTGTGGCGGCGGCGGAGGATATCCGCTCCTATGCGGGCAATTACGACAGGGCAGTGCTGAATCTGCGGGAGAGGCTGGCACAGTCAGACCAGAAGGTTGCAGAGCTGGAGGAACAGGTACGCCGTCTGGTGAAGCTTTTGAAGGAGAACAACGTTTCCACCGCGAAGCTGATGAAATCCTGCAATGCGCTTTCCAAGCGGGCGGAGCGGGAAAAACCCGAGGGACTTTCCGACGGGGCGGCGGCGCTCAAAAATCAGGTGACGATTCTTAAAAATGCAGACGAGGAGATCATCAAGTCGGAGGAGCGCAACCGGATGCAGATGGAGGATCTGGGAGAGGAATTTGTTGCCCAGCAGAAGAACCAGAAGGAATTGTACGGGCTCATGGATCCACTGTTCCGCCATGCCGTAGAGCGGAAGGCGTGAGTGTTCAACAGGCGGTGCGAAATGAAAAAGGTAATTGCAATAGCACTTTGTCTTGCATTTTCAATGTCGTTGACAAGTTGCGGGAAAGAATCTGTACCAGAGCGTAGCGAAGCGTCAAAGTCTAATAGCGTAATCAAATGGTTTGACTGTCTTGGCGGGGATGAAATGGATTGGGATAGCACGAAAGAATATGTTTTAGATGAGTTCCAGGGAGTTACTTTCTGTTGGCGGTATGCAAGCTTAGAGGCTGTGACCGATGAGGAAACAGCCACACTTTATACCGGAATGCCAATATGGAGCGTTTATTTCTATGATCTGACTGGCGACGGCAATCCGGAGCTTTGTTCAACGCTAAGCTTTGGTTCAGGAATGATAGATAATCGAATCATAATTTACGACTATGCTGGTGGCACAAGTTATGAACTTTCGGATCGAGGTAATTTTGACTATGTTCTCAATATGCAGGAGGATTCCCTTATTGCCGAAAAGCGTGTTTATATGCAGGATGAACTCATTGAATCAGGAAAACTGGTATTTTTGAATGATACAATTCAGATAAAGACAGAACCATAACCAGATATCCCTATTTCACCCAATCAATTTCGCATTGCAAAAATCAGACGGCTTTAGCTCGTAATCAATCGAGGTCTGCGGCTCTCCTAACTGATTTTTCCATGAATTTTCGTGTATCGCAGTTTTTTTGAATCCCAACAGTTCATAGACATGTTGTGCCCTTGTATTCTTTATTCAATTATGAGTCTTCTTTTTGTATCATCACTATCCCCGGCAATTTGCTCTTGGATCTTCTCGGCCGTAGTTCCGAGTCCATTCGGAAATCCGGCATGAGCCATAACACTTCCATCATTCCACCAGGCTGCAAGCTGCTCACAATCCCTTCTCTCGGCGTTTCTAATACATAAATTATGATGGACTATTCTCATTTTCTATTTCTCCTTCAAATTCCAACTCCGATTGTCTTTATAAATTTTATAATATTTCATACTCGAAAAAGGGAGAAATCTATTTATCATCATAGTGCCCTTTACACTGGTATATATTTACACCTCGCTCATCCACCGAATACACCAGACGGTCTGTTCCGTTAATACGCCTGCTCCACTTTCCCGTTTCTCCGATTAGCGGTTCTGGCTTTCCAATTCCCTCAAAAGGACTTCTGCATATATCCTTTAACAGTGCTGTAATACGTTTAACAGTTTTTTTATCTTGTCCTATCCAGTATTGAAATTCTCCCCATGCCCGCTCCGAGAATGAAATATCAGCCATCCGCAAGTTCCTCCAGTTCGTCCAGTGTTTTTACAATATTCCGCTCCGGGTGCTTTTCCATCTGCTCTATCGATTCCTTTAGAATCTTTGTATTGGATTCGCTAAAAAAAGGATCATTTTCTGCCGTAATCTCAAAAGGAATTTTTCTCTGCCTTACAACTGTCCGTGCATAAATGTTAAATGCCGTAGATGCAGACATTCCAAACTCTGCACAAAGATTATCAAATTGTTGTTTTATGTTATCATCCAAGCGTACACTAATTGTAGAATGTCCCATTTCCATCGCCTCCATTTGATTATCACACATCCTGATATATGAATACAGTAACATTTCTGACAGCAAATAGCAATCAAAAAATAGGCAATCTGCATAACATGAATCAGGAATACTATCGTATTCTGTTTTTTAAAGTATAAAAATACGGCACAGCACCGTATCGGTACTGCACCGTCCCGTATTTTTTATGGCTCCTAGCGAAGGAGCAGCCCGCCTCTGGATTTCTGCGGGGCAGAGGACTTTTCCCAGTGGCGTTTGTAGACAACGCGGTACATGAGAAAGGCCAGTGCGAAAGCCGTGCACACATCAAATACAGAGTGCTGTTTGATGAACATCGTCGCAAGAATGATGCTCGCCATCAGAAGGAAGGAAATCAGCTGCACCGTCTTGTTGTTCCGCAGCTGTCTGTTCTGCATCACGGCGAGGTGAATGCCGATGGAATTGTACACATGGATACTCGGAAACAGATTCGTCGGCGTATCGCTGGTGTACAAAAGCTCGCAGAGGGAGGTGAACACATTGTGGTGTGCAAAATACTGCGGCCGCAGATAATGTCCGT
Organism: Blautia sp.; assembly: GCA_023663685.1. Lineage (GTDB taxonomy): Bacteria > Bacillota > Clostridia > Lachnospirales > Lachnospiraceae > Roseburia. The sequence continues at coordinate 63,410 of JAMPHB010000003.1, forward strand.
TCGGGTACAGTGTGGACACAATCAGGAAAATGGTCATGCCCGTGAAAAGAAACGCACACAGCTTGTAGTAGTCAGCCTTGTTGTGCAATGCCATGTACACGATTCCCCAGCCCACATAAAAAAACCACAGCAGATAGGGAATCACAAAATACTCGCAAAAGGGTATGTGGTCGTCCAGCGCGACATGTACCACATGAAAGTGGGTGGTCACAGATGTCTCCACATAATGAAACCATGCCAGATATACAAAAAAATACAACAGAATCAAGAGATGCTTGTTGTTCTCGTAGATTCGGGCGAACCAAACCCGAAACCGGTCATACCTTGTCATCGTCAGTCTCCTCTCCCAATAAATTGTATGTACTAACTATATGCCTCTTTTTATCGAAAATGATTATAGCACCGCTTTTTTTTCACGGCAATACCCTCCGTGGAATGTTCATCATTTTTATGAAAATCTTAAGATTTTAGAAAGGTAGTTCCTAACTTTTTGTTAAAAATGATAGGGGGAAAGGAGGTCAGCGCCGGAAAGGATGCTTGTTTTTCGGCCGTCTTGACAAAAATGACACATCATATGTATCATAAAAAATAGATTGTGCGGGAAGGAGAAAAGAACATGCAGAAGAAATTTACGAAAAAACCGTTAATGAAGACAAATTTTCATACACATGTAAAAAGATGCAGACATGCAGGGGGTGACGCGGAAGACTATGTCAGATGTGCCATCGAAAACGGACTTTCCCAGCTCGGATTTTCCGACCATGCACCTTTTGCGGATGTCGATTTCGGAATGCGGATGCCGTACAGTGAACTCTGGGAATATTTAGGCGAAGTAGACACTGTGAGAGATAAGTACGGCAGTAAGATTACGGTATGGAAGGGTCTGGAGATCGAATATTTGCCCGAATACAGGAGATATTATGAGGAACTTCTGACGGAATACGGCGTGGAATACCTGCTGCTGGGAGAGCATTTTTATAAAGATGCGGCGGGAAATAACGCCAACATCTATGAAGCCCGTTCCACCGAACAGTGCCTTAGCTATGCGCGTTCTGTGGCTGAGGGGATGAAAACCGGTCGAAGAATTACTGTAAGGGACATGGGGAAGCCGTGAGGCTGCATAATCTAAGTGTAATTTTCAAAGGAATTCTTGACAAGCCGCCTCCCGATTGTATATGATAAAAACAACAGTTGCGCAGTCGCAAACCGGGTATTTGCGCACTGGATGTATGTTCTTGCGCTTCATGGGATAGCATAGTTACGGGGTACACAGTGATGGGTGAAGAAAGGATTACAATATCGGACGTGGCGGAGGCTCTCGGCGTGTCAAAGACGACGGTGAGCCGGGCGATTTCCGGGAAAGGAAGAATCGGGGACAGTACGAAGCAGAGAGTGCTGGCATATATTGAGGAATTCGGCTATAAGCCCAACGTCATTGCGAAGGGGCTTGCCCAGTCGAAGACCTTTAATCTCTGCGTGGTGATGCAGGAGGATTACATGCTCGTGGATCTGCCCTATTTTCAGGAGACCATTGCGGGAATCCAGGAGATCGCGGGTCTGCATGAGTACGACATTTTGCTGTGTCTGTGCAAGGAGACCGACATCTCGGGGCTGGACAGAGTCATCAGCAACCACAAGGTAGACGGCGTTATTTTGCTGCGCACCTTTATGAAGGATCTGCAGATTGAGTTTTTGAACAAAACTGATCTTCCCTTTGTGACCGTGGGGAGCACGCTTTATAAAAAGGTCAGGCAGGTGGACAACGACCACCAGAGCGCCTGCCGGGAGCTGACCTCGATCCTGCTCATGCGCGGGATGTACAAGATTGCGCTCTTCGGGGGCGCGGAGTCCTATGTGGTCACCCAGAGCCGCCTGCTCGGCTACCATGAGGCATTTGCCAACATGCTGATCGACGAAGAGCCGGAGCTGTTTTTTCTGAACCTTGAGAGCTATGCAGCCATTGAAAAAGCGGTTGCGTCCACACTCGAAAAGGACGCGGACTGTATTCTCTGCATGGACGACAATATCTGTAGCCAGGTATTGCGCATCCTGCGGATGCAGCAGCGGCGGGTGCCGGAGGATGTGAGGCTCGCCTCCTTCTACAACAGCTCCGTGCTGGAGAACAGCATTCCCTCTATCACCTCTCTGTCCTTTAATGCGAGGGAACTGGGGAGAGAGGCGTGCAAAAACCTGCTGGCGCAGATCGACGGCGCGGAGGTGCCGGAGAGGACGCTTTTATCTTACGAGGTAGTGCTCAAGGAGTCTACCAAATAATGTAAAAAAATTTAACGAAAAAACTATAAATTTTGTACATTGACACAGAGGGGCTCAACTGTTATACTACAGCATAGAACAACCGATTGCGCATTGTGATGCTCTTAAGGAGCATTGCCCTCGCACCCTGATATCCGCTGGGATATCGTCAAATATTTATGTATGGAGGTTACTGTGATGGACAAATTTGTTGTGAACATCATTCACCGCCCGGAGATGGTGCCGGAGTATTCCGCTACCGTGACCGGACAGGGCAAGGAGGAGGATATCGGAGATAAGGCGCTCCTTACGGAGTCCTTAGACATCTTCAAGACCCAGCAGAGGCTGGCGCATGAGAACGGGCTCAAGGTCACGATCCAGATGACCTACGCGGCGCTGTTCAATGACGAGGCCGTAGAGCTGGCAAAGCACGACCACGAGGAGTACGGGGACGAGATCGCCCTTTCCCTTTTAGGGCTTCCCTGCGAGGAGTTCCGCGAGAAGTACAAGACCAAGGATTTCTGCATCTGGATGTTCTCCATGGAGGACAAAAAGGCCATTGTCAACGACGTATTTGAGAAGTTCCACGAGCGCTTTGGCTTTTACCCGGAATCCACCGGCTCTTACTATATGGATGCAGAGCTGACCAACTATATCAAAGAAAAATACCCCACCGTCAAGTGCGCGGTAGCGACCTGCTGGGAGGAGGGACCGAAGGCGTACCACACCTGCAACAACTCATGGTATACCCTCTTCGACGGAGGCCCGTGGGCGCCGTGGATTCCCTCGAAACAGAACACCCACGCACCGGCGGCGAATAAGGACGAGGACAGCGGCATCGTTGCGATTCCCCATCTGTCCCGCGACCTGATTGCCTGCTATGACGGCAACGGCTCCAATTTCGGCACGCATCCCCAGAACGTGCTCAGGGGCATGATCTACGATACGAAGACATGGGAGTATCCCTATCTGTACAACCTGATTGACCAGTACAGGGATCTGGAAAAATACAACGATGGCTATTCCTACAATATGATGTTTGTGGGACCCGGCTGGATGAACAAGATGGGACGCTGGGAGCAGCCCTACGAGCTGCTGCTTAAGTCTTACTCCGACGGCTGTAAGTATTACGGCGATCTTAAAAAAGAGGGCAAGCTCATCGACATGACGATGTCCGAGTTTGCAGACTATTACAGGGAGAAGAAGGGTGTGAACGGCGGCAACTACAACGTGCCGGAGTGCGCGCCGTGGAGAGATATCCTCTATGGCTCGGACAAGCAGGTATTCTGGTACTGCGACCCCTATATGAGAGCCTGCGTCAACATGGACCAGGGCGGCGCGATCGTAGATCTGCGTCCCTATGTGGCGAAGCTTCCATGGCCGGTGGGAATCGGCACAAAGCATGTGCAGGATGCTTCCTACCCATTCCTGATTCAGGAGAAGTACCGGGCGGGCTACTTCACCCACTACGCGGGCGCGGGAACCGTGCGCTCCGCAAAACTCAGCTACAACGGCGAGGAGGTAGACCTCTGCCTCTGCCCGACCCACAGCCATTTTTCCGAGGAGGTCATTGACGGAAAGAAGAACCGCATCCTGACCCTTGATCCGGTAGAGATCCGTTTCAACGGCGTGACAGTAAAGCTCCAGACGAAGGAGTACTTTGAGGAGGGTGCGTCCAATATTAAGATTGAGCGGAATATTTTAGAGATCAGCGACCCGGACGCAGAGATTACACTGGATGAGTACATTACCGCCTGCTACGGCACTACCGAGTACCCGGAGGACATGACCGGAATCACGCTTGCCTGCGAGGGCGCAAATGCGCAGACCATCGACTACGCTTACAAGTGCCGTGACGCGAAGGTGATGGGGGCATCCGCCGTGAGCGCGGTGATCCCGGCAATCCAGACGAAGGTATCCATGACCGCTTCTGCAGAGGCCGAGGGTTATATCGAGGAGGGATACGCATTCTCCCCGATGTTCAAGCTCGGATATAAGAAGAAAATCTCAGACAAGGAGGTATTTGCAACATGGCTCAACTTGGAAAAGGCAAATTAAACTACCGCTGTCCGTCCTGCTTTATGAGGGATCTGGACATTGACATGTTCTACGATAAGGACACGGGAATCTACAGCTGCATCCGCTGCCAGTTCAGGGGCGATGAGAAGCGGGTGCTGGAGTGGAACGAGGACGTGCGCAAGAAGTACGGTGCGATGTATGAGAGGTTTGACAAGTTTGACTTTGATTAAGCTTTCGGCCGGTTGATTTGGAAAATCGGGGGTTTCGTTTTTGCCCTCGATTTTCTTATCTTAATAGGGGATATCCGGCAGGATATCGCAGGAAAGGACAAAAAATGAGCGCATTTGATTACAGTATAGTGAAAAATCCCGAAGTGTTTGCGCAGAACCGCCTGCCCGCCCGCTCCTCCCATGTGTGCTATGCCTCCATGCAGGAGCTTGCGGCAGGAGAGAGCAGCTACCGCATGAGTCTGGACGGCGTATGGAAATTCTCTTATGCCGACAATCCGGCGCAGGCGCTGGGCGGCTTTGAAAAAGAGGACTGCGACTGCAAAAGCTGGAGGGATATCTGTGTGCCCGCCCATATTCAGCTGGAGGGGTACGGCGTGCCGCATTACACGAATCTGACCTACCCGTGGGACGGCACAGAGGAGGTGCGCCCCGGGGAAATTCCCGAACGCTTTAATCCGGTGGCGAGCTATGTAAAATATTTTTCACTTCCGGAGAGAATGAAGGGAAAGAGGATCATTGTCTCCTTTCAGGGCGTGGAGAGCGGCTTCGCCCTCTGGCTGAACGGCTCCTATGTGGGTTACAGCGAGAATTCCTTCGACCCGGCGGAATTTGAGCTCACGCCCTACCTTAAGGAGGGGGAGAACAAGCTGGCGGTTCGCGTGTGGAAGTGGACGAGCGGAAGCTGGTGCGAGGATCAGGACTTTTTCCGCTTCTCGGGGATTTTCCGCAGCGTGTATCTCATGGCAGTGCCCGGGGTGCATCTGTGGGACGTAAGCCTTGTTCCTACCGTAAACGACAGCTTTGACGGGGGCGAACTTGCGGCGACCCTTTCCCTGACCGGGAAGGGGACGGTGGAGCTTGCACTTTTGGACGGTGAGAGGGAAACCGGCGCTTGTTCTGAGGAATTTGCGGCCGGGGAGGAGCCGGCGCTTTACACGATGTTTCTGGATGTAAAAAAGCCTGCGCTCTGGAGCGCGGAGGAGCCGAACCTCTATACCGTGCTGATTCGCGTGAAAAATGCGGACGGAGACGTCGTGGAGGTGGTGCGCGGGCGCATCGGTTTTAGGCGTTTCGAGATGAAGGACGGGCTCATGTGCCTGAATGGAAAGCGCATCGTATTTAAGGGCGTGAACCGTCACGAATTTTCCTCGCGCACCGGGCGCGTGCCGGACAAGGAAGAGATTCTTAAGGATATTGTGACGATGAAGAGGCATAATATCAATGCAATCCGCACCAGCCACTACCCGGACGATACATTTCTCTATGACCTCTGCGACGAGTATGGTCTGTATCTGGTGGCGGAGAACAATCTGGAGTCCCACGGTTCCTGGGAGGCTCATAAAATGGGCGTAAGGGGTGAGGAATTTGTCGTGCCGGACAACAAAGAGGAATGGCTTCCGGCCATGCTCGACAGGGTGAATTCCTGCTACCAGAGGGACAAGAACCACCCCTCCATCTTAATCTGGTCGTGCGGAAACGAGTCGCGCGGCGGCCGTGTAATCTATGAGATGAGCCGGCTCTTCCACAAGCTGGATCCGCACAGGCTGGTGCATTACGAGGGCATCTTCCATGACCGGAGTTTCCCTGACACCAGCGACATGGAGAGCCAGATGTATACGCCTGCGGCGCAGATTGAGGAATTTTTGCGCGAGCATAAGGAGAAGCCCTTTGTCTGCTGCGAGTACACACACGCCATGGGCAATTCCTGCGGCGGTATGCACAAATACACCGAGCTGGCCGACCGGGAGCCCCGCTATCAGGGCGGCTTTATATGGGATTATATCGACCAGTCCATCTACAAGAAAGACCGCTACGGCGAGTGGTTTTTAGCATACGGGGGAGACTTTGGCGACCGCCCCAGCGACTATGAGTTTAGCGGAAATGGCATCGCCTACGGCGGCAAAAGAGAGCCCTCCCCGAAGATGCAGGAGGTCAAATTCAACTACCAGAATATCGCCGTGGAGTTTTCCGGCGAACAGTATCAGGTCATCAATAAAAACCTGTTCGTCAATACGGACAGCTTCGATGCGCATGTGATTCTTCTGGCGGACGGAAAAGAGGTAAAGAGGGAGACGAAGAAGCTTTCGGTGGAGCCGCTCTGCGCAGAGTGCTTTTCCCTTCCGGCGGAATTTAAGGATATCATGCTTTCGATGCAGCAGGCGGCCGCAGCCACGGGGCGGCAGGAGTACGAGTTTGCCGTGACCGTGTCCTTTGTGCTCACGGGGGATCTGCCCTGGGCGAAAGCGGGGCACGAGGTGGCCTTCGGGCAGCAGGTCTGCAAACGCGGGGTTCGTCCCTACCAGTGTGGCGGCGCGCCCACTGTAGTGCGCGGCGTTCACAATATCGGCGTATTTGGCACAGATTTCAGGGCGCTGTTCTCCACGATGGCGGGAGGTCTGGTGTCCTATGTCTACGGCGGAAAAGAGCTGCTGGATGCGATGCCGAAGCCGAATTTCTGGCGTGCGCCGGTGGACAATGACAACGGCAGCCTGATGCCCCAGCGCTACGGACAGTGGAAGCTTGCCAGCATGTACATCACCTCCAAGAACGGCGGCCGTTTTGAGGAGCGTCCCATTGAGGTTGAGGAGCTGCCGGACAGCGTGCGTCTGACCTTCCCCTATTATATGCCCACCACGCCGCAGAGCCAGTGTACAGTGAGCTATCAGGTATTCGCGGACGGCACTGTGGAGACGACGCTCTGCTACGATCCGGTGGAGGGGCTGGGAGACATGCCGGAGTTCGGTATGCTCTTTAAGCTGGACGCGGACTACGACAATGTAGAGTGGTACGGACTGGGAGAGGCGGAGACCTACGCCGACCGGAAGCGGGGCGGAAAGCTCGGCGTCTACCGCAATAAAGTGAAGGACAATCTGGCGGAGTATCTGGTACCGCAGGAGTGCGGAAACAAATGCGGTGTGCGCTATATGAAGGTCACGGATTTAAAGGGCAGGGGCATACTCTTCACCGGCGACGAGCTGTCGGTGAACGTGCTTCCCTACACGTCCCATGAGCTGGAAAATGCGTCGCATGTCTACGAGCTTCCTCCCGTGCATCACACGGTGGTGCGGATCGCAGAGGCACAGATGGGCGTCGCCGGGGACGACAGCTGGGGCGCGCGGGTACATCCGGAGTATCTGCTGGACGTGAGCGGGCGAAAGGTATTTACCTTCTGTTTTCGAGGAATAGTATAAGGAGGATAGTATGAGCAAATTTATCAAGGGAATGGACTTGTCCACCCTTCTTGAGCTGGAGCGCTGCGGCGCAAAATATTACGACAACGGGCAGGAGCGGGACATTTTAGACATTATGAAAAGCTATGATGTGGACACGATACGTCTGCGCCTGTGGAACGATCCGAAGTCGGAGAACGGGGAGCCTTACGGCGCGGGCAACAACGATCTGGCGGAGACCATCGCCATTGGAAAGAGAGTCAGCGATGCAGGCTTCGGGGTGCTTTTGAATTTCCACTACAGTGATTTCTGGGCGGATCCGGGCAAGCAGATCAAGCCGAAGGCATGGGCGGACTTTGGCATGGAAGAGCTGGAGAGAGCAGTCTTTGACTTCACAAAGGAATCCCTCACGGCGGTGCTGGACGCGGGCGTGAACGTCACGATGGTGCAGGTGGGCAACGAGCTGTCCAAGGGGCTTTTGTGGCCGGAGGGAAGTTTACCAAACTACGACAATATCGCAAGGCTTGTGAGCGCGGGAATCCGGGCGTGCCGTGAGGTGAAGGCGGAGCTTCCGCTGATGATCCATCTGGACAACGGGGGCAACAACGCTCTGTACCGGGAATGGTTCGACCACTATGTGGAGCGCGGGGAGGACTTTGAGTACATCGGTCTGTCCTACTATCCCTTCTGGCATGGAAGCCTGCAGATGCTCGAGGACAATATGAACGACATCGCGGTGCGCTACGGCAAGGAGCTGATTGTTGCGGAGGTGTCGATGGGCTTTACCATGGACAGCTACCAGTCCTACGAGAAGCTTGCGGACGGAGAGCGCAAGGGCTATGCGACGAAGCCGGAGCTGGTGGAAAAGATCGAGTATCCCATGACCGCGCAGGGGCAGGCGGATTTTGTGAAGGATATTCTGGGTCGTATGTCCCGCGTGGCGGAGGACAAGTGCGTGGGCTTTTTCTGGTGGGAGCCCGCGTGGATTCCGGTTCCGGGCTCGGGCTGGGCGACGCCCGCCTCTCTGAAATATATGAACGATCCCGGCCCCTGCGGGAACGAGTGGGCGAATCAGGCGCTGTTTGACTATGACGGAAACGCGCTTCCGGCGCTGGCGGTCATCCGGGATTTTCACAAGGACTGACATGTAAGAATGTTGCAAAATGATATAAATATTCTATCAGGAGGGAAGGAGAAGCAAGATGATTGAGAATGATGTTTTGGCGAAGTTCAAAGAGATTTTCGGGCCGGAGGGAGAGATCGGGGTGTATTTCGCGCCGGGGCGCGTCAACCTGATCGGAGAGCACACGGACTACAACGGGGGGCATGTGTTCCCCTGCGCGCTGACCATCGGAACCTATGGGGTGGTGAGAAAGCGCGACGACAAGACCCTGCGCTTTTACTCGATGAATTTTGAGGAGCTGGGTGTGCTCGAGTCCTCGGTGGAGAATCTTAAGCCCGAGAAGGAAGCGGACTGGACGAACTATCCGAAGGGTATTATCTGGGCGTTTGGCGAGAAGGGAATGAAGGTGGAGACGGGGATGGATCTTCTGCTGTTCGGCAACATTCCCAACGGCTCCGGCCTTTCCTCATCTGCCTCTGTGGAGGTGCTGACCGGCTACATACTAAAGGAGCTGTTCGGCTTTGATGTGACAAATCAGGATTTGGCGCTGATTGGCCAGTTTTCCGAGAACAAATTCAACGGGGTAAACTGCGGAATCATGGATCAGTTTGCGATTGCCATGGGAAAGGCGGGGCATGCGATTTTCCTGGATACCGCGACGCTCGAGTACGAGTACGCGCCCGTAAAGCTGGAAAACGCAAAGCTTGTAATCTCCTGCAGCAACAAAAAGCGCGGTCTTGGGGATTCCAAATACAATGAGCGCAGAGCAGAGTGCGAGAAGGCACTTTCGGAGATTCAGGAGGTGTGCGGCATTGAGACGCTGGGAGACCTGACGGAGGAGCAGTTTGAGCAGGCGAAGAATTCCATTAAGGACGAGGTGCGCGTGAGGCGCGCAAAGCACGCGGTTTACGAGAACCAGCGGACGGTGCGTGCGGTGGAGGCTCTCAAAAATAACGACGTGGCGCTCTTTGGCGAGCTGATGAACGCCTCCCATGTATCCCTGCGGGATGATTACGAGGTGACGGGTGTGGAGCTGGATACGCTGGTCGGGGAGGCGTGGAAGATCGACGGCGTGATTGGCTCCCGCATGACCGGAGCCGGGTTTGGCGGCTGTACCGTCAGCCTCGTGGAGGACAGGGCAGTGGATACCTTTATCAAAGAGGTCGGCGCGGCTTATGAGAAGAAGATTGGCTATGCGGCGGACTTCTATGTGGTGGAGATTGGGGACGGCCCGCGTAAACTGAGCTAGAGAAAGGAAAATGCTATGATTCAGGAAAATATCTTAGATCTCGTAGATTATGGACTGGCGACGGGGCTTGTGCCGCAGGCAGATAAAGTATACACGATCAACCGCCTGCTGGAGCTGTTTGAGGTGGACGACATAGAGGACAGCGTATTTGAGGCGCAGGAGAAAAAGCCGGAGATGACGCAGGAGAGCGCCGAGGAGGCGCTGGAGCCTATTTTAGAGGAGATGATGGCATACGCCTGTGAGCAGGGGATTCTAAAGGAGAACAGCATCGTATACAGGGATCTCTTTGACACAAAGATTATGGGCTGTCTTGTGGCGCGCCCCAGCGAGATCCGCGAAACGTTTGCGCGCCTGTATGCGCAGTCGGCGCAGGAGGCGACAGACTATTTCTACAAGCTGAGCTGCGACAGCAATTATATCCGCAGACAGCGCATCAAAAAAGACCAGAAGTGGACGGCGGACACGGAGTATGGCACACTGGATATCACAATCAATCTCTCCAAGCCGGAAAAAGATCCCAAGGCCATCGCCGCCGCAAAGAACGCGAAGCAGAGCGCGTACCCGAAGTGCCAGCTCTGCGCGGCTAACGAGGGCTATGCGGGCAGGGTCAACCACCCGGCGAGGCAGAACCACCGCATCATTCCGGTGACGATCAACAACAGCGACTGGTTTTTCCAGTATTCGCCCTATGTGTACTACAATGAGCACTGTATCGTGTTCAATTCCCTGCACACGCCGATGAAGATTGAGCGGGCGACCTTCGGGAAGCTTTTGGACTTTGTGAGCCGGTTCCCCCACTATTTCGTGGGTTCTAATGCCGATCTGCCGATCGTGGGCGGCTCTATTTTAAGCCACGACCATTTCCAGGGCGGGCACTATACCTTTGCGATGGCGAATGCTCCGGTGGAGAAGGAAATCGAGTTTGCAGGATTTTCCGATGTAAAGGCGGGAATCGTCAAATGGCCGATGTCCGTGATAAGGATCAGCGGGCCGGACAGAGAGCGTCTGATCGCGCTGGCGGACAAGATTCTTCTGGCGTGGCGCGGCTACAGCGACGAGAGCGCTTTCATCTTTGCGGAGACGGAGGGCGAGCCCCACAATACCATCACGCCGATTGCGAGAAGGCGCGGCGCAGACTACGAGCTGGATCTTGTGCTGCGCAACAATATCACCACAGAGGAGCATCCTCTCGGCGTCTACCACCCGCACGCGAAGCTGCACCATATCAAGAAGGAAAACATCGGCCTGATCGAGGTGATGGGTCTTGCCGTGCTTCCGGCGCGGCTCAGGGACGAGATGGCGGAGCTTGCGGACGCCATTGTGAACGGAAAGGATCTAAGGAGTACAGAGACCTTAGCCAGCCATGCCGAGTGGGCGGAAGGATTTTTGCCGGGATATGACAATGTGACGGCGGACAATGTGATGGACATTCTGAGGAAGGAAATTGGCATTGTTTTTAAGGAGGTTCTCGAGGACGCTGGCGTGTACAAATGCACCGCTGAGGGCCGGGCGGCGTTCCAGAGATTTGTGGACAGTGTAAATGCAAATTAAAAACCGGCGGAAAAGCCCCAGTCTTTCTATATGGAGAGACTGGGGTTTTTTGCGCCCAAAAATCCGGCGGTTTTCACTGTGATTGCCAGAAAATGTAAAATTTTTGTTGAAAAAAGTACTATTTTATTCCTATAAGACAATAAAACATAAAAGTGTAATATAAAATGCATTTTAATACGGCAGAGAGCGCATAGGCATACTATGAAAATTGACACAATTTCACAACATTTGCCAATGTTGTATAGACAGTTGACAAGATATAACATAAATTGTATAATTCTTTTGGATATAATACATAAATTCAGGAGAAGGAGAGTGTTATGGAGCGAAAGAATATGCTGGCTTATGAGAGACTTGGAAATCAGGCGAGTGATACCACGCTGGTTTTCCTGCATGGTTCTACGATGACGAGGGGCGGGATGCTTCCCGTTGCCGAACAGTTTGCAGATTACAATTGTATTGTGTTCGACCTGACCGCGCACGGGGAGTCCGGGGAGGAAGAGCCGGAGGAGGCCGCTGTTTTTGCAGAGGACGTGGAATACTCCGTGCAGCAGCTGCAGGAGAAAAAAGAGATTTCCGGGAAGCTGTTTGTGCTGGGCTATTCAATGGGCGGGGCAATCACCTGCGAACTTGCAATTCGAAACAGGCTGGCGCTTTCCGGCATTGTGTTTTTGAGCAGCGGGGCCGACCTGAAACATTACACGCCGATGGTGGAGCAGCTCAAGGCAATGCCGGTCGAAGAGTTTCGGACAAAGGATATTCTGCCTGCGCTTTTTGGCTCTGACATAGCGAAGGAGGATGCAGACCGGATCATGGAGCTGTTCCTGACGACGAAGACGGAGGATGCGACCGGCTATGGAGATTTGATGGCGTCGAACCGCTATGATGCGCTGGCGCGCTGTGCCGGGATTACAGTTCCCGCGATGCTGGTGCACGGCAGCGAAGATAAGGTTGTGCTTCCCGGGGCGGCCGTTGAGACGTGGAAAGCGATTCCGGGAAGCCAGCTTTTGATGATACCGTACAGGGGGCATGGCGCCATCTACGAGGATCCGGCGCTGGTCAGGGATAAGATAATGGCTTTTTTGAAACATAACTGATAGAACATAATTTATAAACCATAAGAACAAAATTATAAACTACCAAAACAAAAAAGTGCTTGCATATTATAAGCAGGTGAGATAGAATTTAGAGGAAGAGACGATGGAAAGAAATATTATTATCAGGGGAACCGGGATCTATACGCCCGCGAATGAGGTCAGCAATGAGTATTTTGTCGAGCATTTTCGAAGTCTTGGGATACAGGTGGACGGCCTGATGAAGCATCTGAACCGCCATAAGAGATTTCTGGCGGACAGAGATGAGTCGTCGCTGTCCATGGCTTACGAGGCGGCGAAGGATGTGATCGGGAAGCTGGATATTGACCCCATGACGATTGATTTGATTGTGTTCGCGTCGGATACGCCGGAGTATAATATGCCGACCAATGCGCTGAAGCTGAATCAGATGCTGGGCGCAAAAAATGCCCACAGAGTGTTTGACATGAACTGCAACTGTATCGGAATGCTGGTGGCGATGGACGTGGTCGCGGGCTACATGCAGAGAAGACCGGCGATCAAGACTGCGCTGATTGTGGGAAGTATGCATATCAGCTCTGTCGTGAAGTATAAGGATTCGGTGGTATATCCGACCTTCGGGGATTCTGCGGCGGCGTTTATCTTTGAGAGCGTGGAGGAGGAGGAAAAGAGGGGTGTGATCTCCTCCGAGTACCTGACCGATTCGGATTACCATGAGACGATCGTCCTGCCGGAGTGCGGCCATTCCAAGGAGCTGTTGTACGAGGTGCCGAAGGAGAACCGGAGAATGAACTGGAATCCCTTTGATTTCAGCTTCCTGTCGGACAACTGGGTGACGATCATACGCAGGCTGCTCGCTGACAATGGTGTAGAGCTTGACGAGGTAAAGCACTTTCTGTTTTCCCAGTTTTCGGACGCCGACAATCTTCTGACGCTCGAAAAGCTTGGGGTAGATAAGGAGCGTTATATTTTCGTGGGCGATCACTATGGGTACACGGGCACATCCAGTCCCATCATGGCGCTGCATGACCTTTGGGATCATATGGCACAGACGGGCTATCTGATATTCTGCTCGGTAGCGGCAGGCTATTCGATGAATGCAATTTTGTACAAACTTTAACGGGGGTAATTCAGATGAACAATGAGGTAATTCAGGAGTATACCAAAAAAGTGACAATTACGGTGCTGGCCGTCATTATGATGAGCGCGACCGCGGCGGCGGTTGCATTTCCCCTGCTAAAGCTGTTTCATCTGTATCCGACCGTATCATGGCTGCCGATTGCGTTTCTGGTAGCGGTGATATTGGTTGAGGACGTGATTGGGGGGGCGCTTATTAAAAAGGCACTTGGCTACGATGAGCTGCCGGCTGGCTATGTGAAGAGTGTAAAGAACTATTTTCTGTTCATTTTAATTTTGAATCTGAATATGATCACATGGTTTTTCCCGTCGAAGGAATCCTGGATGTTTGCCTTTTACTTTCTAATTCTGATGGCATTTTTTCTGGATTTGAAGTATATCATCGTTACAGTGGGGCTGGAGACAGTCTCTCTGCTGATTTTGTTTGTACTCAATCCGGCGACGCGGCCGGTGGATACGATGTTCTGGTCGGATGCGATACTTCGGGCTATCTGCCTTTCGCTTTCGCTGCTCGGTGTGATTGCACTGATCTATTTTGTCAACACCTTTTTGTTACATG
>JAMPHB010000003.1:77873-125490 GCA_023663685.1 Blautia sp.
ACGAACCAGGCGGACAGCATCGACGAGATGGTGAACGAGATGGAGAAGCTTCTGGGGGAATAGGCGGGTACTGGCATTAAAATTTCAGAATTTAGCGAAAAATGACGAAAAACACAGAATATACTTGTGCTTTTTGTCATTTTTTGCTAACATGGGATTGCTATACAAACTAAAAGGCATAAGTTTAGGAGGAACAGTACCATGAATTTAGAGATTTTACAAAACGAAGAGCGGCGGATGAACATGATTTTCTTTATTTTTGATCTGACGATACCTGTCGTCGCTTTGTTGTATGTGTTGTTTTTTAACGGGGCTTCCCTGCGGGATATTGTCGTTCTTTTGATGCCTCTCTCGGGGGGGTAATTAAGCTATTCGAGAAAGCTCTTGGGAAGTATGCAAAATACCTGTATGCATGTGTGTTGCCGGTAGTTGGAGCGGTGACGATCGTGGTCGGTACTCCGGCGTGTTATGGCGCTATGGTAGAGGCATATTTCCTTGTTTTGTTTATGACTGTTCCTTATTATGATTATAGTCTTGTCAAGGTATGCACCATTGTCACAATCGGCGTGAATTTTGTCGGTCTGCTGATTTTCAGGGATGCATACCTTTCTATGTATACGTTTCCAATCTGGATATTTGCGTGGATGGTGTATGTACTGGCTGTCGCGGTTGCCTTCCTCATTATTAACCGGGCGAGATCTTTGTTCATGGAGGTGGAGGAGAAGGAGAAGCGGGTGGAATCCGTGCTTAAGGACGTAGAGAGTACCTTTGAGGGTCTGCAGTCCGCTTCCGATTCCATCTACAATTCCCTGCACAGCTTCGAGGAGAGCACCTCGGGAATCGCCGCCTCCACCGAAGAAATTTCCAACAGTGCGAACCAGCAGATCGCGCATGTGGAGGGATCTCTTGAGATATTCAACGATTTGAGCAGCCGGATTTTAAGCTCCGAGGAGCGGGTGGCGCAGACAGTTGCGAATATGCAGCAGCTCAAGGCGAAGAACGACGAGGGTATTGTTGCCATCGGAGAGCTCTCCAAGAAGTTTGATGAGAATATCAGATCCACGCAGGTGGCTTCCGAGGGTGTGGTTTCGCTGGCGCAGAAATCCAGCTCCATCGGCGAGATTATCGAGAGCATCAGCCAGATTGCCAAGCAGACGAACCTGCTGGCATTAAACGCGGCCATTGAGGCGGCGCGTGCGGGCGAGGCAGGAAAAGGTTTCGCGGTGGTTGCCGATGAGATTAACGGTCTGTCCGCAGAGTCGGCGGCGGCGACCCAGAAGATTAACGCTATCCTTAAGGACGTGATCGCGACTGTGCAGGATACCAACACAGTCATTGATAAAAATAATTCCATTGTGCAGGAATCCAATGTACAGCTGGATGACACGGTAAAAATCTTTGAGACGATGCTTCACTCCTCCGAGGAGGTGCTGGCGGTTGCCGATGTGCTTAAGCAGGAGCTGGCGGATATCGTCGCATTAAAGGAGCGCCTGCTGTCCGCGATGGAGCAGGTGGAGGATATCTCCCAGAAATCCGTACAGAACACCTCGGAGATCAGCACATCCACGCAGGAGCAGTCGCTTGGCATGGAGAAGATTCTGGAATCCATGGAGCGGGTGCAGGAGGGCATGAACCAGCTTTCCCGCGTGCTGAACGGGGAGGAGCCACGCTAAGAAGGCTAATATAGGCATACCGCTTGTCCGGTATGCCTTTTTTGTGGATTTCTGTGGTCTGCTGTTTTTTGTGAATCTGCGAATTCCGCAATTGAAAAAAGCGAAAAGGCATGGTAGAATAGGAGGGAATGCATAGATAATAAAGGAGCTTTGACGGATATGGAACAATACAAGCAGGAATTTATTGAGTTTATGGTGGAGAGCGACGTGCTGAAATTCGGTGATTTTACGCTGAAAAGCGGCAGGAAGTCTCCATTTTTTATGAATGCGGGGGCATATGTGACCGGAAGCCAGCTCATGCGGCTGGGTGAATATTACGCGCGGGCGATCCACAAGAGCTTTGGCGACGACTTTGACGTGCTGTTCGGGCCGGCATACAAGGGCATTCCCCTTGCCGTGGCCTGCGCGATTGCTTATGCAAAGCTGTACGGGAAGGAAATCCGCTATTGCAGTAACCGCAAAGAGGAGAAAGATCACGGGGACGCCGGGATTCTGCTGGGAAGCAGCTTAAAGGACGGGGACAGGGTGGTATTCATTGAGGACGTGACGACCTCCGGCAAGTCCATCAGCGAGACGCTTCCGATCGTAAAGGCGCAGGCGAAGGTGGATATCGTCGGACTGATGGTATCCCTAAACCGCATGGAGGTGGGGCTTTCCGGGAAACTGGGAGCGCTGGATGAGATTCAGCAAAGCTATGGCTTTCCCGCCCGGGCAATCGTTACAATGGAGGAAGTGGTGGAACACTTGTACAATCGCGAATGCCAGGGCAGAGTGGTGATCGACGATACGATGAAAAACGCAATCGATGAGTATTACCGACAGTATGGCTGCAGGTAAGACAGGGAAACGCTATAAGACTTTATGGCGGATTTTGTTTGCAGCGTATCTGATCCTCCTTTTTTACTTTCTGTTCTTCTCCGAGGGGCTGGGCAGAAGACCCATGGAGGGGGAATACCGGTATAACCTCACTCTGTTCCGGGAAATCAGACGCTACATGGAGCACCATGAGCAGCTGGGAATCAAATCTGTGCTCTTAAATGTGCCGGGAAATGTGCTGGCGTTTCTGCCCTTTGGCTTTTGCTGGCCCCTGCTTTGGGAGCGCAGGGCGACCGGCTTTGTGACGACGCTGTGCGCGTTTTCCTTAAGCCTTCTGGTGGAAATCACCCAGCTGATGTTTAAGCTGGGCAGCTTTGATGTGGACGATCTGTTGCTGAATACCCTCGGGGGCTTCCTGGGGTATCTGGTGTGTATACTGTGCAATAAAACAAAACGAAAAAGGACGAAGAAGGAAACGTGAATCGGAGACGAAGACGGCAGAGAGGCTACAAATTCACAGAGAAAACGCACTCGAAGAAGGGAGTCGCGGCGACCGTGCTGGCTACAGCGCTTTTAGTATTGTTCGCGGTCTTTTTCTATCTCTCCTTTTCGGGTGGGGGGAATCTGAACACATATTTTGGCAGTGCAGGCGTGTTTGCCATGCTCATCTCGGTGGTGGCAATAGCGCTTGCGGTGGGAAGTCTCGGGGAGGAAGATTCCTTTAAGCTCTTTCCGCGGCTGGGGCTCTTTTTGTCCCTGCTGGACGCTTTCTGCTGGATTGGCACTTATGTCGTTGGATTTATGCAATAAAATAAAAGGAGATAAAAGTATTGAGCAGTCAGAGTTTATTTCACGATACGAACGAGGAGCATAAGGAGCGGCTCGCCCTTGTGACAGAGCGTATGAAGGAGCTTGCAGCGCAGGGTGCGGACGCAGTTCCAGGACAGTACCGGCAGTATTTTGTGCAGACCGCAGAGCTGTTGCTTTTGCAGTCTGCGATTGCGCAGCGCGCGGCAGACGGGCTGTCGCAGCTGACGAAGGAGGAAGGGCAGGACTATAATCAGCGGCTGTTTTCGGATATTCAGGGAGAGGGATATGAAAAGAGCTATGCCAATCCCTCCTGTGCAGGTGCACAGCTCGGGGAGTATGCGCAGCTGCTTTGCGCGCTGAATGCGGAGATTCACGGCATTAGCCGCCGCGCTTTCGACGGCGATTACCGCTATGTCTGCATATATGCAGAATTGTTTGTGGAAATCTACAATTGCTTTGAGGCAGGGGCAGACAAAGAGGAGATCTCCGGCATCCTCTACTCCTTTATGCACGACTATGCGGATCTCTTCTGTGCGGAGAAAATCCGGCGCATGATTCTTCCTGCATATGACAGAATCCAGAGGCTGGTCATGGATTCCGATTTGTCGGACACGGCGTATCTGTACCGGTACGGGCTTTATATCGGTGAGGACGAGAGGAAAATCAGCGAATTCCTGGCAGGCATGAAGGAGGAGGAGCTGCAGGCGATGGCGGATACCTTCACCGAGGGCTTCCGCATCGGCTTTATCACCACGGGAAAGGACATAAGCATCAAGTCTGTCGTGCAGATCAGCTATCCCATCGGATTTGAGCGCATGGTGAGGGCGGCGGTGAAGAATTTTGCGAAACTGGGACTCAACCCGGTCATGGCGCCCTATTCCGCCTCCGCAGACCGGCAGTTTGCATACGACCACAAGGAGGACGAGGCGCTCTGGCTCGACAATGCGCTCATTCAGCGCAGGCTTGAGGTCAGGAGGCTCACCTGGGAAAAATACAAAGAGCAGGCGCCGCAGTACGCAGGCCCGGCAGTTGTTGAGACTTTCGGCATCCCGCCCTTTTCTCCCGAGCAGAAGCCCGGGCGGCTGTCTTACTCTGAGAAGCAGCAGGAGCTTACCGTCTATGAGACTGGCGAGGAGCTGCGCCTTTGCAACGAGGCAATCCACGGCGAGGAGAGAAGCTTCACCATCATCGCCTACCCGCTGCCCTCCATCGGGGAGCGTTTTGCGGAGATTTTTGCAGAGACCGTGAAGATCAATACCCTGGACTATAATCTCTATCAGACCATGCAGCAGAAGCTCATCGACCTCCTGGACACCGCCGACAGAGTGCATATCGTGGGCACCAATGGCAACCGCACGGATCTCTATGTCAAAATCCATGACCTTAAGGATCCTGAGAAAGAGACGGCATTTGAGAACTGTGTGGCGGACGTCAACATTCCGGTGGGAGAGGTCTTCACTTCCCCGACTTTAAAGGGGACGGAAGGGAAGCTCCATGTCTCGCAGGTGTATCTGAACGAGCTGAATTTCCTGAATCTGGAGCTGGACTTTGCGGAGGGGCAGATTTGTGCCTATAACTGTACGAATTTTGCTACGGAGCAGGAGAATAAGAAATATATCGAGGACAACGTGCTCTTTCACCACAAGACGCTCCCCATGGGCGAGTTTGCGATAGGCACGAACACGGCGGCCTACCGTATGGCGAGGGTGTATGACATTGCGGACAAGCTTCCCATTCTGATCGCGGAAAAGACGGGCCCGCACTTTGCCGTGGGAGATACCTGCTACACCTATGAGGAGGACAATATGACCTACAATCCTGACGGCAAGGCGATTGTCGCCAGAGAGAACGAGCTGACAGCCCCGTGCAGGGAGGACAGGAGCAAGGCGTATTTTAATTGTCATACCGACATCACGATCCCCTACGACGAGCTGGGGGCGATTACGGTGATTCGAAAGGACGGCACGCAGGCAGACGTCATAAGGGACGGCCGTTTTGTCGTGGAGGGCACGGAGGCCTTAAATGAGCCCCTGGATGCGCTCCTGGAGAAAGGAGAGTAAGTATATGTCAAAAGTAGGAATTATTATGGGCAGCGATTCGGATCTCAAGGTGATGAGCGCTGCAGCAAAGACCCTGGAGGAGTTCGGCGTGGAGTACGAGATGGTGATCATCTCTGCCCACCGCGACCCTGCCGCCCTCACCGACTGGGCGCAAAATGCGGGGGAGAGGGGACTTAAGAGCATCATCGCGGGCGCGGGCATGGCAGCCGCCCTTCCGGGCATGTGCGCCGCCCTAAGCGCTCTTCCGGTCATCGGCGTGCCCCTGTCCGGCAAAAATCTCCAGGGCATGGATGCGGTATTTTCCATTCTGCAGATGCCCCCGGGAGTTCCGGTAGCGACTGTGGCGATCGACGGCGCGAAAAATGCCGCGATTCTGGCCGTGCGGATGCTGGCGGTCAGCGATGATGCGCTGCGGGAGAAGCTGCGGGCGTTCATGCGCACCCAGAAGGAGCAGGTGGCGGCAAAGAACGAGAGGCTGCAGGAGGTCGGATATCAGCAGTATTAAGGAGGGAATTATGGATTACAAGAATTCAGGTGTAGATATTGAGGCCGGATACCGGTCGGTAGAGCTGATGAAGCAGTATGTGAAGGGCACGATGCGCCCGGAGGTGCTGGGAGGGCTCGGCGGATTTTCCGGCGCTTTTTCCCTAAAGGGGATACGGAATATGGAAAATCCGGTATTGCTGTCAGGGACCGACGGCGTGGGGACGAAGATTAAGCTGGCGTTTCTGCTGGACAAGCATGACACCATCGGTATCGACTGTGTGGCCATGTGTGTCAACGACGTGGCATGTGCCGGGGGTGAGCCTTTATTCTTTTTAGATTATATTGCCTGTGGGAAGAATTATCCCGAGAAGACCGCCTCTATTGTCAGCGGTGTTGCCGAGGGCTGTAAGCAGGCGGGCTGCGCGCTGATCGGCGGGGAGACCGCAGAGCATCCGGGGCTCATGCCGGAGGACGAGTACGATCTGGCGGGCTTTGCCGTGGGCGTGGTGGACGAGAAGGACATCATCAGCGGGGACAGCCTTAAGGCGGGCGATGTGCTGGTCGGGCTGGCAAGCTCCGGCGTGCATTCCAATGGCTTTTCGCTCGTGCGCAACATTTTCCGCATGACGGAGCAGAGCCTGCGCACCTATGTGGACGAGCTGGGGACGACGCTGGGGGAGGCGCTTCTGACGCCGACCCGCATCTATGTGAAGGCGCTCTCCTCCATAAAGGCGGCCGGCGTGACGGTGAAGTCGTGCAGCCACATTACGGGGGGCGGCTTTTATGAGAATATTCCCCGTATGCTCCCGGAAGGGCGGCACGCGGTGATCGAGAAAAACAGCTACCGTATTCCCGCCATTTTCCCGCTGATGCAAAAAGAGGGAAATGTGGAGGAGCATGTGATGTACAACACTTACAATATGGGGCTTGGCATGGTGCTGGCCGTTGCTCCCGGGGATGTGGATAAGACGATGGAGGCCGTAAAAGCCGCGGGGGATACCCCCTATGTGGTGGGACATATTACAGAGGGTGAGAAAGGTATAACATTATGCTAAAAATTGCGGTGTGTGTCTCCGGCGGGGGCACAAATCTTCAGGCAATCATGGATGCGATCGACAATGGAAGCATCGAAGATACCTCCATTGCGGTGGTGATCAGCAACAATCCGGGGGCTTACGCGCTGGAGAGGGCGAATCGCCACGGTATCCCGACGGCTGCCATCAGCCCGAAGGATTATGAGAGCAGAGAAAGCTTCAATGCGGTCTTTTTGGAAAAACTCGATTCTTACGAAGTGGATCTGGTGGTGCTGGCGGGCTTTCTGGTGGTGCTGCCGGCGGAGATGATCGCGCGCTACCGCAACCGGATCATCAATATCCATCCCTCCCTGATCCCCTCCTTCTGCGGTAAGGGCTGTTACGGCTTAAAGGTGCATGAGGCGGCGCTGGCGCGGGGCGTGAAAGTCACGGGTGCGACGGTGCACTTTGTGGACGAGGGCACGGATACGGGGCCGATTATTCTGCAGCAGGCGGTGTGCGTGCAGGCGCAGGATACGCCGGAAATTTTACAGCGCAGGGTGATGGAGCAGGCGGAATGGGTGATTCTACCGCGGGCGATTGACTGGATTGCAAAGGGAAAAGTGTCCGTAACAGACGGACATGTACAGATAGAAGGAGAATAGTTATGAAGGTTTTAGTGGTTGGAAGCGGAGGAAGGGAGCACGCGATCGTGTCAAGCGTGGCAAAGAGTAAGCGGGTGGACAAGATTTACTGTGCGCCGGGCAATGCGGGGATCGCTTCCCTTGCAGAGCTGGTGCCCATCGGGGCGATGGAGTTTGACAGGCTGGCGGCTTTTGCGAAGGAGAAGGAGATCGACTTTGCGATTATCGGCATGGACGATCCGCTGGTGGGCGGTATCGTGGACGTGTTCGAGGCGGAGGGCATCCGTGTGTTCGGGCCGAGGAAGAATGCGGCGATTCTGGAGGGCTCGAAGGCGTTTTCCAAGGATCTGATGAAAAAATACCATATTCCCACGGCCGCCTATGAGAGCTTTACCGATCCGAAGGAAGCGCTCCGCTATCTGGAGACGGCGAAGCTTCCGATCGTGCTGAAAGCGGACGGACTGGCGCTCGGCAAGGGCGTTTTAATCTGCAATACCTTAGAGGAGGCGAAGGCGGGAGTCACCACAATCATGGAGGACAGGAAGTTTGGGGACGCAGGCAGTACCATGGTGGTCGAGGAGTTTATGACGGGACGGGAGGTGTCGGTGCTCTCCTTTGTCGATGGAAAAACCATTAAAATCATGTCCAGCGCGCAGGATCACAAGCGGGCGCAGGACGGCGATAAGGGCTTAAACACCGGAGGCATGGGAACCTTTTCCCCGAGTCCCTTTTACACGGAGGAGGTGGACACTTTCTGCAGAAAGCACATCTACCAGCCGACGGTGGACGCGATGGCGGCGGAGGGCAGACCCTTTACCGGCGTGATTTTCTTCGGGCTCATGCTGACGGAAAACGGGCCGAAGGTGCTGGAGTACAATGCGCGCTTCGGCGATCCGGAGGCGCAGGTGGTGCTTCCGAGAATGAAGAACGATATCATGGAGGTCATGGAGGCATGTGTGGACGGCAGGCTGGATACAGTGGATCTGCAGTTTGAGGACAATGCGGCGGTCTGCGTGGTGCTGGCGTCCGACGGCTATCCGGTATCCTACGAGAAGGGGCTTCCCATCGCGGGGCTTGAGAGCTTTGACGGCAGGGAGGATTATTTCTGTTTCCACGCGGGGACAGCGAAGGACGGCGGAGGACAGATTGTGACAAGCGGCGGCCGGGTGCTCGGCGTGACCGCCACCGGAAAGGATTTGAAGGAGGCGAGGGCGAAAGCATATGAGGCCACGGAGTGGGTGAAGTTTGACAATAAATATATGCGGAGCGACATTGGCCGGGCGATCGACGAGGTGTGATTTGTATGAGTAAGGGTATTATCTTTGATATGGACGGGACGCTCTGGGACAGTGCGCCGCAGGTGGCTGAGTCGTGGAATCTGGCGGTGGAAAGGTGCGGCTATCAGAGGAAGCCGCTGACGGCGGCGGACATACAGGGCGTCATGGGGAAAACCATGGACGATATTGCACGCCTGCTTTTTGCGGACGCGGACGAGGAAAAGCGGCAGGAGCTTTTGCGCACATGCTGTCAGATGGAGAACGACTATCTGCGGGAGCACGGCGGCAGGCTTTATCCAAAGCTGCGGGAGACGCTTGCAGCGCTTAAGAGGGATTACAGACTGTTTATTGTGAGCAACTGTCAGGCGGGCTATATCGAGGCGTTTCTAGATTTTTACAGTCTGCATGGGCTGGTGGACGACATACAGTGCTACGGGGATAACGGCAGGCCAAAGGCGGACAATATCCGCATAATCTGTGAGCGCAACCACCTGGAGGACGCGGTCTATGTGGGTGATATCCAGGGAGATTACGATGCGAGCGCGGCCGCGGGCGTAAAGTTTATACACGCAGGCTACGGGTTTGGAACAGTGGATGCAGACGTGCCGGAGATACAGGCGCTTGAGGAGCTGGTGGAGCTTGTGCCGAATGTGCTTTGCTAATGGAGGAAGGACATGGAAAAGGAGAACAGTATGGAAGGGAATGCGGGCCGGGAGCCCGCGCTTCAATATGATCTGCTAAAAGTGATTGCGGAGCAGAATGGGGAAAAGCTTTTGGAGTATGACGTGGCGTCGGACACGGCAGTGATCTATTATGTGAAAAACGGCCGCTTCGAGAAGGAGAATACGGTCGGAGATTATGTGAAGGGCAGGCATTTCGGGACGACCTTTATCCGGGAGGAGAGCCGTCCGGCCTATCTGCGCGCCTTTCGCGCCTGCTTAAAAAAGCCGTCCCACCGCATCGTGGATATCAAATGCGCTCTTCCGGGAAAAGCGGTGGAGTGGCACCGGCTTTACCTCGTCAGCATGGGGGAGGAGGAGACGCAGACCGTGCAAAAGGTCGCCGGGCGTTTCGTCTCTATCCAGAAGGACAGGCAGGAGTCTGAGCGGATTTTAAGGAAGGCGGAGCAGGACGCCCTCACGGGACTGTACAATCACAGGGCGTTTGAGGAGAAATGCAGGCAGGCCATCACCGCGGATTCTGCCTTTCTTATGCTGGACGTGGACGACTTCAAGATGATCAATGACTCACTGGGGCACGCGATGGGCGACAGTGTGATTGCCCAGACCGGAAAGATTTTACAGTCCATGGTAAAGGGGCGCGGAATCGCCGGGCGTATGGGCGGGGACGAGTTTGCCGCCCTTGTGAGCGGTTTTTCCGGCCTGCAGGAGGTCGCGGAATTCTGCAGAAAGCTGAGAAAAGCCCTGAAGACCATCACCTTTGACATCGAATACTGTGCCTCCATCGGCGTTTGCACCGCGGACGGGCGGGAAATGGCGTTTGAGGACATGTACTATGAGGCGGATCAGGCGCTCTATGCCGCGAAAAACGGCGGGAAGAACCAGTTTGTGCTCTATGCCCGGATGGATGAGCTTCCGGGGAAGGAGCAGGTGCAGGAGTCTCCGGCAGTGGAGGAGATTTTTGACCGGGCGGATTCGGCGGTGGTTCTGGGGCTGTTTGAAAAGTGCATGGAATATCTGCGGAAGGAGGATTTTTACACGGGAGCGTCTAAGGCGCAGGAGCTTCTTTTGGATTTCTTCGACGCGGACTGTATCGTGTGCATCCGCTGGCAGGAGGGCTGCTGTCTGGGGGTCGAGGAATGCCATAAGGAGTCGGCAGGCATGACGGCGAGGCTTTTGACGGACGCGGCGGAGCGGCACAGCGATTTTTATCTGCGAAAACTCCTCACCGGGGGGCGTCTGTATGTGGACAATGTAAAAAGCATAAAGGAGAGCTATCCGAAGCAGTACGAGCGTCTGACGGGCTGCCGTGTCTGGTCGGTGATGGGACATGAGCTGCGTGCAGGGCTAAATAGCGAGGGTCTGCTTTTTGCGGCCAATCCCCGCAAGAATGTGGAGAACGGCGGGATTTTGCGTATGCTCGCGGACTATCTGGCGGCGCGGTGCAGATACCAGAGGCTTTTAGAGCAGCAGGAGTTTGACGCGACCCACGATCATCTGACCGGGCTTTGGAGCCGCAACAGCTATGTTCTCTTTTCAAACCGGGGCAGTGACGAGGACTATGACGCCATGGGCATCGTGACGACGGACGTGGTAGGACTGGCCGGGTACAATAAGGAATTTGGTTATTTAAATGGAAGCAAGCGTCTGGTGGAGGCCGCGCGGATGCTGGAGGATATCTTTGAGGGCTACCGGATTTTCCGCTTTGACGAGGACGAGATGCTCGCCTTTTGCCCCAATGTGGATAAATCAGACTTCATGCTGATGGTCCGCTGTCTGCAGGAGAAGGCGGAGGAGCTGGCATTTCCTCTGGCTGTGGGCTACAGCTGGAGCAGCCATGTGGATATACACGGGCAGCTCGCGGAGTCCGAGGTGGTTATGAACAATGACAAAATTCGCCTGATGCGCGGCGTGCAGACCGCAGAGCGCGTGGAACAGTCGGTCATCGACGAGGTGACGAGAATGACGCGCGCAGGCCAGTATCTGGTATATCTGCAGCCGAAAGTCTCAGTGAGGGAGGGGCGCACCGTGGGGGCGGAGGCGCTGATCCGCCTGATGGATCCGGATATCGGGCTCGTGAGTCCGACGGTATTTATTCCGGTGCTGGAGCGCTACAATATTATTCACATGGTAGATCTGTTCGTGCTGGAGGAGGTATTTAAGTATCAGCGGAATGCTCTGGACGAGGGACGTCCGGCGGTGCCGATCTCGGTCAATTTTTCAAAGCTTACGATTTTACAGCCGGATTTGATAGAGCGGGTGCGTGAGCTGACGCTTAAGTACGACCTGCCGGAGGGACTGATCGTGATTGAGGTGACGGAGACCGTGGGAGACATGGATCACGTCGTGGTGGACAGCGTGGCGAACAGTCTGCGAACGATGGGGTTTGCGCTGTCGATGGACGATTTCGGCTCCCATTACTCCAATCTGGCAACGCTGATCCAGTATGATTTTGATTCGGCAAAAATTGACCGCTCCATGGTCACGGAGGTGACCACGAACCACAAGAGCCGGGTGGTGTTAAACTACATGACGGCGCTTATCAGTGAGCTGGGAATCAAATGCATTGTGGAGGGAATCGAGACGAAGGAGCAGGTGGAGGTTCTTAAGGAGACAAAGTGCGATATCATTCAGGGCTTCTATTTCGGAAAGCCTGTGCCCATGGGCGATTTTTTCCACCGGTTTATAAAGGAGAGCCATAGGGGATGAATGCGAAAATACTGGTAGTGGACGACGAGCGGGAAATCGCGGATCTGGTGGAGCTCTACCTTGTGAACGAGGGTTTTTCGGTCGTGAAATGCTATGACGGGGAAAGTGCCAGACGGGAGTTTGCGGGGGAGGAATTTGACCTTGCCATTTTAGATGTGATGCTGCCGGACGCGGACGGCTTTGCACTGTGCAGGGAGATCCGCCAGGCTCACATATATCCGATCATCATGCTGACGGCAAAGGTGGAGGCAACGGATAAAATCGGAGGGCTGACCATGGGGGCGGACGACTATGTGACCAAGCCCTTTAATCCGGTGGAGCTTCTGGCGAGGGTCAAAAGCCAGCTACGGCGCTACCGGCAGTACAATAGGAGCGACGGGGAGCCGGAGGAGATTAAAGAGTACCATATCCGGGGACTTTCAATCTCGAAGGAGTCCCACCAGTGCAGCATGAACGGGGAGCTTCTCTCCCTGACGCCCATCGAGTTTGGGGTCATCTGGTATCTCTGCTCGCATCAGGGAAAGGTGGTTTCCTCGGAGGAGCTCTATGAGGCGGTCTGGGGCGAGCGCTACCTAAACAGCAACAACACGGTCATGGCTCACATTGCGCGGATTCGGGAGAAAATGCATGAGCAGGCGAGAAATCCAAAGATTATTCAGACGGTCTGGGGCGTGGGCTACACGATTGCATAGGGCGGGAGGTGCGTGCGTGTGAAAAAGAATCAGGCAAATCTGGCACAGCGTCTGGTGCAGCAGTATCTTCTCACGCTTCTGGCTCTCGCGGGAGTGTTGATTATATTTGCCTACGGTATGCGGCGGCTCTGCCTGTCCAAAATCTGGTATGGCAATGAGAGATGGTATCCGCTTCTTTCCCGCATTAACGACAACTTCATAGACATGATTGTAATCGTCTGCCTTGCGCTCTGGCTGCTTGTGACGATTGTGTTTGTGGTGCGCGTCTGGCTGTATCTGCGGGAGGTGATCATCGCCTCGGAGCGGATGGCGCTCTACACTGACAGACCCGTGCGCATGAGCGCGGGGCTCAAGGAGGTGCAGGACGAGCTCAACAATGTGCGGCTCATGGTGCAGGAAAATGAGCGGCGGGCAAAAGAGGCGGAGCAGAGAAAGAACGACCTCATTGTCTATCTGGCACACGATTTAAAGACGCCCCTGACCAGTGTGATCGGCTATCTGACCCTGCTTAGGGACGAGCCACAGCTTCCGCCCAAGCTTCGGGCGCGCTATACCGGAATCGCTTATGAGAAAGCTCTGCGTTTAGAGCAGCTCATCCATGAATTTTTTGACATTACGAGATTTAATCTGACGACGATCGTGCTGGAAAAGCAGCCGGTGAAGCTCGACCGTATGCTGGAGCAGCTGGCCAGCGAATTTTTGCCGGTCATGGAGGAGAAAAAGCTGCGCTGGCAGCTTTCGCTGCAGCCGGAGGTGGTGATCTCCTGCGACCCGGATAAGCTGCAGAGGGTGTTCGATAACCTGATACGCAACGCCTGTTTTTATTCTTACCCGGACAGCGTGCTTTCGCTGCACATGGCAGTGGTGGAAGGCCGGGCGTTTATCCGGCTGGAAAATCCGGGGCGGACGATTCCGCCGGAAAAGCTTTCCCGCATCTTCGAACAGTTCTACCGCCTGGACGATTCCAGAAGCACCGCCACCGGAGGCGCCGGGCTCGGGCTTGCCATCGCAAAGGAGATCGTCGTCCTCCATGGCGGGCACATCGAGGCGGAGAGCGAAAACGAGCGCGTGGTCTTCTGCGTGTGGCTGCCGCTGTGAGAGCCGTTAATTAAAAAATAGTTTTGTATATTCTGTCTGTGTATCTGCAATATGGTACACATACAGAGTTTCATAGATGATACGGTATATGGCAACATGTTTTTTACAGATTAGCATTCGATAGCCCTGCTCGTTCAGCCAGTCATCTGGTGTAAAAGAGCCGGAATTCGGAAATTGCTCCAGCCTCTCAATCGCATCTAAAATATGGTCGCTGACTTCCAGTGCCGTCTGTACATCAAACTGCAGAATATAATAATCTTCTATTTTTTTCAGATCTTCCCATGCGGAAGGTAAAATTTCTACTTTATATTTCACTGGCTCTTTCTCTGAGTTTTTTTCTCGCTTCTGATACACTGATAGTTGGTTTTCTGTCAATTCTTTCTTGTTCTGCCTGAAGTACTTTTGACCGGAGCTGTAAAATCTGTTCACGTTTCTCAAATGCATCGATGCTCATCAGTACCAGATCACCTTCTCCGTTTTTAGTGATATAAATAGGCTCTTTTGTTTCCCTCGCCAGTGCAGATATGGAGGAATAATCATTTTCTAGTGCTGCGGATGCTTTTATAATCATAATCTCCCGCCTTTCGTTCATTTTCCATAGTCAATTTATCTAATATAATTATACTGTTATAATGAAATGAAGTAAAGGTATATTTTTGAGTATCAAATTTAAGAAATCAGTAAGAATTCGTAAGAAAAAACGGAAGATTTACGAGCCTCTGTCCTGCTATAATTTATGCAGGATAAAGTATTCTGTTATCCGGTGTAAAGTTCTTCGGGATTTATCCCGGCGGAGACATATGATTAGGAGTGGTAAGAATGAACAGGCAGAATGAGAACACAGAAATTAAGCTGGTGACATGGAATGAGGAAGCGCGGCAGAGCGAAAGCAAAAAACGCCGCTTAAGAGAGGCGCGCAGGCGCAGGAGACGCCGCCGTCAGCTTGTGCTGACGCTTCGGTTTCTCGCGGCGGCGCTTGTGCTGGTTTTACTTGTCGGCTTTGTCAGTGGACGGGGGATTTTTGAGGGACGCGGCATGAGGTTTTTCGCAGGACGGGAAAGTACGGAAGCGGCATCCTACGCAAAGGCGGACGAGGCGGATCTGGCAGTTCCGACTCTCTACGAGGGGAATGCAATCAGGGAGAAGCTGAGGGGGCTTGCGGATTCTGACAAGGCTTATGAAGAAATCTATGAAAATTACGATGCTTACCCGGAGGCGCTGATGGCGGCGCTGTGCAGCAGCTCCGAGCTCCTTCCCTATGTGCAGGGCTATCTGACCTCGGACGGGCAGGCGCATGGAGCTGTCACGGACAAGGAGCTGGCGGAAGCTGTTCCGCTCTTTCTCCAGTGGGACAGCCGCTGGGGCTATGCGTCCTACGGGGACAGCAGCATAGCTCTCTCCGGCTGCGCGCCCACCTGCCTGTCCATGGTAATTGTCGGACTGACGGGAAATGCCGGGGCAACGCCCGCCGCTGTGGCAGAGTACGCACAGAGCGAGGGCTATTATCTGGAGGGAACCGGTACATCGTGGGCGATTATGACAGAGGGGTGTCAGCATTTTGGCGTTGTGGGGACAGAGCTGGCACTGGACGAGAGTGTGATTCGCAGGCATTTGCAGAACGGAGAGCCCATTATCTGCAGTATGCGTCCCGGGGATTTTACCACGGGGGGGCATTTTATCGTCCTGACCGAAATCAGGGAGGACGGCATCGTGGTTCACGATCCCAACAGCGAAAAGCGCAGCGGAGTGCTCTGGAGCTATGATACACTGGCGGGGCAGATCAAGAATTTGTGGGGATTTACAAGAAAATAATGATGTATGTTTTTCTCTCTTTTGTTGACATGCGCACAAATCAGGCGTATAATATTTGTGACAGGGGGATGTGAAATGACTGCGCGGGAGATACTAAAAATACTTCATAAAGATGGGTGGTATGAAATAGATCAGGAAGGCTCCCATCTGCAGCTTAAGCATCCGAAAAAGCCCGGAAAAGTAACTGTGCCAAAGCATTCAAGTAAAGACATAGCGCCGGGTACACTCAAAAGAATATTAAAGCAGGCAGGGCTTAAATAGTAAAATCTGAAAATGCTATGGAGAGGAGAAAAAACATGTCAAATCTGACTTATCTTGCAGTACTGGAACCCGGCGAAGATGGAGGTTACAGCATTTCTTTTCCGGATCTTCCGGGCTGCTTTAGCTATGGGGACAGTCTGGAGGAGGCACAGAGCATGGCGGCTGAGGCTGTAAGTCTTCATGTATACGGAATGGAGCAGGACGGTGAGGCAATCCCTGCGCCCTCTGTCTGCCTGACGAAAGAGGATACGGAGGGCAACATCATCATGCCGGTGACCATACACCCGGATTTATACCGAATGAAGCGTGATAACGAACGTGTCAAGACAAACATTACCCTTCCGGCATGGCTGAAACGGATTGCCGAGGAGCAGAAGGTAAATTATTCCCGTCTGCTGGAGGCTGCCCTGATTGACTATCTTAAACTTCCTAAAGCTGGCGGTCAGAAATGAGAAAATCTATAACCCGCGCATGAAAATCCTTTGCCTCTTCATACGCGGCATGGCCAAGACCGTTATAAATGTACAGCTCGCTCCCGCTAATTTTGCCAGCGATCGCAGGAGCGGAGGCGGGGCCGACGATCTTGTCGCAATCCCCGCCAATCACCAGTGTCGGGCATGTGATTTTATTTAGTTCACCGCAGGCATTGTGTTTCGCACAGGACGCCGCCTGAATGAGAAATCGCTGAAAACTTTTGGGCTTTCCTGCGATTCCAAGAAATGGGTAAAGCAGGCGGTATTTTTTTAAGTATTTCTCGGAATATGATTTTTCCGCAGTGTCTATCATCAGCTTCTTATAATTCCCCTGCTCTGCCATTTTAACCCAGCCGTCAATCACCTCTTTCGTGGTCTGGTCCGGTTTTGCGTTTGTCACCGCCAGTACAAGCTTATCGACCAGATCAGGATAATCAATCGCCAGATACTGCGCAATCATACCGCCCTGGGATATGCCTAAAATGTCTGCTTTTGTAATCCCAAGGCTCATCATGGCTTCTGCCTGGTCTTTTGCCATTTCCCTTGTGGAATACCCCTCTTTCAAATGATTTTTCCGGCTGAAAACATATACCGTAAATTTTTTAGCGTACACTCTGTACATTATTGAAAAAACAAATGCCATTCCTTTCACAGTAGACAGCCCGTCTCCCAGTCCGGGCAGCATAATCAGGTTTTTGCTTCCATTACCAAAGGAAATGTAATCCATTTCGGAATCTCCAACACGGACACTTCCGTTATGCGCGTGGTAAAACATGATGTACCTCCATATTTCTGTGCTGGTGCCGGTTGATTCTATGCCAGTTTCTCTCTCCCGGCCCATAATGCAATAGCATATCACATAAGAGAGGAAATTAGAATACTTGAAGTGAACCTGTTATTCCGGTATACTGTCCCTCACGCAAAGCGCCCCAAAGCCCACCTGCGGATTTGGGTACTCCGTAAATCCCGGCAGGGATTTTGCCCCGCGTCTTAAGTAAGCCTTTAGCTTTTCCCCATAGAGAAAAGGGTCGTTCCCCAGTACAATTCCCCATTGCATGAGGAGGGAGGCGCTTCCGGTGACGAAGGGGGTCGCCATGGAAGTACCGCTTCTCGTCTCATAGCCGCCGCCGGGAGAGCTGCTTGTGATGTCCACGCCGGGAGCGACAAGATCAGGCTTCACCTGATTGGTGTTCCATGTGAAGCCCCGCCCTGAAAAGGTGGCGAGAGTGTTCGAAAAGCTGTCGTATGCTCCCACCGTAACCACCCCGGGGGAAGTGGAGGGAATCGTCAGTGTGATATCCGGCGTCGGGGTCAGAAACTGGGTGGCGAGGCCGCGGATGGAAAAAACCGGCATCCACAGATCGTAGATTCCCTCTGCGACTCTCTGTGCCGACAATTGAAAACTCCAGATACCCGGGGCGATATAGCCGCGTCCCCCGAGGAGCTCCACATAGATTTCCTGATAAAGACTGTAGGGCGAGGGCTCTCCAAAATAGACCAGCAGATCGGTGCTGTCTGCGCGGAAGCGGTAGCTTCCCGGATTGTAGGGAATCTCGACAGCCGCCCGGCCGGAGGGAGGCAGGAGAGACAGGCGTATCTCGTCCCAGTAATCCTTCCATAGCTGAATACTCAGCGATTTTTCATATTCCCCTACGGAAAATTCCACACGGCGGGATTCGTTTTGCCGCAGGCGGCCTCCCGTATGGCCGGCCGAGCTTCCCTCGTTGCCGCTTCCTGCGATAATGGAGACATTTCCGAGACCGCTGACCGCATTCAGGTAGGTCTCAAGGAGGGAGGTGCCGCTGTGGCTTCCATAGGTATTTCCAAAACTTAAGTTGATGGCGATGGGACGCCTGAGTGCAACACTCCTGCGCACGCAGTAATCCACGGCCTGCATGAGCTGTGTGGTGCTGGGAAAACCCGTGGGTTCCGGTGTGCCGAGCTTTATGATGATAAGACCCGCCTCGTATGCCACGCCCCGGTAGACGCCGTCGTTTCCTCTGCCATTTCCTGCGGCGATGCCTGCCACATGAGTACCGTGGCCGCTGGTGTCGCGGCTGGGACACAGCCGCTCCCTCTCGGCGGCGGGGGCTTTTAGGGCTTCATTGATCCGTTCCTCCGTGAAGAGGCTTCCAAGGGCATAGCCCTCCGGCGGAGGAGCCGCGCCGCTTATGGTCTGATCCCAGAGGTCGAGGATCCGGGTGCTGCCGTTTTGGTTTCGGAAATCGGGGTGGGTAAAATCGATGCCCGAATCAATAATCGCAACGAGTGTATCCCGCCCGGTCAGCGTGACAGAGCCCGGACTTCCCGCAGAGGCATTCTGCAGGGGCGTGATGCAGGAGGCGCGTTTTCCGTTTAGGATTTCGAAAAACAGCCGTTTTGGTTTTTCCACATAGATAATGAGGGGCGAGGAGGCAAGGGCATTGATAGCGCTTTGGGGAAGCTGTAAAATTGCATAGTTGAGCAGCAGAAAGGTAAAGCGGTACTGGGGAAAGGCGGCGGCAAGTCCTTCGGCGCTTCCGGCGTAAAGCACCACCACCTCCCAGAGCCCGGTGCTCTCAGAGACGCCGGTGTCTAAGCTTTCAGACTGGGCAAGCTCCTCCGGGGTGGCGCTTAAGGCGGCACGCAGGAGAGGCTCCAGCTTTTGGTTGGGGGTGTATTGATTCGTTGTAGTATCCATGGTATATTTGTATGATTTTTCTTGTTTTTTGATGAGTACATCTATAGATTTTTTAAAATGATTTTTGTACAATAGCATCACAAGTAAACGAAAAATAAAAAAGGAGAGAAGGATATGTACGCTGACGAAAATGTGATTACGATCAAACACGCGGTGTTGTATGAGGTGGCGAAACTGGCCTTTGAGGGGGAGCTGGATTCCCAGCGAGACCAGATCGCATTTCATCTGATTCCGGGACCGACCCCGCAGTTTCGCTGCTGCATCTATAAGGAGAGAGAGATTATCCGCCAGAGAGTGCGGCTGGCGGAGGGCAAGGCGCCGGGGCCGGTGGACGACGGCAATGTGATTCAGGTTATCAGCTCCGCCTGCGAGGATTGCCCGATCTCCAGTTACACCGTGACGGAGAATTGCCAGAACTGTATCGGAAAGGCCTGCATCAACGCATGTAAGTTCGGTGCGATTACGGCGGGACGCCACAGATCCCACATTGACCCGCAGAAGTGCAAGGAGTGCGGCAAGTGTGCGTCGGCCTGCCCCTACAACGCTATCGCCCATTTGAAGCGCCCCTGCAAGTTTGCCTGCCCGGTGGACGCGATTACATACAATGAATTTGGGATTTCTGTCATTGACGACAGCAAGTGTATCCGCTGCGGCAAATGTATCCACAGCTGCCCGTTCGGCGCGATCGGCTCAAAGACTTTCATTGTAGATGTGATCAATGCGCTCAAGTCAAATAAGAAGGTTTACGCCATGGCGGCGCCGGCCACCGAGGGACAGTTTGGCCCCAATATTACGATGAAGAGCTGGAAGAAGGCGATGCAGGACGTCGGTTTTAACGGCTTTATTGAGGTCGGTCTGGGCGGCGATATGACCGCTGCCGCAGAGGCAGAGGAGTGGGCGGAGGCCTACCGTGCCGGAGAAAAGAAGGTGACGAGCTGCTGTCCGGGCTTTGTCAATATGGTGCGCAAGCAGTTCCCGGATATGGCGGATAAGATTTCCACCACTGTATCCCCGATGTGCGCGGTGTCCCGTCTGATCAAGGCGCAGGATCCGGACGCAGTTACCGTATTTATCGGCCCCTGCGTGGCGAAGAAGTCGGAGGTGGTAGACCAGAAGATCGAGGGCAACGCGGACTATGTGCTGACTTACTCGGAGATCCGCGCGATCATGCGTGCGAAGAATGTGGAGCTCAAGGCGGCGGACACCGCTTCCTATCAGGAGGCATCTATTTACGGCAAGCGCTTCGGCAATTCCGGCGGTGTGACGGCTGCGGTTGTGCAGAGCATGAAGGAGAGGAACGAGGGTATCGAGCCGAAGGTCTGCAAGGCCAACGGAGCGGCGGAGTGCAAGAAGTTTTTGATGCTTATGAAGGCAGGAAAGCTGCCGGATGATTTCATCGAGGGCATGGCATGTGAGGGGGGCTGCGTCGGCGGACCAAGCTCTTACAACGACCAGCTTTCCACAAAGAAGTTCCGGGATGAGCTCATGGAGAAGGCGGATAAGAGAGGGATTCTGCAGAATCTGGAGCATTATCATATGGAAACATTTTCCATGCACCGCGAGCAGGAAAACGGTTTTTAAAAATATGGTTCAGCTTCCGCTTGGAAAATATGAAAATTTTGTGAAAATCTTCCTATTTACAAACCAATATTCACCATGTAATATAGAAGTGGTGTGAGGCTTTTCCGTATTTTTTCGGAGAGGTCAAATATACAATAAGAATGAGAGGATGAAGCGTATGAAAAAAAGTGTTTCAAAGAGGGTCATTTCACTGGTACTGGCTCTCGCAATGGTAGTTGGGGGGGCGTTTTATAATGTAACTCCCGCAAAGGCGGCGACCGTTACTCTGGCGACGGTGGATAGCACTTATGTAACGGCAGGTCAGGAGTATAAGATTGATTTTACTTTAACATCGACCTCCAGCGTGGAAGTGGATATTATTGTCAGCAACCCATCTGCCACAGAGATTTGTGTATACAATAGTGCGGGAGTTCCGCTTGACTGGTCAGACAATCCGTTCTATATCAGCGCTACGGACTATATGCAGGTAGAATCTATTTATGGTTACGCAGATGTTTTAGATAACCTTTCACCGGGAGATTATACTTACGGTGTGAAGTTTGCGAGCGATACATACCTCATGGCTGAGGCATATGCGGCTACTGCAGATCCAAAGATCAGCCAGACATCTGCGACAGTTACTGTAGGCTTTACCAAGAAGCTTTCTGTTACTGACGGAACAGTAGAGAAGTGGAGCTCCAGCAAGACGAGCATTGCAAAGGTTGACAAGAACGGCAAGGTTACCGCTAAGAAGAAGGGTACTGCAACCATCACCGCTACACTGACAGACGGCACCAAGCTGAAATGTAAGGTAAAGGTAGTGGAGAATAAGTATACGGAGAGCAAGTATACAGTTAGCGATGTACCTTATGGCGACTGGAACATGCAGGTATACAAGGCTACCTTTGACAAGAACGGCAATCTGGTACTGAATGTCAATATTGTAAATGGTATGTACAACAAGATTGTTCGCCTTGATAATCTGAAGATTACCGTAAAGGATGCCAATGGCAAGACGGTTGGCGTATACAAGGCAAGCAAGAAGAGCATCTCAGTTGGCGCCCGTTCTACAAAGACTACGACCTTTACGATTAAGAAGTCTGCATTGAAGAAGAAGAATGCGGATCTCAGAAATTGTACGATTTCTATTCCGACGAGTGTGACAGCAAGATATTATTACTAATATGTCATTGTAAAGTGTATGAAGCAGGTGCCCGCGGGCACCTGCTTTTTCATGTTGCTTTGGGGTGTCGTAGTAAGAGAATCCATTTTATCAAAAAGATAAAAACTTCTATGTAAAAAAATAGGTGACAAATCAGAATATATATGATATACTATCAGAGTCGAAGCCTGCAGATGTAGTTCATCGGTAGAATACCAGCTTCCCAAGCTGGGGAGGCGGGTTCGATTCCCGTCATCTGCTTTTATGATAAGTATGTTTTCTAATTAGAGGCCGTTTCAAGTTTTGTGTAAATGCAAAAAGCTTGAAACGGTTTCGTTTTCATTGTTTGTGAAATGATTGCGCAAATTTATGATAGGCAGGGAAGAAAATATATGTTATAATAAAGAAATTGGAGAAGCATTTTTTACCAGACCCTGGCAATCAGGATAAGAGTGGAGGAAGCAGCATGAGTCATATTGCGTGGGAGAGCATCTATGAAATCGGTGTAGAAAGCATTGACAGAGAGCATAAGCAATTGTTTTCGACGATGAACAAACTGATTAAGCTTAGCGAGCAGGAAGAAAAAAGTGAATGGGTTTGTCGTGAGGGAATCAAATATTTAAAAAATCACGCCATCGTTCATTTTGAGAATGAAGAGAAATATATGCAGTCTGTTCAGTTCAGTGGCTATGAGATACATAAGCGCCTGCATGATGATTTCCGTTATAATACGATTCCGGCTCTGGAGAGGGAGCTGGAAGAGAAGAAGTATTCCGAGGAGGCCGTCCGGCATTTTGTAGCAGTCTGTATTGGCTGGGTGATTTCCCATACAAAGACCGAGGATCAGGCAATCGGAGGGAAGGGCGGCACTTGCTGGGATGCGATTCCGCATGAGAAGGAAAAGGAAGCGCTGGAGCTTACGATTATCCAGCTGATTGA
Source organism: Blautia sp. (assembly GCA_023663685.1). Lineage (GTDB taxonomy): Bacteria > Bacillota > Clostridia > Lachnospirales > Lachnospiraceae > Roseburia. The sequence goes on from JAMPHB010000003.1 coordinate 100,719, forward strand.
GGAGCTTACGAAGCTTAAGGCGAGACTGATCAGTGAGCAGTATGCAGGAGAGAACTTTGGCAATGTCTTCTGCTTCCGTTATGCTTACCGTGGAGAGAACAAGGAGCGGTGGGAGGTCACGCTTATTTTTGAGGAGAGGCTTCTTCTCAAGCTGGTCAGCAACATGTTAAATACCAGCTATCCGAGGGTTGACGAAATGGTGCTCAATCTTACCCGCTATTTTTCACGCCAGTTTCTGGAGTCACTCAGGGAGCGTTTTCCGGCGATCAGCCTTTTGACCCTGGAGAATGAGTCGCTTCTGACATATGACCAGATGGTGAAATCGTTTGAGCGCGAGCATCCGGCCTACAGCCTCCTGTTTAGCACCGGGGAGGGGTATTTCGGATTCAGCACGATATCGGCGGAGCCGTTGAGCGGCAAGGTTACGCCGGAGTTTACCCATGAGACGGCGATGAATGCGCTTAAGGATTATCTGGTCAGGGAAAAAGAGGAGAATGAGAGCCGGAAGTATAAGATTCTCGTGGTGGACGATTCAGATTTTGTGCTTGGCAGGATGCGCAAGATTCTGGCGGAAGAGTACGATCTGATCGAGTCGCATTCCAGCATATCCGCGATCAAAAAGATTGTGGTGAACCGCCCGGATCTGGTGCTGCTGGATTATGAGATGCCGATTTGCGACGGCAAGCAGACACTGGAGATGATTCGCTCCGACGAAGACATTTCGGATATTCCGGTTATGTTTTTGACCGGCAGGGACGACAGGGAAAGCGTAAAGAATGTGCGAACCTTAAAGCCGGAGGGATATCTTCTGAAAAAAATGTCCGATGATTTTATAAAAAAATATGTCGATGACTTCTTTGAGAAAAAGGCGATGTAGAATGGAAAAGACCGGAAGCGGGTGTCCCTGCTTCCGGTTTTTTGCCTGCTTCTCTAAAAGATAAAATGGTTAAAACTAACCGAAATATCTTTTAGGATTTGAAATTATATATTTTCCCTGATATAATAAAAGAGAAAAAGGTTAAAACTAACTGAAATATCTTTTAGGAGGAGCTTTGTATGGAAATAGAGATTAAGCGGGATTATTATTTGGAACAGATGATAAAGCGTAAAAATAATGGCCTGATAAAAATTGTGACCGGCATCCGAAGATGCGGAAAGTCTTATCTGCTGCGCACACTTTTTAAAAATTCCCTGCTTGCGGAGGGCGTGGAGGCCGACCATATTATAGAAATGGCATTTGATTTGTTTGAAAATATGGAGTACCGTGACCCGAAGGTGTTTTATCCATGGATACAAAAACAGATGAAGAATAATGAAAAATACTACATTCTGCTGGACGAGGTGCAGATGCTTGGAGAGTTTGTCAGTGTACTGAACGGGCTTGCGGATAAAAAGAATTGTGATGTGTATGTATCCGGCAGCAATGCGAGATTTCTGTCAAAGGATATCGCTACGGAGTTTGGCGGCAGGGGTGATGAGATTCATATGTATCCTCTGAGTTTTTCTGAGTTTATGTCCGTGTACGATGGGAATAAGTATGACGGCTGGAATGAATATATCTCATATGGAGGAATCCCGCTGGTTGTCCTTGCGGACACGGAAGAACAGAAGGTGGCCCTGCTTGATAATTTGTTTAGGGAAACCTACATCCGCGACATTGTAAAACGCAATAAAATCAGAAATGCCGGCGAGATGGAAGCATTGTTGGATATTCTTTCTTCAGCGATTGGTTCTCTCACCAATCCTAATAAGCTGAAAAATACATTTAAGAGCGTAGGTAACTCCAAAATTACTTCTACTACGATAACAAAGTATCTTGAGTATCTGGAGGACGCGTTTCTGGTGGAGGCAGCAAAGAGGTATGATATTAAGGGAAAGTCCTATATAGGGACGCCGCTCAAGTATTATTTTATGGATATGGGGCTTCGTAATGCGCGGATCAATTTCCGGCAGATGGAGGTGACGCATTCGATGGAAAATGTAATATACAATGAGCTGCGTATGCGTGGCTACCGTGTAGATGTGGGCAAGCTGACAATTATGGAAAATGGCAGGGACACAAAGGCTGTAAAAAAGCACTTGGAGGTAGATTTCATATGTAGTAAAGGCTCGAAGCGGTATTATATTCAGTCAGCATACCTTCTTGAAACAGAAGAAAAGACAGCACAGGAGTTGCGGCCGCTTTTGAGGATTCAGGATTCCTTTAAGAAAATTGTGATTACATCGAATACTCCAAAACCATTTTATAATGAAGACGGCATATTGCTGATGGGCGTATATGATTTTCTGTTAAATGCAAACGCATTGGAACTGTGAATACTGTTATGCACATTGCACAAAATCCTTTTTAATTCCTATGATATTATTGCAAATAAGCACAAAACTTGCTATAATATACAGCGGTACGGTGAAAAGCCAAGGCTGGATTTTGGAAATAGAGGTATGCCTATGAGTAAAGAGAATGCTTTTACATATGAGGATTACCGGAGTGTAATTGACAGATTTGCCCCCTGCATGAACGATTATCTGTATGTGGTGGATATCAAAAATGACAGATATTACATTACAAAGCGGGCGCTCGGGCGCTTTGCATTGCCGGGAGAGGAGTTTGAGGGTGTGCTGGAAGGCCATCGGAAATTTGTCTACTCGGAGGATCTGCCGCTGCTGGAAGCCGATCTGGATCTGCTGTTGAGCGGAAAGAAGGATTCCCACGATATCATTTACCGCTGGATCGGTGTGGAGAAGGAGCCAATCTGGATCAACTGTAAGGGCCGGATCATCCGGGACGATGAGGGCGAGGTTGCCTTTATGGTCGGGTGTATCAATGAGGTGGGCAAGCGCAATATTGCAGACAACATCAGCGGCCTCATGGGCGATCATGCCATCTGGGAGAACTGGGAAAAGTTCGTGGAGCATATGCCCGGAGGTTTTCTGCTTCGCTTTGGAATCGACGATTTCAAGGCTGTAAACGAGAAGCTTGGCGTGGCATACGGAGACCGTGTGCTAAGAGGCGTGGCAAAGTGTATCCTCGATGCGCTGCACCCGGGGCAGGAGGTGTACCGGACGATTTCCGACGAGTTTGTGGTGGTAGACTACGAGGGCGGTACGCCGGAGGATGCGAGGGAGCTGTACCAGAAAGTACGCGCGCTCAACGACGTCCTCATTGAGCAGTCCGACTATGAGGCAGTGTACACAATCTCCGGCGGTGTGGTTACCGGGGCGGATGTGTGGTCGCTTTCTGCGGAGGATATCCGCAAAATTTCCCAGTTTGCGCTGAATCAGGCGAAGGCGATGGGGAAAAACCAGATATACAGCTTTCAGGAGAAGGACTACGATGCATTTCTGCGCAGGCGGGCAATCCTTGTGGAGCTGCGCCGGGCAGTGTCCCACAATTATGCCGGTTTTGAGCTGTTCTTCCAGCCGATTATCCGGGTGGGAGATCCGCAGCTGTATGCCGCGGAGAGCCTGCTGCGTTTTACGACGACAGCGGGGGAGCGCCTGTCTCCGGTAGAATTCATTCCGATTCTGGAGGAGAGCGGGCTGATTATTCCGGTAGGACGCTGGATCATTGATCAGGCGCTGTCCATGTGCGCTGAGAGCCGCCGGACATATCCAAATTTTAAAATCAGCGTGAATCTGTCCTATGTACAGGTGTTAAAGAGCAGCGTGTATGACGAGATCGTGGGCGCTCTGGAGAGGTATCATCTGTGCCCGGACTGTATGATCGTGGAGATGACAGAGAGCGGCTATATCGAGAATACGCCGACGGTGCGCAAGGTATGGGATAAGCTCCGGGATTACGGCGTGCTGATTGCCATTGACGATTTTGGAACGGGATACTCGAATCTGCAGTCCATCAGCAGCATCATGCCCAATATCGTAAAGCTGGACAGGGGCTTTACGATGAAGGCTCTGCAGAATTACTATGAGCATCAGCTGATGACCCATATTATCCAGCTGGTGCACAGCATCGATTTGAAGATATGTGTCGAGGGTGTGGAGACAATGGACGAGCTGAGCGAGATCGAGAAGCTCTCGGCGGACTGTATCCAGGGCTACTATTACGGCAGACCCTGCAGCCGCGGCGAATTCTTAGAGGATTTTGTGCGGGGCGGCAAGGTGAAGGAAATCATGGAAGCCCAGCAGCAAAACGGCGGGGTGAAGGCGCTCACGGAAGCCCTGCAACATAGCGTTTGATAGCGGAAAAGCTCTCAGCGCTGATGACATGTTCGATGCGGCAGGCGTCCTCGGCGGCGACGGCTGCATCGACTCCCAGACGAACCAGACAGTCCGACAGCAGCTCGTGGCGCTCGTAGATCATTTCGGCGATCGCCCGCCCCTCGTCGGTCAGATAAATAAATCCGGCGTCCGTCACCGTGATGTGGTTTTTCTCCCGCAGATTTTTCATGGCGATGCTGACGCTGGATTTTTTAAAGCCCAGCTCGTTGGCGATATCCACGGAGCGAACCACCGGGAGCTTTTTGCTCAGGATAAGGATCGTCTCCAAATAATTCTCTGCTGATTCATTGCTTCGCATTTTTCTACCTCCCTGGGAGTTGTTCTAATTAGTATAGCATACTGGGTAAAAATGTTCCAGAAAAAATATTATTAAAAAAATTTTGATAATTGTTCTTGACATCTAATGAGAGTTAGTATATACTAACTTATGAATCAGAAAGGACGAATCGAATGACATTTAGAAAGGAGTAGTTTCGATGGGTACAGCGATTGTATTACTTGTGCTTGCCGTGATTGTGTCTCTTGTGGTAAAAAGCATGATACGCGACAGAAAAAGCGGAAAGTCGATCTCCTGTGGCGGTGACTGCAGTCATTGCCATAAATGTTCTTAAGTTCAAGTTCTCCTCATTTTCGTATGCCAAAAGGACCGGTGAATCACCGGTCTTTTTGTTGTTGCAAGCTCCCCGCCGAAATGCTATACTATAAAACTATGAAGAAATTATTGATTTATTTAAAGGAATACAAAAAAGAATGTGTGCTGGCTCCGCTGTTTAAGTTGCTGGAGGCCTCTTTTGAGCTGATCGTCCCCCTCGTTATGGCGGCGATCATTGACCGGGGCATAGCAGCCGCGGACAGGCCGTATATATACCGGATGGGGCTTGTGCTTGTGCTGCTGGCGCTCGTCGGGCTTATCTGCTCGGTGACGGCACAGTATTTTGCGGCGAAGGCGGCGGTCGGCTTTGCGGCGAAGCTGCGCCATGCGCTGTTTTCCCATATTGAGAGCCTCTCCTTTCAGGAGATGGACGCGGTGGGGACGTCCACGCTGATCACCCGCATGACCAGTGACATCAATCAGGTGCAGTCCGGCGTCAATATGGTTCTCCGCTTGTTTTTGCGCTCGCCCTTTATTGTGCTGGGAGCCATGCTGATGGCATTTACAGTGAACGTGAAAGCCGCGCTGGTGTTTACGGTGACGATTCCGCTGCTGTCCATTGTGGTCTTTTCCGTTATGTTCTACAGCATTCCCATGTTTAAGAAAGTGCAGGGAAGCCTGGATACCGTGCTGGGGCACACGAGGGAAAATCTGGAGGGCGCCCGGGTGATCCGCGCCTTTAATAAAGAGGCGGAGGAGACAAGGGAATTTCATGCCGCCAATGACCGGCTGGCGCAGCTGCAGATGGTGGTGGGGCGCGTGTCCACGCTGATGAATCCGCTGACCTATATCATCATCAATGCGGCGACTCTGCTGGTCATCTGGATTGGCGGCAAAGAGGTGTATTCCGGCGTGATCACCACGGGCGAGGTGGTAGCGCTTGTCAACTATATGTCCCAGATTCTGGTGGAGCTGGTGAAGCTGGCGAATCTCATCATTCTGATAAACAAGTCCATTGCAGGCGGCAACCGCATTCAGGAGGTCTTTGAGGTGCAGCCCTCCATTGTCGGAAAAGAGGCAGGGTGCGGGGGAAAGACCGGGCGCGCAGGGGAGACCGGCGGGGAGGAGACGAAGGGCGCGAAGGAGGCGGCCGTTGTGTTTTCCCATGTGTGCATGACTTACAGCGGCTCCCCGGAGGAGGCGCTGACAGATATTGATTTTGTGGTCGGGCGGGGACAGACCGTGGGAATTATCGGGGGAACCGGCTCCGGCAAATCCTCCGTGGTGAATCTTATCCCCCGTTTTTATGATGTATCCTCCGGGGCAGTGCTGGTAAACGGCAGGGACGTGCGTGAGTACGAGCTTGCGGAGCTTAGGGAGAAGATTGGCGTCGTTATGCAAAAAGCGGTGCTTTTTGCCGGAACGATTGCGGAGAATCTGCGCTGGGGCAGGCCGGAGGCCACCGAGGAGGAGCTGTGGCACGCGCTGTCCGTCGCGCAGGCAGAGGACGTTGTGAAAGAGAAGGGACTGGACGCCATGCTTGAGCAGGGAGGGAGAAATCTTTCCGGCGGACAGAGGCAGAGGCTGACAATCGCAAGGGCCATTGTCCGGGATCCGGAGATACTGATTTTGGACGACAGTGCCTCTGCGCTGGATTTTGCCACTGACGCGAGGCTCCGGAAAGCGTTAAAAGAGCTGGAAAAAGATAAGACTATATTTATCGTATCACAGCGGACGAGCTCTATCCAGTTTGCGGACAAGATTATTGTGCTGGACGACGGGCGTGCCGTGGGAATCGGCACTCACGAGGAGCTTTTGGCAGGGTGCGGGGTCTACCGGGAGATCTATGAGTCCCAGTTCAAAAAAGAGGATTTGCAGAGGCAGGAGGTGCGCTGAGTGGCAGATAACAAAGAAAAAAGGCAAAAGGCGAAGGGACAGCTTGTCACGCTGAACAAGGTATTTCGTTATATGAAGCGCTACCTTCCGCTGCTGGTGTTTTCCATTCTTCTCGCCACTGTCACAGTGGCACTGACCCTCTATTTCCCGATTCTGACCGGGCGTGCCATTGACCTGATTCTTGAAAAGGGGCAGGTGGATTTCGACGGGATATTTGCAATCATCCGGCAGGGGCTTGTGGTGATTGCGGGCACGGCGGCGGCGCAGTGGATTATGAATCTGTGCAACAACCGCATGACTTACAGCATTGTGAGGGATATCCGCAGGGACGCCTTTGAAAAGCTGGAGCATTTGCCCTTAAGCTATCTGGACAGCCATTCCCACGGGGATCTGGTAAGCCGGATCATCGCGGATGTGGACACCTTCGCGGAGGGACTTCTCATGGGCTTTACCCAGCTTTTTACGGGGCTGGCGACCATTGTGGGGACTCTGCTTTTCATGCTGTCGATCGACGGGAAAATTACGCTGGTGGTCGTGGTTCTGACGCCCCTGTCGCTGTTTGTGGCCAGCTTTATCGCAAAAAAGACTTACTCCATGTTCCAGCTCCAGTCGAGCACGAGGGGAGAACAGACGGCGCTGGTGGAGGAGATGGTAGGAAATCAGAAGGTGGTGCAGGCCTTTGGGCATGAGGACGAGGCGCTGGAGGAGTTTGATGAGATCAACGAAAGGCTCAGGGCCTGCTCTCTGCGGGCGATTTTTTTCTCCAGTCTGGTGAATCCCTGCACCCGCTTTATCAACTCGCTGGTTTATGCCTCGGTCGGAATCGTGGGGGCGGTGTCCGTCATTTTGACCCACGGAGTTTTTTCCGTAGGAAATCTTTCCTGCTTTTTATCCTACGCGAACCAGTACACGAAACCCTTCAATGAAATATCCGGCGTGGTCACGGAGCTGCAGAATGCTTTAGCCTGCGCAGCCCGCATTTTTGAGCTGATCGAGGAGCCCCCGGAGACAGAGAAGGGCACGCGGCAGCTTGTGGCGGACGGGCATGTGGATATATCCCATGTATATTTTTCCTATGTGCCCGGCAAAAAGCTGATCGAGGACTTTACTCTGCAGGTGACGCCGGGGCAGAGGATTGCGATTGTCGGCCCAACGGGCTGTGGCAAGACGACGCTCATCAATCTGCTGATGCGCTTTTACGATGTGGATTCCGGGAAGATTCTGGTGAGTGGGCAGGACATTATGGACGTGACGAGAAGCAGCTTAAGGAGCTGCTATGGCATGGTGCTTCAGGAGACGTGGCTGAAAAAGGGCACGATCAGGGACAATATCCGCATGGGAAAGCCCGGGGCTGCGGACGAGGAGGTCGTTGCGGCGGCGAAGGCGGCTCACGCCCACAGCTTTATCAAGCGTCTTCCGCAGGGCTATGATACGCAGATTGGTGAGGATGGCGGTAATCTGTCGCAGGGGCAGAAGCAGCTTTTATGCATCGCAAGGGTGATGCTCTGCCTGCCTCCGATGCTGATTCTGGACGAGGCGACTTCCTCCATAGATACCCGCACGGAAATCCGGATTCAAAAGGCGTTTCTCGCGATGATGGAGGGGAGAACCAGTTTTATCGTCGCCCACCGTCTCTCCACGATACGGGAGGCGGACGTGATTCTTGTGATGCGCGACGGAAAAATCATCGAGCAGGGAAACCACGAGACGCTGCTTGCGCAGAATGGGTTTTATGCAAAGCTCTACAACAGCCAGTTTGCCTCGTAGGGAGGGGTATCCCTCCCTGCGCCGCATCAGTCTTCCTTTTCTGGATCGACATAGGAATACGCGTTGGAAATCTTCGCGTTCTCCGCGGTGAGCTTCACAGGCTCTCTGTAATAGGCAATCACCGGCGTTCCCAGATCAATGGCGTCAATGATGGTCTTTGCAGCTTTCTCCGGCACATTGATACAGCCGTGGGAGCCGCTGGTCTTGTAAATCTCCCCGCCGAATTTGTTGCGCCAGTCCGCATCGTGAATGCCTACATTGTAGGCGAAGGGCATGAAATACTTCACGCTTGAAGCGTAATCTTCGCCTATCAGCGTAGCGTCTCTCTGGCAGTAGACAATCTTGAACACACCGTCAGGGGAACCGTTGCCGCGGCTGACATTGCCGGAAACGATGTCCGTGTCCACCACAAGCTCCCCATCCTTGTAATACCATAGATGCTGGTTCGTGTAGTCAATCTCCACATAGGAATCGCCGATATCGTCCAGTCCGCTCTGGATGGCACGCTGTTCGTATACGGGTTCGCGGCTGACGGGCACGCCCCCCGCGAGATCGGCGAGAATCTGCGCCTTTTCGCCGGTCTTGTTTATGACCCAGCCGTAGTCGCCGCCGCCGATTTTTACCGTGTCGCCCTCGCTGGTTTTAAATTCGCGGACGTCTCCGTAGGTGTTGTAGGTGCTGGCCATATACTGGACAAAGCGCTCGACCTTTTCCTCGTTCACCGTCACCCCGCCGTCCTCCGAGACCTCCAGCATGGAGAGAATCTTTGTGGAGGTCAGCTTCTCGTCCACCCCGTCGATCTCGTAGTGGATCGTGGAGGAGGTGTAGGTGTCGAGCTGTGCAATGGCGTTCTTCAGGCTCTCGTCCTCCGTCGTGATTTCGGGAGCCACATAACAGTCGTCGGATAAAAGCAGGGAGTCCTCCTGATTGTCGATCGCTTCTACAACGGCGGAGAGCACATTTTCTGCGATGGGGGTGTTGCCCTTCTGCTCCTCCACCACCTGATAGCCGCTCTCGGTGATGTCCAGGTAGGCATTTTGGGGAGCCTCAAGCAAATCCTCAGAAAAAAGAGCAAGACCATCCACCAGAGTCTTTAGCTTTGCACTGTCGTAGGTAAAGGAGCGTTCCATGTCATAATGATGGGGGCGGAAGAGCTCTGCCGGCCAGGCGAGAAATGACTGGCTGTTTAAAATGGCCAGTTCCTCGCCCTTTTTGTTGTATGCGTAGTCAAAATCCATGCCCGCGATGTGGTATTTGTCACCTCTGCGGTCGAGGATCGTGAGCAGATAGTCGCTGCCGTTTGCAATGTTTTTGACCTCGACGCTGGCGGCTGTCTGGTTGCCGCAGGAGACGTCCCCCACAGTAGTGTTCGGAAAGAAATGATTTTTGTAGTAGACCGCGCCTCCGATATAGCCGCCCAGCACCGCCGAGAGGGTCAGCGCCAGGGCGATAACGATTCCCCCCGGAACCTTCTTTTTTTTATGTGTAGATTTTGTAGCCATAGTTTGCTCCCTTGCATTTGCTTGTAATATCAATATATGTCCCAAAATCAGCTTTTAGGCTTTAAATGCGGTACCGGCATATAGCGTGGGATGCCGTCTTCATACTCCACAGCGGTCTCCCCCTGGATCAGGGGACGCAGATAGGAGAGCAGCTCCGGCGTAACGTCGTTTCCGGCCTCGTTGATCCACTCCCGCGGGATGGTCTTCGCCTCGTTGGCTATTCCGGTAATCGGCGCATGGGAGAAGCCCGTTGTGTAGGGCGAATCGGAAAGCCTCTGTATGGTTGCCATGGAGGCGGTGATGCCCTGTCTGGCGAGAGTCACGGCATACTCCCCGAGGGAAAAGCTCTCCTTTAGGTCTACAGCGCTCGCCATGTGGGCGGCACAGCGCTGGAGCACGTTGATCTCCACCGAGCGCACCTTGACGCCGAGATTCTCAGCCACCAGATATTCCAGCATCTTTCCCGCCCCGGAGAGCTGCCGGTGTCCGAACTGGTCGGCGGCGGCGCTGGCGGCAATATAATTGCCTGCGATATCCCGCACTCCTTCAGAGACGGCAACGATCACATTGTTGTCTGTCGCAAAGCTTTCCCGGATATCCTCCAAAAAGCGGGCGGAATCGAAGGGAACCTCCGGCAGATAGAGGAGGTGGGGCGCCCTGTTGTAGCTGTTGCGCGCCAGTGCGCTGGCGGCGGTGAGCCAGCCTGCGTCCCTCCCCATAATCTCCACGATGGTGACGCTCTTCACCGGATAGATAAAAGTGTCGTGGGCAACCTCGAGCATGGTGCCTGCAATGTATTTTGCGGCGGAGCCAAAGCCCGGCGTGTGGTCTGTATTGCACAGATCGTTGTCGATGGTTTTGGGAACGCCGAGGATACGGATATCGCTTCCGGTCTCTGCAGCGTACTGTGACAGCTTTAGGACTGTGTCCATGGAATCGTTGCCGCCGATATAGAAAAAGGCTCCGATATCCAGTCTCTCAAGCTGGCCGAAAATCTGCCGGTAGGGAGCAGCGTCCACACGGTAATCCGGGAGACGGTGGCGGCAGGAGCCCAGATACATCGCCGGAGTGGAAATCAGGCGGTCCATGCAGCCGGCCTGGGCGATCGTCCCGGTGAGATTCAGGTAATTTTCATTTAAAATGCCAAGAATGCCGTTGACCGCGCCATAGCAGACCTCGTAGCAGCCGGAGGAGGAGACGCCCGCGATGATCCCCGCAAGGCTCGCGTTGATGGCCGCGGTGGGGCCTCCTGACTGGGCAACCAGACAATTTTTGTGCTTCATGGGAATATTCCGTCCTTTCTCGCTTCGTATGTATACATTATTGTAGAGGTTTTGGCGGCCAAGTGCAAGAAAAACTGAAAAATCGGGCATGGAAATTTTTGTTGTTACTTTTTTTTAAGTCTTGCTTGCAGTATGAGGGATTTTCGTTTAGTATGGGATATATAAGGAGGTAGCTATGCGTTATCCACAATTTCTTCATAAAAACGGCACGATCGGTTTTGTCGCCCCCTCCTATGGGTGTGCCGTAGAGCCGTACTATACTGCGTTTATGCACGCAATCGACAAATTCCATGCGGCGGGCTATCAGACACAGCTCGGCCCCAACTGTCTGGTGGAGCTTGGCGTGGGAATCAGCAATACCCCGGAGCTCTGCGGAAAAGAGCTGAACGAGAGCTATCTGGGGGAGGAGAACGACGCCATCATCTCCTGCGGAGGCGGAGAGCTGATGTGCGAGGTGGTTCCCTACATTGATTTTGAGGCAGTCGCGAAAGCGAAGCCCAAGTGGTATATGGGATTTTCTGACAACACGAATTTTACCTTTCTTTCAACGACGCTCTGCGACACGGCGGCAATCTACGGCCCCTGCGCATCGGCATTCGGCATGGAGCCGCTGCATCCGTCGGTGCAGGACGCTTTTGACCTGCTTTGCGGCAGGAAGGACACATTTTCTAATTACGACCTTTGGGAGAGGGAGAGCCTTAAGACGGAGGAGGAGCCGCTTGCGCCCTACAACGTGACAGAGCCGGTGGTGATCCGTTCCTTCCCGGAGAAGGACGTGCATATGCAGGGGAGGCTGGTCGGCGGCTGCATGGACTGTCTGGTGAATCTTCTGGGCACGCGGTTTGACAGGGTAAAGGATTTCAATGAGCGATATGCGAAGGACGGCATCATCTGGTTTTTAGAGGCCTGCGATCTGAACGTCATGTCCATTCGGCGGGCTATCTGGGAAATGAAAAATGCAGGCTGGTTTTCCCATCTGAGAGGCTTTCTTTTTGGACGCCCGCTGTGCTTTGGGCAGGAGATGTTCGGCATCGACCACTATGAGGCGGTGACAGCGCTTCTAAAGGAGTATGGGGTGCCCGTCATTATGGATCTGGACATCGGCCACCTGTCGCCGATGATGCCGGTGGTCAGCGGAGCCATGGCGGATGTTGCGTTTGAGGACGGGACATTTACAATCCGCTACCGCTACGAATAAGAATGGGAGGAAAAACCATGAAAAAGAGACTGTTTTCGCTGCTTTTGGCCGCGCTTATGTTCTGCGCGGCTCCGGCGGCGGCCTATGGGACGGAGATAGAGAATACCGCAGATGCGGGGGACGGAGTCATTATCACGCAGGAGGATAAGCCCTATCTTGCGCTGGGGGCGGATCTTTCGGCGGACGAGCAGCACACGGTGCTGGATCTGATGGGGATACGGGCGGAGGATTTTGACCTTTACGACGTAGCCTATGTGAACAATTCCGAGGAGCACACCTATCTGGATGCGTATGTGCCGAAGGAGAAGATCGGTACCCGCGCCCTTTCCTCTGTGTTTATCTGTCTGGAGGAGGAGGGGGCAGGCGTCAGCATCTCCACCTACAATATCAATTACTGTACCGTGGGTATGTACAAAAACGCCCTCGCCACGGCAGGGATTGTGGACGCGAGCATCATCGTGGCGGGGCCTTTTCCGATTTCCGGCACGGCGGCTCTCGTCGGAACCTTTAAGGCATACGAGGAGCTTACGGGGGAGTCGCTGGACGAGGCGGTCGTGGATGCGGCGATGGACGAGCTGGTGACTACCGGCGAGCTGGAGGAGAGCATCGGCGGGGACGCCGAGGATGTGGAGGCGATGATCGCCGACCTGAAAGGGCGTATCGCCAGAGGTGAGCTGGAGGGCACAGAGGATATACGGGCGGCTATCGAGGACGCCGCGAAAAATTATCACATTGAGATCACGGAGGCGGACAAGGAGAAGCTTTTAGAGCTTTTAGAGAAGCTTAAGGATCTGGATTTAGACTGGGATAAGATCGCGGATCAGGCGTCAAAGCTTGTAGACCAGCTTAACGATGCAGTGAAAAATAACGGGGGCTTTTTTGAGAGCATCAAGAACTTTTTTGAGAATCTTTTTAACACGATCCGGTCGTGGTTCAGTTAAGGGGGACAGGTAGTACATATGAATGGTTTTACAATTATCCTCTCCCTGCTTTCCGGGGTCGCGCTCTTTCTCTTTGGAATGTCCCTGATGGGGGACGGACTCAAGCGGGCGGCGGGAGATAAGCTTGAGCTTGTGCTCTACAAGCTCACCAACACGCCGCTCAAGGGAGTGTTGCTCGGCACGGTCGTTACCGCGATCATCCAGTCCTCCTCCGCGACTACCGTCATGGTGGTCGGCTTTGTAAATTCCGGAATGATGAAGGTCGCGCAGGCAATCGGAATCATCATGGGGGCGAACATCGGCACCAGCGTGACGGGCTGGATTCTCTGTCTGTCCTACATCGAGGGCAGCGAGGGTGTTGCGCAGATGCTCTCCACAGCTACGATCTCAGCGATCGTGGCGATCATTGGAATTATTTTCAAGATGTTTACCAAGCGGACGGCCTACAAAAATGTGGGCGATATTATGCTGGGCTTCGCCATTCTGATGGTGGGGATGCAGACCATGAGCGGCGCGGTGGCTCCCCTCAAGGAGGAGGAGGCCTTTGTCAATATGCTGACCATGTTCTCCAACCCGTTCTTAGGAATCCTGGTGGGAATTCTGTTCACGGCGGTGCTGCAGAGCGCTTCGGCCTCTGTCGGTATTCTGCAGGCGCTGTCTGTGACCGGAAATATCACCTTTGCGGCGGCACTCCCCATCACGATGGGAATAGGCGTGGGTGCGGCCTGCCCGGTGCTTTTGTCCTCCATCGGGACGAACAAAAACGGTAAGCGCACAGCCCTCATCTATCTGCTGAACGACCTTTTTGGAATGCTGTTCTGGTCGGTCACATTTTACACGGTGAACGCCTTTGTGCATTTTACATTTTTGGATCATGTGATGCGCCCGGTGACGATCGCGCTGATGAATTCCGTGTTCCGTCTGGCGACGATTCTGCTTCTGATTCCCTTTATCCGTCAGATCGAAAAGCTGGTGTTTAAGCTGGTGAAGGATACCCCGGAGGATATGGAGGAGCAGGCGGATTTCGATCTTCTGGAGGAGCGTTTCCTGGTGTATCCCGCCCTCGCGATTGCCCAGAGCCACACAGCCATGAACGGCATGGCGAAAAAGTCAAGAAAAAATATCCTGCGGGCGCTCTCGCTGCTTGAGGATTACTCAGAGGACAAGTACCGCAAGGTGCAGGAGAAGGAGAACTTAATCGACAAGTATGAGGACAAGCTCGGCACTTATCTGATGCAGCTCACCGGACACGAGATGTCCATGACCCAGACGAAACAGGTGTCCAAATTTTTGCACACCATCAGCGATTTTGAGCGTCTGGGCGACCACGCGGTGAATATTTCCGGCGTGGGGAAGGAGCTGGCGGAGAAAAAGGTATCCTTTTCCGATTCCGCCGAGTATGAGCTGGATGTACTGGAGAGTGCGGTGAAGGAGATCGTGGATCTGACGGTGGGAGCCTTCTGTGAGGACGATCTTTCGCTGGCGGCGCGTGTAGAGCCCCTGCGGGAGCTGATAGGCATACTCTGCAACGATCTAAAGAACCACCATGTCAAGCGTCTCCGGGAGGGAAAATGTGAGATCAAGCAGGGCTTTGCCTTCAACGATCTTCTGACTAATCTGGAGCGTATTGCCGCCCACTGTTCCAATGTGGCGGTGGCGGTGATCGAATCCGAGATGACAGAGCTGGATACGCATGAATATCTGCGAAGTGTGCGGGAGATGAAGAACGAAAACTATCTCGACTGTTTTGAGGAATATGCCACGAAATACAATCTTCGCGGCAGGGAGTCCAAGAAGGTCAAAAAGGGAAAATAAAGAATTAAGGAATACAGAGTATGAGAAAGAACCTGAGAGTGCGCGTCCCGGCGATGCTGCTTGCGGCGGCGCTTATTCTTACAAGTGGGGCCTTCGGCTGGGGAGGTATGGCAAAGGCAGCCGATACTGCCTATATTTCGCAGCTGCAGGCGCTGGGATTTCCGGACAGCTATGCGGCAGGCCTGGCGGTTTTGCATGAAAAGTATCCAGCGTGGCAGTTCGAGGCGGTAAATACCGGGCTGGAGTGGAGCACCGTGGTACAGATGGAGAGCCGGAACGGCTTTAATCTGGTACCAAAGAGCGGGGACGACGCAAGGAAATCCACCACCGAGGGAGCCTATGACTGGTACACCAACACATGGACGGTGTACGACGGCTCCACATGGGTGGGAGCTGGCAGCGATTACATTGCCTACTGTATGGATCCGAGAAATTTTTTGGACGAGACCGGCATTTTCCAGTATGAGCGTTTAAGCTACAGCGATACGCAGACAAAGGAGGGCGTGGAGTCGATTTTAAAAGGTACCTTTATGGAGACTCCGGTGAAGGAAGCGGACGGCACGGTGCTGGATTACGCCGAGGCTTTTGTCGCGATTGGAAAAGAGACCGGCGTGAGTCCCTACCATCTGGCATCCAGAGTCCGTCAGGAGCAGGGACTTAAGGGGACAAGCTCCCTGATCTCCGGCGTTTACAGCGGGTATGAGGGCTACTACAATTACTTCAATGTGGGAGCCTCCGGCGTGACCTCCTCCCTCGTTATTAAAAACGGGCTGGATTATGCGAAAAAGGCGGGCTGGGACAGCCGCTACAAGGCGCTTCTGGGAGGCGCGCAGATCCTTGCCAAAAACTATATATCCGTGGGGCAGGATACCCTGTATTTTCAGAAATTCAATGTGGTCAACACGGCCTCTCTTTATTCCCACCAGTATATGACCAACGTGACGGCGGCCATCACCGAGGGGAAAAAGCTGGGCGAGGGCTACAGTGACAAACAGCAGGCATTTGTGTTCCGCATCCCGGTGTACAATAACATGCCGGAAAATGCGGTGGTTTTTACGGCTGTGGGGAATCCGAACAACTATTTAAAGACCCTTGTGGTCGCAGGATATTCGCTGACCCCGAGCTTTGACGGGGCGACGGAGAAATACTCGCTGGTTGTGGATGCGGGAGTGAAGTCAATCGACGTCTCCGCCTCTGCGGTGGCAGGCACTTCAAAGATTACGGGAACCGGAAGCATCCAGCTGAATGCCGGAACCAACACGATAGAGATTGTCTGTACGTCGGGCAGCGGAAACGCAAAGACTTACACGCTTACAGTGGTGCAGCAGGAAGCGGCGGCAGCGCTCACCTCCGCGAAGTACAAAGTGGGAAGCAAATACATCACGGGACTTTCCCCCGGGGTAAAAGCGGCTGCGTTTCTCAAGAATGTGAGCGCCGCAAACGGGACAGTAAAGCTCACGGGAACAGACGGCGGGGAGGTCACCGGGAAGGTCGCAACCGGCAATACGCTGGAGGTGCTCGACGCCAGCGGAAAGGTCACGGCTTCCTACAAGATCGTAGTGTACGGGGACGTCAACGGGGACGGCGAGATCAATGTGCTGGATATGATTAAGGTGAACCGGCACATTTTGGGACTCTCCAAGCTGTCCGGCTGTTATTTAAAGGCCGCGGACGCCAACCGTGCAAATGACGGCGTCAATGTGCTGGATATGATATTTATAAACAGACACGCGCTGGGGCTTACCAAGATCAAGCAGGATTAGTGCCCACACAAACGGAAAGGAAGACACATGAATAGAATACGAAGGAATATACATAGAAGTGGCGGTGGCATGGCGCTCCTTTTTGCGCTGGTACTGTTTGCCGGTATACTGTTTCCGGAGAGTGAGGTGCGGGCGGACTCTCTGTCCCTCTCTGTCAGCGCCTCCTCTGTGAAGATCGGGGACAGTGTAACGGTGTCCATCACAGTACCGGCAGGGGTGTCGGCCACCGTGAATGTGACCTACCCGAACGACATTTTTTCCTTTACATCTGCTTCGGAGACGGCCAATGCCAACGGCGGCACGGTGTCCATGACGCTGGGCGGCTATGGGAGCACCGACACCAAAACCACCGGAACCATGAAATTTAAGGCGCAGGCGGCGGGCAACGCCACCTTTTCCGTCTCGGCTCCTGTGGCGGGCAACCAGGAGGGGGATCAGGTGACCCTCGGCGGGGCATCCGCCTCTGTGCGGGTCAAAAATGAGACGGGCAGTAATAATTCCGGCGGATCGACAAATAATAAACCAGACGAAAAAGACGACGGCAAAGAAAAGGACGGAGGGGAGAGCGGCAGTAAGTCTGCGGACAATTCCCTGTCCTCCCTGACACTCTCTGCGGGGAAGCTCTCGCCTGCGTTTCAGTACAATGTGGTCAATTATACCGCCACGGTGGACTACAGCGTGACATCTGTGGTAGTCAGCGCAAAGACCAGCAATGCAAAAGCGACGATTACGTCCGTAGAGGGCGGGGAAAACTTAAAGGTAGGAGAGAACCGGATTCAGATTGTAGTGAAGGCGGAGAACGGCGTTACCGCGACTTACACCATCACGGTGACGAGAACGGCCGAGGGAGAGAGCGGGCCGGAGGACGCGCCGGAAGTGGAGGTTTCAGAGCCGGAGGGCGAGCCCTGCTATGTGGTAAATTCCCAAAACTTCTATCCCGCGCAGGAGATTCCGCAGGAAGCGGTTCCCGAGGGTTTTTCGGTGTCGGAGATTTCTCTGTGGGACAACATTTACCCCTGTCTGGTGGACAGCTTTGCGGGGGGAAGTCTGCGCCTGGTCTACCTGACACAGGAGGACGGCGGGCAGGGAAAACTGTACCTGCTGGGGGACAGTCCCTATGAGGCATACGATTATGTGTGTCTGCACGCGGAGGCCGGTTTTGTGATCGTGCTGCCGGAGGGGGATAAAAATGCGCCCGCAGGCTATACGATGGGAACCTGCAGACTGGCGGAGCGTGGGACGATAGACGCATGGTTTCCGGCGGAGGACGGGCGCGTGCTCTTTTACGGTGTGAACCAGTCGGGGACAGAAGGCTGGTATGAGCTGGACACGGAGGAGCTGACCTATATGCGCTATATAGAGAAGGAGACGCAGCAGGCTCCGGCGGAGACGGCAGAGCCCTCCACAGAGGCTGTGACAGCGCCGGAGGAGGATAACGGCGAGCTGGCACGGCTAAAGACGCAGAATACATGGATACTGGGAATCGGGGCGATCGTGATCATCCTTCTGCTCATTGTCATTGCGGTGCTGGCAGTCCGCAGACGGGGCAGCGTGAAGGAGGAGGACGAGGATCTGGAATTTATAGATTTATAGAAGAATGGAAATAGGAGGCATACCACTTTGAAATCATATACCGATAAGGCAAAAAAAGCCCTGAGCTTTGCAAACCGCCTGTCCCGGTCGATGGGCTGCAACTATGTGGGAACAGAGCACATTCTGGCGGGACTGATGAAGGAGGGAACCGGGGTCGCGGCGGAGGTGCTGATGGCCGCAGGCGTGGAGCTTTCAAGGCTCCTTGAACTCATCGAGCAGCTGATTTCCCCGGGAGATGCGGTGGCAGTAGAGGAGAGAGACGGCTACACGCCCCGTACCCAGGCTCTTTTAGAGAGGGCAGGGGAGGAGGCAGAGCGTTTTCACAGCCGCGAGACGGGGACAGAGCATCTGCTCATTGCGATGGTGAAGGAGGGGGACTGTGCGGCCTCCCGGCTTTTAAATACCATGGGAGTCAATCCCCAGAAGCTGTTAGTGGAGATTCTGGCGGCGATGGGCGAGGATCCGGCGAGATACCGTGAAGAGATTGTGCGGGGAAGAATGGAGTCGGGAGCGGATTCCGCGACGCCGACGCTGGATCAGTTTTCGAGGGATTTAACCGCCATGGCGGAGGATGGCCTTTTGGATCCGGTGATCGGGAGGACGGCGGAGACGCAGCGCGTGATGCAGATTTTATGCCGCAGAGGGAAGAACAATCCCTGCCTGATCGGAGAACCCGGCGTAGGAAAAACGGCCATAGTGGAGGGGATTGCCCAGAGCCTTGTGAACAATACCGTGCCGGATATCCTTGCGGGAAAGCGTCTGGTATCCCTTGACATGTCCGGGCTGGTTGCCCGCTCCAAATACAGGGGGGAATTTGAGGAGCGCATCAAGCGCGTCATCAATGAAGTGTCTGCCTCCGGCAACGTGCTTTTGTTTATCGACGAGCTCCACACAATCATCGGCGCAGGCGGCGCGGAAGGGTCGCTGGATGCCTCGAACATTTTAAAGCCTGCGCTTGCCCGGGGCGAGGTACAAGTGATCGGAGCGACCACCATTGAGGAGTACCGCAAATATGTAGAAAAAGATGCAGCGCTGGAGCGCCGTTTTCAGCCGGTGCAGGTGGAGGAGCCCACGGAGGAAGAATCCATAGAGATCCTGCGCGGCTTAAAAGGGCTCTACGAGCGGCATCACCATGTACAGATTACCGATGAGGGTGTGGAGGCGGCGGTGCGCATGTCCGCAAGGTATGTGGGCGACCGCTTTTTGCCGGATAAGGCCATTGACCTGCTGGATGAGGCCGCGGCGAAGGCGCGGCTGGGGCAGGTGCAGGGCAGCGGAGAGCGCGGCAGGCTGCGCGGAGAGATCGACCAGCTGGAGCTGGATATCGAGGCGGCTTTAAAGGACGGGGACATTGAGCTGGCAAGACAGAAAAAAGAGCAGAGGGATGCACTGACCGGCAGGCTGGAAAAGCAGAACAAAAAGCTTTACCGCTCCCCCAGATCAAGAGCAACAGTAGTGGGAGAGAATGAGATTGCGGATGTCGTGGCGGGCTGGACAAAGATTCCGGTAAACCGCCTGACAGAGAGCGAGGCGGTGCGCCTGCAAAAGCTGGAGGCGACACTTCACAAGCGCGTCATCGGTCAGGAGGAGGCCGTCTCTGCCGTGGCAAAGGCTGTCAGGAGAGGGCGTGTCGGCCTAAAGGATCCACGACGGCCCATCGGCTCCTTTTTGTTCTTAGGCCCCACCGGCGTGGGCAAAACCGAAGTGTCCAAGGCGCTGGCGGAGGCGGTTTTCGGCAACGAGGAGGCCATGATACGGGTCGATATGTCGGAGTATATGGAGAAGCACAGTGTCTCCAGGATGATTGGCTCGCCGCCGGGCTATGTGGGACACGAGGAGGGCGGACAGCTCAGCGAGAAGGTGCGGCGCAATCCCTACTCCGTGATTCTCTTTGACGAGATTGAAAAAGCGCACCCGGACGTGTTTAACATCCTGCTTCAGGTGCTGGACGACGGGCATATCACCGACTCCCAGGGACGGAGGGTGGATTTTAAAAATACGATTATCATTATGACGAGCAACGCGGGAGCCCAGTCGATCGTCGAGCCGAAGAAGCTGGGCTTTGGAGCGGCGGAGGACGCCAAAAAGGATCACGAGATAATGAAAAACAGCGTGATGGAGGAGGTCAAGCGCATTTTCCGTCCGGAATTTTTAAACCGGATTGACGAGACGATCGTGTTCCGCGCGCTGAATAAGGACGATTTGAAGCAGATCGTCACCCTGCTTGCGCAGGATATTATCCGCCGCTGCAGGGAACAGCTGCAGATCGAGGTGTCCGTGCGGGATTCCGCGAAGGCGTGGATCGTAGAAAAGGCATACGACAAAAAATACGGTGCGAGACCGCTGCGCAGAAAGCTGCAGGAGGAAGTGGAGGATCGTCTGGCGGAGGAAATCATACAGGGGAATCTGGCCGCCGGGGACAAAGCTGTCGTGACCACGCGGGAAAAGAAAATCGTCGTGACAAAGGCATGAAAAAATGTTATAATTTTTGACAGGAAGAGACATCTTCTCATTTACATCAAGCACAAAATACAAAGGAGATTACAAAATGGCGGCAATCAGCGAACTAATTCGGACAGAGGAGAATGGAACGATCAGCTTTGGGGATTATACGCTTTCCTCCAAAGCGAAGCTGGACAATTACGAGTTTCACGGGGATATTTACAAGGTGAAGACCTTTAAGGAGATTACGAAGCTGGAGCGCAACGGACTGTTTGCCTACGAGTCTGTTCCGGGCACGTCAGTGACCGGATTCCGGCAGACGGCGGATGTGGTAGAGTTTGCGGTCGAGGGGCCGGAGGACGCACAGATCACGCTGGAGCTTTCCGAGGCGACAGAGTACGAGATCACCGTGGACGGGGCTTCCGCAGGCGTGATGAAGACGAATCTCGGTGGAAAGCTGAGTCTTTCCGTGGAGCTGGAGGGTGCAGATGCTGTCGCAATCCGGGTGGAGCGCAGATCGTGAAAAAAAGCGTTTACTTTTGCCAGAGCTGCGGCTTTGAATCGGCAAAATGGATGGGGCAGTGCCCGGGCTGTAAGGAGTGGAACACCTTCGTGGAGGAGGTCGTGGAAAAAAAGAGCACGGGCGGCGCCGGAAAGATTAAGCAGGAGACGGAAGCTGTCCCGCTTCCCCTGTCAGCGATCCACGCAAGGGACGAGACCAGAACCGGCACCGGGCTGCCGGAATTAGACCGGGTGCTGGGCGGGGGGATTGTGAAGGGTTCCCTTGTGCTGGTGGGAGGAGATCCGGGCATCGGAAAATCCACCCTTCTGCTTCAGGTGTGCAGGAAGCTCTCAGCCCAGAGGCTTTCAGTATTGTACATATCCGGGGAGGAATCCCTGCAGCAGATCAAGCTGCGGGCGGAGCGTATCGGAGACTTTTCCGATTCCTTAGAGCTCTTATGTGAGACGAATCTGGAGCTCGTACAGAATGTGATCGAGAGGAAAAAGCCCGGTTTTGTGATCGTGGACAGTATCCAGACCATGTACAGCGAGGCAGTGGGCTCCGCGCCGGGCAGCGTCTCCCAGGTGCGGGAGGCAACCGGCGTGCTCCTTCGGATTGCGAAGGGGATGGGAATCTCGGTATTTATCGTCGGCCATGTGACGAAGGAGGGAGTGGTGGCAGGCCCCCGGGTCTTAGAGCATATGGTGGACACGGTACTCTATTTCGAGGGAGACCGGCACGAGAGCTACCGGATTTTGCGGGGCGTCAAGAACCGCTTCGGCTCCACAAACGAGATCGGCGTGTTTGAGATGCGCACAGAAGGACTTGTGGAGGTGGAAAATCCCTCGGAATACATGTTGAGCGGCAAGCCGAAGGACGCCTCAGGCTCGGTGGTCGCCTGCTCCATGGAGGGCAGCCGCCCGATACTCATAGAGATACAGGCGCTTGTGTGCCACAGCTTTTTTAACAATCCGAGGCGCACTGCCACCGGGACAGACTACAACCGGATCAATCTGCTTATGGCAGTTTTGGAAAAGCGTCTGGGGCTGCAGCTCTCAGATTGCGACGCTTATGTAAATATCGCGGGGGGGATCCGCATGACGGAGCCCGCCATCGACCTTGGCATCGTGCTGGCGGTTCTCTCGAGCAAGCTGGATCTGACCATCGACGAGAGGACGATCTGCTTTGGCGAGGTAGGACTGAGCGGCGAAGTGCGGGGCGTCAGCATGGCGGAACAAAGAGTCGTTGAGGCAAAAAAGCTGGGCTTTGTAAGCTGTATTTTACCGCAGGTATGCGCGGACGCGCTGCGGCGGATTGACGGCATCCGACTGATCGGCGTCAGCAACGTGAGGGAAGCGCTTACGGCAGTGCAGGGCATGTAACAGAAAATATTTACTCATTAAAAAGACAAAAAGGAGAAGGACTTATGCAGACAAGGAAGGCAGGAAACGAGGAGAAACTGATCAACACAATTTTATTTATCTACATACTGGTAGTAGGACTGGCAGGTTTTGGATTTGTAATGATATTTTTAAATGGCGGAATCAGGGAGTGCATTTTCCTCTTTTCCTGCGTGGCGGCGGTCGTCACCAGGCTGCTCGAAAATAGATTGGGGGGGTACGCAAAGTATGTGTACGCCTGCATTCCTCCGGTCATGGGCGCGATTACAACGGCGGTCTGTAGTACCCCGACCAGCGACAGCTATGTCTGTCTGACACACTACTATTTTGTAACGACGCTTCTTTTGGTGCCCTATTATTCACACCGGCTGCTTCGGACGAGCACCGTCCTGACCATCGTAATCAATGCGCTTTTGATGATTCTGTTTCCGGCGGGCTTTTTAAAGCTCCACAGCCTGATTGGCTGGATTTTTGTAGGGATTGTTTATGTCATCCTTTTTGCGGCATGTACTTTCATCGTCTACCGCACGACGGCGCTCTTTCAGATTGTGGAAGGGCAGGGAAAAGAATCCGAGAATGTTCTGCAGAGCGTGCAGACCGCATTTGACAGTCTGGAAGAATCCTCTGAAAATATCTTTAATTCCCTGCGGGAGTTTGAGAGCAATACAGAAGATATTGCGACCTCTTCGCGGCAGATCAACGGAAGTGCAGACACGCAGATCAACGAAGTGGAGAGCAGTCTGCTCATCTTTAACGAGCTCAACGACAAGATCGCCATGTCTGAGGACAGGGTGAGCCAGACCGTGGAGACCATGAAGGAACTGAAAGCCAAAAACGACGAGGGAATGCAGGCGATTCGCGCACTCTCAGAGAAATTCGAGGAGAATATCAAGACGACACAGGTTGCGGCGTCCGGCGTCGAGGAACTGTCCCGCAAATCCAGCTCCATCGGCGGCATAATCGAGAGCATTCGCGAGATTGCGCACCAGACCAACCTTCTTGCCCTGAATGCGGCAATCGAGGCGGCGCGGGCTGGCGAGGCTGGAAAGGGATTTGCCGTAGTGGCGGATGAGATTAACTCCCTCTCGGCGGAATCCTCCGAAGCTACCAAGAAAATCGATGCGATTTTAAAGGACATCATCGAGACCGTGGAGGAGACCCATCAGGCAATCGACCAGAATGGTGAAGTGGTCAATATCTCCAGCGAGCAGCTTAAGGATACGGTCAAAATATTCCGAGTGATGCTGGAATTTTCCGAGGATGTTATTGGGACGACGAATCTGTTGAAGGAAGAGCTCGGGGACATTGTCGCGATCAAGGAGCAGCTGCTGGGAGCAATGAAGCGGGTGGAGGATATCTCACGAAGCTCCGTGACCACCACGGAGGGCATCAGCGCGGCGACAGAGGAGCAGGTTTCCGGTCTGGAGAGTATCGTAAAATCCATGAAAAATATGCAGTCCGGCATGGAGGAGCTCTCAGGCGTGCTTCACAGCAATTCGTAGTAGGTGTGTGTTCCTTTGTGGGAGTTCATGCATAAGAAGCTTTGAAAATCATGTGCCCCGGGTGACAAAAAATCCCCGGGGGCGACTTCTATTTACGGGAAAACTTGTTGTATTTTATGTCATACTGTCTGATTTGTTTGAAATACATAGATTATTTAGATAATTAAGTGTTTTTGGGATAATTTAACTTCTTTTAGAAATGTCATTTTTTTGGTTGACTTAAAAAAAAACGCGTGCTATTATAAATAAGCTACGTCGAATAAGAATCGTTTGGCGTCAGCGGAACCTTGATAACTGAACAGTGAAAACCTTGAAAGATTCCAGAAGATTTTATTCA
>JAMPHB010000004.1 GCA_023663685.1 Blautia sp.
CCCCTGACCTTTCGCGTGTGAGGCGAACGCTCATCCCGGCTGAGCTATGCTTCCGTTATCACCTACAACAAATCTATTATAGCACCTTATCGCAAATTTGCAATCCTTATTTGCGTGCTTTCAGAAAAAATTTGTGATTTTGTTTAAAAAGGTTGTAAAAGAAGCAAAATATTAGTACAATATATCTATATATTGTATCGATGCCCGGAGAAGGCCGGGCAGTAATGTATAATTACATATTAGGAGGGCTTTTTCTATGAATGTTTACACAACTGACAAGATCCGCAACGTAGTACTTCTCGGGCACGGCGGCTGCGGCAAGACCTCGCTGGCGGAGGCCATGGCTTATCTGGCCGGGCTGACGAACCGGATGGGGACGGTCGCGGACGGAAACACCATCAGCGATTACGACAAAGAGGAGACAAAGCGGCAGTTTTCGATTCATACATCTTTAATCCCGATTCCATGGGGCGATGTGAAGGTGAATATTTTGGACGCGCCGGGATACTTTGATTTCGTCGGAGAGGTGGAGGAGGCTGTTTCCGTGGCGGATGCGGCTGTCATCGTTGTTTCCGGCAAGGCGGGCATTGAGACCGGGACGAAACGGGCGTGGGAGATCTGCGAGAAGTATAAGCTTCCGCGCATGATCTTTGTCACAGAGATGGATGTGGACAATGCCAGCTTCCGGCAGGTGGTGGAGAATCTGCAGGAGCTCTACGGCAAAAAGATTGCGCCCTTCCATCTGCCGATCCGGGAGGACGGTCAGTTTGTGGGT
This sequence comes from Blautia sp., assembly GCA_023663685.1. GTDB lineage: Bacteria > Bacillota > Clostridia > Lachnospirales > Lachnospiraceae > Roseburia. Next base: position 776 of record JAMPHB010000004.1, read on the forward strand.
TATGTCAATGTCGTACAGCAGAAAGCAAAGCGCTGGAATGATAAGGGCACGGTGGACAAATTCGACGTGCCCGAGTACTCGCAGGAGAATCTGGGCATCTGCAGGGAGGCGCTTCTCGAGGCAGTGGCGGAGACCAGCGAGGAGTTTATGGACCGCTATTTTGGAGGCGAGGAGTTCTCGGAGGACGAGATTCGCCAGGCGCTCCGGGTGAACGTGATCGACGGCTCCATCGTTCCGGTGCTCATGGGCTCCAACATTATGGCGCGGGGCATGTACACCCTCATGGCGGATATCGTAAAGTACTTTCCGAGTCCGGATAAGCGGGAGTGCGCCGGAATCAACACTACGACCAACGAGGTATATCAGGCGAATTATGACTTTGCAAAGCCGAAGACCGCCTATGTGTTTAAGACAATCGTAGATCCTTATATTGGAAAATACTCCCTGATTAAGGTGAATTCCGGTGTGTTAAAGACTGATGATGTGCTGTTCAATTATCACAGAGACTGTGACGAGAAGAGCGGCCGTCTGTATGTGCTCCGGGGCAATAAAGCAGAGGAGGTCGCAGAGCTTCACGCCGGGGATATCGGTGCGCTGGCAAAGCTGACAAAGACCATGACCACGGATTCCCTTTCCACGAGAAACAACCCGGTGGCCTATATTCGGGCGAACATCTCAAAGCCCTATGTTTCTATGCGCTATAAAGCAAAGAACAAGGGAGACGAGGATAAGATCTCGCAGGCCATCCAGAAGCTTTTGATGGAGGATCTGACCCTGAATCATGTGAATGACAGCGAGAACCGGCAGACGCTGTTATATGGCATGGGCGACCAGCATCTGGAGATTGTGCAGAGTATGCTTTTGGATAAATATAAAGTCGATATTGAGCTTATGCGTCCCAAGGTAGCCTTCCGGGAGACTCTGCGGAAGAAATCCGATGTGGAGTACAAATATAAAAAGCAGTCCGGCGGTCATGGACAGTACGGACATGTGAAGATGACTTTTGAGCCATCGGGAGATCTGGATACGCCCTATGTATTTGACCAGTGCGTTGTGGGCGGTGCTGTGCCGAAGAACTATTTCCCGGCGGTAGAGAAGGGAATTGCAGAGGCCGTAAAAAGCGGGCCGCTTGCGGCTTATCCGGTCATCGGCGTGAAGGCGGTGCTCTATGACGGCTCCTATCACCCGGTGGATTCCTCCGAGATGGCATTTAAGGTAGCGGCGGCGCAGGCATTCAAGAAGGGCTTTATGGAGGCGAAGCCCGTGCTGCTTGAGCCCATTGCGACGCTCAAGGTCGTTGTGCCGGATGCTTACACCGGCGACATCATGGGAGATCTGAACAAGCGCAGAGGCCGCGTGATGAATATGAACGCGGAGAACGGCTATCAGGAAATTACGGCGGATATCCCGTATCTGGAGCTGTACGGCTACAATACCCAGCTTCGCTCCATGACCAGCGGAAGCGGAACCTTCTCCTATGAGTTTGCGCGCTATGAGCAGGCTCCGGATGAGGTGGCGGAGAAAGAAATCAAAGAGAGGGCAAGTAAGCTTGTGGACATCGAAGAATAGCATAAGGGTCGTTAGTATCCTTTGTATGATGTTTTTTCTCATCTTTATCAGTTCGCGTCAGGCGGAAAAAAAGCTCGAAGGGACAGTTTCTGTCTCTTCGGGTTTTACTGTGGACAATGCTGCCTCTGTTATGAACTACGAATACCATTCCATGGACAGCAAAATAAATAAAAAAACGGTGCTCTTAAAAGAACTGGATTTTGACTTTTACGACCAGCTCGACATACCCGGAATGCCGGACACGAGGGAGTCGGATTTTCTCAACCGGCATATTTTCAGTGAGTCCCAGTGCCCGCAGGGAATCTGTATGACCGATGAATTTGCCATGATCACTTCCTATTCTACAGAGGATGACTGTATGGGAGAACTGATGGTCTTTGACCGGGAATCGGGGGATTATCTTGTGACACTCGGCATGGACGAAAACAGTCATCTTGGGGGGATTGCATATGACGGCAGCAATGTCTGGGTGTGCAACTCCTACGAGAAGAGCCTGGAGCGCATCTCTTATGATTTTATTGAGCTGATGGCATACGAAAATACCGGGGAGGTAATTGACGCCAGAGAGGTGGTGGACACCTATCCCGTGAAAAATACGCCGAGCTGTATCACCTGCTATGGGGGAAGACTGTGGGTGGCGACGCATTCTGCATTTCTGAATTCGAAGATGTACGCCTATCACTATAACAGCACAGCAGATGAGCTGAAATCCCTTAGTGATTACAAGATTCCTTCCAAGGTGCAGGGAGTCGCCTTTGATGAGAGCGGCCGCGTGTATTTAAGCTCCTCCTATGGGAGGGATCAGTCCTCCTACATTTTTAGCTATTCCTCTGCGGTGGCACTGGGGACGAGGCCGGGGAGGCCGGAACTTACTGTGGAGATGCCGCCCTGCTCGGAGGAAATTGCAGTGTACGAAAATACGCTGTATGTAATTTTTGAGTCTGCCGGGGAAAAATATCTGGAGGGTACAGACGGGAAAGGCCAAAGCCTTTCCCCGATTGATAAGCTGCTTATGATTCCTATTGCTGAAATGGCTGGGAACCGGACATAAGCGCCATGACCTTTCGCATACGATCCTGCTGTTCCGGGGGCAGGTCTTTGCAGAGAAGATCGCAGATGAGCTGTACCTCCGGCTTGGAAAAATCCAGATTCTGCTGCTTTGCCTGCTTCATGTTTGCCATAAGAAAGGGCATGATGTCCCGCATATTTTTCGGTTTATCCTTCTGGGCAAAGGACATGAGGAACTGCAGCTTTTCCGCACTCATGCCGGCAAAGGCCGGATTGTTAAAGAAATTGTCCATGCTCCCTCCTTACAGGCCTGATATGGTATCATAATTCTCCATGATGCAGAATAGATTTAGAATTGTGTCGATGGTTTCCTGCTCCTTCGGCGTACAGTGCTGCCGGATCGCGCCGAGTATGGCGCTTCTTCTGTCCGGGGTCTCCGGGATGGCACACGCCGCCATGGAACTTTCCCTGCTGGAAAATATATTCCGCATCTGTTTGAATTCCAGATACTGAATCAGCAGGGCGGCCTGGCGTCTTGCCGTGTAATCCAGAAACGGAACGATGGATTTCAAAATCTGTACATCCCTTGTCCCAATCATCTCGTCGTAAGCATTGGCCGTATTGATTTCTTCCATAAAGAACCCTTATGCTTTTTTATGCATCCTATGGCTCCTTTTGGGAAAGTATGCATAAAATAAAGAAAAAAGGAGCGTAACCCATGGGAAAGCTGATCATCGACGGAAACAGCGTGTATGAGATTGATGAAGAATGCTTAAGAAGCCGTCCGGTGCCGGAGGGATGTAAGGTTCTGGAGGCTATTCAGCAGATGGAAAAAAGAAAGCAGGGCGGCAGCACGGAGAAAACCATGTGGCCACAGGCAGTAAATATTCTTTGATTATAAAAAGAGGGAACCGGTGATCCGGTTCCCTTTAGTGTGGATATGTTAGAAAATACCGCCGTTTCCGTTGCAGCCGCCACACAGCAGCAGAAGGATGATGATCCAGCAGGAATCATTTCCGCCGCAGCCATTGCCGCCGAAGACAGAACTTCCGTTGCCACAGAAGCAGGAGAGAAGAAGGATGATCCAGATAATATTGCAGCATCCGTTATCAGAAGTATTGCATCCACAGTTTGTTGCAGCTAAATCACTCATAGGTGACCTCCAAATATTTTTATTTACAGTATATTGTATGACCCGCGGGGCGAAGGGTTCCTGATTTTTTAGAAATATTTTGCCGCAGGCTGTACACAAAAACGTGAGAGTTGGGGATTGTATTCTAAAATAAGAATTGGTAAAATAACAGATGGATGTATATGAGCTGGGAAAATCAGGCTAGTAAAGGAGAAAGCACATGGAAAAGATTCAGATGACGACCCCCTTAGTTGAGATGGATGGAGATGAGATGACGAGAATTCTCTGGAAGATGATCAAGGACGAGCTGCTGCTCCCCTTTCTTGACCTAAAGACAGAGTATTATGATTTAGGGCTTAAGGAGAGAAACCGTACCAGCGATCAGGTCACGGTGGATTCTGCAAATGCCACGAAGAAGTACGGCGTGGCGGTGAAGTGTGCGACGATCACGCCGAACGCCGCCCGCATGGATGAGTACGATTTAAAGGAGATGTGGAAGAGCCCGAACGGAACAATCCGGGCAATGCTGGACGGTACGGTGTTCCGTGCTCCCATTGTGGTGCGCGGCATAGAGCCGAATGTCAGGACGTGGAAAAAGCCCATCACCATCGCAAGACATGCATACGGCGACGTGTATAAGGCCTCCGAGCTGAAAATTCCGGGAGAGGGAAGGGCGGAGCTGGTATTTACGGCGAAGGACGGCACTGAGACCAGAGAGCTGATTCACGATTTCACCGGTGCGGGGATCATTCAGGGGCAGCATAACCTAAATGCTTCCATTGAGAGCTTTGCCCACAGCTGTTTTAAGTACGCGCTGGACACAAAGCAGGATCTGTGGTTTGCCACAAAGGATACGATTTCCAAGAAGTATGACCACAGCTTCAAGGATATCTTTCAGGAGATTTTTGATAAGGACTACAAGGGCGCCTTTGATGAAGCCGGAATTGAGTATTTCTACACGCTGATTGACGATGCGGTGGCGCGTGTGATGAAATCAGAGGGTGGCTTTATCTGGGCATGCAAGAATTACGACGGAGACGTTATGTCGGATATGATCAGCTCAGCCTTCGGCTCCCTTGCCATGATGACCTCGGTTCTTGTGTCACCGCAGGGCTACTATGAGTACGAGGCGGCGCACGGGACGGTGCAGAGGCATTATTATAAGCACCTAAAGGGGGAGGAGACCTCCACGAACTCGGTAGCTACGATTTTCGCGTGGAGCGGTGCTCTCAGAAAGCGCGGGGAGCTGGATGCTATCCCGGAGCTGTCTGCCTTTGCCGACAAACTGGAGGCAGCCTGTATAAAAACAATCGAGGAGGGGGAAATGACGAAGGATCTCGCCCTCATCACCACCATAGACAATCCTAAGGTGCTTAGCAGCGAGGGATTTATCCGGGCAATCCGGGCAAGGCTGGAGGAAAGTCTGTAATTATCCAAAAGCTTTTAATATGTGGAAGGAGAGGGGTATTTTGGAAAAGGAGATATCGCAGGCAGTCGTCAGACGGCTGCCGCGCTACTACCGGTATCTGGGGGATTTGCTGGAGGAGGGAATCGAGCGGATATCCTCCAATGATCTGAGCGGCCGGATGCATGTGACAGCTTCCCAGATCCGGCAGGATCTCAACAATTTCGGAGGATTTGGACAGCAGGGTTACGGGTACAACGTGCAGTCCCTCTACGATGAGATTGGAAGGATTATGGGTCTGGGACAGACCCACAATATTATTGTCATGGGGGCTGGAAATCTGGGGCAGGCCATCACCAACTATGTAAAGTTTGAGAGGCTGGGATTTCGCATCATTGCACTTTTTGACGTGGATCCTGCGCTTGAAGGAAAAAATATCCGCGGGATTCCCATCTATATGACGCGGGAGCTGGACGAATTCTGCAAAAGCCGCAAGGTCGATATTGCCGCGCTGACGCTGCCGAAGGAAAATGCGGCCGATACGGCCAGGCATCTGGTCAGCCTTGGCATTTGTGCAATCTGGAATTTCGCCCATGTGGATATAGAGCTCACGGATTCCCGGGTCGTGATTGAGAATGTCCATCTGTCGGACAGTCTGATGCAGCTGTCTTACAATATTGTGAAGAACAAGAGTTAGCAATGGAGGTGGGAGATGCACAGCGAGGAAGAATTTAGACAGGCGTTAAGAGATAAGAAGGTGCCGCTCCTTGTGCTGGATCAGAAATGGCACAGACTCTTTGCAGTACACGGCAAGACAGAGGAAATCAAGGAGAGAGAAGCGGAGATCAACCGGCTATTGGCGAGGCAGGGCAAGCTGAATTCGGAATTGAAGGAGCTAAAGAAGCTCAAGAATAAGCTGATGGGCGGAATTGTTCAGAATATGGACGATCGAAAAGATGCCGCGCGCGAAAAAAAGCTGGACGAGAGCAAGCGTTTAATTGATGAGACCAACGAGAAGATGGCAGCCTGTGAGGAAGAGCTTTTGGATATTCCCGTGCAGATCAAGGAGAATAATGGCAGCCTTATGCTTCTCAGTATGGATTATTTTTATGAAAAGCTCCGGGTGAATGCGCAGGAGTCGAAGGAGATTGAGGAGTGGATCAATCAGGTTCGCGTGGATCTTAAAAAGAACATTATCCGCAAGCAGAACCGGGATATCAATAACCGGGAAATCTATGCCTATCTCCATGACATTTTAGGCGCCGAGGTTCTGGACATTTTCGATCTGAAATACGAGAGCCAGAATAATGAAGAGGAAGAGGAGTCCGGGGAGGAACAGACGGAGTCGTAAAGGGGGTAAATTTGCAGTATCTTGTATCAGGAAAAGAGATGAAGCTTCTTGATCAAAACACGTCCCTGCATTTCCATGTGCCGGAGCTGGTGCTGATGGAGCAGGCGGCGGCCGGTTTTGTCCGGGAGCTTTTTTCTTTGGAAAAGGCTTGTAAAAGGGAATGGGAAAAGGCACTGATTCTCTGTGGAAGCGGCAATAACGGCGCGGACGGACTGGCGATTGCGCGCCTTCTGACCCAGCAGGGGCGGAGGGTGGCAGTGTATGCAGCGGGAGAGCGGGCGGGACACAGGACGACTGAGGCCTACCGTATCCAGAAGGAAATCTGTCAGGCTTATGGAATCCCCATGGAGGACACTTTTGGGACGGGGGACTATGAGCTGCTGATCGACGCCTTGTTTGGTATCGGTCTCTCGCGGAAGGTGGAGGGAGAGCTTGCCGCTTTGCTTGAAAGCGCAAACCGCACAGAGGCGTGGAGGGTGGCTGTAGATATCAGTTCGGGGGTCTCGGCGGACAGCGGGGAAATTCCCGGCGCGGCCTTTCGAGCAGATGATACGCTCACCTTCTCCTTTGGCAAACTTGGCCAGTTTCTGTGGCCGGGCAGCGATTACAGCGGGCAGGTGCATGTCATTCCCATGGGAATCACTAAGGAGAGCTTCCTCGGCGCAGCGCCCAAAGTAGCTGCGCTGGAAAAGAAAGATCTCCAGCTGCCAGTCCGCAGGGCTCACTCCAACAAGGGAAGCTATGGCAGGCTTCTTGTGGCGGCAGGCTCTGTGAATATGGCGGGGGCTGCATGTCTGTGCGCCCGGGCGGCATACCGGAGCGGCTGTGGCCTTGTGCGGGTGCTGACGGCAGAGGAGAACCGTGTAATCGTGCAGTCCACAGTTCCGGAGGCAGTTCTGACGACCTACGGAGAGACGGTAGAGCCCGCAGAGATTGCGGAGGCGGTTCGCTGGGCGGATGCCGTAGTGGTGGGGCCGGGGCTCGGTCAGGGAAGAGCGGCGGCCGAGCTTTTGCACGCGGTGCTCGAGAACGCAAAGACTCCGGTGGTGCTGGATGCGGACGCGCTGAATTTACTTTCAAAGGAGCCCCGGCGGCTTCTGGCGCATAAGGGGCAGGGCTGGATTGTCACGCCGCATATTGGGGAGATGGCAAGGCTTACGGGGGAGACGACGGATTTCCTCCAGAGGAATCTCTGCGGCGCGGCAGAGCAGTTTGCCGGTATCTACGGCGTGGTCTGCGTGCTCAAGGATTTTCGGACGGTCACAGCAGTTCCCGGCGGGCAGATATATCTGAATTTAAGCGGCAATAACGGTATGGCAACGGCGGGAAGCGGAGATGTGCTGGCCGGAATCATGGGAGGGCTTTTGGCGCAGGGAATGCCGCCGGAGGATGCCGCCATGGCTGTGTATATCCATGGCCTGGCCGGAGATGCCGCGGCGTCTGTCTGCGGTGTGCGGGCAGTGACGGCGGGCGATATCGTAGAAGGCCTGCGCTGTATGGCAGAGGGAAAGGAGAATATGCCGTAATGGAGGAATATCGAGTATATGCGGAAATTGATCTGGATGCGGTGCGCTATAACTTAGAATCGATGCATAAAAACATCGCAAACCAGACAAAGATTGCGGCGGTTGTCAAGACAAACGCTTACGGGCACGGGGCGCTTCGGATTGCGGAGGCAATCGAGGACATTCCCTGTCTGTGGGGGTATGCGGTGGCGACGCTCGAGGAGGCGGCTGCACTCATTGAGGACGGGAGAAAAAAGCCGGTTCTGATACTGGGAATCAGTCCGCAGGGACAGTATAAGTCCATTATAGAGCATGAGATCCGCCCGGCGGTCTGCTCCTATGAGGCGGCTGCTGCACTGTCCCAAATGGCGGAGAAGCTGCATAAAATCTGCCATATCCATGTCAAGGTGGACACAGGTATGGGCCGTATCGGGTTTGCGGCGAATGAAAAAAGTGCCGGCGAGATAGCACGCATCGCCTCTCTTTCGAATATCCATATAGAAGGTATCTTTACCCATTTTGCCAGAGCGGACGAAGAGGATAAGGAATCTGCACTTACACAGCTTTCACTTTTCCGGCATATGCTTTCCCTGCTGAAGGAGCGGGGGGTGTACATACCAATCCGGCACTGTTCAAACAGCGCGGGGATTGTGGAGCTTCCCGGAGCCAACATGGATATGGTGCGGGCGGGGATCACGCTGTACGGTCTGTGGCCCTCCGAGGAGGTACGCCGGGATATCATTGACCTAAAGCCCGTGATGTCCCTAAAGAGCCAGGTGTCCTTCCTGAAAACTGTAGAGCCGGGGCATGGCATAAGCTACGGCGGCACCTATACGACGGAGACAAAGAGGCGGATTGCAACCATTCCGGTGGGCTATGGGGACGGCTATGCAAGAAGTCTTTCCAACAAGGGCTATGTGCTGATTCACGGTAAGCGGGCGTCCATCTGCGGACGTGTGTGCATGGATCAGTTTATGGTAGATGTGACGGATATCCCCGGTGTGGCGGAGGGCGATACGGTGACGCTGCTCGGCCGGGACGGGGAAGCTGCCATTACCATGGAGGAGCTCGGGAGGCTGTCGGGCCGGTTTAATTATGAGTTTGCATGTCTGATTACGGCGAGGGTGCCCAGAGTGTATAAGGAAGGTTAATCTCCAGATAAATAAAAGGAGCCCATGCATGAGAAATTCGGACGATGTCCGAATGGCATGGGCGCAGGAAGGTTAATCTCCAGATAAATAAAAGGAGCCCATGCATGAGAAATTCGGACGATGTCCGAATGGCATGGGCGTAGGTAATTTATCTTGCAGATAAATTACAATGAATACAACTCGATAAATTTGGCAATACTATCGGTATAAAAATTTATGGAGTGATTGTATGGTAATTCAAAGAGGAGATGTATATTACGCGGATTTAAGACCGGTGGTGGGATCGGAGCAGGGGGGCGTTCGCCCGGTGCTCATCATTCAGAACAATGTGGGGAACCGTCACAGCCCGACGGTGATCTGTGCGGCCATCACCTCCCAAATGCACAAGGCGAAGCTTCCCACGCATGTGGAGCTTGGCTGCGACAAGTATGATCTTGCGAAGGATTCAGTGGTGCTTTTAGAGCAGCTTAGAACAATCGACAAAAAACGGCTAAAGGATAAGGTCTGCCATCTGGACAGCAAGATACTCGACAAGATCGACAAGGCTTTGGAAATCAGCCTGGAGCTGTATACATAGCTTGACGGAATACGGTCTCCATGGTATGATTCTATAGATGATTTTTGTGGAAGCTTATTTTAGAGAGAATGAGAGGATTTTATGGACGAGGGTGACAGTCCGAACCGGACAAATTTTTTTGACAGGCTGCGCGGCATTGTGAAGAGTGGAGCGGGGCACGAGGCTGTGACGGAGGAGGGGATCATCTCCATGGTCAACGAGGGACATGAGCGGGGTGTCCTGCAGGCCTCGGAGGCCGCGATGATCCACAACATCTTCGAATTTGGCGATAAGGAAGCCAAGGACATCATGTCCCACCGGAAGAATGTGATCGCGCTGGACGGGGAGATGTCCTACCATGATGCGATCGTGTTTATCAACGACAATAACAAGTCCCGCTATCCGGTATATCTGGAGGATATTGATCATATTGTCGGCGTCTTACATATCAAGGACGCGCTGGTCTATGCCCAGAGCAATGCGCTTTTTCGAACGTCAATCAAGGATATTCCCCATTTGATCCGGGAGGCGGAGTTTGTTCCCGAGACACTGAAGATCAATACGCTGTTTAAGAAGATGCAGATGGATAAAAGCCACATGGTGATCGTCGTAGACGAGTATGGACAGACCTCCGGCGTTGTGGCGATGGAGGACATACTGGAGGAAATCGTGGGCAATATCGAGGATGAGCATGATGAGGAGGAGCTTTTGATCCGGCGCGGGCCGGAGGGAAGCTTTCTGATGGACGGTCTTGCGGACATGGAGGATGTGCTTGAGACTCTGCAGCTTCCAGTGGCGAAGGACGATTTTGACACGTTAAACGGCTTTCTGATCTCCCTTTTAGGAAGAGTTCCAACGGATGGCGAGACTGAAACAATCCATGCCTACGGCTACGATTTTACGATTCGCAGGGCGGAGGATAAAATGATCCGGGAGGTCATGGTGCGTCCCTCGGAGAAGGAAAGCGCATAGTATACGCATATTTTGCGCCTTGCGCGCAGAAGAAAAGAATGATAAAATAAATTTTGGAATACAATACCAGAAAAGAGGATTTTAGATATGTCAGGACATTCCAAGTTTGCGAATATCAAGCATAAGAAAGAGAAAAACGACGCGGCGAAGGGCAAGATTTTTACGATGATCGGCCGGGAGCTGGCAGTGGCTGTCAAGGAGGGCGGGCCGGATCCGGCGAACAATTTCAAACTGGCGCAGGTGATTGCCAAGGCGAAGGCCAATAACATGCCCAACGACACCATTGACAGGGGTATCAAGAAAGCGGCCGGGGAGGGTGGCAATGTGAACTACGAGACCGCTACCTACGAGGGCTACGGCCCCAGCGGTACGGCCATCATTGTCAAGTGCCTGACCGACAACAAAAACCGCACGGCGGCCAATGTGCGCAACTGTTTTTCCAAGGGGCAGGGCAGCATCGGTACGCAGGGCTGCGTATCCTATATGTTTGATGAGAAGGGACAGATTATTATCGACAAGGAGGCCTGCGGGCTGGATGCGGACGATTTGATGATGACGGCGCTGGATGCTGGCGCGGAGGACTTTTCCGAGGAGGAGGACAGCTTTGAGATCCTGACCTCTCCGGAGGATTTTGAGACGGTGCGCCATGCGCTTGAGGAGCAGGGCATTGCCATGGTATCTGCGGAGGTGAGCCTGATTCCCCAAAACTATGTGACCCTGACGGAAGAAGCTGACATCACAAACATCGGAAGGATTCTGGATATGCTGGACGAGGATGACGATGTTCAGGAGGTATATCATAATTATTCAGAGGAATAAATAAAGGAGGAAGCTATGAAAAACATTTTATTTGCTGCTTCAGAGTGTGTCCCGTTCATCAAGACCGGAGGCCTGGCGGATGTGTGTGGTGCGCTGCCGAAGGAATTCTACAAAGAAGACTGGGACGTGCGCGTGGTAATCCCGAACTACACATGCATTCCTGAGAGCTGGAGAAACCAGTTCGAGTATGTGACACACTTTTATATGGCGGCTGGCAGCTATATTCCCAGCAAGTATGTGGGTGTGCTGCAGTATAAGCTGGACGGCGTTACCTATTACTTTATTGACAACCGGGAATACTTTGAGTGCTTTGTGCCCTACGGCGATGTGCGCTATGACATCGAGAAGTTTGTATTTTTCGACAAGGCAGTGCTGTCGATGCTTCCGGTGATTGGCTTTAGGCCGGACATTATCCATTGTCACGACTGGCAGGCAGGCCTGATCCCGGTATTTTTGAAAAATGAGTTTCAGGCGGATTCCTTCTTTTGGGGGATCAAGTCCATTATGACGATCCACAACCTAAAATTCCAGGGCATCTGGGATATAAAGACTATGCAGGGACTTACCGGTTTCCCGAGCAGTCTCTTCACCCCGGACAAGCTGGAATTCAAAAAGGACGCCAATATGTTAAAGGGCGGACTGGTGTACGCAGATTATATTACGACGGTCAGCGATACCTACGCGCAGGAGATTCAGAGCGATTATTACGGCGAAGGTCTGAACGGACTGTTGAGCGCGCGCCACTATGATATGCAGGGAATTGTCAACGGAATTGATTACAACGATTACAATCCGCAGACAGACCCGAAGATTTTTGTGAACTATAATGCAGAGGAGTTCCGCAAGAAAAAGGCCCTGAATAAAGAACGGCTTCAGGAGACGCTGGGGCTTGCGGTAGATAAGAAAAAATATATGATTGGTCTGATTTCCAGACTGACGGACCAGAAGGGACTGGATCTGATCAATTATGTCATGGAGGGGCTGGTGGATGAGTTTACCCAGCTTGTGGTGATCGGAACGGGAGAACCGAAGTATGAGAATATGTTCCGGCATTATGCATGGAAATATCCCGACCGCGTCTCTGCAAATATCTGCTATTCCGATGATCTGGCTCACAAGCTCTACGCTGCGGCGGATGCATTTTTGATGCCGTCCCGCTTTGAACCCTGCGGCCTGACCCAGATGATTTCCTTCCGCTACGGCACAGTGCCGATTGTGCGGGAGACGGGAGGACTCAAGGATACCGTGGAGGCTTTCAATGAGTATGAGAATACGGGAGACGGTTTTTCCTTCACGAATTACAATGCGGACGAGATGCTCTCCGTGATCAACTACAGCAAGCACATTTTCTATGACAGAAAGCGGCAGTGGAATCAGATGGTGGATCGCGGCATGGCGAAGGATTTCTCATGGAATGCTTCAAAGTTCAAGTATGAGGGCTTGTATAATTATCTCCTCGGCGTATATAATTAAATATTTTTGGAATGCTAAGAACGGGTGGAATCACACCCGTTCTTTTTTATGGAGCAAAAATGTTCCGGAGGTACATTTTATATGGAAAAAGAGGAGGCGAATTATGGGTAACAGTGAAGAAAAGAAAAATGAGGAAAAGGAGCAGGGGGATAAGCAGCAGAAGCAGAACGAACAGATCAGGGATTATGGCCAGATGCTCCTCGAGGACGATGAGAAGGATTATGCCATTTTTCTAATGTCCATTATCGGTGAAATCGAGGGACATGAGTGTCTGCCTTCCACATCAAAAACGACCAAGTATGAGCATGTGCTGCCAAAACTTGCAGCGATTGAGGATGACAAGCGCGTGGACGGTGTGCTTTTAATCTTAAATACGATGGGGGGCGATGTCGAGAGCGGACTTGCCATTGCGGAGATGGTGGCGTCCCTAAGCAAGCCCACGGTGTCCCTTGTGCTTGGAGGAAGCCATTCCATCGGCGTTCCCCTGGCGGTGTCCACAGATTACTCCCTGATCGTCCCTACGGGAACCATGGTCATTCATCCGGTGCGGATGAACGGCACGATCATCGGCGCAAAGCCAACCTATGACTATTTTAAGCAGATGCAGGACCGGATCGTGGGATTTATCTCCAGCCATTGCGCCATGTCCATGGAGAGGGTGGAGGAGCTGATGATGAATACGCAGATGATGACCAAGGATCTGGGAACCATTCTCGTGGGAAAACAGACGGTGGAGGAGGGACTTATCAATGCAGTGGGAGGTATTTCCGACGCCTTCCATGCACTCTATGCGATGATTGAGGAGAGGAAAAGTAAATCCCGGACGGGAAAATAGATTTTTTTAGCAATGGGATGACACAAGAACCAAAATATGTTAGAATATCTCTTGATTATGAGTTAAAGGAGTGTGTTCCATGGCTGCGGGGAACCGAAGAAAAACGAGTAGTAAGACGAATCGAAGGACGGGAAAGACAAAAAAAGAACGGATGGAGGAGATGGAGAAGGCAGAGAGCTTTCGGACAGAGGTGATCCTCTGGATTATCGTAGCGGTGTCTCTGCTGCTCTTTATCAGCAATCTCGGTTTTGGAGGGGCAGTAGGCCGGACGGTCAGCAGTTTTTTGTTCGGAGTGTTCGGGCTGGTCGCCTATGTTTTGCCTGTTTTGCTTTTGATTGGCAGCTTTTTTGTAGTTTCTAACAGAGGTAATTTTCTCGCCTCCATCAAGCTGGTGGCGGCAGTTCTCTTTGTTTTCTTTTTATGCCTGTTTTTGTCGCTGGTCGCCTATGGCGGGGAGGGACGCCCGCCGCTGGAGGCCTATACATACAGTGCGGAGACAAAAAACGGGGGAGGAATCATCGGCGGCGCCATCGCTTATGTGACCGTGCAGGGCTTTGGGCTGGTAGGAGCCTATATTATCGACGTCATTGTCCTTATCATCTGTCTGGTGCTGATCACGGAGCGTTCGGCTCTCGGCGGAATGAAAGAGGGCGGGAAAAAGGTCTATGAGTCCGCCAGGGAGAACAACGAGCGTTACCGGGAATACCGCGAGTACAAGTCGAAGGAGACAAAAAAGCGCCGCATGGACAAAAAGGTGTCGGGCGTTTCCATAGATACAAAGATTGAAAAGGAATCCGCCGTTGCAAAGCCTTCCGACGAGATGGGAGAGCTGCATCCGCAGGAGGCCGCCGGGATACCGGCAGTCCAGGAGGAAAAAACGGTTGCCCTGACGGCAGAGGGAGGGAATACCGTAAGTGCTGTGACCCAAGAAAGCCAGAGCCAGGAGCCTGTGATCGCGGGGGATTTCATGCGGGATATTTCCCCGGAAGAGGCTCTCCCCGGTGTGGAAGCGGCGCAGGAGAAGCCTGTCACAGAGAAAAGGGAAAAGCCAAAGCCTCTTCCCGAGGAGGAGATTGAGAAGGAGATTGCGCAGGTCGTGCAGGAGATCACCGCCCAGGAGCAGCCGCATCGGGAATATGTATTTCCATCGGTAGAGCTTCTCACCCCCGGAAGCGGCAGGAAAGCGGGAAACACCGAGAGCCAGCTCAAAGAGACGGCCGAGAAGCTCCGGCAGGTGCTCGCAACCTTCGGCGTCGATGTGACCGTGACAAATATAAGCTGCGGCCCGGCGGTTACCCGCTATGAGATTCAGCCGGAGATGGGCGTGAAGGTCAGCAAGATTGTGGGGCTTTCGGACGATATCAAGCTGAATCTGGCGGCGGCGGATATCCGTATCGAGGCGCCGATTCCGGGGAAAGCCGCGGTGGGCATCGAGGTGCCGAACAAGGAGAACGTGACGGTATCCTTCCGTGAGCTGATTACGTCCCCGGAATTCCAGAAATCCAAATCAAAGATCAGCTTTGCTGTGGGTAAGGATATTTCCGGGAAGGTCATGGTTACGGACATTGCTAAAATGCCCCATCTTCTGATTGCAGGAGCCACCGGCTCCGGTAAGTCAGTCTGTATCAATACGATCATTATGAGTATTCTCTACAAGGCGAGTCCGGATGAGGTGAAGCTTTTGATGATTGACCCGAAGGTGGTGGAGCTGTCCGTGTACAACGGTATTCCGCATCTGATCATACCGGTGGTCACCGACCCCAAGAAGGCTTCCGGCGCCTTAAACTGGGCGGTGGCGGAAATGACGGAGCGCTATGAGAAATTTGCGGAGGCCAATGTCCGGGAGATCAACGGCTATAATGCCAAGGTAGACAGTATTGAGGTGCCGGAGGGGCAGGAGCGCCCGCAAAAGCTTCCACAGATTGTTGTGATCGTGGACGAGCTGGCGGATCTTATGATGGTGGCAAGCGGCGATGTGGAGGAGGCCATCTGCCGTCTGGCGCAGCTTGCCAGAGCGGCAGGAATCCATCTGGTAATCGCGACACAGCGTCCCTCGGTCAATGTCATTACAGGCCTGATCAAGGCGAATATGCCGAGCCGTATTGCCTTTGCAGTGACCTCGGGAACAGATTCCCGCACGATTCTGGATATGATTGGTGCGGAAAAGCTTTTGGGAAAGGGCGATATGCTCTTTCACCCGCAGGGGATTCCAAAGCCGGTCCGGGTGCAGGGCGCATTTGTTTCCGACAAAGAGGTGGCGGATGTGGTGGGCTTCATTACGGAGCAGAACGGAGCCGCCGTGTACAGTGACAGCGTACAGCAAAAGATGGAGAGCATCCAGGGTTCTGCCAACAGCACGGTTGCCATTTCCGATTCCGACGAGCAGGACGACGGGAGGGACTCCTATTTTTCCGAGGCTGCCCGCGTCATTGTGGATAAGGAGAAGGCGTCCATCGGAATGCTGCAGCGTTATCTGAAAGTGGGCTTTAACCGGGCTGCCCGCATTATGGATCAGATGGAAGAGGCAGGAATCGTGGGACCGGAGGAGGGAACAAAGCCGAGAAAGGTGTTAATGTCCCCGGAGGAACTGGAGAACTATATCAGTGAGAATCTATAGAGGAGGAGACTATGAAAAGTGATATTCAAATTGCGCAGGAGACAGCCATGCTTCCCATCGGTGAGGTGGCCGAGTCACTCGGAATCCGTGAGGAGGAGCTGGAGTTTTACGGAAAGTATAAGGCGAAGCTGTCAGATGAGCTCCTGGAGAGAGTGAAGGATCACAGGGACGGTAAGCTGATTCTTGTGACAGCCATCAATCCAACTCCGGCGGGAGAGGGAAAGACCACCACCAGCGTAGGGCTGGGCGAGGCCTTTGGAAAGCTGGGGAAAAAAGCCGTGATTGCCCTGCGGGAGCCGTCTCTTGGCCCCTGCTTTGGCATCAAGGGAGGCGCTGCCGGCGGCGGTTACGCACAGGTGGTTCCGATGGAGGATCTGAATCTGCATTTTACAGGGGATTTTCATGCCATTACCTCGGCGAACAATCTGCTGGCGGCTCTTTTAGACAACCATATCCAGCAGGGAAACGAGCTTGGGATAGATCCCCGGCAGGTGGTGTGGAAGCGCTGTATGGATATGAATGACCGCTCCCTCCGCAATATTGTCGTGGGACTTGGGAGTAAGATGGACGGCATGGTGCGGGAGGATCATTTTGTGATTACCGTTGCCTCCGAGATTATGGCGATTCTGTGTCTGGCAGACGACATGAAGGATTTAAAAGAACGCCTTGGAAAAATTATTGTGGCATATACCTTCGACGGCAGACCGGTGACGGCAGGGGATTTAAAGGCCACCGGCTCTATGGCGGCACTCTTAAAGGACGCCTTAAAGCCCAATCTGATCCAGACGCTGGAGCATACGCCGGCCATTGTCCACGGCGGACCATTTGCAAATATCGCTCATGGCTGCAACAGCGTGCGGGCCACAAAGGCGGCTCTTAAGCTTGCCGACTATGTTGTGACAGAGGCGGGCTTTGGCGCGGATCTCGGCGCGGAGAAGTTTTTTGATATCAAGTGCCGCAAGGCAGGGCTTTCGCCGGATGCCGTGGTACTTGTCGCCACAGTCCGGGCGTTAAAATATAATGGAGGCGTGCCAAAGGATGCGCTGTGCGAGGAGAATCTAAACGCTCTTAAGGAGGGAATCGTAAATCTGGAAAAACATATCGAGAACCTGAAAAAGTATGGTGTCCCGATTGTGGTTACACTGAATTCCTTCGTGTCCGACACGAAGGCGGAGACGGATTATGTGGAACAGTTCTGCAGGGAACGGGGCTGTGAATTTGCCCTCTCAGAGGTGTGGGAGAAGGGCGGCGAGGGCGGCGTAGCTCTTGCGAATCAGGTGCTTAAGACACTTGAGGAGAAAGAGAGCCATTTCGCGCCTCTGTACCCGGATACGCTGTCCTTAAAGGAAAAAATCGAGACGGTAGCAAAGGAAATTTACGGTGCTGCTGCTGTGACCTATGCAGCGGCGGCGGAAAAGGAGCTGGCGCGCATCACGGCGCTTGGCATGGGAAATCTTCCTGTCTGCATGGCAAAGACCCAGTACTCGCTGTCCGACGACCCCAAAAAGCTGGGACGGCCGGAGGGCTTTACTGTCAATGTACGGGAGGTGTACGTTTCCGCAGGCGCGGGTTTTGTGGTGGCAGTCAACGGTTCCATTATGACGATGCCGGGTCTTCCGAAGCAGCCTGCGGCATACAATATAGACGTGGTTGACAACGGAGTCATCACAGGACTTTTCTAAGGAGAGCAGCTATGGCGAATAAAATTGACGGGAAGCAGATTTCCGCAGACATCAGGGAAGAATTAAAGGAGGAGGTCACCGCTTTAAAGGCCGCGGGCAAAAGCTGTTGTCTGGCGGTGATTCAGGTAGGAGACGATCCGGCCTCCAGTGTCTATGTGAACAACAAGAAAAAGGCCTGTGCCTACATTGGCATCGAGTCCAGAGCCTATGAGCTTAAGGCGGAGACGACGGAGGAGGAGCTGCTGGCTCTGATTGATCAGTTAAACCGCGAGGAGGCAGTACACGGAATCCTCTGCCAGCTTCCGCTTCCCGGGCATATTGACGAGGATAAGGTCATTCAGGCAATCTCTCCGGGGAAGGACGTGGACGGCTTTCACCCCCGGAATGTGGGATCTCTTGTCATCGGGCAAAAGGGCTTCGTGTCCTGTACGCCGGCAGGAATCGTGGAACTTTTACACAGAAGCGGGATTGCCCTGGAGGGAAAGCACTGTGTAGTCATTGGCCGAAGCAATATCGTGGGAAAACCCATGGCGCTCCTGATGCTCAGGGAGAACTGTACGGTTACGGTCTGCCATTCTAAGACAGAGGATTTGAAGAGCATTTGCCGACAGGCGGATATTCTGATTGTCGCTATGGGAAGACCCGGATATATCGGTGCAGATTATGTGAAGGAAGGGGCTGTCGTCATTGATGTGGGAATTCATCGGATGAAGGACGGACTCTGCGGAGATGTGAAATATGATGAGGTGGAGCCTGTGGCATCCTACATTACGCCTGTGCCTGGCGGCGTCGGTCCCATGACAATCGCTATGCTCATGCGCAATTGTGTAGAGGCAATGAAACTCGATTCATAAGAAACGGACGAGGGGAAAATGCTATGAAATGTGTTCACTGTGGTCAGGAGCTGAAAGAGGGAAGCCTCTTTTGCTCGAACTGTGGGAAAGAGGTACAGATTGTACCGGATTATAACGTATATGATGAGGATTATTTAAAGCAGGTAATCAAGGAGGAAAACCGCCCGGCAGGGGGGACGCCGCAGTCCGGCAGTCAGCCGGGGAATGCGGCCCGGCAGAAAAAGAAAAAAATGTATATCATTCTGGGAAGCTGTGCAGCGCTGCTTTTCGTGGCAGTTGTTGCGCTTGTTGTTGGACTGGGCGTAAAAAATAAGCGCGCAGGCTCCTTTGATTATCAGATGCAGATGGCGCAGGAGGCCTATGAAAAGGGAAATATCGAGTCCGCTATCGAATACTATGAAAACGCACTGGCGCTCGATGCAGACAATATCGAGGTGCGGCTGATACTAGCATCCATCTACATGGAGAGAAAGGATTACGATTCCGTGATGATCCTCTGTCAGGAGGTGATACAGATGGAAAACAGCAACCAGATGGCCTGCGAGATGCTGATCTCCATCTATGAGAATCAAAAGAATTACGACGCAATACTTGCCCTGCGGGAAGCGGTGAGCGACAGTCTTAAGGATTTGTTTGCCGTCTATGAGGTGACGCCTCCCCTGTTCAGTCAGGAGCCGGGAACCTATGAGGAGTTTTTGTCCATTGCGCTTACGGCGGACGGGGAATATGAAATCTATTACTCGCTGGACGGCTCTGACCCGACGCTGCGGGGACTCCGCTATGGGATGCCGATCGAGCTGGATGAGAATCAGAAGATCTACCGGATCAGTGCTGTGTGCATGAACGATAAAGGGCTTTACAGTGAGGTTGTCACAAACGAATACCAGATTGATATTCCGGCGCCTGCCATGCCGATCGTCACGCCAAACGGCGGAGATTTCGGAGTGGAGACTACCGTAACCATAACCGTTCCCGACGGCTGCAGCGCCTACTATACATGGGACGGCTCTGATCCGGGGGTTTTTAGCGCGAGATATACCGGCCCGATTACAATTCCCGAGGGAAATAATGTGCTTTCTGTAATTATCGTAGACAATGAGACGGGACTGATATCGGATATTTTCAGGGGAAATTATATCTTCTATCCCGAGGGGGATGAAGGGGAGACTCTGCCTGAGGCCGATGAAGAAGAGGAGGCAGGTAATGAAAAAAGTGTTGTTAGTTGGAAAACTAAACAGTTTTATGCATGAGATCAACAGCTATCTCGCAGAGCAGTGTCTGGTGCAGCTCTGTCCTGACGATCCCGAGGATCTGGTTGGAATGCTTGGCATTGCGAAGCCGGATCTGGTCATAGTGATTATGACGGGAAACGCGATGGGACCGAAGACAGTTCTGACCCTTTTATGCGAAAAATGTCCGGGGATTCCGGTAATGCTCCTTGGAAGTGCGGAGGAAGAGGAGGCGGCAGCCGGGTATCTTTCCCTGGAATGGGTTCGTTTTCTGCGCCGTCCCGTAAGCCGGGATAAGCTTTTGCGTAATCTCGACCGGCTGCTTGTGATCGGACAGAATCTGGGGGAGTCTATACAGAGGACAATCGAGAGGACAATTGCCAAAAACGAGGAGCTGACCTCCGGTATGAAGCGAAAGGCTGTTTTGGTGGTAGATGATGATTCTGCCGTGCTTCGCACTATGCAGGAGATTCTTTCTTACCGGTATAAGGCAATGCTTACGACCTCCGCCGCGCAGGCAATCGCGTCGATTGCAAAGCGGCGGCCCGATATCATTCTTCTGGATTATGATATGCCGGTATGTGACGGCAGGCTGGCTTTTCAGATGCTCCGCGCAGAGCGGGCCACAAAGGATATTCCGGTAGTATTCCTTGTAGACGCATCGGATCCTGCCAGAATAAAAGCAATGGCAGACCTAAAGCCGCAGGGCTATCTGCTTAAGCCCTGCTCGGAGGATAAGCTTTTTCATATGATTGACGAGGTGCTGGGCGAATAATTTATTCGCCCAGAAATTCGATTTTACCGGCTTCCATATGCCCGATCCGGGCAAGGGAATAGACGTCAAATCCCTGCGCAGTCAGCTTTTCGCGGCCGGGCTGGAAGGATTTTTCGATGAGAATCCCGATACCCGCAATCGTGGCATGAGCTTTGCGGAATAAGCGGATGGCGCCGGTAGCGGCCTCGCCGTTGGCAAGGAAATCGTCAATGACCAGCACATGGTCGTCTGCGCTCACCAGTCTGGAGGATAAGGTAAGCTCATAGCTTGTCCCCTTCGTAAAGCTGGCAACCTCTGTCTGGTACAGATGATCGTTCAGCACCTTCGAGGGCTGTTTTTTTAGAATGATGAGGGGAAGCCCCATGCACTGGGCAGTCATCAGTCCCGGGGCAATGCCCGAGCTCTCAATGGCCGCGACCTTTGTGATGCCCCTGTCTTTAAAGTGTTCGGCAAACGCCTGCCCGATACGAAGCATCAGAGCGGGATCCACCTGATGATTGATGAAGCTGTCAACCTTCAATATGTCGGCATTGACCGCAATGCCCTCTTGTAATATACGTTCCTGTAATTCTTTCAAGCTCTTTACCTCACATATGTAATTTATTTTTCCAGTATACCATTTCTCAAGGTAAAATTATAGTCCCCGCACTCATTTTTCATAAAAATTTGTTAAAAATACAGTTGTGAGCTTGTCACTTTATGGAAGAATATAGTAAAATGTCAGAATGAGAATTACTGTGCTTTGTGTTGGAAAAATTAAAGAGAAATTTTTTGTGCAGGCGGTAGAGGAGTACCGGAAACGCTTAAGCCGTTACTGTCAGCTGGAAATCATAGAGGTGAAGGACGAGCAGACAAAGGAAAACGCTTCCCCTGCAGAACAGCGGATCGTAAAAGAGCAGGAGGGGGAGCGCATTTTAAAATGCATACGGGACGGCTATGTGATCGCACTGACCATAGACGGGACTTCCTGCGACTCTGTAGAACTCTCCGGGCGTCTCATGCGTCTCGGTGTGGAGGGGTACAGCCACATCTGCTTTGTGATTGGCGGCTCGCTCGGACTCTCCGATGCGGTGTGCGGCAGGGCGGATTTCTGCCTGAGCTTTTCGAAGCTGACATTTCCCCACCAACTTATGCGGGTAATCCTGCTGGAGCAGATTTACCGCTCCTACCGGATTATGAACCATGAGCCTTATCACAAATGAGAGACCGGGGGAATACATTTTTGCAGAAAGCTTCCCCTTCTGCAAATGCGCGAATAGGACCAGCCTTATTTTCATATAGTTAAATATGAGAAGCCGAGGTGTAAATTCAGAGAAAAAGAAAACGGAAGCCGAGCAGATTGTAGACATGTTTGGACTCCCGCGGGATCTGTTCATGGGGCTGCCGCTGCTGTCCCTTGCGGGCAACCACTCCTTATGCATCACGAATCACAGGGGAATCCGGCAGTACAGCAGCGAGCTGATTGTTGTGTCCGCGAAGGCATTTGCGATACAGATTACGGGAAGGAATCTCTACATTCCTAAATTTTCCGGGGAGCAGCTGGAAATCACAGGATATATGGAAGGAATTATGTTTGTCCCATGATCAGGCGGCTGTATTTGTTTGCAAGAGGCGTTCTCACGGTCTGTATACAGGGAAAAAATATTGCCCGCTTTCTCAATCTGTGCATCCGCGCAGGCATCGAATTCTGGGACATGGAGTATGTGGATTCCCAGAACCTCCGGCTGCACATGTATCTTGCGGATGTGTATGAGCTTAGACCCTATCTAAAAAAGACCCGTGTGAGGCTTCGCATTGAAGAGCGCTTTGGGCTTCCCTTTCTGCTTGGGCGTTACCGGGCGAGGAAGGTCTGTGCGCTGATTTTTCCCGTGATGGCGGTTTTCGTCGCGGTTCTCTCCACCCGGATCTGGCGCATTGATGTCGTCGGCAATTCCTCCATTGGGGAGGAGACGGTTCTTAAGTATCTGGAATCGAAAAATATCCGCTGTGGGATGGAGCGCTCCGCAATCGACAATGAGGCCTTGGAGCTCTCTCTCAGGCAGGATTTTGACGCAGTTATATGGGCGAGCGTCTATGAGAAGGGAACCAGACTGGTGGTGTCTGTGCAGGAGAAGTTAAAGACCGACCGCGCAGAAGAAAAGCAGGAGGTATGTACGGATCTTGTCGCGGAGCGGGATGCGGTGATTGTTTCCATCATCACCCGAAACGGCACGCCGAAGGTTGTGGCCGGGGACAAGGTTGCGGCCGGGGATACGCTGGTCTGCGGCAGGCAGGAAATCCTTGGGGACGACGGCGAGGTGGCGGATTACTTTTATCAGAGCGCGGATGCGGACGTGTACGGGGAGGTGGTCTACGACTATGAGGACTGGATTCCCACAAGCTTTACGGAAAAGGAGCCCACCGGAAAGGAAAAGCATGAGTACTACCTGGCATTTGGCGCATGGCAGTTAAATATGCCCTCAGTCTATGCAGATTACGATGAGTATGAACGTCTGGAGGAGGTAAGGCAGTTCGTCATTATGGACAGCTTTTATCTTCCGGTGTATTTCGGGAGGATCACAGAGACAGAGCAGAATATCGTCGGGCATACGCGGTCTGAAGAGGAGGTAAAGGAGCTGGCTCTTTTGCATCTGGAACAATTTCTTTCAGATTTGGAAGAAAATGGGGTGTCTATTTCGGACAAAAATGTTATGATAGAAAAGACAGACGGGGGATATCATATCTATGGGAAGATTTCCGCCAGCGAGAGAATCGGGAAGGCGGCTGTCACAGAGATATTGCAAAAGCCGTCCGGTGAGGCGGCCACAGAAGAAGAGCAGGAGTAAAGGATAGTATGAGTTTGAAAGAAGTTACATTGAACATACCTACGGAGCACATGGCAAATGTGTTCGGGCAGTTCGATTCCAATATCAAGCGGGTGGAGCGCACGCTCGGCGTGACAGTCGTGGTTCGGGATGATTCCATAAAGATCATTGGCGGCGATTCGACGGCCGCCGGTGCGGCGGAGGTATTTTCCCAGCTCGCGGAATTGTCCAAAAGAGGCAATGTCATCAATGAGCAGAATGTCAATTATGCGCTGGCGCTGCTTGCGGAGAATCAGGGGGATGCGCTGGTGGAGATTGACAGGGACGTCATCTGCCATACGATTCAGGGCAAGCCCGTGAAGCCAAAGACCATCGGGCAAAAGAACTATGTGGACAATATCCGTCAGAGGATGGTGGTCTTCGGCATGGGGCCGGCGGGCACGGGCAAGACCTACCTCGCCATGGCCATGGCAATCACGGCGTTTAAGAATGAGGATGTGAGCCGGATTATCCTGACCCGCCCGGCGATAGAGGCGGGGGAGAAGCTGGGATTTCTGCCCGGAGATCTGCAGAGCAAGGTTGACCCCTATCTGCGGCCGCTTTACGACGCACTGTATCAGATCATGGGGGCGGAGAGTTTCCAGAGGAATATGGAAAAGGGACTGATCGAGGTTGCGCCTCTGGCATACATGCGGGGGCGCACGCTGGACAATGCCTTTATCATCTTAGATGAGGCGCAGAACACCACTCCGGCACAGATGAAGATGTTTCTGACCCGGATTGGTTTTGGATCAAAGGCAGTGATTACAGGAGATGCGACCCAGAAGGATCTGGCGCCGGGAACGAAGTCCGGTCTGGATGTGGCGCTGCGGGTGCTGAGGAACATAGAGGATATCGGCATCTGTGAGCTGACCAGCAGGGACGTGGTGAGGCATCCGCTGGTACAGCGCATTGTTGAGGCCTATGAGGACTATGAGAAAAAGGCGAAAAAGAACGCCGGACGGGAGCGGCGATGAAGTACAAGGAAAGGCTGAATCTGTACCGGACGCTGGCCGTCGCCGTGATGGCGCTTGTCACCTTTGGCGTGACAGCACTTTTAAGCGCGGGCAGTCATTTTTATACAGATGAATGGCTCTGTCTGTTTTTTGTAGATCTGATTTTTCTGTTTATTTATGTCTTTGAGCTGGAATATGAGAGGAGACAGGGCGTTCTTGCCAATAATACGCGCAGCAATTTTATGCGGATTGCAGGCATGTACACGGCCTGCGCCATTCTGGCGTTCGGGATGAGCTATCTCCCGGAGTTTAGCAAGCCTGTTATTCTTATTCCGCTGCTCATGTGTGCGGTGTCAAACATGGCGCTGGCCTTGTCCACCGGTCTGTTTTTTGACATTTTGCTTGCGTTGATCTCGGGAGGAAACTTTCACGCGCTGCTTGCGCTGGTGCTTCTTACCCTGCTGGGAGCCGTGCTCTCTGAGGCACTTAAGGAGCGCGCCTATCGTCTGCCGATAGCCCTGAACATGTTCTTTTTGAACCTGATGCTCCCCGGAATCTTTTACTACTGGTCTTACAAGGAGATTACGGTGTCCTGTTTTCTATACGGCGCTGGCAACGGAATCATTACGGCGTTTGGCGCATATATGATTTTCGGAAAAGTCTGGCGGGAAAGCGAAAAAGAGATGGACAACCAGTATCTGGATATTGTGACTGAGGACTACTCGGAGGTGGTGGCATTAAAGGATTATTCCATGCAGGAATACAGGCATGCAAAGAGGGTCTCGGACATAGCCTACCGCTGTGGTCAGGTGGTTGGCTGCAATCCCAATCTCTGTCTTGCAGCCGGGTTTTATTACCGCATGGGTCGCTGGCTTGGGGAGCCATACGGCAGGAATATGCGAAAAAAGGCGGAACAGCTCTGTTTTCCGGACAGGCTCACACAGATATTGTGCGAATATTATGGGGAGGCGCAAAGACCCTCCTCGCCGGAGTCCGCGCTGGTGCATATGGTGGATGCGCTGGCAATCAAGCTGGAGGTGATGGACAAGACTATGGGGGACAGCCAGTGGAACCGGGATATTTTAATCTACCAGACACTGAATGAATTTTCCGCCTCGGGGCTCTATGACCATTCCGGCATGAGTATGAACCAGTTTTTGAAGGCGCGGGAATTTCTGGCAAAGGAGGAGATGCTGCAATGAGCTTTTATCTGGAAACGGAGTGTGAGCCCGGTTTTGATTTTCCCTATGAGGCGCTTGCCCGGGAGGCAGTGCGCTTTTGCATCGACCATGAGGGTTTTCCCTGCGGGGCGGAGGTGAATCTGACACTCACGGACAATGCGGGGATTCAGAGGATCAACCGGGAGTTCAGGCAGATTGACCGCCCGACGGACGTGCTGTCCTTTCCCATGCTCGCCTACGACGCCCCCGGGGATTTTTCTTTTCTTCAGAGGAAGGAGGAGGGGGATTTTAACCCGGATACCGGGGAGGCTCTGCTGGGAGATATTGTAATCTCGGTGGAAAAGGTGAAGGAGCAGGCACTCTCATATAACCACAGCGAGCGGCGGGAATTTGCCTTTTTAATTGTACATAGTATGCTGCATCTCTTCGGCTATGACCATATGACGGAGGAGGAGGCCGCTGTGATGGAGGAGAAACAGCGCAGGCTGCTGTCTGCTATGAATATTACGAGAGAATCCGAAAAGAATTGAGGTAAGACAATGAGAAAAAAAGTATGGAAGTATATGATTGGATCTGTCTGCGTGCTGGGACTTCTGACCGGCTGCGGGAAGGATAAAAAGGAGCCGGTGCAAAGCCCTCCCATTGTGCAGCAGCCGGAGACTGAGACGCAGGAGGCGCTCCCCGTGGAGGAGACCCAGGAGACGGTAAGCCATGAGGGGGAGGCGAGAAGTCTTTTTACCGGAGAGTGGATCGACGAAGCACTGGTATACCAGCGGCCGGTTGCGGTGATGACGGAAAACACAAAGGTGACCCTGCCCCAGTATGGCCTTGGAAATGCCGACGTGATCTACGAGTGTCCGGTAGAGGGTGGAATCACGCGGCTTATGGCCATCTATCAGGATTATTCCGGCATGGAGAAGGTGGGAAATGTGAGAAGCTGCCGTCTCTACTATGTCTATTTTGCGAAGGAGTTTGACGCCATCTATTTTCATGCGGGGGAGAGCAAGTACGCGCTGGATGTGTTAAACAGTTCTTTTATCGACAATGTGGACGGAATCACGGGAAAGGGAGGCGCCTACTATTACCGTGACAACAGCCGCAAGGCTCCCCACAATCTCTATACGACAAGCGAGATGCTGGTGGAGGCCATCGAGGGCTATGGTTTTTCCACCAGACTCGATGAAAACACAAGCTTTCACTATCAGTTTGCCACTGAGGATTCTCTCAATGCTTTAGAGGCCGGGGAGGATGCGGCGGTAGTCTCCATGTACTATGTTGACCCTAAGCCGTGGTTCGAGTACAATAGTGAGGATGGAAAATATTACCGCTATGAGTTTGGCGCGCCGCAGGTGGACGCTCTGACGGGGGAGCAGCTTGCAGTGACAAATATTATCATTCAGAACTGTTACAGTTCCTTAAAGGATGCCGGCAACGGCACACTGGACATTGATTACCAGTCGGGCGGTGCGGGCAAATTTATTACGGGGGGAAAGGCCGTCGACATCACATGGAGCCGTGAGTCGGCGAATGCGAAAACGAGATATTATGATACCGCGGGAAATGAAATTGTGCTCAATCCCGGTACAACGTGGGTGGAGATTGTTGAGAATGCAAGGGCGGACAAGAATGTCATCTATAGTTCAAAGGAAGAATTTCAGTAAGAGGTTTTTATATGGGTAAATCCAAGCAGAGAGGCACAAACTTTTTAGTGCAGGGCTCGATTCTGGCAGTCGCATCGATTATCAGCCGTATTATCGGGCTCATTTACCGGATACCGATGACGGCCATCATCGGAGATGTGGGAAACAACTATTACGGCTGTGCTTTTGACATCTACAACATTATATTGATCATTTCCTCCTGCAGTCTGCCGCAGGCAGTTTCCAAGACGGTCTCCGCGCAGGTGGCGAAGGGACGGTTCCGGTCTGCTTATCAGGTGTTTAAGGGGGCGATGCTCTTTGCCGTGATTTCCGGCCTGATTGCGGCTCTCATTGTCTTTTTCGGCGCGGAGTTTTTTACGGCTACCCTTTTAAAAACCCCGAAGAGTGTGTACGCGCTTAAGGTGCTGGCACCGGTATTGTTTGTGGTGGCAGTGCTCGGTGTGTTCCGGGGCTTTTTTCAGGGGCTTGGCACGATGATGCCCAGCGCCGTCTCACAGATTATTGAGCAGATTGCCAATGCGATCGTCAGTGTGTGGGCGGCCTATGTGCTTTTTGGCATGGGAAAGCGCGTGGGCGCAGTTTTAGGCGACAGTGAGCATTACGCGGCGGCCTACGGCGCGGCGGGAGGGACACTTGGCACGGCAAGCGGTGCGGTCGCGGGACTGTTATTTGTCATCTTTGTGTTTGTTGTGTACTTAAGAGTGCTCCGGCGCAGAATGAAGCGGGAAAGGAAGACGGACGTCGATCCCTTTTTCTATACCTTTAAGATTTTAGTTGTCACGATCATACCGGTGCTGTTG
The DNA here is from genome assembly GCA_023663685.1 of Blautia sp. Classification (GTDB taxonomy): domain Bacteria; phylum Bacillota; class Clostridia; order Lachnospirales; family Lachnospiraceae; genus Roseburia. Next base: position 29,150 of record JAMPHB010000004.1, read on the forward strand.
TCTACGACAATCTACAATATCAGCGGAATCATAGATCAGGGAATCTTTAAGAATGTGGCTCTTCTGCAGGGGCACACGGAGCATGAGATTGACGTCTGGTGGGGCGTTTTTTCCGGGAAATATAAGCTTCTCATCAATATACCGATCGCCATTGCCTCCGCTATGGCGGCATCCAGCGTGCCGACGCTGACGGCGAGCTTTGTGGAGTCGGATATGGAACGGGTGAGAAGCCAGATCCATGCGGCGACGCGCTTTGTCATGGTGATTGCCTTTCCCTGTACGGTGGGGCTTACGGTGCTGGCGAAGCCCATTTTTCTGCTTCTTTTTCCGAGCACGGCAGGAACGGCGGATATGGCGTCCTCTATCATGCTCTGCGGTTCTTTAGCTGTCGTGTTCTACTCGCTGTCCACCTTGTCAAACGGGCTCCTGCAGGGCATCGACCAGCTTAAGGTTCCGGTGGTCAACGCAGTAGTCGCGCTGGTGGCGCATATTATTCTGCTGGTAGTGCTGATGATGTTCTTCCGCATGAATATCTATGCGGTGGTGCTGGCGAATATGTTTTTTGCACTTCTGATGTGCGTGCTGAATGCGCGGGCAATCCGAAAATACAGCGGCTATAAGCAGGAGATTAAAAAGACCTTTTTTATCCCTGCCGTATGCTCCCTGATCATGGGGGTGGTCACATGGCTGGTCTACAAGGGATTTTATGCGCTGTGCAAAAGCAATACGGTGTCCGCGCTGGCGGCAATCGTCGCGGCAGTTCTTGTCTACTTTGTGACGCTGCTTTTGCTTAAGGGAATGGACGAGGGGGATCTTTCGGGCTTCCCGAAAGGACAGCTGATCATTAAGATTGCGAAAAAAATGCATTTATTAAAATAAAACGGGTCTCTTTTTGTATAAAATAGAAAAAAATGCAGATACTTATCCGGGGTGAGTAAAATGAAACGGAAAATAAGTATCTGCATTCTTTTATTTATTGTAATCGCAATATCTGCGGTGTTTTTTACAAGTACAAAAAGGCCTGCGCAGGAGCAGGCACAAAGACCTGCTGCCTCTGAGACAGAGGAGACGCAGTATGCCGAGGAGCTTGTGGTGGTAAGCGCAGACAGTGTGAGCGCGAGGGAGCCGGCCTATGCCTATGTGTTGAGAGAGCGCGAGGGCTGGATTGTGGTATGCCTGCCGGACAGTGAGCAAATCTATATGGAGACAGGAATCCGGGCGGAAAGCCTGCCGGAGCAGTTAAAGGAGCAGCTGCCGGAAGGGCTTGGCTTTGCCAGCGAGGCGGAGCTCTTTGATTTTCTGGAGAGCTACAGCAGCTGATCCTATTTTAATAATACGGACTTTTTACGGGAACAATTCTTGAATAATTCCCTCTGATATGGTAAAATGCGTTATTGATTAAAGCTGATTTGATGGGGAAAAGCATGGGAAATACAGTGTATTCGGCAATTGTGATCGGAGCCGGGGCATCCGGTATGATGGCGGCCATCACGGCGGCAGGGCGAGGCTTGTCCGTTCTTGTGCTGGAGCAGCAAAAGCGTCCCGGAAAAAAGCTTCTGGCTACCGGGAACGGCAGGTGCAACTTTACAAACGAACATTTGTCAGGGGAGTGTTATCACGGAGACAGTACATTGATTGCTGCTGTGCTGGAGCAGTTTACCCTTGAGGACTGTCTTGCGTTTTTCCATGAAATCGGCGTGCTCCCGAAAAAGAAACGGGACTGTTACTATCCAAATTCCGGGCAGGCGGCCTCGGTGGCGGATGCGCTGGCGGCAGAGCTTGACAGACTTGGCGTTACCCTTGTGACGGAGGCCTGTGTGACTTCTGTAGAGTCCGCTCGTAACGGCTTTATCTGCCGGACGAAGGAGAGAACCTACCGGGGAAAAAACCTGCTGTTTGCCACGGGACTTTTAGCCTCACCAAAGCTTGGAAGCGACGGCTCTGCAATCCCCCTGATTAAGAAAATGGGACACCGCTTTTCGCCGGTTCTTCCAGCGCTGTGCGGCTTTTACTGTGAGGGCATGGATTTTCGCAGGGTGTCCGGTGTGCGCTGCGATGCAAGGCTTACGCTTGCCATAGACGGGCAGCGTGTGGGTGATGAGCGGGGAGAATTGCAGCTCACCGATTACGGGCTCTCCGGGATTCCCATGTTTCAGCTCTCCTCCGTGGCTGTGAGGGGACTGTATAAAAAAAGAATGGTGCAGATTTACATAGATTTTCTTCCAGAGCTGGAGGCGCCTGCTTTGGAAGCAGAGCTGTCCCGCCGCAGGAGGCGGCAGGGGGAGGGAGATATATCCCGGATGTTAAACGGCCTTTTGCACAGCAAACTGGTTCCGGTATGTGCCGCAGCTTCCGGTCTGTCGGAACGGCGGAGCACAAAGAGCCTTTCAGAGGATGCACTGCATCGCCTTGCTTCTGTCTGCAAGGCTTTTCCCGTGACGCTTCTTAGGGCGCGGGAAATGGAGTATGCGCAGGTGTGTACGGGCGGCGTCCACGCTAAGGAGGTCAATCCCCGGACACTGGAATCGCGCCTGTTGCCGGGACTTTACTTTGCGGGGGAGCTCTTAGATGCAGACGGCATCTGCGGCGGCTATAATCTGCACTGGGCATGGGCTACGGGCTTTGTCGCCGGAAGCAGCATGAAATGAGGACTTACATATGGTGAGAATCAATCAGATCAGGGTTCCGGCGGGGAGCGGAAGGGAAATACTTGAAGAACAGATTCGAAAGATACTAAGGTTAAAGCCGGGGACCGCTGTCACCTGCCGCATTGTAAAGAAATCCTTAGATGCCAGAAAAAAACCGGTGCTCTATGACGTATATGCGGTTTTGGTGGAGCTTCCCCGGGAGGAGAGGCTTGTACAGAGACTCCACAATCCTTCTGTGACGATTGCAAAGGAGGTGCGCTATGTCCCTCCGGTGATGGGGGAGAGGCCTTTACACACCCCTCCGGTAGTGGTGGGAGCAGGACCTGCCGGTCTTTTTGCCGCCTGCCAGCTCGCAGAGTCCGGCTTTGCGCCAGTCGTTGTGGAGCGCGGGCGCAGGGTCAGTGAACGAAAGCAGGATGTGGAGGCGTTCTGGCGCACCGGGGTTTTACGGCCGGAATCCAATGTACAGTTCGGAGAGGGCGGCGCCGGCACCTTTTCCGACGGCAAGCTGAACACGACGGTCTCAGATCCGCTGGGAAGAAATGCCTGTGTGCTTGAGCACTTTGTGCGTTTTGGCGCGCCGGAGTGCATTCTCTATGAGAGTAAGCCCCACATCGGCACCGATGTGCTTGCGACAGTGATTCAGAATATGCGGGACTATCTGGAATCCAGGGGGACAAGCTTCTATTTCGGGACAAGGCTGCAGGAGCTTCTGGTGGAAAATGGATCCTGCCGCGGTGTAAGCTGTGAGACGGCAGACGGGACACTGACACTGGAGGCGGAGACGCTTGTGCTTGCCCCCGGGCACAGTGCGCGGGATACCTTTCAGATGCTGGAGCGCATGGGAATCCCTATGGAGGCAAAGAGCTTTGCGGTGGGATTTCGCGTGGAGCATCCCCAGAAAATGATCGACCATGCCATGTATGGGGATTACCGGGAAAGTCCGCTGCCTGCCGCCCCCTACAAGGTGACCTCCAATTTTCCGAACGGGCGGGGCGTCTATTCCTTTTGTATGTGTCCCGGCGGCTATGTGGTCAACGCCTCATCCGAGAAAAACGGCACGGCAGTGAACGGCATGAGTTATTCCGGCAGGAGCGGTGCAAACGCTAATTCCGCAATCATTGTGTCCGTGTCGCCGAAAGATTTCGGAGCCGGAGCGCTCGCGGGGATGGAGTATCAGCGCAGACTGGAGTATGAGAGTTACCGCCTGGGGCAGGGGCGGATTCCACAGCAGCTTTACGGGGATTATATGCAGAATGTAAAAAGTACCGGGTACGGGGATTTTTCCTCTGCGGCGAAGGGCACGGTCTGCTTTGCAAATCTGCGGGGACTGATGACAGAGGAGATGGAGCGCTCTTTTATGGACGGAATGTCACATTTTGCAAGAATAATTGCAGATTTTGACAGGAAAGACGCAATTCTGTCAGGAATGGAGACCAGAACCTCCTCCCCCGTGCGCATTTTGCGTGATGAGAAGTGTGAGAGCGGGATACATGGCGTTTATCCCTGCGGGGAGGGAGCCGGTTATGCGGGAGGGATTATGTCCGCGGCGATCGACGGTCTCCGGGTGGCGGCCTCCATTGTAGAACAATACCATCCGGTGTATTAGAAAAAGAGGGAAAACTGTGCTTGAAGTGACACCAATGATGCAGCATTATCTGCAGACGAAGGAAGAGAATAAGGACTGTATTTTATTTTACCGCCTCGGGGATTTCTACGAGATGTTTTTCGAGGATGCAAAAATTGTGTCGAAAGAGCTGGAGCTGACGCTGACCGGAAAGGCCTGCGGTTTAGAGGAGCGCGCACCCATGTGCGGCGTGCCCTACCATGCGGCGGACACCTACATTCACCGGCTGGTCACGAAGGGCTATAAGGTGGCCATCTGCGAGCAGGTGGAGGATCCGAAGCTGGCGAAGGGGATGGTAAAGCGGGAGGTGGTGCGCATCGTCACGCCCGGCACTAACACGGATATGAATTCGCTGGACGAGGCAAAAAATAATTATATTATGTGCATTGTCTGTCTGGCGGACAAGTATGGAATCGCCACGGCGGATGTGACGACGGGAGACTTTTTTGTGACAGAGGTGGACAGTGAGCGAAAGCTGCTGGATGAGCTGAACCGCTTTGTCCCCTCAGAGATTGTCTGCAACGAGCCATTCTACATGAGCGGCATCGACATTGACGACCTAAAGAACCGGCTCCGCATGGCAGTGTCGGCTCTGGATGCGTGGTATTTCGGGGACGATACCGCAAGGGAGACGCTGCTTACACATTTCCACATACATACCCTGCAGGGGCTTGGGCTGGAGGACTACGACAGCGGTGTGATCGCGGCAGGGGCGCTGCTCAAATATCTCTACGAGACGCAGAAAAACGGTCTGGAAAATATCCTTGCACTTCATTCCTATTCGATTGGGAAATACATGATTATTGACAGTTCCTCGAGAAGAAATCTGGAGCTGGTAGAGACCTTGCGGGAAAAACAAAAAAGAGGCTCCCTCCTGTGGGTGCTGGACAAGACAAAGACTGCGATGGGAGCCAGGCTGCTGAGAAGCTATGTAGAACAGCCGCTGATTGATAAGGAGGAGATTTTAAAACGGCAGGAGCTGATCGAGAAGCTGAACGAGCAGGAGATTACGAGGGAGGAATTCCGGGAATACTTAAACCCAATCTACGATCTGGAGCGGCTGATCACCAGAATCACCTACCAGACTGCCAGTCCGAGGGATATGCTGGCGTTTCGCAATTCCTTAGAGATGCTGCCGCCGATACGGACGCTGCTTGGGGAGATAAGCGGTGAGCTGGCGGGAGAAATCCGGGAGGATCTGGATTGTTTGGAGGATCTGTATGCGCTTTTAACCGCCTCCATATCCGATGACGCGCCGATTTCCGTGCGGGATGGAAATATTATTAAGCCCGGCTATCACGCGGAGGTGGATAAGCTGCGCTCCGCCAGCACAGACGGAAAAAAATGGCTGGCGGACATTGAAGCCAGCGAGAGGGAAAAGACGGGCATCAAGAATCTGCGAATCAAATTTAACAAGGTGTTCGGCTACTATCTGGAGGTGACGAATTCCTTCAAAAATCTGGTGCCGGACTACTATGTGCGAAAACAGACCTTAACCAACGCGGAGCGGTATATCACTCCGGAGTTAAAGGAGCTGGAGGACACAATTCTGGGGGCAGAGGATAAGCTGGTAAATCTGGAATACGAGCTGTTTCGGGATATTCGCGGGGAGATTGCCGCAAGCGTTTCCCGCATCCAGCGCACGGCGAAGGCTGTTGCCAGGCTGGATGTGTTTGTTTCACTTGCTCTCGTGGCAAGCCGGAACCATTACTGCCGCCCGAAGATCAACGAGAACGGAATCATTGACATACAAAATGGCAGACACCCGGTGGTGGAAATGATGATCACGGGAGATATGTTCATTGACAATGACACTTATCTGGACAACGGAGACAACCGTGTTTCGATTATCACGGGGCCGAACATGGCGGGGAAATCTACCTATATGCGCCAGACCGCGCTCATTGTTTTAATGGCGCAGGTGGGGAGCTTCGTTCCCGCGCAGGCCGCCGATATCGGAATCGTAGACCGGATTTTTACCAGAGTGGGAGCCTCGGACGACCTTGCCAGCGGCCAGAGTACTTTTATGGTGGAGATGAACGAGGTGTCGAATATTCTCCGCAATGCCACGAACCGCTCCCTGCTGATCCTGGACGAGATAGGAAGGGGCACCAGCACCTTCGACGGACTTTCCATCGCATGGGCGGTGGTGGAGCATATCAGCAGCAAAAAGCTCTTAGGAGCCAAAACATTGTTTGCCACCCACTACCATGAGCTCACAGAGCTGGAGGGCAAGCTGGAGGGCGTAAATAATTACTGTATTGCGGTCAAGGAGAAGGGAGACGATATCGTATTTCTGCGCAAGATTGTGAAGGGCGGCGCGGACAAGAGCTATGGCATACAGGTGGCAAAGCTTGCAGGACTTCCAGACACGGTCGTGGAGAGGGCGAAGGAGATTGTGAACGAGCTGCTGGCCAATGATATCACAGAGACAGTGAAAAATATTTCTGTGGAAAATGGCTCCTCCAAAAAGAAAAAAGAGCATCTGGACGAGGTGGACATGACACAGATGTCGCTGTTTGACACGGTAAAGGACGACGATATCATTGAGGAGCTTTCCCGGGTGGATATCGGAAACCTGACGCCGTTAGAGGCAATCAACAAGCTGTATGAGCTGCAAAATAAGGTAAAGAACAGATGGCAGCTGCCGTGAGGAATATTTCTGCAGCTGGAGGGAGTAAAATATCTATGAGTAGCATAAACATGCTCAGTCAGGAAACAATTGACAAGATTGCGGCGGGAGAGGTGGTAGAGCGTCCCCGCTCTGTGGTCAAGGAGCTGGTGGAGAACGCCATTGACGCAGGAGCCACAGCCATCACGGTGGAGATTAAGGAGGGAGGGCTCTCCTTCATTCGAATCACGGACAACGGCTCCGGCATCGCAAAGGAGGAGGTGGCCCTTGCTTTTTTGCGTCATTCCACCAGCAAAATCAAAAGTGCCGAGGATCTTTTGGACGTCCGCTCTCTGGGATTTCGCGGAGAGGCCTTGTCCAGTATCGCGGCGGTCTCGCGTGTGGAGCTGATCACCAAGACCGGACATGCGCTGACCGGAACCCGGTATCTGATTGAGGGTTCGAAAGAGCTCTCCCTTGAGGATGTGGGAGCGCCGGACGGTACGACCTTTCTGGTGAAGGATCTTTTTTATAATACTCCCGCCCGGCGGAAGTTCCTAAAAACCCCGCAGACAGAGGGAACCTACATCAGTGACCTCATAGAAAAGCTGGCATTGTCCCACCCGGAGATTTCCTTCAAATTCATCAATAATAATCAGACGAAGCTTCACACCTCAGGAAACGGCAACCGCAGGGATCTGATCTACCATATATACGGCAGGGACATAACGGCGGAGCTGCTTCCCGTGGATTACAGGGGAGAGTATTTTCAGCTTTCCGGCTTTATCGGAAAGCCGTCGGTCAACCGGGGAAACCGCAATTTTGAAAATTATTTTATCAATGGGAGATACATTAAAAGCAATCTGCTCTCCAGGGCAATCGAGGAGGCTTATAAGAGCTTTCTCATGCAGCATCAGTATCCCTTTACCGTGCTGTATTTTGATTTCACCGGAGAGACGCTTGACGTAAATGTGCACCCGACGAAAATGGAGCTGCGCTTTGGACACAATCAGGAGATATATCAGGAGCTGGTCGATGCCCTGTATGCCGTGCTCTCCCACAGAGAGCTGATTCCGGAGGTTCCGGTGACGGAGGAGAAGCCAAAGGCGAAAATCGTGCACGAGTACAGAGAGCCGATTCCGGAGCCTTTCGAGAAGCGGCGCTTAAACGATCTGCGCCAGTTTTCCCAGAGAGAGGAAAAGCAAGGCAGAGACATGTCCGTGCAGGAGGAGCGGGGCGGCTATCATGCGGGCAGGCCGCAGGTGCACATTTTAGGAGTGGACAGGCCGTCTGCCGCCCCTGTGCAGGAAAATATGCCGGGGCAGGAGGCGCGGGAAAATGTGCCGGGGCAGGTGACACTGGAGAGTGTGGCGCCGGATTTTCTCACAGAGGCGGCGAGGAAGAAGCACCGGATTATCGGCCAGCTCTTTCAGACCTACTGGCTGCTGGAATATGAGGATAAGCTCTATATCATCGACCAGCATGCGGCGCACGAGAAGGTGCTCTACGAGCGGACGATGAAGACATTAAAGGATAAGGAATTCACTTCCCAGGCCATCAGTCCGCCCATTGTTTTAAGTCTGGATGCAAAGGAGCAGGAGAGCCTGGAAAACTGCCGGAGCCAGCTTGAGCGGCTGGGGTATGCGGTGGAGAGCTTTGGCGGCAGGGAGTACATGATATCCGCCGTCCCCGCCAATCTTTTTTCCATAGATGTAAAGGATCTGTTTATTGAGATGCTGGATGATTTTTCCAGTCTCTCCGGCAGACAGACGCCGGAGCTGATTCTGGAAAAGGTGGCTTCCATGTCCTGCAAGGCGGCAGTGAAGGGAAATAATACCTTAAGTCTTGCGGAGATTGACGCACTGATGGGGGAGCTGCTGACACTGGAGAATCCCTTCAACTGTCCGCATGGCAGACCCACGATCATCTCCATGTCGAAGTATGAGATTGAAAAAAAGTTTAAACGTATCGTATGACAGGAGCGGCTATGGAGAAAAAACCACTGGTGATTATTGCAGGCCCCACGGCGGTGGGAAAGACTGCGCTGTCCGTTGCTCTCGCGAAGCGCATCGGCGGCTCCGTGATCTCGGCAGACTCCATGCAGATTTACAAATATATGGATATTGGTTCCGCCAAGGTGACGGGGGAGGAGATGGAGGGAATTCCCCATTATCTCATCGACGAGCTTCTTCCCTCGGAGGAGTTTCATATTGTCCGTTTTCAGGAGATGGCAAAGCAGGCGCTGGAGGATATCTATGCAAAAGGGCGCATTCCCATTGTGGCGGGAGGCACGGGCTTTTACATTCAGGCGCTTTTATATGACATTGATTTTAAAGACCAGGACAGCGACGGGGAGCTTCGGAAGGAGCTTGCAGCGTATGCAAGGGAGCATGGAAACCATGCGCTCCATGAGAAGCTGCGGGAAATTGACCCGGTTTCCTACGAGCGCATCCACGAGAATAATATCAAGCGTGTGATTCGGGCACTGGAATTTTATGAGAAGACGAAAACGCCCATCTCTGCGCACAATGAAAGTGCGCGCCGTCCCTCCCCCTACAATTTTGCCTATTTTGTTTTAAGCGACGAACGCGCGCGGCTGTATGAAAAAATTGACGCAAGAGTGGATCTTATGATGGAGAGAGGGCTTTTGGAGGAGGTCAGGCGTTTGCAGGCGATGGGCTGCCACCGGGAAATGGTGTCCATGCAGGGGCTCGGTTACAAGGAGCTTCTCGATTATCTGGAGGGACGCTGTACGCTGGAAACTGCCGTGTATGTCATTAAGCGGGAAACAAGGCACTTTGCGAAGCGGCAGCTCACATGGTTTAAAAGGGAGCCGGATGCGATCTGGCTGGACAAAAACCATTACGGCGGCGCGGATATGCTGCTTAGTGAGATGCTTCGGATTTTGCGGGAGAAAGGAATTTTTGATGAATCAGCTATTACTGGAACAATATAAAGCCATGGGCATCTCGGAGGAGGTGCTGGCCTTTGGGGAGAGCATAGAGGAATCCCTTGCCGGGCGCTTTCTTGCCATCGACGAAAATGCGCAGCTGGGACAGCTTAAGGTCATTGCCGCCATGCAGAAAAATAAAGTTAGTGCCGAATGCTTCAATATATCCAGCGGATATGGGTATAATGATTTGGGAAGAGATACCTTAGAAAAAGTATACGCAGACTGTTTCGGCGGAGAGGATGCACTGGTGCGTCCGCAGATTACATGCGGAACCCACGCGCTTGCGCTTGCGCTTTTGTCGAACCTTCGCCCGGGAGACGAGCTGCTCTCCCCGGTGGGAAAGCCCTATGACACGCTGGAGGAGGTGATCGGAATCCGTCCCTCGCGCGGTTCTCTGGCAGAATACGGGATCACTTACGCACAGGTGGATCTTCTCCCGGACGGCGGATTTGATTATGATGAAATAGCAGGAGCCATCGGAGAGAAAACTAAACTTGTGACAATACAGCGTTCGAAGGGCTATGCAGCCAGAGAGACGCTGTCGGTGAAAAAAATCGGTGAGCTGATTGCCTTTGTCAAACGCATAAAGCCGGATATCATCTGTATGGTGGACAACTGCTACGGCGAGTTTGTGGAGGATAAAGAACCCCTTGCCGTGGGCGCTGATATGATCGTTGGATCCCTGATTAAGAACCCTGGCGGCGGACTGGCGCCCATCGGCGGTTATATCGTCGGCAGGAGGGACTGCGTAGAAAATGCCGCTTACCGGCTGACCTCACCGGGACTTGGCAAGGAGGTGGGTGCGGGGCTCGGCGTTATTTCCTCCTTCTATCAGGGCTTGTTTTTAGCTCCGGCCGTAGTGAGCGGCGCCCTAAAGGGGGCAATTTTTGCGGCAAACATCTATGAGAGGCTGGGGTATAAGGTAATCCCTGACGGCAGGGAGAGCCGCCACGATATTATTCAGGCGGTGGAGCTCGGCAGCAGGGAAGCACTGCTTGCCTTTTGTGAGGGAATCCAGGCGGCCGCCCCGGTGGACAGCTATGTGATCCCGGAGCCATGGGCGATGCCGGGCTATGACAGTGAAGTAATCATGGCGGCAGGCGCTTTCGTGCAGGGATCGTCCATTGAGCTGTCTGCCGACGGCCCCGTAAAGCCGCCCTACACCGTCTATTTTCAGGGGGGACTTACATGGAATCACGCCAGACTGGGTATCCTTATGTCTTTACAAAAACTTTATGAACGAAAACTTGTTAATAGAGACCAGTTGTGCTAAAATTGTATCTGTGTCTGTGTGGCTCTGGGAGAGGGAAAGGAAAAAGATGAGTCACACTACAGTAAAAAATCTGCCGGAATCCGAGAGACCCTATGAGCGTTTCCGCCGTCTGGGGGCGGAGGCTCTGTCGGATGCGGAGCTTCTTGCCATCATTTTAAAGACAGGAACGAAGGGGCTGACCTCTTTGGATCTGGCGCGGGATCTTCTTTTAAAATGTCATGGAAATCTTTTGAATCTCCATGCATTTTCCTATGAGGAGCTTGTAAAAAGGCGGGGCATCGGCCCGGTCAAGGCGATTCAGCTAAAGGCCATTGCCGAACTGTCCAACCGGATCGCGCGGACGACGAGCGGCTATCAGATAAGCTTTCAAAGTCCGGAATCCATCGCGGTCTATTATATGGAGACCATGCGGCACCGCAGAGAGGAGGTGCTCATGGCCGCGTTTTTTGACGCAAAATTCAATTTTCTTGGAGATGATGTCATTGCCAGAGGGGGAATGAACTGCGCCTATGTGACGCCTGCGGAGCTTTTTCGCAGGGCGATCTTAGCGAATGCGCTGCAGATCATTCTGTTGCACAATCATCCCAGCGGCGACTGTCATCCCAGTGAAGCAGACCTTCTTCTGACCGAGAGACTGGTGCAGGGAGCGAAGCTTTTAGAACTTCATGTGGAGGATCACATTGTAATCGGCGACAAGTGCTATTACAGCTTCAGAGAAAACGAGATTATGCCCTAGCAGGCATACAGAAAGGGAATGTGTTATGAACAACAATATTTACGGAATTGACTTTGGAACCTGCAATTTTAAGGTGTTCAGCAAGTCTACAGGCAAAATATCCAGCGAGAAAAATACAATCGCGGTCATCAACAAAAACCAGATCTACGCTTACGGCGACGCGGCATATGCGATGTATGAGAAGGCGCCGGAGCTTATTAACGTCACATTCCCGGTGGTCAGCGGCGTGATTGCGGACTGCAATTTTTTGCAGACCATGATTTTCGAGTATCTGGAGGGAAAGCTTAAGGCAAAGGTCAAGAATGCGGATTTTCTGGTAGCGGTTCCCACAGACATCACAGATGTGGAGAAGAGAGCCTTTTATGAGCTGTTTTATAAGAGTAAATACCGCCCGAAAAATGTCATGCTCTGCGAGAAGCCCATTGCGGATGCGGTGGGACTTGGGCTCGACGTCAACGAGCCCACCGGGGTTATGGTGGTTGACGTGGGAGCGGACACCATCGAGATTTCTGTCATTTCCTTAGGCGGGCTGGTGCTGAGTGATCTTTTACACTTTGGCTCGAACCGTCTGGATGATTCCATCATCAGCTATCTGCGCAAGGAATTCAACCTGATGATTGGAAAAAAGACGGCAAGGGCGCTAAAGGAGCATCTCGGGAGCGGTCTGCCCGGCAGGGAGGAGACCATGACCATCGTGGGACTTGACATGGTGAGCGGCCTTCCCGTGGAGCGGGAAATCACGGCGGAGACGGTCTATAAGGCGACAAAGGGCAATCTGGAGTCCATCTGCACCTCCATTAAAATGATTCTGGAGAAGACGCCTCCCGAGCTGGCGCGGGATATTATCAACGCAGGCATATACATCACTGGCGGCGGTTCGAAGATTAACGATCTGGACAAGCTGTTTACGGAGATCACCAATATCAGGGTAAATACCTGCGACAATCCTGAGGAGAGCGCGGTGCGCGGTCTTGCCAAGATCGCTTCGGATTCCAAGTATAAGCAGCTCCCCTTCTCGATTAAGACCAGCGGCGCAAGGTAGAGGGCCGGTGAAGGAAGAATATGAAGAGTTTTCGCAGCAATAAGAAAAAGCGTATACCAAGTAAATATCTGCTATTGATCTTAACCGCCCTCTGCGTGGTGTCCATCTTCGTAAGTCTGGTGTTCAATATCACGGGAGGGCCGTTAAACGCGGCGGCAGGCTATGTGTTTGTCCCGATGCAGAGGGGCTTAAATTCCGCCGGCGAGTGGCTGTCGGATAAGCTCAACGACTTTCAGACCTTAGGAGAGGTGCTTGAGGAAAACAAACAGCTCAAATCCCAGCTGGGAGAGCTCACGACCCAGCTGAATAAGGTGAAACTGGATCAGTATGAGCTGGACAATTACAGGGAGCTTCTGGAGCTGGACGCGGAGTACGAGGAGTACGAGAAGGTAGCCGCCCATGTGATCGCGATGGATTCCGGCAACTGGTTTTCCAGCTTTACGATTGATAAGGGAAGTAAGCAGGGAATCGCAAAGGGGATGAACGTAATCTCCGGAAGCGGCTTAGTGGGCATCGTCACGGATGTAGGGCCGAACTTTGCGAAGGTGCGGAGCATCATCGACGATTCCAGCAATGTGAGCGCAATGGTTCTCTCGACAAAGGACAACTTTAATATCAGCGGCAGCCTCATGTCCATGAACGAAAATAAGCTGCTTCCATTTTCAGAGCTTCAGGACGAAAAGGATGAGGTAAAGCTTGGGGATCCGGTAGTCACCTCCTATGTTTCTGACCAGTATCAGCAGGGAATCCTCATCGGTTATATCTATGAGATCGAGGAGAATTCCAACAACCTGACCAAGTCCGGCACAATTACGCCGGTGGTGGATTTTCAGCATTTGCAGGAGGTGCTGGTGATTACGGAAATCAAGGATACGGGGGAGCAGGACATTCGAAACGCCGCAGAGAATACCGAGGAGTGAGCTATGCTTAGGAAATTCATGCTTTTTATAATAATCACAGTATGCTTTCTGCTCCAGACGACCGTGTTTTCTGCACTGTCCTTCGCAGGAATCGCCCCGAATCTTCTGATCATCGTCGTGTCTGCCTTTGGCCTGATGCGGGGAAAGAAAGAGGGACTGTGGGTCGGTTTCTTTTGCGGGCTCCTTATCGACATCTTTTTTGGTTTTTATCTCGGAGTGTATGCTTTACTGTATATGTATGTCGGATACAGCAACGGATTTTTGCAGAAGAGGTTTTTCCCGGACGACATTAAGCTGCCGATGATTATGATCGGAGCGAGCGACATTGTATGTAATCTTGTGGTCTATACCATTATGTTTCTGCTGCGGGGACGGTTTCAGTTTCTGTACTATTTGAGAACCGTCATTGTCCCGGAATTTGTTTACACCATGGTTGTGACCATATTCCTTTACTTTATCCTGCTTAAGCTCAACCAGCGGGTTGAGGTCTACGAGAAAAGGAGAGCGAAGAAGTTTGATATATGATATTCGTGAATTCTTAAAAAAATTCTTTAGTTCCAGATTGTTTGTTATTTCTGCTGTTTTTGTTCTCTTGTTTGCGGTTATACTGGGGAGAGTGTTTTCTCTGCAGATTGTCAACGGGAAATCCTATCAGGACAATTTTGCGATGCGGATCACAAAGCCCCTGTCCATTGACGCATCCAGAGGGTGCATATATGACTGTCAGGGAAATCTTCTGGCATATAACGAGCTGGCATACACGCTGCTGATCACGGACAGCGGCGTCTATTCAAGGAAAGCTGAGAAAAATGAGGTCTTAAACAGCCAGCTGGCGGAGATTCTTACTATGCTGAACGAAAATAAAGACAGTCTCTGTAACAGCTTTAAGATTGATTACGACGCGGAGACGGATACATACAGCTTTAATATCTCAGGAACCGCGCTGAACCGGTTTCGGGCGGATGTGTTCGGCCGAAGCTCCGTGGAGGGTCTGAAATACAACGAGGATTTTGGCTTTGACGAGTTGAATGCCAGTGCCTCACAGATTATGGAGTATCTGTTGAGCGAGGACAGCTTTGATGTGGATGAGAGTTATCCGTGCTGGCTTGCCTACGAGATCGTGGCGGTGCGCTATGCGATGAAGTCCAATTCCTACGCCCGCTACATTCCCACGACCATCGCAGAGGACGTCAGTGACAGAACCGTGGCCTATATCAATGAGCATATGGATACGCTGATTGGTGTGGATATCAAGGAAGATACGATTCGCCGCTACAATTACAGTGAATATTTTTCCGGCATCATCGGCTACACAGGAAAAATTTCCGACAGTGAATATGAGGAGCTGCACGCGAAGGACGCAAGCTATACCACGAACGATGTCATCGGAAAGGCGGGTCTGGAGCAGTTCTATGAGTCCTATCTGCGGGGCAAAAACGGTGAGCAGAAAATCTATGCAGACAACGTGGGGCGTGTTCTGGAAGTCATCAGCAGCACGGACTCTGTGGCCGGGGACGATCTGTACTTAAGCCTTGACGCCGAGCTTCAGAAAGCGGTCTACCTCGCTTTGGAGCAGGAGATTGCCGGAATCGTATACGCCAATATCAAGAACCACAATATTCCGGCGGAGGACGTCTATTTTGCGCTGATCAATAACAGTGTGGTGGATATTACGCGCTTTGATGATGAGGACGCTTCGGATACAGAGCGGGAGGTCTTTGCGGATTTCACCCGGGCGCAGAAGGCTGCGATTCAGACAGTAGAGCAGCAGCTCACAAAAACACCGGTGCCTCTGTCCCAGATGTCGGAGGAGGTGCTCGATGATTTCACGCTGATTATTTCTATTTTGAAGGAGGACGGGCTTCTTCTGTCAAAAGAGATTGATGAGACGGACAGCACCTACAAGCAGTGGCGGGATCAGAGAATCAGCCCGAGGGAGTACCTGACCTATTGCATAGCACAGCACTGGATTGATATCAGTCTGCTGACAGTGGACGAAAAGTATGCAGATACGAATGAGATATATGAAGCGCTCTGCGATTACATTCTAAAAACGATTGCGGAGGATACGGATTTCTCTAAGCTGGTGTACGAGTATATGGTTTACCGGAACGAGATATCTCCCAGAGATCTGTGCGTGATCCTTTTTGAGCAGGGAACTCTGGATTACGATGACAGTACGGTAGAAAAGTTAAAGGACGGCACCATCAGTCCCTACAGCTTTCTGCTGGAAAAAATCAACAATATTGAGATTACGCCCGCCCAGCTCGCCCTTGACCCCTGCACCGGCTCCTGCGTGATTACAGACGTCAATACCGGAGCCATCAAGGCACTGGTGAGTTATCCGGGTTACGATAATAACAAATTTGCCAATGGGGTGGACGCCGCATATTTTGATGCGCTGCTTGCGGACAAGTCCAATCCCATGTGGAATTACGCCACGCAGGAGCAGACAGCCCCGGGCTCGACCTTTAAGATGGTGACGGCGACGGCGGCAATGGCGGAGAATCTGGTGACGACCACGGAGGAAATCCAGTGTACCGGAAAATATTACGAGGTCAGCAATGAGCCGACCTGCTGGATTTATCCGAACGGTACGCACGGGAAGATCAATATCTCGGAGTCCCTCAGGGATTCCTGCAACGTTTTCCACTATACACTGGGTTACCGGCTGGCACTGAAGGATACGGGAATATACAACGACGCCAAGGGTATTTCCTATATACAAAAATATGCCTCCCTCTATGGTCTTGATAAAAAAAGCGGGCTGGAGATAGAGGAGTCCACGCCGGACATTGCGACCCAGTATCCGGTTATGGCGGCCATCGGCCAGAGTAATAATAACTATACGACGGTGTCGCTCTCCAGATATGTGACGGCAGTCGCCAGCGGGAGGCTTTACTCCTACCAGCTGATGGATAAGATTGTGGATGCCGACGGTAAAGTAGTGGAGAGCTATGAGCCTGAATTTAAGGATATCTCGGATACCCTCACAGGGGAGCAGTGGGATGCGATTCATACCGGTATGCGGCAGGTGGTGGAAAATCTGGACAGTTTTCATGGATTTTCCGCTGTCACTGTGGCTGGAAAGACCGGAACGGCCCAGCAGGTAGAGACAAGACCGAACCACGCGCTTTTTGTGGGCTATGCGCCCTATG
Source organism: Blautia sp. (assembly GCA_023663685.1). Classification (GTDB taxonomy): domain Bacteria; phylum Bacillota; class Clostridia; order Lachnospirales; family Lachnospiraceae; genus Roseburia. Next base: position 46,118 of record JAMPHB010000004.1, read on the forward strand.
ATAAGCCGGAGATCTCCATCGCCACACGAATTGCTTATGGCTATAGTTCCCACAATGCGGCCTCTGCGGCACGCAATATCATTTCCTACTATTACGGGGAACAGTCCTTAGATGAAATCTTAGGGCTCAAGGCTTCCGGCGTCAACGGCTCCTCAAACAACGCGGTGACCGATTAAAGGCGGGACACTGGGCAGGGAATGCGTTACTCTGTGGCTCCGGCCGTGCTCTGCATGGCATGGTTGAAACAGTAACGATAAATATCATATCATAACTGACAGGAGGTTTGATTCATGGGTGAAGCGATTGTTTTCACTTCAGGAAAAGGCGGTGTCGGCAAGACAACAACAATTGCCAACATCGGCGCAGGACTTTCACGGTTAGATAAAAAGGTCGTCATGCTCGATGCGGACATGGGACTTCGGAATCTGGATGTTGTCATGGGAATGGAGGATCAGATCCAGTATAATCTGATTGATCTTCTGGAGAATCAGTGCAGGCTCAAGCAGGCGCTGATTAAGGACAAGCGGTATCCCAATCTGTACATGATCCCGGCGGCGCTTAAGCACAAGCCCATTCGGGAGTATGAGAGCAAGCTGTACTCGCTGATCGGCCAGCTCAAGCAGGAATTCGATTACTGTCTGATCGACTGTCCGGCGGGCATCGAGGACGGATTTCACTTTGCAGTGTCCGCCGCAGACAGGGCAGTTCTTGTGACCACGCCCCACATTTCCGCGGTAAGGGATGCGGCGAGAGTCCTTTTTCTGCTGGAGAATCTAAAAATCCGGCAGACGGACGTCATTATCAACGAGTACAATGAGCGCATGGTCAAAAAACATGAGATGATGTCGAAGGAGGACGTGACAGAGCTTTTGGGAATCCCCTGCCTTGGAGTGATTCCGGTAGATGATAAGATTATTGTCAGTCAGAATCAGGGAATCCCGGTGCTGTCCCTGCGGGCGAAATCCAGCCGGAGCTTTCTAAAGGCGGCAAGGGAAATCGACAACCCGAGGGTGATTCCGCAGGATCTGAATGCGGAGGATCCCTGCGAAAAGAAAAAGAATATTTATGTGAGCGGCGAGGTGTATGGATATGAGACATAGAGGAGACAGAACCGGGCAGCTCGCAAAGGAGCGCTTAAAGCTTATGGTGGAGTCGGAGCCTTTGGAGTGCACACCCAGCGCCATGACCCGCATGAAAAAAGAAATCTCGGAGGTCATTTCCAGATATTACGAGGTTTCTCCCGAAAACTATGAGATAAAGGTTACATTAGAGCAGAACAAAAAGAGAGCATAGCATGTTAAAGCAATACAAACTTAGAAACTATCATTTTCAACTGATTATATTTGTTGTGATTCTGACAGTCATCGGAATTATGCTTATTGGAAGCGCTGAGCCATCGTCCCAGAAGAAGCAGGTTATTGGTATGGGTCTTGGCCTGGTGCTCATGGTAATCGTATCGCTGATTGATTACTCCTTTATCTTAAAATTCCGATGGCTGTACTATGTCGCAATCCTCGGTCTATTAGCCTATGTCCTGTTCGCGGGGCCGGTGAGGGGCGGCGCGCGCCGCTGGATAGAGCTGCCTGTTTTCAATCTGCAGCCCTCGGAGCTCGCCAAGCTTGTGATGATCCTCTTCTTTGCAGCTTATTTTATGAAGCGGGAGGAGAATATCAACAGCTTAAAGACGCTGATTCCGGCATTTGTGATTGCGGCGGCGCCGTTAGTCCTTATTTTAAAGGAGCCGGACACATCCACAACGATTTTAACAGCACTAATTTTTGTTACCCTCTTGTTTATTGGGGGATTAAGTTATAAAATAGTATTGGCAGTTCTTGGAATCAGCATCCCGGTGGGGGTAATCGGGATCAGCTATATTCTGAGACTGGCGCAGGCGGAGACAGACAGCGATTACCGCTTTGGGAGGATTATGTCATGGCTGTATCCCACCGACCCGAGATGGTCGGACAATGCGGCGCAACAGCAGAATTCGATCATGGCGATCGGTTCCGGGCAGCTGTGGGGGAAGGGCTTAAACAACTCGGTTGCGACCTCCATGAAGAATGCGAATTATATCATCGAGCCCCAGACCGACTTCATCTTCGCAGTGGCGGGAGAGGAGCTGGGCTTTGTGGGGACTCTGACGATCATCGTGCTCTTATTTTTGATAGTGCTTGAGTGCATCCTGATTGCGAGGAAGGCCAAGGATATGGCGGGACGTCTGATTTGCTGCGGTATGGCGGCGCTTGTGGGCTTTCAAAGCTTTATCAACATCTGCGTTGCCACCGGCTTTATGCCAAATACCGGAATTCCTCTGCCCTTTGTCAGTTACGGACTGTCTTCACTGGTCACGTTGTTTATAGGGATGGGGTTTGTATTGAATGTAGGTTTACAACCGAAAAAATATTAGGGGGGATATTTCCATGAATATTGGACTTGTAGCACACGATTCGAAGAAAAAGCTGATGCAGAATTTTTGTATTGCGTATCGTGGAATACTTGCGAAAAATGAGCTTTTTGCGACAGGAACCACAGGCCGTCTGATTGAGGAAGTGGCAAATCTGCAGATTCACAAGTATCTGGCAGGGCATTTGGGGGGCTCCCAGCAGCTCGGGGCACAGATTGAGCACAACGAGATTGATCTGGTTATTTTTCTCAGGGATCCGCTGCGGCCGAAGTCCCATGAGCCGGATGTCAACAGCATTGTAAAGCTCTGCGATGAGCACAATATTCCGCTTGCGACAAATCTTGCAACCGCGGAGCTTCTGATAAAATCTTTAGACAGAGGAGATTTGGATTGGCGTGAGATGTACAAATAGACTTTATAAGCTGCGACTGCTATGTATGGTCTGCATAGCAGCCCTTTTTATGGGCTCCTGCGGTTTTTCCCAAAAGGAGGTCATCGAGAATGCATATCCACTGTACAGTGGAAACGGTGCGGGGAGTGCAACCGGAACATTTTTTGCTGAAAACCTCTGTGTGACGGAGGACTTCAATTATGGCATGGATCAGACAGATTCCCATGTGGCGGAGGCGGCTGGAGCCTTTAATCTGGATACAAGGGAGGTTCTCTACAGCCAGAATCTTTTTGAGAGGCTTTATCCTGCCAGTACCACTAAGATTCTGACGGCCTATATTATCATTCGAAACTGCAGCCTTGAGGACGAGGTGACAGTCAGTGACACGGCGGTCGCCAATATGGAGGGTTCCTCTGTCTGTGGTATCCGTCCGGGAGATGTGCTGACCGTGAGGGAGCTGCTCTACGGCCTTTTGCTGGTCAGCGGCAACGATGCCGCGAATGTTCTGGCGGAGCATCATTCCGGCTCGGTTGAGGAGTTTGCGAAGGTGATGAATGCAGAAGCTCTGCGCCTGGGAGCGACGGGCAGCCATTTTGTCAATGCCAACGGTCTCCCCGACGAAGATCACTACACGACAGTCTATGATATGTATCTGATCTTTCAGGAAGCCATACGCCAGCAGGAATTTGTGAATATCATCCAGACCGGGAGCGTGGACGTGACCTACCATGACAGTGCAGGCAATGAGGTGCAAAAGACCTGGGACAATACCAACCGCTATTTAAGCGGGAACAAGACCGCGCCGGAGGGCATTACAGTCATCGGAGGCAAGACTGGTACTACCAATGCGGCCGGCTATTGTCTGGCGCTGTATTCGACCAACCAGAAGGGAGAAAATATTATCAGTATTGTCTTCAAAGCAGACGGGAGAGATAATCTGTATCTGCTGATGGATCAAATTCTGTCTAAGTTTGCGAATTAGTCATTGTATTTTATGTACATATATACTATAATAAATGTATTCAGATATCATTTTTTATATAATTTCACAATATTATAATATCACGGGAGGAAATGCTATGATCGAGATTATATGCGGAGAAACAGGAAAGGGAAAGACGAAAGAGCTCTTAAATAAGGTAAATACCGCTGTCAGGACAGCCAATGGCAATGTGGTTTATCTTGATAAGAGCCAGAAACATATGTATGAATTGAACAATAAGGTTCGTTTGATCAATGTGATCGATTATCCGATTTCTAACTGTGATGAGTTCTTAGGTTTTATCTGTGGAATCGTCTCTCAGGATAATGACCTCGAAGAGATGTATCTCGACAGCTTCCTCACCATTGCTTCGATTGACGCCGATTCCGATATTCTGAAGGCCATTGAGAAGCTGGATGTTATCAGTGAAAAATATAAAGTCCGCTTTATCTTAAGTGTTTCCAGAAATAAGGAGGATTTGCCGGAGTGTGCGAAGGCAAAGGTTGTTCTTTCTCTGTAGAAAATGATTACATAAGTTTGGAGGGTTGCAGCTGCAACCCTCCTATTTAGTCCTCCAGTGAAGAACGGATTCTGCCGTAGAAGCTGATGATGTATAACCCGCTCAGGCCTACGAGCGCGTAGATAATCCTTGTCAGCCATGATCCATCTCCAAAAATAAAGGATACCAGATTGAACTGGAAGAATCCAATCAGTCCCCAGACAATGCAGCCGATGACTGCGAGTGTCAGCAGGGTATTGTCAAGCCATTTCATACCTCATTACCTCCATAATTTGTATTTCATTATAGTCTTTGCAGATTTTTTATAAATATGCATTGGCCTGCTTGTTGTTTTTCGTAGCCGAAAATGGTATGATTGATAAAAGAATGAATACAAAGAGGTGATAGCTTGGCCGAAAATCGCAAGGTAGTGCGGATGAGCCGTTCCCGCGGCCTGAATGTGGGAGTGGTCATTTTCATTATTATCATTATTTATGTTATTTTTAATATATTTTCTTATCTGACCTCCGAAACCATCGCAGAGTACGAGGTGGGGCAGGGGACGATTGCCGCCAACCATGTCTACCATGCGCTGGCGCTGCGGGACGAGACGGTGGTGTATGCAGGCCAGAGCGGATATATCAACTATTATATGAAAAACGGTTCAAAGGCTTCTGTCAATGATGTGGTCTACTCGATTGATACCACCGGAGATGTGTCAAAGCAGATTACGACAGTGGCCGCCGACGGGGCAGTGCTGGGGCAGGAGGCGCTGGGCACTGTCTCGCAGGAGATTGATTTGTTTTGCAACAGCTATGATTCCGGCGATTTTACAGCTGTCTACACATTCCATGATGCACTGGATTCCGAGCTGTCCCAGACACTGAGTGTCAAGGCTTTAAACGATCTGTCCGGTCTTGTGACTTCCGCGGAGGCGAACAATACCTTTTACAGGAAGATGTCGGACGATACAGGCATCATCGTCTATTCCATCGACGGATTTGAAAATGTGACAGTGGACAATTTTTCTTCGGAGGATATGATTGCCACGGGGTACACGCAGACTGCATTAGACGCCCGGTCGGAGGTGTCGGCGGGAGATCCGGTATATAAAAGGATTGGAAGCGAGGAGTGGAATCTGGTTCTTGCTGTGTCGGAGGATATGGCGAAGCTGCTATCGGAAAACAGCTCTGTCAGAATCCGGTTTTGTAAGGACGACTATACAGCCACAGCTCCGTTTACAATACTAAAAATGGACGGCAGCTATTATTTGAATCTGACACTGCAGACCGCTATGATCCGCTATGTCAATAACCGTTTTGTGGATGTGGAGCTGGTTCTCACCGAGGAGGAGGGGCTTAAGATTCCCAACACGGCAATCGTCTCCAAGGAGTTTTACACCGTGCCAAAGGAATTTTTTTCCATGGGCGGGGATTCCACAGAGCCGGGTCTTTTGATTCAGACGGCAGACGGCGAAAAGGATACCGTAAAGCTGCTGACGCCGACGGTCTACTTTGAGGCGGAGGACAGCTACTACATTGACGATGAGCTGGTGTCGGCGGGAGACGTGGTGGTAATGAGCAATTCCTCTAAGACCTATATCATCGGACAGGACGTGGATTCGCTGACCGGCGTATACAATATCAATAAGGGCTATGCTGTGTTTAAGCAAATCAATATTCTCTCCCAGAATGAGCATTACGCGATTGTGGAGATGAGAACAAACTACGGCATTGCCCTCTACGATCACATTGCGCTGGACGGGAGTAAGGTGCAGGAGGATCAGTTGGTCACAAAATAGAAAGGATTAGAAAATGGATTTCATACAGGAAAATCTGGCGCAGGTAGAAAAAAATATACAGGCGGCGTGTGCGCGTGCAGGCAGGGACAGAGGAGAGGTGACGCTGATTGCCGTCAGCAAGACCAAGCCAAAGGAGATGCTTAGCTGCGCATATGAAGCCGGAATCCGGGATTTCGGGGAAAATAAGGTGCAGGAGCTGTGCGATAAGATGGAGAGCCTTCCAGAGGATATCCGCTGGCACATGATTGGACATCTTCAGACGAACAAGGTGAAATATATTACAGGCCGCACAAAGCTCATTCATTCGGTGGATTCTCTGCGTCTGGCGCAGGAGCTTGAGAGGCAGGCGGCGGTACACAATGTCACGTCTTCTGTCCTCATTGAGGTCAATGTGGCCGGAGAGGAGAGTAAATTCGGCGTGCCAAAGGAAGAAGCGGCAGCGCTGGTGCGCGATATTTCCAATTTTCCCCATATTCGTGTCTGCGGCCTGATGACGATTGCCCCCTTTGTGGAAAATCCTGAGGATAATCGCGTTTATTTCCGGGCACTGAGGCAATTATCTGTTGACATCGCCTCAGAAAACATAGATAATGTATCTATGGATATTCTGTCCATGGGAATGACTGGAGATTACGAGGTGGCCATTGAAGAGGGAGCCACGCTGGTGCGCGTGGGAACCGGAATTTTCGGGGAGCGCAATTATAATCTATAAGGCAGGTTTATAAAATGAGTTTTTTTGATAAATTTTTAGATGTTATGCGTCTTAACGCAGACGACGATGAATTTTACAATGAGGATTACGAGTACGACGAGGACGAGGAGCTTGAGGAGGAGCGGGAGAAGAGATATTCTTCCAGGAAGGAGCGCACAAAGCCCCAGCGGGAGGAGAAAAAGGAGCGCGCCTCCAGCTACGAAGGGCAGGAGAAGAGTACAAAGCAGGTTTCCAAGATTACTCCCATCTCAAAAAGCAAGAAGCAGGCGCAGCCGTCCGGTATGGAGGTATGCGTAATCAAGCCAAATTCTATTGAAGATGAGCTTGAGATTGTGGAGACGCTTTTGAACAGCCGGACAGTTGTGATCAATATGGAGGGGCTGAGCGTTGATATTGCCCAGAGGATCATTGATTTTACCTCGGGGGCGACCTTTGCGATGCACGGCAATCTCCAGAAGATTTCCAATTACATATTTCTCGCCACTCCCAGCGGTGTAGACATTTCCGGTGATATTCAGAATCTCATGGAAGCCTTTGATATCCCAGGCTTTAAGATGTAAGTATGAACGAAGAACAGTTGTGCAGAAAACGCATGATGGATCTTGACCGTCAGGCGGACAGAAAGGGAATTGTCACCTTTAGCGATTTTCTGAATCTAAACGAACAGAATATTTATCATGCCGCATCGCGTGAATTTTGTACGCAGACAAAGCTCTTTGGCGGCTATGATGGAGCGGAGCGTCAGATGATTGCATTTATCCCTGATGCTCTTTATTATGAGTGGTCTTATCCCATCGGCTGTATTCTGGCCCGTCCCCGCTATGCAAAGTTCGCCGAGTCTCTTACCCACCGGGATGTATTGGGGGCCATCATGCATCTTGGCATTGACAGAGGCAGGCTCGGGGATATTCTCTGCCGGGAGCAGATGTATTACATTTTCTGCGAGGAGGCGATGCATCCTTTTCTTCTTGAGAATCTCACCCGGATCAGGCATACGGAAGTGGAGCTTTCTGTTATGGAAGCCACAGAGCTTACTGCCGTCTCGCCTGTGCTTGTGGAGAGGCAGGATATAATCGCCTCCAACCGGATTGACTGCATCATAGCGAAGGCCTATCACATGTCCCGCGCAGAGGCTGCCGGGTGTATCAGCGCAGAGAGGGTATTTATCAACGGAAGGTGTACGACGAACTGCAACCAGTCCTGCGACAGCGGTGCAATTGTGTCGGTGCGGGGCAGGGGACGTTTTGTTTTTGAGACAAGCCAGAATTTTAGTAAAAAGGGAAAGCTGCGTGTCAGCTTTCAAATGTATCAATAGCTGTGGAAGGTGTGAACTGCCATGTCAGGGGAAAATATTTCTAAAGCAAAGAGCCGTAAGGCCTTACTTCTAAGTGCAGGCTGTGTTGCTGTCGCGATTCTTTTGGATCAGCTCACAAAATTTTGGGCGACAGCCTTAAAAGGGCAGGAGCCTCTGGTAGTGATTCCGGATGTCTTTGAGTTTCGTTATCTGGAGAACCAGAGCGCAGCCTTCAGCCTGGATTTGCTGTCGATTTTGCATAGAATCTTTCATTTTAAGTACTTTGATGCACATCCCAATGCATTTTTAACGGCAAAAATGGTGTTTTTTGTCGTTGTCACCCTGCTTGTGGTATTTTTTCTCATTGCTGCTTACTGTAAAATTCCATGGAACCGGCATTTTCTTCCTATGAACCTGGTTATTTTAGGCTTCCTCGCGGGGGCTCTCGGCAATATGATTGACAGAATCACCCACCGCTATGTGATTGACTTTTTCTATTTTAAACTTATCAATTTTCCGGTGTTCAATGTGGCGGATATCTATGTGACCGTCGCGGCATTCGGACTGATTTTTATTATTCTATTTGTTTACAAGGATGAGGATTTTGTCATGCTTTTTCCCCCGGATAAGAAAAGGAGAAAGAAAAGATGAGAACGGAGCTTTTCACAGTGGCGGCAGAGGCGGCAGGAGAGAGGCTGGATAAGTTTTTAGGCGAAATTTATCCGGATTTCTCCCGTTCCTTTTTGCAAAAGCTCATCCGGGAGGGAAATGTGCTGGTCAATGACAAGCCGCAGAAAACCGGATATTCCCTGAGGGCTTCGGATGTTTTAAGGGTGGAGATACCGGATTTGGAAGAAACGGATATACAGCCGGAGGATATTCCGCTGGATATTCTGTACGAGGATGAGGACGTACTGATCGTCAATAAGCCCAAGGGTATGGTGGTGCACCCGTCGGCCGGACATGAATCGGGAACCCTTGTGAACGCTGTGATGTACCACTGTAAGGATTCCCTGAGCGGCATAGGGGGAGAGCTGAGACCGGGGATTGTACACCGGATTGATATGGATACGACGGGCTCTTTGATTGTCTGTAAGAACGACGAGAGCCATATTGCAATTGCTAAGCAGATCAAGGAGCATACGGTGACAAGAATCTACGAGGGTATTGTCTGTGGGAATCTGCCGGAGGATCACGGCAGAATCTGCGCGCCCGTCGGCCGCCATGCTGCTGACCGCAAAAAGATGGCCGTCAACGAGAAGAATGGCAAGCCCGCGATTACACATTATCAGGTGCTGGAGCAGTTTGAGGGCTACAGTTATGTACAGTTTCGTCTGGAAACAGGAAGAACCCACCAGATCCGGGTACACATGGCACATATTGGGCACCCGCTGCTGGGAGATACATTATATTCCAGCGGGAAAACCCGTTTTAAGCATCTGCAGGGACAGACGCTGCATGCCAGAACTATTGGCTTTATCCATCCGCGCAGCGGGAAATATATGGAATTTTCTGCTCCATTGCCGGATTATTTTGAAAAATTATTATCTGTATTGAAATCCACACGATAATTGAGGTATAATAAAAAGAAATGAGATAAATCTACATGCAAGAGGGAGGACAGCTATGGGGAATCAGGTCTATACAATTGGAAGGGAATTTGGCAGCAATGGCTATGATGTTGGACGGCTTCTGGCAGAACGCCTGGGGGTAAAGCTGTACGATAAGGAGCTTTTAGCGCAGGCGGCCAAGGATTCCGGCTTCTGTGAAGAAATTTTTGAAAATCACGACGAGAAGCCGACCAGCAGCTTTTTGTATTCACTGGTCATGGATACATATTCAGGAGGAAGCTATTCATCTGCGCCTTTTTTGGATATGCCGTTGAACCACAAGGTGTTTCTGGCACAGTTTGACACGATCAAGAAGCTTGCGGAAAAGGAATCGTGCGTGATTGTGGGACGCTGTGCGGATTATGCACTTGCCAATAACCCGGATTGTCTGAATGTGTTCGTACATGCGGATATGGAGGACAGGATTCGCTGGGTGAGCAAGCGCAGGGATCTTACAGAGAATAAGGCAAGGGATCTGATTCAGAAAACCGACAAGCAGCGCGCGAGCTATTACAATTATTATACCTGCAAGAAGTGGGGAGATTCCAGAAGCTATGATCTGTGTCTCAATACCAGTAAGCTTACCCTGGAGGATTGCGTGGATATAATTCTGATGTATCGGGAGCGGATGAAGAAATAATGTGTATGTAACCCACTATGACACTTTCAAAATGAAAGATGACGTAGTGGGTTTTTACTATGATTCAGGCATTTGTATAAATTCAACTTTCTCTCCATCCGAAACGCCAACATACATTTCAGATGTAAATCTGCCTTTTTTACAGTAATGCTCCATGACATATTTTGCTGTGTACGGCATTTCAAGATGACATATTTCATCAATTCGAAACCACTTACATATACCTTCGTTTGACGTCAACTGATCAGTAGATTTTAAACCGGCAAAAAAATAATAGTTCTGCCTTATTTCTCCTTTTGTTCTTCTTAATGTTATATATCGTAAGGATAGTCCCTCTATATCTGCTTCGTCTATTCCAAGTTCTTCCTTCATTTCCCTCAATACACAAGATCGTGCATCATTCAATTCATATTCTTCAAAGTGACCTCCGGCTGAGCCTGTCCAAACATTATTTACAACTTTTCCGCCCTGTCTGTATAGAAGTAGAATCTTATTATCTTTTAACAAATATATAGAAGTCATATTTCGCAATTTACCAATCATATTAATTTCTCCTTTTAGTGCTAAAAGCCGGGTGAGCGGCTTAAACGGACAGAACTATTCGTTAAACTTGTGTTTTGCGAATAGTTTTCTGCATGTCCTCAGGGGGGCACGGCTCCCTTTTTTGGGGGGATTTTGCAGGATTGGCTGTACCCTGATGTTGTATCCGACCATAATGGGGAAGATATGTTGCTATTGTCAAGTAAAGGGAAGCTTGTTGCAGACGCACCAGACTTCCCTTTTCTTGACCTTAGCACATTGTGGGGAAGCTGTCAAGCCCAAGCTCCGCTTGGAAGCTTTCTAAGGCGAAAGGCTTTCTCATATCGCCGCCGCAGGGGGCGAACGTCACATGGGGGCGCTGTGCGCCCGTGTGATGGCTTTTCCGCGCTCTGCGGATTCCGAACCGCCTAACGGCTCCCGGAATGGCTACGGAAGGTTTTAGAAAGGCCTGAGCATAACGACAGCCTATAGGGAGAGCGACGCGCTGTCGCTGGCCGTCGCTCCCTCCGCAGATTTCCACTTGACTTCTTGTCCGTTTTATGGTACACTATCCCAAACTTCATAGAAAAGCTCCCCTGCCATCCCTCGGCAGAGGGGGCTTTTTGTTTAGATGGATATGGCGAACCATAATCCTGCTTTTCCTGCTTTTCCTTTGCAGGAAAGAAATGGATTCCCGAACGCTCCGCTCCATGATTACGCCGTGCATCACCAGAGGGGCAACTATTCGCAAAACATCTTGTTTAACCAAATAGTTGTCGAACGAGCGTTCTCCGCTTCACAAGGACGAACGAATGTCGACCGCTGTCAACTACCACTCCGCCCTGCTGCGTTTTCGTTAAACGCGGTCGGTGTTTTGCGAATAGTTTTCTTGCTTAACAAATATACTACCACTCCGCGTCCGTTATGTAAAGGATAAGTTTAAATTTTGTGAAAACTTTCGTTAAATCTTGTATCATTATGCCAAATTTTTATGCCAGTATCTCGGAATCCAGAACAATGGTAAACGGTCCATCGTTACAAAGTGAAATCTGCATATCGGTGCCGAAAATACCAGTCTGAACGTTTGAAATGGATTTCCTGCATTCGCAAATAATATACTCATATAAGGAATTTGCGAGTTCCGGTGCGCCGGCTTCTGTGAAAGAAGGCCGGTTTCCTTTTCTGCAGTTTGCATACAAAGTGAACTGTGAAATCAACAGTAATGAGCCGTTTACATCTGTCAGGGAAAGATTCGTTTTTCCCTCTGCATCCTCAAAAATGCGTATATTCAGCAGCTTGCGAAGCATTTTATCAGCAATTGCCTCTGTATCTGTCTGGGAAATTCCGATAAATACGCAAAAGCCTTTGGCGATTTCACTGGTAATATTTCCCTCCACCTCACATTTTGCGGATGTGACTCTCTGAATTACAAAACGCATAGATATTCTCTCCTGTTCATTTATGATAGGAAGAATTATATCATAAGCAGCTATCTTTTGCACTATATTAGGACTGGTTTCCGGCAGGAAAATGCTATATAATGGAAGTATTGATGGAGGAAATGCATGAAATTACAACAGCTATACAGTTTGGTTCGGCAGGCTGTGCAGGATTACCGAATGATTGCGGAGGGAGACCGGATCGCAATCGGTATTTCGGGAGGAAAGGACTCTCTCACTCTTTTGTATGCACTTGCCGGACTGCGCAGGTTCTATCCCATATCCTATGAGCTTGTGGCAATCACTGTTGATCTGGGTTTTGAGGATATGGATTTTTCCAAGATTCGCAAGCTGTGTGAGACGCTGGATGTAGAGTATCATATCGTAAGCACGGACATTGGCAGAATCGTTTTTGAGGAGAAAAAGGACTCCTCCCACTGCTCTCTCTGTGCAAAAATGCGAAAGGGAGCCCTGAATCAGAGGGGGCTGGAGCTTGGCTGTAATAAGATTGCTTATGCCCATCACAAGGATGATATGGTAGAGACTGCTCTTCTGTCTCTTTTCTATGAAGGGCGTTTCTATTGCTTTCCTCCAGTGACTCACCTAGATCACACAGGGCTTACGGTCATACGGCCGCTTATGTATGTCCGTGAATGCGAGGTGCTGGGATTTTCACACAAATATAAACTGCCGGTAGTGTATAACACTTGTCCGGCAGATGGAGCCGGCAAACGCACCTATATAAAACGAACGCTCTGCCAGCTTATGGAGGATAACCCGGAGATCAAAAAACATATATTTCATGCGATTCAGGAGGCGGGACTTCCCGACTGGCCGGATAAAATTTAATACAGCGAGGACGATAGAATGAAAAGAGAAAAAGCATATTATGAAAACGTAAATATGGACAATGAGTTGAAGCTGAGGCATCAGATTGCCCTGCTCCCCACGTTTTGCAAACAGTTTTTTATTGGAATTGAGCCGACAACTGCATCCCGGACAAGAATTGCCTACGCCTATGATCTGGGTTGTTTTTTTGATTACCTGCACGAAAATAATCCAATCTGCAAAAAAATGGAAATCCGGGAGTTTCCTCTCTCACTGCTCGATCAGTTGACACCCATGGATATTGAGGAATACTTATATTATTTAAAACTCTATGAGAAGGATGGAGAGGTTCACACCAACGACGAGAGGGGCATCAAGCGTAAGCTCGCATCCCTTCGCACCTTCTATAACTATTTCTTTAAGAACGAGCTCATAGACACAAACCCGGCGGTAAAGGTCGATATGCCAAAAATACATGACAAGACGATCATACGCCTTGATGTAGATGAGGTCGCCCGCCTGCTGGATGAAGTGGAATCTGGCGAAAGTCTGACAGAAAGACAGCGAAAATACCATGAGCGAACCAAAACACGCGATCTCGCGATCCTTACTCTCCTGCTGGGAACCGGTATACGCGTGTCTGAATGTGTCGGTCTGGATTTAACGGACGTGGATTTCAAAAACAATGGAATAAAGATTCACCGCAAGGGAGGCGCCGAGGTGATTGTATATTTTGGAGACGAAGTAGCGGAGGCCGTAGAAAACTATATGATCCTGCGGCGGGATATTGTTCCGGTGGAGGGACACAGCAATGCCCTCTTTCTTTCTATGCAAAATAAAAGAATTACCGTGCGTGCGGTCGAAAATCTTACAAAAAAATATGCAAAGCTTGTGACGAATCTAAAAAATATTACCCCCCACAAGCTACGGAGTACTTATGGAACCAGTCTCTACAGAGAGACCGGGGATATCTATCTGGTGGCGGACGTTCTCGGACATAAGGATGTCAATACCACGCGAAAGCACTACGCCGCCATCGAAGACGACCGGCGGCGTGAGGCGGCAAAGCATGTACATCTGCGGGAGGATTAGCCGGAGGCTTCCGGCAGGATTTCGTTGATTTTCTCCTGAATCCGCTCTTTGACCAATGCTGCAAGCTCCTGCGTCTTCATGTTTCGGTATTCGTCATAGGTGATTGGTTTTAAATAATGTACCTGCGTAGTAATCGGGCCAATATGAAAGCTGTTGAATACTTTGTAAGAGTCAATCAGCGCAATTGGCACAATCGGAGCCTTGGACTTTAACGCAATCTTAAAGCTGCCAGCCTTGAAATCACAGACGGCATTTCGGTTATTAAATTTATATCCGCCTTCGGGGAACAAAATGTAGCGTTTCCCCTCGGCAACCTCCCTCGCGACCTGGGTAATCACCGTGATTCCCTGGCGTGGATTATCCTTTTCCAGGCGTTTGGCCTGTACCAGATCACAGAATTCCCTCACAAGAATCGTGTGGGACTTGCGCTTATCCATCACAAAAGAACAGGGCTTCTTGTGGGTATACATGATGCCGAGCACATCGTACTTTCCCTGATGGTTCGGATACATCATATATCCCCCCTCTTCCGGCAGATTCTCCAGACCATAAGCCTCTGTCGTAATCTTTCCCGTCTTATTCATCAGATAAATCACATGATGAACAAGGGCATATCTCTGCTCCACGGTGTAGCGCTCCGGGTGATCCGCCCGTTTCCGCATTTTCGGGATCATATATGGCGCCCGGTGTAAATTCATAAAAATCACATAAAACAATTTCAACATACAAATCTCTCCCCATATAGGGATTATAATGCAAATGCTTTAATTTTTCAACTTTCCTTATGAGAAGATTATTCGTATTTTTTGAAAATAATATGCGCTTACTTCTCTTCCGCCGAATAATAGGGAACAACGATGTATGCATCCCGGTGAATCTGCCCGTCCGACAGTCCGTTCAGATCACTGACTTCGCGGATAAAGGACTCCTTGTCCATAACGCCATCTACCGTATAGGTGTCTGCAATATCCCAGAGGGTATCTCCCCTCTCAAGGCGGATACTTGTATAATACTTGTGTAAAGCTTCCGCCCTGCCGGAATTCGCCAATGTCCGGATGCTGCTTCCAAGAAGAATGGCAAGACAGACAAAAATAATAACAGCCAGCGCAAGCATTTGCTTTTGTACCTGTAAAGCGCGGGCACGCTTTTTTAAGAGGTAGTTTGCCCTCTGTGAAATTTCAGAATTATATACTCTCTTCATATCCATCCTCCCGTGTAAAACCCATCATCTGAACATTTATTCTGAACAACTGTTCGTATATACTATAACATGTGAACAAATGTTTGTCAAGAACATATTTTCAAATTTTGACCATTACATGAAAGGAACATTTTGATTTTTAATATGACATTTTTATATGTATATAGAAACTATAATCGCCCCGCAATGGTGAAATTGCGGGGCGGACTCTTTTCTGCAGGCAGAACTTATTTATTACAGAAGCAGTCGAAGTCAGGATTAAATGCATAGAAGTTTTTACTGTCCAGATCCTCCTGCACCATTCGAAGCGCTTCACCGAAACGCTGAAAATGCACAATCTCCCTCTCACGCAGGAAGCGGATCGGGTCGGCCACCTCATGGTCGGTCGCGAGACGCAGAATATTGTCATAGGTCTTTCTGGCCTTCTGCTCCGCCGCAAGATCCTCCACAAGGTCTGCGATGGCATCACCGCTGGACTGGAACTCGCAGGCATTAAACGGGATACCGCCTGCCGCCTGCGGCCAGATACCCGCGGTGTGGTCGATATAGTAGGGGGCAAAACCTGCGGCTTCCAGCTCCTGCGCGCTTAAGCCCTTCGTCAGCTGACGCACAATGGCGCCGATCATCTCAAAGTGGGCAAGCTCCTCGGTACCGATATCGGTCAAAAGTCCGGCAACTCTCGCATTATAAGTGGAAAAGCGCTGGGACAGATAACGGGTGGAGGCGGAAAGCTCTCCGTCCGGCCCGCCATACTGACTGATAATATAGGAAGCCAGCTTGGCGTTTGGCGTTGTAATATTTACCGGATACTCTAATCGTTTTTCATAACTCCACATAGACTATCTTCCTCCTTCCCACGGCATCGGCGCCGTATTCCAGTCCCACTCCGCAAGAGGCCCGCCAGAGAAGGCGTTTAACTGGCAAAAACGCTCCTCATAGACTCTTTTTGCGGAATTATAGAGTTCTGTGCACTGATTAAAGTATTCAAGCGCCTCCTTATCATTTGGATGTGTGTCCATATACAGAAGCATATCGTAAGCGCAGAAGCCCAGCATGGACACCCACTCAAAAAGCTCCCTCTGGTTCATTCTCATCTCACAGTTTGCCTGCGTATTCTGCTGGTTCATTATATTTTGAGGATTCATCATCTTCTTCTACCTCCCCTGCACCTTCCGGTAAATGGCATATCTAATTCGGGGAAAATGGTTCCGGTCATAAGCGCGCGCTTCGGGTCATAAGTCTGTCCGAAGGTCTGCCAGGGCACATAGGCCATGCCCACCACCCAGTTTGCGCAATCGTCTTTGTCACCAGTCCTGCCACGGCCTGTCATATTCATGTCGCAATCCATCATATTCTGATATATTCCTTTCTTTTTTTATACAATATATCATATGAAGAATTCCTCCGCAGGGTTCAAAAAAAGCGCCTCTGCTTTTACAGAGACGCGTTGATTTCTTCAAGCTTCCTTATAATCTGCTGTACCTGCGGGCCGTTACTGTCCAGCTGGTTCACCTGACCCATGACCTCCTTTTGCATGTCGGTGATGGTATTGATATTGTATTCGATTCTCGCCCGAAGCTTTTGCCTGCGGGTGAGAAGGTCATGCTTGAGCTCCACCATCTCCCGGGGGTCGAGAATGGCGTTGGCATGGTTTGCCCACACCTTTGCGTCGTAAAAATGCGCCTCCTGCAGCGTGAGCACAAGCTCTCTGGTATAGTGATCCAGATTATCGTTATTGCGCCGGAACTTTTCCCTCTCCCGCATCTCCTGCTGGTAGAGCTCAAACATGTGAGCCAGATCCCGGGAATTTTTTGCGTGATATTTTTCACAGGTATAATCCACGGCATTTTTAATGTTGACATACTTGATTTTCACATGGTTTTCCAGCGTGATGGCATGGTTCCGGTTCACGTCCGCCTGCCGGATTTCCTTTCCCGCATCCTGATACCGGACAAGGAGAAAAACGCCAAGGACTGCCGCAAGTCCGGTAGCGAGCAGCATGGGAATCTGGGTGTTCTGTTTCAGAACAAGCGTAAGGATAAGCAAAAAAGCCTCTAAGGTGGCATAAATGACCAAAAGATACACGGAGAGACGGCGTATAGTCTTTTGCTGTTCTTTTCCCTCAGATTTCTGCATAGCCCACTGGAGCTTTTCCCCTTCCAGATAGCTCATATCCTTCTTGATGGCGTCAAGGTAGGTCTCGTTGGATTTGAGACGCTTGATTACACCCGGAAGCTGTGTCTCCTCCGCCTGCAGCTGGGCAAACTGTGTATCCGGCAGATGGCGTTTTGTTTTTAAAAAATCTGTGCGTTCCTGCTCCAGACTGACCATGTGGGTCGCGCACTCCACAAGCGGAGCTTTCTCCTCCGTGGTCATATTTTCGATGGTCTGAATATCGTTCAGATAATTTGTCACAATCTGATACTCTGTGCGGGTATCCTCCAGCTCCCGGGAAATATCAATCATCTGCTCGCACAGAGCGATGACGTCATGTCCGGCCTCGATACTCTTTTTGGTGCGGGGGCGCGGAGTTTCGCGCGCCGGCTTCGCCTGCTCTTTTTCTTTCTCCTCCCCCAGCTGGGCATAGTGGGTGCCGGCCGCCTCCTCGCGGTATTCCTCCCGCTCGTATTTATTTTTGCGTCTGCTTCGAAATAGTCTCTCTAATAGCTTCATATCCTACATCCTACAGTTTTTCCGATAGTCTTCCTTCCATGTGAAAATCAGCGCGGCAATTTCCTGCTTTGCCTGCCCTGCCTCTTCTGCCATAATGCTCTTTAAGCGTTCTTCAAAGGCAAGAGCTGTGTCTGTGCGGGTGGCAAGGGCAAATTCCTCCTTAAGCTGCTGTATTTCACTCTCGTCCAGATGGTACTCCCCCGCCCTGGCGGCAAACGCCTCCCCATCGTGCATACACAGACTGCACAGCAGCATTGCCCGGAGAGATTCCATGGACTGGTTTTTTCCGTATGCCTGCCCATAACAGTGAAGAGCCTCCCCGAAGAGAAACAGACGGGCGTAAGCTGTTCCAAGATTGTGCCAGACAGTTCCCACGATGAGGGCGTTCTCGTTCTTCACTTCCTCAGATTCCAGCAGACGCTTATACTCATAGATGCTGCTGATATATTTTTCGTTTTCCATGAGCCGGTCTGCCCTGAGCTTGCTGCACTCAAAATCCGTCTTCTCCTCCATCTGGTGAACTACCAGCAGGATCTCTTTGATCTCCTTTGGAGAATAATAGCAGGTGTCCACCAGAATCGTCTCGACAAACTGCGAGAGGCTTTCTGTACTTCGAAGCTTCTCCGCAAGCTTATAGAGTCCCATCTCCTGCTCCACCCATGCGCAGAGCTCCTCACTCTTAAAGGAGCTGTCTAAAAGGTAAGTGTTGCCTGCAATATAATAACACAGCTCCTCCATAGAGTAAAGATTTACTCCCGCGCCCTCCACATAAAAGGGAAGGGCAGCAATCGGTTCATTGCAAAATAATAACTCTCCCATTCGCGTCCCCCTACATCGACATTGTGTATTTCCAGATTTTGTCCGTGCCCCGGAAGAATTCTCCAAAGCCCAGATCCCGAATTTCTATCTCGATACGGTCGTCCGAGACGGGCTTTGCCAGAATCCGCACCCTTGTCGTCTTATCGGGGCGCGGAGGCAGGTCAGTGAGCTCCAGCGTCTCGATCTTCGCCTCCCGGCTGTTGGGAAGCTGCTTCCAAAAATCCACAGAGCCTGTTCCGGATAAAATCACCTCGCACTCCCCCATCGCCTCAAACCAGTTGCGCCCCGCGCTGACTAAATTGTGAAAAGCCATCGTGCCCTTGTCCCTCACTTTGAGACTCAGATTGAACTTCATTTCGTTCTCACCCATATAAATGCAGGGCCAGTCCCTTTCACGCGCGGCAGCCGCATAGCAGGCTCCCTTGGAAAATAAGTTTTTCCCGAGGAATGCCCGGCGTCCCCGGCAGAGATAATTTAAAGACTCCTTCATCCAGTCGCCGTCGAAGCCGTCCCCAACCAGATATACCGTGGAGATCATATGTCCCTCAAAGGATTTTTGCAGCAACCGTAGAAATGCTTCGTCCCGCTCTCCCTCTATCGACGCCCGGCTGTTCTCATGGATGGACACGACCTGCGGCTTTGTGCGCCGGTCACGCTTCAGCTCGAAGGAGCTGACCGTATCCCCGGTGCATTCAAACAGAAATACTTCGTGGAGCCACAGCTCCTCTTTCTGGGACAGGGCATAATAATAAAAGCTCTCCTTATGGTCTGTCACCATGAATTTTTCCGGCGGAATGCTGAGGAGTGAGGCAACTCTCCAGAACACTTCCATGTTTTCTTTATTCAGTCTCTCGACGGAGAGCACCAGCCTTCCCATTGCACCGGGACTGCCGAGCTTCTGCGGAAGCTCTATAACCCTGCGGAGAAACAGCGCTAAGAGCTCAACCGCCTCATAGTTCTCCTCGCCGACGCCGATCACCTCATGGTTCACCGCCCGCCGCAGCAGAGAATCCACACAGATTACCTCGCTGGTCTTTGCCATGCGCTTTGCCTCGTCTCCGTAATACCAGAGTCCGAGATTCTGACGTCTGGCAAGAATCGCAGGAATGTGGTACAGCTCGCTGCCCGCGACGGTGCTCACCGTGTCCGGCTCGTCCATATCCGGTTGATAGTAGCTTACCATGGCAAAGGCGTCATTTAAGTCAATGCCAAGGTCATAGGTCTTTTTCTTCTCTTCCATACGCTCATCCTAAATAATCTGAAACAGCTTTTTCGTCGCTTCATCAAAGGCCACATACTGCTTCATATTGTGGTACAGAGTCGATTCGTCCTGCAGGGTTCCGGAAATCAGCATCTGGTTGATCAGGCCGTAACGGCTCTCATCCTCTGCGGTATATACATCGTTGTCCGTGATCCGGCTGCTCTCAGTGACCTCTACCTGATTGCCGTTTTCTTTTGATATGTAATACTGTATCGTCTCCCCGAAGAACATGACAAAGGATTTTACAAAAATGCCACAATACACCTCGGACATATCCTCTGTCACAAAATTCTCCCCATCCTCGTCCCGGCTGTAGTGAAGCGTCACATGGCTTTTCGGGGCGGCGCGGAACTCCAGAAAGGTCTTGTCATAGAGATGATATTTCTGTATCAGCTGGCGGCTCAGCTTCCGGTAAAAGGCAAAATACATATTGCGGCGCGTGTACTCGCCAAGAAGCTCCTCCTCGATGGAGGGCTCATGCTCCTTCTCCTCCGCCAGGGATTTAAAAAGGGCGAGCCTGCAGGCGTCATTCAGCTCCTGATGTGCAATATAGCGCGTCTTAATCAGCCGGAGCAGCTCCGGGTGGATCGGCGCATCCTCCACAAAATAGGCCTGTGCGCTGGCACTTAAAAATGCGAGGATTACAAGCTCTTTTCCCCCTGCGTTGTAGTAGCTCTCAAAGATGGCCTCGCCCTCATGCAGATCATGGCCTCCATAGACCATCTGTACAAGAATCCGCTCCTCCAGCTCGAAAGCATCCACCTGAAACCTTCCTGCCGCCTTCCAGACTTCGCACATCCGCTCTGTCGGTCCGTTATAATAGCGGCACAGATACTCCAGCATGGTGTCGTTATATTTTTTCTGGAAAAAGGAGGTCTCTGTGAGAAGAAGAAGGTATTCATCCGCCTCCTCGCTGTCCTCGTCCTGCCGCCCGATCATGGCGCTCGCCAGCGCGACCCTGGCGGCAGCGCCCAGCTGATCCATACCGTAAATCTGAATCAGCTCATAAGCCTGTTCATAGAGACGGTTTTCCACCAGAGCATCCAGCATAAAGCGCCTCACTGTCTGGGGCATCTGCGAAAAATCCGCCTGCTCCAGATATGCCCTCACGTCTCCGTCATCCTCCCTTGTCCGGTAAAAACGCAGAATTTCCATTGTAGTCTGGGACTGATAGACCGGGGAAAGCTCCTTCGTAAAAAGCATTCGGTGAAAGTACTGCTGATCCTCCGGAGAAAAACGCCGGTAGCTTTTGCGCTTCTCAAAATATGGAATCAGGTAAGGAAGCTCTTCCGGCGCCAGATGCATACATTTTGTCAGATAGCGCTCGGGCTCCATCAGTTTTTGCAGGCGGTAGGACACGCTGCCGATATACCTTCGTCCCTTCTCGTCTTCGAACAGTATCACAGAATCCTTTGTATACATCTGGAAATAGGCAGACTGCTCCACGATGGAAACAATCTGCGGCTCCTTTAGCTGCCTCTGGTAGATGATGGCCCGCACCATGCGGGAATCAAAGACTACCAGCTTGTGTGTAAAGAGGATGCGCGCCAGACAGTGCGCGATTTCTTCGTCCACAAAGCCAAGCTCCAGCATATCCTCGTAGAGCACTGCAAGATTGTCGTCCATATGCTCGGCCTCAATCTGTTCCATGGCAAAGCGTCCCATGATGCGCCGGTACTTTTCGTAGACCTCAGGATTTTTCTCCTTATTGGCAATGATATTATTGTAAAGAATCGCTATTTTCCGGTAGGAAAGGCTGCTCTTATACTGAAAATACATCTGGATGATCTTTGGCACCGGTGCAATCCCGCGTTCATCAAAGGATAAAAGGTATGCCTCATACAGGCTGGTGATGCGAAGCTCCAGCTCAATTCCCATCTCAAACCAGTGATGGTACTGTTTGTCAAAGCGCTGTGCGCGGATCAGATAGCTGCAGATGATACCGACATACTCCGGTCTTGGGTCGATTCCGTAGGCAGCCTCCAAAAGCCCGTAGGGTATGGGGTCAAAGCCGTTGTTCATATCCACCACCTGAAAGATCTGTGCCGCCAGCTCTTTATTCAATGCCTGGCGGCGCAGAGCCCAGCGCAGAATCTTAATCTCGAAGGTGCCCAGCTTTGCGAGAAGGTAAGGATCCTGACAATAGAGGTAATAGGCTTCCAGATACAGATAGGGAGTGTTCGCCCCCTTCATAATCCAGTACTGGACAGCTTCCAGCTTGTGGGCGTTATTGTTGTAATACTCCTCTTCCAAAAAGGAGAGTACCCAGAAGAGAAGCACGGAATTTGGGTTTTCATGGAAAATAAGCTCAATCTCCCGGGTCATTTTATCCACATAGGCAGGCTCCCGCTCCATGAGCGTCATAAGATAAAGGTAATAGCCCCACACCGGCGACTTTTTGTCGTGCCAGTCGCGCCGGAAATCTTCAAGTATCCACTCCGCCTCCTGCCGCTGGCGGTTGATCAGAAAGGCCTGCGCTTTCATCAGGGGATACATGGGCTCATCCGGTTCCAGCACATGCAGATGATTCAGGATATCTATGGTTTCATTCGCCCACACACCGGTAACGATCCGGTTCAGACGGTAGGCCTGATACAGTTCCATGATTCCGGCTCTGTCCTCCCGTATCTGCTGGCGGATGTTTTCCTCCTTCCGTATCTGTGCCCCCTTGTGAGCCCTGACCTCGATGTAGCGGGTCTCATATACCGTGGAGAAGCTGATCCGGCCATAATTCCAGCCTGCGTGCATCCTATCGTAGTCGATCAGGTACTGATAGGGGCAGGTGCTTCCGAGGAAATCCTCCGAAGTCAGCCGCTCATCCGTCAGCCGGAGAAAATCTGCGTCGGATGAGACACTGATTGAGAGGTATCCCCACTCGTCTTTTCGAATCTCCACGGTCTGCTGGCTGGTCTCTGTAAGCTCTGCTATGCGGCAGCCTGTCTGGTCGATGCGGAAATTGATGGGATTTTTTCTGCCAATTCCAATCAGGAACTCCTCCATGTTCTGGGGCGAAGGTTTTGCGCCGACAATGCCCTTATAAATCATGGCCTCCTTATATTCAGCCTTGCTGATGATACTGGAAAAGCCTTTGTGATAGAACAGCCGGTAGGCCTCGTCCCACTTCTCGCGGGCAAGTGCGGTAAAATCGTGCAGATTCCTGACCGGCCCCATAGAACTGTCCGCGCAGGGTCTGGAAATGGACACACAAAAAGAAAGGGTATGCTCACTTTGATTACATACAATGACAAAGCTACCCTCTACGGTATCGCCCTCCACGAGCCCTCTGCTATGAAACTGATAGCGAATCCGCACCTCTTCCCCGTCAAACTGCGGAGTCAGACACTCCATTCTGGGGCTTGTGGAATAGACAATCCCCCGAAGAGAAGTATGGTTTGTGCCTGCTAAAGTGAAGCCTCCCGAGTACTCCTGCTCCTCAAGCACAGACAGCTTCAGCTCCTCTGGAATGGAGAGCGACGGCTTTTCGCAGTCAAATCTGCCTGCGGCAATCTGTCTGATTTGTTTACGCATTACCTACCTGCTCTTTTGTGTAAAACATTATGAATTCATTCTATTATATGATAAAAAGCGTTCACATGCAAGTAATTGGGCTAAGCTTGTTCAGCAAATTTTTTGCGGAGTGTCCGGATTTTTGCATAAACCCATTCCACAAGGAGGCTTAGATACCGCAGGCAGGGCTCCGTGATAATCGCAAAGACAGCCATCAGCATGGCGCATTGTCTGGAGATTGCGGTAATTGCAAACAGGCGGTTGACAAAGAGCATACAAAACAGCCACCCGCCGACAAGCCCCGCCATCATAAAAATGTGCCCCCTGCGCATGGGTCTGGCGATGCGGTAGAGAATCATAAAGCCAACGATCGCCACGAGTATCGTGCAGGAGGTAGACAGACATTCCGGATCCACGGAAAACTCCCTGCAAAACAGCACCAGCGCGCTCACGACCAGAAAGTCGGTCAGGCCTGCGGGCAGAGCCTTAACGAGCACATTTGTGAGAAAGTGCCCCGAAATCAGCTCCTTGTTTGGCTCAAGTGCAAGAATAAAGGAGGGGATTCCAATCGTAAACATGCTGATTAAGGTCACCTGGGACGGCTCCAGAGGATAGTCCAGCAGCAAAATCACCGAGAAGATTGCCAGCAGCATGGAAAAAATATTTTTAACGATATAAAGCGCGGCCGTCCGCTGGATATTGTTGACGACCCGTCGTCCCTCCGCAACCACAGAGGGCATTCTGGCAAAATCCGAGTCCATCAGCACGAGCTGGGATACATTGGAGGCGGCGTCGCTGCCGCTGGCCATGGCAACGCTGCAATCCGCGTCCTTGAGCGCAAGTACGTCGTTGACTCCGTCTCCTGTCATGGCTACCGTCTTTTTATGTGCCTTTAACGCCTGCACGAGCATACGCTTCTGGTTCGGCGTTACCCGGCCGAAGACCGTGTACTCTTCCACCGCCTGGTAGAAATCCTTTTTTGTCTTTAAGGCGGCGGCATCTATATAGCGGTCGGCATTTTTAATTCCGGCCTCCGCCGCAATTACAGAGACAGTCAGAGGATTGTCGCCGGAGATTACTTTGATTTCCACACCGTTTTCCACAAAATAACCAAAAGTCTTTTTCGCGCCGGAGCGGATGGGGTTCGCCAGCATCACAAAGCCCATGGGGGTCACCGGCTCTGTCAGGGGCTTTTTCGTGAGCTTTCCCTCGTACTCGCCGAACACCAGCACCCGGTAGCCCTTGCTGCTGTAGGTGTCGATCTGCTCCTGATACTCGGCAAGCTGGCCGCGAAGCACAAACTCCGGCGCCCCAATCACATAGGATTTTCCACTGATCACAGCCCCGGAGAATTTTGTCTCGGAGGAAAAGGAAAAGACTTCGGTGGCTTTTGCACCGGTTCCTTTTGTAAAATGCGCCTGCAGAGCCTCCATGGTGGCATTGTCCTTCGCCTGCGCCGCGGCCAGATCTGAGAGAAGGGCAAAGGTTTCCTCCGGCGCAAGGCCATCCAGCGACTCAAATTCGTAGACGTGCATCCCCGGCTCGGTGATGGTTCCGGTCTTGTCCACACAGAGCACATTGACTCTTGCCAGCGTCTCAATGCATTTCATGTCGTGCACGAGCACCTTCTTTTTGGAGAGACGCACCACTGAGACAGCAAGCGCCACGCTGGCTAAGAGGTAGAGTCCCTCCGGGATCATGCCGATAATGGCGGCGACCATGCTGGTAACGGAGTCGTGCAGGGTTCCCTCATTATAGATAAAGGACTGCACGAACAGCGCAATGCCAATCGGAATAATGATAATACCCATCACCATAATCAGATAGTTTAAAGAGCGGATCATCTCTGACTGCTCGCCCTTTTTTGATTTTGTCGCCTGTAAGGTGAGCTTTGAGATATAGGAATCCCTTCCCACCTTTTCCAGCCGGGTACAGGCACTGCCGGAGACCACAAAGCTGCCGGAAAGCAGGGAATCCCCGGATTTTTTACTGATCTCGTCCGCCTCCCCGGTAATCAGGGATTCGTTGACCTGTACTTCCCCGGAAACAATCACAGCATCCGCCGGAATCTGGCTTCCCGCGGAGAATTTTACAATATCGTCCAGCACCAGCTCCTCCGAGGTCAGGGTGACCTCCTGGCCGTCCCGCACCGCCGTGCATCTGGGCGCGTTCAAAATCGAAAGCCTGTCCAGCACTTTTTTGGAATGAAGCTCCTGCACGATGCCGATGCAGGTATTGGCGATGATGACCGGGAGAAAAAGCATATCCGTCCATGCGCCAACTACAATCAGAAGTACCGCGATAATTGCAAACACTAAGTTAAAATATGTGAGCAGATTGGACTTGATAATTTCTGAAACTGTCTTTGTGGAAGAGTCCACCTTACAGTTGTCCGCGTGAGCCGCAAGACGCGCCTGCACCTGCTCCGCCGTCAGCCCCACTGCCGGATCCGCCGCAATTCTCTCAAGGCTCATCTCCTGCGCCCCGGTAGTATTTAATTCCGTCTGTTTCTGCTCTAATTCCATGCTTTCACCCTGTATGTATATTTATCGTTCCAAGGACAATGCCTCCGGCAGAGTCATTACATATTATACCCAATTTATGACAAAATTTCCCTCACCGCAGGAACTTTAATAAAAAATTTAGAAAAAGCAACGGGGCATCGCATATCCTGCAATGCCCCGTGAATGAACATAAAATATATTTATTTTGCGGAGAGATATTCGTGAATCCCCTTCGCGGCCGCCTTGCCTGCACCCATGGCAAGAATAACGGTAGCTGCTCCGGTCACGGCGTCGCCGCCCGCATATACGCCGTCCTTGCTTGTCGCGCCGGTGTCCTCTGTCGCGACAATGCACTTGCGGCGGTTCGTCTCCAATCCCTTTGTGGTCGCGGAAATCAGAGGATTCGGTGAGGTGCCGAGGGACATGATCACGGTATCACACGCAATCTCGTACTCCGAGCCCGGAATCTCCACGGGACTGCGCCGTCCGCTCTCGTCCGGCTCTCCCAGCTCCATTTTGATGAGGCGGATGCCACGCACCCAGCCTTCATCGTCCACCAGGATCTCAGTGGGATTCTGCAGGAGGTCAAAAATGATGCCCTCCTCCTTTGCGTGATGTACTTCCTCCTGCCTTGCGGGAAGCTCCTCTTCGCTGCGGCGGTACACGATATGGGTCTCAGCCCCCAGACGGAGCGCTGTCCGCGCAGCATCCATCGCAACATTGCCGCCTCCCACAACCACTACCTTTTTGCCGTGGGAGATCGGGGTCTCATACCCCTCCTCAAAGGCCTTCATCAAATTGTTCCTGGTCAGAAACTCATTGGCGGAGAACACGCCGTTCGCCTGCTCTCCCGGGATTCCCATAAATCTTGGAAGTCCTGCGCCGGAGCCGATAAACACAGCTTCAAAGCCTTCCTCTGCCATAAGCTCGTCAATCTTGACCGATTTGCCAATGACTACATTCGTCTCGATTTTGACGCCGAGAGCTTTTACATTCTCCACCTCCGCATCCACAACAGCCTCCTTGGGGAGACGGAATTCCGGGATTCCGTAGCTCAATACGCCTCCCGCCTTGTGCAGCGCTTCAAAGATTGTCACGTCATAGCCAAGTCTCGCCAGATCTCCGGCGCAGGTCAGTCCTGCCGGGCCGGAACCAATCACTGCAACCTTGCGTCCGTTTGTCTGCTGGGGCTTCTGCGGCTTTAAGCCCTGCTCTCTCGCCCAGTCCGCCACAAAGCGCTCAAGTTTTCCGATGGCGATGGGATCGCCCTTGATTCCCCGGATGCATTTGCCCTCGCACTGGCTCTCCTGCGGACACACGCGGCCACAGACAGCCGGAAGCGCTGAATCCATGGAAATAATCCTGTAGGCCTCGGCAAAATTACGGTTTTTCACCTGCTCGATAAATGCCGGAATGTTAATGGATACCGGACAGCCCTTCATACACTGTGCATTTTTACAGTTTAAGCAACGGGAAGCCTCGGCAACCGCTTCCTCCTCATTGTAGCCGTAGCATACCTCTGCAAAGTTTGTGGCCCTGACTTTGGGATCCTGCTCACGAACCGGAATCTTTGTCAATACGTCCATTATTTGTCACCTCCACACTGGCCGCATCCACCGTGGTGGGTACTGCCCTCCTCATAGGCCAGCTTTGCGCGGCCCTCCTCGGTCTTGTACTGCTGCTGACGCTTCATTGCCTGATCGAAATCAACCAGATGCCCGTCAAACTCAGGCCCGTCCACGCAGGCGAATTTGACCTCGCCGCCCACCATCAGACGGCAGGCGCCGCACATGCCGGTTCCGTCTACCATGATCGGGTTCATGGAGACCACCGTGGGAAGTCCCAGCTTCTTTGTCAGCAGGCAGGTGAACTTCATCATAATCATTGGGCCGATGGCAACCGCCACATCGTATTTCTTTCCCTCGTTCACCAGAGCCTCGAGCTGCTGGCTGCCATTGCCATGGAATGCGTAGGAGCCGTCGTCCGTGCAGACATATACATTGCCTGCGACCGCCTTCATCTCCTCCTCATAAAATACGATATCCCTGCTGCGGAAGCCCATGATCACGTCAGCCGCAATACCGTGCTCCTTCAGCCACTTGACCTGCGGATACACCGGAGCCGTCCCCAGCCCCCCGGCGATAAAGACGATGCTCTTTTTCTTCGTCTCCTCTAAATTCTCTTCCAGACAGAGCTCGGAAGGACAGCCTAAGGGTCCCACAAAATCCTCCAGCGCATCTCCCTCCTTGAGCGCCATCATGCGCTCTGTACCGGCGCCGATGGTCTGTACCACAATGGTGACAGTCTCCTTTTCTCTGTCATAATCGCAGATGGTCAGCGGGATGCGCTCCCCCACCTCGTCGGTCTTTGCAATAATGAACTGCCCCGGCAGACATTCTTTCGCCACCCGGGGAGCCTTGACGTCCATCAGAATGATGTTGTCCGCCAGCTCCTCTCTCCGAACAATTGGATACATAATATCTTCCTCCTAATATATGTACAAACTGATATTACACCATATTATTGTATCGAAAATTCTGCCGATGCGCAATGCTTTTCTTCTGGTAAAAAGCACATAATTTAAAACAAGGTTTTGAGTCCTATTCACTGAACCTTATTCTGTCAATGAGGGAATCCTTTCTGACCGAGCGGGCTAAGAAGGAGGCCAGAAGCATCTGGAGAAGCAAAAGCACTGCTGTCACAATCAGGGATGCCTCCCACGGATAATGGTAACTGCGAATCTCAAAAAAGCCGGAGGCCTTCGCATATAGAAATACCGGGTATCCCAGCAGACTTCCAAGTCCCACGGAAATGACGAGGGTACCAAGGATATAAAACAGACCCTCCTGCCGGAGCATCCGTAAGAGCTGGCGGTCGGACATACCGATTGCCTGCAGCATACCGAGTTCCTTTTTACGGACATGCACACTGTTGATCATGGTATTGATAAGGTTCATCACGGAGATTACCGCCAGAATACCAAGAAAGACATAGCAGGCGCTGCTGGTCATGGAAATCGCCTGCTTCCATGTCTCATACTCCGCTTTCCATGTGTTCATCTGAAGACGCCCGGATTCCTCCACAATATCTGCGAGGGTGTTTGCGAGCTCCTCATCATAATCTGTCCCGGCGAAGACATGGTAAGCTCCGGTTGAATTATTCCGGCAGAGCGCATCGGCGGCAGATTTTGCCATGACCAGATAGTCGTAATTCGTCAGTCCATAGCGGTAATCCGCGATCGCAATGACTTCAAGCTCCTTTTCGTAGGAGTCGTCTCCATCGTGGATTGTAAATACATAGCTATCCCCGACGGAGATTTCGGGATACCAGTAAAGCAGACCATTGTCCACGATCACCTTGTCGCCGGACATAAGATCTTCATAAGTAGCGCTCCCCTCTATGATGTCCGCCTCCACCTCCTCTGCAAAGCTCTCCGGCACTCCGCAGATACCGTTTTGATCATCTGCATCCAGCGGGCCTCCCGTCACAGACACCGAAGTAAAAGCCTCCACGCGCTCCACGCCGGGAAGCTCCCCAAGCTGCTGCATGAGCGCCGCATCCAGCGGGTGGTTCTTCTGTACCTCACTCCATTTGCGCTCCGGGTGTTCTTGGTTATTCTCGATGACCGGGGAAATCATGTACTGTCCTACAATGGAGCTGTTAGCGCTCTGCACAGGACTGGCGCAGGAAAGCACGGAAGCCACTACCATCAAAAGCATTCCGGTCAGGGACATGGAAAGAATCGTAGCGGCACTTCTTTTCCTGTCTCCGGCAATGCTTCTTGCGGTCAGTTTTCCAATCGACAGATTTTCATACCCCTTTTTGGAAGTACGCGCTTTTTTTGATATCTGTCCCCGCATAACCTCCACCGCTGACGCTCTGGCCGCAAGCCGCATCGGACGGCGAAGCGAGAGATACACTGACAGCATCGTCACTGCCGTGGCAAGCAGATAGATCCACCAGTGATATACATTGACCGTCATCCCTTCATACTCCCCGGTGAGGTTCAAAAACACCAGCATAACGCCATACGCCGCAAGACTTCCAAGCACAAGCCCTGCCGGGATTGCAATCGCTGCCACGCCAAGCCCCTCTTTTAAAACAATCTGGCGAAGCTGCCGCTTTGTGGCACCGATAGCTTTTAGCCTGCCAAAGCCCCTAAGCCTCTGATGCATGGATACATAGTAGATGCTGTAGATGGTCACGATTCCGGCAAGCATGATAATAAGCATAATGGCAATGATCGTCGGTAATATGACAGGGTCTACATAGTTTGCCATGAGATAATCCTCATTCACCCCTATGTCAGTCTCTGCAATACCAAACTGTTCTGCAATATTTTTAATTTTATCCGTGATCTCTGTGGTCATCAGTTCTCCATTATTTACAGAGCTGCCGGTGTAGACGCGAAAGAGAAACCGATAGGAAATCTCCTCCGCTGGTATCTCTGTTTCCAAAAATGCATGGGAGACAAAGGCGGAATAGGATTTCTGCGCTTTTTCCGCCGCAGCCTCCGACAGAAATCCACAGAGCACAAATTCTTTGTCCTTTGCATAATCCAGCGCTCCATTGCGGTAGATCTGGCAGGGAATCGTGATGGTATCGCCAATATCTCCCGATAGATGAAAGGATAAAAGCATATCCTTTGAAACTACAATCTCATTGGCCGCCTCGGGCAGCCGTCCCTCCATAAGTGTTTGATTGTAGAGCTTCATTCCCTCCCCGTCTATGTAGTAGAGATAAGCCACAGCTTCTTTTGCCCGCGCTTCGCCCACGTCGGCGCGCAGTCCGTACTCTGTAATGTCGTGATGGGCAGCGAGCTTTTGGGCTGTATCCATATTTACATTTCTGTAGAGCGCGTGCATAGAGGGGTAATAGGTATTGATAAATGAAAAATGTACATCGAGAATCCCTTTTCCCACGGTGAGCACTACAAACAGTAAAAGAGTCGTGAGGACGATAGCAATTCCCGTCAATATGTTTTTACTTTTGTAATATTTCATATTGTTAAGGGCAGCCTTTGTTGTCATTTTCATGTTCTACACCACCTTCCCGTCCTCGATTACGATTACCGTGTCCGCCATCTGGGCAATCGTCTCGTCATGGGTAATCATAACCAGTGTCTGTCCGAAGTCCCTGACGCAGCTTTTTAACACCTCCATTACCTCCAGCTCCGTCTGTGAGTCGAGAT
This sequence comes from Blautia sp., assembly GCA_023663685.1. GTDB lineage: Bacteria > Bacillota > Clostridia > Lachnospirales > Lachnospiraceae > Roseburia. Next base: position 77,485 of record JAMPHB010000004.1, read on the forward strand.
TTCCGGTCGGTTCATCCGCTAAAAGCACCGCAGGCCGGGTGATCAGTGCCCTCGCAATTGCCACCCTCTGCTTTTGTCCCCCGGAGAGTACATCCGGCATTGCATTTTTCTTTTCCGTCAGCCCGATCTTTTCTAAGAAACGCTCCACATCTTTGCGGTCAGCCTTCCGGTTGTCAAGCCCCAGCGGAAGCACAATATTCTCCCAGACATTCAGGGAGGGAATCAGGTTATAGTCCTGAAAAATAAAGCCGATCTTCTTCCTGCGGAATTCCGCCAGCCGGTCGTCCTTCAGGGAAAAAATATCCTTCTCCTCAATCCATACCTTCCCCTCGTCAGGGCGGTCCAGGCCGCCCATCAGATGTAAGAGCGTCGATTTCCCTGAACCGGAGCGCCCCACAATGGCAGTAAATCTCCCCCGCTCCACGGCCAGGTTCGTATGATCGACGGCGCGCACCAGATTTTCTCCCGCTCCGTAATATTTCACCAGATTTTCTACACGCAAAATGCTGTTTGTACTCATGGCTGTTTCCTCCTTTTTTTGTACAGTGTAGCATTTGACAATAACAAAACCCTTACAAAAACTATAACATTTTTGTAAGGGTCTTACAGGGGAGCGTGATTCGGAATACCGTGCCGCCCTCCGGTTTGTTTTTGGCGGATATAGTGCCGCCCTGCTGTTCGAGAATCATTCTGGCAAGATACAGCCCGACGCCTATGCCCTCATGGACAGTGGCCGCCGCCCGGCTTCCCCTGTAGAATCTCTGGTAAATCTTTACCAGCTCCTCTGCAGAAATTCCCATCCCCTGATCCTCCACCTCAACGAGCACATTCTGCGCAAGCCGTGTTGCCCGCACAGTTACCGTGGAGTGCGCCGGAGAATATTTTACAGCATTATCCAGTACATTGGCGATGGCCTCCGCCGTCCATTTTGTGTCGTGGCAGACGCAAAAGCTTCCCTCCATCTCCACAGAGATGGTGATTGCCTTTTCCTTTGCTTTCATAAAAATCTGGCTGACCGCCCCCGCAACAGTCTCCTTTAGCTCTGCGGTTTCGGGGCAGAGCTGGATCAGGTGAGTCTCAAGCCGGGAGAGCTTTACCAGTTCCCCAAGCAGCAGCTCCAGCTTGTCCAGTGCCTTTAGCTCCTGCTCCTCATAGCCGCGCTTTTCGTCATGTTCTGACGCCATGGCAAGCTCAAGACTCATGCGAAGAGAGGCAAGGGGCGTTTTGAGCTGATGGGAAATATCGGTAATTAACGCTTTGGTGCTCTCCTCCTCTCTTGCAAGCCTCCCCTGCAGATCCTCAAAATAGAAGGAAAGCTCCCGCATAGCCTCCCAGATCCGCATCCACTCGGGAGAAGACCCCTCATAGCTTAGAACCTCCAGATAGCTCCCCTTCCGGAATTCTTCCAGATTCTCGGAAAGCTCCTGCAGACTCTCACCGGATACTCCGGGTTTTCGGATGTTTTTTAGGTAGAAGCACAAAAAACAGACCGCGCCAGCCAAAAGTCCTGCGCCATAGAACAGCCATAAACGATTCTCCTTCGGGGACATCCGCAGCTCATAGCCGTATTTTTCTTCAATCAGTGAAACCGCCTCCTTAAGCTCCGCCACACGGATTTCTTCGGAGACAGCGGGAGTCTTCAAAAGGAAATAAGAAAGCACCCACATAAAAATGGAAAAGAGAACCGCAAACAGTAAATACGCGGCCAGATATTGTGTTATCCTTCTGTCACCTTCTCGGTCCATAGATATCCCAGTCCCCTTACATTGGAAATTGATTCCGTCTGCAGCTTATTTTTCAGCCGGCTGATGCAGACTGTCACGGTATTGTCATCCACAAACTGTCCGTCCACATCCCAGATATGCTCTAAAATTTTCTCCCTGGAGAGCACCTGCCCCGCGTTCTCCCACAGATAGATGAGAAGCTGCAGCTCTTTCTTGCTGAGCACAAGCTCCTTTGCGCCCCGGCGGACTCTCATTTCTTTTAAGTCTATCGCAAGCTCCCCGGAAGCCAGAAAGCTTTTTGTCTCTCCCACGCCGGGGAGTCGCCGCAGCAGCGCCCGCACCTTGGTGAGCAGCACGATCAGCGAAAAAGGCTTCGTCATATAATCGTCCGCCCCCGCGTCGTAGCCGCTTACAATGTCAGCCTCAGAGTCGAGGGCAGTCAGATATAAAAGCAGGGTATTTTTTTCCCACACTCTTTTCCCAAGCGTAAGCCCCGACCCGTCCGGCAAAAGAACGTCGCTGATGACAAGCGAAAAAGGCTCCCGCTCATAGTGCTCCATGGCGGAAGCCAGCGTGTGTGCCGACGTCACATGATACCCCGCATTTTTCAGGGTAAGGGTAATCCCGTGGTTTAAAGTCTCATCGTCCTCCAGCAGCAAAATTCTTTGCTCCACGTCGTTCATAGGCTCCTCTCCTAAGAAAAGTATACCAGTTCATCCTCCGGCTTCTCAGCGGGGACAATCGACAGGGGATAGAGCACAGGTCCCTTCCCCTTGTACTCTTTTGCAAACTCCACATGCACCTCTGCGGTGATATCAATCCATGCGCGGTGGGCAAGCTCCTCCTCCTTCTCGTACCTGCATTTGAAACCGATAAAGGTCACATCCTCGATACAGCAGGTCATGGCGAAGCGGCCTGGCACGAAAATGCCTTTTTTAAGTTTTTCCGGATTGTAGACAAGAGCCCGGAAGCGAACCTTTTTTCCCTCGTACTTTTTGTAGTTTTCCATGGCGTCCATATACCAGATGGCGTAGTCCGCGTCGCTTAAGTCGATGACCTCCTGGCTGATATCGAAGGGAAGCTCCTCCGGCCGCTCGTCGATGGTGCCGTCCTTCCGCTCATAGACGATCTGCGCTTTGCGGTTGACAGCCTTGACCTGCCGCCGCAGACGCCCCCGGTCGGTTTCGTCGTCCGTCCGGTTGAAAACGACCACGTCGCTGGCAAAGATCTGCTCCTGCATCATGGCGCGCATATTGCCCATATAGAGGTCAAAGGTGGTGGAATCCACCGTGGCCAGCGACTGGACAATTACCCAGCCCTCCGGCAGCGCAGCCTCTAAAATTTTATCCATGCCCCATGTCCCGTTATACTCGATAAACACCTGCCGGGGCAAAAATTCCCGGTTGATTGCCGCAAGTCTCTCTTCTGTAAATTCCTCCTCGGAATCTATGGGCGCAAGCTGAAAATTGACGGTGGAGAGCTTTGCCTCGTCATACTCCTTCTCTCCGTCCTCGCACAGAATAATGACGCCCTTTGCGCCTTCCCCGAAATTATTCTCAAATAAAGTCTCCTCGATCAGTGAAGTCTTGCCGCTGTCCATAAAGCCGGTAAACAGATATACCGGAATTTCTTCTGCCATAATTTCTCCTCCTTACTGCACAAAATTATAACACTTGAAATTCCAAAGGACAATACCCTCTTTCTACTCCCTGTTCTGTGTATGGTTCTGGTATTCTAAAAGCCGCGCGTTCATTTTCCGCGCCTCTTCGCTGGCCTTCTTTCGTAAAAGGAAGGTTACGAGCGCATAAATGACGGCAATCAGAATAACCATGGCCAGCACGGAAAGGGGGCTTTTTACATCGTACCAGTCAAAAAGAAACCCGCTTCCCAGAACGACCACATTGATGATCAGATAGTGGAACATAATCTGCAGGCGCAGGACTCCCCTTTTGCGCACCTGCTCAAACGAATAGACAAGTGTTGTGGCCGCGCACAGAAAAGATACTCCAAGGATCTGCCAGATGACGACGCTGTGCATCCTCTCAACCGGTTCAATCACGGTGGTAAAAATCCCGACGGCCACGAGCACACAGACGGTAATCATTGAAAATGTACGCATTAAAAACTGAAATTTCTTCATCGCCCTACCCTTTCAGCCCGAGCTTTTCCTTGAGCCCCGGCACATACTGTCTGGAAATCAAAAGTCTCTCCCCATTTTTCATGCAGGCCTCAAAACGCCCGCTAAAAGAGGGACTTAGATTCTTTACATTGGAAAGATTGATAATGGTGGATTTGGAGGCACGGAAAAAATCCGTGTGGAGAAACATCTCCTCCAGCTCGTAGAGCTTTCGCTTAATCTCGTACACCTCCGCCTCCATATAGGCAAATACCTTATTGTCCACCGCCTCAAAATAGTAGATACTTCCCGGCTCCACCTGAAACAGCTTATCTTCCTTAAAAACCGTGAGCTTTTCGTGTCCCGCTTTGACGGCATAGATCATTTTTAGCATAGTATTGTCTACATGGCGGCAGCGAACGATAATTTCTTCCTCCTCGCCCTCCCTGCAGTCCTGAATCGTTATCTTCATATTTTATTCCTTTTCTCCCGCAAAGCAGCTAGCGGTCCTTAAGCTTTCGGTTTTTGTTGACTGCCGCAGCAGCGACTATCGCTATTATAGCATAAATCAGCAGAAAAAGTACCTGTTCATGGAGGGAAAAGGTGTGCTCTCCCAGCGCAATGACCGAACCCATCTCCACGTCAAAGATATCTACAAATTCCTCCGGAAAGCCCGAGAAGGTAGTTAAAGCCGCATCTCTTGTACAGACCGCGCGCATCATGGATGCACCGTGCAGAAACGGCAAAAGCTTGAGCACCTTCTGCACCGGCTCCGCCAGACTGTTCATCGGCAGATAGATGCCTCCGGCAAATCCCACCAGTGTGCCAATGATGGTGAGAAGCCCGCTCCACGCACTGTCACTGTGGACAAACAGCGCCAGAACATGACCGATGGCGGAGAAGGTAAAACAGTTCAGGGCAATCATTCCACAGAGCTCCAAAATCTTTTGGATAGGCAGCAGCGCAAAGCCCCTGGCTGCGAAATAGGCCTCCCCCGCCGCCAGCGTCAATATACACATGCCGGTACCGATCAGCCATGCGGAGAGCATATAGCCGAGAGTCAGCTTGTAGCGTTTTACCGGCGTTACATAAAATGCCATCGCCCGCTTCCTCGTCTCATCCTGTACCATTGCCCCCAGCACCGTGAGGGTGACTGTGACCGAGTTCACCATAAGGATTCCCGCCAGCGTCCAGAGCTGGATCAGATAGGCGGCGTTTCTCGCATCCTGCGAGGTGTCCCGCCCCTCCCAGCCGTATGTATCTAAGACGGTAAGGATACTCTCGCTGTTCATGTTTCCCAGAAATATCACCATCAGTCCCAGCACGATCAGCATGGTCAAAAAAGAAAAGAACACTGCGCTTTTATCCCGCAGATACACCAGACAGTTTCGTTTTGTCATATACCATATCTCACTCATATTTTCCCTCTACCCTTCTGTTTCCTCTAAGGTTTTGCCCGTAATATTTAAAAATACATCGTCTAAAGTTCCCTGCACCATCTCAAAGCCGTCGATTGCCTGCTCCAGCTCCCGGAGCAGGGGAAGAGACTCTGTGCTCTTTTCCATGCGGATGCAATAGCCATTTTCCAGAATCTTTAGCTGCAGCCTTTCGTTTCGCTTTAAGCAGCTTTTGATTTCCGCCTCCAGAGCTTCCCCGCATTCGCTCTTCGGGTACAGCCGCAGGCTGTCTGCAGTGTAGCGTTCTTTTAGCTCAAAGACAGTGCCGGACTCCCTGATTTTTCCATGGTCAATGATGGCGATGTGGTTCGCCTTTGCCGCCTCCTCCATATAGTGGGTAGTCAGGAATACCGTGGTTCCCTCCTCACGAAGCTTTTCAATGCCCGACCAGACCAGCTTGCGGGTCGCCGGGTCTAAACCGGTGGTCGGCTCGTCGAGGAATAAAACTTCCGGCGTGTTGACCAGCGCGGCGGCAATCTCACAGCGCCGTTTCTGGCCTCCCGAGAGCCTGCCATAACGTCTGTTGTACACCTCCTGCAGCTGGAGTTTTTCGCAGACCTGTTCAACTGCCCCTTTCAGCCCGCCGTCTTTCTTATGGTACATAGAGGCGCGTACATACAGATTCTCCTTCACGCTCAGTCTGTCGTCCAGACAATTGTTCTGCCAGACAACGCCAATCCGTTCCCGGATATCTGCGTCCGCCGCACCCACCCGTTTTCCACAGATTTCTATCTCGCCGCCCGTAGGTGCAAAAAGCGTACACAGCATGTTGATGCAGGTGGATTTGCCCGCGCCATTGACGCCGAGAAATCCAAACAGCGTTCCCCGCTCGACAGTGAAGCTGATATCATCTACCGCCCGCACCTCCTTAAAGTATTTCTTTAGGTTTCTTACCTTAATGATCTCTTCCACAGTTTACCTCCGCTTCTTTCTTCTACACGGTATGTTATACCCAAAAAAGCAACCCGCCGCAAGGAAATTGCGGTAAGTTGCTTTTTTATGAGGGTAAGCTGCAATATTGTGTATATACATACCTATGCGAGGCCGAATAATTCCTCCAGCTCATGCTCATGGATATCGGTGCCGATCACGACGATGCGGCCGGTGTAGTCCGGCTCTCCCTCCCGAAGCTCGTACTCGCCGGGAACCATATCAAAATAAATCCAGCCGCCTTCCACGCTCTCTACCATGCCCTTTGCCCGGAGAATATTGTCCTGTCCGGCAAAAGTCTTTAGAATCTCCTCAAGCCTTGCCTTCTCAAACTTATGGGGCGTCTCTTTGCCCCAGCTCGTGAAAATATCGTCTGCATGGTGGTGATGATGGTGCTCATGGTCATGCTCGTGATGATGCTCATGGTCATGTTCATGCTCGTGATGATGGTGCTCATGTTCATCATGGTCATGCTCGTGGTGATGGTGCTCATGTTCATCATGGTCATGCTCGTGATGGTGCTCATGTTCATGCTCATGCTCGTCGTGGTCATGCTCATCGTGCTCATCATGCCCGTGATGGTGATGCGCATGCTCCGCCTCGTCCTCGGCGTGCCGCGCTTCCGCCAGCGTCTTCATCTCAAGGTTGTCTTGTCCCTCAATCACCTTGAGCATCTGCTCTCCCTTTAAGGAGTTCCAGTCGGTGGTAATGACTGCCGCATTTGGATTGAGCTCCTGGATTTTTTTCACGCAAAACTCCAGCTGTTCCGGCGTCGCGCTCTGGCTGCGGCTTAAAATCACCGTGGTCGCATAGGCAATCTGGTTGTTAAAAAATTCCCCGAAGGCCTTCATCTGCTTGCTCGCTTTAAGCGCATTCACAACAGTCACCAGACCGTTCAGCTTCACGTCCTGCTCCTTCTCGATGTCGATCACAGACTTCATTACATCGGAGAGCTTCCCCACACCGGAGGGCTCGATCAAAATCCGGTCAGGGTGGAATTTGCTGATCACCTCGTGCAGATTCTTTCCGAAATCCCCCACCAGTGAGCAGCAGATGCAGCCGCTGTTCATCTCTGTAATCTCAATGCCGGCATCCTTTAAAAATCCTCCGTCGATGCCCACCTCACCAAACTCATTCTCAATCAAAACGAGCTGCTCTCCGGCAAAAGCCTCATCCAACAGCTTTTTGATCAGGGTTGTCTTTCCTGCTCCGAGAAAGCCGGAAAAAATATCAATCTTTGTCATCTTTATCACTCCTTCTTTCTGCTAAAATAATGTCTGCGTACACTCTAACACAGTTTGCGGACAGAAACAATATCTATCCCGAAAATTATGTGTTGTAGCAATAGAGGCTCTTGTACACGCCGCCCAGCGCAAGAAGCTCCTCGTGGGTGCCTGACTCTGCAATCCCCTCCTCGGTCAGCACAAGGATTTTTTCGGCGTTTCGGATGGTGGTCAGCCGGTGGGCGATGACGAAAGTCGTCCGGTTTTTCGCCAGCTTCTCAAGTGATTCCTGCACTACCCGCTCACTCTCATTGTCCAGCGCGGAGGTCGCCTCGTCGAAAATCAGAATCGGCGGATTTTTCAGAAATACCCGCGCAATGGAGAGACGCTGCTTCTGTCCTCCCGAGAGCTTTATGCCCCGCTGTCCGATATCCGTATCATAGCCATCGGGAAACGCCATGATAAAATCATGGGCATTGGCATTTTTGGCGGCTTCAATTACCTCCTTCTCCGTTGCCCCCGGCCTTCCATAGCGGATATTCTCCATGATCGTCCCCGCGAACAGATAGACATCCTGCTGGACAATGCCAATCTGATCCCGGAGGCTTTTCAGCTTCACGCCGCGAATGTCCTGCCCGTCCACAAGGATGCGGCCGCCCGTCACATCATAGAAGCGGGGAATCAGCGAACAGAGTGTGGTCTTTCCCGCGCCGGAGGAGCCGACCAGTGCCATATAGGCTCCGGCCGGAACCTCCAGATTGATATGGTTCAGTACATTTTCCTGATTCTCCTGATACTGGAAGGAGACATTTTCAAAGGTGATATCTCCCCTCACCGCTTTAAGCTCCACCGCATCCTTTGCATCCTCAATATCCGGCTCAATATCCATAATCTCCCGAAAGCGCTCAAAGCCCGTATAGCCATTCTGGAACTGTTCCGTAAAGTCCACCAGCGTGCGGATGGGGTCGGTAAATACACCGATATAGAGAAGAAAGGTAATGAGGTCGCTGATATCGACCCGGTTGTACGCAATCAGTACGGCACCCGCGAGAATTACGTTTACCTGAATGAGTGTCGTGAACACACCGACGCCCGCCTGAAAGCTTCCCATATAGTGATAGCTGTTTCTTTTTGCGGCGAGGAAGCCGTCGTTGCCCTTCCTAAACTTCTGTCCCTCAATCTCCTCGTTGGCAAAGGACTTCACCACCCGGATGCCGGAAAGATTGTCTTCAATCTGGGCGTTAATCTCCGCAATTTTCTCCCGGTTCCGCCGAAAAGCACCCCGCATTTTCCGGTTCAGGTGAAAGGCGAACAGAAACATAAATGGAAGCACTAAAAATGCGGCAAGTACAAGCCAGCCGTTGATATTGATTAGTATAATAAATGCCCCGGCGATCTTGAGCACCGACAAAATGATGTTCTCCGGGCCGTGATGCAAAAGCTCCGTTATGTCGAAAAGGTCAGAGGTAATGCGGCTCATAAGCTGTCCGACCTTCGCATCGTCGTAGAAGGCGAAGGAGAGCTTCTGCATGTGGGCAAAAATCTCCTGCCGCATATCATACTCCATCTTTGCTCCCATAATATGCCCATAATTGCCGATAAAAAATCGACTGTAGCAGTCGATGGCGAGGAGCACAAAAAGTCCGATGGCAATAAAAATTGTCTGGCGGAGAATCGCAGATGATTCCTGATAGATTAAAACGGAAGTTACATAGCGGACTACCAGCGGAATCGTCAGCGCAACGGCGGCGGACAAAGCCGCAAAAAACATATCTGCCCAAAAGATTTTCCAGTAGGGCTTGTAATAAGAAATCATTTTCTTTAAATTCTGCTGCATTTTTTCACGCTTTCTATTACTTCTTACCTATACTCCAAAAAAGTCCCCCAGAATGAATTCTGGGGGGGAAAAGATTAATTATACTTTCTTTTTCTTGCGGCCTCTGACTTCTTCTTACGCTTCACGCTCGGCTTCTCGTAATGCTCGCGCTTACGAATCTCCTGCTGAATACCTGCCTTCGCGCAGTTTCTCTTAAAACGGCGAAGTGCGCTGTCCAAAGACTCATTCTCTTTTACGATTACACTAGACACTCATCCCAACCTCCCTCCAGTTGTGAAATAGTGCATCAACTGTGAGGCAAAAAATCACAAATACACTAGCATTTATATTACCTCAATGAGATACTACTGTCAAGCTTTTTCTCAAAGAATTTTGACTACAGCCTTGTAAAGATTGCCGTCTCCTTCTTTAAATCGCTGGCAATGGTCAGATTCTCGTCCATCCGGTGGGAAATATTGTCCATATCCTCCACCAGAAGTTGCGTACTGTCCGCTGTGGAGACAACGCCGTTTACACCTTCCTCAATGGCATGGGAGATCGTATTTACAGAGTTGGCGATCTCATTCATGGAATTCTTCAAAACATCTGTCCGCTGTCGGAATTCATTCATTACATCCTCAATGAAGGAGGCCTTGTTGCGGTATTCCTCGCCGGACTCCACAAAGGACTGGAACTCCGGTAAAATTGCATCGTTCATATAACTGACCAGGCCGTTGGCATTGTCTGCAAGATTGTGCACGGCATCCGTCACCACCGCATTGATCCGCTGAATATTGTTGGCCGCCTCCTGGCTGGCGGTGGCAAGCTGGCTGATCTCCGTAGCCACGACCGCAAAGCCGCGTCCCGCGTCTCCGGCTCTTGCCGCCTCGATCGAGGCATTCAGCGCCAGAAGATTTGTCTGGCTCGCAATATTTAAGATATCGTCCGTCAGGCTGTTGACCTGATTGACGCTCTTGCTGTCCTCAATGGCCTGCTCTAACACCGTTAAGATGGCGTTCACCTTGCTGCTGGTGGACTCCATATTCTGACGGGCGGAGGATTCCATAGACTCCGCATGAGCCTTCATCTCCTTCGTGTACTGATTCAGTTCGCTGCTCTTCTCCGCAATCTCGTTGACCTCGCTGGCCACAGACTCCGTATTGGTATTGATGAGCGATGCATTTTCCGACATATCCTGCATCGTAGCGGAAAGCTGTTCGGTCAGGGCAGACAAATCAGACACGCTGCCGTTGGAGGTCTGCACACTCTCCCGCACCTCATTGACCACCGCCTCCATCTTGCTTGAATTGGCAATAATAATTTTGAAAATCTCCTGCAGCTTCTCCATAAAGACATTGATACCACTGCCGACCTCCGCAACCTCCCGGTTCGCCATAATGGTCACACGGCGGGTCAGGTCGCCCTCGTGATTATCAATATCCGTAATGATATCACTGATCTCTTTCTGGGTCTTAGAGAGCGGCATAATCACAAGCCGCAGCACGCTGACTGCCGCAGCAATCAGTGCTGCCACGCTGATCAGTATTACGATTCCGCCGATAAACAGAGAAGTCATGTAAGCGGCGGAGAGGCTGGCTCTCTGGCTTGCAACATTCTGGTCTACCAGCTCGCGGATAGAGCCGATGTTTTGCTCTATCGCGCCGGAATACTCGGAAATTGCACCGTTGGCAAGCGCGTAGGCGGCCTCGCTGTCCCCCGCCGCACTAAATGCGAGAAGATTTGCCGTTTCGTATTTCAGACCCTCGTAGTTCGTCACGATTCCATCGTAATATGCGCTGGTATCCTCCCCCACAAACTTCCGGTATTCTGCGAGATCCTGCTCAAGTGTTGCCTGCACGGCACGGATACTGTCCACCAGGCTGATCATGGTAGTTAAATCCGTCGCCACGATATGGGACAGCCCGAGAATATGTATCTGCTGGGTCTGCTGTTCGATCTCTGCAAGTCTCGTCACGCTCTCCATGGATTCATCTGTAATCTGGGTTGCATTGGCGTTCACCTTTCGGATACTGCTAAAGGAGCCCAGATTGGAGATAATGCTTACCAGTCCGAGTATAATAACCGGAATCAGTATAATCAGTCTTGTACTAATACGCTTTTTCTGCTTCATCTCCCACTCCTCCTACTGTGCGACAGACTGTGTGATGCCTGCGACCATAGTATCCATAATATCCTGAAGCTTCAGATCCGAGGGATTCCCCTCCGCCATAATGGTGCCGAAATCGGTGCAGGGGTTCCAGTAGCTGTTTCCAACTCTCTGCAGCTTCCCGTAGGCAGACTGGGCAATGACCGCCTGAATCGCCGGAGAGGCGCTCACCGCCTCCGAGGCCGCCGCATTGATATTCGAGGGACCCTGCCCTCTCTGCTCAAAGCGTATGGTCTGATTCTGCTCGTTCGTAAACCAGTCCGCCAGCGTTGACGCCCACTCGGGATGCGCCGAATATGCATTGACGCCCATCAGCTTATAGCCGGTAAAGCTCGCCATCTGCACCTGCCGACCGGCCACCGTATAGGTTGGCAGCTTCACAGCGCCGAGGTTCGCTCCCCATGCATTCTGCATCTCCACGGCATTCCAGACACCGCTGATTCCCGCAATCACGCTTCCGTCTGCAACGCCCGCCAGCATGTCCGCATCCCCGCCGGGCTGAAAGCCCGGATTTGCCGAAATATCCAAAAGTGCCTGCGCAATATCCACCCCGGTAATCTCTCCCTCTGTGGTGTTCCAGTTGCAGTGATTCGTCACTCCGTCCTCGTTCACGCCAAAGTCCATGCCGGTATTGCCGAAAAAGGAATAAAGATACCAGCCGGAGCTCCAGTCCATCGTAATTTTCTTTCCGTTTTCCGCCGCAACCGCCAGCATCCCGTCTAAGGTCTGTAAATCCGACTCAGAAAAATAGCTCTTGTTGTAATACATGAAATAGCCGTTATCCGCAGTCATTGGATAGCCGTACAGGACGTCGTTGATGGTGGCGGATGCAACCGCGTCCTCCAGATTCGTGCTCTTTATCTCCTCTGCATTCGGCACCGGGTAAAGAGCTCCCGCCGCCGCAAGCCCCGACACCTGATCGTCCGCCATCGGGAAAACATCCGCCGCATTGTGGACGTCCCCGAGCACATTGTTCTTGGTATCTGAGTCCGTCGCCGCCTCCAGCGTGATCTCAAAATCCGCCTGTCCGGCATATTCCTGCTTGAAGCTCTCAATCATCTGGTTTAACATATCGAAATTGGCCTCCTCCGCCCAGACGCGAAGCTCGACTTTGCCGGACGAAAGCTCTGTCTCCTGTGCCCCTGCCTGCGTATCCGCAGGCTCTAAGGACGTGCCGCCGCTTCCTGTGCTGCAGCCGGCAAAAAGTCCAAATGCCAGTATCGCCGTCATCAATAGTGAAACACATTTACATTTCATATATATTTCCTCCCTTAAAACCTAGGAATATTATATCATTTCCACAAATAAAAGAAAGACTTGTCCTTCACTTTTGACATTTCAGACAAGTCTTTCTTTTGAATTTTGTGCAATGTGACGGATTCTCTGCGGTTACGCCAGCATCTGCTCCAGTGTCTTAGCAGCGGCAGAAACAGCGTCCGGAATTCCCGCCGGATTCTTTCCGCCCGCCTGCGCCATATTCGGCCTGCCGCCGCCGCCGCCGCCGACCGCCTGTGCAATCGACCTGATGAGATTGCCTGCGTGGGCTCCCTTGCGGACAGCATCCTCTGTCGCCATGGCAATCAGATTCACCTTACCCTCACAGTCGGAGGCAAGTACAACTACGCCCTCACCCAGCTTTTCCTTTAACTGGTCTCCGAGTTCCCTGAGCCCGTTCATATCCACGCCGGACACACTGGAGGCAAGAAGTTTTACACCCTTGATCTCCACGACTTTGTCCATGACGTCCCCGAGGGCGTCCTTTGCCGCCCGGCTCTTTAAGGATTCGTTCTCGCTCTGCAGGGTTTTCATATCTGCCATCAGATGCTCTAAGCGCTCCACAAGACCTGCCGGGGAAGATTTTACCACGCGTGCCGCCTCCATAAGCTCCCGCTCGAGATTTTGATAATAAGTGAACACATTATCCCCGGTCAGTGCCTCGATTCGGCGCACATTCGCCGCCACACCATTCTCGGAGAGAATCTTGAAGGCTGTGATATCCGCCGTATTCTTTACATGCGTGCCGCCGCAGAACTCTTTGGAGAAATCCCCCATGGAGACCACGCGCACCGTCTCTCCATACTTTTCGCCGAACAGCGCCATCGCACCGGTCTTCTTCGCTTCCTCGACCGTCATAATGTCGGTCTGCACCGGGATCGCCTCTGAAATTTTTTCATTGACCAGCGCCTCGACTCTTGCAATCTCTTCGGGCGTCATGGCTGAAAAATGGGAGAAATCGAACCTTGTCCTCTCGCTGTCCTGATAGGAACCCGCCTGCTCCACATGGCTTCCAAGCACCTCACGCAGAGCCTTCTGCAGCAAATGTGTCGCGGAGTGGTTGCGGCAGGTCATATTCCGCAGCTTTTTATCTACCGTAAGCGTCACTTCTTCGCCCACGGAAATCATCCCGGACTCCATATAGCCCACATGGCCGTACTTTCCTCCGACAAGCTTCACGGTATCCTCCACAATAAAGCGTCCGTTTGCGGACTCTATGACTCCCTTGTCGCCCTGCTGGCCTCCCATGGTGGCGTAAAACGGCGTCTTCTCCACGATGATCGTGCCCTGCTCCTCCGAAATCGCATCTGCCAGAGCCCATGCCACGCCGCCCTCTCTGTCCTCCGCCGCGGCCGCCAGCACTGTCACTTTTGACTGGCAGCTTAAACTGTCATAGCCCACAAACTCTGTGGTAATGGAGGGATCGACCTGCTCAAACACGGTCGCGTCCGCTCCCATGTAATTTGTCGCCTTCCTTGCGCTTCTCGCCTTCCTTCGCTGTTCCTCCATGCAGGAAGCAAAGTCCTTCCCATTGTAGGAAAAGCCCTGCTCCTCCAGAATCTCCTGCGTCAGATCCACCGGAAAACCGAAGGTATCATAAAGCTTAAAGGTATCCGCACCCGAAAGCTCTTTTTCGCCCTTTTTGCGCATCTCCTCCATCATGTCTGAGAGGATCGAGAGCCCCTGGTCAATGGTCTTGTCAAATTTCTCCTCCTCCTGCGTCAGCACCTTAAAGATAAATTCCTTCTTCTCCTCAAGCTCCGGGTAACCGTCCCGGCTCTCGCTTATGACTGTCTCGGAAAGCTTCGCAAGAAATACTCCGTCGATGCCGAGTATCCGCCCGTGACGGGCCGCCCGGCGGATCAGACGCCGAAGCACATAGCCCCGTCCCTCATTTCCCGGCATCACCCCGTCGGACACAAGGAAGGTGGCGGAACGGATATGATCGGTGATCAGGCGGATGGACACATCGTCCATGGCGTCCGTCTGATAGGTCTTGCCGGACATCTCGCAGATTTTATCCCGGATCGCTTTCATCGTGTCGATATCAAAGACGGAATCGACATCCTGCATCACCACCGCCAGACGCTCTAAGCCCATGCCGGTGTCAATATTCTTCTGTGACAGCTCCTCATAGCCGCCTTTGCCGTCCCCCTCGAACTGGGTAAAGACATTGTTCCAGACCTCCATATAGCGGTCGCAGTCGCATCCCACCTTACAGTCCGGCTTTCCACAGCCGTACTTCTCTCCCCGGTCGTAATAGATCTCCGAGCAGGGACCGCAGGGGCCTGCTCCGTGCTCCCAGAAATTATCGCACTCCCCCGTCTCCGGGTCTCTGTAAAAGCGTGTGATGCGCTCCGCCGGAATCCCAATCTCCTGATTCCATATGGCGAATGCCTCCTCGTCCTCCCCGTAGATGGAAGGATAGAGCCTGTCCTCCGGAAGCTCCAGCACCTTCGTCAAAAACTCCCATGACCATGCGATGGCCTCATGCTTAAAATAATCTCCGAAAGAAAAGTTCCCCAGCATCTCAAAAAAAGTGAGGTGTCTGGCGGTCCTGCCCACATTCTCAATATCACCTGTGCGCACGCACTTCTGGCAGGTCGCAACCCGCTTTCTGGGCGGAATCTCCTGCCCGGTAAAATATGGCTTTAAGGGAGCCATGCCCGCATTGATCAAAAGCAGGCTCTTATCATTATGGGGCACCAGCGAAAAGCTCTTCATCACAAGGTGCTCTTTGCTCTCAAAAAAATCCAGATACATCCGGCGCAGCTCGTTCACGCCATAGCTCTTCTTCATTGTAAATGCTCCTCCTTTGCGTCCTTGCGCTTGCGAAGTCTGGCGCCGCAAATCCCGCCCAGCGCGCCGAGTCCGGCCAGAATGACCATGATCACCAGATACTGTAAAACACACATAAGAAAATCCATCCTGCTACCTCCTGATACACCGTATTTCAATTAGTTCATTATATCGGAACTTCCAAAGGATTTCAACCGCTTCCCTGAAATATCATGGAAATTTAATCCTGAAAGGGAAAAACCTGATTCTCTCTGGAAATCTCCATGACGCGCTGCGCCATACCGGAATTCGTGAGCCGTTTTTTATATTCGGCAATGCCGGAATAGTCCTGCCACATATGCATGGGAAACACATATTCCGCGTCTGTGTTCTTTAGAAAAAAGTCAATCCCTGAAAACTGATATGCGCCGAGTCTTGGATCCATGGGAATAAAGGCGAGATGCATGGGCTTGTCCGACAGCCTTTTGATCTCATGTCGGTAGGCTCTTTTCATTTTTCCGTTGATAATATCTCCCGCGCCCTCCATGCTCCAGTCGTTTAAATCCCCCGCATGAAACATATGCACGCCGCCCGTTTCGACATAGAACGCAACTCCGCTGTCTGTGGACAGCAGGGTGTCAATGGAAAGGTCGTCCACCTCATAGTGCTGTCCATGGGTGACAAAGGTGACGTGCTCCCGCACGCTGGGGTCGATGCCGTGTTTTTTTAGGAAATTCGGGCTGATCCGTATATCTTTGGAGAGAATGTAATGAATATTCGGATAGCTCTCTGCCATGCGCAGAATGTCCATATCATAGTGATCCTTATGGCTGTGGCTGGCAAACATATAAATTTTCGTCTCCGGCGCATAGTCCGGGAGCCTGCCCAAAAAGGTATAGCCGTTTACCCTGTCTCCTGCAAAATAGTCAAAAATCAGAACCTTTTCGTCCAACTCGACCAAAAAACAGCTGTGATGAATAAAAATTACCTGCATGTGTCTGATGCCTCCCCGATAATCCTTGTCACAAGCACTTCGAATTTCGGCGCCGCGGCGTCCGCCGCTTCCTGTACCTCCTTATGGGACAGGGGCGTCGGGGAGATTCCGCAGGCCAGATTGGAAATGCAGGAGATTCCGGCAATCTCCATTCCCATATGGTTGGCAGCCACCGCCTCGCAGGCCGTGCTCATTCCCACCGCATCCGCGCCGAGCAGACGCGCCATGGCGACCTCCTGCGGCGACTCGTAGGCAGGCCCGGTAAACTGCAGATAAGTTCCCTCCTTCAAATCTATGGAGAGCTCCGAGGCGCATTTTCTTGCAAGCAGGATCAGTCTGCGGTCGTAGATTTCTCCCATGTCCGGAAACCGGGGACCTAAGTCTTCTATATTCGCCCCGGTCAGGGGTGAGGGCACAAAGCTTGCAATCTGCCCGGTGATCAGCATCAGATCCCCGCTTTTCATGCCAAGCTGCACACCGCCCGCCGCATTGGTGAGAATGAGTCTTTTTGCTCCCATGAGCTTCATAAGCCGCACCGGAAGCACCACATCTGACATGGGATAGCCCTCGTAGTAGTGGACTCTTCCCTGCATACAAACTACCCGCACATTTCCCACATAACCAAAGATAAAACGTCCGGCGTGCCCCGGCACGGTAGACACAGGAAAGCCATCAATGGCGTGATAGTCGAGGGTAGCTTCCACCTTCATCTTTCCGGCGTAATTGCCCAGCCCGGAGCCCAGCACAAGAGCCGTCTCCGGCTCAAAATCCACCTGCCGCTTCACGCTCTCATGGCAGCGCAGCAGCTTCTCGTACACTTCATTCATACATGTTCCTCATTTCCGGGTTCGATGTCCCTGATTCAGCTGTTTTGTATCTCTTTTCTTATTATACGCAGGAATCCGCACAGAGGCAAGCGAAATCATGCGTCAGATGCGCATAAAAAAGGGGCTTTTCACAGCCCCTGATAATGTTAGATAATAATACAGATGAGTCCTCCGTTGCTGTCATTGACAATTTTTTGCATGGTGTCCTGAAGCTTTAACTGGCATTCGTCGTCCATCTGCATGATTTTGCTGCGGATGCCGTCCTCCATCAGCTCTCCCACGGATTTGCCAAAAATATTTGTCGTCCACAGACCTTCGCCGCTCTCTTCTCCGGCTTTTATGTACTCGATCAGATCCCGCGCCTGCTCCTCGCTCCCCACGATGGGCGCAATCTCCGTCTCAATATTGGCCTTGATCATATGAATGGAGGGAGAGATGGCCCGCATCTTCACGCCGAATTTGCCGCCGTGCTGAATCATAACCGGATCCTCCATCTTAATGTCAGAAAGTCCCGGCATCACTACGCCGTAGCCCTTCTGCTCCACCGCCTCCATGGCGTCTTTCACCTTCTCGTAGTCCGCTTTCATCGCAGAGAGCCCCCGCAGCATGGAAATCATCTGGTACTCGCCGCTGATTTTTACCCCGGTCATTTCACTGACATAGGCGAAATAGAACTGATCGTCAATCTCCATGCGCACGGTCACAGTGCCGTCGGAGAGATCTATTCCCGGAATTAAAATCTCCCTGAAAAACGCCTGCCCTGCTTTTTCGTTGGCCAGTGCGGCCAGATCCGAATCGCCAGTGATGGTGTATACATCCTTCGCCCGCTCCACATGGGCAAGCATCCCGGAGGCGGCGGAGATGATGGCAGACTTTACCGGGTGGCTTCCCGGGAGCATCTCTGTCCACTTCGGAATGAAAAAGTCTATGCGGGTAATGGGAAACTCTAAGAGGATGGCATTCATAATCTGCATCACGTCCTCTTTTCGCATCTGCTGACAGTTGACCGGAATGACCATCGTACCGTAGCTCTCGCGCATAGAGTCCGCCAGCCGCCGGGTCTCCTCACTGTATGGCTTCCCGGAATTCAGCACAATCACATAGGGCTTTCCAATTTCCTGCAGCTCCTCCACCGTGGTGCGCTCCGGCTCTGTGTAGCTGTCCCTTGGAAGCTCTCCGATTGAGCCATCCGTGGTCACTACAATCCCAATCGTAGCATGGTCGCGGATGACCTTGCGCGTCCCGATGCGCGCCGCCTCCACGAAGGGAATCTCTTCGTCAAACCAGGGGGTCTTCACCATTCGGCTCCCGTCCCCCTCCATGTGGCCGTTTGCCCCATCCACCATGAATCCCACACAGTCGATCAGCCTCACCCGTATGTCGCTTTTATCCGCCAGCGTGATGCACGCCGCCTCCTGCGGAATGAATTTCGGCTCCGTGGTCATAATGGTCTTTCCTGCGGAGGACTGGGGCAGCTCATCTTCTGTCCGCTTTTTCACATTCTCGTCCTCTATGTAGGGGAGCACGAACAAATCCATGAACCGCTTGATAAAGGTGGATTTACCGGTGCGTACCGGGCCGACCACGCCGATGTAGATCTCGCCGCCGGTTCTGCCCTGAATATCTTTATATAAGTCAAATTCTTTATTTTCCCTGCCGTCCATAAAAGTTCTCCCTTCTCATATATCATAAATATATGGAAGGGAGAACAAAATTATGCTTATTTATCCGTTTTCTTTGCTGCGGGGGCTTTTGGCTCCTTAGTATCCTTCTTCGCCTTAGCGTCCTTTGGCGTTTTCCGGCACGCCTCGTTCACGCGGCCGTACATTTCCATGTATTTGTAGAGCTTCTTTGCCAGCTCGTTTGTAATCTGATCTTCTGTGGCGCGCCACTTCCAGTTCTCTCCCAGCGTGGAGGGGACATTGATTCTCGCTTCGCTGCCAAGGCCGATCAGATCCTGTATCGGCACGATCGCCATATCCGCCACGGAGGACCATGCCGCCCGCATCATGCCCCAGTTGAAGCCCTCCTCATCGGTCAGGTTCAAATACTCCTTCGCGAATTTCACGGAGGCTCTGGGCGCGGTCTTTTTCCAGCCCATCACAGTGTCGTTGTCATGCGTGCCCGTATAGACCACACAGTGGGAGGTGTATGTATGAGGAAGATAGTTGCTGCCCTCCCGGCTGTCAAAGGCAAACTGGATCACCTTCATCCCCGGGAAACCGGAATCCTTTAACAGCTTCATAACAGAAGGTGTCAAAAAGCCCAGATCCTCCACGATAATCGGGAGCTTGCCCAGCTTCTCCTCCAGCTTGTTGAAAAGATCCATGCCCGGTCCCTTCTTCCATTTGCCGTTCTTCGCCGTTTCATCGCCTGCGGGAATGGCGTAGTAGGAGTCAAAGCCACGGAAATGGTCGATGCGGACGATATCGTAGAGGGATGCCATCGCCTGTATGCGCTTCGTCCACCACGCATAGTCATCCTGTTTCATCACATTCCAGCGAAACAGCGGATTTCCCCAGAGCTGTCCGTCCGCGGAGAAGGCATCCGGCGGGCAGCCGGCCACCTCGATGGGAGCCAGGTTCCTGTCCAGGTAAAACTGCTTCGGATTCGCCCACACATCGGCGCTGTCCCCCGCCACATAGATCGGCACATCGCCGATGATCTCAATCCCCTTTTCGTTGGCATATGCCTTTAATTCCTTCCACTGCTTAAAGAAGAGGTACTGGAGCATCTTGTAGAACTCGATATCCCCGGCATACTTCTCTCTCGCTGCGGCGAGAGCCTCCTCCTTTCGGAACTTGATATCCTTGTCCCACTCCGACCATGCCACGCCGCCCCCGGCATCTTTGAGAGCCATGAACAGGGAGTAGTCCTCCAGCCAGTCTTCCTCCTTCTTACAGAACTTTGAAAAATCCTCCGGGGGATTTTTCACAAAACGCGCATAGGCCTTCTTCAGAAGCGCATATCTGCTGACATACATCGTGCCGTAATCCACATAGCTCTCGCTGCCGCCCCAGTCGAAGGAGGCGCACTCCGCCTTTTTTAAGAGCTTATCCCTGCACAGATACTCCAGATCAATGAAATAGGGATTGCCAGCGAAGCTGGAAAACGACTGGTACGGGGAATCCCCGTAGCTCGTGGGACAGATTGGAAGAATCTGCCAGTATTTCTGCCCTCCTTTTACGAGAAAATCCACGAATTTTCTCGCTGCCTTTCCCATAGTTCCAATGCCATACGGTGATGGCAGGGAAGAAATCGGCATTAACACGCCACTTGTTCTCATATTCTGTTCCTCCTCGGATTTACTATTTTTATATCATACCACCTTTTTGCGTTCTTGTAAAAAGTATTTTTCAATGTTAATATGAAAATAGATTTTTCAGAAAACAAAAAGGACGGATCTGCCATGAATGATGTAATCAAGCACAAAATCAAACATAATCTGCGCCGGGGGGCCGTCTCTGTCAAATGGGTGGTATTTGCCCTTCTCGTCGGCGGCGTTGTCGGGCTGTGCGGCACAGCTTTTTATTTTTCACTGTCCTTCGTGACCCTGCTCCGCGCGCAGAATCCGTGGCTCATCTTTTTGCTCCCCATCGGAGGGCTTGGAATCGTCGGCCTCTACCATCTGCTAAAAGACGATGACGACACGGGGACGAATCTCGTAATCTCCGCCATACATTATGGGGACAGGCTTCCGTTCCGCATGGCGCCCCTGATTTTCATTTCCACCGTGATCACCCATCTCCTCGGCGGCTCCTCCGGCAGGGAGGGTGCAGCTCTGCAGATGGGCGGAAGCCTCGGCAGCTCCATGGGGCGGCTGTTCCGTTTCGACGAAAAGGATAAGCATGTGATGATCATGTGCGGAATGAGCGCGGCATTCTCCGCTCTCTTTGGCACGCCCATGGCCGCCGCCATCTTTTCTATGGAGATGGTGAGTGTCGGGGTCATGTACTATACCGCACTGGTTCCCTGCGTCATCAGCGCCCTTGTGGCTCACGGAATCGCTGGCAGATTCGGGGTGACGAACGACCTGTTCCACATAGCAGCCATCCCGAAGTTCACTGTGTTATCTGCGGTCAGAATCTCGGTTCTTGCGGTGCTGTGCGCCCTGATCAGCATCCTTTTTTGCATCCTTTTACATAAGACGGAGGAGCTGTATAAGAGACTGTTAAAAAATGCCTATGTACGGGTCTTTGCAGGCGGCGTCCTTGTCGTTCTTCTGACCCTGCTTGTGGGAGACCAGAGCTACAACGGCACCGGTATCGCCATCATCGAGCGCTGTCTGGACGGAACGGTGCGCCCGGAGGCGTTTCTCCTTAAAATGATCTTCACGGCGCTGACCCTCGGCGCAGGCTATAAGGGCGGCGAAATCGTTCCCTCCTTCTTTACCGGAGCTGCCTTCGGCTGTCTCTTCGGCAATCTCACGGGCTTCTCCCCGACGCTCTGTGCTGCGGTCGGCATGACCTCGGTATTCTGCGGTGTGACCAATTGCCCGATTACCGCACTTTTGATCAGCTTTGAGCTGTTTGGCTATGACGGTATGCCCTATTTCCTTCTGGCAACAGCTTTCGGCTACATGCTCTCCGGCTATTTCGGACTTTACCGGAGTCAGCGGATTGTGTACTCGAAATACAAGACGAACTACATCAACAAATCTACACAGTGAGGGCGACGCAGGAAATCCCGGCCAACCGGACTTTTTCCTCCACCAGCTGCAGGGTCTCTGTCCCTGCGTGCTCCTTGTCAATCTGCAGACGCCATTTTCCCTCGGGCAGTGGAACTGTCACCGGCCTTAAGTTCGCGTTGTAGGCGACGAAAACATGATTATCCTTATAATCAACGGTAAAGGCGACCACGTTCGCGTGAAGCCCCTCGATAAAGTGAAGGCCTTCCCGCACCTCCGCTCCGGTCGCAAGCCGCAGGGCAGGATTGCTCTTTCGGAACTGAATAAGTCCTCTGTAATACTCGTAGAGCGACTGAAATTTTGTGAGGCGGTTGTACTTTAAGCTGTTGGTATACAGGGGAAGGTTGTAGCTGTTTTCGCTGACTTCATCACTTCCCTCGATGGGCTTTGTCCTGGCAAACTCCTCCCCCTGCAAAAAGAACGGGATGCCCTGAGAGGTAAAAATCATTGCCGCCGCAAGGCGGTTCATGGCCAGAAGCTTTCCCTTGTTCGCATCCGGGCAGGAGAGGGTCAGCTTATCCCAGAGTGTCAGATTGTCGTGGCAGGACACATAACTCACTGTATCTGTGGGGTTCTCCGCCCACGGTCCGCCGGCCGTGTATGCATATCCGGCATAATCCACCTGCGGATGCCAGACGCCCCCGGCGGCCGCATACCTCACGCTGTTTTCCAGGTTTTGCTGTCCGTTTACAAAGCCGCGGATATCCTCATAAAATACATGACCCTTTACCGTATCCCTGATATCGTCGGAGAACATGCCGATTTTGTGGAGCATACGGGCATTTTTCTTCATCGCCCTGCGGTACTCAGGCAGAACAGAACTTCCCCCCGTCCAGCCCTCCCCGTACAATATAATATAGGGGTTATAATCGTGCAGGCGCTCGCTTAAATCATTTAGGGTATCTATATCCAGTACTCCCATTAAATCAAAGCGAAAGCCGTCAATATGGTACTCCTTCGCCCAGTAGCACACGGAATCCACAATATACTTATGAACCATCGGCCGCTCGCTGGCAATCTCGTTGCCGCAGGCGGAGGCGTCAGAATAATTCTTTTTGTCCTTCCGGTAATAATAATCCGGCTCCGTCTTCTGAAAGCAGCTCCCCTCAATATCGTAGGTGTGATTGTATACTACGTCCATGATCACGCCAAGCCCGGCATCGTGTATCGCCTGCACCATCTGCTTAAACTCCCGGATACGCACCTCCCCGTGGTAGGGATCGGTGGCATAGGAGCCCTCGGGCACATTGTAATTTAAAGGATCGTAGCCCCAGTTGTACTGGGGTGTATACATCTTCTCCTCGTCGATGCTCGCAAAGTCAAAGACCGGCATGAGCTGCACATGGGTAACGCCCAGCTCTCTTAAATGGTCAAGCCCGGTAGAAAGTCCGGCCGCATTTCTCGTCCCCCTCTCGGTGAGTCCCAGAAATTTCCCGGCATACAGGCAGCCGCTGGAGCTGTCCGCAGTGGTGTCTGCCACAGAAATCTCACAGATGATAATATCTGTAGGGCGATCCGGCCGCGGCCCCATGTCAGCATAAAAGCCGTGGGGCGTCACCGTCTGCATGTTGATCACCATGCTCCGCTGTCCGTTCACTCCCGCCGCCCTTGCATATGGGTCTGCGGTCTCGGTCGTCTTCCCGTTCCGGCACACGCGGTATGTATAATATGTCTTGTTCAAATCTCCATCCTTTGACACGACCCAGGTGCCGCCCATATCCCGTTCCATGGGAAGAAGCTCCAGCAGGCAGTCCCCATAACCTTTCTTATACAGACAGAGCGTTACAGCGTCCGCGGTGGGCGCCCACAGACGAAAACGGCTGTACTTGATCGTATAGTGTACGCCCAGATCGTTCCCGGAATAAATAACTTCCTGATCCATCCTGTTCCCCCTATGTTTCGCTTATTTTCGTGTTTTCATTATAGGAGAAATTGCAGATGATGTAAATTGGGATTTTTTACTAAGATATTTTTTTATTTTGTGAAAAAAGACGAATCAGGGCTTCTTTAAGAAGAAGCCCTGACCTGCAAGTCCAGAATACTGGTGGATTTTAGAGCTCTGCGAACCGCCAGCGCCACCAGCCATGCGCCTGCGACTGACAGAATGTCCTTGAGCAGATAGGGAACGGACGCCACCATCGCAGCACTAAAAAGCGTATAGACGTTTTCGCCGGACATATGGTTCATCACGAAGCGAAACTGGATAATGCCAAATGTATGGCAGACGATAAGTCCCAGCAGGCTTAAGAAAACAAGCCGCATTCTTTTCCCTTTGAGCGTCCCCTCCGTCGGCATTCCCATGCCGCAAAGCAGCGCCATAAAAAGAAAGCCGTACAGATAGCCTCCCGTCGGGCCAAACAGCACCGCCGGCCCCGCTTTCATACCGGCGTACACCGGGAGGCCGCAAAATCCAAGCAGCACATACAGAGCTGTCGCGAGCGTTCCGCATTTTGCGCCAAGCACATAGGCCGCGAGCGCCACTGCAAAGGTCTGCAGGGTAAAGGGGACGCCCCAGGGCGTCGGAACTGTAAGGATTGACAGCACGGAAATAACGGCCGCAAAAAGCCCAATGAGACAAATCGCGCGGATTGACAATTTCATAACAGATATCCTCCCATCTTCCATTGATGAGATTAGAATATCCCATAGTCCGCAAATTGTCAACCTATTTTTATATATGGTTTACATTCTGTTTAGAGAGCATTCAGTTCCCGCTTAAAGGTACTGCAATATTTTTCCGCAGCCTCCCCGCTGAAATCACTCTCCCGAAGCAGGCGGATAAAATGGCTTCCCACAATGGCTCCGTCGATATTTTCTGCCATCGGCGCAACATCAGCGGCGTTTTTGATGCCAAAGCCCATCATAACCGGAATGTTCGAGACGGATTTTACATAGGAGAGATAATTGATAACCTCCCGGTGAAAACCGTTCTCCTGCCCTGTTACGCCCATGGAGGAGACGCAATAGACAAAGCCTCTTGCCTTTTCTAAAAGCATCGGCACCCGCTTCTTCGACACCGGAGAGACAAGGGGAATCAATATGGTGGCATCCGACTCTCCCAGCGCAAGCGTAAGCTCCTCCTGCTCCTCGAAGGGAAGATCCGGGATAATCAGACCGTCCACACCGCAGGCCTCACACTGTCTGACAAAGTCCTTTAGCCCGTAGTGGAGCACTGTATTGTAATACATCATAAAAATGATGGGAATATTTACGCCCTCCTCCCGCAGCTCCTTCATGCAGACAAAGGTTTTAGAAAGCGATGCGCCTGCCTGGATTGCATCATAGGATGCCGCCTGAATGACGGGACCGTCCGCCACCGGATCTGAAAAAGGGATGCCAAGCTCAATAATATCCGTTCCCGCCCTCTCCTGCACCCGGATCAGGGCTTTTGTCTTATCATAATCCGGCAGTCCCGCCGTCATATATGTGATAAATGCTTTTTCTTTTTTCTCCTGCAGCACGGCAAGAGACTGTTCGATTCGGTTCATGTTCAGCCCTCCTAATTCAAATAGCCTTTCCCCGCCAGATAGTCGGAGATGGTATTCACATCCTTATCACCTCTGCCTGAGAGACAGATGATCATGCTCTCCTGCTCCTTCATTTCCTTTGCCCTCTGCAGCGCGTAGGCAAGTGCATGAGCGCTCTCAATGGCGGGAATAATTCCCTCCAGCTTACAGAGAAGAAGCAGCGCATCCATAGCCTCGGTATCTGTGACCGCCACATATTTAGCCCTTCCGCTGTCCCGCAGATATGCGTGCTCCGGCCCGACTCCCGGGTAGTCCAGTCCGGCGGAAATCGAGTGAGCCAGCTGGATATTGCCGTCTGTATCCTGCAGCAGATAGGAGCGCATCCCATGAAGCACCCCGGGCTCCCCCAGCGCCATGGCGCTGGCGTGTTTTCCAGTGTCAATGCCAAGGCCTGCCGCCTCCACGCCAATCAGCTCTACATCTTTGTCATCTAAAAAATCCGCAAACATTCCGATGGAGTTGGAGCCGCCGCCCACACAGGCAATCACCACGTCGGGATTTTTGCCCTCTGCCTCCATATGCTGCCGCTTTGCCTCCCGGCTGATGACGCTCTGAAACTCCTTTACCATCTTAGGATAGGGATGGGGGCCGACCGCAGAGCCAATCACATAGAAGGTATCCTCCGCTGTCCTTGCCCATGTACGGATTGCCTCGTTGGTGGCGTCCTTTAGCGTGTTGCTCCCGGATTCCACCGGAACCACCTTCGCTCCCAGCATCTCCATGCGCATCACGTTGAGCCCCTGTCTCTGCATATCCTCTTTGCCCATGTACACGGTGCATTCCATGTCAAAAAGCGCCGCTCCCGTCGCCGTTGCCACCCCGTGCTGTCCTGCGCCCGTCTCGGCAATCACCTTCGCCTTTCCCATACGCTTCGCCAGAAGAATCTGGCCAATCACATTGTTGATCTTGTGCGCGCCTGTATGATTAAGATCCTCGCGCTTTAAGTAAATCTTTGTGCCATACTGCTGACTTAAGCGTTCCGCAAAATACAGCGGCGTTTCCCGCCCCACATACTGGCGCAGATAGTAATGATACTGCTCCATAAAGGCCGGATCCTGAATCGCCTCCTCAAAAGCCGTCTCCAGCTCACCCAGGGTATTCATCAGCGATTCGGACACAAACTGGCCGCCAAATTCTCCATAATATGCTTTCTTATTCATAGTTTCTCACCTTTCCAATGAATGCTTTTATTTTTTGGGAATCCTTGCCCTTTTCTCCCTCCACACCCGTGCTGACGTCCACGATATCCGGGGAGAACAGGCGGATGCCTTCTGACACATTCGAAGCGTCAAGGCCTCCCGCAAGGATACATGTGCGGCTGTGAAACAGGGGGCTTTCCCGCCATTCGGCGTCCTCCCACGCAAAGGTTTTGCCGCCGCCGTATTCGGCGCCGTCCACAACAATCCCCGCAATCTTTTTTTGCAGCGCTTCGGGAAGCTGTCCGATAAATTCCGTTTTCTCCTGAAACACGCCGGGATCCGCCACGTTGACCGCGTACCAGACCGGAAGAGACGTGGCCGCGAGCAGCTCAGGAGTCAGGCTTCCGTGAAGCTGCAGGACGTCAAAGTGCAGGCTTTGTAAAACCTTAAGGACAGATATATCCGGGGAGACCGTCACTGCCACCTTCCTGATTTTCGGACTCAGTCCCTCCATGAGCTCCCTTGCCTGCTCCGCCGTGACGTTGCGCCTACTGGGGGGATGGAATACAAAGCCCGCATAATCTGCGCCGGATTCATTTAAATATCCGACCTCCTCCGCGCGGGTGATTCCGCAGATTTTTACCTTCATCTCTTAACCTCCTGCGCCTGACGCTTATCCTTCATCGTATATGCGCTTCCATTTCTTTGAGAGCTCCATGGGCGCCTCGGCCTCCATAAAGGCTCTGCCTATCAAAAAGGCGTCCACGCCGCAGGCGCGCAGAAAACGAACATCCTCCTCTCCCATGACGCCGCTCTCCGCCACAAACACTTTTTCCGCCGGGACATAGGGACGCAGGCGTCTGGTCGTCTCCAGCGTGATGGAAAAATCCTTTAGATTCCGGTTATTGACCCCGATGATCCGCGGGTCGACCTTCATGGCCCGCGCAATCTCTTCTTCGTTGTGTGTCTCTACCAGCACATCCAGTTCCAGCTCTCTGGCAAGCTGGTAAAAATCCAGCAGCTCTTTATCATCCAAAATGGCGGCAATCAGAAGAACCGCATCCGCGCCGATCGCTTTCGCCTCATAAAACTGGTATTCCTCAATCATAAAATCCTTGCGCAGGATGGGAAGCGCAGATTTCGCCCGGATCTGCTTCAGGTAATCCACGTTCCCGTGAAAATAATCCTCCTCTGTCAGGCAGGAGATTGCGTCCACGGAGGCGTTGTATTCATCAATGCGTTCCATGAGGTCAATCTTTTCCTGAATCTTTCCGAGGCTGGGAGACGCTTTTTTAAACTCTCCGATAATCGAAAGTCCCGGCTTTTGTAAGTTCTGATAGAAGCAATCCCGGCTTCGGGTATCTGTGTTCTCTGCAAGGCGGCGCATCTCCTGCCCGGAGATATGAGCCTTATGCTTTCGCAGGCGTTCTTTTTTGTGTTCTACAATCTCATCTAATATCATCCCTGTACTCCTTTATATTTCAGCATCGCCCATTGACAAAGTTCTCAACGATCCGCTTTCCGTGCTCGGTATAGATGGATTCGGGGTGAAACTGCAGCCCGATCACCGGGTAAGTCTCGTGGCGCATCGCCATAATCTCACCGTCATCCGTGCGGGCAATGACCCGCAGGCATTTGGGCAGATTTTCTTCCTGCACGGCAAGAGAATGATAGCGTGCCACCCGTATCGGAGACTGGATGCCCGTGAAAATGCTGGTGCCGTCATGTGCAATCACAGACTGCTTGCCATGAAAGAGAGCCTTTGCGTAGCTCACTGTGCCTCCCAGTGCCTCGCCGATACACTGGTGGCCGAGGCAGATTCCCAGTATTGGAATCTCTCCGGTGAATGCACGGACTGCCTCCATACAGATACCCGCATCCTTTGGGCTTTTGGGGCCGGGCGAGAGCACAAGCTTTTCCGGGGCGAGAGCCCGAATCCCGTCGATTGTGATCTTGTCATTGCGGACGACCTGAATGTCCGGCGCAAAGATTCCAAAATACTGATATAGATTATAAGTGAACGAATCATAGTTATCAATCATTAAAATCATAGGTTCTCCTCCTCCACCAGTGTCTTGGCAAGAGCCATGACTTTGTTGCAGCACTCCTTATATTCCTTCTCCGGCACGGAATCCGCAACGATTCCGGCTCCCGCCTGCAAATACACTTTTTCGCCCTTCTTGATCATCGTGCGGATCGTGATACAAAAATCCATATCCCCCGAGAAATCCACATAGCCGGTAGCACCGCCGTAAAGTCCCCTGCGTGATTCCTC
Source organism: Blautia sp. (assembly GCA_023663685.1). GTDB lineage: Bacteria > Bacillota > Clostridia > Lachnospirales > Lachnospiraceae > Roseburia. Next base: position 106,420 of record JAMPHB010000004.1, read on the forward strand.
AAGCTCGTCGATAATCTCCATGGCGCGAATCTTCGGCGCTCCGCTTAAGGTTCCTGCCGGAAGGAAGGAGGATACAAGGTCGAACGGGTGGAACTCTCCCTTTTTTTTGCCCTCCACCATGGACACGATGTGCATAACGTGGGAGTAATTCTGCACCTCCATGAACTGTGTGACCTTTACCGTCCCAAATTCGCTGATGCGTCCCATATCGTTTCGCGCCAGATCCACGAGCATCACATGTTCCGCCCTCTCTTTTTCGTCCTGCAGAAGCTCATCCTTTAAGAGCGCATCCTCCTCCGCGTCCGCGCCCCTTGGCCTTGTGCCCGCGATGGGACAGGTATATACCCTGCTTCCCTGCTGCTTGACGATCATCTCCGGGGAGCTACCAATCACCTCGAAATCTCCGAAGTTAAAGTAGTACAGATACGGCGAGGGGTTTAGCTCCCGCAACTCCTTGTACAGCTCAAAACCCTTCTGTTTTGTCTCAATCGTCCACCTCTGGGAAAGCACAGTTTGAAAAATATGCCCCTCCCGGATATACTCCCTGATTTTTTCCACCTTGGCGCTGTACTGCTCTAAGGTGTCCGACTGTCGGACAATCACGCCGTCGTGGACAAGCGTTTTCTCCTGCGCCTTCCCCGCATTGCAAAGCGCCTCCCTGATCAGTCCCTGCGCCTCCTCAAGGCTGTTCTTGCGTCCCTCCTCAGAATCCTCTCCCAAAATCACGGCGGTTAAGGTCTCGGCCACATGATCCACCATGATAAATTTTGTCATCAGCATCATTTGAACTGTCTCAATGCCAATCTCATCCGCATTGTCATCCGGCAGCTCCTCCGCATAACGGACAAAGTCATAGCCGAGGTTTCCCACCAGCCCGCCGGAAAAGGAGAGCTCTTCATTGTCCTTGACAATCTCAAACTCACTGTAGTATTCCTTTAAAAGCTCCAAGGGATTGCCCTCCCTGACCTCAACGCTCCCGTCGGCTCTCGTGATAACAAGCGACTGTCCCCGGGAGGAAAGAATCTCCTCCGGCTCCCTGCCGAAAAAGGTATAGCGGTCGTAATTCTTATCGTAGCTCTCCAAAAGAAAGCCCTTTCTCTCTCCTGTCAGGCTCTCATACATGCCCGTCGCCGTCTCATTCACAATGCTGACCGTTTTTTTGTAGACGCGTAATCTCCGTTTTATCATATCTATCCTCCTGTAAATAATTTATTATAGATTTAATTTTTGATATAATATATTAAATGTTGATTTTATAATACAAAAATCCCTGACAAAGCTTCTGCTCTGTCAGGGACGAATATATCGTGGTGCCACCCCGTTTCGCTGCTTCCACCGCTCCGCTCACATGCTGCCTCATCAGCAGAATATCTGCGGCTCTTTACATAAAAGAGGCAGATACCTCCGCATCGGAAATATCTGCCACCGTGTACGCAACCTCTCTGATACTGGATTTCCAATATCTTCACCCCTGTAACGTGGGGAGACGGCTTGGCTACTTACAATTGTTCACCTCGCATCTCACGAATCCATTCCGCACAAGCTATTCTGCCAGCTTCCACCACCGCTGGCTCTCTGTGAGAAATCACCTGCCGTACTTACCTTCGATCATAGATTTTACAAATTCAGTTTTAACTGCTAATAGTCTATTCCATTTCCACAGAAATGTCAACTATTAAATTTATTTGTTGGCAAGCTCACACAGCTCCGCAAGCATCTTCGGAAGCTCTGTCTCCATATTTTCATTGGAGAACTGGCATGTGCCCACTTTTCTGTGCCCGCCGCCGTTGTACTTGAGCATCAGGCTGCCCACATCCACCGTGCAGGTCTTATTCAAAATACTGTAGCCCACTGCCGCTGAACAGCCCTGGCCGCCTCTGCCGCTGACAATCCACGCAGAAATATTCTGCTCGGGATACATGCTGTAGATCATAAAGCGGTTCCCGGTATAGATCGGGTCTACGCCCCGCAGGTCGGAGATAATGACATTGCCCTCCACGCGGGTGTATTTCGTGACCATCTCCTTGAACTTCTCTGTCTGCTCGTTATATACCTCGATGCGCTCCTGCACATCAGGAATCTCTAAAATCTCCGCCGTGCTCATGGTGCGGCAGGCCTCCATCAGCTTCTCCATGAGCTGATAGTTGGAAATGGAGAACTGTCTCCATCTGCCGAGTCCGGTACGCGGATCCATCAAAAAGCCCACGAGAATCCACCCCTTGGGATTCATCACCTCATCAATCGTGAGATTGCCGGAATCCACCTTGTCCACGGCCTCCATCATATCGTCAAACTGGGGAAATCTCTCCTTCCCGCCATAATATTCATAGATAATCCGGGCGCAGGACGGCGTAATACGGCTCTCTCCCTTGTACTTGCCCTCCAGTGCCAGTCTCTCGTGCTCACTGGAATGATGATCGAACCACAGGCCGCAGCCCTCCACATAAGGCACATTAGCCAGACAGTCATTCTCATTGACCTCCACCAGTCCGTCCTGAAGATCCTTCGGATGCGCAAACTTCCAACTGTCAATTATCCCTGCCTCCAAAAGCAGCGCTCCGCAGGCCAGTCCGTCAAAATCAGATCGTGTCACAAGTCTCACGATTATTCCCTCCTTTATTGCATTCTCCTGTTTGATGAAGCATCACTAGGAAAAGTGTAGCATATTTCCCCAAAACATGCCACACTTCTTTTTAATTTTTCTAAATTATTTCACTTTACTGCGCTTCCAGCTTTTTCTTCTGCTGGTGACCCGCGAGCCGTATATAGACTGACTGGGGGAGAAAACGCCCCAGAGATGTGGAAATCTGCATCGTCGCTGTGGGAACAATGAGAGTTTTGCGTCTTTTCATGCCCTCAATGGCACAATCCACACAGCGCTCCGCCGAAATTCCCGGAAGTGCGAACTCCACATTTGCCACATTGTTAAACTCTGTATCCACCGGCCCCGGACAGAGTGCGCCGAGATACACCTTACTCCCCTGCTCCTTAAGCTCCTGCGCCACCGCCCTCGTCAGGCTCGCAACGTATGCCTTCGTGGCGTAGTAGGTTGCCATATAGGGTCCCGCCGGAATCAGTCCGGCGGAGGAAGCTACATTTAAAAGATAACCGCCGCCCTGCGCCTGCATTTTTTGAAGAACAAGCTTGGTCAGCAGATGCACGGCCCGCACATTCACATCAATCATTTGAAGCTCCTTTTCCACTTCTGTCTCCAGAAAAGAGCCACAGTCACCAAAGCCCGCATTGTTGATAAAAACGCCGATCTTTTTGTCCGCAAGCGCCTGCATCAGACGGCGGCACTCCTCCTCTCTCGAAAGATCCGCCGCAAATACCTCGCACTCTGTCTCCGCAAGCATGTCCGCACACTCTAAAAGCCGTTCCTTTCGCCTTGCCACCAGAAAAAGCCGGTATCCCTCCTTTGCCAGACGTCTGGCAAATTCCGCCCCGATGCCGGAGCTCGCCCCCGTAATAACCGCATATGTCTGTTTCATAAAATACTCCCTCCTATACATTTATATTTCCAAATCACTTTCGCAGGTACAGCTTGCATTTATGTGTTGTCCCCATGTAATCCACGAAATATACCTTTTACTTTATCCATATTTGCTTTTACCTCTTTTTCTGCATTAACTTATCACCTTTTCAATTGCATACAGCTCCATTATTAAACGCTCTGTATTCAGATCAAATGCAAACAGCCCGGCTAATCCATTGATTCAGAAAGCAGACTCAGATAAAAAACTCACGATAATGCTCCTTCTGGTATTCATAAATTTGCCGGATTCTGTCGGATACACGGTTTCCATAAATCTGTTCTATCACACCCAGACATTCCGAAGTATCAAAATCTGAAACAGATAGCTGCCTTCCATATAAATGCTCACATACCTCCATCTGTGCATCAAATTGAAGAGAAAATGGTTTTGCAGATACATTTGGAATCAGATCCTTAACATCGCCCCCAAGAGGATAATCATTTCTTGTATCTGACAAAAAGGCAGCACCATTGTCAAATACCGGACACACTTCAAAAGAACCGTCATAATTTTGAAGCACTGCAATATTATGAAAGTGGCGGTCTTCATTTAGCGTTATGGCATCCAGCTCCAAAAGCATGGTAAGGTATGCACCGAAATCGTTAATATCTGTCATTGCTTCCATACAGTCAACAAACTGCCCAATCCTGCCTTCCAGACCATAATCGCAAATGACGTAATCAGCCAGCTTGCCATATTGTGCCATAAAAAGCCTCTCTGCAGTAACAATGCGCTGTCCATCATGCAGAAAATTTTTTGACACGCAACCTGCCAGGATACGGCCATTATACTGTATATGATCAATACCATATTCTGCATAGGTACATACATTTGAATGTTCAAGTATCTTATATACAAAATATTCTGCAGCGCCCTCATATCCCAGAAAATCAGCTTTATACCACATATTATCAACTTTCCATTTCAACTGATTGCCTTTAGAAGAATGTACTTCAGATTCTGTCAGACTGGCTTCACTTAAAATAACCATAAGCATCACTCCTGCACTATTTTCAGCCACATAGCATCATCGGCCATCCTTCCGGCTGTCTTATGTATAATGGCTAATGGTTCATAATGACTGACGCCAATATCATGCAGCACCCATTTCAAATGATCCCGTGTTTTTGGAAAACACCTGCTTTCAAGAAAATATTCATAATCTGCAAATGTCGGATTCTCATTGATGCCAAATGCCCTTGCAATCAGATCATCCGTATAGTTTTCAATTTCCACGCTTTGCGTTTTATAGTCCACCACTATTTTCGTGGAGAGCTTATCCCTGTCATAATACTCCAGAACCATAATAGCATTCCTCACCCACCATGTTATAGAGCCGGATTCTTTCCGGCTCTTAAAAATCCATATAACATATATTATAGCACCTTTTAAGGTGCTATGCAAGAATGCAGGAATTTTGACTTTCCCCATTTTTTCTGAGAACTGATTATGCTGCTCCGCCATTCTAT
>JAMPHB010000005.1:0-36548 GCA_023663685.1 Blautia sp.
ATGCAAAAGTTCCTCTCCCAGAGGATGTAATGGAAATGATTGAAAATATAAAAAAGAAAAAGGATGATTTTAGTAGTCTTGCGAGTAAAAAAGAACAAAAAGAAAAGTATAGAAAGAAAAAACCCCAGTAAACTTTACATTTACTGGGGTTGAGTGCGGAAGATGGGACTTGAACCCACACGTTCGCAATGAACACAAGATCCTTAGTCTTGCTCGTCTGCCAGTTCCGACACTTCCGCATATCTTAGCGACTTGAATATAATATCAGACATTCCATGAAATGTCAATGCTTAATTTTTAATTTTATGGCAAAAACAGCTGTGGAAATTTTATTAGCATATTTTTCAATTACCTCTTGACATATATGCCAATATTCGATAGAATATAATCTGTTCGCAGGAGTGGCGGAATTGGCAGACGCGCAGGCTTCAGGTGCCTGTGGTAGCAATATCGTGTGGGTTCAAGTCCCATCTCCTGCACTGGAAGGCGCGGAGTTGACCATAGATGGTTCAGGCTCCGCGCCGTTTTTGTATCCATTGCTTTGCACCGTTTCACATGCCGGGCGCAGTGTCCGGCGCAAAATATGATTCAAAAAAAGTTGCGGCCGGCCTGATCTTATGGTAGACTTCCTTTAGATGTTTTTAGGGAACATTATAGGCAGAGCAGAGAGGACAGCCCATGAGCATATTTGACAGATTTAAGAGGAAACATGCGGACTTCGGGCCGGTGTATTTGTATACGGAGGAAGAGCTGGATCAGTATGAGGCTTACATAACAGAGCAGTTCGGGGAGTTTACGTCGGTTATGCACGAGATCGTGTCGCCGGATATCCATCTGGATATCATTATGGTTCCGCCGACCCTCAGGAACAATTATTATGCCCTCATTACCATGGGAATGGGCGCTTACAAAATGAAAGTCCCGGGGGAGCTTTCACAGTATCAGCCGGAGAGGGCGGAGCTTGTGCTGTATCTGCCGCCGACATGGGATCTGCACTCGGAGAAGGAGGAGGATTACTGGCCGATCCGGCAGCTTAAGATCGCGGCGCGCCTGCCCATCAGTTGTGATACATGGCTGGGGTACGGACATACCATTTCCTCGGATGAGGAGAACACGCCCTATGCCTCCAATACGGATTTTTGCAGTATGATGCTGGTGAATGCACGGAATAAAAATGGCAGCGGACTGGAGCTTACCCTGGGAGATAAGGGTAGAATCCAGTTTTACCAGCTTCTTCCCCTCTATAGGGAGGAGCTGGAATATAAACAGCGCACGGACGCCGACGCCCTATTGGACAGGCTGCGCGGAGACGGGGCGCTGCCGGTTGTCCAAATAGGAAGAAAGAATTATGGAGCCGGCTGACAGGGGAAGAGGAGTTACAAAAAGGGAATAAAGGAGAGAAAACATGGCAAAGTCAAAATCACAGTACAATTTTACCATCGCGGCAGATCCCGCCGCCATCAATCAGGTAATCTTCAACTATCTGCGTGCCAACAACTTTGAGCAGAAGCTTGCGGACGGCCGATACTATTATGAGCGCAACGATGCGATCTCCGGCCGGAGGCTGTTCGAGTACAGCATCAACGGCAGTCAGGTGACTATCTGGGCTTATGTGGGAAGCTACAAGCATCCGCAGGAGCTCACCGGGTTTGCGGCGGCAGTGCCCAAGCAGTCCTACAAGGAATCCCTGCAGCTCTTGTTTTCACACCTGAACGCGCTTTCAAACAACCAGGCGCCCGCCGGGACGGAGGAGCAGCAGCAGGCATACCAGTCCCAGCAGGCATATCAGATGAACCAGAGTATGCAGGCGTTTCAGGCGGAGAATAACAAGGGACTGGAAACGGGAACGGTCATCGGCTTTATCATCTCTCTGGTGGGACTGATATTGTCCTTCTTTGGAATGACTTACGGTGTTTTGATTATATTTCTCGAGTATTATCTGGGAAGCCGGGGGCTTAAGTCAGGGAAGCGGGGGCTTGCGATTGCGACGATCGTCATTGCCTCTATCAGCCTCGTCATTGTGGTGGTGGAGCTGATCCTCTCAGTTTGGCTGGCAGTTTAAATTTTATGGGGAGTAAGGAGGCTGCGGAATGCAGCCTCTTCCTGACTGTGGTATTTCTTAGAGAGTGAGGTTCTGGCATGAAAGAGGCGTTGCGAACAGAAAAGCTGTATCTGCGCAGAGGCCGTTTTTTAGTCTCGGATGTGAATCTTTCCGTAGAGACGGGGCAGATGCTGGCAATCGGGGGCAGGAGTGGAGCAGGAAAAACCACGCTGATTCGTGGAATCGGCGGCGCGTTTGCACCGGAGGCAGGGAGAATCTGTTACTGGGAAAAGGAGCTCTGGGAGGACGAGGCAGATATCCGCAGGCGGATGTCCCTCGTCCATGACGAGCCGAATTTTAACACGGAGCTAAAGCCGGAGCGGCTGGTGCGGGAGCTTGTCCGCTTTGAGCCCTTTTTTGCGAGGGAGGCTTTTTTCATCTATATGGAGCAGATGGAGCTGGATCCCCGCCAGCGCGTGAAGCTCTACTCCCCGGGCATGGTAAAAAAGCTGATGCTGGTTCTGGCGCTGTGCCGGAGCCCGGAGCTTCTTGTGATGGACGAGCCGACCAGCGGGGCGGACGTGCAGGCCAAGGCGCTGATGTGGGAGATTATTGAGGATTACAGGAAAAATCATCCGGTGGCAGTCGTCTACACGACCCACCATGAATCGGAGCTTGCAAAGGCAGACATTGCGCTGTATCTGCGGGACGGAAGGCTGACAAAAGGAGAGGACAGAGTATGAAGCGTTTTTATAAAATTTCCTGCAATGCGCCGAGCCGGCCGGTACGTCTGGTGGCGGCTGTGGTTCTCGCCTTTGGAGTCATGGTATTTATCAACGGATTTATCGGAAGCATGGGGGGATTGCCTGCGTTTATCGCCTTTGCCGTCATGTTTTATCTGCTGCGCAGTGTGACCAGCGCGGGAAACCGCATCACCCACGAGCTTGCCATGACAAGCAAAAGGGAGCTGTGCTATGTCTTTGTGGACTATTGTGCCGGCTATCTGCTTCTGTGGGGAATTTTCCGGCTTGGCCTGATGTTCTCAAGGGTGACCGGCTGGGGGAATATCAACGGAGCTTCCGCGATGGAGTATGTCCGGGGGCTTTTAGAGACCTCCATACTGGAAAAGTGGGCCTATTTTTTCGTGGGAGTGCTCATGTTTGCCTTTGTGGTTTCTCTGTTTCCGCTGGTGGTGATCCGCAGACCCAGCACATGGGCGGCCTATGCGCTTCTGGATGTCGCGGCATTTGCCCTGCTCTGCGAGGCGGCAGGCGGAATTGCCCGGCTGAATATCGGGGAAAAAATATTTTCCCGGGGTGTGAGCCTGATCGACGATCTTCTGCTGTGCGGTGCCATGGAGGGATATAAGCAGGTGCTCTGCCTGCTTGGGATTTTTGTGTTTGCGCTGGCGGCGGCATTTTTTTCTTTTTTCTTTGCCGTCCGCTGCTATGGGCCGGTGCCCGGGCGTATGGATGTGGATACCTCGGTATTTGTGCAGGGAGAGAAAAAACGGACGCCGGCGGAGATGCGTCTGCTGGGGAGGAACCTTGTGCTCGCAGGCATAGGGATGGCGCTTCTTGGCGGAATTCTTGCCGTGATTTTTTTCGGACCGAAGGAGGAGGCCTCCCTCTATGGGAAGGTGGCGGAATATCTTACGGAGGATGCGGTGCTGGGTCCCATGGTGTACAATGGCAGAGTATATATTCCCGTGGACGAGGAGCTTTCGCTTTACGAGAGCGGTGTGCCCCGGGGCTATCTTGCCCGCAGGGGGGAGGAGTGTGACAGCCGCCTTTACGAGCTGACTGTTGCGGATATCCTCTACACAGAGACGGACGGGGAGGCGGGGGGGCATATGCAGGTGTACGGAGCAGATGTGGCAAGTTTCGCCCCGGTGGAAGAGCTGGAAAAGGAGCAGGACTGGAGGGGTGATGAAGTCTGTCTGCTGTGGGACGAGGACTGGGTGAAGGAGTCCGCCTACTCGCATGTGCCGACGGGCTACACGGTATGCAGCGGCTCTTTCGTGGAGGGCATAGAGCAAAAATTCGGTGAGGTAGACTACAAGCCGGAGGATTTTGCGGACTACGACGCCTATTTTTCCCTCTGCGGTTATGCCGATATGGAGCAGGCCACTACCGCGGAGCTGGTGCCGGGGCACTGGATTGGCTGTATCCTTGTGAAGGACAACAAGTTTTATTATGGAAATTACGACAATCAGATTACCGGGATATTGCTGCAGGAGCTTTTAGACATTCTCGGCGGCTACTGAGCCTTTCGTCAATTTCCCCCAAAAAATTTTACTGAAAAAAAGGAAAATTCTCTTTCCCGCCGAATATTTATGTATGAGAGTAATAAAATGAGTTTCGGTTTACACAGGTGGCGTATATGATGATTCGGGAACAGATTGAGGAGATGGAGCGGGAGACCTTAAGCCCTTATGCGTGCTTGAGCGTTCATTCGAGGGGGCGCGACAGGGAGGAGCCCCAGTGCGATATCCGTCCGGTGTTTCAGCGGGACAGGGACCGCATCCTGCACAGCAAATCCTTTCGGAGGCTCAAAAACAAGACGCAGGTATTTCTGACGCCCATGGGCGACCATTACCGGACGAGAATGTCCCACACGCTGGAGGTGTCGCAGAATGCCCGGACGATTGCGAAAGCCCTGCGGCTGAACGAGGATTTGGTGGAGGCGATTGCGCTGGGGCACGATCTGGGACATACGCCTTTCGGCCACGCCGGGGAGTTCGTATTAGACAAGCTGTACGAGGGGGGCTTTAAGCACAATGAGCAGAGTGTCCGCCTTGTGGAAAAGCTGGAAAAGGACGGGGAGGGCTTAAACCTGACATGGGAGGTCAGGGACGGCATTCTAAACCATCAGACGAAGACAATCCCCCACACTCTGGAGGGTAAGATTGTCCGTTTTTCAGATAAGATTGCCTATGTGAACTCCGATATTGACGATGCGATCCGCGCCCAGATTCTTAAGGAGGAGGATATCCCCATAGAGCTGCGGCGGACGCTGGGCTATGATACCAGAACCCGTTTAGACCATTTGATCCATGATATTGTCATAAACAGCATGGGAAAGGATGATATCCTCATGTCCGCGGAGACCCTTGAGGCTCTGCGTGATCTGCGGCTGTTTCTGTTTGACCATGTCTACAAAAATCCGGTGGCGAAGGGCGAGGAGGTCAAGGCCAAGGCCATGCTGGAGCAGATGTACTATTTTTACATGGATCACATAGAGATGCTTCCCGAAAAGATGCAGGCCATGCTGGATACGGGTGAGGACAAGGGGCGTATTGTCTGTGATTACATCTCAGGAATGACTGACCAGTATGCGATTACAAAATTCAAGGAGAGCTTCATGCCCGAGGCATGGCAGGTAGACGGCTACTAGAGAAAGGAGGCGGGCGATGCCCTACTATGGAGACGAGCTGGTGGAACAGGTTCGCTCCCGCAATGACGTCGTGGACGTGATCGGCGCTTATGTCCAGCTCCATAAAAAGGGCAGCAGCTATTTTGGGCTCTGCCCCTTTCATAACGAGAAAAGTCCGTCGTTCTCCGTGTCTCCGGCGAAGCAGATGTATTATTGCTTCGGCTGTGGCGCGGGCGGCAATGTTTTCACCTTTGTGATGCAGTATGAGAATCTGACTTTTGCCGAGGCCATGCAGACGCTGGCGGAGAGAGTCGGCATGGAACTTCCCTCGCAGGAGCTGACCAGCGAACAGAAGCGCAGGGAGGACAAGCGCTCCCGGCTTTTAGAGGTCAATAAGGAGGCGGCAAAATACTACTATTCCCTGCTGCGGAGCAAAAGGGGAGAGAGGGCTTTCGCCTACTTTAAGGAGAGGGGGCTCTCGGCGGAGACCATGCAGCGCTTTGGGCTGGGCTACTCTGACCAGTACAGCGACGATCTCTACCGCTATCTGCGCCGGAAGGGCTACGGGGACGAGCTGCTGAAGGACTCCGGCCTGATCACCATCGACGAGGCAAAGGGAGGACGGGACAAGTTCTGGAACCGGGCGATGTTTCCGATTATGGACGTCCGGGGACGCGTTATCGGCTTCGGCGGCCGCGTCATGGGGGAGGGGGAGCCCAAGTACCTGAATTCCCCGGAGACCATGATTTTTGACAAGAGCCGCAATCTCTATGGCTTGAGCATTGCAAAGAGCACGCGCCGGGAACAGCTGCTTTTGTGCGAGGGCTATATGGATGTGATTTCCCTGCATCAGGCGGGCTTCGACAATGCGGTCGCCTCCCTCGGCACAGCATTGACCAGCGGTCACGCAAATCTGCTGAAACGCTACACAAAGGAGGTCTATCTGACATATGACAGCGACGGGGCGGGAGTGCGTGCGGCGCTTCGGGCAATCCCGATTCTAAAGGAGGTCGGGATTCTGACAAAGGTTATTGATATGCGGCCGTACAAGGATCCGGACGAGTTTATCAAGGCTCTGGGAGCGGGGGAATACCAGAAGCGCATCGACGGAGCGGAGAACAGCTTTCTGTTTGAGCTTCGGATTCTCGAGGCGGATTACGACATGAAAGACCCGGAGGAAAAGACAGCATTTCACAATGAAATTGCCAAAAGGCTTTTGGGCTTTCCCGAGGAGCTGGAGCGCAACAATTACATCGAGGCGGTGGCGGAGAAATACCATATCGGCTTCGACAATCTGCGAAAGCTTGTGAACCGTCAGGCACTGGGAAGTGCTAGGGAACAGGCGCCCCTGCGGCGCGCCGGGCAGGAGAGGAAGAAGAAGGAGGACGGTATGCAAAAGTCCCAGAAGCTTCTTCTGACGTGGCTCATCGAAAACCCCGGACTGTTCGAGTCGATACAAGGGCTTATCACGGCGGAGGATTTTACCGAGGAGCTTCTGTCTAAGGTGGCACAGCTCGTATTTGACCAGTACGGGGAGGAGGGCAGCGTAAATCCTGCCCGGATCATAAGCATGTTTTCAGAGGAGGAGCAGCAGAAGGAGGTCGCAGGACTTTTCAATGCCGGAATCCATGAAATAGAGACAAAAAACGACATGGAAAAAGCTCTCAGGGAAACCATTCTGAGAGTCAAGCAAAACAGCATCGACGAGAGGGCGAGGCACACCGATCCGACAGATCTTGCCGCGATGATGAAGGTCATAGAGGCGAAGAAAGCCTTGGAAAAGCTGGAAAAATTGCATATTTCCGTGTAATAGGGACAAAATTAACCGTGAGAGGACAAAGCACATGGCAAAGAAGAAGGAAGAAATGGCAGAGGTAGTGGAGACAGTAGAGCAGGCTGCGGAAGCAGAGGATATGAAAGCAAAGTTTCAGGAGAAAATGAAAGAACTTTTGGAGCTTGGGAAGAAAAAGCGCAATATCATGGAGTATCAGGAGATCAGCGACTTTTTCCGGGACATGAATCTGGACGCAGAGAAAATGGAAGAGGTTCTGGATATCCTCGAGAAAAATAATGTGGACGTCTTAAAGATCAGCGACGACGATGATGACGACGACGATATCCTTCTGGATGCAGAGGAGGATGTGGAGATCGAAGCCATTGATTTGTCCGTGCCGGACGGCGTGAGCGTGGAGGATCCGGTTCGCATGTATCTAAAGGAAATCGGCAAGGTGCCCCTGCTCTCCGCGGAGGAGGAGATTGAGCTGGCCAAGAAGATGGAGGCGGGAAATGCGGCCTCCGAGAAGATACAGCTTCTAAAAAAGCGTATGGAGGCGGCGGACGAGGCGGAAAAGGCGGAAATTCAGGAGGAGATTAAGACGCTCCAGAAGGACGTGGAGGCGGGCTCCGAGGGGAAAAAGCGCCTCGGGGAGGCGAATCTTCGTCTGGTTGTCAGCATTGCCAAGCGCTATGTGGGGCGGGGAATGCTCTTTTTAGATCTGATTCAGGAGGGGAATCTCGGGCTGATTAAGGCAGTGGAGAAGTTTGACTACCGCAAGGGCTACAAATTCTCGACCTACGCGACATGGTGGATTCGGCAGGCAATCACGAGGGCCATCGCCGACCAGGCGCGAACCATCCGCATTCCGGTGCACATGGTGGAGACCATCAACAAGCTGATCCGGGTGAGCCGCCAGCTCTTGCAGGAGCTGGGAAGGGAGCCTACCCCGGAGGAGATTGCGGAGGAGATGAACATGCCTGTGGAGCGTGTCCGTGAGATTCTTAAGATTTCTCAGGAGCCGGTGTCCTTAGAGACCCCCATCGGCGAGGAGGAGGACTCCCATCTGGGCGATTTTATCAAAGACGACAATGTCCCGATCCCTGCGGACGCCGCCGCCTTCACGCTCCTCAGGGAGCAGCTGGAGGAGGTGCTGAGCACCCTGACTGAGCGGGAGCAGAAGGTTCTGACCCTGCGCTTTGGGCTGGAGGACGGAAGGGCACGCACGCTCGAGGAGGTGGGCAAGGAGTTCAACGTCACGAGGGAGAGGATTCGCCAGATTGAGGCCAAGGCATTGAGGAAGCTGCGCCATCCGAGCCGGAGCCGCAAACTAAAGGATTATCTGGAGTAGTTTCAAATGCGCTTGTCAAAACGTTTGGAGGCGGTGGCGGCTCTCGTCACCTCACGGGGAGTTCTTGCGGATATCGGGACGGATCACGGCTATGTGCCCATTGCGCTTGCAGAGAGCGGCCGGATAAAAAGAGCCATCGCGATGGACGTAAGGCAGGGTCCCCTGTCCCGGGCGCGGAAGAATATTGCGGCGGCAGGACTGGCGGATTGCATTGAGACGAGGCTCTCCGACGGGCTTACAGCATTATCTCCCGGGGAGGCGTCGGCGATTGTGATTGCGGGAATGGGCGGTGAGCTGATGCGCCGGATCCTCTCTGCGGGAGAGGCGGTCTGCGGGCAGGCGGACGAGCTGATCCTGCAGCCCCAGTCGGATATTGCCCGGGTGCGGGAGTATCTGCGCCTGCGGGGCTACCGCATCGACGCGGAGGCGATGGTGTGGGACGGCAAGTACTACCCGATGCTGCGCGCCGTGCATACGCCGGAGGCGGACGGCGTCCGGGGCGAAGAGGAAGAAATGGCATTGCTCGGCGACCTCTATGGGCCGCTGCTTTTGCGGGACAAAAATCCCCTGCTGTTCTCCTTTCTGGAAAAGGAGGGGGAGGAGCTTGCGCGGATTTTAGAGAGCCTGGACGGGCAGCCGGAGTCAGAGAAGGCGAAAGAGCGGCGCGGGCAGGTGCGCGTGCGGCTCTCTTACAATGAAAAGGCAAAAGAATTATGCCGGGCGGCAAATGCAAATATACATAATTAGGAGTGAAGAGGGATGCAGGAGTATCAGTTGGAAATAACAGTGGCGCCGGAGCGCGTGGAGACGGTGACGGTGCAGGAGGGGACGACGCTTGCAGGGCTGGCGGAACAGTATCAGGACAATTATGCGGACGCCATTGTGCTTGCGCTGGTGGACAAGAAGCTGCGTGAGTTGAACAAGAAGGTGACAAAATCCTGCAGCGTGGCATTTCTCACAGTGACGGACAAGGACGGCAGGCGGGCATACCGCAGGAGCGTGACCCTTATGATGCAAAAGGCCGTGCACGATCTCTGGGACGAGCAGGTGCAGGTGCGGGTATTCTATTCGCTGGGGCAGGGCTACTACTGTGAGCTGGAGGGCTGTGAAAATTCCGCCGAGCGCATTGCGCAGGTGGAAGAGCGTATGCGCGCGCTCGTGGAGGCGGACATTACCATCGAAAAGCACAATGTAAAATCGCAGGAGGCGGAGGCCAAATTCGCTTCCTACGGCATGACGGACAAGGAGCGGCTCCTGCATTACCGCAGAAGCTCAAGGGTGAATCTCTACCGGATCTCCGGCATGGAGGATTATTTTTACGGCTATATGGCGCCGAGGACGGGAATGCTCGGCTATTTCGCCCTCACGCCCTACGGGGACGGCTTTGTGCTGCGTTTTCCGAATAAAAAGGGCAGTGAGGTGGAGCCCCTTGCGGCCTCCGGGAAGCTGTACCAGACACTAAAGGATTCAAGAAGCTGGAGCCGTATGCTCGGCGTGGGAACGATCGGCACGTTGAACGACGCCATTGCCGCCGGGCGCGGGGAGGAGATCATTCTGTTGCAGGAGGCGCTGATGGAGGAGAGTATCGGCGCATTAGCCGCACGGATCGCGGAGCGGGTGAAGGGAGAGCAGGGAGGAATCCGCACGAGATTCGTGATGATTGCCGGCCCCTCCTCTTCCGGCAAGACCACCTTTTCCAACCGGCTGTGTATCCAGCTCATGGCGAAGGGCTTAAATCCCCACTCCATCGGGCTGGACGATTACTATGCCGACCGGGAAAAATGCCCGCGGGACGAGAAGGGCAATCTGGATTTCGAGTGCCTGGAGGCGCTGGATATCGAGCAGTTTAACACGGATATGACAAAGCTCATGCATGGGGAGACCGTGTCGATGCCCTCCTTCAATTTCAAGACCGGAAAGAGGGAATACCGGGGGAAAAAGCTGGCGCTCGGGGAGGAGGATATCCTTGTGATCGAGGGAATCCACGGGCTGAATGACAAGCTGTCCTACTCCCTGCCGAACGAGAGCAAATTTAAGATTTACATTTCTGCCCTGACGCAGCTCAATATCGACGAGCACAATCCCCTGCCGACGACGGACGGACGGCTTCTCAGGCGCATCGTGCGGGATGCGAGGACGAGGGGGACGTCGGCGCGGGATACCATTGCCATGTGGGACAGTGTGCGGCGGGGCGAGGAAAAATACATTTTCCCGTTCCAGGACAGTGCGGACGTGATGTTCAATTCGGCGCTTTTGTATGAGATTGCGGTGCTCAAGGTCTATGCGGAGCCCCTGCTGTTCCAGATTCCGAGGGATTGCCCGGAGTATCTGGAGGCGAAGCGTCTGCTGAAATTTCTGGATTATTTTCTTCCCCTGCCGACGGAGGGAATCCAGCAGAATTCCCTTGTAAGGGAGTTTGTGGGGGGAAGCTGTTTTCACGTCTGAGCAAACATTTTGTTTGCACCGAAAAACGTTCTATGGTATAGTGGTAGCGGATTGCGCAGGACAGGTGATCGCGGCTGCAGGACCGAAAGGTCGCAGGTGAGGAAAGTCCGGGCTTCATAGGGCAGGATGCCGGTTAACGGCCGGTGGAGGAAACTCTAAGGAAAGTGCAACAGAAATGATACCGCTGCAGTTCATGCAGTAAGGGTGGAATGGCAGTGTAAGAGACTACCGCCTCTCTGGTAACAGAGAGGGCTGTGTAAACCCCATTCGAAGCAAGACCGAAGCAAAGCGTTGACGTGGCCCGCCAGCTTTAGGTAGGTCGCTTGAGGCGGCTGGCAACAGCCGTCCTAGACAGATGATCACCCAACGACATAACCCGGCTTATCGTCCTGACACAGTCTGGCCCGCAGCGTTTGCTGTGGGCCTTATTCCTAAATAGTTTCTAAAGTCTTTCTTAAAAGACAATACGTCTCTTGACGCTGGATTTTTGTGGGAGTAATATGCTTATTGCAGATGTTGCGGTAAGCATTTTTCACGAGGTGGGATATGAGAGAAAAATTTTATCATTTTATGGAAGGGCGCAATGGCACGGACGAGCTGGCGAGGCTGGAGTCGTGGGTGATTCTGGTGCTGCTGATCGTTGGTATTTTTTCGAGGCTCGGGATTTTTACGATTCTGGCGCTGGCTCTGATGATACATATGTATTTTAGGGTGTTTTCCAAAAACACGGCAAAGCGCCGTGAGGAGAACCAGAAGTATGTGAATTTCCGCTATCAGCGCACCGTGCAGTGGAATAAATGGAAAAAGCGGATGGGTCAGCGCAAAATCTACCGTTATTACAAGTGCCCGGCATGTAAGCAGCAGGTCCGGGTGCCAAAGGGGCACGGAAAAATTGAGATTACCTGCCCGAAGTGCCGGGGAACCTTTGTCCGCAGATCGTGAGGGGACAGTATGTTTGGATATATCAATGTGAACAGTCAGGAGCTGTCGGAGGAGAATAAGCGGATTTACCAGTCCTACTACTGTGGGCTGTGCAAAAGCCTGCGGAGCTTCTGCGGGACGAAGGGGCAGGCGCTGATCAACTATGATATCACCTTTCTGGTCGTGCTTCTGACGGGGCTTTATGAGCCGGAAACCGCGGACGGGGAGTTTACCTGCGTGCTGCATCCGGTCAAAAAACGCCGGTATTTTTATAATGAGATTCAGGACTATGCGGCGCAGATGAACGTCCTTCTGGCCTACTACAATCTGGTGGACGACTGGAAGGACGAAAGAAATCTGACGAAAAAGACAATCGCCTCCATGTTTCGGAAAGACTACGAGCAGGTGGAGAAGAATTATCCAAGACAGACGGAGGCAGTGGAGAACTATATTGCAAGACTGGCCGAATGCGAGGCGCGCAGGGAGCGCAATATTGATCTGGCAGCAGGGCTGACGGGGGAGGCGCTGGGAGAAATATTTGCGTGGAGGAAGGATGAGTGGTATGATGAACTCAGAACCCTCGGTTTTTATATGGGAAAGTTTATCTATCTCATGGACGCCTACGAGGATTACCGGGAGGACGTGAGGAAGGACAGCTACAATCCCCTGCGTTTTATACAGACTGAGAACGAGCAGGAATTCGAGACGCTGTGCAGGCTTATGATGACCAGCATGATATCGGAGTGCGCCAAGTCCTTCGAGCGGCTTCCGATTTTGCTGCACGCGGATATTCTGCGGAATATCCTCTATTCCGGTGTGTGGTCAAAATATGAATATATCCAGTTGAAAAAGAAGAAAAAGCAAAAGCAGAAATCATAAAGGGGCAGAATATGACAGATCCGTATCAGGTGCTTGGGATTCACCGGGGCGCCTCCGACGAGGAGATTAAGAAAGCATACCGCAGCTTGAGCCGCAGATACCACCCGGACGCCAATGTGAACAATCCGAACAAGGCGCAGGCAGAGGAGCGTTTCAAGCAGGTGCAGCAGGCCTATGACCAGATTATGAAGGAAAAACAGCAGGGCACGGCGGGAGGTTATAGCGGCTACGCGCAGAGGGAAAGGGAAAATGGAAACGCGCAGCAGGGACCCTTCGGCGGCTTTTCCGGCACATATTACTATGGGAATAATACCTACCGCTCCGCCAGTCAGGAGCCGTCCCCGAAAATGCAGGCCGCGCTCAACTATTTGCGCAGCCAGAGCTACGCGGAGGCGCTGCATGTATTAAACGATATTCCGCTCTCCGAGAGAAAGGGACGCTGGTATTACTATAGCGCGATGGCCAATCAGGGACTCGGCAACAAAGCCACAGCCCTCGAACATATACAGATGGCTGTGGCTTTAGAGCCAAGTAATATGGAGTTCAGACAGTTTAAGCAGCATTTGGAGTACGGCGGGACATGGTACTCCAACATGGGAAGCGCCTACGAGCGTCCCTACAGCAGCTACGGGAATTTCTGTGTGAGTCTGTTATGTATGCAGGCGCTGTGTACCTGCTGCTGCAGGCCGTTCTAGCAGAGAACGGCTTTCTGCCGTTACAGGTCATCCGGGTCAAAATCCATGCTCCGGGCGCCGATATCCATGGTGCTTAAGGTGCGGCGTTTCAGTCTTGCGGCTTCGGAGGCTTTTAACAGATAGCCCTTGATCTCTTTGGAATGTCTGATATGTATCAGCCGAAGCTCCTTGTCTGTCACGTCTCCGGTGTAGCAGATTACCGTTCCGAGTCCAAAAATGCGCTCCATCAGGGAGGTCACAAGCTTAACGTCCTGAATCTTGTACATGTAGCAGTCGTCCTCCTCCGTGTGGAGAAGGCCTTTATTTACGGTCAGCAGTGCCGGAGTGACCGTATATTTGGTGAAGGTCCACGGGAGCCCGAAAAAGAGCAGGCGTTTGCGCTCCCTATACATCACTTCGTCGTCATTTTCCGGCCCGTTGGTATTGATTCTCTCGTCGTCCATAATCATTTCTCCTTCTTTTCGTATTTTTGAAAAAACTACTTCCATTTTATTGTACTAGAAAAATCTAAAAATGCAATGTGTTTTATCTTGAAATCAGGGGGGCTATAGTATATGATAAGGAAAGTGTGGTATGGTTAAAGAGGAGGAATGCTATGAGACATCTGATGAGTCCGCTTGATTTTTCGGTGGAGGAGCTGGACAGGCTTTTGGAGCTGGCGAATGACATTGAGAAAAACCCGGAGAAATACAAAAAGGCCTGCGAGGGGAAAAAGCTCGCCACCTGCTTTTATGAGCCGAGCACAAGGACAAGGCTCAGCTTTGAGGCCGCGATGCTGAATCTGGGCGGCTCGGTGTTAGGCTTTGCCAGCGCCGATTCTTCGTCGGCGGCCAAGGGCGAGAGCATATCGGACACCATTCGGGTGATCTCCTGCTATGCAGATATATGTGCCATGCGGCATCCGAAGGAGGGGGCAGCTCTCGTGGCGTCCCAGAGATCGAAAATTCCCGTGATAAACGCCGGGGATGGCGGGCATCAGCACCCCACCCAGACGCTGACGGATCTATTGACAATCCGCTCCCTAAAGGGCAGGCTGGGGAATCTCACGATCGGGCTCTGCGGGGATTTGAAGTTTGGCCGCACGGTTCACTCGCTCATCAATGCGCTGATCCGCTATGAGAATGTCCGGTTTGTCCTGATCTCACCCGAAGAGCTTCGGATTCCCGATTACATCCGCGAGGATGTGCTTCGGGCGAACCATATCGAGTTTGAGGAGGTGGAGCGCCTCGAGGACGCCATCGGCTCTCTGGACGTACTGTACATGACGAGAGTACAGAGGGAGCGCTTTTTTAATGAGGAGGATTACATTCGCCTGAAGGATTACTATATTCTGACGAAGGCGAAGCTGGAGCTTGCGGGGCCGGACATGCTGGTGCTGCATCCCCTGCCGAGAGTGAATGAGATCTCCGTGGAGGTGGACGATGATCCGAGGGCGGCATATTTTAAGCAGGTGCAGTATGGCGTATATGTGCGCATGGCTTTGATTTTGACGCTGCTTGGTCTGGCGGAATAGGAGGCGTATATGTTAAATATCAGTGGAATCAATGAGGGCTTTGTGCTCGACCATATTCAGGCGGGAATGAGTATGCAGATCTACCATGACCTGAAGCTGGACGAGCTGGACTGTACGGTGGCCATTATCAAGAATGCGAGAAGCAATAAGATGGGGAAGAAGGATATCATCAAGGTGGAGTGCCCCATCGAATCGCTGGATCTGGATATTCTGGGCTTTATCGACCACAACATCACAGTTAATGTCATCAAGGGAGACAATATTGTGGATAAGAAGGTGCTCTCCCTGCCCGGACAGGTGAAAAACGTTATCAAATGCAAGAATCCCCGGTGCGTTACCTCCACCGAGCAGGAGCTGGATCAGATTTTTCTGCTGACGGACGCCCAAAAGGAAATCTACCGCTGCAAGTACTGTGAGGAGAAGTATTCGAACCGCAGGAGAGTGATGTAGAAAATAAAGTTTTTGCACTTTGGTGCATAAATTTGAAAATTTAAAGTTTTTGTGCTATCATCATGCTGTAAGGAGGTGCCCGCAATGATTGATACACATACGCTAAAAAAAAGAAATTTGTATTTAAAAAAGTTGATTGCTTTTCAGGATACAGAACCCGTAAAGGTTGTCACCGGAATTCGCAGATGCGGCAAATCTAGTCTGCTTAAGTTAATGGTCGCACATTTGAAAGAAAGTGGAATTGCGGCTGAACAGATCATTGAGATGAATTTTGAATCTCATGCATATAAAAAAATGAACAGTGATGCGTTTTATGAGTATGTAAAACAGCATATGCTGCCAGACAGGAGAATGTACTTATTTTTTGATGAAGTGCAGCGGGTACCGGACTGGGAGGAGGCAGTGAATTCCTTTCGGGTAGATTTTAACTGTGATATTTATATTACGGGTTCCAACGCATATTTGCTTTCTTCTGAGTATTCAACCTATCTGTCAGGGAGGTGTGTGGAAATAAAAATGCTTCCGCTCTCTTTCAGCGAGTTTCTATATTTCCACGGTTTTGAAGTCAGAGAGACACAAAGCGCTTTCGGAGGTATGAGGAAACAAGTGTTTCACAAAGATGGCGGGCATTATGAGATGCGGGAAGCTTTTGAGGCCTATATGCGTTTTGGCGGAATGCCGGGCATTGCCGATATTGGGCTTGACCAGGAAAAGGCTCTGATATTATTGGAAGGAATTTACTCCACTGTCATTGTCCGGGATATTTTGGAACGGGAAAAAATAAGAGGACAGAAACGAATTACTGACCCCGTTCTTTTAAAAAAGATTGTTACATTTCTTGCTGATAATATCGGCAGCAGTGTCTCGGTCTCAGCCATTGGCAATACTCTTGTAAATGAGGGATTGCTGGAAGACGGAAAGCGAAAGGGGACTCCCAGCGCCCACACGGTACAGGCATATGTCAATGCATTGCTGGAATCCTATTTTTTTTATGATATCAAACGCTTTGACATTAAAGGAAGAGAATTTTTGCGAACTCTCGGAAAGTACTATATTGTTGATATAGGACTGAGAAATTATCTTCTGGGATTTCGGAACCGCGACAGTGGTCATGCATTGGAAAATGTGGTCTATTTTGAGCTGCTTAGAAGAGGGTTTGACGTCTCCATAGGAAAAGTAGGTCGTGCGGAAGTGGATTTCATTGCTGCCAGAGCGGATGATAAAATGTATGTGCAGGTCACGGAATCCATGGCAAATGAAGCTGTCCGTGCCAGAGAGTTAGCTCCATTGCAGCAGATCAGCGACAACTATGAAAAGCTGGTTCTTTCACTGGATGCAGGATTAGATTCTTCTTATGAGGGAATCAAATCAATGAATGTGATGGACTGGATGCTTGAGTGTGGAATATACAACAAAGAAAGCAGCCTATGAAGCTGCTTTTTTTGTGCCCTGCCAACAAAGAAGCCGTTCGAAGACAAGGCCCGCCGCCACCCAGAAGGGGAAGTAATCTATTCGCACGATTCCATTGATGTTCAAAAGACTGTCGGAGTAATCCCAGGGGCAGGCGGAGAACAGGCAGAGGACAGAGCCGCTTACAAATTCTCCTGCCATGATGCCCAGCGCGTAGAAGACGCCCCGCAGGACGGTCGGCCAGTGTTTGATTTTTTCATAGATGGGGCCAATGAGCGCGGCCATTCCGTAAATGGGAAACATCCAGATGGAGGTGCGCCCCAGCATACGCATATCTCCCTGAAGCAGCGCTCCGAAGGATGTAAAGAGAATCTCCATGCACCAGCCGGTCAGCCCGCAGATACAAAAATTTTTCCAGTTCATCGCGTTTCCCTCACATAGACAGTATTGCCAGATTTGAAAAATACATGTGTATCGGGGAACAAAACTTGAATATTTTTTCATGTCGGGATATAATAGCAGAGATTGGCAGGGAAAAGGAATTATGGAAATGATGGATACCGGGGTGCTCTACGCGAACGTGATCGTGGATATCTCGCTGGAAAAACTGGATAAAACCTTTCAGTATCTGGTGCCGGAGGAGCTGCGTGGAGAGCTTGCAGTGGGGATGCAGGTGGATATCCCCTTTGGCCGCCGCACGATGACCGGCTATGTGCTGGAGCTCTCCGACAAGCCGGAGTGTGAGGTGAGCCGCATTCGCCCCTTAAAGGGAATCACAAAAGGGAGCGTGCCCGTCGAGTCCCAGCTCATCGCGCTGGCGGCGTGGATGCGCAGGAATTACGGCTCTACCATGAACCAGGCGCTAAAAACCGTACTCCCGATTAAGCGGGAGATGCGAAGGGTCGAGAAAAGGAGCGTGGAGCTCGCTTTGTCCGGGGAGGAGGCGGGGCGGAGGCTGGCTCTCCTCGAGAGCCGGCACAGCACGGCGAGGGCGAGGCTTCTGAGGGAGCTGATTGCCGAGGGGGCGCTGGATTACGCATTTGTCACTGGGAAGCTGTCAGTCTCCGCCGCCACAATTCGGAGCATGGAGCAGCAGGGAATCCTGCGGGTCACGGCGGAGAGGGCATACCGCAATCCGGTGGAGCACTTAAAAAAGCAGGCCTGCCATCTGACGTTAAACGGCGAGCAGCAGCGGGTGGTGGACGCCGTATGGGCGGATCAGGAGGCGGGCATTGCAAAGACATATCTGCTCATGGGCGTCACGGGCAGCGGCAAGACCGAGGTGTACATGGAGCTGATTGCCAGAGTCGTCGCAGAGGGAAAGCAGGCAATTCTTTTAATCCCGGAAATTGCCCTGACCTACCAGACCGTGATGCGCTTCTACAACCGTTTTGGGAAGCGGGTGTCGGTGATGAATTCCAGACTCTCCGCCGGGGAGCGTTTTGACCAGTTTGAGCGGGCGAAGGCAGGAGATATCGACATAATGATCGGGCCGAGGTCGGCGCTCTTTACGCCCTTTGCAAGGCTGGGGCTCATCATCATCGACGAGGAGCACGAGACCTCCTACAAGAGTGAGCAGGCGCCCCGCTACCACGCGAGGGAGGTGGCAATCGAGCGGGCAGGGCAGAATCACGCCAGCGTGATCTTAGGCTCCGCCACCCCCTCGGTGGCCAGTTATTATCAGGTGCAGCAGGGAAACTATGCGCTTTTGACACTGGAAAAGCGCATCGACGAAAGACCCCTGCCGGAGTGCGAGGTCGTGGATATGCGCCAGGAGCTGCAGGCGGGGAACCGCTCGATATTAAGCGAAAGGCTGCAGGAGCTGATGGAGCAAAGGCTTGCCGAAGGCCAGCAGACCATGCTTTTTTTAAACCGCCGGGGCATGTCGGGATTTATTTCGTGCAGAGCCTGCGGATATGTGGTAAAATGTCCTCACTGTGATGTGTCCTTAAGTCTCCACGGCGGAAACCGTCTGGTCTGCCATTACTGTGGCTATGAGGAGGCGGAGCCTGCGGTGTGTCCGGTCTGTAAGAGCCGGTATCTGGGAGCTTTTAAGGCGGGCACAGAGAAGATTGAGCTGCTGGTGCAGAAGCGTTTCCCCGGGGCACGGATTTTGCGTATGGATTTTGACACGACCCGGACAAAGGATTCCTACGAGAAAATATTGCAGGCTTTTGCGAATCGCAAGGCTGATATTTTGATAGGAACCCAGATGATCGTCAAGGGGCACGACTTCCCCGGAGTGACGCTGGTGGGGGTGCTGGCGGCGGATATGTCGCTTTACGTCAGCGATTTCCACAGTGCGGAGCGCACCTTCCAGCTTCTGACGCAGGCGGTGGGACGAGCGGGCAGGGGGATCCTCCCGGGGCAGGCGGTGATCCAGACCTACGACCCGGAGAATTTCGCAATCCTCACCGCGGCCAGGCAGGATTACAGGACCTTTTACGAGAGAGAGATTGCTTACCGGGAGCTTTTGCATTACCCGCCCGTTTTCCACATGCTGGTGATACACTGTACGGGACGGGACAGGGAGGCACTGCAAAACGGGACGGAGGCGCTGGCGGGCCGGCTTACCGGATGGCTTACAAAGCAGAAGTCTGAGGCGGCGCTTGTGGGGCCGGCGGACGCTTCGGTGGCGAAGGTAAAGGATATTTACCATCAGGTCATCTATCTAAAGGCAAAGGAGCGCGGACTTTTGCTCAGCGTGAAAGATGAGACAGAGAGGCTGGTGCGGGAGACGGAGCTATTGTCCGCCGTGACCATTCAATATGATTTATGCCCCGATTGAAAATGAAAAAGAGAGGATAGGAAATGGCGCTTAGAACAATACGATTGCAGGGAGATCCCATACTGAATAAGGTATGCAGGGAGGTTAAGGAGATGAATCCCCGGTTTCAGACACTGATCGAGGATATGCTGGAGACCATGTACAATGCGAACGGCGTGGGTCTTGCGGCTCCGCAGGTCGGCATTCTGCGGAGAATCGTGGTGATTGACGTGGGGGATGGCCCCATTGTGATGGTGAACCCGGAGATTGTGGAGTCCTCCGGGGAACAGACCGGGGACGAAGGGTGCCTGAGTGTGCCGGGAAAGGCCGGCAATGTGACGCGGCCCAATTTTGTGAAGGCAAAGTTTTTTGACGAAAATATGCAGGAGCAGGAGGTGGAGGCGACGGAGCTTTTGGCGCGCGCCATCTGCCATGAGGTCGAACATCTGGAGGGTCATCTGTATGTGGAGCATGTGGTTGGCGGCCTGCACGATGTGAACTATGAACAAGAGGATGCGAGGAGCTGAGATATGCGGGTAATTTTTATGGGAACGCCGGATTTTGCGGTGGGAACGCTGGAAGCAATTCTTGCGGCGGGACATGAGGTGGCGCTGGTTGTGACGCAGCCCGACAAGCCGAAGGGGCGGGGAAATGCCGTGCATTTCTCTCCGGTGAAGGAATGTGCGGTGGCACATGACCTTTTGGTTTATCAGCCAAAGCGGATACGGGAGCCGGAGAGCGTGGAGTATCTGCGTGGCTTTGCCGCGGATATTGCGGTGGTCGTTGCCTTCGGGCAGATTTTGCCAAAAAGTATTCTGGAAATGCCAAAATATGGCTGTGTGAACGTGCACGCCTCCCTGCTTCCAAAGTACAGGGGAGCCGCGCCAATCCAGTGGGCGATTATAAACGGTGAGGAGATTACGGGAGTTACCACCCAGCGCATGGACGAGGGAATCGACACCGGAGATGTGATCGCGAAGCGGGAGCTGCGCATCGCTGAGGACGAGACGGGAGGAAGCCTCTTTGACAAGCTGGCGGCTCTGGGAGCAAAGCTCTGTGTCGAGACTATGGAGATGCTGGAGAAGGGGACGGCGGTTTTCATTCCGCAGGATCACGAAAAGAGCACGCACACCTCCATGATTACCAAGGAGCTGGGAGATCTGGACTGGAGCAGACCGGCGGCGGCGCTGGAGCGGCTGGTGCGCGGTCTGGATCCGTGGCCAAGCGCCTACACCTATCTGGGCAGTAAGACCTTTAAAATCTGGAAGAGCGGGGTACTCTTAGAGGACAGCAAAGCGACGCCGGGAACCGTGGTGCGGGCGGATAAGACCGGCATCTATGTGCAGACGGGAGAGGGGCAGCTCGTGTTAAAGGAAGTGCAGCTCGAGGGAAAAAAGCGCATGGATGCAGCCGCCTTTGTCAATGGCAGCCATATCACTGAGGGAACAGTCCTCTGCAGTTAAAGGGGAAGTAAGGATGACAGTGCCATGTATGGCAGGAAGGAGCAGTATGTATCTATATTGGGATCCGACTTATATTCTGGTGTTAATTGGAGCGGTGATCTGTATGATCGCTTCCGCCCGGGTGAAGAGCACCTTCAACAAATATTCGGGATACCGCAGCATGTCCGGTATGACCGGCGCGCAGGCGGCGGAGAGGATTCTCCGGGCGGCGGGGATATACGACGTGCAGGTGCGCCATGTGTCCGGCAGTCTTACGGATCACTATAACCCCTCGAACAAGACGCTGAATCTGTCGGATACGGTGTGCAACCAGACCAGTGTGGCGGCAGTCGGCGTAGCCGCCCACGAGTGCGGCCATGCGATCCAGCACGCGAGGGGCTATGTGCCGCTGACTCTGCGCAGTGCCTTTGTGCCGGTCGCGAATATCGGCTCTGCGCTGGCGTGGCCTGTCATCATCATTGGCGCTCTTATAAACAGCCGGATGTCCATGACCATCATCAACATTGGAATTTTTCTGTTTTCCTTTGCGGTTCTCTTTCAGATTATCACCCTTCCCGTGGAGTTCAACGCCTCCCGGCGGGCACTTGTGATGCTTGAGGAGCAGGGGATTCTCGCGCCGCAGGAGCTGGTATATACGAGAAAAGTGCTGGGTGCGGCTGCCCTCACCTATGTGGCCTCTGCCGCCGCGGCGATTCTGCAGCTTTTGCGTGTGATTCTACTGTTTGGGGGAAGGGGAAGAGATGACTGATGTAAATATGCGCTCTCTGGCGCTGGATATCCTGCTTGCGGTCAACGAGGACGGACAGTACAGCCATCTTCTGCTGAATCAGGTGCTGGAAAAGTATCAGTATCTTCCGAAGCGGGAGAGAGCTTTTCTGACCCGCCTCGTCGAGGGGACACTGGAGCGGCAGATTACGCTGGATTATGTGATCGATGCATTTTCAAAGACAAAGGTGCATAAAATGAAGCCGGTCATCCGCAATCTTTTGCGCCTTGGCGCTTACCAGATCATGTACATGAATTCGGTGCCGGATTCTGCGGCTGTGAGCGAGGCGGTGAAGCTGGCAAAAAAAAGGGGATTTATTGGACTGTCCGGCTTCGTGAACGGCGTGCTCCGCTCCATCGCAAGGGACGGGGGGAGCAGGGTAGAGTGGCCGAACGGCAGGGAAAAGCCCGTGGAGGCGCTGAGCATCGCCTACTCCATTCCCCGGTGGATCGTTCAGATGTGGGCGGACGCCTACGGAATGGACAAAACGAGAGAGATTCTCTCCGGCTTTTCAGAGGAGCCCGGCTTTTCCATCCGGGTGAATGTGCAAAAGACCACGCCGGAGCAGCTGATAAAGGAGCTTCGCGGGGAGGGGCTTACCGTGGAGCAGCTTTCCATGCCCTGCGCGCTTTTTGTGAGCGGCGTGGACTATCTCAGGGGACTAAAGAGCTTTCAGGAGGGCAAATTCTATGTGCAGGACGTGAGTTCCATGCGGGTGGCGGAACTTGTGGATGTGCAGCCGGGGGATTATGTCATCGACGTCTGCGCGGCTCCCGGAGGGAAAAGCCTGCATTTGTCGGAGCTTCTCAATGGCACGGGCATGGTGGAGGCGAGAGATCTGACCGGGCGCAAGGTAGAGCTGATCGGGGAGAACTTAAGACGGCACGGGGCGCAGAATGTGCGCGCAGTGCAGATGGATGCGTCGGTGCACGATGAGGACTCTGTGGAAAAGGCAGATGTACTGGTCTGCGATCTGCCCTGCTCGGGGCTTGGAGTGCTTGGCAGGAAGCCGGATATCCGTTACCGCATGAGCATGGAGCAGGCAAAGGAGCTTTCCCTTTTGCAGAGAGCGATTCTTGCCACGACGCAGGATTATGTAAAGCGCGGGGGGACTCTGGTGTACAGCACCTGCACCATTCACCCGGCAGAGAACGAGGAGAATGTCGCGTGGTTTCTGCGCGGCTACCCGGAGTATGAGCTGATTTACGAGGAACAGATCTTCCCGGGAGGGGAGAACCGGGACGGATTTTTCATGGCAAAGCTCAAGAGAGGCACAAAAGAGACAGAGAGGATTTTTAAGTGATGGAAAAGCCGGACATCAGATCCATGACGCTTGAGGAGCTGACGGAGTTTATTGTTAAAACAGGAGAGAAGCCCTTTCGGGCGAAGCAGCTCTATGAGTGGCTGCACCTGCGGGGCGCGGCGGATTTTTCGGAGATGACAAATCTTTCCATGGAGCTGCGTAAGCGCCTTATGCAGGAGGCGAAGCTTGTAGTCCTTACGCAGGAGGCGGTGCAGATATCAGGGATTGACGGCACGCGAAAATATCTCTTTGCGCTGGAGGACGGCAGCGTTATCGAGAGTGTATTTATGCGATACCGGCATGGAAACAGCGTATGTATTTCCTCACAGGTGGGCTGTAGGATGGGCTGCCGTTTCTGCGCGTCCACGCTGGATGGGCTGGCGCGGAATCTGGCTCCCTCGGAGATGCTGGAGCAGATTTACAGAATCAGTAAGGATGTTGGCGAGAGAATCAGCCATGTGGTAGTCATGGGAACCGGGGAGCCGCTGGATAATTACGACAATCTTCTGCGCTTTCTTAAGTTTCTCACCGACGAGCGGGGCTTAAATATCAGCCAGCGGAATATCACGGTCTCGACCTGCGGGCTTGTGGAAGAAATCAAAAGGCTTGCGCAGGAAAAGCTGGCCATTACGCTGGCTCTTTCCCTGCACGCCGGTAGTCAGGAGAAACGCTCAGAGCTGATGCCGGTGGCGAACAGGTACCCGCTTTCGGAGGTGCTGGAGGCCTGCCGCTACTATTTTGAGCAGACCGGCAGGAGGATCACCTTCGAGTACAGTCTGGTGGAGAATGTCAACGACAGCCGCGGGGATGCGAAGGCGCTTGCGGAGCTGCTTTTGGGTATGAACTGTCATGTGAACCTGATTCCCGTGAACCCGATCCGTGAGAGGAGCTACGCCCGGCCGAAAACAGGTGCGGTGGAGGCCTTTCGGCACATTCTGGAGCAAAAGGGCATTCCCGTGACGGTGCGCCGGGAGCTCGGGCGCGATATCGACGGCGCCTGTGGCCAGCTTCGCAGAAAATATACGCAGGAAAAAGCATAATGACAGCGGAAATGTTGCATGAGCGGATAAGTTGTGTTAAGATACAAGGAGCAAAAGAGTAAAGGAGCAAAGGAGCAGCGAGAGGGATGAGATCGTATTCCGTATCGGACACCGGCATCCTGCGCGAGATGAATCAGGATTACTGTTTCGCGTCGGATCTGCCCGTTGGAAATCTCCCAAATCTTTATATTGTGGCGGATGGTATGGGCGGCCATAAGGCCGGAGATTACGCTTCCCGGTATACGACCCAGAGGATCGTGGCCTCCGTGACAAGGAATAAGGGAGTGGAGCCGATTCCGATTTTAAAAGAGGCAATCACAACGGCCAACCAGCTTCTGATTGAAGAAGCCAGGGAGGATGCGGCCAAATACGGTATGGGCACTACAGTTGTCGCGGCGACGGTCGTGGACGGCAGGCTTTACGTCGCAAATATCGGCGACAGCCGGCTTTACATCGTCAACGGCGGGATACGTCAGGTGACCGTGGATCATTCCTATGTGGAGGAGATGGTGCGCCTCGGCAAAGTAGATGCGAAAGAGGCAAGAATACATCCGAATAAGAATATTATCACCCGGGCAATCGGCGCTGCGGAGGACGTGGAGGCGGATTTTTTTGAGGTGGAGCTCGCCGGGGGAGAGAGACTTTTGCTCTGTACCGACGGCCTGACAAACATGGTGGAGGATTTTACCATAAGGGACGTCATGCTGCAGAGACAGACGCCCGAGGAGCAGGTGAAGCAGCTTGTGGAGCTTGCCAACAAGGAGGGCGGCAGGGATAATATTACTGTAATGATTGTAGAACCGTAATTTTCTATAGAGGTGGAATGATGTTAACAGATGGAACATATTTAGCAGACCGCTATGAGATCTTAAGCAGGATCGGCGCGGGGGGTATGTCGGATGTATATAAGGCGAAGGATCATATTCTCGGCCGTTTCGTGGCGGTCAAGGTGCTTAAGACCGAGTTTTCCGAAGATCGCAGCTTCGTCGCGAAGTTTCGCACGGAGGCACAGTCCGCGGCGGGCTTAGAGCATCCGAATATCGTCAATATTTATGATGTAGGAAGCGAAGAGGGACTCCACTATATTGTGATGGAATATGTGGAGGGTATCACTCTTAAGACATATATAGAGAAAAAGGGGCAGCTTTCTTTTAAGGAATCCACGAGCATCGCGATTCAGGTGGCGCGGGGAATCGAGGCGGCTCACAACAAGCAGATCATTCACCGGGATATCAAGCCGCAGAACATTATGATCTCCACCGAGGGCAAGGTGAAGGTCATGGATTTTGGCATTGCAAAGGCGGCGTCCTCCAATACCATCAGCTCTGATGTGATGGGCTCCGTGCACTATTCTTCCCCGGAGCAGGCGAGAAACGGCTTCGTGGACGGGCGCAGCGATATTTATTCCCTCGGCATCGTGATGTACGAGATGGTGAC
The DNA here is from genome assembly GCA_023663685.1 of Blautia sp. Lineage (GTDB taxonomy): Bacteria > Bacillota > Clostridia > Lachnospirales > Lachnospiraceae > Roseburia. The sequence goes on from JAMPHB010000005.1 coordinate 25,631, forward strand.
CGGGCGCGTGCCCTTTGACGGGGATACCACGGTGGCGGTCGCTATCCAGCATCTGCAGGAGGAGATTCCGAATCCCGGGGAGTTCGCGAGGGAGCTTCCGCCCAGCATGGAAAAGATCATTTTAAAATGCACGCAGAAGAACCCGAACCGGAGATATCAGGCAATCGGGGATCTGCTGAATGATCTGCGCCGGGTGCTCGTGAATCCCGAGGAGGATTTTGTGGCGGTTGCGCCGATGGACAACGGCAAGACGAAGGTGATCAGCAGTGACGAGTTAAGGCAGATTAAGGATCGGAGCGTGGAGCCCGCGCCGGAGCCCGTTGTGCCGAAGATGGACAGATACAGGGACGAGGACGAAAATGAGGATGAGGAGGACGACGACGGTTTAAGCCCGAGGATGGATAAGGCCATGACCATCATGGGAATTGTTTTTGCCGCGGTGATTCTCATTGTGATTATTTATCTGATAGGCAGTGTTTTTGATCTGTTCCGTTTTGGAGGGGGCAGTGACAAAAATACTGAGACACAGCAGACAGAGACGCAGACGGAGAGCGAGTCCGGGACAGAGCCGGAATCCGAGAAGCTGGTGCAGATGATCTCCCTTCTGGATATGACGCAGGAGGACGCCCAGAGCAGGCTGGAGGCCATGGGGCTGTATCTGTTTGTTGTCGCGACACAGAAGTCCGACAAACCGGCAGGGACGATTTTGGATCAGGACATTCAGGCTGGAACGATGGTTGCGGAGGGCACTACGGTCAACGTGGTGATCGCCGGGACGGAGAATGTCAATCATGTGGATGGCGAGAATCAGAATGTGACGGTGCAGTCGGTCGTGGGAATGATGGAGGCTGATGCAGTCAGGACTCTGGAGAATCAGGGGCTGCAGGTAATCAAAGATTACGCCTACAGCGATTCCGTGGAGGCGGGCAAAGTAATCTCCCAGAATCCGGCGGGAGGCGGCAGTGTGGCGCCCGGAAGCAAGGTGACTATTGTGGTCAGTCAGGGACAGAGAGCTGTGACGGTGCCCTCCGTTCTCGGAGATAAGCAGGAAAAGGCGACCCAGACGCTGACGGATGCGGGGCTGAAGGTTAAGATTGCCGAGGCGTACAGTGATTCCGTAAAGGCCGGGCTTGTCATTTCCCAGAGTGTTTCCAGCGGGAAGACCGTTCCTGCGGGGACAGAGATTACGATCACGGTCAGCCTTGGGCCGGAGGAAGTATACTACAGCTTTTCCGGCAGCTACAACGCGCCGGAGGGGGCGGTCAGCGTAACCTACGCCCTTGTTGGCAGCGACGGCGTCACCTACGACAGCGGAGACGAGGATGCAGGCAGTGCTGTCTACATCAGCGCGAGCGACATGGATTGCAGCTCCGGTACAGTCACCATTGTCTGGACGATCGTGACGGTGGACGAGGAAGGGCTGTCCGAGACTACGAGTAAGACAGAGGAATATGCGGTGAACTTCACGAAGCAATAGGTGACAGATGCTGGGGAAGATTGTAAAAGGAATTTCCGGTTTCTACTACGTTTTTGTAGCGGGAACCGGAATTTATGAGTGCAGGGCAAAGGGAATTTTAAGAAAGCAGAAAATGAAGCCGCTGGTGGGAGACTGGGTGGAGATGGCTGTTTTAGACGAGGCAGAGAGGCTGGGAAATGTCGAGACTGTCCTTTCCCGTACCAACGCCCTTGTCCGTCCGGCAGTGGCGAACATAGACCTCGCGCTGGTGATTTTTGCGGCGGCGAAACCAGCGCCGGGCTATAATCTCCTTGACCGCTTTTTGTGCATGATGGAGTTTCAGGGGGTACCGGCGGTCATCTGCTTTAATAAGTGCGATCTGGTGACGGAGGAAGAAAAACAGCGTCTGCGGCAGATTTATGCGCCTGCCGGTTATCAGGTGCTCTTTGTCAGTGCAAAGACCGGGGAATGTCTGGAGGCGTTAAGAGAGCTGCTGGACGGGAAGACGGCCTCCGTGGCAGGTCCCTCCGGCGTGGGAAAGTCCTCCCTGATCAATGCCCTGCAGTCCGAGGTGCAGATGGAGACGGGGGCAATCAGCGAGAGGGTTGAGAGGGGCAGGCACACGACAAGGCACGCGCAGATTATTCCGTTGGCGGCGGATACCTTTATCATGGACACGCCGGGCTTTAGCTCCATGGATGTGCCGGGGCTTGAGAAGGAGAAACTGTGGACCTGCTACCCGGAATTTGTCCCCTATGAACCGTCCTGCCGTTTTATCGGCTGCAGTCATCTGCGTGAGCCGGACTGCGGTGTGAAGCAGGCGGTGGAGGAGGGGAAAATCAGTCCGGTGCGCTATGAAAATTACCGGCTTCTCTACGAGGAGCTTAAGAATATACGGAGATACTGAAAGAAGATATGAGGCAGATTATGAATTGTTTATCACCATCTATACTGGCGGCGGATTTTTCCATGCTGGGGGAACAGATCCGGGAGCTTGACGAGGCGGGAGCATCCTATGTGCACATTGATGTGATGGACGGAAGCTTTGTGCCGAGCATTTCCTTTGGAGTTCCCATTATCGAATCCATTCGCAAGTGTACGGAGCGCATCTTTGATGTGCATCTGATGATTGAGGAGCCAATTCGTTATATCGGACAGTTTGCGGGGGCAGGAGCGGATATCATCACGGTTCACGCCGAGGCCTGCAGGCATTTGGACCGCACAATCGACGAGATCAAGGACAGAGGCCTTTTGGCAGGCGTGGCTGTCAATCCGGCGACGCCGCTTACAGCGGTGCAGCATGTGCTTGGCAAGGTGGATATGGTGCTGGTTATGACGGTAAATCCGGGCTTTGGAGGCCAGAGGCTGATTCCCTACACCATAGACAAGGTGCGGAAGCTTAAGCAGATGGTGGACAGCCGGCATCTTAAGGTGGATATCGAGGTGGACGGCGGGATCACGAGAGATAATGTGGCGAATGTCATGGAGGCAGGAGCGAATGTCATTGTCTCCGGCTCGGGAGTGTTTCAGGGCAATATCAGGGAAAATGTGAAGGGTTTTCTGGAAATCATGTAGGAGAAAGGAAGGAAGCGTATGAAGTACCTAATCGTAACTGGCGGAGAGATACCGGATGAGTTTGCAGCAAAGGTAGTAATGATGGGAGGTTTTGAGGTGATCATGGCGGCCGACATCGGCATGGAGTTTTTGTATCGGGCAAAGATCCAGCCTGACATTATTGTCGGGGATTTCGATTCGGCAGACCCGGAGATTCTGGACTACTTCCGCAGTCAGGAGCAGATAGATATCTGTATGCTGCCATCGGAGAAGGACGACACGGACACGGAATTTGCCATTCGGGAGGCGATTTCCAGAGGGGCAAAGGAGATTACAATTCTCGGCGCTACGGGAACCCGCCTGGATCATGTGCTGGGAAATATTGCGCTGCTGGGAATCGGGCTGGAATCGGATGTAAGGATTGAGCTTCTGGATCCCCACAACCGGATTCGTATGATCGACAAGCCATTTACCCTGCGTAAGGACGAGCAGTATGGGAAGTATTTATCGCTGATTTCTTTCTCGGATCAGGTCACGGGCGTGAGCATCACGGGTGTAAAATATCCGCTTTCGGACTACACAATGGGGGGCTTTAACTCTCTGGGCGTCAGCAACGAGATTGTGGACGAGGAGGCAAAGATCAGCCTGACATCCGGGCGGCTTTTGGTGGTGGAGTCGAGAGATTAAATGAAAAAATATCGTGTTATTCTTATAGCGGCGCTTGTGTTCACGCTTTATGCCTGCGACATGGAAGCAGAGCCTGCGGGGACAGAGCCCGCCGCCGTACATACACAGAGCGAGCAAAACGAGGGAGCCCCGGTATATCAGGGGCTCCCTTATGTAGAATTAAACAATAATTACCCGGATTTTTCCAGGGAGGATAAGAAGACCACGGAGGCATTTGAGGTCTACAGTGAGCTGGACGCGCTGGGAAGGTGCGGGCAGGCTTATGCGAATATCTGTCCGGAAATACAGCCGGACGGGGAGCGGGGAAGCATAGGGAATGTTCGTCCCAGCGGCTGGCACACTGTGAAATACAGCGGCAGGATAGAGGGGAATTATCTCTACAACCGCTGTCATTTGATTGCTTACCAGCTTGCCGGGGAAAATGCAAATGAGAGGAATCTGATTACCGGCACCCGTTTTTTGAATGTGAACGGAATGCTGCCCTTTGAGAACCGGATCGCGTCATATGTGGAGGAGACCGGAAACCATGTACTCTACCGCGTCACTCCGGTTTTTGAGGGGGACAATCTGCTTGTCTCCGGCGTGGAGCTGGAGGGCTGGTCTGTGGAGGACGAGGGGGAAGGGATCTGTTTCCATGTCTATTGCTTTAATGTCCAGCCCGGTATCGGAATCGACTATGCGACGGGGGACAGCTGGGAGGAGGAGGAAGAAGAGACGCGCGCAGAGGATGCAAAACTCTTTGTCATCAATACCGGCACAGGGCGCTTTCATCTGCCCTCCTGCCAGAGTGTCCGCGATATGGCGGAGAAAAATAAGCTCTCGTATGAGGGGAGCGCCGGGGAGCTGGTGGAGCAGGGATACCGTCCCTGTAAGCGCTGCCTTGGGGAGGAGATTTGATAGAGGAAAGGCAAAATGGATGGGAAAGATTTCTGCTGGGGATTTCAGGTGATTAAAGCATAAAAATTTTTATTGGAAGGAGGGAAAGGAAATTTTGCAGGAAGCATTGATTTATGAAATTCTTTCCGTCGTAGAGGAGATACCGGAGGGAAAAGTGGCGACCTACGGGCAGATTGCACGCCTGATTGGCAGGGACAAAAACTCGCGCCTCGTAGGAAGGGTGTTGGCAATGTCCGAGTATTACGGCAGCTATCCTTGTCACAGAGTGGTGAACCATGCGGGGCGTCTTGTGCCCGGCTGGCAGGAGCAGCGTTTTTTGCTGGAGGCGGAGGGTGTTGCCATGAGAAACGAGGATCATGTGGATATCAAAAGCTGTCAGTGGGATTGCTGACATTTCTAATGCTTATCTGTTTTTTCAAAACCCGGTTATATAATTTTATGAGATGCCCGGAGCCGGATCTGATAATAGGTAACATTTGCCTCGGGGTCGGATATGGGGATTTCCACGCGCCCCTCCATGTCCTCCTTCGAATAGCTGCTTAAGTTTGTGCTGAAAAAGGGCAGGGTAGAGTGGCTGACAAGCTCCTGAAATGCAAAGTCGTTATCCTGCACAAGGAACCGTGACGACGGCATTTTTTTGTGGCATAAATCTTCCCAGAATCCAATCTCAGAGCGTAAAAGGCAGTTAAAGCCGTCAATATCATGGAAACTTAAAATCCGGGGATGATCCTTAAGCACCGGATGGCCTGCGGGCAGGCAGATATTAAGGCTTTCCCTCATATAAGCATCGCATAAGATGTCATTGTCGGACACTTCAAAAAGAATAATCCCAAGATCACAGATATTATTTTTCACATGCTGGAGAATCGTATTCTCCCCGGAAAGCCCGGAGGTAATAGACATAGACGGATATTTCCGGTTCAGCTCCGGGAGCAGAGTCCATAAGGGCGCCGGAGCGCAGGATTCCACCGTAATCGTTCTAAGGCTTTTATCATAATCCCGGACATTCCTTTCAAAATCCTCCGCCGCCCGGAGAAGCTCTGCGGCATGGCGGGCGGCATATGTTCCCGCAGCATTCAGTTCTATCTTATTTGTTCCCCTGATAAAAAGAGAGATGCCGAGTTCACTTTCCAGGAGCTTCATCGTCCGTGTGACAGATGGCTGTGAGATATGAAGCTCTTCAGATGCCCTGGAAAGCGTTCCGTATTTTGCAAAGGCAACGAGCTGTTCTAAATTTTGCAGCTTAATCATACAGGGCCTCCTGATAATCTGCTATCAAATTTGTTGATAGCAAGTTTTGATAATTGTATTGTACATGATAAGAAAAAAAGTGTAAAGTAGTTATATCAAAAATAAACAATCCATTGTATTTCAGGAAAGGAAGGTATCTGTTATGAATTATGTATCGCTGAACGATAATGTGAAGATTCCCCAGATTGGCTTTGGCGTATTTATGATTCCGAATGACGGCTCTACATATAAGGCCGTGCTGGAGGCTTTGCAGGCCGGGTACAGACATATTGACGGGGCGGCGGCGTACTTCAATGAGGAAGAGGTTGGCAGAGCGATGAAGGACAGTGGGATTCCCCGCGAGGAGATATTCCTGACCAGTAAGCTGTGGCTTCAGGATTACGGCTACGGGAAGGCAAAAAAGGGAATCGAGCGCAGCCTTCGTCATTTTGACACAGACTATATTGACCTGTATCTGATTCACCAGCCGTATGGTGATGTGCCGGGCGCATGGAAGGCAATGGAGGAATACAAGGTCGCAGGCAGGCTTCGCTCGATTGGCGTTTCTAACATGACGCCGAATATCTGGAATAAGTTTGTCCCACAGTTTGCCACAAAACCGAGCGTCAATCAGGTGGAGTGTAACCCGCTCTGCCAGCAGAGAGAGCTTCGCGCGCTCCTCGCCGCAGACGATGTAAAAATCGAATGCTATTATCCGCTGGGACATGGCAGCGCCGATCTGCTTGGGCATTCGACTGTAAAGAAGCTGGCGGAGAAATATGGTAAGGATGCCGGTCAGATTATCCTTCGTTTTGAGACACAGGACGGACTGATCGTGCTGCCCAAGTCCACAAAGCCAGAGAGAATTAAGAGCAATCTCGATATTTTTGATTTTAGCCTTACGGATGAGGAAATGGACGAGATGAGGGCGATGGATACGAAAACAGCATCCCATGACCCGGAGGCTTCCGGGGTGGAGGAGATGCTCCGCGGTGCATTTGTGATTGAGGATTAAGGAGGGAAGGACGTATGGAATATGTAACTCTGGCAAATGATGTAAAAATGCCTGTTTTAGGCCTTGGCGTGTTTCAGGTGCCGGATGCGGCCCAGTGTGAGCAGGCAGTTGCAGATGCTTTCGGGGCAGGCTACCGCAGTATAGATACCGCGGCGGCGTATGGGAATGAAGCTTCGGTGGGAGCGGCTTTTAAGAAGAGCGGCCTGAAAAGGGAAGACGTGTTTATCACATCGAAAATCTGGGTGGCAGATTTTGGGTATGAGAAGACAAAGGCTGCACTGGACAGGACGCTGGCCAGCCTTGACATGGATTATTTGGACTTAATACTTCTTCACCAGTCTCTGTCGGACTATTACGGTTCATGGCGGGCTCTTACAGAGGCGTACCGGGCAGGAAAGGTAAAAGCGATTGGAGTTTCTAATTTTTATCCTGAGAGACTTGCCGACCTCTGCATGAACGCGGAGATTCGGCCGATGGTAAACCAGATCGAGTGCCATCCATTCTTCCAGCGGGATACAGATATCGAATGTGCAGAACATTTTGGTGTGCAGGTAGAAGCGTGGGCGCCCTTTGCAGAGGGCGGCAGGGGTATCTGGACGAATGAAATCCTGACAAAAATTGCAGAGGCGCATGGCAGGACAGTGGCACAGATTATCCTGCGCTGGAATATCGAAAGAGGCGTAGTCGTGATTCCAAAGTCTGTGCACAAAAACCGAATCGAAGAGAACATCCATGTGTTTGATTTCGCCCTCACAGAGGAGGAGATGGCACAGATTAAGACGCTGGAAACCGGACATACAGAGATTATCAATCACTATGACTGGCATGTTGCCGAGACACTGAACACGGTCGGAAGATAAAGGCGTTTGACAAGGGAAAAAGTTGAGAACCGGGCAGGAGGCAGATAATTATTTTATCTGTCTTCTGCCCGGTTTGTGGTTATTTCACCCTGTTTCGGAAAAAATAAAAAAAAGAGCTTGACAATGGAAGAAAAAGGGTATACTATTCCATATATAAATTGTGTACAATTTAATTTTGTAAAATCAAAAAAGGAGGTTAATGTATTGAGTATTTATGAGTATTCGGTGAAGGCAAAGGACGGCAGCGACGTCTCACTGGAGGCGTACAGGGGGAAGGTTCTTTTAATCGTAAATACAGCGACGGGCTGTGGCTTTACCCCGCAGTATGAAGGCCTGCAGAAACTGTATGAGAAGTACCGGACGCAGGGATTTGAGATTCTGGATTTCCCCTGCAACCAGTTTGCAAATCAGGCGCCGGGAAGCGACGATGAAATCACCAGCTTCTGTCAGTCAAATTATGGAATGACTTTCCCGCAGTTTAAGAAAATTCAGGTGAACGGGGAGGACGAAGAGCCGCTGTATACGTTCTTAAAATCGCAGAAAAAGGGAGTGATGGGCAATCACATCAAATGGAATTTTACAAAATTTCTGGTAGACAGAGACGGTACAGTGGCAGCCCGCTTTTCCCCGACCGTCACGCCGGAAAAGCTAGAGGAACAGATAAGAGAATTGCTATAGTGAAAAACGAAAGGAGAACAGATATGAACATTTATGATTTTACCGTGGAAGATGCCTATGGCGAGGAGAAGTCCTTAAAGGATTACGAGGGAAAAGTGATTTTGATTATTAACTCTGCAACAGAGTGCGGCTTTACGCCCCAGTATGACAGCCTGCAGGATCTCTATGAAGAATATGAAGATGAGGGATTCGTTATTTTAGACTTCCCGTGTAATCAGTTTGGGCATCAGGCGCCCGGAACCAACGAGGAGATCGTAAGCTTTTGCGATTCCAGATATGGGATTACATTTCCAATATTTTCAAAGCTTGAGGTGAATGGAGAGAACGAGGCTCCGCTGTATACCTATCTGAAAGAGCAAAAGGGCTTTGGCGGTTTTAATCCGGAGCATCCCCTGACGCCAATGCTGGAAAGTGCCCTTGAGAGGACGGAGCCGGATTATGCGGCCAGCAGCGATATCAAATGGAACTTTACAAAGTTTCTGATCGACCGTCAGGGGAACGTGGTGGAGCGCTTCGAGCCGACAGAGGATATGGAGCTTGTAAAGGAGCGTGTCAAGGCTCTGCTGGAGAAAAAGACAGTCAGAGAATACATATATAAGACAAAGGATACCTGCTCCAGCGAGATAAAGCTGAATATTGATGGAAACGTGATCACAAATGTTTCTTTTACGGGCGGGTGCAATGGTAATTTAAAAGCAATCCCGCGCCTGGTAGACGGCTGGACGGTGGAGGAAATCGAGGCAAAGCTCTCCGGCGTCATCTGCGGGCGCAGGCAGACGTCGTGTGCCGACCAGCTTGCAAGAGCCTGCAGGGCAGCATATGAAGCGCAAAAATAGGAGTTACGATGCCATGTCAAATAATGATTACGATTGCTTAAAGCTGGAAAATCAGCTGTGCTTTCCTCTTTATGCCTGTTCCAAGGAAGTGATCAGAAGGTATAAGCCGTATCTTGACGAGCTTGCCCTGACATATACACAGTATATCGCCATGATGGTCATGTGGGAGAAAAAAGAGGTGACGGTCAAGGAGCTTGGGGAATGTCTGTATCTGGATTCCGGCACGCTCACGCCCCTTCTGAAGAAACTGGAGGAAAAAAAGTATGTGCTGCGGAAGCGCTCGAAAGAAGATGAGCGAAGCCTGATCGTCTCCATTACAGAGGAGGGGGAGGCTTTGAAGGAGAGAGCCGTCCATATTCCTGAGAGCCTGGGAGCCTGCGTCAATATGGAGCCGGAGGAGGCACAGCAGCTGTACCGGCTTCTGTACCAGCTTCTGCATGGATTAGCTTAACGGCAGCCCTGACTCTGTCTCAAACGCCACATCCAGCACAAAATAACCATTCTGGACGTGGTATTGCATATCGCCGTTCCTGCGCTCGGCGGCCTGTCTGATATTGGAAAGACCGTAGCCGCGTCCTTCTCCCTTCATTGAAACAGGCAGATCGTCTGATACAGACAGCCGTCCGTCAAAGCGGTTACTCACACGCAGTAAAAACATATTTTGCTGGATATATGCCTGCACTTTAATTTCCCTTTTTTCTTCGGGCATTGTCAGGGAGCCCTCCACGGCGTTTTCCAGAGCATTATTTAAGATTAAACACAGTTCCGTGGCGGGCAGTTCACATGTCCCAATGCCAATATTGCAGATAAATCCGATATGCTGTTTTTGACATTTTGACGCATAATTGTGCAGCACCGCATTCATATAGGGATTGTTGCTGAAAATTTTTGCCTCCTGTTCTTTATGGTACTGGGCGATACCTTCCAGATATTTTTTTGCCTCCGCCATATGGTTGCCGTCAAGCAGTACCGCTAAGGTGTTTAAGTGTCCCGCCATGTCATGGCGCAGGGAGCGGAGCGCATTCTCATGGGCGAGCTTCGCCTCATAAAAATCCTTCTGCGAAGCAAGGCGGTCGTCAAGCTGCCTTGCACGTTCCGTCTGCAGGGTCAGGTTCGTGCGCATTTCTGCGATATGCCGCATAATCTGGTACAGGGAAAGAATGGAGGAGAGTGCAAACAGGATCACGGCGCACCAGTAGAAGAACAGACTGATGACAGGATTGCGCATTTCATTGAAAACATGGGCAATCTGACCGGCATAGTATCCCTGCCCGCGCAGAGATACGAGATACAGGAGGGAAATCAGGCAGACCGTAATCCCAAGTCCGTATAATAGCAGGATAAAGATACGGTTTTTTTGCCGCAAAGCTTCCCGAACGGAGAAAACCAACAGCGCGGCAAGAGGGAAAAACAGCATGGCTCTTTTTTCCAGAAAAGGACTGTAAAAGGGAAGAGTGCCAAACAGATTCCCGACAGGAGAAATCAGTGAAATGGCGGACGAAACACAGAGGACACAGCCGAATATCCGGCGGTCTTTATGATCCTTCATCTGCAAAAGCAGCCAGATGTGGGGAAGTATAAACTCGGTTACGGGGATAAATACAGCAAGCGGACTGTCTATGGCATAGGCTACGGGAGAGAGAAAACTAAGTATCTTGCCACCAAGAAGATAGGAAAGAACAACCCGAAGGCGGAACAGATACAG
>JAMPHB010000005.1:36648-78421 GCA_023663685.1 Blautia sp.
CCTATACGACCAGCAAGAAGACCGTTGCGACCGTCGATAAAAACGGCAAGGTGACGGCGAAGAAGGCGGGAACCGTGACCATCAAGGTAAAGGTTACCTTGAAGAACGGCAAGAGCAAGACCGTCAAGGTAAAAGTCAAAGTGAAATAAAATAAGGAATACCTGAATAATGAGCGAATGGCAGGGACATGAATGTCCCTGCCATTTCTTATATTAATAAAATATTTTTTGTGAAAAAAAGTTGCATAAAAAATAAGTTGCGGTATAATAATGATAGATTGGAAAGAAAGTGATTTGGAGGAATTAGCCATGATTGTAGAAATTAGAGCCAAAAACTGTTATGCATTTGAGGAGCAAATTGCATTTTCAATGGAAGCAGATATGCGAAACAAGAAATTTGTGACTAATGTTCATAAAGAAAATAATTTCAACGTACTTAAAACGGTTGGAATCTATGGACCCAACAATGCGGGAAAAACGTGTTTAATTAAGTGCATGAGAGCGATAAAGAGAGTGCTTTTAAACAAGAAAAGTGGATTGCTGTCCAACATATTTACAGAGAGTGATATATGCGAGCTGGGTGTGACATTTATGCAAACCGGAAGAAAGTTCTCTTATGATTTCAAATTCAATGTCAAGACAGAGGAGTATATATATGAATCATTTTCGGAGATATTCAAAGATCAGTATAATAATGAAAAAGAAGTGTGCTGGCTGAAAAAAGATGCAATTAACGAATTATATGAGTGTATTGACGAGGGGGTGCAGAATACCGCGCCGTTTGTGTCAAATACTAATTTGTTATGTTATGTAATAGATACAAGTAAATTCGGACATATAGATAGGATGAAACAGATTCTCGTCGAATTTGCAAAGAAGATTGACATTATCAATATGAACAATATACCTTTGCAGCACACGATTGAGCTTATGAAAAATAAAAACCAGTCGCAGAAAAAGGTTGTAGAATTTATTAAAAATGCAGATTTGTATATGGACAATTTTGAGTTTGTTGATATGGATAAGATTCAGCTGCAGACGACAGAGGCTGACGAAAAACCGGAAGAGAGAGTACTTGATATTCCGGAGAATATTATGGATCAGATCAGACTGGTTTCCACATATAAGGGGGTTCATGTACCAAGTATGCTGTTTGATTCTACGGGGACAAAGAAGATTGCAGCGATTGCCCGTTATGTAATAGAGGCACTGGAGCAGGGGCGGATTCTTATCGTAGATGAGCTGGACAGCAGTATTCATTTTAAGCTTACCAGAGCAATTGTAGCTATGTTTAATAATGAATTGAATGCAAATGCACAGATGATATTTACCGTACATGACATCAATCTTATGGATTGTAAGAAAATGTTTCGGAAGGAGCAGATTTGGTTTGTGCATAAAGATGAAGAAGGCGTATATGTATATTCACTTGCAGATTTTACGGCGCAGCAAGGGGTGAGAGACACTACAGATGTTATGGAGAAGTATAGGAAGGGCGCTCTTGGAGCGCTGCCGGATCCTGAATTGATTAAATCTCTGCTTAGCATTATGGGGAATGCCAGGGAGGAGGATGCCGATGAGAAATAAGCTCCCTAAGCTTTCGGATAAGCATAAAATCTGTATTATTTGTGAGGGCAGTGAAGAATATGAATATATCAAGCGGTTGAGGACATTGAAAGTATGGAGTGAGCAGTACGATATCTCGCTGGTAAATGCTGGCGGTAATGGTAATATACCATCGAGATATCAGGATCGCTATCAGAATGTGCCTACGAGGTTATACTTGTATTCTGCGATACGGAAAGGAAGCCTTATGAGCAGTATGAAGATATTAAGCGGAAAATCAATGAATTTCATGGTATAGATAATGCTGCAGATGAAGTAGTAATATTTGGAAATCCATGTACGCTGCAGATTATATTGAAGCATTGGACAGATGAAAATTTGAAATCCCCGGCAAAGCAGGTAAATGCTCCATTGATAAAGAAATATACGGACGTGGAGAATTACAAAGGAAGGGCTGATCAGATAAAAGACGTTATGGAGCATGTCACTAAAGAGAATTATAAGTCTATGTGCCAGAGACTGGCTGCTATGGAGACGGACAATTCTGTTACTGGCAGTAGTAATTTTGACAAATTTATTAAGCTGTTTGAGAGTGAAGACAGTGGCTGGATTGATGAGCTTAACCGAAAGTTGGAGGACTAGGTGATTTAGGCAGGAGAGGAAATGCCAAAAGTTAAAATTTGATTTCCCTATGCCAAGATTCTTTACAATTGCAGGAAAATGAGATACAGTAGTTAGTGTTTACAGAAGCTATCAGGAGGTAAAGCATGGGCTGGGAAGAAAATGTGCGGCGTGTTGTCCCCTATGTGCCGGGAGAACAGCCGAAGCGGACAGATATTATCAAGCTGAATACAAACGAGAATCCTTATCCCCCGGCGCCGGGCGTGGCCGGCGTGCTGCGGGGGCTGGAGGCGGACAGGCTCCGTCTCTACCCGGATCCAGCCATCGGGGAGCTGGTGGGCGCGATCGCGGAATTTTATGGGGTAGAGGACTCGCAGGTGTTTGTGGGCGTGGGTTCGGACGATGTGCTGGCCATGATTTTTATGACCTTTTTTAATGGAGATAAGCCGGTACTTTTTCCCGATATTACTTACTCCTTCTACGATGTGTGGGCGGAGCTGTTCCGTATCCATTACGAGCAGCTTCCCCTGGACGGGGAGTTTCGGATTCGCCCCGGGGATTATATGCGGCCGAATGGCGGTGTGATTTTCCCCAATCCCAACGCCCCCACCGGGGAGGTTTTGCCGCTGGCAGAGATTGAAAAAATCGTGGCAGCAAATCCCGAAGTCATAGTTGTGGCGGACGAAGCGTATATTGATTTTGGGGGAGAGAGCGCCCTGCCGCTTGTCAACCGCTATGAGAATCTGATCGTGGTTCAGACCTTTTCCAAGTCACGCTCCATGGCGGGCTCGCGGATTGGCTACGCGATAAGCAGCCCAAAGGTGATCCGGTATCTGAATGCCGTCAAATACTCCTTTAATTCCTACACGATGGACAGCGTGACCATCGCGCTCGGCGTGGAGGCAATCCGTGACCGCCGCTATTTTGAGGAGACGGTTGCAAAGGTCGTGGCGACGAGAGAGCGGGCGAAGGAGAGGCTTCGCGCCCTCGGCTTTGTCTGCGGGGATTCCCAGAGCAATTTCCTCTTTGTGAGACACCCGGACATTTCCGGCGAGGAGCTTTTTGAGGCGCTTAAGCAGGCGGGAATCTATGTGCGGCATTTTAAAAAGCCGGAGCGGATCCGGGAATATCTGCGCATCTCCATTGGCACGGAGGAGCAGATGGAGAGATTATATGCATTTTTAAAGGAGTATGCGACATGCTGACCGATTTTCTGTGGATATTTTTTATCTCGATGGTGCCGTTAGTGGAGCTGCGGGGGGCGATTCCCGTGTCACAGCTGCGCCATCTGCCCATCGTCCCCTCCTATATCGTCTGCATCATCGGCAACATGCTTCCTGTGCCCGTCATCTATCTCTTTGCCAGAAAAGTGCTGGAGTGGGGGGCAGATAAGCCGGTAATCGGCGGCTTTTTCTCATGGTGCCTTGAGAAGGGGGAAAAGGGCGGCAAAAAGCTGCAGGATAAAGCGGGGCGCGGCCTGTTTGTGGCGCTGCTTCTCTTTGTCGGAATCCCGATTCCGGGGACGGGCGCATGGACGGGGACGCTGGCGGCGAGTATGCTGGACATGGATTTTAAGTCTACCACGGCGGCAGTGATGCTCGGCGTGCTCCTGGCGGGCATCATTATGATGGTGCTGAGCTTTGCGGGAGTGAGTATTTTCTGAGAAAGCGATGAGTGAAAGTAAAATTTTCCCAAGCTTTGCATAAAGGAGCTGCGATGAGTGAGAATAAAAACAGCCGTCCGGTCCGGTGGGACAAGCTGGACAATACGGCGCATCTCTTTCCCTCGATTGCGGGGGAGAGCCTGACGAATGTTTACCGGATCAGCGTGACGCTGACGGAGGAAATACAAAGAGAATATCTGCAGGAGGCGCTGGACATTCTGCTTCCCAAGATCGACGGCTTTAACGTGCGGCTGCGCACGGGCGTGTTCTGGTACTATTTTGAAGAGAACGGCAAAAAGGCTCCGAGGGTGCAGGAGGAGACCTATTTTCCCTGCCGTTTTATCCGTCCCAACAAGAACCGGAGCTATCTGTTCCGGGTGAGCTATTACAAAAACCGGATCAATCTCGAGGTGTTCCATGTGCTGACGGACGGCATGGGCGGCATCAATTTTTTGCGGGAGCTGACCTATCAGTATCTGCGGCTGGTGCATGGGGAGCTGCGGGACGAGGCCGGAGATGATCTCTCGGAGGACACCGCGTTAAGCCGCGAGGACAGCTTTGTGCGCAATTACAAGAGCGCAAAGCCCAGCGGCTTTAACAAAGAAAAGGCGTATCTCATCAAAGGGGACAGGCTGCCTGCGGGAGAGTTCGGCGTGATGCATGTCTATATGCCGGTGTCGGAGCTAAAGGCCGTGGCGCACCGCTTCGGGGCGAGCCTCAACGAATATCTGGTGGCGGTGTTTGTCTTTTGCGTGTACCGGGAGCTTTTGCACGGCGTGCCGGGCGGGCAGCCGGTTCGGGTAGCGGTTCCGGTGAATCTGCGGCCTTATTTTGATTCGGATACTACAAAGAATTTTTTTGTCATGGTGTCGGCGGAGTTCAGACCCCAAAAGGAGTCCTATACCTTTGAGGAGGTGCTGTGCGGGCTGAAAGAAAGTCTGGCTTCCCAGCTCGGCAAGGAGCACCTCGAGGATTTATTCTCCTACAGCGTGTCCAACCAGCGCAATGTCTGGATGCGCCCGGTGCCTCTCTTTCTAAAGAAGCTGGCGATGCGCTTCGTCTACACGAAATCGGCGAAGGCCAATACGACCACGATCACAAACATTGGCAATGTCCATGTGGACGAGCGTTACAAGCCCTACATTCAGATGTTCACCGCCTTTCTCGCCATGTCGAAGGGGCAGCTTTTGAAGGGGACGATCTGCTCCTACGACGATACGCTGTGCTTCACGTTCAGCTCCGTGTTCTCAGAGCCCACCGTGCAGCGGGCATTTGTGCGGAGGCTGGCGGAGGACGGGGTGACAGTATCGCTTGAGACGAACGGAGTGTATTATGAGTAAATGTACCAAATGCAATGTAATCATTTTAGACGACACAGATAAATGTCCGCTGTGCCGCCATGTGCTAAAGAGAGACGGCGGGCAGAAAAATACCTACCCGGACGCGGTTCGGGTGATCAGGAAGTTTCGCTTTCTGGAAAACCTGATACTGTTTCTCTCGCTGGTGGCGGCGGCTGTGCTCTGCGGCATCAACTACATTTTTCACCGGGATATCCCGTGGAGCCTTGTAGCGATACTGATTCTGATTTATGGAAACGTCGTGCTGCGGCTTGCCATTCTCGGCAGATCCGGCTATATGCTAAAAGCCTTAAGCCTCACATTTCTCGCGGTGCTCATGCTGTTTTGCATCGATTACCTGACCGGCTACAGAGGCTGGTCGCTGGAGTTTGTCATGCCGAGCGGCATTCTGCTCATTGATGCGGCGATACTCATTCTTATGCTCATCAACCGGAGGAACTGGCAGAGCTATATGATGGCGCAGATCTTAATGATTCTGCTGTCCTTCCTTCCCCTTTTGCTGCTGGGGCTGGGAGTGACGCATATTCCCATCATGCCGCTCCTCGCCGCGGGAGGCTCCGTATTTTTGTTTCTCGGCACGCTGATACTCGGAGATGTGAAAGCACGCACCGAGCTAAAGAGGAGATTTCACATCTAGTATGTAATAAGGAGCATTTATGGAAAAAGAAAACGAGGCCAGCGTCAAGGGGCGGGTGATGGCCGAACTTTTAAGCCACCTGACGAACGATCTGGCAATTGGGAAAAAAATTAAGAGCGGCGAGCTGCGGAAGCGCTTAAAGGAGCCTCCATGGATTGTCCCGGACTGTTTCAATATGACGGGCATCGATATGGGAGAGTTTTCCATGAAGCTTTTATCCCGCAAGGAAAACCCCAGAGAGGATCTCGCGATCCTGCAGCTGCACGGCGGCGGCTATACTGGGGCGGTGCGCAATTCCTACTATGTCTTCGCGGGGCTGTACAATGAGGTGAGCAATGGCTGCAATGTGCTGATCCCGGACTACCGGGTGGCGCCGGAAAATCCCTACCCGGCGGCTCTTAAGGATGCGCTGGCCTCCTACCAGTGGCTTTTGGAAAAAGGCTTTTACGGGGATCAGATTCTGCTGGCAGGAGACTCCGCCGGAGGGGGACTTGCCATATCGCTGTGCATGTACCTAAGGGACAATCATATGCCGATGCCCCGGGGCATTGTGGCCATGTCGCCGTGGACGGATCTGACCGCCAGCGGGGAATCCTACGAGACAAACTTCGAGAAGGATCCGCTCTTTGGCAATACAAAGGACAGTCTGATTTATGTCAACGACTACGCCGGAGACCACGATAAGATGGATCCCTATATCTCCCCGCTGTTTGGTGATTTCAGGGAATTTCCGCCCATGCTTCTGCAGGTGGGCTCCATCGAGATGCTCCTGAGCGACTCCGTCTCGGTGGCGGCGAAAGCGCGCGCGCAGGGCGTGAAAGTGCGTCTGTCCGTGTACGAGGGCATGTTTCATGTGTTTCAGATGGCATATCTGAATATACCGGAGTCCAAGAGGGCATGGGCAGAGGTGGGCAAATTTATCGAGATCTTACCCTGAGGGGTTTAAGACAGCATAACAAAAAGGAGAAAAATATGAGCGATTACAAAATCAATACCAAATGTGTACAGTCCGGCTACACGCCGGGAAACGGAGAGCCAAGGCAGATTCCCATTATCCAGTCCACGACTTTTAAGTACGATACCAGCGAGGACATGGGGAAGCTCTTTGACCTGGAGGCGTCGGGGTATTTTTACACCCGGCTCCAGAATCCGACCAACGACTATGTGGCGGCAAAAATCGCGGAGCTCGAGGGCGGCACGGCGGCCATGCTCACCAGCTCCGGGCAGGCGGCGAACTTCTTTGCCCTTTTCAATATCTGCGAGGCGGGAAGCCATATCGTCTCCTCCTCCTCCATCTACGGCGGAACCTTCAACCTGATTTCCGTCACGATGAAAAAGATGGGCATCGACGTTACCTTTGTATCCCCGGACTGTACTGCAGAGGAGCTTGACGCGGCATTTCAGGAAAACACGCGGGCGGTCTTTGGTGAGACCATCGCAAACCCTGCGCTGACAGTTCTGGATATCGAGAAATTCGCGCAGGCGGCGCATGGGCACGGAGTGCCGCTGATCGTGGACAATACATTTCCCACACCGGTAAACTGCCGTCCCATCGAGTGGGGGGCGGACATTGTGACCCACTCCACCACCAAGTACATGGACGGCCACGGAGCGGCTGTGGGAGGCGCAATCGTGGATTCCGGCAGATTTGACTGGATGGCATACGCGGACAAATATCCGGGGCTCTGCACGCCGGACGAATCCTACCACGGCATCACCTATGCCGAGAAATTTGGAAAAGAAGGGGCGTTTATCACCAAGGCGACCTCCCAGCTCATGCGTGACCTCGGCAGCATCCAGTCGCCGCAGAACGCATTTCTGCTGAACCTCGGTCTGGAATCCCTGCATGTGCGTATGCCAAGACATGTGGAGAACGGGCTGGCCGTCGCGGAGTTTTTGGAGCAGCATCCAAAGACAGCAGCCGTCAGCTATCCGGGACTCAAAAGTGACAGGTACTATGCGCTGGCAAAAAAATACATGCCGAACGGGGGCTGCGGCGTGGTATCCTTCGAGCTTGTGGGCGGAAGGGCAGCGGCCGAGGCGTTTATGAAGCGGCTGAAGCTTGCCGCCATCGAGACACATGTGGCAGACGCGAGAACCTGCTGCCTGAATCCGGCGACCTCCACGCACCGCCAGATGAGCGATGAGCAGCTTGCCGCCGCCGGCGTTCCCGCAGGTCTGGTCCGCATCTCCTGCGGCCTTGAGGACAAAGAGGATCTGATTGCGGACTTAGAGCAGGCGCTTGCCGCCATTTAAAGTTTATAGAACAAAAAAAGGGCTGGCAGCTGCCAGCCCTTTCTCTTTCTCTACGCCGTCTTTCCGGTGTAGAGTTGGTAATATTTTCCTCTCTTTTCAATGAGCTCGTCATGGCTGCCGCGCTCGATCACGCGGCCCTGCTCAAGGACGATGATACAGTCGCTGTTTTTCACGGTGGAGAGGCGGTGTGCGATCACGAATGTGGTGCGCCCCGCCATCAGCTTATCCATGCCGTTTTGCACGATGCGCTCGGTTCTCGTGTCGATGGAGCTGGTCGCCTCGTCGAGAATCAGAACCGGCGGGTCCGCGATGGCTGCCCGCGCGATGGCGAGAAGCTGCCGCTGTCCCTGGCTTAGATTCGCGCCGTCCCCGGTGAGCACCGTCTGATAGCCGTCCGGGAGCTGGCGGATAAAGGTGTCGGCGTTGGCGAGACGCGCCGCCGCGTAGACCTCCTCGTCGCTTGCGTCCAGCTTGCCGTAGCGGATATTCTCCATCACCGTGGCGGTGAACAGATGCGTGTCCTGCAGCACGATGCCCAGCGAGCGGCGCAGGTCTGCTTTCTTAATCTTGTTGATATTGATGCCGTCGTAGCGGATCTTGCCGTCCTGAATATCGTAAAAGCGGTTGATCAGGTTGGTGATGGTCGTCTTGCCCGCGCCGGTAGAGCCGACAAAGGCGATCTTCTGTCCCGGCGTCGCGTACAGATCCACATTGTGGAGCACGATCTTCTCCGGCACATAGCCGAAATCCACATCGTCAAAGACCACATCCCCGGTGAGGCGCACATAATCCACCGAGCCGTCCGCCTGGTGGGTGTGCTTCCATGCCCACATGCCGGTGCGCCCGCTGCTCTCGGTGAGCACGCCGTTTTCCTCTTTTGCGTTCACCAGGTTCACATAGCCCTCGTCCGTCTCCACTGTCTCGTCCATCAGCTTAAAGATTCTCTCGCAGCCGGCAAGCGCCATCACGATGCTGTTGAACTGCTGGCTGACCTGGGAGATCGGCATATTGAAACTCTTGTTGAAGGTCAGAAAGCTTGCCAGCTTGCCGAGTGTCAGTCCCGCAAAGCCGCCCAGCGCCATGATGCCTCCCACCATCGCGCATAACACATAGCTTAAGTTTCCAATCTGGGCGTTCACAGGACCCAGACAGCCGGAATAGAAGTTCGCATGGTAGGCACTGTCAAAAAGTTGGTCGTTGAGCTTCTCGAAGTCCTCGATATTCTTCGCCTCATGGGTGAATACCTTGACGACCTTCTGCCCGCCGAGCATCTCCTCGATAAAGCCGTTGACCTTTCCGATATCCCTCTGCTGGGCGAGGAAATAGCGGCCGGAGGAGCCCGTAAAGCGCTTCGTCACCACGATGGTGATGCACACCATCACGAGGGTGAGGACGGTCAGCGGAATGTTCAGTACAATCATGCAGGCCAGTACGCTCACGACGGTGATAGCGCTCTGAATCAGCTGGGGAATGCTCTGGCTGATGAGCTGCCGCAGCGTGTCTATGTCGTTGGTGTACACCGACATGATATCCCCGTGGGAGTGGGTGTCAAAATAGCGGATCGGCAGATCCTGCATGTGTGAGAACAGCGCATCCCTGAGATTCTTGATCGTTCCCTGCGAAACATAGATCATAAGCTTCTGGTAGCCGAAGGCGCTTATGATACCCAGTCCGTAAAAGCATGCCACCCGCGAGATGGCGGATAACAGCGGCCCGTAATCGGCGGACTGCTGTTTCATCATCGGCAGAATATAGTCGTCGATCAGGGTCTGTGTAAACATCGTCCCCTGAATGTTTGCGAGCACGCTGACAACGATAAAGACAACGACCGCAATACAGTGGGGCAGATAGTGCTGCAAAATAAATTTCATCAGACGGGCAAAAAGTCTGCCCGGATTCTTGATCTTGGGTCTTGGCCCCTGGGGTCCTCTTGGTCCTGGCATTAGGCTGCACCTCCTTCGTCAAAGTCTCCTCCGCCCTGCGTCTGGGATTCGTAGACGTCGCGGTAGATTTCATTGCCTGCAAGCAGCTTCTCGTGGGTGTCAAAGCCGCTCACCTTTCCGTCCTCAAGGACAAGAATGCGGTCGGCGTCCTGCACCGAGGAAATCCGCTGGGCGATGATCAGCTTCGTGGTTCCGGGAATGGATTCCCGGAAAGCTTTCCGGATCTTCGCATCCGTTGCCGTATCCACGGCGCTGGTGCTGTCGTCCAGGATCAGTACCAGAGGCTTTTTCAAAAGAGCTCTGGCGATACAGAGGCGCTGCTTCTGCCCGCCGGACACGTTCGTGCCTCCCTGCTCTATGTAGGTGTTGTAGCCGTCGGGAAAGCCGGAGATAAATTCATCCGCGCAGGCCAGCTCACACGCCCTTTGGCACTCCTCGTCGGTGGCGTCGGGGTCGCCCCAGCGCAGGTTCTCGTAGATCGTTCCCGAAAAGAGGACATTCTGCTGCAGGACGACGGACACCTGGTTGCGCAGGCTGTCCATATCGTAGTCCCGCACGTCGCGCCCGCCCACGGACACCGAGCCGCTGTCCACGTCGTAGAGCCGGCTGATGAGATTCACCAGCGAGGACTTGCTGCTGCCCGTTGCGCCGATGATGCCGATTGTCTCGCCGGAGGCGATGGAGAGGCTCACGTCGTCCAGCACCGGGGTCTCGGAGGTGCTGGAATAGCGGAAGGTCACATGGGAAAATTCGATGCTTCCGTCGGCTGCCTTATACACGGGATTCTCAGGGTTGTGCAGCTCGCTCTGCTCGTTTAATACCTCGCTGATACGCCTTGCGCTGGCGATACTCATGGAAATCATAACAAAGATCATGGAGAGCATCATCAGATTCATAAGGATGTTCATACAGTAGGTGAGTAATGCCATGAGGTCGCCCGTTTCGAGGCTGCCTCCCACCACCATGTGGGCGCCGAGCCAGCTGATCAGCAGAATACAGGCATAGACAGTAAACATCATCAGCGGATTGTTTAAAACCACAAGGCTCTCCGCCCTCGTGAATACCCGGTAGATGTTGGCGCTGGCCGCCCGAAAGCGCTTTTTCTCATGCTCCTCGCGGACATAGGCTTTCACCACCCGGATCGCGGACACGTTTTCCTGCACGCTCTCGTTGAGTTCATCGTACTTCTCGAAAGCCGTGGAAAAATACTTCATGGCGCGGGTCGCAATAAAGATAAGCGCAGCTCCCAAAAGCAGTACCGCCAGAAGATAGATGACCGCGAGCCTCGGGCTTATGAAAAAGGACATCGCCATGGCGCATATAATAGAAGCGGGAGCCCGCATCGCCATGCGCAGCATCATCTGGTAGGCGTTCTGGATATTGGTCACGTCGGTGGTGAGCCGCGTCACGAGCCCTGCGGTAGAAAAATGGTCGATATTGGAAAAGGAGTAGGTCTGGATCTGTCTAAACATGGCGGCACGGAGGTTTTTCCCCAGCCCCATGGAAGCCTTAGCTCCAAATTTTGCCCCCATGCATCCGCAGAACAGCGAAAAGAGCGCGGCGACGACCATCCATGCGCCCATCACATAGATGTGCGCAGTGTCCCCCGTGTTCACGCCGTCGTCCACGATGGAGGCCATAAGGAGCGGAATGAGCGTCTCCATGGCCACTTCAAGCAGCATAAAAATCGGTGTGGCGATAGAGGCGCGGGTATATTCCTTTACCTGTGCGCCTAAGGTTTTCAGCATAATGTATCTCCCCTTTCTTATTTTTATAATGTTAAAGAAGCATTCTTTTTTTTATAATGTTAAAGAAGCATTCTTTTATGGTAAAGCAGAAAAAAAATATTGTCAAGGAAGACACAATTTGTTCACATTTTCCGGTGTGTGAGAAAAACAACCACATAATATGGAAAGTTGATATTGACAAGACCACAATATATAGTGTATGCTTGTATCTAACAACAGATTCCGTCGTGGAGTCTGCAAGTAGGATGAAGGAGATGTGCTATGAAAATCATCAAAAGAAGCGGAAGCGAGGATACGTTTGACGGGACGAAAATTATTGCGGCGGTAAAGGCCGCGAATGATTCTGTCATTGACTATGAGAAGCTGACGGAGGAGCAGATCCGGGAGATCGCGGACAATGTGGAGGTGGCGTGTGAGCATATGAAGCGCTCCGCCAGTGTGGAGGAGATACAGGATATGGTGGAGAACCAGCTGATGAACCACCGCGCCTTCACGGTGGCGAGAAATTACATCACCTACCGCTACAAGCGCGCGCTGGTGCGCAAGTCCAATTCCACGGACGAGCAGATTCTAAGCCTTCTCGAGTGCAACAACGAGGAGGTCAAGCAGGAGAACTCCAACAAGAATCCTACGGTGAACAGCGTACAGCGGGATTACATGGCGGGAGAGGTCAGCAAGGATATCACGAAGCGTTTTCTGCTTCCCGAGGATGTGGTTGAGGCGCACGAGAAGGGCATGATCCACTTCCACGACGCGGATTATTTCGCCCAGCACATGCACAACTGCTGTCTGGTGAATCTGGAGGACATGCTGCAGAACGGGACGGTTATCAGCGAGACGATGATCGACACCCCCAAGAGCTTTTCCACCGCCTGCAATATCGCGACGCAGGCGATCGCCCAGATTGCCAGCTCCCAGTACGGCGGGCAGAGCATCTCGCTGGCGCACCTTGCCCCCTTTGTGCAGGTCAGCCGTGAGAAATACAGAGAGCAGGTAAAGCGGGAGCTGGAGCGGGCAGGCCTTCCGGTGGACGAAGAGAAGGTCAATGCGATTGCGGAGATGCGCGTGAAGGAAGAGATCAACAGCGGCGTGCAGACGATACAGTATCAGGTGATCACCCTGATGACGACCAACGGGCAGGCGCCCTTTGTCACTGTGTTCATGTATCTCGACGAGGTGCCGGAGGGACAGACGAGGGACGATCTTGCGGCCATTATTGAGGAGATGCTGCACCAGCGGATACAGGGTGTGAAAAATGAGCAGGGCGTCTACATCACCCCGGCCTTCCCGAAGCTCATCTATGTGCTGGAGGAGGACAATATCCACGAGGGCTCCAGATACTGGGAGCTGACAAAGCTTGCGGCAAGATGCTCCGCGAAGCGTCTCGTGCCGGACTATATTTCCGAGAAGAAGATGCTGGAGCTCAAGGTGGACAAGAACGGCGAGGGACACTGTTATACCTGCATGGGCTGCCGGAGCTTTCTGACACCCTATGTAGACCCGGAGACGGGAAAGCCGAAATATTACGGCCGCTTCAATCAGGGTGTGGTGACCATCAATCTGGTGGATGTGGCCTGCTCCTCCGAGAAGGATATGGACAGGTTCTGGAAGCTTTTGGACGAGCGGCTCTTACTGTGCTACCGTGCGCTGATGTGCCGGCACAAGCGCCTCCTTGGCACACCCTCCGACGTCGCTCCGATTCTGTGGCAGAATGGCGCGCTGGCGCGTCTGAAAAAGGGAGAGCCCATCGACAGGCTGCTGTTTAACGGCTATTCCACCATCTCCCTGGGCTATGCGGGGCTCTGTGAGTGCACCCGCTACATGACCGGCGTATCCCACACGGAGCCGGAGAAGGGCACGCCCTTTGCCCTTAAGGTTATGCAGCGTCTCAACGACGCCTGCGCGGAGTGGAAGGCGAAGGAGCACATTGATTTCAGCCTCTACGGCACGCCCTTAGAGTCCACCACCTACAAATTCGCCAAGTGTCTGCAGAAGCGCTTTGGCATCATTGCGGGCGTGACGGACAAGAACTACATCACGAACAGCTACCATGTGCATGTGACAGAGGAGATCAACGCCTTTGACAAGTTAAAGTTCGAGGCACAGTTCCAGCGTCTGTCGCCGGGAGGCGCCATCAGCTATGTGGAGGTGCCGAACATGCAGGACAATATCGAGGCGGTGCTGTCGGTGATGAAATATATCTACGACAATATCATGTACGCCGAGCTCAATACCAAGAGCGATTACTGTATGTCCTGCGGCTACGACGGCGAGATTAAGATCGCAGAGGAAAAGGGCAGCGGCAAGCTGATCTGGGAATGCCCCAACTGCGGCAATCAGGATCAGAATAAGATGAGCGTCGCCCGGCGCACCTGCGGCTATATCGGCACCCAGTTCTGGAATCAGGGGCGGACGCAGGAAATCAAGGAGCGCGTTCTGCATCTGTAAGGCTGGTAACTGGAAATGGAAAAAAGTAAGCGTAAGCATTATGCCCATTTATACGAGAATGCGAAAAACACGGGAAATCCTGCCGCTGCGGACGGACGGGAGCCCGGTGCGGGGGACGGACGGGAATATGGCGCAGGGGAGGAATACCTCGGGGATCTGCGCGTGATAGAGAACCTTTGCGCACACAATGACCTGGGGGATGCGGCGGCCAATAAGCGCCTCTACCGCAGGCTAAAGCAGGAGGGCGGTTTTTCCACATGGCTCGGGGAGGCATTTTTGTCGGGACTGTTTGTCCACTCGGGAGAAAAACGCCGCAGAAAGACGATTGAGAAGGTATGTAAGCGCATCGCCGTTTCCTTTCTGGCGATGGCGGTGGTGCTTCTGGCTGTGCTTTTACGCATTCAGATTATGGATGCGAAGGAGAGCGCGGTGCTGGAATATATCCGAAAGGAAAAAGAGCAGCTCGCGCAGGCGGCGGAGGACAAAAAAGATAATATTGCCATTTCAAAAGAGGTTGAAATTTTAGACCAATATGGTATTATCTATAGTATGTACCCCGATGTTGTGGGCTGGCTTACGGTGGAAGGCACCGGCATCGATTATCCGGTGATGCAGGATATCTCAGGGCAGGAATACTATTTAAAGCACAGCTTTGAGGGCAAGGAGGATTCGAAGGGAAGCCTCTTTATCGACGCGGAGAGCGGGGTGAGCCCGCTGGACAGGAATCTTGTGATATACGGGCACAATGTCAGCGATGGCAGCCAGTTCGGCAATCTGGATTACTATCTGGATCCGGATTTTTACAAGGCGCATTCGACCTTTACCTTTGACACGATCTATGAGACGGGTGTTTACCAGATTGTGGCGGTGGTTAAGACCCGTGTGCGGCAGGGCGGTGAGTCGGGCTTCCGGTACTACTGGATGCGGGGCTACCAGAACCGGGGAGAGTTTCAGGAGCTTTTAGATTTTATCAGTGAGGAAAGTGTCTATGACACGGGAGAGCATCTGTCCTACGGGGACAGTACGGTGATGCTGTCCACCTGCGAGTACACGGTGGACAACGGGAGACTTGTGATTATAGCGAAGAGGATGAGTGAGTGATGAGGAGACTGAAGAGAAGTATCGTAGCAATCTGTATGGCGTTTGTGTTGTGTTTTGCGTTTTCGCCTCTTTTGGTGCAGGCGGCCGATATCAATGTGACCCTTGGCACTACGGACAACGGCGTGGAGGGGGATACGGTCACGGCGCGCATTGTGCTGGGAGAGAATCCGGGCATCTCCACCTTTGCGGTGAAGCTGGCATACGACAATGATTACCTGACCTATACCGGGGCGACATGGGCGAATTCGGTCACGGGAGATGCGAACAATGTGCAGCTCATTTCCGAGGTGACAGAGGACGGGGGGCCGGTGCTCAATATCTCCTCGATCTTGAATTCTACCTACTCGAACAACGAGACGATTGTGACGCTGAACTTTACGGCGAAGCAGAATTACACCACGATGCCGGTGACACTCACGAATAGGGAGATTACAGACAGCGCCTACAGCCCGGTGACGGTGAGCCTGCTGGTGGATGCCTCGGCAGGGCAGAGCACTTCGCCAAATACGGAGAATGACAGCAGCCAGGGCAATAACAGCAGTTCAAACAACAGTCAGAATAATAATAACAGCAGCAATAATAACAGCAGCTCCAGTAGCAGCAATAACAACAAAAACACCACGGACAAGAAGAATCTGGATAAGACGCCCAAGACAGGAGTGCTCGATGTAAAGGTTCTGCTTACAGGGGCAATCGTTGTGTTTCTCCTTGCAGCTGCCGTGTGCATACGCCTGCTCGGAAAGAAGCGGAGCTGATGAATTACGCGGGAATCAAGTATTGCGATATCGCCAATGGCACGGGCTGCCGCACAGTGCTTTTCGTGTCCGGCTGCCGCAATGCCTGCAGGGGCTGTTTTCAACCGCACACATGGGATTTTGGCTATGGAGAGCCCTTTGACGATAAGGTGCAGGAGGAGGTGATCGCCTCCCTGCAGCCGGAGTATGTGCAGGGGTTTACCCTGCTGGGAGGAGAGCCCTTTGAGGAGGAGAACCAGAGAGCGCTGCTTCCCTTTATGCGTCTTGTGAAGGCGCGCTGTCCCCACAAGGACGTATGGGCGTTCACGGGCTATATCTACGACAGAGATCTCGTGGCGGGGGGCAGAAAGCACACGGAGGATACCGACGCACTTTTATCAATGATTGATATTTTGGTGGACGGCCCTTTTGTGGAGGAGGAGAAGGATATCACGCTGAAATTCCGTGGTTCGAAAAATCAGCGGATTATAGACTTGCAAAAAACGATAGAATGTGGCAAAATATGCCTTGCAATGAACTGACTGGTCACAAAGGAGTGTGCTATATGAAAAAGCATATCAACATGGCTCTCGGCTTTATATGCTACGCACTTGGCGTTCTCACGGCTTTGTATGTGGGACTCTGGAAGATGGTATGCCTGCCAATACAGGCCTTGTATGTGGCTTTCATAGGGGGGGAGATTACACTGTCTCTGATCATTGCCTGCGGGGTGAAGATTCTCTTTTCCACGACGCTGATGGGGCTGATCTGGTGTATCGGCTATATTGGTTATAACCATTTCAAGGGGACGGAGGATCCGGACTGGGACGCCATAGAGAAGAAGAGGAGCTGCCGTGATTCTGAGAGTGCCTGATTATTACGAAGAATTTGCCTGCATTGCAGACCGTTGTAAGGGGAGCTGCTGCGCGGGGTGGGAGATTGACATTGACGAGCCCACGAGAGACTATTATTGCACTGTTCCCGGTGAAATCGGGGAGCGGATGCGGGAAAAATTATACAGGGGAGAGGACGGCGGTTACCGTTTCCGGCTATCGGAGGACGGGCGTTGTCCTTTTTTAAACTCCGGCAATCTCTGCGATATCATTACTGCTCTGGGGCAGGAGGCATTGAGCGAGGTCTGCACGGATTTTCCGCGCTTCTCCCTCTCCTACGGGCATGTGATGCAGCGGGTGCTCTCGATCTCCTGCGAGGAGGTCGGGCGGATTCTGTTTTCGAAGCGGGAGCCGGTCTCTTTTGTGGAGCACCGCATGGAATGCATGGCGGACTGGGAGGAGGAGGCCGACGAGGAATACATCGCCTTTTTGGAAGGACTGCAGAGCTGTGCGATTCGCCTGCTGCAGGAGCGGACGCACGCCCTTTCGGAGCGCGTGCAGGACTTTCTCTTTCTCTGTGAGTGGGGACAGTCCGTGATCAACCGGCGCGGGGGAGAGGAAGCGTCAGATGGGGGCGGGGCTTTTCCGGATCCTTTTGCGGACTGGAGTGCGGAGTCCGGCACAGAGAAGCTCTGTCCCGGGGACAGAAAATGGGTGTTGGAGTGGTGCGCCGGGGGAGACGACGGAGAGCTGTATGAGGCCTTCGATATCCGTTTTGGCATTCTGGAGGGACTGGAGGAGCTGGGGCTGGAGTGGGTGCAGGCCAAGAGACAGGTCAGGGAGGTGCTGACGGCGGACAGCTACGCCCGGCTGCGGAGGGAATATATGGCTTCGGACTCCTTCGATGCGACAGCCTATGAGCAGCTGCTGGTATATTTTACCTTCCGCTATTTCATGCAGGCATACTACAGCTACGATCTGCTGGCCTACGGCCGGATGGTGGTGGGATTTACACTGATGATACGGGATCTGGATATATGCCGGTGGAGCATGAATGGAAAAAGACTCGGGCCGGACGACCGGATCGACACAGCCCATGTCTTTTCCAGAGAGGTGGAACATTCCGAAGAGAATTTCGAACAGGTGCAGGAGGAATTCCTGTTCCTGTGAATTATTTATCCAGCAAATCGGTGTAGAACGCAGCGTAGTCGGTGCGGTTCTCTTTGGTGTAGTCGATGGCCGCAGAGGGGTGCTGGTTTAAGTGTCCGGTCAGAAGGTAGGGGATATCGTAGCCCCAGACCGCGCCGGAATCCCGCAGGGGAAGCATATGCTCCTCGATGAACTTGAGCACCGGGAAGATATTGTACTTCGGATTCTTTAAGAAGCTCAAGAGCAGCTCCATCGCACAGTTGCCCGCGCCGCGCCCCATGGACATCATGGTGGCGTCAAGGAGGCTTGCCCCGTGGGTCATGGCCTCGATGGTGTTCGCGAAGGCGAGCTGCTGGTTGTTGTGGGCGTGGATGCCTAAGTATTTGCCGTATTTTTCAGCGGTCTCCATATACAGGCCGGTGATGCGCTCAATCTGCTCCGGGAACAGGGCGCCGTAGCTGTCGACGATATAAATGCCGTCTACGCTGCTCTCGCCCACCATCTGCAGAGCCTGCGCCACGTCTCCCTCCTGCGCGTTGGAGATGGCCATAATGTTGCAGGTGACCTCGTATCCCTTCTCCTTGGCGTCCTCAATCATCGCAATCGCGCCGGGCATCTGGTGTACATAGGTCGCCACCCGCACCATGTCGATGACGCTGTCCTTCTTGTCGATGATATCCCGCTTAAAATCGCAGCGTCCCACGTCCGCCATGACGGAAATCTTCATATCGGAATTGTTCTCGCCCACGATCTCGCGGATGGACTCCTCGTCACAGAATTTCCATTTGCCAAATTTATTCACATCAAAGAGCTCTTTGGAGGCCTTGTAGCCGAATTCCATGACGTCAACCCCCGCCTTTACGTTCGCACGGTAGAGCGCGTTGATAAAATCGTCGGTGAACGCAAAATTGTTCACCAGTCCTCCGTCGCGTATGGTTGCGTCCAGCACACGCACGTCGGTGCGGACGGTCATTAAATTGCCCTTTTGAGCCATTGTTGTATCCTCCTTCGTCATTTTCAGTCCCTGTATACTTCACCGCTTTAAAGCATGTGAGTATATGATAACATAACTCGTGAAAAATGCAAGCAAAATCTTTACTTTTTTCTGCATCCCCTATATAATTATTTATAGTGTGTCCATGGAAAAGGAGGATGAGATGATTTTTTTTCTGAGTGATCTGGAATATGCCGTTGTCGCCTTTGTGGGGATTCTGTTCGCCTTCGGGGCAACCTGCATTGCGATTCACAAGCTGAACCGGTTTCTGCCGACGGACATGGGGAGGGCATACGCCCACGACGGTGCGCTCTCGGCGGGGAAGCCAAGGGGGGCGGGAATCATCTTCGTCTTTGTCTTTGTCGCGGCGACGCTGATTTTTGCCCAGATGAATGTAGAGACCGGGCTGTATCTGATCCTGATTGTGATTGAGATGTTCACCGGATATTTTGACGACGCGGCCAAAGAACCATGGAACGAGTACCTGAAAGGCTTTCTGGATCTGGCGGTGGCGGTCGTGACGGCTCTCGTGTATCTGCACTACAATGGAAGCGCGATTACCTTCGCTCTCGCAAATACGACGGTGACGCTTCATCCGGCGCTGTTTGGAGTCCTAACGGTGATCCTTGTGTGGGCGTCGATCAATGTGACGAACTGCACGGACGGCGTGGACGGCCTCTCGGGAACGCTGACCATTATCACGATTATGACCTTTTTCGTGCTGGATAATCTGCGGGGCGTGGACGATGGCTTTAACTATTGTCTTCTGCTTTTTGTTGTGTGCCTTTTGGGGTATCTGTGGTACAACGCCACTCCCAGCAAGCTTTTGATGGGGGATGCCGGCTCGCGCGCCATGGGAATTTTTATCGCAGTCGCGGCGCTCAAATCCAAAAGCCCCCTTTTGTATCTGCTGGCGGCCGCCATGCTGATCATCGACGGAGGGCTGGGGCTGATCAAGGTGTCGCTGCTGCGCTTCCTCAAGATACATATACTGAAAAAGGTGACGACTCCGATCCACGATCATGTGAGAAAGAACCTGGGCTGGTCGAACGCGCAGGTGGTATTCCGCTTCGCCATCATTCAGATTGTGATCAGTCTGGCGGCAGTGTATCTTGTGATGATCCAGTCTACACGCGGCGCGTAAGCAGCGCGATGAGTTTCTCAATGTGAAAAGGTTTTCCCTGAACCGCCTGGACTTTCAGGCGGTTTTCCTCGTTAAAGCCGACAAGGATACGGTGGTTTGCCTCCGCGAGATAGTCCATGATACCGTCGATGTCTGACTTGGTATTCTTGGGACAGTGCACATACATATGCTTGTTCGCCGTGATGTGCATCGTGTAGGAGATGCTAAAGTGGTACCACAGGAATTTGTGCAGCGTGGAGTGCTTGTATATCCACAGAATCTCCTGAATCGGCAGGATCGCGTTGCCGTAGGGGCTCGTCATAATAAAGTAGTGCTCTGTGATAAAGAGATCCTCGGTGGCGAGCTGCGGGAGCGTGAGCAGCTCCTCCTCGGCCTCTGCAAGGATCTGCTTCGGGTGGCCGAATACCACGAGGTTCTGGCAGGGCGGCGACACGCTGGGAAAGCGGATGTATACGAGGCAGGTCAAAAGGTAGAGAGCCGCGTAGGCCATGGTGCCGAAGTAGAATACGAACAGCGCCCGGGTGGTCAGAAGGTGGTAGTCCGGCTCGCTGAAATAATATCTGGGGAGCTGGCTGGTGATGCCTTTTGGCGTCCAGGCCAGATCCTCCGCCAGCCTGACAAGGAGCGTCTCATAGGAGGCTTTATCCGGCATGAGGCGGCCGGTGACGGTCAGATTTTCGATGGAGGGAAGCCCCTCCTCGCAGGTCTCGGGGGAGAGCAGTACAATGACGCACTCCGTGCCCCGCATGGTATAGTAGTAGTAGCCTCTGGTGCGTCCGTACTGTTCGCTGGTATAGCCGCAGAAGCGCAGATCGGAAAATTCAGCGGTCACATAATGGCTCTTGTCCCCATAGACCTCTGCGAAGGAGTCCTCTTCGGTGAGCCCGTAGGGGCGCAGCATGTCCGACATTGGAAAAAGGAGCCAGATAAAGCCCAAAAGCAGCAGATAGAAAATGGGTGAGAAAAGCCTTCTGCGGTAAAAGGAGCGGATATTTCTTGTGATGTAGTGTTCGTAATTTTCAGTCATAAGCCAAATCCCTTCAAAAGTCTAGTCTTAGTATAAGGGTTTCCCGCAGAATAATCAACCTTGCTTTTCCAATGAAAACTTGTTAAGATAGACAAAGAGTTGAGGAGAGTGTGAAATGGAAGCGTACACATGCTTTGCGCAGGTCTATGACCTGTTTATGGATAATGTGCCCTATGAGGCATGGAGCAAAAGACTGTGCTCTCTTTTGCGCGGGGCGGGCATAGACTCCGGCACTGTGGTGGAGCTGGGCTGCGGCACGGGGAGGCTGACCCGGCTGCTGGCGGCGCGCTATGATATGATCGGGGTGGATAATTCCTTAGATATGCTGCAGATTGCGGGGCAGGAGAGCGACGGGATACTGTATCTCCTGCAGGATATGCGTAAGCTGTCCCTCTGTGAGGCGGCAGCGGCAGTCTGCAGTGCCTGCGACAGCCTGAATTATATTTTAGGGACAGAGGAGCTGGCGCATGTCTTTGCGCTGGTTTACCGGTGGCTTTTGCCCGGCGGGCTGTTTATTTTTGATATGAATACGCCGTACAAATACCGGGAGCTTTTGGCGGAGAATACCTTTGCGGAGAACCGGGAAGATGGAAGCTTTATCTGGGAGAATGCCTACGATCCCGCGACCCGTGTGAACGAGTACGGCCTGACGCTCTTTATTAAGGAGGGGACGGGACTTTTCCGGCGGATGGAGGAGACACATTTTCAGCGGTGCTACGAGCCTGCGGAGGTGGAGGAGCTGCTTCGGCAGGCGGGATTTGCGCTGCTTGGCGTTTATGACGATTACAGTGAGCGTCCGCTTGCGGAGGACAGTGAGCGCGCCTTGTTTGTGGCGAGGAGAGAGGACGCATAATTTTTGTGGAAAAAGGAGATGCTTATGTCGGATTATATTGTGCGCGCGACGGCGGCGGATGCCGGGATTCGCGCATTTGCGATTACCTCAGGGGGTCTGGTGGAGACTGCGAGGCAGAATCATAATACCTCGCCGATTATGACGGCGGCGCTGGGACGGCTCTTGTCCGCCGGGGCGATGATGGGTTCGATGCTCAAGGGAGAAAAGGAGCTTGTGACCCTGCGGATTGAGTGCAGCGGACCCGCGAAGGGGCTGACGGTGACAGCGGATGCGAGGGGACAGGTGAAGGGCTTTGCGAAAAATCCACTGGTCGATCTGCCTCCGAACGCGCAGGGCAAGCTGAATGTCGGCGGCGCGCTGGATCTGGGAATCTTAAGCGTGATTAAGGACATGGGACTAAAGGAGCCCTATGTGGGACAGTGCCAGCTGCAGACCGGAGAGATTGCGGAGGATCTGACCTACTACTTTGCCGCTTCGGAGCAGACGCCCTCGGCGGTGGGACTGGGTGTGCTGATGAATGCGGACAACACGGTCAGGCAGGCGGGAGGCTTTATTATCCAGCTCATGCCGGATACCGGCGACGAGGTGATTGAGAAGCTGGAGACGCGGATCCGTGAGATTGATTCCGTGACAATGATGCTGGAGCGGGGGCTTTCGCCGGAGGGGATTCTGGAAGAGATTCTGGGAGAGTTTTCTCTGGAGATCACGGATACGCTGGAGACAGCCTTTGTCTGCGACTGTTCTAAGGAAAGAGTGTCCCGCGCGCTTGCGACGTTAAGCAGAGAGGATCTGGACTCGATCATCAACGACGGCGAAGAAATTGAGGTCAGGTGTCAGTTCTGCAACCGGGCCTACACCTTTGGAATCGCGGAGCTAAAGGCGCTTAAATAAAAGGAGATGAGACTGTGAAGGATGGATTTGTCAAGACAGCGTCTGTCACGCCGAAGCTGCGGGTGGCCGATGTTTCTTACAATGGAGCGCGGATACGGGAGTACATGAAGGAGACGGCGGAGGCCGGCGCGAAGGTCGTGGTATTCCCGGAGCTGTGTATTACAAGCTATACCTGCGGAGATCTTTTCTGGCAGGAAAAGCTTCTGGAATCTGCGAAGTCGGAGCTTATGGGAATCGCGGAGGCGAGCAAAGACTGGGACGCCCTCTTTTTTGTGGGGCTGCCCCTTGCGGTGAATGGAAAGCTCTACAATATGGCGGCGGCTGTTTCCATGGGGCGGGTGCTGGGTCTTGTGCCCAAGACCTTTCTGCCTAATTACAATGAATTTTACGAGGCGAGATATTTTACCTCCGGGGAGATGCTGGATACGGAGTTCGTTCTGCCGGATGGGAGCGAGGTTCCCGTGGGGACGGATTTGATTTTTCAGTGTGGGAAGCTGCCGGAGCTTACGGTTGCGGCGGAGATCTGTGAGGATCTGTGGGCGCCGGATCCCCCGAGCATCCGCCACGCGCTGGCCGGGGCGAATGTGATCGTCAATCTGTCCGCCTCGGACGAGATTACGGCAAAAGCGGTATACCGGAGAGAGCTGGTGAGCGGACAGTCCGCCCGCCTCATCTGCGGCTACATCTACGCATCGGCCGGGGAGGGAGAGTCCACGCAGGATCTTGTGTACTCCGGGCATGATATGATTGCGGAAAATGGGCGCATACTGGGGGAGTCGAGATTTAAGGAGGGCGCGGTGTATGCGGAGCTGGACGTGAAGAGGCTTGCCGCAGACCGCAGGAGAATGACGACTTTTCTCACGGAGGAGAGCTATCTGCGGATTCCCTTCTCTTTGGAGATTACGGAGACTAAGCTGAGCCGTCCCATCGACCCCATGCCCTTTGTGCCGGGAGACGACAGGAAGCGGCAGGAGCGCTGTGAGGAGATTCTTATGCTGCAGGCGCTGGGGCTGAAAAAGCGTCTGGAACACACGGACAGCCGGGCGGCAGTGCTCGGGATTTCCGGCGGGCTGGACTCGACGCTGGCGCTGCTTGTCACTGTGAAGGCCTTTGATCTGCTGGGGCGTGACCATGCCGGAATCGTGGCGGTCACGATGCCGGGCTTCGGCACCACCGACCGCACCTACGACAATGCCCTGCGGCTTGTGCGCTGTCTTGGCGCAGAGCTGGTGGAGATTGACATTAAAAATGCAGTGAATGTGCATTTTGTGGATATCGGGCAGGATGCAAATGTCCGCGACGTGACCTACGAGAATTCGCAGGCGCGCGAGCGCACCCAGATCCTTATGGATCTCGCCAACAAGAAGGGGGGCATGGTGATCGGAACCGGTGATCTCTCGGAGCTGGCGCTGGGCTGGGCGACCTACAATGGCGACCATATGTCGATGTACGCGGTAAACGCCTCTGTGCCAAAGACACTGGTGCGGCATCTCGTGCGCTATTATGCGGATGCCTGCGGAGATGAGACACTGAAAAAGACGCTTTTCGATGTGCTGGACACTCCGGTGTCCCCGGAGCTGCTCCCACCCGAGGGAGGGCAGATTGCCCAGAAGACGGAGGAGCTGGTGGGTCCCTACGAGCTGCACGACTTTTTCCTCTATCATATGCTGCGCTGCGGCTCGTCCCCGGCCAAGATTTTCAGGCTGGCGAAGCTGGCGTTTTACGGTGTGTATGAGGAGTCTGTGATCTTAAAGTGGGAGAAGAGCTTCTACCGGCGTTTTTTTGCGCAGCAGTTTAAGCGCTCCTGCCTGCCGGACGGCCCGAAGGTCGGGACGGTTGCCGTGTCGCCGCGGGGGGATCTGCGGATGCCCAGCGATGCGTGCGCCTCTCTGTGGCTTGCGGAGCTGGAGCGGCTGGGGAAAGAACTGGAAGTTGACTGACAAAGCGTCTGGAAGGAAGGATACAATGAAGGATATATTTTTTAAAAGTGTGGCGGCGAGTCTTTTGATTTCGCTTGGGGTGGCGGTGTTATTCTCGGTCGGCACCCCGGTCGGCCCCTTTTTGTTTGCCCTGGGTCTGCTGGGAGTATGTACGTTAAAGGCGAACCTTTTTACGGGAAAATGTGGATATTTGTTTTTGGAGCATATGAAGCTCTCAGAGCTTTTGGAGATTCTGCTTATCAATCTCCTTTCCGGCTATCTGTTCGGCTATATTTTAAGCGTGGGCAATCCCGACTATTGCGGTCAGGCGCTGGAAAAAATCCGTACATGGAGTTTTGACCTGGCGTTTTTTATCCGGGCGCTGTTCTGCGGTGTGATTATGTTCGTGGCGGTGGAGATTTTTAAGAAGGGCTCCGCGCTTGGGATTTTGTTTGGGATTCCACTCTTTATCTTCTCCGGCTTCCAGCACTGTATCGCCAATATCATTGTGCTGGGAATGGGACGCACCATGGACGCCTCGATTCTTCTGTGCATCGCGGGCAATTTTTTGGGTTCTCTTTTGGTGGCGCACCTGCTGAATCCCCAGTGGGAGCCGAAGGGAAAATCCGGTACATAGAGCAGTGGAGGGATAAAGGCAGAAGGAGGAGAAATTATGGAGTACGCGGCAATCTGCCATGATATGGATAAACGGTTTTGTTATGCCCTTGCGCCGGATTGTTTTTTGTTTCGGATCCGGACGAAGAAGGGGGATATGCGGCAGGTAATTATGCACTATCAGGACAAATATCTGCCCTTAAAGTTTATGGATACCCGGAAAGAGGCGCTTATGGAGAAGGCGGCCAGCGACGATTACTGGGATTATTATGAGCTGACGCTGCATTTTCATGTGGTCTGTCTCCGGTATTTTTTTGAGCTTACGGACTGTGCCGGGGAGAGGGCCTATTACGGGAACTACGAGTTTTCCCGGGAATGCATCACGGACATAGACAAGATGTTTGACTGTCCGCAGAATCTGCGGGAGGAGGAGTGCTTTGTCGTGCCGGAGTGGGCAGCAAATCAGGTGGTCTACCAGATTTTTCCCTCCCGTTTTGCGGCGAGCCGGCCGGTGGACAGGGAACTGTGGTACAAGGCGCCCATTGCGCCGGATGATAATCTGCACGGGGATTTGCGGGGAATTATTGGGCACATGGAGCATATGCATGAGCTGGGAATTGATGTGCTCTACATGACGCCGCTTTTTCGCTCGAACTCCAGCCATAAGTACGATACGATTGACTACTATCAGATCGACCCTTCTTTTGGGACGAAGGAGGACTTAAGGGAGCTGGTGCAAAAAGCACACAGCCTCGGTATGCGGGTGGTTTTGGACGGCGTGTTCAACCACACGGCGCCGGAGTTTTTTGCCTTTTCGGATATTGTTGAGAAGGAGGAGAAGTCCCGGTATCTGGACTGGTATTTTGTGGAGGGATTTCCGCTTGTCCGGGAGTGGGGGAAGAAGCCGAACTTTAAGACGTTCAGCTACTATGGCGGGATGCCGAAGCTGAATCTGAGAAATCCGGAGGTGGAGGCGTACATTTTTGACGTGGCGCGCTACTGGATTAAAGAGTGCGATATCGACGGCTGGCGGCTGGACGTGGGAGATGAGATCAGCCACCGCTTCTGGAAGCGTTTCAGGGAGGCCGTGAAGCAGGAAAAGTCCGATCTGCTGATCATCGGCGAGGTCTGGCACTATGCCGGGGATTTTCTGGAGGGGGACGAGTGGGATACCGTGATGAATTACCACTTTTATCTGGCGGTGATGGATTTTGTCGCAAGGGAGAGTATCACGGCCACGGAGCTGTTAGAGAGGCTTTCTTACATGCGGGGGCGCATCCACACGCGGGTGTATCCGCTTTTGTGGAATCTGATTGACAGCCATGACACTGCCCGCTTTTTACATAGCTGTGGGAATGATAAGAAGAAACAGCGGCTTGGCGCAGCCTTTTTGCTCCTGCTTCCGGGGATGCCCATGATCTATTATGGGGATGAGTACGCGATGCATGGCGGAAAAGACCCGGACTGCCGCCGGGGAATGGCGTGGGACGAGGCGCATCAGGACGGGGCGATGTTTGCGTGGTACAAAAGGCTGATTGCCGTGCGCCATGCCAGCCCCTGCCTGACCGCGGGAACGCTGGTCTCGACGGAGGCGGAGGATCAGACGGGGCTCATTCGCATGGAGAGGCAGGATGAGAGGGAGCATTTGCTCCTGCTTTTCCATGGAAAAACAGAGCCCGTGGAGCTTAAGGAGTACGAGGGATATGACAATCTTTTGACCGGCGCGCCCTTTACCGGGATTCTGGAAGGCTGGGATGCGGCGGTGCTCAGAGTATAAAGGAGAGCTATGGAGGCACAAAGGAAGACACTGACACAATTATTTGTTCCCATCTGTTTTGAGACGCTGTTTCTCATGCTGACGGGCATGGTGGACACGCTGATGCTCTCCTCGGTGAGCGACAATGCGGTGGGGGCAGTGGGAACCGCGAACACTTATATCGGCGTATTTATCATTATGTTCTCCGTTATTTCCACCGGAATGATGACCGTTATGACCCAGAATATCGGGGCAGGCCGAATCGGCGTCGCCTATCAGGCAAGACAGCTCGGCCTTGCATTTAATGCGGTGATGGGCATACTCATGTCGGTATTTTTGTCGGTCTTTGCCGGGAGCATTTTGCATCTGGTGGGCGTGGCGCCTGCGCTTATGGAGCCCGCCGCCGTCTATCTGAGAATTGTGGGAGGCGGCTGTATCCTTCCCGCGCTGATTCCGATTTTTTCCGGTTATCTGCGCGCCTTTGGCTTTACAAAACAGTCGCTGGCCGCATCGATCGTGGGGAATCTCACGAATTTTGCGCTCAACGCCTTTTTCCTCTTTGTCGTGGGCTGGGGCGTGCGGGGCGTGGCGATTGCCACGGTAATCTCCCGGGTGGTGAACCTGCTGCTTGTGGTGTTCATGGCGCATCTTTTGGTGCACGCGAAGGAGAGCCCGGAGCGCATGGCAAACCGGAAGGTGTTTGGGCAGATCGTGAAGGTCGGCCTGCCCTCGGCCTGCGAGTCGGCGCTGTACAATATTGCCATGACGTTAGTGATACGCTTTATGAACCAGATGGACGCAGAGGGAATCAATGTGACGGCGCGCTCCTACACCATGCAGATCGCGAATTTTTCCTACTGTGTGGGCGCGGCGCTGGCGCAGGCGAACGCGATTATGACGGGCTGGCGGATCGGGGCAAAGGACTTTCCTGCCTGTGAAAAGGGGACGAGAAAGGCGGCAATTATTGGAGTTATCACCGCCGCCTGCGTAGAGACGACATTCGCGCTGTCTGCAAATGTTCTGGTGGGATTTTTCACGGACGACCCGCAGATGATCGCGCTGGTGGGCAAGCTGCTTTTTGTGGATATTGTCCTTGAGATGGGCAGGGTGACGAATCTGGTGTACGGACAGGCGTTAAAAACCAGCGGCGATGCGATTTTTCCCGTAGTGCTGGGCGTGACTTTCATGTTTCTGTGCGCGGTGGGAGGCACCTGGCTCTTCGGCATGAAGCTGCAGCTTTATGCTGTCGGGGCATATATCGGCATGGCGGGCGATGAGTGCGTGAGAGCCATCGGTATGATGCTGCGGTGGAAGAGCGGCAGATGGAAGACAAAACGGCTGGTGGAATGATGCTTTGTGGAGGACAATGAAATGTCCGGTGAAGTGATGATTTGCAGATCAGGAAAACCAAGGGGTGGGATATGAAGCGTGAGGACTGGTCTGTCCCGGCGCTGTTGGCCGAGGCAGTGTGTTTGATTTTAGAGGCGGCGTATCTGGTACTTCAAATCTACTGTGGGCTGGAGTACCAGATACCGCCGCAGAAATGGCTGCTCAATATAGTTATGTCGCTCCTGGCGTATGCGGTTTTTACACTTCTGGCAATTTATCCGGAGAAGATTAACCGCCTGCCGGTGGAGCTGTGCAGAGGGCTGGTGAGACAGCTCTCCGTGCGTATGGTGCGCATCATCAAGCTTGTGTTTGTGGCGGGGCTGATCATTCCCAGCGTGGCAGACGCTTTCTGTGTGAGGCTTTTGGACGCTTACAGCCTCCTTGTCATGGGAGCAATCCTTCTCGTGGCGGTCTACTATGAGCTGCGGATCCTAAAAATCCTTAAGGGGATGCAGTGAATGCATGGCCGCTATTTTTTCCTTTCGGCGCCTGATGCCAAAGATGAAAAGGAAAAGACCGAGCCCTAGGGATAGAATCGTGGTAAGTATAATAATGAGTCCAAGGGCGACCATATTCTCTGCACCCGACAACAGTGGGGAGATTATGGTGCCCCAGATGTTAAAGAGCATGTGCAGAAGTATGGAGTAGTAGATGCTTCCGCCCTTCTCGCAGATGAAGCCCAGGAGGAAGCCGAGGGCAAAGGCATAGCAGCCCTGCATCCAGTTCATGTGGAAGGCTCCGAACAGAGCCGCCTGCATGAGATTGGCGAGCCAGAAGGGAAGCGCCTGCCGCGCGAGCCGCATGGTCACGCCGCGGAAAATCAGCTCCTCCCCGATGGGGGCGAGAAGCACGGCGTATAAGAGCATCGGCAGGGTGTTCGTGTCGCCCAGTCCCGCGTTCTCGATCAGCGATTCGTACTGTTCCATCCACGAGGGCATGACAATGGCAATGACGCCCATAAGGAGTGCGCAGGCAAACTGTGCGCCGGGGATAATGACAATGACTCCGGCCAGCTGCATACCGCTAAAGGTCTCGGAGAGTTTCGGAAGAAAATCTCCGCCGCAGCTATGGTAATACCAGAGGGAAAAAATCATGGAGCACAGGATGGAAAAGACCATCATGGTCACATAGTTAAAATTCTGATCTTCCAGCATCATATTTGAGAGAGCCTCCATGCCAAAGCTCTGTCCCGAAAGAACGAGGGAGAGGCCTGCGACGCCCATCATAAAGAAGGTGGCGATAAACTGGAGGCCAAGAGCCAGCAGAACCGGCAGAAAGGCTGCGAAAAAATATCCGAACTTTCTCATAAAAAATTTTCTCCTTTATTTACTTTAAAACTTTAATATGCTAAAATAATCTGTATCAGATGCACAATTACGCCTATATACAAAGAGGGGGGACAATATGAGCAAAAAGCTGAGAACCGAGGCCGTGGATCATTTGTTTGACGCCATCCTCTGCCTGCAGGACAGGGAGGAGTGCTACACCTTTTTCGAGGATGTATGTACAGTGAATGAGCTTCTCTCACTGTCACAGCGATTCGAGGTGGCCGGGATGCTCAGAGACAAGAAAACCTATCTGGATATAGCAGACAAAACCGGAGCGAGCACCGCGACTATCAGCCGCGTAAACCGTTCCCTGAACTACGGCAACGACGGCTATGACCTGGTGTTTTCCCGGCTTAAGGACAAGGAAGGATAATCATTTGTCCGCCTGCGGCGCATCTGCGGATTCTGCGGCAGAGCTTTCCAGATTCAGCTTGTCGATCACTCTCTCAATAACCATTTTCTTAATGTACACATCGAAGCTCAAAAGGCAGATAAAGCTGAAGGACTGTAAGAAGCTGCGATCCTCTTCGGGAAAGTCGCCGAAGGTCTCGTGGGCGAGCTTGTATTTTTTCCCGAGATCCTTCAGGAGCTTCTCGGATTCTGTCTTCTCCATATCGAACACTTCGTTGTACACATCCTCCATGCAAAACCCTTCCTGCCCGTTGAAATAGTGATCCGTGAGGGGGTCGAGCATGGTGTGTATATCGCTGATGCTCAGTATGTTTTTAAAATAATAGATAAACAAAAGCGTCACAATGTGCTCCTTGGAGTATTTCTTTTTCTCCGGCGCCGGGAGCAGATTGTTCTTCGCGTAGTTGTTGATCATGGTCTTGGTCAGAATCTTGTCCTCGTCGTAACGCTTGCAGGCCTTAAGCTCTTCCTCCATGAAGGTCGTGACCTGATCCATGTATAGTCCGATATTCGGAATGTCCTCTGTCTTCACATAGTCGATGGATTTCAGCTTGCGCTGCATATCGGCAAGGAAGCTTTTTACGTCGTCATCCATATTTGTCACCTCATATCCAATTATTATATAATATAGAAAACCCAATGACAAGCTTTTTTCAGCTTTCCCTCCAAAAAAGATTGTGATATAATGCTTGTGGTAAGGAGGGACCCAGCCTGCTGGGAGGATTCCTTATCACCCGATAAGGTAAGGAGGGACCCAGCCTGCTGGGAGGATTCCTTATCACCCGATAAGGTAAGGAGGAATTGAAAATGAATATACTGGAAGGATTAAATCCTGAGCAGCAGGAGGCGGTGCAGGCGACCGAAGGCCCGCTTCTGATTCTGGCGGGAGCCGGTTCCGGCAAGACGCGGGTGCTCACCCACCGGACGGCCTATCTGATTGAAGCCTGCGGCGTGAATCCTTACCATATTATGGCGATTACTTTTACGAACAAGGCGGCCTCTGAGATGCGGGAGAGAATTGACGCGCTGGTGGGGTACGGCTCCGAGAGCATCTGGGTGTCCACCTTCCATTCCACCTGTGTGCGGATTCTGCGCAGATATATTGACAGGCTGGGCTATGACACGCATTTTACGATTTACGACGCCGACGACCAGAAGACGCTGATGAAGGAAATCTGCAAGAGGCTGCAGATTGACACGAAGATTCACAAGGAGAAGTCCTTTCTTGCGGCAATCTCCTCGGCGAAGGACGAGCTTATAGATCCCGTTGAATTCGAGAACCGTGCGACAGACTACAATAAAAGGCGTGTGGCGCAGGTGTACCGGGAGTATCAGACCGCTCTCCGGCAGAACAATGCGCTGGATTTTGACGATCTGATTATGAAGACGGTGGAGCTTTTTAAGCTGGATGCCGAGGTGCTGAACAGCTATCAGGAGCGTTTCCGCTATATTATGGTGGACGAGTATCAGGATACCAATACCGCGCAGTTTGAGCTGGTGCGGCTTTTGGCTATGAAGTATAAAAATCTCTGTGTGGTGGGAGACGACGACCAGTCCATCTATAAGTTCAGAGGGGCAAACATCTATAATATTCTGCACTTTGAGCAGCATTTTCCAGAGGCTAAGGTCATAAAGCTGGAGCAGAATTACCGCAGCACGCAGAATATTCTGGACGCGGCAAACCATGTGATCGCCAATAATGTGGGGCGCAAGGAAAAAAGCCTCTGGACGGAAAACGACAGAGGGGATGCGATTACCTTTAAACAGATGGAAACCGGCTACGAGGAGGCGGACTATGTTGCGAGGGATATTTCAGACCGCGTGCCGGACTGTACCTACCGGGACTGTGCGGTTCTCTACCGCACCAACGCCCAGTCCCGCCTGTTCGAGGAGCGTTTTATTGCGGGAAATATCCCCTACAAGGTTGTGGGGGGCGTGAACTTCTATGCCAGAAGGGAGATCAAGGACATTCTGGCCTATCTAAAGACGATTGACAACGGGCAGGACGATCTGGCTGTGCGCCGGATTATCAATGTGCCAAAGCGGGGCATCGGGGCTGCCACCATTGGACGGGTGAATACCTATGCCGTGGAGCAGGGCATCAGCTTTTACCGTGCCATGGAGCTGGGGGCGGACATTCCCGGAATCGGCAGGGCGGCCGCAAAGCTTTCGGATTTTGTGCTGCTGATACGCTCCCTGCGGACGCGGGTGCAGCTTTTGTCCGTGTCGGAGCTGATTCGGGAAATTATTGAAGATACGGGCTATATGCGGGAGCTTCGGGCAGAGGGCACGGAGGAGGCTCTGGGGCGCATTGAGAATATCGACGAGCTGATCAGCAAGGCGGTGGATTAT
Organism: Blautia sp.; assembly: GCA_023663685.1. Lineage (GTDB taxonomy): Bacteria > Bacillota > Clostridia > Lachnospirales > Lachnospiraceae > Roseburia. The sequence continues at coordinate 69,384 of JAMPHB010000005.1, forward strand.
GAGCAGGGGCAGGAGTCTCCGACGCTCGGCGGATTTCTCGAGGAGGTGGCGCTGGTGGCGGACATTGATTCGCTGGACGCTGAGAGCGATTATGTGGTGCTGATGACGATGCACAGCGCGAAGGGGCTTGAGTTTGACAATGTGTATCTGGCGGGCATGGAGGACGGTCTGTTTCCCAGCTATATGTCGATCACCAGCGATCACGCGGAGACGGAAATCGAGGAGGAGAGGCGGCTGGCCTATGTGGGGATTACCCGGGCGAGAAAACGGCTGACGATCACCTCTGCCAGAATGCGCATGATCCGCGGGGAGACACAGTTTGGCAAGGTGTCGCGTTTTGTGAAGGAGATTCCGCCGGAGCTTCTGACCGCCGGACCGGTGGAGATGGAGACGGAGGAGCTGCAACGTGGACGGCCGCAGGAGGATACATACCGCAGGGCGCAAAATGCCTTCCGCAGGCCTCCGGTGTATACGAAGCCCCAGAACCAGCGTGATTTCGGCACGGGCGGTTCGCTCTCCTACGCGGTGGGCGACAGGGTGCGGCACATGAAGTTTGGAGACGGGCAGGTCACAGCTGTTGTTTCCGGCGGCAGGGATTACGAGGTTACGGTGGATTTTGACCGGGTGGGAACGAAAAAAATGTTTGCTTCCTTTGCCAGGCTGAAAAAAATAGAGGCATAAAAATATTTTTTAAAAATTTTATAATTTTTCGTAGGAAAACGGGAAAACATATGGTATAATATGACTAATTTATAGCAAGAGAAGGAGTGTAGGTACGATGAGTAAAATGGAGGATATTATGGCATCAGAAAAGGTGAACGACATGTTGAATGCGGTAAAGCTGAACGATTTGTTGAAGAGAAAGGATAAGGAGGAGGAGAAGAAGCCGAATAAGTTCGTGATCGCGTTTGCGGTGATTGGCATTGTGGTTGCTGTGGCAGCGGCGGTTTACGGCATCTACCGTTTCTTTACGCCGGATTATCTGGACGATTTTGAGGACGACTTTGACGACGATTTTGACAATGATTTTTTCGAGGACGAGGACGACGATTCCGACAAGAAAGCGGATTCCGGTCAGCAGGAGTCTGAGGAAGAGTAATTGGGCGAGGCTTCTGGCAGGGAGACAGCTTTTTGCTGTGAGAGGTCATGGAGGGAAGCGGACGGTGCTTCCGGTAAGGAGACAGCTTTTTGCTGTGAGAAGTCATGGAAGGAAGCGGACGCTGTTTCCGGCGAAAGCGTATAAGAGATATGTGATGAGAGGGACTGCGCAAGTGGTCCCTCAATTTATATCATAGGAAAGACTTTGCTGTGCACAGAGGAGGGGAATATGAAAAAGGGACAGGTTGCAGAGGGAATGGTAGACAGAGTGGATTTTCCCAATAAGGGAATTGTTTTTACCGAGGATCAGGAGCGGGTGATTGTTAAGAATGTGATTCCGGGTCAGCGGGTGTCTTTTTGTGTGAATAAGGTGAGGCATGGCAGAGCCGAGGGGAGGCTTTTGGAGACACTGGAGCGCTCCCCGCTGGAGACGGAGAGTGCCTGCGAACATTTTGGAGTCTGCGGCGGCTGTACCTATCAGAGCCTGCCCTATGAGGAGCAGCTTCACCTGAAAGAAACGCAGGTGAGGGAACTTTTAGAGCAGGCCGTCGGAGGAACCTGCGAATATGAATTCCAGGGAATCAAGGGAAGCCCGCGTGCGCAGGCGTACCGTAACAAGATGGAGTTTTCCTTTGGGGACGCCTGTAAGGATGGGCCGCTGGCTCTCGGGATGCATAAAAGGGGAAGCTTTTATGATATTGTGACGGTGGAGGGCTGCCGGATTGTGGATGAGGATTTTCGAATGATCCTCACGGCAACGCTTACATATTTTGATGAGAGGAAGATTTCTTTTTTTCACCGGCTGCGGCACACCGGATATCTGCGGCATCTTTTAGTCCGCAAGGCGGCGCGTACGGGGGAGATCCTTGTCGATCTGGTGACGACGACGCAATTGCAGGGGCTGTCGCAGGAGCCGCTTTTGGGAGAAGCGGCGGAGAGAGAATCCTTTTTGGGAGAAACGGTGGAGCGCGAATCTTTTTTGGGAGATGTGGCGGAGCGCGCTCTGCTTTCCGGCTGGGTCTCATGTTTGCAGGAGCTGCCCCTGCGGGGAAAGATGAAGGGTATTCTGCACACGAAAAATGACAGTGTGGCCGACGTGGTGAAGAACGAGGGGACAGATGTCTTGTGGGGGCAGGCGTTCTTCTATGAGGAGCTGCTGGGACTCAGGTTTCAGATTACTCCTTTTTCGTTTTTCCAGACAAATTCTCTGGGGGCGGAGGTGCTGTACCAGACGGCGCGGGAATTTATTCTCGGTGATTCCCCGGATTGTCTTAGGGACAAGACGGTCTACGACCTTTACAGCGGCACGGGAACAATCGCACAATTGCTTGCGCCGGTGTGCCGGGAGGTGGTCGGCGTGGAGCTCGTGGAGGAGGCGGTGGCCGCGGCAAAAGAGAACGCGGCTTTAAACGGTCTCACAAACTGCCGTTTCATTGCGGGGGACGTGCTTAAGATGCTCGATACCATTGAGGCGAAGCCGGACTGTATTGTTTTAGACCCGCCGAGGGACGGTATTCATCCGCGGGCGTTGGAAAAGATCATCGCCTACGGGGTGGACAGGCTGGTCTATATCTCCTGCAAACCTACCAGTCTGGCGAGGGATTTGGAGGCGTTTATCGCGAGGGGGTATGTGGTGGAGCGGGCGTGCTGCGTGGATATGTTTCCGGGAACGGTGCATGTTGAATCTATCGTGTTGCTTTCCAAACTTGATGTCAAGCCTCACATTTGAAATGGGACGAACTTTGATGGGATGGATTTGACGGCTGTGGAGAGCAAATCTGCATGTGAGGAAATCAGGGAAATTGCTTTATCTGTATCAGATTATGTTGCAGAAAACAGATGATACCCACAGAAAAAACCATGAATGAGAGCATTTACTACAACATAGATGTGATACATTCTGCAATCAATAGTGATAGGAAGATACGGTTCCAATATTTTAACTGGAGCGTGGATAAGAAGCAGGAACTCCGGCATGGTGGGGAGTATTACAGTGTTTCTCCCTGGGGCGTATGTTGGAACGATGAGTGGTATTATCTGATTGCATTTGATGATAAGTCGCAGGAAATCAGGCATTATCGTGTTGATAAAATGAAGAAATTGACACTGACCGGAATCATCATAGATCGTTTTGGAAGGGATATACCTTTTTCCAAGGTGGATGAGGAACATTTTAAAGTGACGGTAAATGTGGCTGTCAGTGGACTGTTTTTGGATGGATTATTGGCTTAGGTGATGGTGTACGCATATCAGGACCGCCGAAAGTAGTGGAGATGATGAAAGAAGAGATTAAACGATTGAATACTGTTTATGGTACTTAATGTTTTGTCCGTTTGTTATAAATGAATAAAATCGAATCTCTGGATGAGTTTTGAAAAATGAATGAGTACAAATTATAGGACTGTATTGTGCTGGAAATGTGCTATAATCGAGATAGTAGTTTTTGACTGGTTCATATGATGAGGAGTAGATGTGAGCAGGCGAACGATTATAACAGCGGAGAGTGACAACTGCAATCTGTCACTGGCAACAGCTTTGAGGCTGGCTGCGTATTTTCAAGAATTGAAGTTTTTGTTGTTTTACTTTTTACTAGGGTTGATTGAATGGCTTTTGCTTATGTCTTATAATTTGTATAATTGGGCTTGAAGTGGAGGTTTAGGACTTTTAATCAATATATGATCATTCTGAAAGTCCATAAGTCATGTATTAGATCTGTATATTGCAAGGCTAATAGTACAGACGGATAGAACAAAATGAAAGGCTGCTTATTATGTTGGATGGATGAGATACTGGAAGAAGAGAAGGAAATACCATCATATGTGTTGGCTGATTTGATTGCATAGCATACAAATGTTTTAGCCTTGACATAAAGGTGGGACGAGGATGAAGTGGCAAAATTATAATAGAAAATCAACAAAGAAATAAGGTGGTTTTATGACGATTGAAAAATTAGAGGAATTATTAGAATCCGGCGAGGGATTTACAATCGAATACAAGGAATGTGTAAATGGATTAAGCAACAGCGTATTTGAGACAGTATGCTCATTTTCTAATCGTTATGGTGGATATATGTTGTTAGGAGTAAAGGAAGTTGATCATAAAGGTGTTGTGATTGGCATCAATCCGAATTGTATCGTGGATATGAAGAAAAACTTTGTGAATATGCTGAACAATCCGCAGAAGATACATCCATCACTTTACCTGAACCTTGAAGAAATCGAATACAAGGGTATGAAAGTTTTGTGGGTTTATATTCCGGTAACTTCCCAGATAGAGTTTTGCAATGGTAAGATTTATGACCGTAATGGGGATGCAGACCAGGATGTGTCTACATCGGCAGATTTGGTAACAAACATATCTGGCAGGAAATCAGCAACGTATACAGAACGGACGATTTTTCCATATGCAGAAGAGGATGACTTGTGCGTAGATTTGATTGGAAAAGCAAGGCAGATGGCTGTAAATAAATATAAAGGACATCCGTGGAAAGATATGTCCGATATGGAACTCTTAAAAAGTGCAGGACTGTATGAGAAAGACAGAAAGACCGGTAAGGAAGGCTATAATATGGCCTGTATATTGCTCTTTGGTACGAAGGAAGCGATTCTTTCCTGCGTGCCGGGATACAAAACAGATGCAATTTATCGTGAAGAAAATATGGATCGTTATGATGATCGGCTAATTGTGGAGAGCAATTTAATTGAAAGCTATGATTTGCTGATGGAATTTACAGCAAAACATACGAATGATAAATTTTTTCTGATTGATAATGTTAATATGAGCGTAAGAAGTGCAATTGCAAGGGAGATCGTCAGTAATCTTCTTGTACACAGAGAATTTGCGAGTGCTTTTCCTGCTAAGCTGATTATTGAGAAGGATAAAATATATACGGAAAATTGGAATCGTGCGCAGCGGGTTGGGAAAATTGAATCACAGGATTTCACTCCTTATCCCAAAAATCCTATACTGGCGATTTTTTTTGTGAATATTGGGTATGCGGATTCACTTGGTTCAGGTGTTCGCAATTTATATAAATATACCAGGATTTATTCCGGTGGTGAGCCTGATTTTGAAGAAGGGGATGTATTTAAGCTGACGGTTCCGTTAGTACGGCATCAGGATGTCAAAGATAATCCCGATGATATTGATGGTTTATCGGAAAGACAGGTAAAGATATTAAGTATGATTAAGCAGGACAAGTCAATTTCGATGGACTTAATTGCAGCAGAACTTGGAGTGTCGAAAAAAACGGCATCAAGAGAAGTCCAGGAGATAAAGAAGGTTTGTGCTATATCATATGATAAGAAACGAAAACAATGGATTTTTAGGTAGTGATTTCATATAGAAGTCAGGGAAAGGATAGGGAAGAGACAAGGAAAGGACATAGGAAGAGACATTTTGACCCTTGCGATGTCCTCTCCTATGACACTTCCGTGAGAATTTATAATGTAAAGGCGGTAAAAAATGGATTTACAGAATATTGAAGAACAACTGAATACGGAATTTGCCAAGTCAGATACACGCATCGTATTCTGGTTTGATGATAAAGGCGAATATGAGGAGGAAGTGGCACAGCTGCAGTTAGGCAGTGTGAAGCTGCATATATTGAATGGCTAAAACTGGCTGTATTCCAAGTGGCTTTTGAATGAGTCAGATACAGAGGGCAAGTATCTTATTTATGCACCGTTCCCAAGACCATGCGATGCAGAAAATCCGCTTGCAGATATGTTGGGACTGCTCCGTCCTATGTAAATCGACTGATAAAAAGAAGCGAAAACATCGTCAACAAGACTTTCATTCAGATGCTAGAGTCCTTAGGGTACGACATTGAACTAACCTATGTAAAACGTGAGGAGGAGTAAGACAATGGTGAATTTAAGCAGACTTGAAGAAATAAGAGATTTACGGACGGTATGGCCGCATGAAGCCTTAGATTTCACACCGTGGCTCTCGCAGGATGATAACATCGCTCTCCTCGCGGATGCAGTGGGGCTTGATATTACCGTTGATGAGACGGAATCTTCCGTGGGAGATTTTAATGTCGATATCTTTGCCTCCGAAACGGGGACGGACCGGAAAATCATCATTGAGAATCAACTGGAGGACACAAACCACGACCACCTCGGCAAACTGATAACCTATGCGTCAGGCAAGTCGGCGGATGTGATTATCTGGGTAGTGAAACACGCCCGTGAGGAACACAAGGCCGCTATCGAATGGCTGAACAACCACACCGATGAAAAAATCGGCTTCTTCCTCTGCGAGATTAAACTGTATAAAATAGGTACTTCCGAGCCAGCTGTGAAGTTTGAGGTTATTGAAAAACCAAATGACTGGACGAAAGAAGTGAAGAAGAGCGAATCCGTCAATGGGACACAGCAGCAACGATATGACTATTGGGTGGCATTCCAGGACTATGCTTTCCAAAATGCACAGTTTGCAAAGAACTTCAATCGCAGGAAACCGTCTTTGGATCATTGGATGAACTTCAGCGTAGGTTCTTCTGCCTGTCACATCGACGTGTCGCAGATTCAAAAGAGAAACGAACTGGATGTGGAACTGTATATCAGCGAAGATAAAGATCTGTTCCACTCGTTATTCCAGAGCAAAGATGCCATTGAAGCTGATGCGGGACTGACCTTTGACTGGAGGGAACTGCCGGAGCGTAAGGCAAGTCGTATCGTTATTGAAAAGAGCGTGATCTTCGGCGATAAAAGCCAATGGAACGAACAGTTTGACTGGCTGATTGATGTCATGCTCAAAATGAAGAAGGCATTTAAGAAGTATATTTGATTTTAAGGAAAAGGGTGATTCATGTGAAAGGCAGTGTTAAAGTAATTAAATTCACTGTAGTGATGTCAATTGTGTTTTTGATATTGACTTATTTTACTACAGTCAATATTGAAGCGCATATACTTGAATTAAACACAATATGGCTTTCAAATAATTTGGCACTCACAGTGTTTGGAGGTGCGTTTGCAAGTATGCTTGTCGTTTTGATTTGCGAGGTGCAAAAATATGTCAGTGCGAAAGTATCTGTGGAGGAATATATCTTTTACCAAGCTCTTTATTTGTATCAAGCATTGTTTTTGATGCAGCAAAATATATCTGATTATCAAAACAATACAGAAGCAATTGTTCCAGATAATCTTTTGGATGAAACAACAAGAATGATTCAAAGCGAGATTATTGCTTTACGAAGTGTTGATTATGCGCCGTTTAGGCAAAAAAATCTCTTGCTTTCTGCACACCAAAAATTCTGTAAGGAAACGGCAATCAATATGCAACCGATTATGAAGGGATGCAATGCAGTAAGGATTACAATCAATAAAATTAAGATAGACCGTCTGCAGCAAAACACTCCAGCTGGCACGGTAACTTCTGCAAATGAACTCATGAATGCGGTATTATCAATTCAGTCTGATAGAGTTTCAACGGCTCTGAAAGAAGTGAATGAGTATCTGAATAACATTGATAAATACTGTAAGTATCGTTATGGCTGGGAAAAACAACAAGAACAGATACATTCCAATTATGTGAATGTATTTGAAGCATGGAATTTTGAGAAAGAGTTCCAGAAAGAAACCTAATCTACAACTCGTACATTCCGTAACGGTGCATAGGCATCGTTATGAGAGGTGTGCAAAAATGCACATGTGCGGGTGCATTGTTAAGGGATAGAAATTCCGCTCCGTTATGTTATATTAATTTAGACACGGCAACAGACGATACCTGCGGAAGTAGTGAATTTCCTACGGGGACAAAAACAACAGCGAGGTGATATGGAGCATAAGATGGTAATAGAATTAAAATATTCGGCTACAAACACATACCTTATCCGGGGAACAGATGGCAGCATTCTTTTTGATACGGGATGGGCGGGCTCTTTTCCGCAGTTTTGTAAGATGCTGGGCGAGGCGGGGGCGACAGTGCAGGAAATCCGGTATCTGTTTATTTCCCATTTCCATCCGGATCATATGGGGATTGCACAGGAGATTGCGGGCTGCGGCGTGAGGATTGTGGCGGCTGACGTGCAGCGGGCGCATATCCATGATGCGGACAGGGTGTTTGAAAAGGAGGGAAACCGCTCTTATCTTCCGATTGCGGATGGGGATGTCCGGTTTATTTCCTGTGGAGAGAGCCGTCAGTTTTTGGAGGAATGTGGGATAGCGGGAGAAGTGGTACATACGCCGGGGCATAGCGAGGACAGTATTTCTTTATGTCTGGATAATGGTCTGTTTTTCGTGGGAGATTTGAACCCTCTGTATGAACTGGATATGCACAAGGGAACGCAGATTGGGGACAGCTGGGACAGATTACTGGCGCGGAATCCCATCAGGGTGTATTACGGCCATGCGAAAGCAGTGGAGTTAAATGGGGAGTGGGGGATGCCGGAAAAAGAATCCGGGCATTCGAAAGATACTTTCCGATTGGTAAAAAAGATTATGAAATACATAGACAAAGGCTATACGCTGGAGGACGTCGGGCAGGCAACGGGAATGGATAAGGCATTTGTGGAGAATGTGGCAAGAATGTACCTGACGCATCGGAATATAAGCGTACAGGGAATTTTGGACAGGATTGAGATTAAGGGGAGATAATCTGTGCCGGGTGCAGGTAAGCGTCAAATGCACAGGCAGACTGTGGCGGGAAGGTCTGCACGGCGCATACCTCCACACAGACGGCGAGACATTTTGGAAGGCTGGCGGCAACAGTATGCCGGTAGAGGAAAAAGAACAGGACGAGAGCCGGGAGCAGCAGGATATTCGATCCGTGCAGAGGAAGAAAGCCCGCAGCCGTCCAGGAAGACAGGATTGCCGTAAGGGTTAAGGCTGGTCTGTTTCAAAACCAGCGGAAAAGAAATGCCAAGCAAGCCAAAGATACCTCCAAAGCCCGTCATGTCAGCTGAGGCAGCCGCCTATCCGAAACTGTTCAAGATT
>JAMPHB010000006.1 GCA_023663685.1 Blautia sp.
TTCTCAGGACGGGCATTCCGGTGAAGCTGCAGGGGCGTGTGTATGCATGTCGCAATACACTTCAATTTTTCACGATTCCGATAGGCTTGTTTATCGGTGGTTTTATGGTAGATAACGTGTGCGAGCCATTTATGAGAGCATACGGCGGTCTGCCGGTTTTAAAAATGCTTTTTGGCATGGGGAAGGGCTCCGGCGCGGCGCTTATGATGCTGCTGCTCGGTGTGAGCGGGAGCCTGATCTGTATCATCATGGGGCAGAAATTAAAGAAGTATCAGTAATTTCACAGAAAAAGGGGGACTTATGGAAAGCTATATCATGGCGCTGGATCAGGGGACGACGAGCTCAAGGTGTATCCTGTTTGACAGGCAGGGAAATATCTGCGCAATGGCTCAGAAAGAGGTGGGGCAGCTTTTCCCGCAGCCCGGCTGGGTGGAGCAGAAGCCCAGGGAGATCTGGTCGTCGCAGATGTCGGTGATGACCGAGGCGATGGCGGAGCTTGGCGTGGGTCCGGAGAACATAGCGGCCATCGGCATCACGAACCAGAGGGAGACCACCATCGTATGGAACAAAACGACCGGGAAACCGGTATATAACGCCATCGGCTGGCAGTGCAGGCGCACCGCGCCGATGATCGACAGGCTAAAAGAAGAGGGGCAGGATGCACTGATCCGCGAGCGCACCGGGCTGGTTGCCGATGCCTATTTCAGCGCCAGCAAGATTGCATGGATCTTAGGGAATGTAGCGGGCGCAAGGGAGGCGGCGGAGGCGGGAGAGCTTCTTTTTGGGACAGTGGACACATGGCTTTTGTGGAACCTGACGGGGGGAGCGGCGCACCGGACGGATTACACCAACGCCTCGAGAACCATGCTTTTTGACATTCATAAGCTCTGCTGGGACAGGGAGCTTTTGGAGCTTTTTCATATCCCGGAGTCCATGCTTCCGGAGGTGGCGCCCTCCGGCGCCGTCTTTGGCTATACCGACGAAAAGCTGATGCCGGGGAAAACCGTCATAGCGGGCATGGCGGGAGACCAGCAGGCCGCGCTGTTCGGACAGTGCTGCTTTTTGCCGGGGGAGATGAAAAATACATACGGAACCGGCTGCTTTTTACTGATGCATACCGGAAACCGTCCGGTGTGCTCCGGGAAGGGACTGATTACCACGGTTGCGGCAGGACTGACTACGGTGGCCGAATATGCGCTGGAGGGGAGCGTGTATGTGGCGGGAGCCGCCGTCCAGTGGCTCCGGGACGGAATGCGGCTGGTAGAGAGCGCCGCCGAGACAGAAAGCTATGCGGCAGCTGTGGAGGATGCGAACGGCATGTATCTCGTCCCGGCCTTTGCGGGCATGGGCGCGCCCTACTGGGATCCCTATGCGAGGGGGACAGTGGTGGGACTTACGAGGGGATGCCGGAAGGAGCATTTTATCCGGGCAACGCTGGAGTCTATAGCCTATCAGGCATATGATGTGATCCTTGCCATGGAGCAGGAGGCGGGGGAGGCGCTAAGGAGCCTAAAGGTAGACGGCGGCGCGAGCGCCAACAATCTGCTGATGCAGTTTCAGGCGGATATCACCGGGACGAGCGTATACCGGCCGAGCTGCATTGAGACCACGGCTCTCGGGGCGGCGTACCTCGCCGGACTGACGGTGGGTTACTGGAAGGACAAGGAGGAGCTTCGAGGGAACTGGCAGCTGGAGAGCAGCTTTTTGCCGGAGATGGGGGAAGATCAGCGGAGAGCGCTCTTAAAGGGCTGGCATCGCGCTGTAGACTGTGCCCGCTTTTGGGCGAGGGAGGAGTAGGAACCGTCTGCGTTTTTTTGCATAGAATGGAAATGACAGAAAACCAGAGGTTCATTATGGTAGGGGAAAGACCGACTGCACATGCGAAAATTTATGGGAGTGACAATTGTAAAAAGCTGACGGGATTGTTGTACTTATTTCCGGCGCAGGGAGGAACGATTGTATGGGTGGAGCTGCGGGAAGTGACGGATACAGACGGAAAGCCGGCGCAGGGCTTCCGGGGCTTTCATATCCACGAGGGAGGCGCGTGCACGGGGAATGAGCAGGATCCCTTCGCCGATGCCGGCGGACACTATAATCCCACAGGGCAGGAGCATCCGGATCATGCGGGGGATCTGCCCCCGGTGCTGGTGTGCAACGGCTATGCGTGGATGCAGGTCTATACAAGCCGTTTTCGCCCGGAGGAGGTGGTCGGCCGCACCGTGATCGTTCACGGGATGCCCGACGATCTTCACACGCAGCCAGCCGGGGATTCTGGAGTCAGGCTGGGCTGCGGCTTAATTGAGCCTATGTAGGCCGCGGCAGGCAAAACTAAGCTGCCGGAAAATTCTCCCAGTCCCATAGATAGCTGATTAAAAGCACCGCTCCCGCCCGGCGGATATAATGGTAGTCCCGGGCGATGCAGGGTCTTCCTGCCGCGTAGTGCCCGTGGAGCCGGACAATGTAGCCGGGCAGGGCGGAGACTGGCATGGGACGGCAGACATCCGGCGGCAGGGGACGCCTCCGGTGATCCCAGGCGCAGATGGCAAGCCTGCACTCGTGGGAGAAATGCCTCTTTGTTCCGTGGGTGAACCAGTCGTTGTGGGGATAAGTAAAATAGTCCTCCACATAGTGCAGGATATATCCCAGGCGCAGAAAAGACAGACAGTCCCGCCTGCCGGAGCGCGCAAGCTTTTTCATTTTACCAAAGACCATCTCCTGCGTGGAGCTTCTCCTGTGTCCGCCCGCGTAGGTGTATACAAGGATATCCGGCAGAATACTCCCGAAGGTCAGGCAGAAGCGATGCCTTCGTTTTAGATCCATGCCGCGAATCAGATTTTTCGTAATTGTCACATGTCCGAATTTGTTCATACCGCAATTCCTCCGTGCAGCTTTGTCCGCTACGGCATCAGTTTCCCCGTTTCCCTTTATTTTATCCCAGATACTTTTGCAGAGCCGCACTCAGCTTTTTCAGCTCAATGGGCTTTGACAGATGGTCGTTCATTCCGGCGGCGCGGGCAGCTTCGATGTCCTCCACAAAGGCGTCGGCGGTCATGGCCACGATAGGGATTTTTGCCGCATCCGGATGATTTAAGGCGCGGATTGCTTTAGTTGCCTCGTAGCCGTTCATCAGCGGCATCTGTATATCCATCAGAATCAGATCATAGTAGCCGGGCTCGGAGGCGGCGAATTTTTCAACGGCCTCCCTGCCGTTTTCTGCTTCGTCCGGCCGAAGTCCCGCCATTTTCAGGATTTCCCGTGCAATCTCCCGGTTCAGGATATTGTCCTCCACCAGAAGGAGGCGGGCATTGCTGTAGTCTTTGGACTCAAGTGCCTGCAGGGACTGCGAATTGCCCTCCTGCGCGTTCTCCCCGTTCTGAAGCTGCCGGAAGACACGGATCAGGCCGGATTTGAATACCGGCTTGCTCAGAAAAGCGTCCACGCCCGCCTCCTTTGCTTCCGTCTCGACGTCAGAGCGGTCGTAGGCAGAGAGAATAATGACGGGAAAGCTTTGGCCGAGCTGCTCTTTGAGAGCCTTTAGCGTCTCAAGGCCGTCCATACCCGGCATCCGCCAGTCGAGAATGGCCGCGTGAAGGGCAGGGTCTGTTTTGCGCCTGTTTCTTACCGCTTCCAGAGCCTCCTGTCCGCTGGTATAGCTTTCGCCCTTCATGCCGAGTTCGTCCAGAAGCCTGTTCAGCGACTCGCAGACGTCCGGGTCATCGTCAACCACCAGCACAGGAAGACCGGCGAGAGCAGAGTAGTCGAGCTCCTGCGAATCCTGCACCTTGAGGAAAATGGTGACTGTGAAGCGCGAGCCCTTCCCGACCTCGCTCTCCACCTTGATGCTTCCGTTCATCAGCTGTACAATGCCGTGGGTGATGGCCATGCCAAGTCCCGTCCCCTGGATTTTGCTGGTGCGCAGATCCTCTTCCCTGGAGAAGGGCTCAAAAAGGTGCTCCAGATATTCCGGCGACATGCCTATGCCGTTGTCCTCAAAAACAAACTGGTAACAGCCGAGCTTTGGCGTGCGCATGGGCTGCTCCTCCACCGAGAGCGTGATTTTGCCGCCGTCGGGGGTATATTTGATGGCGTTGCTCAGAATATTCACAAACACCTGCTGGATGCGCAGGCTGTCGCCCACCACATCCTCGTGGCAAATGTTTTTTGTGTGGACGCTTAAGCTGTGATGATGGCTTTCAATCTGCGGCTGAACCATCACCAGCAGGCTGTTCAGCTGCTCGGAGAGGTTAAAGGCCTCTTCCGTCAGGCTGATGGTGCCGGATTCAATCTTGCTCATGTCCAGTACCTCGTTGATTAAGCCCAGCAGATGTCTGCTGGAGGTGGTAATCTTATTCAGCGCATCCTGCACCCGTTCGGGGGCGTTTACATTGGCGGAGGCGATGGTCGTCATGCCGATAATAGCGTTCATGGGCGTGCGGATATCGTGGGACATCTTGGACATAAAATCGGATTTTGCAAGGCTGGCGCGTTTGGCGGCCTCCAGAGAGTCCATGAGGAGCTGCCGCTGCTCCCGCTCCTGCCGGGCGGCCTCGTCCACACAGCGGATGCCGGACACCATGACAAGCTCATTCTCATCTGTACTGACGTCAACAAAATGCATCTCGTAAAAGTCCATATGCTCCGCATTGGGCTTAACCTGATAGCGTATGGAAAAATCCGTCTCCTCTTTCAGGCGCGTATGGATTGCCAGCGGCTCACAGAGCGCAAGCAGGCTTTCCCGGTGCTCCTCTCTGACGTAGGTATTCACATATTGCCGCAGAGCCTCAGAGTGGAAGGCTTCGGACGGGAGAAAGCCGCAGGCTGCCGTCTTTTCAGGAGATGCAGTGCGGATTGTCTCAAAGGAATCTGTATTTAAGTTTACATAGTAGATGGCCGTGTAGCTGCGGCTTAAGGCCGCCACGATTTTAAGCTGGTGTTTTTCAATCTCTGCCTCACGCCTCTGGGCTTCCGCGCGGAGCCTGCGTATACGCAGGATGGAGATGCCTACGGTGAGCAGTACTAAAATGATGAAGCTAAAGCCTGCCAGTATAAAGCGGGCGGTGTACAGGATGTCCATGAGGTCGGCAGAGACATAGGGCATATTGAGGTATTCATTGACGACCGCGTCGGTGTATTCCGGCTGGAGAAAGCCTACCGACTTATTAAAAACAGAGAACATTGTGGAATCTACATCTGCGGCGGCGGTCAGACTCACGCCGGAGGTGAAGCGGTAGGGCTCCCATTGGATCAGGGTAGAAAAACGGTCGTTTTTGGTATGATAATTGAACTCGATATTGTTGAGCAGAGTCGCGTCCGCCCTGCCGCTTTGGACAGCGTTTAAGCATTCCTTGGCGGTACGGTAGTATGTAATCTCCGCCTCACCCAGCATAGATTCCAGATAGTCGGCCCAGTAGGCTCTGCCCTGTGTCAGGGCAATCTTTGGAACGTCCAGCTCAGTAAAACGGCATTTGTAGTCGGTGATCAGCACATTTTCGTATTCCAGCAGGGGATCAGTGGTACACAAAAGAGGGTCTTCTACAGCAATCATCGCCGAGGAGCCGATGTAAAAGTCGATATCATGGCCTGCAAGAAGCTCCTGCCAGCTCTCGTTCCGGCTGACGGGGCGGAATGTCAGGTTTAAGCCGGAGGTCTCACGGATATTCTCCAGCAGGCGGATATAGATGCCGTCGTAGTTTCCGTCGTCGCTGACATAGGCGAGCGGCTCCGTATTTTCATAGAAGCCGATGACAATCTCTGTCCCGGATTCGATGAATTCCCGCTCCCGCTCGGTCAGCGCCAGCGAGCTGGGATTATTTCCGACGAGACAGCTGTGCTGTGTATCGGCGACGAGGTCGGGGAAGCTGTTCAAAAGCTGCTGCATACCGTGATTCAGCTCCGTAAGGAGAGTGTCGTTTCCGGATTTTACTGTATAGTAGAAGGGTTGCGCTTCCAAAACAGCCGCGAGAACCGCATTGGGAAGCTCATTGGAGGCGTTGAAGATGACCATGTCCACCTCGCCCTGCTCCAGCGCGCGCGTCTTTTCTTCCGCGGAGTCGATATAGACCGGCTCATAGGTAAAGCCCCGGTTTTTAGCAAATTCGATAAGCTCCAGTTCATTGGAGGTGTCCTTTGTCACGGCGATTTTTGCGCCGTTAAAGGAGGCGAAATCCTCATAGTAATAGCCGCTGTCCGCTTTGGTAAAAAGACCGGGGGCAACATAGCCGCCTGCAAGACTGGAAAAATCCATGGCCTCTGCCCGTTCGGGGGTGTAGTTGGTGGGAAAAAGCAGGTCAATTTCCCCGGTTCCCAGCATTTCGACCGCCTCCGTCCATGTGGTGTCCACATATTCGTATTCCCAGTTGTTGATTTCCGCCAGCTTGTCAAGGTAAGCATTGCAGTTCCCGGCAGGTTCGCCGCTCGCGTCAAGGTATAAAAGAGAGTTGATTCCGCAGGGGATGCGGACAGTCCGCTTTTTCTCCGCAGCCTCCGGTACAGAAGTCCCAAAAACAGGGGGACACAAAAGTATTGCAAGCAGCAGGATACGCGCCCGCTGAAAAAACTTTTTTGCCGATCCAGAACTCATCTGTTTACGCTCCCTTCTTACTCATAAATCTATTATCATACCAATCCAAAAAATTGTCAAAACTTTTTGAATTTTTCTTGCGTCATTTGTCCAGGATGTCTATACTTTTTATAGGCGTCCGCGCCAATAAACGAGGAGAAGGAATAGTAAGGCATGAAAGATTTTGATTTTGAGGACGAGCTTTGGGATATAGAGGAGCAGATCAGGCAGGAGGCACGCCGCCGGGAGCGGAGGCAGCAGACACAAAACAGGCAGAGCCGCCGCCGCATGACGCTTGCAGTATCGGCGGCCGCCGGGGTGCTGGCAGTCTCGCTCGCAGTGCTCGTAACCGTACTGGGGCTGCGGGGGAAGAAGGAGGATCCCAGGTATATTGCGCCGACGGAGAGTGAAACGCTCATTTCAGCGGCAGTCCCGGAGACAGAGACACAGACAGGGGCAGAGAGCGGGGCGGTTCCTGTCTTTAGCTTTGAGGCACACACGACCGGGGATACCGGGGGCTTTCACGAGAGCGTGGTAAGCGGCAACGGTGTTTTGATTGATGTGGAAAAGGAAGAGATTCTTGCCGGGAATGGCGTGTACGAGAGGATCAGCCCGGCATCCATGACAAAAATCCTTACGGTGCTGGTGGCTTCCGAGCACATTTCTGAGGAGGAGCTGGATGCGCCCTTCACCATGACAAGAGAGATCACAGATTACAGTTATATACACGATTGCAGCAATACGGGCTTTGAGGTGGATGAGGTGATGACCGTCCGGGATCTGTTCTACGGGACAATCCTTCCCTCGGGTGCGGATTCCGCGGTGGGGCTTGCCACCTATGTGGCGGGTTCCCATGAGGCATTTGTGGAACTGATGAATGAAAAACTTGCAGATATGGGGCTTGCAGAGAGCACGCATTTTACCAATTGCGTCGGACTCTATGACGAGGAGCATTACAGCACGGTCTATGATATGGCGGTGATCTTAAAGGCGGCGACGGACGATCCGTGGTGCCGCGAGGTGCTTTCCGCCCATAAATACACGACGAGCGTGACCGAACAGCATCCGGAGGGAATCACGATCTCCAACTGGTTCCTCCGCAGAATTGAGGACAAGGACACCCACGGAGAGGTGCTGTGCGCAAAGACCGGCTATGTGAACCAGTCCGGGAGCTGCGCAGCCAGCCTTGCCAGTGACCACAGCGGAAGAGAGTACATCTGTGTGACCGCAGGCTCCAGCAGCAGCTGGAGATGCATCTACGATCATGTGGATATCTACACACAATATCTGGCCGAATGAATATCAGGAAAACATCCAAATAAACATCCGGCCAGGAATGCAACGCGGGTATAAAATCAAATCACAATATAATAATGCTTGCGCAGTTTAAATCTTCCCCCAGTTCGTACACCTTTCCGGTGGAAAGACCCACCACGGTGGGGCGGAGGATATAGTGGGGAATATTTTTTACGACCTTTGCCTTCTCCCCGTTGCTCAGCTCTACGATGCTGCCGACAGGGTAGAGGATCATGCTCTCGAGGAAACTCTTCATCGCCTTCATGTCCAGCTCCATGGTCATGGACATAATCATCTCCACCGCATCCCGCTGGGAAAATGCCTTCTTGTAAGGGCGCTCAGTCACCAGCGCGTCGTAGATATCCGCCACGGAGAGAATCCGGGCATAGGGAGAGAGCTGCTTGTCGGTGACGCCCATGGGATAGCCCCTGCCGTTGGTCTTCTCATGGTGCTGAAGCACGCCGAGACAGACCGCCGGGGAGACCTCCGGGCGGTCCTTGATAATCTGGTAGCCAAAAATCGAGTGCTGCTTCATCACGGCAAATTCCTCATCGTCCAGCTTGCCGGGCTTGTTTAAGACCTCTAAGGGCACCTTGGTCTTGCCCACGTCATGCAGGAGTCCCGTGACGCCAATCTCGTGAATCTCCTGCGGCGTACAGCCCTGCTGCTTGGCGATGATCATGGCGATCGTGGCCACGTCCACGCTGTGCTTGAAAGTGTACTCGTCGCTGGTCTTAAGGGCGGAGATATCAATGGCGATCGCGTTATTATCATTGATGGCGCTCATCAGATCGTCGGCGATGCTGACGGTGGCGCTGGTCATCTCCGCGGAATCCGTGTTGTTGTATATGTACTGAATGCCCTCGGCCACCCGCGCACGCACGCTGGCGCTTAAGGTGACGTTGGCGCGATCCTCTGTGTGGAGCTTTTCGATATTGCGCTTCGCCTCCTCGCACATCGGGATTTCCTTTTCCTTCTCCTCTTCCGGTTCGTCCTCCTGCACATACACGCTCATAATGCCCATCTTGATCATGGCTTCGATCATGTACTCGTCCAGCGCGGCGCCCCGGGCGACAAGGTTGCGTCCCAGCCGGTCCACCACCGGGTGATCCAGCTTCATGCCGGGCTTCAATTGTCTCGTTCGCATGTACTTTCGGTTATTCACGGCCTACCCTCTTTTCTGTGTATTACCTCTATTATACAGCGTTTGTACAGTATTGCCAAGCACTAATTTTTATGAAAGAGTGCGCAGCCCCTTGGGATAGTGGTTTTTCATTACATTCCCGGCAAGCTTGCCCCAGCCGATGCTGTATCCGTCCACGGTGATCAGATACCAGCCCTTCGGCCCGTCTGCGGGGAAGGTCTGCCCGTTTAAGTAGGCGCGTATCGTACTGTCCGTGGAGGGCAGCTCCCACACATGGGCGGCCGAACCCGGCGGCAGTGCGAGCGCAAGGGCATGGGCGGGCTCAAAACGGTTCTTTTTCAGCGTGCCCAGATGCAGGCCGGGGCGCAGCACACGAAGCCCCCGGATGGAGGGAAGCTCCTCTGGGGCAAGGTAGAGCTGCTCCCCAAAGCGGAGCAGCCTGCCCGCTGGCCGCGACAAGAGGGCGCTGTCGCAAAATTCCAGATACTCCTTACAGTCCTTTTCCGGAACATCGGCCTTGTCCCCGCCGGGGAACAGCCGCCGGGAGCCGGGTTCCCCCTCCTTTTGCAGCAGGGCGAGAAAATGTCCCTCCCCGCAGAGGCAGTGCGGAAAAAGCCGGACGGTGTGCTCGATACCGGGAGCCGGGTCGTTTATCCAGGCAGGATTCCCGGCGGACATGGACGGGTGGGGATTAGCGGGAACGGCCGAGAAGTCCGGATGCGCTTTTAAAAAGCGGCTGACAGTCCCCTCGTTCTCCTCCGGGGCGAAGGTGCAGGTGCTGTAGACCATGCGTCCGCCGGGGCGGAGCATGGAGGCCGCGCAGGATAAGATCGCAAGCTGGCGGTCGGCGCAGAGTCTCACATTCTCCGGACTCCACTCGGCGCAGGCGTCGGGATTCTTTCGAAACATTCCCTCCCCGGAGCAGGGGGCGTCCACGAGAATTTTGTCAAAAAATCCCTCGAAGATGCCTGCGAGAGCCTCCGGGGACTCGTTTAGCACCAGACAGTTGGCAACTCCCATGCGCTCGATATTTTCCGAGAGGATTTTCGCCCGGGCGGGGTGGATTTCATTGCTGACGAGAAGCCCTTCGCCACGCATGGCTGCCGCAAGCTGTGTGCTCTTGCCGCCGGGAGCGGCACAGAGATCGAGTATCCTCTCCCCCGGCCGGGGCGCAAGGCAGGGGACGGCCGCCATGGCGCTGGCCTCCTGAATGTAATACACCCCTGCCGCATGGTAGGGGTGTTTGCCGAAGGCTTCCGTGGAGGCATAATAGAAACCGTCCGCCTCCCATGGAACAGGACGCAGGGTAAAGGTAGGGTTTCTTAAAAGCAAATTTGATTTTTCTTTTAACGGATTGATTCGCAGGGAATGACAGCATTCCCTGCTATAGCTGTCAAGAAATGCGGGGTAGTTGTCCCCCAGCATTTCCTGCATTCTTTTTAAAAACTCTTCTGGAAGCATACTTTCTCCATAAAATATAATGACGATTAAATGGAATGGCCGCCACCGCCGCCGCTGTGGCCGCCGCCACCACCACCGCCGCCACCGCCACCGTGGCCGCCGCTGCCGGAGCTCTGCGGGCTGTAGGTCTTGGTCTGGTGTATGAAGCGGACATTCGTGTTTGCAACGTGAAAGCCCGTGTAGGTACCGGAGAGCACCTGCTGGACGTCCGGCTTTTTCGCGCGGGACAGACACATGACGATGATGTAGTTGATTAGAAGTGCCAGAATAATGGCCAGCAGTGCGCTGCATATGTACTTCATGGGTTCTGCAATCCGCCTGCCGTTTAACAGGGCAAGTACCTGCTCCATCGTCTTGTAGCTGCAGGTATAGTAGTCGTAATCCCGGGAGCTGGTCGCATAGATATAGGTGTTGTCCGTAATCGAGTACGCCTTGGAATCCGTGATGGTTTTTCTGGCGTCCCCGTCGCTGTAGAGAAAAATCTCGTTCAGGTGACGGTCAATGACAAACAGCGTACCGCTCGTGTGGGAGCCAAAGCAGTTCTCGAAATAGGTTCCGGCAAAATCCTCCGTATTGTAGCCGTCGTGGTCGGTCGTGGTGACAACCGCCACGTTGCAGTATTCGGTGATCTCCTCCATCAGCGTCTGCAGGGCCCGGGTCTCGGAATCCGAAAAATAACCGGCCGAATCGTCGATGAGGAGCGTGTAGCCCGTGCTGTCGTTTGTGTCCTGCACGATGGCGTGGGCAGGAGTGACGGACAGCAGCAGGACGAGAAGAGCCGCCGCAAGATGGAATATGTTTTTGAAAGAAATATGTTTTTTACGCACGGTCATCACCTCCCTGCTTTTCAAACTGGGGCAGCGGCCGGGTGGACAGAATATTGTAGTTGCGTATAATGTCCCACATACAAAGGCCGACAGCGATAAGTCCCCCGATTCCCGCACTGTAATAGTAGAGATCGGACACGGGATGTAAAATCAGGACAAGAGCACCGAGCACAATCGCCAGAATGGAGGATATATAGCCCACCACGCTCTTGGCGCTGCTGGCCGGCATCTCCGGCAGCCCGTCGCTTGCCTTTGGCTTTTTGGCGAGCTTCACAATAATCACGAACAGCGCAATTGCGCCAACGCCCACCAGCAGCGTAGTCATAATCGTCCCGGGCAGCAGGGCAAACAGCGGCCATATATTGAAAAGAACAATGATAATGACAAACGCTGATATCCAGTAGTCCGCACTGGATTTTTTGCTGGGCGCCGCCGTCCGCGTGCCGATGCGGATTCCCTTCTTATAGAGCCTGCCCCGGTCGTCTGCGCCGGAATCCTTCTTCCGTATCTTACCGATCTCCACGGAGTAGAGAATCAGCGCCAGTACGGCGAGGAAGATGGTGACGCCCACCAGTACCTTTGGCAGCAGGGTAAAAAGCATAAGCACAAAAAACAGCGGAACCGCCAGCAAAAGAGAGCTGAGGAAATATTTCATGGGGGCGATCGGGATATCCGCCGCAATTTTTCCGGTCTGCCCGTTCACTGTTACATAGGCCACGCGGTCCCTCCTGCGGTAGGACATGAACCACACCGGAAACATGGTGCTGTCCACATGCTCCGTTTTGGTGTGGAGCGCCTGGGTGGCGGCCGAATCCTTGATGCTGTAGCTGGCGAAAGCGGGAACGCGGCCGATCTGCTTTACGCTCTGCTCTGTGGCCGTGGCTTCCGCCTCCGGCTGGTACACCGAGGGGGCAACGTCCGCCGTGTCCGCGTAAAAACCGCTTAAATAGGCGGGAGTGAAGGCCTTCATTCCTTTCAGGTCATAGGGCGCCAGAGTCTCGCTGATGCTGTCGTCGTAGGAGGAGGAGGCGTCGTAGGAGAGCCCCTTGTAGTAGGCGTCCAGGCTGCCGTCCAGGCTAAAGTGATCCTTATAGATGTAGTCGCCCCGCCTGTACTCCTTGTAGGCGGGAAGCTGCATGGCTCCTTTTTGTGTGATGAAGAATGCCCAGTAGGGCATGTAAATCCCGCGGAAGCTGTCGATGTACGACGGATCCTTTAGCTCCTTCGGGGCAAAAATCGCCTTCTTCATCAGCTCTGCGTAGGCCTGCTTGCAGTCCTCCTTTGTCTTTTTAAACGGAATGATGAAATTGGGGCGTCTTTCGTGGCTGATTCTGCTGTACAGAATCGTCGAGGCTCCGCAAAAGCTGCAGAAGCCGGCGGCTGCGTTGTCTGTGCTTAAAATCTCTCCGCCGCACTGGGGACATGTAAAGATGGTTACCTCGAATTCGCCGTCTTCGGTCTGTTCACTGGAGGTCGATTCCTCGGCGTCTTTTGTCTTGTCCTCAAAGGCATAGGGGTCAAAGCGCTCATGGCAGAAGTCGCAGGTGAGTTTCTGGGAGGGAATGTCGAATTTGACATTACCGCCGCAGCTTGGACATGAAATCATGTGTTATTCCCTTTCTTCCTTGGTGCTGTGATGTATAACTCCTTCTTTATCCTAATACATTTTTCGTCCGGCGTAAACAAAAAAAGAAAGATTGCAGGTAGGAAATTCTGCCCATTTGTGCTATAGTGGTATAGGAATGCCCCGCGCATCGGGCTTTCCAATTACCTTTAGATGGAGAGCGGCAGAGCAATGGAATACATGACGGCAAACTATCATACCCACACATGGCGGTGTAAGCACGCTACGGGAACAGAGCGTGAGTATATCGAGCTGGCGATGCAGATGGGAATCCGGGAGCTTGGCTTTTCCGACCATGTGCCTTTTCCTGCGGACTGTGGCTATGTGTCCGGGATTCGCATGGGAATGGAGCAGGCTTCGGAGTATGTGCAGACGATCCGGCAGCTTGGCAGGGAGTACCGGGGACGTATCCGGCTGTATGTCGGCTTTGAGGCGGAATATATTAAGGAATATTTTGATGA
Organism: Blautia sp.; assembly: GCA_023663685.1. Lineage (GTDB taxonomy): Bacteria > Bacillota > Clostridia > Lachnospirales > Lachnospiraceae > Roseburia. The sequence goes on from JAMPHB010000006.1 coordinate 13,373, forward strand.
CCAGATGTATATGTTCCGGATGCTGGACTGTGATTACCTGATTATGGGGCAGCACTTTCTGGGAAATGAGGCGGATGGCTGTTATACCGGGACGCCCACCGGGGACGAGGGGCGCATCCGGGAGTATGTGGACACGGTGATCGCCGGGATGGAGACGGGCAGCTTTTTATATCTGGCGCACCCGGACATGATGAACTATCAGGGGCTGGATTCGGTGTACGACTGGGAAATGACGCGGATGTGCTCTGCGCTTAAGAAGATGGATATCCCGCTGGAGCTGAATATGAACGGCATGAGCAGCGGCAAACATTATCCGGCGGAGCGTTTCTGGCGGCTTGCCGGGGAGGTGGGGAACAAGGTGCTTTTAGGCATTGACGCCCACAGCACAGAGCAGATGGCGGACACAGTGGGCTACAAGGGCTGTATGGACATAGTGGATAAATTCAATCTAAATTTAATTAAAAGAATAGATGTTAAAAACGCGGAGGACTGAGATGGGCGAAGAGCAGCGTAAGAATGATAACATGGATTTTACGACGGGAAGTATCTTTAAAAAGCTGGTAGGCTTTATGCTCCCGATACTGGGAGCGCTGATTTTACAGACCATGTACGGCGCGGTGGACGTTCTCGTGGTGGGAAGGTTCGGGACGGACGAGAGCATCTCCGCGGTGTCCACCGGGAGCAGCCTGATCAATATGGTCGTGTTTATCCTCTGCGGCCTGGCCATGGGCGTTACAGTTCTCATGGGCCGCTATATCGGCGAGGGGGAGCGCAGGCGATTAGGGCAGGTGATCGGCGGCGCCATTCTGGCCTTTGCCCTGATTGCGGCGGTGCTCACGGTGTTGCTTCTTATCCTTGCCCCGGCGCTTGCGTCGCTCATGCAGGCGCCTGCGGATGCATACCAAAAGACCGTCAGCTATATCCGCATCTGCGGCGGCGGCATCGTGTTCATTATCGGCTACAATCTAATGAGCAGTATTTTCAGGGGAATCGGGAATTCGAGGCTGCCGCTTTTGTTTGTGGGGATTGCCTGCGCGGTCAATGTGGTCGGAGACCTGCTGTTTGTCGCGGTCTTCCGCTGGGACGTGGCGGGTGCGGCCTTCGCCACGGTGCTCGCGCAGGCGGTGAGCCTTGTGCTCTCTCTTCTGGTGTGCAGGAGAATTGATCTGCCCTTTTCCCTGCAGAGGTCAGACCTTGCCTTTTCCTCCGAGGTGAAGCGGTTCATACTTTTGGGAATCCCCATCGCCTTTCAGGAATTTCTGACCCAGCTCTCCTTCATGTGCCTGCTGTCCTTCGTAAACGGTATGGGCACCACCGAAGCCATGCGGCTGGCGGCTTCTTCGGGCTACGGCATCGCCAACAAGCTGGTGTCCGTCGTGATGCTCGTGCCCTCGGCGCTGATGCAGTCCATGTCCTCGTTTATCGCCCAGAATGTGGGGGCGGGAAGAGAGCGGCGGGCGCAGAAGTCCATGGGCTACGGGATGCTTTTCGGCGGCTGTATCGGGATTGCCATGACGGCGGCGGCTTTCTTTGGCGGGCAGGTACTGGCCTCCCTCTTTACTGACAATGCCCTCTACCAGCTAAAGGCGGCGGAGTATCTGCAGGGCTTTAGCCTCGAGGCGATTGTGACCTCGATCCTCTTTTCCTTTATCGGGTACTACAACGGCCATAACCAGACGCTCTTTGTTATGCTGCAGGGCATCGCCCAGTCCTTTCTCGTGCGCCTGCCCATGGCTTACGCCATGTCGCGCTATATGCCGGACTCGCTGGTCTATATCGGTGCGGCGGCGCCGACGGCCACGGTTTTTGGAATTGTGATCAATCTGGTGTACTTTCAGATTTACTCGAAAAAAGAGCTGCAAAAGGAAAAACGGTGAGCCCTAACCGATTTTGTCCATTTCGTCAAGTGAAAAATTGGACAAAAGATCGGCTCCTATTTGTGAGAATTGCCTTATAGCCTTTGGCTACAACATATTGTATAATGAGAAAAGTTGAGAACAATATATAAGACTTTTTGAGAAGGAGAATGTGATGGCGGACGAAGTGCTGGATGATGTAATGCTGAGGGGCAGCTGTAAGGGCAAGGCAGATGCGATTGTGAACTGCCAGTGTAACATTGAGAGCGCCCCGGCTCGCTGCAGCGAGGCGGAGCATTGTATGTTTTATTCCTATTACAAGTGCAGCAGACAGTGGAAACGTTTGTAATTTATGAAAAAAATCTTAGTTCTGAGTGACTCCCACGGCAATCTGAATAACATGGTTTTCGCGGCAACAGCGGTCTCCCCCGATATGATCATACATCTGGGGGACTGTTGGGCGGATGCCGGGCAGCTAAAGAGGAAGTTCCCGACAATCCCCATGGAGCGGGTGCCGGGGAACTGTGACTATGAGCATGAATTCCTGGAACGCGTGCTTTTGATTGAGGGGAAGCGGGTGCTGCTCTGTCACGGGCACACCTTCAACGTCAAGGCGGGGTATCTGGCTCTGGAGCTGGGAGCAAAGGAGCGGGAGGTGGACGCCGCCCTTTTCGGGCATACCCACCGGGTATTTTACGAGACACATAATGGAATCACCCTTCTGAATCCGGGCAGCATTGGCTCTCCGCCCTATGGGGTGCCGCCCTCTTACGGGATTCTTGAAATCGACGGCGGAACCGGAGCCATGAGCTATGACGTCCGGTATATCGAATAATTTCCAGAAAAAAATTGACGAATCTCACAGGAAGGTCGTATAATGGTTACTGTTCGTTATAGAATGAAGAAATGAGATATGAGGAGCAGTGCAAAATGGTTAAAGTTGTTAAATTCGGAGGAAGCTCCCTTGCGAGCGCAGAGCAGTTCGCGAAGGTGGGGCAGATTATCCGCGCGGACAAATCGCGCAAATATGTAGTGCCGAGCGCGCCGGGCAAGCGGAACGCTAAAGATACGAAGGTCACGGATATGCTGTATTCCTGCTATGCCTTAGCGGAGAAGGACGAGGAGTTCCGTGTGCCGCTTATGAAGATCAAAGACAGGTACGATTCGATTATCAATGGTCTGAGCTTAAAGCTTTCCCTGGACGAGGAGTTTAAAACCATCTCAGAGAATTTCAAACACAAATGCGGTGTGGATTACGCGGCATCCCGGGGCGAATACTTAAATGGAATTATCATGGCGAAGTACCTCGGCTATACATTTATCGACGCGGCGGAGGTGATTTTCTTTGATGAGGACGGAAACTTTGACGCGGAGAAGACCGATAAGGTACTGTCCAAACGCCTCGAAAAATGCGAGCGCGCTGTGATACCCGGCTTTTACGGCGCGGGGGCGGACGGCAGTGTAAAGACCTTCTCCCGGGGCGGCTCAGATATCACGGGCTCCATCGTGGCAAAGGCCTGCCATGCCTCTATGTATGAGAACTGGACGGACGTGTCCGGCTGTCTGGTGGCGGATCCGAGAATCATTGAGAACCCTAAGGCGATTAAGGTGATCAGCTACAGGGAGCTGCGGGAGCTGTCCTACATGGGCGCATCCGTCCTGCACGAGGATGCAATCTTCCCGGTGCGCAAGGCGGGCATCCCCATCAATATCCGCAACACCAACGACCCGGAGGCGGAGGGCACGCTGATCGTGGAGAGCACCTGCCAGAAGCCGGAGTATACGATTACCGGAATCGCAGGCAAAAAGGGCTTTGTGGCGGTCAATATCGACAAGGACATGATGAATGCGGAGGTGGGCTTCTGCCGGAAGGCGCTGCAGGCATTTGAGGAGAACGGCATATCCATCGAGCACATGCCCTCGGGCATTGATACCATGACGGTATTTGTCCATCAGGCGGAGTTTGAGGGCAAGGAGCAGCAGGTGATCAGCGCGATACGCCGGCTGGTGCAGCCCGATGTGATTGACCTGGAGGCGGATCTTGCACTGATCGCAGTGGTGGGGCGCGGCATGAAGTCCACCAGAGGGACGGCGGGAAGGATTTTCTCCGCTCTGGCGCACGCCAGCATCAATGTCAAGATGATCGACCAGGGCTCCTCGGAGCTGAATATCATCATTGGCGTGAGCAATGATGATTTCGAGGAGGCCATCCACGCCATCTATGATATCTTTGTCGAGACACAATTATAATATGAACGCTTAAACGCTCCCTTTCATATGATATATGGAAGGGAGCGTTTTATTATGGCCGGAAATACAGCAGTCTTTGTTACAGATGCCAGACAGAGGCACATTGCAGATTATCTTTCAGGCAGGGTATGTCCGGTGGACTGGAAGCGAAGATACGACGAGAAAAAGGCGGGAGAGCTCCTGGGCTCCTGTGACCGAATCATTCTTCCAACACCCGTTTCAAAAATAGAAAAACATGCGAAGATAGTAAAGTTATTAAATGAGGAATTAACCAAGGAAAGACAGACGCCGCTGACGGTGATGGGAGGCAGCTTTTCCGACAGCTGGGTGAGAAATTTCACAGATAAAAATATATTATATTACGATTTAATGAAAGATGAAAACGTTGCAGTGCGAAATGCCCGCATCACAGCGGAGGCGACAGTGGCGGAGCTTCTCAAGTACAGTGATTACTCGATTCTGGGGCAGAAGATCATCGTCACCGGGTACGGCCGCTGTGGCAGGGAAGTGGCGAACCTGTTAAAGGCCATGGGGGCGAAGGTGACGGTTCTCGCTAGGAATCCCAAAGACCGGAAGCGGGCGCAGGCGGAGGGGCATGTGGCGGTGGATTTCTCCTACGGGCCGGAGGAGGTCTATGGGGCAAGAACCATCATCAATACTGTTCCCGCCATGGTGCTAAAGGAGCCGATGCTAAAGGAGATGCACCCGGATACGGTGATTTTAGATATCGCCTCCCGCCCCGGCGGCACGGATCTTGCGGCGGCGGAGGTACACAGCATCCAGGTGATTCCCGCGCTGGGGCTGCCGGGCATCTACACCACGAAGAGCAGCGCGAAGGTACTGGCGGATGCAATTGGCGGCTATGCGCACCCTGAGGAAGAAAAGAGAGAGGGTATATCATGGATTTTTCAAATTGTAATATAGGATACGGGATTACCGGTTCCTTTTGCACATTTGCCAAGACCCGCAAAGAGGTGGTGCGTCTGACGGAGATGGGAGCAAACGTGATTCCCATCTTTTCTTATCAGGCACAGAGCTGCGACACGCGCTTTGGCAGCGCAAAGGAGTTCGTGGAGGGAATCTGCGAGATTACCGGGAATGAGGGGATACTTTCGATGCAGCAGGCGGAACCCATCGGCCCCAACAATTTTTTAGACATTATGGTGATTGCGCCCTGTACGGGCAATTCCGCCGCGAAGCTGTGCAACGGCATCACGGATACGCCGGTGCTCATGGCCTCCAAGGCGCACATGCGAAACGGCAAGCCCTTAGTGATCGCAATCTCCACCAACGACGCGCTGGGGGTGAATTTTAAGACCATCGGCGGACTGATGAACATGAAGAATATCTATTTTGTCCCCTTCGGGCAGGATAATTTCAAGAGCAAGCCCAACTCCATGATCGCGAAGATGGAGCTACTGCCGGAAACCATTGAGGCGGCCATGCGGGGCAGACAGATACAGCCGATTATCCGGGCGGAATAAAAGAGCGGGATGACCCCGCTCCTACATAGTTTCTCAGTGCAGGTCAACAGAAAATTCATAAAAAGTTCATAAAACATTTCCAACCCACAGTTGTGAAAACCCTTGAAAAGTGATACAATAGTGGCATTCTATGTGATAGGAGTAAATTTATGGGAACATTATCCAAAATTTTTGGTACGCACAGCGAGCGGGAGCTGAAGCGCATTTATCCCCTCGTGGACAAGGTAGAGGGTTATAGGGAAGAGATGGGGAAGCTCTCGGACGAAGAGCTTAAGGACAAGACGAGACAGTTTAAGGAGCGGCTGGAAAAGGGAGAGACGCTGGACGATCTGCTGCCGGAGGCATATGCGGCAGTCCGGGAGGCGGCGCGCCGGGCGCTTGGCATGGAGCACTACCGCGTGCAGATCATCGGCGGCATCATTCTCCATCAGGGACGTATCGCGGAGATGAAGACCGGAGAGGGAAAGACTCTGGTGTCCACGTTGCCCGCGTATCTGAATGCCTTAGAGGGAAAGGGCGTATATATCGTCACGGTCAACGACTATCTGGCGAAGCGTGACGCAGAGTGGATGGGACAAGTCCATGAGTTTCTGGGACTGACCGTGGGCTGTGTGCTGAACGATATGACCAGCGACGAGCGCAGGGAGGCCTATGCATGTGATATTACATATATTACGAACAACGAGCTGGGCTTTGACTATCTGCGCGACAACATGGTAATTTACAAGGAGCAGCTCGTACAGCGGGGACTCCACTATGCGATTATTGACGAGGTGGACTCGGTGCTGATCGACGAGGCGCGCACACCGCTCATCATTTCCGGCCAGAGCGGCAAGTCCACAAAGCTCTATGAGGCCTGCGATGTTTTAGCCCAGCAGCTGAAAAGGGGCGAGGATATTCCTGAGTACTCCAAGATGGACGCGCTCATGGGTGTGGAGCAGGAGGAGACGGGAGACTTCATCGTCAACGAGAAGGATAAGGTCGTGAACCTGACGCAGGAGGGCGTGCACAAGGTCGAGCAGTTCTTCCATATTAAGAATCTGGCGGATCCGGAGAATCTGGAGATCCAGCACAATGTGATCCTCGCACTCCGGGCGCACAACCTCATGTTCCGGGATCAGGACTATGTGGTCAAGGACGACGAGGTGCTGATCGTGGACGAGTTCACGGGTCGTATTATGCCGGGGCGCCGCTATTCCGACGGCCTGCATCAGGCAATCGAGGCGAAGGAGCATGTGAAGGTGAAGCGGGAGAGCAAGACGCTGGCGACCATCACCTTCCAGAATTTCTTTAATAAGTTCGAAAAGAAGGCCGGCATGACCGGAACGGCGCTGACGGAGGAGAAGGAGTTCCGGGACATTTACGGCATGGACGTCATCGAGATTCCCACCAACTGTCCGGTTGCCAGAGTGGATCACGACGACGCTGTATATAAGACGAAAAAGGAGAAGTTCCACGCAGTCGTGGAGGAGGTGAAGACAGCCCACGCAAAGGGTCAGCCGGTGCTGGTCGGCACCATCACCATCGAGACCTCCGAGCTGATCAGCGGCATGTTGAAGCGCGAGGGGATTAAGCATACGGTGCTGAATGCGAAGTTTCACGAGCAGGAGGCGGAGATTGTCGCGCAGGCAGGCCAGCACGGTGCAGTGACGATCGCCACCAACATGGCGGGGCGTGGTACGGATATCAAGCTGGATGACGATGCGAGGGAGGCCGGAGGCCTGAAAATCATCGGTACGGAGCGACATGAGTCACGGCGTATCGACAATCAGCTCAGAGGACGTTCCGGCCGTCAGGGAGATCCGGGCGAATCCCAGTTTTTCATTTCTCTGGAGGACGATCTGATTCGTCTGTTTGGCTCGGAGCGCATGATAGACGTGTTCAACGCGCTGGGAGTGCCGGAGAATGAGCAGATTCAGCACAAGATGCTGACCAGTGCCATAGAGAAGGCACAGCAGAAGATTGAGTACAACAACTTCGGCATCCGCAAGAACCTGCTGGAGTACGATCAGGTGAACAACGACCAGCGCGAGATTATATACGCGGAGCGCATGTCCGTGCTTAACGGCGAGAGTATGCGCGACGCTGTTTTCAAGATGATCCAGGATCAGGTGGAGCACACGGTGGATACCTGCATCTCCTCGGAGATTGACCGGAACGAATGGGATTTAAACGAGCTGAACGAGCTGCTGATTCCGGTGATTCCGCTGGAGCCGGTCAGGGAGAGTGCGATATCTTCTATAAAGAATGCCAAAGAGCTAAAGCAGTACTTAAAGGAGCAGGCGGTGCTCTTGTACGAGGCCAAGGAGACGGAATTCCCGGAGGCGGAGCAGTTCCGGGAGCTGGAGCGCGTGGTGCTGTTAAAGGTGATCGACCGCAAGTGGATGGATCATATCGACGACATGGATCAGCTGCGGCAGGGAATCGGCCTGCAGGCATACGGACAGAGAGATCCCCTTGTGGAGTATAAGATGGCGGGCTTTGATATGTTTGACGAGATGACCGCCGCAATCCAGGAGGATACCATCCGCCTTCTCTTCCATGTGAAGGTGGAGCAGAAAGTGGAGCGTGAGCAGGTGGCGAAGGCGACCGGAACCAACAAGGACGATTCGGCGTCCTCCGGCCCGAAGAAACGCCAGCACGCCAAGGTTTATCCGAACGATCCCTGCCCTTGTGGCAGCGGCAAGAAGTACAAGCAGTGCTGCGGCAGAAAGTAAGGAATGAGAAGGTCAGGCTCTGCATATGGCGAAAGGCTGTGTGCGGGGGCTGGCCTCTTTTTGAGGAGGAGTAAGTATGTACCGAATTACCGTGCGCCCGGGGCATTCCCTCTGGGAGGAGCTGGCGGAGAAGAATATAAGGCTTGCCCGGCCTTGCGGCGGGAGGGGAGAGTGCGGGCAGTGCGCGGTGGTATTGCGGGACGGCAGGAGCGTGCCGGCCTGCCAGTACAGGACGGCAGGGACGGTAGAGATTGAGAAACTCCCGGAGACGGCCGATGCCGAAGCGGACAGGCGCTTTACGGCTGTGCTGACGGCGCGGGAGGGGGAGAGCGGTTTTTATGCTGATACTCCGGTGGCGGCAATGGATCTGGGGACGACAACGGTGGTGCTTACGCTGTTTTGGAGAAACCGGTGTGTGACCGCGGGCTTTGTAAATCCCCAGAGGAGTTTCGGGGCGGATGTGATGAGCCGCATCCGTGCCGCGAATGAGGGACATGGGGAGGAGATGCGGCAGATACTCATGGAGAAAATCCACATGGCGCTTGCGCAGGCGATGGCCGATGCGCAGGGGGACGGGCTGCTTCTGCCCGCGCCGCCCTGCCGGCTGATCGTCAGTGCGAATACCACCATGCAGCATCTTTTGGAGGGGCTTTCCTGCCAGCGGCTGGGAGCGGCGCCCTTCGTTCCGGAGAGCCTTGCGCTTCGGGGCTTTCAGGAGGATGGACTTTCGGTGGTTCAGCTTCCGGGGATCTCCGCCTTTGTGGGTGCGGATATCGTAAGCGGGCTTGCGGCAATTGATATTTTGCATGAGGATGCGCCGGTGCTGTTTGTGGATCTGGGAACGAACGGTGAGCTGGCTCTGGGGTGTGGGCAGAGACTTCTCGTCACCTCCACGGCGGCGGGGCCGGCCTTTGAGGGGAGCGCGCCTGCGCTGAGGCTTCACGGTGCGGGGCTCCTTAAGCTTTTGCATGAGCTGCTTGAGAGGGGGCTTATGGATATGTACGGAACCCTGCAGGAGCCCTGGTTTACCTCGGGTTATCCCGTGGGAGAGGATGTCGTTTCGCAGGAGGATATCCGAAATCTGCAGATGGCGAAGGCCGCAGTCTGCGCCGGGGCGGAGATGCTGTTAGCGGCATACGGGATTCCGGCGGCGCAGGTGAAAACCGTGTATCTGGCGGGGGGCTTCGGGCATTATCTTGACCCGGAGGATGCGCTGGCAGTTGGGCTTTTGCCGGAGGCTCTTCGCGGGAGGATTACGGCGGTGGGAAACACCTCGCTGGAGGGAGCTGCCGCCTATGTACAAAAGCCCGGGGAATACGGGGCGCGCATGGAGGAAATCTGCAAAAGGGCAGAGCTGCTTTCGCTGCCGGAGTGCGAGGGCTTTGGGGAACGCTATATTGAGAGGATGAATTTTGGATTATACAGTAATTGACTTAGAGATGACGGGGCTTTCGGTAAAGACGGACAAAATTATAGAGATTGGAGCCGTCAGGGTGCGTGGAGGAGAGATTGTGGACAGCTACGGGACTCTTGTGAATCCACGTCGGCCGGTTCCGGCGGAAATCTCAGGTCTGACGGGAATCACAGGGGAGATGGCTGCCGTCGGGGAGGAGGAGGACGTGGCTGTTTCCCGGCTGCTCGAGATGATAGGCGGGGACGTGCTGGTCGGACACAATGTCAGCTTCGACTACAGGTTTTTGAAGCAGTGGGCGGTCAATCATGCGGTGGAGCTGGAGCTTGCGGCCATCGACACCCTGCGGCTGGCGCGGACGCTTTTGCCGCCGGGGCAGTCGAAAAAGCTGGAGTGTCTGTGCGAATACTTTCAGATTCCGAGGGCGAACGCCCACCGTGCGCTGGAGGACGCAAAGGAAACCCAGCAGATTTTTGAGCTGCTGTATCCGCTCGCGGTGGAAAAAGTGCCGGAGCTGCTTGTGCCCAGAAAGCTTGTCTTTCACACGAAGAAGCAGGTTCCGGCAACGCCCCGGCAGATAGAAAGACTTGTGGAATTTAGGGAGAGGCACCGGATCGCGGACGAGATCTGCTGGGAGACGCTCACCAAAAGTGAGGCGTCCCGGCTGCAGGACAAATATTACAGTGTCTACGGGCGGGCATAGTACGCGCGCACGTCAGGCTTTACCGCAGGCGAATTGCAGGAGCCGGGCATTGCCATGGGAGATGGCGCGCACGGAAGGTTTTGCGGCGGGCGGAAGCGCGTGCAAAAAGGGCTCCACGCTATCGGTTCCGTCAAATGGATTTTCGGATATTCTTAGGAAGGTTTCTTCTTTTGACGCGACCGCCCGCAATTCGCCGTCGTGGCTCAGTGCGGGCTTTACGGGACGTCCATGTCCCGCAATCGCTGACTTTGTACAGAATATGCGAAACTCCAATTTTCCTCCACAAAGATAGCTGTGGCAGCCTTTTGCACACGCTGCCGCCCACCGCAAAGCCTTCCGTGCGCGCCGTGCGATGGGTTTAGCCGTCCGCCCCGTCCATTTTCCCGAGGGTCTGCACGATGATGCGCCCGGAGAGGGAGTCGTAGCTTCTGGCGGTTTCAAGAAGAGCGTTCTGCCTGTCGGTATCCCCGGCGTCCCGGTACAGCTTTGAGAGCATGGTAAAGATTTTGGAGGAATCCGCCCGGCATTCCACGGCAAATTCCAGGAGCTCCCGGGCGGCGGCTTCCTGCCCCGCGTCTATGAGCTCTTCGGCATACACCGGAAGCACGGCGACAAAGCGCGAGAAATTCGCGTCGTATTTGCTTAAGGCATCCAGATTGGCAACGCCGTACTTTAGTTTCAGATCGGTGTTCGTCTGGTCTGCCAGATTTAAGAGCTTTTCGGAGGCGAGAGCCACCAGCTCCTGCTCCGAAGCCGTGTGAAGGTTTTGTGGAATTTTTTCCAGAGGTATGCTAATATAGTCCAGTGTGCTGATGTCCTGCCTGCGGGTATTGTTCGCCGCAAGCTCCCGCTCCCAGAAGCGGTGCCCGTCGTCCGCCTGCGTCCGGTTCAGCCGGCGCAGAGAGATATTCAGCACAATTATAAATATGAAAAAGACAGTAAAAATGGGAAACATATTTTTTCCTTTCCGGTAATTTACAGAGTATGTTCGGCATTGCTTTCATCGGGAGCAATGCAGGGAACAGTATAATTATAACGCATTTTTGGAAAGAGGTGAACAGGGGTGTACAATTTTAATGGCTCAAAAAAGAAAAAACAAAGGATCGCGCTCATTGCGCTCATTCTCATCGGCGCGATGGTCGTCACGACAGTGGTTGCGGGGCTGTTCGTATAATTTTGACTTGAAAAACTAAGACTTTGTGTTACAATAAGTAATCAAACACAAGCAAACAAGGTTGAGAATTCAGAGGAAGATTATGAAGAAAGAAAGATTTTTAGGAGCTTTAGCGACAATGTCCCTGGCGGCGGCAGTGCTGTTTGCCGGGGGAAATTCGGTGAAGGCCGAAGAGAATCCGGCGGCCGGGGAGGATATCCACATTTTAGAGGGAGTCTATATCGGCAATGTCAATGTGAGCGGAATGAATGAGCAGCAGGCGCGCTCGGCGGTGGAGGTGTATGTGAACGGACTTTTGAGCACCACCTTTACCCTAAGCGGTGAGAACGGCTCGATCGAGATGACCGCGGAGGATATGGGCGTGTCGGCGGACGCGGAGGAGGCTGTCGCCGCCGCATTGAACGCGGGGCGTGCAGGGAGCCTGATCAACCGCTACAAAGTGACGGAGGATCTAAAGAAAGAACCGCTGGTTTTGGATATGAATCTGTCTGTGGATAAGCAGGCCACCGCCCAGAAGCTTTACAAGAATTCCGGCAAGCTCAGCATTGAGGCGGTGGACAATTCCTTAGTGCGGGAGGATGGCGAGTTCCGCTTTGTGCCCGGCAAGGAGGGCATTGAGGTAGATATCGTAGAGTCGGTGTACGCGATCAATGATTTTCTGGCCAGCGGCTGGGACGGCACGGACAACGAGATCACACTGGTGAGCGCGGTCGTGGAGCCGAGGGGCAGCAGGGAAGAGCTGGAGCAGGTGAAGGATCTGTTAGGCGGCTTTAGCACGAATTTTAGCTCGTCCAGTGCGGGCAGGGCAAAAAATGTCACGACGGGCACGAGCAAGATCAACGGGACGATCCTCTATCCGGGGGAGGAGTTTGAGCTTCGCCCGACGGTAAGTCCCTTCACACAGGAGAACGGCTATGAGCTGGCGGGAGCTTACCAGAACGGGACGACGGTGGAGTCCTTTGGCGGAGGCATCTGTCAGGTGGCCACGACGCTCTACAATGCAGCGATACGCGCGGAGCTGGATATCACGATGCGCTTTAATCACTCCATGCAGGTGTCCTATGTGAGGCCTTCCATGGATGCGGCAATCGCGGGAGATTACAAGGATCTGCATTTTAAGAACAACTATGACACGCCGATTTACATTGAGGGATATTGCAGCGGCGGTATCCTGTACTTTAACATCTTCGGCAAGGAGACGCGTCCCTCCAACCGGGAGATCAGTTTTGTGAGTGAGACGCTGACGGTGGCAGACCCGGAGCTTGAATTTAATCTGGATTCCAGTCAGCCCTTGGGCTACTGGAATGTGGAGCAGTCCGCCCATGTGGGATGTACGGCACAGCTCTGGAAGGTGGTTACGGTGGACGGTCAGGAGGAGAGCCGTGAGCTGTTCAACAAGAGCAGTTACCAGTCCTCTCCCAAGATTATTACCATCGGCACAAACGGCCTGTCCGGCGAGCAGCTTGCGACGCTTAAGGCGGCGGCGGACAGCGGCGATGAGGGGACGGTTAAAGCGGCAATCTCTGCAATTAAAAAGGAGATTGCGGACAAGGATAAGGAAGACAAGAAGGACGACGACAAGAAAGACGACGACAAAAAGGACGACGATAAGAAGGACGACGACAAGAAGGACGATAAGAAGCCGGACGAAACGGATGACAAGCCGGATCCCGATGAAGGAAACGGCGGGGATGCCGGGGAGGAATCTGACAGCGGGGAATGATGGCGGTATGAAGGCAGGAAAGCTTTCCGGGGCAGTGCTGGGACGCTCGGTCTTAAAGCAATTGCATACAAAAAGGGACGAGGTGCTGGCAGGTGCTGCGGCAGGGCAGGACAACGCGGTTTTTCGGGCGGAGGGAGAGGTGGTCTGTGCGCTTTCTTCCATGCCGGCCGCTGCCGGGATGCTCGTGCCGGTCACGGTCTATACAGCCTGCAACAGCATTGCCTGCGGCGGCGCGCAGCCGCTGGGGATTCTGGTGAGCCTGCTCCTTCCCACCGCGTCCGATGAACAGAGGCTGCGGGATATGATGTGCGGCATCGAGGCGATTTGCGCTGCAGAACACATGCAGGTGCTGGGCGGGCACACCGAGGTGACGAGGACGGTCACGGAGCCGGTGCTTTCCGTCACGGCATTTGGCACGCGCCCGGCAGGAGCTGTCTGTGGGGAGGCGCGCCCGGGCATGGACATTCTGGTGACGGGGCGGGTCGGTACAGCCGGGGCGGCGATTCTGGCAAATGAGAGGCGGGAAGCCCTGCAGAGCCGTTACGCACAGCCCTTTCTCGACAGGGCTCTGCCGCCGGAGAAAGCCTTGTCGGTGCGCCGTGAGGCGGCAGTTGCCGCAGAGGCAGGCGCGGCAATGCACGACATTTCGGAGGGCGGGATTTACGGCGCACTCTGGGAGCTGGGGCAGCGTTTCCACGTTGGACTGGAAGTGAATCTAAAACAAATCCCCATTCGTCAGGAGACAGTTGAAATCTGTGAGTTTTTCCAGCTGAACCCCTACAAGCTTTTGTCCACCGGAAGTCTGCTGATTGCAGCGGGGGACGGCAACGCGCTCGCGGCGGAAATCCGCCGCGCGGGAGGAGAGGCGGTGGTGATTGGAAGGATTACGGAGGGAAATGAACGGGTGCTTCTCTGTGAGGAGGAGCGGCGTTTTCTGGAGACGGCGCAGACGGATGAGCTGTATAAAATCATAAGGAGCTGATGCATGATGAGAGAAAAAATTTTGTCCTACATAGAGCAGAACAGCCGGATTGGACTCCCGGAGCTTTCCGCGATGCTGGACATGGACGAGACGGCGGTGATGAATGAGCTGGAGGCCATGGAGCAGGAGGGGATCATCTGCGGCTATCACACACTGATCGACTGGGATAAGGTGGGGGTGGAGAAGGTGACCGCCCTGATAGAGGTGCGGGTCACACCGCAGAGAGGCATGGGCTTTGACAAGGTGGCGGAGCGCATCTACAACTACCCGGAGGTCAACTCGGTGTATCTGATCTCCGGCGGCTTCGATCTGATGGTGACGCTGGAGGGGCAGACCCTGCGGGAAATTTCCCAGTTTGTCTCTGACAAGCTCTCCGCCCTGGATCAGGTACTGAGCACCAAGACGAATTTTATTTTGAAAAAATACAAGGATCACGGCACGGTCATGGCCGCGCCCGCAAAGGATGAAAGGATTATGATGGCGTAATGAGAGATCCATTATCAAAAACAATTGTAACCATAGAGCCCTCCGGGATTCGAAAGTTTTTTGATATTGTCAGTGAGATGAAGGATGCGATCTCCCTCGGCGTGGGGGAGCCGGATTTTGATACGCCCTGGCATATCCGGGAGGAGGGCACATATTCTCTGGTCAAGGGACGTACCTTCTACACCTCCAACTCAGGCTTAAAGGAGCTTAAGATTGAAATTGCGCGGTTTCAGAAGCGCAGATACGGCTTAGATTATGACTATAACAAAGAGCTTTTTGTCACGGTGGGCGGCAGCGAGGCGATCGACGTTGCGATGCGCACCATGCTTGATCCCGGGGATGAGGTGCTGATTCCCCAGCCGAGCTATGTGTCCTATGTGCCCTGCTGTGTGCTGGCGAACGGCACTCCGGTGATCATTGAGCTTAAGGCGGAGAATGATTTCCGCCTGACGCCGGAGGAGCTGGAGGCCGCGGTTACGCCGAGAACCAAGCTTCTGGTGCTTCCGTTCCCGAACAATCCCACCGGCGCCATTATGGAGAGGAAGGATCTGGAGGGGATTGCGGCGCTTGTGGAAAAATACGATCTGTTTGTGCTGAGCGACGAGATCTACTCCGAGCTCACCTATCTGGATAAGCATGTCTCCATTGCGTCCCTGCCGGGGATGAAGGAGCGCACGGTTGTGATCAACGGCTTTTCCAAGTCCCACGCGATGACGGGCTGGCGGCTCGGCTATGCCTGCGGCCCGGAACGGATCATTGAGCAGATGCTCAAAATCCACCAGTTTGCGATTATGTGTGCGCCCACGACCAGCCAGTATGCGGCGGTGGAGGCCATGCGCAACGGCGACGGGGACGTGGCGGTGATGCGGGAAGAATACAATGGCCGCCGCCGTTATGTGCTCCGGCGGTTTCAGGAGATGGGGCTTTCCTGCTTTGAGCCGTTCGGCGCGTTCTATGCCTTTCCCTGCATCAGGGAATTCGGCATGACAAGCGATGCATTTGCGACGAGGCTTTTGCAGGAGGAGAAAGTGGCGGTGGTGCCGGGTACGGCATTTGGAGCCTGCGGAGAGGGATTTATCCGCATATCCTACGCCTATTCGCTGGAGGATTTAAAGGAGGCGCTCGGACGGGTGGAGCGCTTCATCAGCCGGCTTAGGGACGGCCAGGAGGAAGAACAGTAGTCATGGGTTTTCACATTGTATTGTACGAGCCGGAGATTCCCTCCAATACCGGAAATATCGGCCGCACCTGCGTGGCGACCGGGACGACGTTGCATCTCATTGAACCGCTGGGCTTTTCCCTTTCGGAAAAACAGTTGAAACGGGCCGGGATGGATTACTGGAAGGAACTGGACGTGCACACCTATGTAAACTGGCAGGATTTTGCGGCGCGCAATCCCGGGGCAAGGCTGTTCTTTGCCACGACGAAGGGGCGCAGGCTTTACAGCGGGGCGGAATTTCTGCCGGAGGATTATCTGGTGTTCGGCAAGGAGAGCGCGGGTCTGCCGGAGGAGCTGTTAAAGGAGCACAAAGAGGCCTGCCTGCGGATCCCGATGCTTGGGGAGACGCGCTCCTTAAATCTGGCGAATTCCGTTGCGGTCATGCTCTACGAGGCGCTTCGGCAGAATCAGTTTGACCATATGAAGCTGGAAGGAAATTTACACAGATTGAATTGGGACGAGTGAAATGGGTATTATCAAATCAAGTCAATTAGTCCACGAGTTCATCCGCAGAGATGAGGAGGGCAACGTGGAGTCTATCACGACTGCGCTGGATCACATAGATCTTGAGGTAGAGGCGGGGCAGTTTATTGCGATTCTCGGACATAACGGCTCCGGCAAATCCACGCTTGCAAAACATATCAACGCCCTGCTGGCGCCCACGGAGGGAAGTCTCTGGGTGGACAATATGGACGTGCAGAAGGAGGAGAATGTGATTCCGGTGCGTAAGACTGCCGGAATGGTGTTCCAGAACCCGGACAACCAGATTGTCGCCAGCGTGGTGGAGGAGGATGTGGGCTTTGGCCCGGAAAATATCGGCGTTCCTACGGACGAGATCTGGGAGCGGGTGAAGAAAAGCCTCGCCGCGGTGGGCATGACGAAATACCGCAGCCATTCCCCGAACAAGCTGTCGGGGGGACAGAAGCAGCGCGTGGCTATCGCGGGAGTGGTGGCGATGGAGCCCAAGTGCATCGTGTTTGACGAGCCCACCGCTATGCTGGATCCCAACGGCCGCAGGGAGGTCATTGCGGTGGCTCACGAGCTGAACAAAAAAAAGGGCGTTACCATTGTGCTGATCACCCACTATATGGAAGAGGTAGTGGGGGCGGATTACGTCTATGTCATGGAGAAGGGGAAGATTCTTATGAGCGGAACGCCCAGACAGATTTTTTCCCGGGTGGACGAGCTCAAGGCTCACCGGCTGGACGTGCCGCAGATGACTCTGGTGGCGGATGCGCTGCGCAGGGGAGGACTTGCGCTTCCCGCAGGGATTCTGACGAGGGAAGAGCTCGTGGAGCATATCGTGCAGCTGGCGCAGGGGAAGGGAGCTTTGAAGTGATATGTCGATCCTGTTAAATAAAGTAAATTACTGTTATGGAGAGGGAACAGCCTATCAGATTCAGGCGTTAAAGGATATTGAGCTGGAGATTTTGGACGGACAGTTTATCGGGGTGATCGGGCACACCGGTTCCGGGAAATCCACCCTCATGCAGCTGATGAACGGTCTTTTAAAAGCTACCTCCGGGGGCATCTATGTAGATGGCCGGGATATCTACGAGGAGGATTACGATATGCGCGCCCTGCGCAGCAAGGTGGGGCTTGTGTTCCAGTACCCGGATCATCAGCTTTTTGAGACTACGAATTTTGAGGATGTGTGTTTTGGCCCCAAAAATCTGGGGCTTGACCGAAAGACGGTGGAGCTTCGTGCCTTTGAGGCGCTGCGGAGCGTGGGTCTGCCGGAGGAGCTGTATTACCAGCCTCCCTTCGATCTGTCCGGCGGGCAGAAGCGCCGGGTGGCTATCGCGGGCGTGCTGGCGATGAAGCCGGACGTACTGATACTGGACGAGCCCACGGCGGGCTTAGATCCGGCGGGCAGAGATGAGATTCTGGGTCTGGTGGCGGATATGCACCGGGAGCTGGGGATCACGATTTTGCTCGTGTCCCACAGTATGGAGGATGTGGCGAAATATGTAGACCGCCTGATTGTGTTAAACCGTGGCGAGATCATGCTGGACGGGACGCCGAAGGAGGTGTTTCCGCATTACCGGGAGCTTGAGGCGGTTGGGCTTGCGGCTCCGCAGGTGACGTATCTCATGCATGAGCTTAAGGAGAAGGGGCTGCCGGTTGGGCTGGATGCGACTACTGTGGAGGAAGCGGCGGGGGAGCTTCTTAAGATTTTAAAATAGAGTGACAGTAAGGAAAAAATTATGCTTCGAGACATTACAATAGGCCAGTATTATCCGGCGGATTCCGTCATACATAAGCTGGATCCGAGAGTCAAGCTTTTTTCAACTTTAATCTATATTATTGCGCTGTTTACCTTCCGGGGGATTCTGGGCTTTGCCGTCATCACGGCATGGCTCGTGTGCGTGATTACGATTTCTAAGGTGCCCTTTAAGTTCATGGTGAAGGGCTTAAAGGCGATTATCATTCTTTTGCTCATTACGGGAATTTTTAATCTGCTGTTCACACCCGGCAATGTGGAGTACTGGAGCTGGGGACCCTTCCGGCTGACGGATACCGGAATCAGCAACGCGGTGCTCATGGTGATGCGGCTGGTATACCTGATACTGGGAACATCCCTTATGACGCTGACCACCACGCCGAACCAGCTGACGGACGGGCTGGAAAAATCCCTGCACCCTTTGAATAAAATCCATGTGCCGGTGCACGCCATTGCGATGATGATGTCCATTGCCCTGCGTTTTATCCCGATTCTTCTGGAGGAGACGGATAAGATTATGAAGGCACAGATGGCCAGGGGCGCGGATTTCGAGCACGGCAACCTGATCCGGCGGGCAAAGAGCATGATCCCCCTGCTGATTCCGCTGTTCGTGTCGGCATTCCGGCGGGCGGACGATCTGGCGATGGCGATGGAAGCGCGCTGCTACAGCGGCGGCGAGGGACGGACAAAAATGAAGCCCCTGCGCTACGGAAGGAACGATTATCTTGCCTATCTGCTGGATTTTGTGTTTCTCGGACTGGTCATCTGTATCGCGAGGTTTTTATGAGAGTAAAACTGATTGTCGCTTATGACGGTACAGCCTATTGCGGCTGGCAGCTCCAGCCCAACGGCGTGACGGTGGAGCAGAAATTGAACGAAGCGCTCTCTTCTCTTTTCGGGGAGGAAATCCATGTCATTGGCGCAAGCCGCACGGATGCGGGCGTGCACTCGCTGGGAAATGTGTGCGTGTTTGACACGGATACCCGGATGCCCGCGGAGAAAATCTGCTATGCATTAAACCAGCGGCTGCCGGAGGATATCGTGGTGCAGAGCTCCTGCGAGGCGGATGCCTCCTTTCACCCGCGCTATGCGAAGAGCCGCAAGACTTACGAGTACCGAATCTTAAACCGGAGCTTTCGCCTGCCAGACCGCAGACTTTATACTTATTTTTACCACTATCCGCTGGATACAGAGAAGATGGATCAGGCGGCGCGGCTGCTGGAGGGGGAGCATGATTTTAAGAGCTTTAGCGCGGTGAATGCGCAGGTCAGGAGCACGGTGCGCAATATCTATCACTGTTCGGTGCACAGAGACGGAGAGATCATTACGATCCGCGTGACCGGCAGTGGTTTTTTGTATAATATGGTGCGGATTATTGCAGGAACCCTGATCCGGGTGGGGGCGGGGGAGCTTTTGCCGGAGCAGATTCCGCAGATTCTGGCTGCAAAAGACCGCTCCGCCGCGGGCCCCACGGCTCCGGCACAAGGTCTTACGATGATTGGGATTGTGTATGAGGAGGGGGAGGAGTAGATGGATTATCTGAATCAAAATATATCCCTGAATCTGAGAAGAATCCGCCTTGCGCGCGGCTACAGTCTGGATCTGGTGGCGGAGCAGACCGGGGTGAGTAAGAGTATGCTGGGACAGATTGAGCGGGGCGAGGCGAATCCGACGATTGGCACTCTTGGAAAGATAGTGAGCGGACTTCGGGTGGAGCTTACGGATCTGACGGAGACGCCGGGCTCCGGCGTATATTTTATTGAGCGGAAAAGACTCCTGCCGACCAAGGAGGCCGCAGGTCAGTACCGGGTATATACCTATTTCCCATATGAGAAGGAGCGCACATTTGAAATCTACGAGATGGAAATTGAAGCGGGAGCCTCTTATTTCAGCGGCGGCCATGGGGAGCGGACAAGAGAATATATTACAGTTCTGCAGGGGTGTCTGACTCTGTTGATCGAGGGGGAGGAATATACAGTATCCACGGCAGATGCGATGCGCTTTGATACAGAGCGGGATCACATCTATTGCAATCGGGGACAGGAGCTGCTCCGGCTGATCTGCGTGTTCGCCTATAATACATGAAATGAGTGCAATATAATGCACATGGATAGAAACATAGCTTAAGAATAAGGCAAATAATGGAGGGAAAATCAGACAAAATTGACAAAAAATGTTTTTTTGTGGAATAATATTGACAATATAGTGCACATCACATATAATGACATTATCAAATAAATAGCTATATGTGAACGACGGCGTTTACTTCTGTTGAGGAGGTAAGCGCCGTATTTATTTGAGGAAAGGGAGGAATGAATTATGAGAAAGAGAATGATGAGTGTATTGCTGGCGGCTGTTATGGCGGCAGGATTTTTAGGAGGCTGTGGCTCTGGAACAGCAGCTTCCGGTGGAGAGGGAACGGGGAGCGAAGCGGCCAAAGAGGAAGCTGCGGGAAATGTGCTCCGGGTGGGCATGGAGTGTGCCTATGCTCCCTTTAACTGGACGCAGGAGAGCCCGGAGGTGCCAAACGGGGACGAGGCGGTTCCGATTTACGGAACGAATTATTATGCTTACGGCTATGATGTTATGATGGCGAAGAAGCTGGCACAAGAGCTGGGAATGGAGCTTGAGATTCACAAGGTGGAGTGGGATTCTATTGGACTTGCGATGGATTCCGGGCAGTATGACTGTATCATTGCCGGTATGGGAAAAACGCCGGAGCGGGAGGCCTCCTATGCCTTCACGGAGCCGTATTACTACAGAGATAACTGTCTGACGGTAAAAAAGGGAAGCGGATTTGAGGAGATTACTTCTCTTGCAGATCTGGCAGGCAAAAATGTGTCTGTGACCACACAGCTTGGAACCGGCTGGGTAAGTCTTGAGGAGCAGATTCCGGACATGGTGGCCGGTGCGAATTATGAAACGACGGCAGAGTGCTTTATGGCTATCACAAACGGAGTTGCAGATGTAGCACTGATTGATAAGCCTACGGCGGAGTCGGCGGCAATGACGAACGATCAGCTGGTGGTGATTACTTTTGAGGACGGAAACGGCTTTGTGGACGACAACGGTATGACAAATGTCTGTATTGCCACGAGACTGAATGACACAGCATTAAGGGATAAGCTGCAGGGGGCAATGGATGCACTGGGCTGGAGCGACAAGGCGGTCATGGACGAGATGATGGCAGAGGCGATTCAGGTACAGCCTGCAGCGAACTAGACAGGAGGCGTTTATGGCAGCAATTCTTGCAGCGGAGAATCCGACAAACTTTGGGGGCTGGATGTGGTTTCTGTGGGAAAAATATGCAAATATGTTCTGGCAGGGCATGTGGCTGACGCTCTATGTCGCAGTGGTCGGCACAGCTCTGGGCTTTCTGCTCGGATATGTGGTGGGGATTGTGCAGGATGTCAGAATCAGCAGAGAGGATTACTTTTTGAAAAAAGGGCTGCTTGGGATATGTAAGGCAGTCTGTCTGGTCTATGTGGAAATTTTCCGGGGAACGCCGATGATTGTGCAGGCCATGGTTATTTATTTCGGTCTGCGGCAGGCGAATATCGAGATTGGTCTGGCGGCCGCGGGCATCCTTGTGACGGTGCTGAACACGGGAGCCTATATGGCGGAGACTGTGCGGGCTGGGATTAAGTCTATTGGAATAGGGCAGCGTGAGGGAGCTCTCGCCATGGGAATGTCCCCGATGCAGGCGATGTTCACCGTGGTGCTGCCGCAGGCGTTCCGAAATGTTATCCCGGAGATGGCAAACACTTTTTTGACGAATCTGAAAATGACCTCGGTGCTGAACGTGATTGGGCTCTCGGAGCTGTTCATGGTGGCAAAAACCGTGGGTGGAACCTATTACAAGTATTTTGAGTCGTACCTGATCATTGCCGTGATTTACTTTGTACTGTGCTTTTTGTTCAACCGTCTGTTTTTGTTTATTGAGAGCAGACTGGCAGTAAAGAAGGACTATGTAATTGCGGTGGAATATATGGACAACGAGTAGAGGAGGCGGCATGGAAGAGCATATTATTGAGGTTAAGGAATTGGGAAAATCCTTTGGCGACCATGAGGTTCTGAGAAAAATAGATTTTTCTGTCGGGAGGGGAGAGGTAATCTGTATAGTGGGCTCCTCCGGTTCGGGAAAATCCACGCTGCTTCGCTGTATTAACCGGCTGGAGCATCCGTCAAGCGGAAAAATACTCTATCATGGAAAGGAAATTCGGGATGTCCAAAAGGAGGTCAGTCATTATCGCTCGCAGGTCGGGATGGTATTTCAGTCTTTCAATTTGTTTGACAATATGAGCGTGCTGAAAAACTGTATGGTGGGGGCGCGCAAGGTTTTGCATATTTCAAAAGAGGAGGCTTTCGACCGGGCGATTACAAGTTTAAGGTCTGTGGGGATGGCACCGTTTATCAACGCATATCCCACTCATCTCTCTGGCGGTCAGAAACAGCGTGTGGCGATTGCGAGAGCCTTGTGCATGAGGCCGGAGGTGCTTCTCTTCGACGAGCCCACCAGCGCCCTCGACCCTGAGATGGTGGGCGAGGTATTAAATGTAATGAAGGGTCTGGCGAAAACCGGACTGACGATGATTATTGTCACCCATGAGATGGGGTTTGCGCGGGATGTGTCTACCCGGACGATTTTTATGGACAGAGGATACATCGTGGAGGACGACGAGCCGGGAGAGCTTTTTTCCAACCCGAAAAATCCGCGAACCAGAGAATTTTTGAGCAGATTTATGGCGGGCTGAGAGAGGAGGAGAACATGGAGCATTTTGTGGTTACATTTGCCAGGGGCTTTGGTACGGGCGGCAAGGAGATTGCCTCCCGGCTGGCGGCGGAGCTGGGGATACATTGTTATGAAAACCGGATTTTAACGCTGGCCTCGCAGATGAGCGGTCTGGATGAAAAGCTGTTCAACGAGGTGAATGAGAAGGTGCGGGCGCACGGAAGTTTTGCAAGCCTGCTGAAAGGGCTGCCGCGCTCCAGACAGTATATCACGAAAAATGAAAAATTTGTTTCGGATGACAAGCTTTTTGAATATCAGAAGCAGATTATTGAAAATCTGGCGGATACCGAATCCTGCGTGATTGTGGGAAAGTGCGCGGACTGGGTGCTGCGTGGGCGGGACAATGTGGTGAGTATTTATATTGAGGCACCCCGGAATTTTTGCGTGAAGCGTACCATGGAGCACATGGGAGTCACAGAGGAGGTGGCGGCTGCCACGATCGCCCACACGGATAAATACCGGGCGGACTACTACAGATATTACACGGGCGGGAATTACTGGACGAACCCGGTAAATTATGACATGACGCTAAACAGCGAGCGGATAGGTGTTGATTTCTGCGTCGCTGTCATTAAGGATTATCTGAAAATGAGAGGTTTTATCTAGGAGGAAAGGATTATGAAGCTAACAGAGACAGACTGTACGGCGGAGGCGATTAAACAGAAGGCGAAAAAGTATATGATTGAGACCTACGAGCGCTTCGATTTTGTCGCGGAGACCGCCAGGGATATGTATATATATGATACGCAGGGAGCCCCCTATTTGGATTTTTATGCGGGCATTGCCGTCAACAGTGTCGGAAACTGTAACGAGCGGGTGGTCGAGGCGGTGCAAAACCAGTGTGCGGAGCTGATGCAGACCTTTAACTATCCTTACACGATTCCGCAGGCGCTGCTGGCGGAGCGGGTGTGCACGACAATTGGAATGGATCGTATTTTCTACCAGAATTCCGGGACTGAGGCAAATGAGGCTATGATTAAAATGGCGAGAAAATACGGAGTAGAAAAATATGGGTCAGACAAATACAATATTGTGACCGCCGAGATGTCCTTCCATGGGAGAACCTTCGGAGCCATGAGCGCGACAGGCCAGCCGGACAATGCGTGCCAGATTGGATTTGGAAGTATGACGCCGGGCTTTACCTATGCAAAATACAATGATCTGGAGTCGTTCCGGTCGGCAGTGACGGAGAATACCATCGGAATCATGGTGGAGCCCGTGCAGGGGGAGGGAGGCGTACACCCTGCGACGGAGGAGTTTCTGGTGGGCTTGCGCCGCTTCTGCGATGAAAAGGGAATCCTGCTCTTACTTGATGAGGTTCAGACTGGCTGGTGCAGAACCGGAGCGGTTATGAGTTACATGAACTACGGCATTAAGCCGGATATCGTTTCTATGGCGAAGGCCATGGGAGGCGGTATGCCGATTGGCGCCATCTGTGCGACAGAGGAGGTGGCGGCGGCATTTTCCATGGGTTCCCACGGAACAACTTTCGGCGGCCATCCCGTATGCTGTGCGGCTGCGCTGGCGGCAATTGACGAGCTTTTGGACAGAGACTGTGCCGCAAACGCGAAGAAAATGGGCGATTATTTTGCCGCGGAGCTTGAGCGCCTGCCTCATGTGAAGGAGGTAAGGCATCAGGGACTGCTGGTGGGCGTGGAGTTTGAAGACTGTGTGAGCGCGGCGGAGGTGAAGCATGCCTGCTTTGAGCGAAAGCTCCTGCTCACGGCCATCGGCGGGCATATCATCCGTATGGTTCCGCCGCTGATTCTCACGGAGGAGGACTGTGATAAGGCCTGCGCAATCATAAAGGAAACTGTGGAGTCGTTAGGAGTATAGTATGGAGTTCAATTATTTTTTACCGGTAAATCTGATTTTCGGGAGAGGCAGGACAGAGCAGCTCGGAGCACTGGCAGCGGGCTTCGGGCGGCGGGCTCTTGTGGTGACGGGGAGCGGAAGCACAAAGAGGTCGGGACTTTTGAGCCGCGTGCAGGAGTATCTGGAAAGGGCGGGTGTGGAGGCGGTCATTTATGATGAGGTGCCGCAGAATCCGCTCACGACGACGGCCGAAAAGGGAGTGGACATGGCGCGGAAAAATGCCTGCGACGTAGTGATTGGCGTCGGCGGCGGAAGCGTCATGGACTGTGCGAAGGCTGTTGCCTTTCTCGCCGTAAATCCTGGCGATGTAACGGATTACATTTTTAGCCGCAGGACGGGGAGTGGCTGTATGCCGCTCATTTTGATTCCGACCACCTGCGGCACGGGGAGCGAGGGAAACGGCTTTGCTGTTCTCACCAACCCTGAGACCGGGGACAAGAAATCTCTCCGCTCAGACTGGATCGTTCCCAGAGCCTCCATTGTTGACTCGGAGCTGATGGAGACGATGCCAAAGCATATTCTTTCGTCGGTGGGGTTCGACGCACTGTGCCATGCCATGGAGGCGTATCTGTCGAAGAGGGCGCAGCCCATGACGGATGCTGTGTGTGAGTATGCAATGAGGCTGATCGGGAAAAACCTGATTCCGTTGTACAACGGGGAGAATTCGCCGGGCACATGGGATGCCATCACTTTAGCCAGCACTCTGGGCGGCATGGTGATCCACACCGCTGGGACAGTTCTGCCCCATGGGATGGAGCATCCGGCCAGCGGGCTGAAAAATATTGTCCATGGGCGTGGGCTGGCGGCGCTTGTTCCGGCCATAACGGAGGCCAGCGTGGATGCCGCATGTGCCCGGTACAGCACGATTTCCCAGTGTATCGGCGGGCAGAGTGAGAAGGACTGCGCTGCAGCCCTGCGGCGATTTTTAAATGCGATTCGCCTTACGGTGACGCTGGGAGAGCTGGGAATCACAGAGGAGGATATTCCGTGGCTGACGGATAACTGTCTGAAAATTTCCGGGGCAAGCATTGCGAACCACCCGAAGGAATTTGATGCGGCGGGAATTGCAGAGCTGTACCGCAGGGCGCTGTAATTGCAGGGCGGAAATTTATTTCTGCCCCTCCGCCGTCTGCCATCGCAAAATGGATCTCCATGTCAGCGCAATTTCTGTGTCAGCATATTATTCACAAGACGCTTCAATTTTTCCCCTTGACAGATGAAAAAACGCGTAATATAATATGTAAGTCTGTGAAAGTATGTAAATGTCTGCCATAGCCCCGGCGGGCATTTGCCATAGATTTTTCGAGCAGAGGAAGGAGCGTCCGGACATACGAGCCTTCGCGGCTGCTTACTGTAACGCTTTTATTTATCAAGGAGGAAGTACCATGAAGACATTTATGGCCAGCCCTGCTACCATTGAGAGAAAATGGTATGTAGTTGACGCGGAAGGCAAGACACTGGGACGCCTGGCAGCTGAGGTTGCCAAGGTATTAAGAGGTAAGAACAAGCCGATTTTTACCCCTCACATTGATACCGGAGACTATGTGATTATTGTAAATGCAGAGAAGGTGAAAGTGACGGGACGCAAGATGGATCAGAAGCTTTATTACCGTCATTCAGGATATGTGGGTGGATTGAAGGAGACGACACTTCGCGAGATGATGGCAAAGTACCCGGAGCGTGTGATTGAGCACGCAGTAAAGGGAATGCTTCCGAAGGGAACGCTGGGACGCCAGATGTACAAGAAGCTGTTTGTATATGCTGGACCGGAGCACAAGCACGCGGCGCAGAAGCCGGAAGCTTTAACATTCTAAGAGGAGGGAAAAAAGTTGGCGAATTCAGCAAAGTATTACGGAACAGGAAGAAGAAAATCGTCGGTTGCCAGAGTATATTTAGTGCCGGGCACCGGGAAGATTACGATCAATAAGAGAGATATTGATGAGTATTTGGGACTTGAGACCCTTAAGCTTATTGTCCGTCAGCCGCTGGTGGCGACGGAGAACGTTGACAAGTTTGACGTGAAGGTGAACGTAAAGGGCGGCGGCTATTCCGGCCAGGCCGGAGCTATCCGCCACGGCATTGCCCGCGCCCTTCTCCAGGTGGACAATGATTACCGTCCGGTGTTAAAGTCTGCTGGTTTCCTGACCAGAGATCCGCGCATGAAGGAGCGCAAGAAGTACGGTTTGAAGGCTGCCCGCAGGGCGCCGCAGTTCTCCAAGCGTTAATTATAGGAGAATACAGAATTTCAAAGATATATGCTCCGCGGGTTTGTCTGCGGAGCATTTTATCGTATTAACATTTGAGAAGATTTGGGCTATAATGGTATTTGTAAGCATATAGAGGATGTTAAATGCTGATACCAGTTCCCATAAGAACTGACAAGATGTGATAAGACTTGTATTTTTGTGTAAAATGCCAGTGGATATTTATTTGAAAAATGAGTACAATGTAATAAAGAAGGTCTCCATTAACCTTTGGTAGCCAATCCATAAAGAGATGAACATTAACGAGTGGGAAGTTGGTAAAACTTCCCACATTTTTTAGGAAAAGGGGCAGCCGGATGTTTGATTTTGATGGATATATGAAGTTTATTAACATAAATCAAAATTATATTAAGGAGCTGCACATAGTATGCCCGGAAGTGTATTACAAATCTACCGGTTATGATAATAAACCGTACATAGGTATTTTAATAAACGAGAAAGAACGTTCATATGTAATTCCGCTGTCTTCTGCGAAAGAAAAACATAAAAATTGGAAGAATGTCAATCAGGGCTGTTATCTGGTGTATGAATATGCGTTAAAAACAAAAATGAGGGATGCAGATATTTGGGTGCAGGATACAGAAGGAAACATAGTTAAGCATATAATGTCGGTGATAGATATTAAAAAAATGATTCCGGTTAAGTCAGGTGTCTATAAAGAGATAAATATGAATAGACAAAATTCTGATACGCCGGAAATTGCAAAATATAAGGATTTATTAAATAAAGAGTATTCTTTTTGCCTGAAAATTCGAAGAGATATCATAAAGAAAGCAAATAAATTGTACGATAACCAGATGATTACTGGAAAAGTTAAAAAGTTTTGCTGTGACTTTAAAATATTGGAGCAAGTTTGTGATACATATAAAATTTAACACGCAGAACGAATAAAGCAGGCATTCTGCCATAGGAGGCGTGTACAGATTTTTTTCTTGTACAGATACAAAAATTTCGTTGTTTTTCGCAACTAAAACGAAAATTTTTCATTTTTTTATACATTTCTTGCACTCTTCCCGAAAGAATAGTATAATATGCATAATAGTCGAGGAGTGTCGAGAACACGATTGGAGGTGAGGGGTTGCATTCCGTAAGAACAAGGATATTAGCACTGGCACTGGGCTGCGTCTTACTTTCCAATTTAATAGTAATATTTGTGGGTATTATCGGGGTATCGGGCACGGTCAATGATGATTCGAGCCAGGTGATTCAGGAGCTTGCGCAGCACAAGGCGCAGGAAGTAGACAAGCAGCTTCTTTTAGTCGAGCAGTCGGTTCAGACATTACATGCATATATTGCGCAGGAGGTCAGCAGGAATCCTTCCTTTTGGCAGAATACGGATGAGCTTGCGCAGCATCTGGACACAGTGCGCAGTATGGCGGGGCTTGCCATACAGAGCACGACGCAGGCGAAAAGCGTGTACTATCACCTTGCGCCCCAGATCGGTATGGCGGACTCCGGTGTTTACATTGTCCAGATGGGAGATGAGGTGTATTCAGATTTCCCTCTCTCCGATGCGAACGCCTACGGGGAAAGCGGAAGGCTTGAGGACGCTCTTGAGTCGGGCAAGGGCGCATGGCTTTTGCCCTATCGGAATGAGGCCGCGGGCAAGGATGTTATCTCCTATGTGATTCCGGTCATTCACGGCGCACAGCAGATTGGTGTTGTCGGGATGGACATTGATCTTAGCGGTATTCGGAGTATGCTCACCGTGGTAAAGGGATATACCGGCAGCTATGCGGTTTTGATGGACGCGGCGGGAGATTTTGTCTATCACCCGGATTACCCCAGCGGGGTTGCCGCGGCGAATTTCTCAGATTCCTATGACAAGATCAGCGATACGATGGCGAAGGCGCGCCAGACGGAGAAGGTCTGCGCTTACCGCTGGGAGGGCGAGCAGAGAAAGATTACATTCCGCAAGCTGGAAAACGGCATGTCGGTGGGAGTCTCGGTACCGCTCACGCAGGTGCGCAAGCCTGCCCGGGTGTTTGCCCTTGTTGCGCTCATCATTGTTGCGGTAGTGATTCTGGTGGCATATATTCTCACGGAGAAGCTGTCCGCATATATTGTGAAGCCTCTGCAGGAGCTTACGGAGGTGGCCGAAAAGCTTGCGGGCGGTGATCTGGATGTGAATATCCGCTGTCAGACGAACCACGACGAGCTGGAAGTGCTGGCGGAGAGCCTGCAAAAGACGGCCGACGAGCTGAAAAAGCAGGTGAGCTCGGTCAATGAATTTGCGCGGACGGATTCCCTGACGACGGTTCATAATAAGTCCGCCTATCAGGAGCAGATTAAGGCTCTCACGGAGGATATCGAGATGGATCGCGCCCAGTTTTCTGTGGCCGTGCTGGACGTGAACTCCTTAAAGCATATGAATGATACTTATGGACACGAGGCAGGCGATCTGTGGATTACGGGAGCGGCGACAGCGATGGAGCGCGCCTTTGGGCGGTCGCGGGTGTACCGCATCGGCGGAGACGAGTTTGCGGTGATATTCGAGCCGAAGGGGCGCAAGCATTATGACCGCATGATGACGGAGTTTTACAAGGAGATAGACCGTTTCAACAACCGGGACGACAAGATATACAAGGAGAAGCTTCAGGTGGCCTGCGGGCTCGCGGATTACGATAAGAGCATTGACCGTCAGTATGCGGATGTCTTCCGCAGGGCGGACGATGAGATGTACAAAAACAAAAAGTTCTTAAAAGGACTGGCATAGAAGGGAGGAGTTTTTATGAAGAAAAATGTATTCATGCGGGGGCTGGGTCTCGCGATGGCACTGGTGCTCGGCCTCGGGACGGCTGGGGTATCCGCCCCGGTGAGAGCGGAGGCGGCCAGCAAGACGCCGGGAAATCCGACGACGGAGAATGGCAGGACAGTTTGGGACTGTGTCTATTTTGGTAACTACTGGCAGACAAAGTGCTCGCAGGCGGACATGACAGCGGATGCTGAATATTTGACGCATGAGGACGGCAGCTGCTACCGCTATGAGCCGATCAAATGGCGCGTGCTCAGTGTGGACGGGAACGACGCTTTTCTGATGGCGGACAAGAATCTGGATGTGCGTCCTTACAATGAAAAGGAGGGAGCAGCGGCTGCCACATGGGAGGATTCTGATCTGCGCGCATGGCTGAACGGCGGGCTGTCGGAGGATGGATTTTTGCCGACAGCGTTTACGGATGCAGAGCTTTCCGCAATCAGGCTCACAGATGTCAAGAATACCAAAAACCCGTGGTCGGGGATCAGCGGCGGAAATGGCACACAGGACTATGTATATCTGCTCTCGGTGGACGAGGCTCTGAGTGGTGAGTACGGATTTAGCTCTAATCCGGCGGAGACAGACAGCCGTCAGGTGGTCAATACAGATTATGCGAATGACGGGGGAGAGTTTTATCAGGATATCGCCGTTGACATTACGAACGGATACTGGCTGCGTTCGCCCGGTACAAAGGATTACCACCCAGCGTATGTCGGCTTGTTCGGGGATTCGCTCATACAGACGGAAGCGAGTGTTCACGATACGCGGGAGACTGGCAAGATGCGCGTGCGCCCGGTGCTTCATCTGGATCTGTCCAAAACTTCTGTCTGGACATATGCCGGGAGAGTGACGCCGGACGGAAAGACGGTAAAAGAGAAGACTGTAACAAAGCTGTCCCGCCCGACCATCAAGAGTGCGAAGAATACCTCCGGCACTACGGTCAAGGTTACGCTCTCCAAGAAGGTTGCGGATGCGACCGGCTATCAGGTACAGTATTCCTTAAAGTCAAACTTTAAGAGCGCAAAGTCAAAGAAATTTACGGGAACTTCTGTGAACCTGACGAAGCTGCAGAAGAAGAAATATTACATCCGCGTCCGCGCGTACTGTAAGCAGAACGGTAAGACCATCTACAGCTCATGGAGCAAGACAAAGACTGTCAAGGTTACGGGGAAAGCGAGCACGTCCACTACGACTTTTAGCACGGCAAATTACAGCCTGCAGATTCCGGGCGCGTGGAAGGGCTGCTATAAGACAGAGACCTTTAAGGACGGCGATTTTAAGGCGACCGCTTTCTATGAAACGTTGTGCAACAAAGAGATTCCCGATTGCGGCTGGCTTTTTTCGATATCGGAGTATAAGGATGACAGCTATTTAGACATGCCGTCCTTCGAGATACTCGGCAGCAAAAACGGCGTCACCTATGTGGCGGTTTTCCCGACAGACGTACAGTTTGAGGGGGCGTCCGCCAAGGCGCAGAAGCAGTACCAGACGCTTGCGGGTACGGTGGAAACGGTACTTAAGACCTTTAAGTTAAAGTGATGAAATTGCATATGCCTCATTTACAGTCCCTGCGTTGGCGGGGACTGTATTTTTGTAAGGATGAAAGGGGCGGTGACGGTAGAAAAAGTGTGTGCGGAATTGCCATAGACAGCGCAGGGCTTTTCGTTTATAATGGGCATGTTGGATAAAGAATATGACTGTACAGATATACGGAGGGAAAAATGGAAATAGTTTGTTTAGATCTTGAGGGTGTGCTGGTGCCGGAGATTTGGATTGCCTTTGCAGAGGAGACCGGGATTGCGGAGCTGAAACGGACGACGAGAGATGAGCCGGATTACGATAAGCTGATGAATTACCGGCTGGGAATTTTGAGGGAGCACGGTCTGGGCTTAAAGGAGATCCAGAGCACGATTGCGAAAATCGAGCCGCTGCCGGGGGCAAAGGAATTTTTGGACGAGCTGCGGGCGATGACGCAGGTCATTATCATCAGCGATACCTTTTCACAGTTTGCAGGGCCGCTGATGAAGAAGCTGGGCTATCCGACCATTTTCTGTAATACCCTTAAGGTGGCGGAGAGCGGAGAAATCACCGGCTTTCAGATGCGCTGTGAAAAATCAAAATACACCACGGTGAAGGCGCTGCAGTCCATTGGCTACGACACGATTGCCAGCGGAGACAGCCACAATGATCTGGGTATGATCCAGGCGTCTAAGGCGGGCTTTCTCTTTAAGAGCACCGAGCAGATCAAGGCGGAGTACCCGGATATCCCGGCCTATGAGACCTATGAGGAGCTGCTTGGCGCAATCCGCGGGGTACTGGAATAGTGGAGCGACTGGACCGGGAGGTGCCGGAATCGCAGGGCGACAGGATTGAGAGGAACGGAAAACGTGGAGACGAATCAGATTGAGAGGCGGCTTTGGGAGCTTTCGGATGCGAAATACAGGGAATTTCAGAGTAAGCTGATTCCCAATATAGATCCCGGAACCGTGATTGGCGTGCGTACGCCGGCGCTGCGCAGCTACGCGAAGGAGCTGCTGCGGGAGGCGAAGAAGGAGGCACAGATGCAGGAGGTGGTGGAAGCTTTTATGAACGGGCTTCCCCACCGCTATTTTGATGAGAATAACCTGCATGGATTTCTGATAGAGGGGATTCGGGATTATGAGACCTGCGTGCAGGCACTGGAGCGTTTTCTTCCCTATGTGGATAACTGGGCGACCTGCGACCAGATGTCTCCGAAAGTGCTGGGAAAAGATAAGGAGCGGCTGCTTGCCGATATAGAGAGGTGGCTGGAAAGCGGGCATGTGTACACGGTGCGTTTCGGGCTGGGGATGCTGATGCGCTATTATCTGGACGAGGATTTTTCGCCCCGGTATCTGTCTCTTGCGGCCGCAAAATGCTGTGAGGACTATTATGTGAATATGATGGTCGCGTGGTATTTTGCGACGGCACTGGCCAAACAGTATGAGGCGGCGCTGCCATTTTTTGAAGGGCAGAGGCTGCCGGTGTGGACGCACAACAAGGCGGTGCAAAAGGCGGTTGAGAGCAACCGCATCACGCCGGAGCAGAAGGTGTATCTGCGAACGCTAAAGCGCAGATGATTCAGGAGTGCAGGGAATTTTAGCAGACGGATAATAGATTTGACGAAAAGGAAGTGCAGACGATGGGGACGGGGACAGCGAGGGAGTCGGATCTGGGAAGTGACCGGATCGGAGGCCTTTTGTTTAAGCTGGCGCTGCCGGCGATTTTGGCGCAGATCATCAATCTTTTATATAATCTGGTGGACAGAATGTACATCGGCCATATCCGGGAGGCGGGGCCTGTTGCACTGACCGGGGTGGGGGTGACGCTGCCCGTGATTATGTGTATCTCCGCCTTTGCCGCGCTTGTCAGCATGGGCGGAAGCCCGAGAGCCTCAATTATGATGGGAAAGGGAGACCACGCGGAGGCGGAGCGGATCCTCGGCAACTGTACCACCATGCTGCTCATTACGGCGGCGGTTCTCACGCTGGTGGTGCAGTTCTGGGGAAGGGATATTCTGCTGGTGTTTGGCGCCAGTGAGAATACGATTGCCTATGCATGGGATTACATACAGATTTATTCCCTTGGGACGGTTTTCGTGCAGCTTGCGCTGGGGCTGAATGCTTTTATCAATGCGCAGGGCTTTGCGGCGACCGGGATGCTGACCGTGGTGATCGGGGCGGTCTGCAATATCATTCTCGATCCGATTTTTATTTTCGGTCTGCGGCTGGGCGTGCGGGGAGCGGCGCTTGCGACGATTCTCTCCCAGTGTGTTTCCTGCGTGTGGATTCTTATTTTTTTGACGGGGAAAAGAACCAGTCTCAGGCTCCGGGTGAAAAATATGCGGCTTTCGGCGGCGACGATCGGGCCCTGCGTGGCGCTGGGAATTTCGCCCTTTATCATGCAGTTTACGGAGAGCATCTTAAATATCTGCTTTAATACAAGCCTTTTAAGGTATGGCGGGGATACGGCGGTGGGAGCGATGACGATCCTTTCCTCTGTGATGCAGATGTCCATGCTGCCCCTGCAGGGCTTAAGTCAGGGAGCACAGCCCATCGTGGGCTTCAATTACGGCGCGCGGAAAATTGACCGGGTGAAGCAGACGTTTCGGCTTCTGCTTAAGTGCTCGCTCGGCTTTACGACGGTGCTGTGGCTGTCTGTGATGCTCGCGCCCCGGCTTTTTGTGGGAATCTTTACGAACGATGCAGCGCTGATGGATTTTTCCGTGTGGGCGATCCGCATCTATATGGCGATGGCGCTGATTTTCGGAATCCAGATTTCCTGCCAGCAGACCTTTATCGCTCTGGGCAACGCAAAGACATCTATGTTTCTTGCGCTGCTGCGGAAGGTCATTCTTTTGATTCCGTTGATCTATATCCTGCCGTGCATTTTCCCGGATAAGGTGTTTGCGGTATTTCTTGCGGAGCCGGTGGCGGATTTTGCCGCGGTGGCGACCACGGCGACGCTCTTTTACAGACAGTACCGGAGGCTGGGGGCAGGAGATTGATAGATGTGCAGAAAACTAAGCAAGTAGTGAAAGGAGAATGCTATGAGAAAAGGAAACAAGTGTATGGCGGCAATTCTGGCGTCTGTGCTGATGCTTGGAGCCTGCGGCAGCGGCGGCGGGGGCGGTCAGACCGTGAAGGAGGGAGCTGAACCGGGAATCACGGTGCTTCCGGTGGAAAATCTGTCGGAGGATTTCACCATGGGCGTGGATATCTCTTCCCTGATTGCGGAGGAGGAGAGCGGGGTCAAGTATTACGATGTGAACGGAGAGGAGTCGGATCTGATTACGCTGCTGAAAAATGCAGGCGCAAACTGTGTCCGTATCCGCGTGTGGAACGATCCCCATGACGCGGACGGCAACTCCTACGGCGCGGGAACCTGTGATGTGGAGACGGCAGTGAAGATCGGCAAGCGCGCGACTAAGGCGGGGCTCGGTGTGCTGATAGACTTCCATTACTCTGATTTCTGGGCTGACCCGAATAAACAGCGGTCGCCGAAGGCATGGGAGGGCATGTCGATTGACGAAAAGACCGAGGCGCTCTCGGCGTTTACGACGGACAGCCTGAATACGCTTAAGAAGGGCGGCGTCAAGGTCACTATGGTGCAGGTCGGCAACGAGATTAACAACGGCATGAGCGGCGAGAACTCGGACGACAATGTCTGCGCGCTTTTAAAGGCAGGCTCGGAGGCGGTGCGCGCTTTTGATCCGGATATTCAGATTGTGATGCACTACACCGATCCGATGAGCAGCGGCTACCTTGCGGGCAAGGCGGAGATGCTCAGACAGCACGGCGTGGACTACGATATACTGGGCACCTCCTACTATCCCTTCTGGCACGGAGACGTCAATGACCTGACGGGCGTGTTAAAGG
This sequence comes from Blautia sp., assembly GCA_023663685.1. GTDB lineage: Bacteria > Bacillota > Clostridia > Lachnospirales > Lachnospiraceae > Roseburia. The sequence continues at coordinate 48,684 of JAMPHB010000006.1, forward strand.
ACGTGGCGGACACTTACGGAGTGAAGGTGATGGTTATGGAGACCTCCTATCTGTTCACGGACGAGGACGGGGACGGCTACGGCAATGTGGTAAACTCCGGAAATTCGGGTCAGACCTTCAAATATCCGGTCAGCGTGGAGGGGCAGGCGACTGCGGTGCGCGATGTGATAGAGGCTGTGTCCGACGTGGGCGATGCGGGAGCAGGCGTATTTTACTGGGAGCCTGCATGGATTCCGGTGAAGGCATATGACGGCGATGCGGACATACTTTCCGGCAACAGGGAGATATGGGAAAAATACGGAAGCGGCTGGGCCTCCTCCTTTGCATCGGAGTTTGACCCGGAGGTAAAGGATAAATATAACGGAGCCACCTGGGACAATCAGGCATTTTTCGATTTTGAGGGAAATGCGCTGGAATCCATCAATGTATTCAAATATGTATATACCGGCTGCAAGGGGCCGCTCTCTGTGCGCGGCGTGGACGCCCCGGCATTGGAATTTGCCTACGGAGAGGCGAATAGTCTGCCGGAGACCGTGACGGTGCACTTTAACGACGGGACGGACGGTGAGGCTCCGGTCGTATGGAACGAGAGTGACGCCGCGGCGGTTTTGGATGACCCGGATTTCGGTGACTATGAAGTACGCGGCACAGTGTCGGGACTTGAGAAGGACGGCGAGGCTGTGGAGGGCGAGTATGAGATAGTCTGCTCCGTCAAGGTGGGCGCGCACAGCTATCTGGAGAACGGCACCTTTGAGACCGGGGATCTGAGCGGCTGGACAGTGGAGAACGCTTCCGGAACAGGAGAGCCGAAGGTGGACAGCAATAAGGAAAATGCAAAAGAGGGCGAATATTATTTTACGGCATGGGATATGGAGGGCTTTGACTGTACACTGTCCCAGACCATTGAATCCGGCATGGAGGCGGGAACCTACCGCTGCTTTGCGTCTTTCCAGGGGACGGGCGCGAAGAATCCTTCGGACAGCCAGCTTAAGGTCATTGTGACAGCGAAGGACGGAACCAGCCAGGAGTATACGTCGGATATTACGATTCCGAATGAGTGGAAGAATTTCTATCTGGCGGATATTTCGGGAATTGTGGTAGATGAGAATACTGCCTCTGTGACAGTGCTCGCGCAGCTGTCCTTCGGTTTTGACAGTGACACCGGGGCAAACGGCGTGTGGGTGGTTATGGACGATGTGAATCTGCTAAAAGAATAAGCGCACTAAATCATTAGTGCGCAGATTCTGAAAGTCTGATAGTTTTGTCTATGGTTTATGTCCGGTATTTTACAGTTAGTAGCTGAGTGAGATGTCTCCGGTGGAGTTGTATAAGGATACGCTTTTGCCGGAGACACCCTCTTGTTCGTAGCTTCTGCGGTAGTCTCTGTCGTTGACGCTGACCTCGCCGATATCTGTGCTGAGGTCGATGGTATAGTCGGAGAGATCCTGCGCGCTTTCCACGTCGATGTCTCCCACGGAGGCATTTGTCTCAATGGTGGTAAAGCTGCATTTCTCTATGTCCACGTCTCCGACGTCCGCATTGATTTCCATGTTTTCAAAGCTGCAGTCCTCTATGTCGATATCTCCCACGGCGGTCTCGAGTTTCAGGACGTTTCCCTGCAGCCTGCTCAGGTCGATATCTCCCACATCGGAGGAAATCTCTATGCAGTCATAGAAACTATCCCGCGGTACGGTGATGGTAACGTTGCATTTCTTATTTCCCCAGAATTTGTTAATCTTTGCATTCTGTGTCACGATCAGCTCATTTCCACTCACTTCATATGTGGGGGCAAGCTTTTTGTTGCCCTTGTAGGAGATGGACGCCGTCTCTCCCGGCTGAATGGTGAGGCTCATAACGCTTGCGTCTACCGAGATGGCGGAAAAGTCTTCCAGCCCATTGGCATCGGTGATGACAGGACCCGCGTCCTGCTTTTCCTCTCCGCTGCTCCAGAAGGGGGTGTCAAAGATGTTCTCCATGAGGTCAACGCCCCAGCCAATGATATGGTAGCAGCTTCCGGCAATGATACAGATCACCGTCACAACGGTCAGTATTGTTAGATAAACACTTTTTTTCATAGATTTCCTCCTTGGTCGCTCAACAGATTTTTAATCAGTGAATGGATAATGGACGCGATGGGCCAGATGATCCATGTAATCCACCAGTCGAAGCTCAGAAAGCTCCAGATCAGGTACAGGCATGTCACGGTCGGCCAGTACACGGACATAATGGCCTGCGTTGTTTTGCTGCTGTAGTGGGGCACATTCTGCTGGGAGGTGGTGTAGCTGCCGCCCACTGTGCCCTGCTGGTTGAGACGGAGCAGATAGTTGATGCTTCCCAGTTTCATGGAGCCGAGCACAATGAGAAATACGCCGAGCCCCACAAGGATAAATAAAAAGGCGCCGGAGACGTTATCCCAGAAAGAGTTGTAGGAATACAGACCGTCCAGCACTATCGACGGAAGGAGGCTGATGATGCACAGCACGACGCCAATCGTCAGAAGCAGCGCATAGGTGGGCTTGTAGGCTTCGTGAGCCTGATGCAGATATTCCGTCGTGGAAAAATCTGTCACATAGCGCTCGGTCTTTAGGTGATTCCAGCGGCTGACAGATACCCCCGAGTAGATAAACAGCCCCACGGCAATCGCGATAATGACAAAGAGCGAGCAGCCGCCCAGTATGTTAAACAGATATTCCCTGCTGCTGTATTCGCCGATGGCCGAGAACAGAATCGGGCCGGTGACGGCGACGATGCACAGCAGGACGCCGAGGGCGGTCAAAAGCGCATGCCTTGCGTAATCTTTTAAGTATTTTTTCACGTCATCCAGCGACAGCGGCCTGCCGTTTGGCAGGGGATGCTCATGGATAACCCGGTCGATGCCTAAGTCCTTTGCCAGCTCGTCGAGGTTTCCGAACTCGGAGATTACGGTGCCCACCGCCTCGTTTTCGGATTTCCCTTCTGCTTTCAGCTCCGTATACTTATCCTCCATCATCTGCCAGAGCTCGTTTTTGGCCTTGTAGACTTCCGGCGTGTTTGGAAGATTTAAAAACATGGTTTCCAGATAGCTCCTAATTGCTTCCATTGCAATCTCCTTTCCATTTGATAAAATTCTCCACGACCTCCTGCGTCAGCCGCCATTCCTCACACTTTTCCCGGTAATACTCAAGTCCCTTCGGGGTGATGGAGTAGTAGGTGCGGCGCTTGCCTGCGGCGTTGTCCTGGTCGGAGAAGGATGCGATGTAGCCGTTCTTCTCCATGCGGGTGAAGGCGGAGTACAGCGTCGTCTCCTTGATCACATATTTTTCTCCGGACAATTGTTTGATCTGCTTGGAAATCTCGTAGCCGTAGGACGGTTTTTCCAGCAGGAGGCAGAGGATCATGGTGTCATTGTATCCGCGAATGACGTCGCTTGAGATACTGTTCATGGATATCCTCCTTCCTTAATACCCCTGCGGGGCATTACAAGTGGAGCAAACCACATAAGAGTCTGCTGAGCAGAGTGGTTTGCGTAGGTAATACCCCTGCGGGGCATTACAATGGGCAATACCCCTGCGGGGCATTACAATGGTACGACAGACGTTGGTACGTCAATAGTAGTACGTCTGTCGTAGTAAATATAACAGAGAAGGGTGGAGCTGTCAAGAGATTTTTTATTTTTTATTGTCAGAGAGTCCCAAAATGTAATCTGTACTACAGTGATAGAATTTTGCAAGCTGAATAATCACAGATACGGGAACATCCCGTCTTCCCAGCTCATAGTAAGAGTAGGCAACCTGCGAACAGTTAAGATAGGCGGCAATTTCCTTCTGCGTTAAATCATTATCTTCCCTTAGATTTCTTATACGTTCAAAAACCATGCCGAATATAAAAATCGTATTGCCTGAAAAGCCGGTAATCTATTCGTCAAATCATCATTTTAAGGATAACGGTTTGTGCTCATATCTGGCAACGATGCGACCGTCCTATATTTTGTTTGGCAGTATCCCTCAATTTTATAATACGGTTGATGGAATTTTAGCAAATATGGTTGGTTCTCCAATTGTTCCAATTGTAAACTATGTTTATGATCCGACCATGCAAATTAACTGTAAACTAAATCCCATACATACCATAATTGACGAGCCGATTGATATTACCAATTTATCTGAAAAGGAAGGTCTAAAGCGGCTGAGAGATGTCATGGCGACATGGTACTATTTGATGATGGAAAAGTATGGCAGTCAGATTCGCCGTAAGGAGATGCTGGATTATTATTACGAACGATATATGAAAAATTGTTGGGAGTTGCGACAAAAACCAATGAATCGTGCTATGTTTTCAACGCATAGTGCCTTTGAAATATATCTAAAGGATTTGAATAGTATAGTCGCGTGGTATGATTCGAAAATAGAAACATCGTATGATTTTCGTTCTAAGGAAATTCATAGACCGGAAGATGTTTTTGAACCAATCACTCATATCCAGAATGTGACGCCGCAAAATATTGGAAATGTGCTTGCGGCTGTGGAGTTGGTTCAGACGAGGAGCCAGGAGGATTATCAAAGAAGGTTTTGAGAATTTCAGAGTATGTAAACCGAAAAGATTACAGTAAATTTAGAGAGCGTCACTTGGCAACAAGTGGCGCTTTTTAGTTGTTGCAATCCAATTATGTGATAGAAGAGGGAGATAATAAGCTTCGGATAAATCACGGACTTGATTCTGCGCTTGTGTTGCGGTAAAATGTAAGCGTAGGAATTATGGTGAAGGAGCGTGCGGTCATGGATATTCGATTTCCGTTAGGGATTGACAGTTTTTCAGAAGTGAGAGACGGGGATTACTACTATGTCGATAAAACGGAAATGATCCGGGAATTGCTGAATAAAGGATTTCAGGCCAATCTTGTCACCCGCCCGCGCCGTTTTGGAAAGACGCTCACCATGAGTATGCTGGAGGATTTTTTGGATATCCGGCGCGACAGCAGCGCGCATTTTGCGGGTCTGCAGGTCACAGAGGACGAGGGATTCTGCAGAGTATGGATGAATCAGTGGCCGGTTTTATTTCTTACATTTAAGGATGTGGATGGCAGGAATTTCCCGCTGGCCTATGAGCGGCTGGAAATTTTACTTTCAGATTTCTGTGTAAAGAACAGCTATTTGGCTCAGAGCGATTTGGTGAACATGGAGGATCAAAAAGGCTTTCAGAGGCTGCTGGAGAAAAGAGCTTCAGAGGCGGAGCTTGGAAACAGTCTGTTTTTGTTGACTCGATTGATGTGTTCCTATTATGGAAAACCAGTGGTTTTATTGCTTGATGAGTACGATGTGCCTCTTGCTAAGGCCAGTGAGTTCGGCTACTATACGCAGATGCTGGATTTGATTCGGGCGCTTATGGGAAAGGCATTGAAAACAAATGAGTTTTTGAAGCTGGCGGTGGTAACAGGCTGCTTACGAATTGCGAAGGAAAGTATTTTTACAGGGACAAATCATTTTGTGACTGATGCGATAACGGGGGATCGTTTTAACGAATACCTGGGCTTTACGGAGACCGAGGTGAGAAAGCTGCTGGTGGATGCAGGACTTGCTGGCCATGAAGAAGAAATGAAGCGATGGTATGACGGCTATTGTTTTGGGGAGATAGATGTATACTGCCCATGGGATGTTTTGAATCATGCATCGGCCTTACAAGGAAATTCTGAAAGGAAGCCGAAGAACTATTGGGGCTCCACGAGCCATAATAATATTATTTATCAGTTTATCAGCCGGGAGGAGCTGGACGTAAACCAAAAGCTGGAGGCACTTTTGGCGGGAGCCTGTATCTGGGAGGAGATTACGGATGAGCTTACCTATGATACATTGCATTCCACGGAAAAGAATCTTTGGAGTCTTTTGTATCTTACGGGATATTTGACACTGGCTAAAGAGGAGCAGAGCTATGAAAACAAGCTTGCGCTGCGGATTCCAAATGAGGAAGTAAAATCCATTTTTAAAACGGCGATTGTGGAGTGGTTTTATGCATCCGTTCAGACGAAGGACAGGGGAGAGCTGTTTGGGGCTCTTTGGAGTGGAAATACGGACAGGGCGGCTGTTTTAATCTCCGACATTTTGTTTGAGACAATCAGTTATCACGATTACGCGGAGAGTTATTACCATGCGTTTATTGCCGGGATTTTCGCGGGAGCCGGCTATGTCGTGGAATCCAACGCGGAGTATGGAACAGGGCGGCCGGATGTAGTCGTAAAGGATCGCAAAAACCGCCGGGCGATTGTTATGGAGATGAAGCGTGCCCCATGCATGGAAAAAATGTCTGCTGCATGTGATTGTGCCGTAGAACAGATCAGAGAGAGAAAATATTGCAGGGGCATTGAACACGGTTACCGGGATGTGACTGCCTATGGAATTGCATTCTATGGAAAGGAATGCATGATGAAAATATTAGAAGAATAATACATTTTTAGGAGAACGATATGAAGAACCTCAGGAGAAAAGTTACCTTATTGATTTTAGCATTTGCCGCGATTTTTGTGCTGCCTGTGGCAGCCTCAGCGCAGTCGATTCCCGGCGGCAGCGTGGAGAGCCTGCAGTTTCGCGCACAGTCCGGCACTTTTACCCAGACAATCTATTTTTCGGATGCGGACGAGCTCTGGTACAGCTATGTGCCGGAATCTACGGGCTATTATGGCTTTTCCGTGGAGAATGCCGAGCTGGCTGTTTATGACGCTGGCGGGAATATGCTCGACGGCTGGCAGGGCTTCTTTTTAGAGCAGGACAAGACCTATTATTTTTGTTTTACGAAATGGGAGACCTCTTATGGCGTGGCGACGGTGACGATTGCGCCCGAGGTGGATTTTGGCTATGACGGCTCGCTGGGGCTGGCGAAGGAGACATCGCTTTCCCTTGTGCTTTACAATCAGGTGTGGGTGCGGAATATTACATGGAGCAGCAGCGATCCCTCGGTGGTGAGTGTGGACGCGCAGGGTGTGGCGACGGCTCTGGCGGATGGCTCCGCCATGATTACGGCCAGCGGGACGACTCTTGCGGGAGAGAGCTTCACGGCTTATGTGACCATTCAGGTGACTGACCCGGCATTGAACAGGGACGAGCTCTCCATGAATCTTTATACCGGAACGAAGCTTACATGGGGCAGTGCGGAAGGCTTTTACCAGTGCGAGGATTATATTGTGCTGGTGCAGGGCGTGACGGCGGGAAATGAGATTTCTGTGCGGGTATTAAACGCCGACGGAAAAGAGACGAAGAAGGTCTATGTGGAGCAGGGCGGTTTTGATTATTACAGTGGCGCGTACGAGCTGCGCATCTACCCGAAGTCGGTCGGAGATTACACGGTGGAGGTGGGTGTGGCCGGAAAGACGCTCACCTGCAGGCTTCATGTGTACAAGATGTATTTTAAGAGAAACTCTAAGACGGTGGCCGATGGAAAAAGTAAGCAATGGCGGCAGTATTACAGTATGCTTGCCATGTATCCGAAGGAGACGACCGTGCTTACCGTGAAGGGCGCAAGCGGAAAAATCAAGTGGACGAGCAGCGACAAGAGTGTCGCAAAGGTCGATTCCAAGGGGAAAATTACGGCAAAGAATTATGGTTACGCAACGATCACCGCAACATCCGGGGACGCCGCAATCACTTATCTGGTGGGCGTTTCGGATAAGACGGCGATTACGGCACTCCGCAAATGTTACAGCATGTATGGAAAAACCGAGTATAGTCAGCCGAAGCGAATGAGCGCTGGCTATGCGGATTGCAGCTCTTTTGTGTGGAAGGGCTATAAGGCCGCGGGCAAGTATCTGGGGAGCAGCAGCTATGCGCTGACGGCGGCGGGGCTGTCCAACTGGTGCAAGTCGAAGGGATACCGCATTTTTTATGGGGAGGCAGATATTTCCTCGCTGCTGCCCGGCGATTTGATTTTCTGGTGCGGCGCGGATAACGGACGTACCGACGGAATCTATCATGTGGATCTCTATCAGGGGAATTACACGACGCTCACGGTGGAGCGGGAAAAATGGCTCTGGGGTACGCTCACGAACGTCATTATCGCCAGACCCTGCATTCATACGACCTCCGGCGTAACGGTGAAAAATGCGGGCGGGCAGAAGCTGTCCGTTTCATGGAAAAAGCTCTACGGTGTAACGGGCTATGAGGTCTGCCAGAGCACCAGTCCGAACGGGGACTACAAGAAGGTGGCGACCGTGAAGGGGGATTCTGCGACGAGCTGGACGAGCGGAAAGCTCACAAAGGGCAAGACCTACTACTATAAAATACGTCCCTACTGGCGGGCAAACAAGAAAACGTTCCGGGCGGGTTATACCTCGCAGGCTCATGTAAAAGTGAAGAAATAAAAGAAAGCGGGCTCCTGATGTATGCAGGAGTCCGTCTTGTTAAGACTGAACATGCTTTATTATTTCGTCGTACTGTGCGTACATTTTCTGCACCTCGTTCTCCAGCAGATAGTAGTGCATAACATAGGGGACAAGCAGCACAAGCAGGAGCAGGGTGAGTACGGCGGCGCCAATGGATTCGGTCAGAAATACGGCGAATACTGTAATCAGGGTAAAAATAGCGAAAGCCAGCGTCACCATGAGGTGAATCAGGCGCTCATGCTGGAAAAAGGCTACCTGGATCAGATGCTCCTCAAGCACAGCGTTCCAGTCGGCGTCCGCAGGGTTCTCCGCAAGGAGGGCGTCTATCCGTCTGCGGTATTCAAGAATTCTTTTTTTCATGGGCAGCCTCCTGGATATTTTTTCTGCAGATATCGTTCAGACAGCACTTATCACAGTAAGGCGTTGTGCGGGCTGTGCAGACTGCGCGGCCATGATCTACAAAGCGGTGGCAGAGATCGTTTCCCTCCTCTGGCGGAATAAGCTTCCACAGCGCCATCTCCACCTTTTTTGGTTCTTTGATATTGTCCACCAGCCCGATGCGGTTGCAAAGGCGGATACAGTGGGTGTCAGTGACGATGGCGGGCTTGTGGAACACATCCCCCATAATGAGGTTCGCGCTTTTTCTTCCGACTCCCGGCAGGGCTAAAAGGGCATCAAAGTCCTCCGGCACCTGACCGTTATACTTGTCGCGAAGCTCCTTCATGCAGGCACTGATATCCCTTGCTTTGCTTTTTCCGAGGCCGCAGGGGTGGACGATGGCCTCAATCTCTTCTACCGGGGCATTGGCCAGTGCGTTTACATCCGGGAATTTTTCATAGAGTGCGGGAACGATTCGGTTGACCCGCTCGTCCGTGCATTGCGCCGCCAGCCGCACGCTGATCAACAGCTTCCATGCTTCCGTGTACTCTAAAGTACAGTCCGCGCCCGGATATTCTTCCTTCAGGCGGCGGATTACCTCCAGGGCAAGCTCTTTTTTTCTCATGGGTATGCATCCCTTTCGTATGTATACTATTATTTTAATATATACAATCGTACATTTAGAACTATGATTGCCACAAATTGTTTCTCTGATTATACTAACTGCATAACTTCGGCTTCCAGTTCTTTAATGTCGTTATCAATCAAATCGGGAAAACAGTCAGATATTTCATCTATTTTTATTTTACCTAATTTTAAAAGCCTGCGGGCATTTTCCTTTGTTTCTTCATAGCGCTCACTCTTGATATAAGATTTTATAATCTGTTCTTCATCAAACAAGCTCATCATAATCGTCACAACCTCCTTTTCCCTGTCGAGCAGATATTCTCTTAAAACATTCCTGTCCTTGCATATGCGGATTGTTTCTGTAATCGCTGCCTTCGTCATTCCATATTGGTTTGTCTGTTCGTTAAAAACTTTACAAAAAATAATATACTGATTGATGATGTCGTCCTTATTGCTTTCGTAAATTATCTTTGCTTTTACTTCAATGTCAGTATCCGCGCTTCCAAAAAATTCTTCTGACAAAGATATTATATCGGGTTTTCGCCCTTTGTTTCCGGTAAAAATAACGTAAAGTTCAGGCTTCGGCATTTTCACCTTTTTGCTCTTGTAATAGTTTTGGCTGGTGCGCTGAAAATATTCGTGATAGCTTTGTGCCAAATACAGAAAAACTCTCACTAAAATATTCATCGTCCATGTAGATTGTGCTTCTATGAGAATCATTAGCTTATTGTTGACGATAAAGCCCAGGTCATTATATAGATTGTCGGTCAGGACATTTTCTATTGTTACATTTGTCAATGAGTCCTCTGTCGCCGCAGTATCTTCCGGGTGAAGAGTTTTATACAGCTTTAACAGATAACTCTTATTTTGAAAAAGATCAAGGAATACGCTGTTTTTTGCGGTACGTTTTGCCCTGATTTCCTGCGTCTGCTTTGTATCGTCCTGCATCTTATCACCCTGCCTTTCATACCTTAATTATACAGAAAAAGATTTGAGTTTACAATAAATTTCACATTAAAATTCTTCCGCATCTGTTTACTCTGTGGAGCTGGCAGAAGGCCATAAGCCGCCTATGCATATTTTTACTTAAATTTTACAAAACTACCCCTATGGATTTTCCATGAAGACCCTGCAATTCCAATTGCAGGCAGGAAAAATTGCATGTCGAATGAGGGGTAGACGGATGGATATATTTGGAGCGCTGACAATGCTTGGCGGTCTCGCCATGTTTTTGTACGGGATGAATGCGATGGGGGACGGCCTTGCGAAGCTGTCCGGGGGAAAGCTGGAGCAGATTCTGGAGAAGCTGACCTCCCGGCGTCTGATGGCCGTTCTTCTGGGTATATTGGTGACGGCGGTGATACAGTCCTCCTCTGCAACGACAGTGATGGTGGTGGGATTCGTCAATTCCGGCATCATGCAGCTGTCGCAGGTGGTGGGGATCATCATGGGGGCGAATGTGGGAACCACAGTGACCTCGTGGCTTTTGTCCCTGACGGGAATCGAGGGCTCCGGTGTGCTTGTACAGCTTTTAAAGCCCTCCTCCTTTGCCCCGGTGCTGGCGGCGATTGGGATTGTAATGATTTTGTCCGCAAAGGAAAATACGGGAAAGAAGGATATCGGCAATATTCTGGTGGGCTTTTCCATTCTGATGTATGGCATGGAGACCATGAGTGATGCAGTCGCGCCCCTGGCGGAAAATGAGCGTTTTACAGGAATTCTGACAATGTTTGAAAATCCTGTCTCCGGTATGCTTGCGGGGCTGCTCCTCACAGCGGTCGTCCAGAGCTCTTCCGCCTCTGTGGGTATTTTGCAGGCCTTGTGCGCGACCGGGGCGGTGAGCTACGGCTCGGCCATACCGATTATTATGGGGCAGAATATCGGCACCTGCGTCACGACGCTGCTCTCCGCTGTCGGTGCGAACAAAAATGCAAAGCGCGCCTCCATGATACATCTGTATTTTAATCTCATTGGCACGGTTTTGCTTATGCTAATCTTCTATGGGAGCAATGCGTGGACGGGAGGCTTCCTATTTCTGCACAAGCCGGCAAATGCTGTTGGAATCGCGCTGGTGCACAGCATATTTAATATCGGCGCGTTAATCCTTCTGTACCCGTTTTCGAACCGGCTCGTGAAGCTTGCGGAGTTTACAGTGAGGGACAGGCAGGGGGAGACAGCCGTGGAGCCGGAGGCTCTGATGGTGCCGGACGAGCGTTTTTTAGGCCAGCCCGCCTTTGCCATGGAGCTTTGCCGGAATGCGGCCGTGAAGATGGCGGAGGAGGCGAGGGATTCGATTTTTCTCGCGCTGGAAAATTTAAAGGAATATAGCGGCGGTAAAGTAAAGAAAATCTTTCATATGGAAGATGTTGTAGACCGCTATGAGGATATGCTGGGGACTTATCTCGTGAAGCTGAATAACTGCAATCTGTCCATCGACGACAGCCGCACGCTGTCCATTCTTCTGCACTGTATCGGCAATTTCGAGAGAATCTCCGACCATGCTGTGAATATCACGGACTCTGCTGTGCAGATGCATAAAAAGGGACTGGCCTTCTCGAAAAAGGCTGTAGAGGAGATGAATGTTATAGCGGAGGCGGTGCATGACATCGTGGATGCTGTGATCGGGGCGTTTTCTGCAGGTGATCTTCTGGCGGCAAGGGAGATTGAGCCCTTTAAGCAGGTGATAGACGGGCTTGATATCGAGCTTAAGCAGCGGCATATCCGGCGGCTGCGCAGGGGAAAATGTACGATAGAGCTGGGGCTGCTTTTGGAGGATATGCTTACGAATTTTGAGCGGGTCGGCGCTCACTGTTCCAATATAGCAGTGTGTATGCTGCGTGTGAATGAGGACGACTTCGAAACGCATGAATATCTGGGGGTGCTTAGGGAGGGGCACACGGACTGGTACCGTCTGCACTGTAAGGAGCTCTCAAAGCGGTATGCGCTTCCCGGGAAAAAGAAAAAATGAGGCCGCCGCTCCACGAAAATCTGTTCGTGAAAGCAGCAGCCCCTTTCTTACTTATTTGAAATTGTGGTTGCCAATCTTCAGGCGGCTTCCCTTAAGGTATACAGAGAAGAACAGATAAGAGCTCATGTCCGTCTTCTTGCCGTTCAGCTTTAAGGTATTTTTTCCCTTGAGGACAGCTTTGGCGGCCTTGATGCAGCTCTGCTCGTCCTCTGAGAATTTGCCCTTGTCGTAAAGATTCAGAGCCTTTTTCAGGGAGCCGTTGCTGACGGGGGAAAACTGGTGCTTCTGATAGATGACGCCCTTGACCGTGTTCGGGAACTTGCTGGAGTGAACCCGGTTCATAACCACCATGCCCACAGCGAGCTGACCCTTATAGGATTCTCCGCGGGCCTCACAGTAGATGATGGAGGACATAAGCCGCAGATTCTTTTTGTTATAGTAGCTCTTTTCCGTCGTCTCTTTGCCTGACGCGGTATTGTCATTGCTTTTCGCAGCCTGAGCCGTGGCGGGGGTAGACCACACCATGGCGAGAGCGAGAAGCAGTGCGAGTAATCGTTTCCAAGCGTTTGTTTTCATCATAATGTCCCTTTCTTTGTTACGAAAAGTTGCTGATTTTGTAATTTTTCTGTAACAATTGTAATAATACCATGATTTTTAAAAATGTCAAGATGTTAGAAAAAAATATACATAAAAATATCCTTGAAATTATTGGAAGAAATCACTATATTAGTATGATAAGGACGTGATGCAGGAGAAAGAAAGAGGACAGGGTATGGGAACGGACTACCAGAAAATATTCAAGGAGAACCGGGGGAACAATCTAAAGACACTGATCGCCATGTACCGGGGAAAGTACTGGCAGCTGTTCTGGTCGATCATTTTCTTTATCATTAAGCATTCCCCGGTCTGGATCTCACCGATTATTCTCGCCAGCATGATCAATACGATCACAAACCCCGGGGAGGATACCGTAAAGCGCATTGTTTTAAATTCCGTGTTTATGCTGGTGATGATCCTGCAGAATATTCCGACCAACTATGTCCATACATATTTTTACGCGAAAGCGATCCGGCAGGTGGAAAAGGAGCTGCGGTGCGCCATGGTACATAAGCTGCAGCAGCTCTCGATTACCTACCACACGCAGATGGAGTCGGGGCGTCTGCAGTCGAAGGTGATGCGCGATGTGGAGCAGATTGAGAATCTGAGCGCGCAGTTTTTTATCACACTTTTGAGCATTGCAGTCAATGTGCTGGCCGCCCTTGTAATCGTGATTTTCAAAAATGTCGTTGTGTTTTTATTTTTCCTTGGGACTGTGCCGATCGCTGTGCTGATCATGGTTCATTTTCGGGGGAAGATCAAGGGCTACAATAAAGATTTCCGAAAGGAGATGGAGGAGACCTCCGTGTCCGTCATGGAGATGGTGGAAATGATTCCCGTTACGAGAGCGCACGCGCTTGAAGAGCGGGAGACAAGAAAGATGAAGGCGCGGCTGGAGCAGGTGGCGGACAAGGGCTTTCATCTGGATATGATCCAGACCTATTTCGGCTCGGTGAGCTGGGTGGCCTTTCAGGTGTTTCAGGTATTCTGTCTGACCTTTACCTCCTTTATGGCGCTGCGCGGGAAAATCAGCGTTGGCGACGTGGCGATGTATCAGACCTATTTCGGGAGCATTGTGGGAAGCATTGCGAATATTGTGGGGCTGATTCCTACGGTCGCAAAGGGACTGGAGTCGGTCAGCTCTGCCGGAGATATTCTGCTGTGCGAGGATGTGGAGGTTTCGCAGGAAAACAGGAAAAGGATTGAGGTACAGGGACAGGTGGAGTTCGACCATGTGAGCTTTCGCTACCGGGACAGCCGGGAGCCGGTATTTTCAAATCTGAGTTTTCTGGTGCCGCCGGGGGAGACGATTGCCTTTGTGGGAGCTTCCGGCGCGGGAAAGACGACGATCCTTAATCTGATCATCGGATTTATGCAGGCGACGGAGGGGACGATAAGAATTGACGGCACGGATATGAAGGAGCTGGATCTGCACGCCTACCGGGAGCATATTGCGGTGGTTCCGCAGACGCCGATTCTGTTCAGTGGAACGCTGCGGGAGAATATTACCTACGGTATGGAGGATGTGTCCCGGGAGCAGCTTGCGGAGGTGATAAAGGCCGCGAACCTGACGGAGCTCGTGGAGAGCCTTCCCGATGGTCTGGATACCCATATTCAGGAGCATGGGGGCAATCTCTCCGGCGGGCAGAGACAGCGCATCTCCATCGCCAGAGCGTTTATCCGCAAACCGAGGCTTTTGATTCTTGACGAGGCCACTTCTGCGCTGGATACGGCGTCGGAGCGGGCGATTCAGGAGGCGACCGACCGCCTGACAGAGAACCGCACGACCTTTATCGTTGCCCACCGTCTCTCCACGGTGAGAAATGCGGACCGAATCGCTGTGATTGAGCCGGGCGGACTTAAGGAAATCGGGAGCTACGGGGAGCTGATGGAGAAGAAGGGTGCGTTTTACCGGATGTGCAGGATGTAGAGATCCGGCTTTGCGCTTATAGCAGTTACATGAGGTGTTTATGGATGAGAGAGTATAATTTTATAGATTTATTTGCCGGCTGCGGCGGCCTGAGCGAGGGATTTTACAGACAGGGCTTCCATGCGCTTGCACATGTGGAAATTGATCCGACAGCATGTAAAACCTTAAGGACGAGAATGAACTATTATGGCTATGATAATGCAAAAGAAGCGGTACTGGAGCTCGATATCACCAGAGAAGAAATAATAGAAAAAATTGACAGCGCGGTGAAGGGGCAGAGCGTGGATATCATTATCGGGGGGCCTCCGTGCCAGGCGTACTCTACGCTTGGAAGGGCAAAAGATGATCATGCCATGAAGGATGACCCGAGAAATTATCTGTTTGAAAGTTATGTAAAAGTGTTAAATCATTATAAACCCAGATTTTTCGTGTTTGAAAACGTAACGGGGATGCTTACTGCAAAAATAAATGGAGAACATATTGTAAATAAAGTTGTCGGGGCATTAAGCGAAAATTATAAGGTGAAATTCGATGCGAAAATCAGCGTGCTCAACTCTGCGAATTATGGCGTCCCCCAGGTTAGAAAAAGGGTCATCATTATGGGAGTGCGGAAGGATCTTGCGCTTGAACCGGAGGAAATGTATGAAGGAATCATAAAAACGCATTATGACCCGGAAATGACCGCAGAAGAAAGAATGGGGCTGCAAAAATATGTAACGGTATGGGATGCGATAGGAGAGCTTCCGCCGCTAAGACCGGGGCAGGGCGAGAAAGAGATACCGTTTGTGTCAAAAAGAGACAATGATTTTCTAAAGATTATCAGAAGCAGGGATGATCAGGTTTTGCGCGATCATGTGGCGAGAAGACACAATCAGAAAGACATGGAACGGTATGAGGTAATGAGTGCAAACCACTGGACATTTCAGGAGCTGCTTAAGAACCGGCCGGATCTTAACCATGAAAAACAGAGAGTTTTTGGAAACAGCTATGCTGTGCAGTGGTGGGATTTGCCATCTAAAACAATCATTGCACATCTGTATAAAGACGGGAATCAGTTTATACATCCGGACAGTTCCCAGGGCAGAACCTTTACCGTAAGGGAAGTGGCCAGAATACAGTCTTTTCCCGACGATTTTGTTTTTGAGGGGCCAAGAACCGAACAGTTTAAACAGATAGGGAATGCCGTACCGCCGCTGCTCGCGGAAGCAGTAGCGAAATGTATTAAAGGCAAACTGGAAAAATTAGAGGAAACGCATGATATTTAAATCTGTTAGTAAAATAGAAGATAAAAAAGAAAAAACATTTTTTATAGAGCTGACGCAGATATACCGAAGGCTGGTGGAAGTATTTTGTGAAAAAAACCATTTGGAGCTTAAGGCAGACGAATCAGAGAATTACATCCATGAGCTTACGGAGATTGGCGTCATTGAGCACAAGGATGAATGTCCGGAGCTAAAACGGGTGCTGGGGAAGGATTATAAAAAGTTTTCAGAAGCTGTTAATTTTGTCATAGCCAACCGGAAAGACACAGGGGATTTACTGGATAAATTATATAATTCAAAAAGAAGAAAATGCCAGGAGAACGCTTTACAAAAGCATACCCTCACACTGGTGGATTTCTTTTGTGGCGCCGGAGGGCTCAGCCTCGGCTTTGTGCAGGAGGGATTTCACATTAAGCTTGCAAATGATGTGGAAGATGTGTGCATTCGGACATACATGTATAATCATCCGGAGCTGTCGTCGGATAAGCTGATTTGGGGCGATATCAAAGACATTGTTGACCATATGGAGGCGTATATAGACGAGCCGGTGGATGTTGTCGTAGGCGGGCCGCCGTGCCAGGGCTTTAGCGAAGCAAACAGACAACGCATCATTGATGATCCAAGAAATAAGCTTTACAAGTATTTTGTAAAGGCTGTGGAAAGGATAGCGCCAAAGGTCGTCGTCATGGAAAATGTGAAGGGAATGTCAAAAGTTGCCGGGCAGGTGGTCGAGGACTATGAAAAATTAGTCGTAAAAAAGGACGGCCAAAAATATTCCTATAAGGTTAAATATGAAATACTGAATTCACAGGATTTTGGTGTGGCGCAGGCGAGGGAAAGGCTGATCTATATTGCCGTCAGAAGCGATGTTATGGAAGAAAAAAACATAACGCCGACGAAAATTTTTGAAGAGATAAGACAAAACTGTGCGGCAAACCACAAATATATCCTCATGGACGCCCTGCGTGATATAAAGCCTCTGGAGGCTCCGCGGATTAAAAATATGAATGAGACGGACAGTGATATTACCGGTAAAAAAATAGATGTGAATGCATATGAAAAAAATGATAATGCATATTTGAAGCTTATCAATATGGGGCGGGATATCCCCTATGTATTTAACCATAAGGCAAGATATTGCAGCGATGTGAATTATGAGATTTATAAAAGGCTCGAACAGGGAGACGATGCGACCGACGATAAAATAAAGGATATCATGCCTTACGCACACAGAAACCATTGCTTTAAGGACAAGTATTATAAACTCATTGCGGACAGACCCTGCCGTACCATAACGGCTCATTTGCGGATGGACTGCCATTCGCATATACACCCGTACCAGATTCGGGCAATTACGCCGAGAGAGGCGGCCAGAATACAGTCGTTTCCCGATGATTATCTATTTTTGGGTGCGTATCTGAAAACATATATGCAGGTGGGAAATGCCGTTCCTGCCATGATGGCAAGGGGCATTGCGCATGTGATTAAGCAATATCTCGAGTAGCACACTTGAAAGAAGGTGTTTTGGTGAAGGTGATACAGCTGCTAAAGAAACTGAACAATACGGAGCTTGGAAAGGCCGGGACAAACGATACCTATGTGCTGATTCCCAATGATCTGGATATAAGCGATCTGTTTGAAGCTGCGGATGAAACGGTCGTGTTTACAGATATGGAAACCGGAGGGGAGGTCTGTGTTCGAAATACAGTGGGTAGGGAAAAACGCATTGTAGGGCTGGGACAGTATTATCGTTTAAAGGATTTATCGGCGGGAGACGAAATCCTGTTTGAAAAAAGAATCATGCCGGATTGTGTCAAATATCTGGTAAATGTCCGCAAAAATAATCATGTACTCGTATTCCAGAAAGAAAGGCACGGGTTTGAAATATTAACGCCCGGCAGGCTGGTGCATTTTGAGAACATAGCGGATGAAATGGGAGAGCATGTGGATATCCGTTTTTTATGTTCCGGGAAGAAAAGAAATGATTCTCCCGAAAACACGGACTTTTATGATATCAGCATAGACGGAGAGAGTATTCTTGAAAAGTTCCATGCAAAAGAGATTGGAGAGCTGGAAATCGGAGGAGGCAGCATGAAATTGAAAAATTTCTATGGCTGGAAAAAGTACATTTTCGAGATGGAGGGTTAGGTAGTGGGAAATTATTATGTTTTATCCGTAGATTCTTTTGTCAATACTTTTTCGCTTATGGATTCTGCGAAAGATTTTTTATTTTCACTGGAGAAGAGAAATAATTCTAATCCCATGGCCGGGCTGGAAGCGGGCGATCAGGTGCTGGTATACAGAAGAAGGCCGGTTTCAAAAGTCAGTATTGTTTTAGAGTATAAGGGAGCGGCGGGCGATAGGCAGAAATTTCAGAAGTTAATTGAAATGGCAGACGGGGTAGAAATTTTACGGGACGATGTCAGCCAGGACATAGAAGAAGTTGAATTTATAAAAATTGATGAAGAAAAATTCAGAGAAATATACAGGCGAATGGCTTCGGTATTGTTCGCGAATGTAAGAGCAGCAGCCAGTCGCGCAGATGTCCCGAGACTGACGGGAGCAGAAAATGTATTGCTCTATGGAGTGCCGGGAGCAGGAAAAAGCCACGAAATACAGGAAAAATACTGTGACGACGTTAGTAAGATTGAGAGAGTCGTATTCCACACGGACTATACATATTCGGATTTTGTAGGGCAGATACTTCCGCGGGTGGAAAAAGAAAAGCTGAGATATGTGTTTACGCCGGGGCCGTTCACGAGGCTTCTGAAAGAGGCATACGATCATCCGGGGAGTATGTACTATCTGGTGATAGAGGAAATCAACCGCGGAAATGCTCCGGCGGTTTTTGGAGAAATATTTCAGCTGTTAGACCGGAAGACAGAAGATAATCCAAAATATCTGCCGGAGGAATATGGCGAGAGTGAATATGGAATTTCAAATTATGAAGTGGCTGTACATGTGTATGGAGATGAAAGCCATGAAGTAAAGATACCATCAAATATGTGGGTGCTGGCAACGATGAACACGGCGGATCAGAATGTATTTACGCTTGATACCGCGTTTCAGCGGAGATGGAACATGCACCATATCAAGAATGATGTTATGAAGGCGGTACATGCCGGGCAAAGAATTGAAGGAACCCGCGTGGAATGGGGCATCTTTGCAACGGTCATAAATGAGATGATCATAGAGAACAATTCGGATATGGCGAGTTCTGAGGATAAGAGGCTGGGAGCATATTTTGTAAAATCCAGCGAGCTGACGGTGGATAAATTCCCGGAAAAGGTGCTGAAATATCTGTGGGATGATGCATTTCAGATGGATAGAGAAAAAATCTTTAGCGATACATGCAAATCACTGGAAGAAGTCATAGAGCTATATAAAAACGCAGCCGGTGATAAGCTGCAGGAGGTACTCAGTTCGGAAGTATACAGAAAAATGTCGGAAAGAGCTGCGCAGGAAAACGAGCCTGACTGAGAAGGAATGAAGCGGGGGTTGGCATGTCCGGATTTAGCATAAGAGAAAAATGCAAAGTAAATACAGCGGATACATTTGTGGGACTTAAATGCGAAAATGGTGAATTTTCAGTGAATTTTCCGCTGGGCTTTGCCGTCTCAGATGATGATAAGGAATTAAGAAGGGATATTCTGATGCTGTTGGAAACGATTCGCCTGACGACTTCCAAAAGGGAATCCAGTCTGCTGAAGAATGCTAAAAGGTATGAGGATACCTGTTTTCCTTTTCAGGCATATATGTTCATCTTATACGATTTTTATGCGCGGGGATATTATAAAGAAAGAGAAGTAAGATACAGTGTTTCTAAGCGTGGAAAGGCAGACTGGAACAGAACCATTAAAACGCAAAAGGCGTATGTTCAGGGGACGGATGTTTTTTATCTCGATTATGTGACCAAATCGAACTCCATAAAAAATGATGAAATGATAACACTGGTGCACGAGTACTGTGTGTATGAAAGCTTCTCAAAATTAGGCTGGCTGTTTACCGGCCGCATACCGGAAAGGCCGGGAATAAAGTACAATGAAAAACGGTTTACCCGTGTAATATTAGAAAAATTGTCACAGACATTCAATGATAAAAACAGAAGGCTGTTTCAAAGTATGCTGGCAATTATAAAGCATCAGGGAGACAATGAGGCGGACAGAAATTACCAGTATGGTACATACAGTTTTGAATATGTATGGGAGGCGATGATAGACAGGGTTTACGGAATCAGCGGGAAAGGAAGCTATTTTCCCAAAACGAGATGGCATACAGGGGACGGCGTATATGAGAATTCCACATTGCGGCCGGACAGCATTATGCTGTATCAGGGAAATGTCTATGTACTGGACGCAAAATATTACAGATATGGAGTCACGCATAGTATGGACGATTTGCCCGAATCCACTTCCGTTCACAAGCAGATCACATATGGGGAGTACATTGCGGAGCAGGAGAAATTTAAAGAGATCCATGGAGAAAATTATAAGGTATACAATGCTTTTTTAATGCCTTATAATGTGAAGGATCACTATTGGAACACGGATAAAAATCAATTATGGATAGGAGAAGCAACGAGCGACTGGAAGCATAGTACAAAAAGCTATGAGAAAATCCATGGGATACTGATTGATGTAAAATATCTCATGGAAATACATGTGAAGCAGGATGGAAATGCGATTATGCAGCTGGCAGAAGAAATCAGCAGGCATACAGGGGAGCGGCTGTCAGCTTCTGTGGAATGAAAAGATGGACGTACTGACGAAAGAACAGCGAAGAAAAAATATGCAGCATATCAAATCGAAGGACACGAAGATTGAGATTCTGCTCAGAAAGGCCTTGTGGAAAAAGGGCATCCGTTACAGAAAAAATGTTGCCTGTTTACCGGGAAAACCGGATATCGTTCTGACCAAATACAAAATCGTAATCTTTTGTGATGGAGAATTCTTTCATGGGAAGGACTGGGAAGTATTGCGGCCAAGGCTGGAAAAAGGCAGTAACGGCGAGTTCTGGATTCAAAAGATTTCCCGAAACAGGGAAAGAGATGATGAAGTAAATAAACAGTTGCTGTTTCAGGGCTGGACGGTCATCCGCTTCTGGGGGGATGAAATCAGGAAAAATGTAGACGAGTGTGTGCAGGTGATAGAGGAGACAATTTTTAGCATCCGTGTGGAATTGGATTAGGAGGGAGCTCTCTCTTTCTCCGCAATAGCGCGGTGCGAGGCATTGAGCACCCGCTTTTTGTCTGTGCTCCAGAGCGGCGCAACCAGCGTGCGACGATCCCCGTCTCCGGTCATGCGGTGAATGACCATATCCTCTGGCAGCAGGGCAAGACAGTCCGCCACGAGCCGGACATATTCCTCAAGGGAGAGAGTTTGAAAGCGCCCCAGCCGGTATTCCCGCTCTAAGTCGGTTCCCCGGATAACATGAAGAAGCTGGAGCTTGATGCCGTCCGCCCCGCTTTTTCCCACATAGGACACCGTCTGTTTCATCTGTGTCTCTGTCTCATAGGGGAGCCCGAGAATTACATGGACGATAACCTGCAAGCTGCTGGCCTTTAGGCGGCGCACAGCGTCGTCAAAGACAGAAAGAGGATAGCCCCGGCGGATATATGCTACGGTCTCTTTGTGGATTGTCTGGAGTCCCAGCTCTACCCAGACGGGTTTTTTGCGGTTCTTTTCGGCGAGCAGGGCAACGACGTCCTCCGGCAGACAGTCCGGCCTTGTGGCGACGGAGAGCGCGACGACGTCCTTGTGCTGCAGAGCCTCCTCGTAGAGCGTATCAAGCCGCTCAATGGGGGCGTAGGTGTTTGTAAATGCCTGAAAGTAGGCGATATATTTTCCGTCCCGGAGTTTGTTTGCCACCCGGCTTTTCCCGAGTGCAAGCTGCTCCGGGATGCTCTTTGTCCGTCCGCCGGAAAATTCACCGGAGCCCGCGCCGGAGCAGAAGATGCATCCTCTGCTGTCCAGTGTGCCGTCCCGGTTCGGGCAGGTAAATCCTCCGTCTAATGCCAGCTTGTATACTTTTTCGCCAAAGGTGTCCCTGAGGTATTGATTCAGCGTGTACATTTTCATGGGCAGAGTCTCCTTATTTGAGCGTGTAGTAGAGCTGTCTGGGGCTTTTGGGACGGTCGGGAATGCTTAGCCCCAGCTTTCCTTCTTTTACCAGAGGCATGATGTAGGTTTGAATCGCATAAGCGGTGGAGGAAAGTCCTAAATATTCGACGATTTCTTTTCGGGTACGCGGGGTTTGACAGAACATAAGAAGATTCTGCGTGGCCTCATCATTTTCCGTCTCATTTGTGGGTAATGTCTGTGCCTTATAGAATGTGACTATAAAGCTCCCCCGCTCGTCTGCAAATATTGGCGCAGGCAGATGGTAGTCCTCCATTGCCCTGCGGATGGTTGGTATCCCGGAATAGCGGTTTTCGGTGATGCCGAGCGTTTCCAATGCAGAAGCCAGCAGGGGATTGCGGGTATCGGGCTGTATCTTGCCGAGCTGGTCAATGCGGATTCTTCCGTAGATTCCTCCGGGGTTGCGCACCTCCATGCGATCCTCATACATAATGATCTGTATGGGCATCCCTTCGGTGTGAATGCTGTAGTCGCGGTGTACTAATGCGTTGACGACAGCCTCTCTTACAGCGGTTACCGGATAGTCGCTGCGATCTTCACGCTGGCCGCTTTCGGGGTCGATAATTGTCTTATTTTTCATATTCCGCTTCACAAAATGAATCGCTTCGGCAAGCATATCAGGAATATTTCCCTCGATGCGCGCATTGTCCAGAAAGCGCTCGCCGGACTCCCCCGTTTCCCCAAGTGCGGTTCCCGGCACGGAAATTGCCGTGATGCAAAGCTGTGGAAAGTACGCTTGAGGAAAGGGACAAAACAGCAGAGTGGCAGTCATGGTCGGGTGCTGGTTCCTTATAATACTCATAAGCTCATAAATATTGTCTGTTGCTATATTGGCAAGATTAGGCTTTCCGTGTTTGAGCAGTTCAACATAGTGGTCAAGGGACTCGGAATTTAGCATGGCAGGCGTCGCCCGGGGAACTTCCCGGATATCGTCCTGGTATTTTTTCCGATATGCCTCATAGCTATAGACCTCATACTCTGTCATGGGCTCGTCGCTGTCGCCGATGCGGATATAAGAGCCTTTTAGACGCCCCTTGCCCTGATAAAAAACGGGGCGGTCAGTCAGATCCGCTCCGGGAATTTCGGCGGACACAAAAAATTTCCCGTCTTTTTCGGCAACTGTGAGCAGGGGGCGGACGATGGGTTCCATCTGCAGGCACTGTTCGTTAATCTTTTTTTGAATGTCCTGCGCGTCGTAGACGCCAACCTCCTTGTAGTCCTGCTTTTCGTCTATGCCGAAGATAAGAATCCCGCCGTCGTCCTGATTGGAAAAGCTGGACAGCGTATCATATAAATGTTTCGGGCAGCCATTTTCGGCACTTTTGAGTTCGAGGGTTTCCGTCTCGCATTTCATGCTTTGAATAAGCGTCAGTTTTGTGAGTAATTCTTCTGTAGTCATACAGACCTCCAATTTCACTTCATTTGACTTCCTTGTTTAGATTCTATCATTTTTTTGAGAAAAAGGCAAACAAATAAAATTTTTATTGAAGAAGTAAAAAAGAAGTCAAATGAAGTCAAAAAGAAGTCAAATGAAATAAAAAGAAGTGAAAAAGAAAGCAGAAGAAGTCAAATGAAAAGAAATCAAAAGGTAAAAATGAAATCAAAATTAGATAGAAATATGGCTGTGATTATGGTATCCTATTAAAAATACAAATACGGTATTCTATTTGGGGTGATGACGTAATAAACGGATGGAGGATAAGATTATGAAAAAGAAAATGATGCTGGCACTGGCGGGCGCGCTGGCTCTCGGTTTTGTCTTAAACGGCTGCGGAGACGGCTCCGGCCGGGGGACGAAGTCGGACGCGGAGCTGGTGTATGCGGTGGAGGCAGGCTCTGCGGGGGAAGAGGCGGCGAAGGCAAAGAGCGTTTTATATAATTCCGTGGCTTCGCAGGCGGATGCGCTGACGGAGGTGGCGTCAGGGACGTCGGACGCGGCGATCATCGACCTTTTGATGGCGGGGGCAATGATTGGCGAGGGGACAAGCTATCCCGATATGGTCTGCACGGACGAGCTGACCACAGAGAAGTACGGCGTGGGCTGCAGAAAGGGTTCTGACCTTGCCTCTTACATCAATGCGGTGTTCTATGAGAGCTACAGCGACGGCTCCATGGAGGCGCTGGCAGAGGAGTATGGCCTGCAGGAGGCGCTTCTTGTACAGAAGGAGGCGGAATATACGCCGGGCGCTGACAGCGACGTGGCGTATATTCAGAACAAAGGCACGCTGATTGTGGGAATTACGGATTTTGCCCCCATGGATTATATAGATGACTCCGGCGAGTGGACTGGCTTTGACGCGGATATGGCGCGCAGGGTTGCAGAAAAACTTGGCGTAGAAGTACAGTTCGTGGTGATTGACTGGGATACGAAAGTTGTGGAGCTGGATGCCGGGAATCTGGATGTAGTCTGGAACGGTATGACGCTGACGGGTGAAGTTTTAGAAGCGATGGAGTGCACGAATCCTTACTGTAAAAATGCACAGGTTGTCGTAGTTCCGACAAATGCAAACGGACATGGAGAATCTGAGAAATGACGATTAAGCTGTCGCTTGCCCAGCTTTTCGCCGTACCCCTTGCAAATATATTTGTGGGGTACGACGCTGAGCTTTTTGCCATGACGGTACACGCTTTTCGACTGTTTGCCTTTATTATGGCGGAAATTTTTGCCTTTATCCTCTCAATCGCGTTTCTGCTTGCGAAGGGAAAAAATACCACTATATTGCTTAATGCAGATCCAGCTCCGGCGGCTCGTCGAGCCGCTCGGACACATATTTCCCATCCTTTTTCCGCTGTCGGACGCATTCGGACAGCAGATACTCGATCTGTCCGTTGACAGAGCGGAAATCGTCCTCCGCCCATGCGGAGATATCTGCGTACAGCTTTTCGGACAGCCGGAGAGGAACCTGCTTTTTAGCGGCCATCAGTACAGACTCCCGGAATTCACGACAGGCTGGGCGTCGTGATTGCCGCAGAGAACTACCAGCAGATTGGAAACCATTGCGGCTTTCCGCTCCTCATCCAGCTCTACGAGCTGCTTTTCATTCAGTCGCTCTAAAGCCATTTCTACCATGCCAACTGCGCCGTCCACAATCATTTTCCGGGCGTCAATAATTGCCGAGGCCTGCTGACGCTGCAGCATAACGGAGGCAATCTCCGGCGCGTATGCCAGATAGGTGATGCGCGCCTCGATAATTTCCAGTCCCGCATCGCTCACTTTATTCTGAATCTCCTGCTTGATGCGCTCAGCAACAACCTCCGCAGAACCACGCAGGCTTCCTTCGTCCGCCTGCCCGTCTCCGGTGGTGTCCACATTGGTCGCCACGTCGTAAGGATAGATGCGGACGATATTGCGCAGAGCAGAATCACATTGCAGCGACAGATATTCCTTATAATTATCCACATTAAAAACAGCCTTTGCGGTATCCGTCACACGCCAGATGACGGCGATGCCGATCTCTACCGGGTTGCCCAGACAATCGTTAATTTTCTGGCGGCCGTTGTTTAAGGTCATTGCTTTTAGAGAGATTTTTTTCCCAATCGCATCGGGATTGACGGAAACTGACTCGCTGGTGAGGGTGAGTGTGCCCGATCCCGTGGAGCTGTGCGTGTCGCCGCTCTGGGCAAGTTTGGTGGCCGAGGCGGGATTGATCGCGGCGCAGAAGGGATTTACATAGTAAAAGCCCGGCTCCCGGAGCGTTCCCTTATAGTCTCCGAACAGTGTCAGCACCAGCGCCTCCTGCGGCTTGAGAACCTTGAAGCCGGCGAGAAGAATGAAAAAGCAGACAAGCGCAATGAGTCCCGCCACGAAAAGCAGCGCACTGCACGGAACTTTGCGGTCCAGTCCTATCGCGCCAAAAACAATCGCCGCGATTCCGGCGGCTAAAAGCAGCAGAAGCAGGAACAGTGCGCGAAATCCATTCCTTTTAGTCACATAAATTTTCTCTGTCATAATATATCCCCTTTCTGGTGTGTGTAAATTTGATATCATTATCATATCAAATAGAAATTGATATGTCAACAAGAATTTATTATGACACATAGTGGGGTTGAATTTGAGAGTATGGTGTATTTATGGAGAAAATAGGGGATGAAGGAAAGAATGTCTATTGTTTTCAAAAATGCACTAATTTGTGATTAGTGCATTTTGTTTTCATAATCCTGGAGGTCATGGAAGATATTGTCTATAATGGCAATGTTTTTATCCAGACGGATATGGTTGTTCAGTTCGTTTTCGGCGTCTTCCGTGAGCATGATTTTATAGTCCATATTTACCTCGCAAATCTTCAATGACGGTATCTGCATCCCGATATTTTCCCTGACTGGCATGAAACCTTGAAATTTCCAGTTTTGACAGCATTCTGTCTTCGCTTATGGGTAAATATGGGGATTCAGCCTGATTCATGGTAATTTCAAATGGGAAACCATTGTTAAGAATGGCCTGCGTCAAAAACATCCGTATTGCTGATGTGGTATCTGTTCCGAGCTTATGGAATAGCTCATCCGATTTTGTTTTCAAGTCATCATCGACCCGTACCTGAATTGTGCTTGCCATGCGATATGCCTCCTTGATAATTCTGTATATATAGCCTGCTATTTTATTGTGATTATATACTAAAACCATTACAAATGCAATGATTTTGCGGCAAAACGATAATTTGTGAAAGTATGCTTCTTGTAAGCGGAAGCTGGAAGAGGTATAATTAAATTTGCGAAAAAGTTGTGGAGGAGAGTGCCTGGATGATTTTTAAGGCAAAGAATGGTGCGGCAATTATAGAAAGAATAAATATTAGTGAAAATGAAGCTATTGAAAAATTTGCGAATTTAAACCATGCGTTAGTGATCGTGAAAATAGAAGGTGACTATTTGCTGGGGTGGCATAAATGGAGAAGTGACTGGGAGACGTTTGGCGGACGCATGGAAGCGGGGGAGAGTCTCCGTGAATGTATCGTGCGCGAATGTGAAGAAGAGCTTGGAATCCGTAATGTAAATTTTGAGTATTTGGGAATTGTGCATTATGATATGCCGCCTGATTACTGGGTGAAAGACTGGCATGAAGAATACGGTGGATTGTATGGAATTACCCTTGATAGAGAGGCAGTTCAAACGATTGAAGGAAAAAGGCAGGATAAGGAAGAAATTGGTGAGATTCGATTTTATTCTGAACTAAAAGCGCGGAAAGAAAACATAGATGAAATAAATGAAAAACTGTTGGAGTTCTATTGAGATTTACACAAAGAATCAGGATATACATGTAATTAAATTTGAGGAGGTATTATAGTAACTAAAGTATATTTCGTTCGTCATGCAGAGCCAAATTATAATAATCATAATGACGCTCTTCGGGAATTATCTTCAAAAGGAATGGAAGATAGAAAATTGGTTACTAAATTTCTGGCAGATAAGCA
>JAMPHB010000007.1 GCA_023663685.1 Blautia sp.
ATAAGCCAGGTGTTTATCAATATTCTGAGCAACGCCGTAAAATATACGCAAAACGGAGGTAAAATCATACTCGACCTTTATGAGGAACCCATAGACGGGCAGACGGTACGCCTTACCTATATCGTAAAAGACAACGGTATCGGCATGAGCCATGAATATATGGAGCATATGTATGATACATTTACCCGTGCGGACGACAGCCGCACAAATAAAGTACAGGGTACGGGGCTTGGCCTTGCAATCGTCCGGCAGATGGTCACGCTTATGAATGGCACAATAGACTGCGACAGCGAATCGGATAAGGGAACTACGTTCACGGTAAAACTTGAGCTTCCCATAGGAGAGAACCTGGACCGGGTTTATACGCTTCCCCCGATCGATATACTGTTTGTGGACGATGACGAGGTGTTCCTTGCCATAACGGAGGATATGGTAGAGGAAATGGGCGCGAATGCGGAAACGGCACGCAGCGGAGGGGAAGCGCTTGAACTTGTAAAAAAACGGCACGAAACGAACAACGATTATGACATTGCGGTAGTCGATTGGAAAATGCAGGGGATGAGCGGCGCCCAGACCGTGCAGGCTATACGCAGCGTCACCGGGACGGATACATCGATCATCCTCGTAAGCGCCTACGACTGGTCCGATATAGAGGACGATGCAAAAAACAGCGGTGCCGACGGATTTATCAGCAAGCCGTTGTTTAAATCCTACTTATCCGAAAAGATCGGGATTGCTGCCAATGATGAGGACAGGAAAAGCGATGCGGATGAAACCGGGAACAGCGATCTCAGAGGGCTGAACGTGCTGGTAACCGAAGACAACGACCTTAACTGGGAGGTTATAAGCGAACTGCTGGGTATGTACGGAATCACTTCCGACCATGCGGAAAATGGGAAAGAAGCTGTATCAATGATGCAAAGCGCAGATGATGGCAAATATGACCTTATATTAATGGACGTTCAAATGCCCGTTATGAATGGTAAGGAAGCGACGATGGAAATACGAAAATCATCCCGGAATTATGTTAAGAATATTCCAATTATAGCTATGACGGCAGACGCTTTTGCAGAGGATATTGAGGCCTGCCTCGCCGCCGGAATGGACGGCCACGCCGCAAAACCTGTGGATATGGATAAACTGTGTCAGGAGATAAGGCGCGTAATAAACAGCAGGAAATTGCTTCAATAGTTTACAAAAAACTGCCATGCGTGTTTCAGATTATTGACCGCCACAATTTGCGTTTGGCGACAAAGATATTTTTCTCTCTTGTCATGGGAAATTTGATTCCAAAGTATCCACCTTCTTTATTCCATGTTTTCATCTCCCATGATTTATCTTATTACACAAAAATACACGGTGCAATGATTTATAAACTCAATGAAGCACGCCTTTTGTATAACGAAAAACTGCGGCATTTAACCGCAGCTTTTCACACTATTTCTTCATTTTCGGCTGACAGATCAAAGAAGCGATATAGGAGAACACCAGAGCCGCCGAAAGTCCCGCGGCACAGTTTTTAAAGCCACCCAGAAAAATCCCGATAAAGCCCTTCTCGTCTATCATCTCCTTTACACCCTTCCAGAGGTTGTTGCCAAATCCCATCAGCGGCACGTTTGCCCCCGCGCCCGCCCACTCGGAAAAGGGGCCGTAGAGCTGCAGCGCGCCAAGCACCGCACCAAGGCAGACCAGAAGCACCATGATCCGCCCCGGCATCATCTTGGTCTTTTCCATAAGAATCTGGGACATGGCGCAGATAATGCCGCCCACAATAAACGCGATCACATAATCCATTCTCTCTCCCTCCTTACTTCCCAGTGCAGGCCTCTATAACAATGCCGTGCGCAATGCCCGGAATCGTCTCGCCCTCATTGAAGCTGACAGTGGACATGAGCGCCCCCGTCGGCACAAACAGAATTCGTTTCCACTCTCCCTTAAAAAGCTTGGGGAGATAGTGGGCTGAGAGGGTTGCCGCGGCACAGCCGCAGCCGCTTCCCCCCGAACCGGTGCCCTGCGTCTGATTGTCAAAAATCTTAATTCCGCAATCCTCGTGCACCTCGCCCAGCTCAATATCCTTTTTGCGCAGCAGGTCGATCAGGATCTCCTGCCCCACCAGCCCCAGATCTCCGGTCACAACCGCATCGTAATCTGCCGGCTCACGCTTGAAATCGTCCAGATGCTGGGCAATCAGCTCGCAGGCCGCCGGAGCCATGGCCGCCCCCATATTCATGGAATCCTTCACTCCGAAATCCACAATCTTTCCCGTGGTAATTCCCGCAATTTTTGCAAGCGGACGCGTCTGTTTTCTGCCTTTTGCAAGAGAGGCTTCACTCCCCAGCACATATGCGCCGCTTCCCGTCACTGTCCATGTCGCCGCCACCGGCCGCTGGTTCGCATACTCCAGCGGAAAGCGAAACTGCTTCTCCGCGCTGGCAAAGTGGCTGGAGGTCACAAGCGCCACCGCATCCGCATATCCCGCCGCCACAGTCATTGCGCTTAACGCCAGTCCCTCCCCGCAGGTGGAGCAGGCGCCGTACAGCCCGAACATCGGAATCTGAAAGCTCTTTAAACCGAAGGAGGAGGCAATGAGCTGTCCTAAGAGGTCTCCCGCAAAGAGATAGCGTATCTCCTCCGGCTGCATGTCGGCCTTGCCCAGCGCAAGCGTCAGCGCCTCCTGCTGCAGCGTGCTCTCCGCCGCCTCCCAGGTGTCCTGGCCAAACTTGTCGTCCTCTCCGATACAGTCAAACTCCTCCGCCAGAGGGCCTTCGCCCTCCTTCGTCCCCACCACCGAGGCCGAGGACAAAATAAAAGGAGCCTCCGCGAAACAGAGACTCCCACTTCCCACTTGCTGGTTCATACTCTCTCTCCCTTTCGTTTTTAGAAAAAGTATGTACAGCTTTTATTAAAATTATGCAAAAAGAGCTTTATTCTCCCTCAAACTGCACGATGGAATCCACCTTGTAGCCCTCTAATACATTCCTGCCGCCCAGATCCACCAGCTCCATCAGGAAAAGAAACTCCACGACTTCTCCGCCCAGCTCCTCCACAAGCTCTGCGGCCGCCTTCATCGTACCGCCGGTGGCAATCAGATCGTCAAAGAGTACGACCTTCATTCCCGGGGTAATGGCGTCCTTATGTATCTCGATCGTGCCCATGCCATATTCCAGCTCGTAGGACTTTGACACCGTCTCGCAGGGGAGCTTCCCTGCCTTGCGGATCGGCACAAAGGGCTTGTTCATCAAATACGCGATCGGCATACCAAACAGAAATCCCCGGCTCTCCGCCCCGGCAATCACATCAAACTCCACATTCTGCAAACGCTTCACCAGCTCGTCGATGGAAAGCTTAAGCCCCTCCGCGCTCTGCAGGATACTGGTCACATCCCGAAAGATAATGCCCTCCTTTGGGAAATCCGGAATACTTCTGATATAATCCTCTAACTTTTTCATTCGCCTGTCTCACCTGTCCTTCCTTTAATTTTGCAAAAAGTGCCGTCGCTCCGCCTGCTCACAGAGCGGACAAAAAGCGCCCCGTCCACGACAAAGCGGATATCATAGTCCCCAAACGCCATGCCGTACATATAATCCGGGCGCTTATTGTAGGCCGCACGCGGATCCTGCGCGAGCGCATCGCACGCAGGCTTATGCAGCTCCTCGGGAAGCTGCATAAGCAGCTCTTTGGGAAAATCCACGGCAATCCCGTCCCCGCTGTGCATCTGGCCGAAGCCTCCCGCCGCCTCCGGGTGGCTGTCTGTGTACGGCAGGTAGGGCTTTATATCATAGATGGGCGTACCGTCCAGCAGATCAGCCCCCTCCACGAGAAGCACCGGCCCCCGCTTCTTCTCCAGCCGCACCTCTTTCAGCGCCACCGAGGAAAGACCGATGGAATTCGGGCGAAAAGGCGAGCGGGTGGCAAATACCCCCCGCTTTTCCTTTCCTCCCAGCCTCGGCGGTGAAACCAGCGGCACAAAGCCCTCCTGCCCCGCCCCGGTAAACTCCCACAAAAGCCACAGATGCGAGAACTCCTCAATTCCCCGGACTGCGTCAGGACTGCGGTACGCCGGGGTGAATACGATCTCCCCCGGCGCCGCCACCAGACCACTCTGTCTGGGAATCCCGAATTTCTCAGGATAGGGCGTATGAATATGTGCAACCGCCTCCAGCTTTTTCTCCAAAGCTCTTACCTCTTAACTATGCTTTTTTGCATTTTTCCTAATGACAAATGCCACAACAACAATTGCTGCCAGTGCCAGCAGAACAATCCCCGCAATTACCGCTGTCGAAAGACCGCCGCCTGCTGCACCGCTGCCCTCGCGGACAAGCACCATGGCAGAGATTGGCGCAACCGCCGCGCTGCCCTCCACGGTGTCAAGCACCTCCGTGCCGGCCTTCTCTCCGTTTACATACACATTCCACTTGCCCTCCGGCAGGCTTACCGTCGTGTCATCTGCATTGGCGTTGAAGATTACAAACAGCTCCTTCGCTGTCTCGCCGTTTATACCGCCCTGAATATCAAAGGCCACAACGTTGGCGTCCAGCCCCTCTACCGGAGCCACATTCGCCGCCACGTCCTCTGCACTGCTTAATCGCAGCGCGCCGTGCGCCTTGCGGAATGCGATCAGTCCCTTGTAGTACTCATACACGGCCGCATACTGGCCGTCCTCCAGATCGGACCAGCGGATCGCGTTGATTTCGTCCCCGGAAGCGTAGCTGTTGGAATTAAACGTGCCGTCCCCGTTGGGCTTGGAGCGCAGCAGCTCCTCCCCTGCCATGATGAAGGGCACGCCCTCCGCCGTCATATACACCGCCGCCGCCAGATTGTTCATCTTAATCAGATCCTCGGTACATGCGTCCGGTCTGGATACCTGCAGCCGGTCAAACAGCGTCAGATTGTCGTGACATGCCGCATAATTGACCGTCTGGGAGGGACTGCTGCACCATGTCACATCCCCCATAAAGCAGCTTTCCATGAGGTTCTCCTGGTTCGTAGCGCCCGACACATAGCCGACCTCGCCCTCGTTGAATACATTTCCCTTGAGGCCGTCGCGGATCGTATCATTGAAAAATGCAAAGCCCGGCGTGTTCTCGGAGTTCTGCTGGGTGGCCATCTTGTAGCCCTCCTTTGTCACTGCCGTCTCCATCGTCCAGCCCTCGCCATAGAAGATGACATTGGGGTGATCCTTGTGAACCTCCTCCACAATTGCATTTACCGTCTCCGTGTCAAGAAGTCCCACCAGATCAAAGCGGAAACCGTCAATATGGTACTCGTCCGCCCAGTAGCACACCGAGTCCACAATATACTTTTTCACCATGGAGCGCTCTGAGGCCGTATCATTGCCGCAGCCGCTGCCGCTGGAGTAGCTTCCGTCCTCCTTAATGCGGGAAAAATATCCCGGCACCAGTTTGTTAAAGCAGAAATCCCCCGCAGAATATACATGGTTGTAAACCACATCCATCACCACGCTGATGTCGTTGTCGTGCAACGACTTCACCATCTGCTTCATCTCCGCCACTCTGACCTCGCCGTTATAAGGGTCAGTGGAGTAGCTTCCCTCCGGCACATTGTAATTCACCGGATCGTATCCCCAGTTGTAGAGATTCTCAAAGGTATAAGTCTCATCTACAGAGCCAAAATCGTAGATGGGCAGTAGATGAAGGTGGGTGATGCCCAGATCCTTCAGGTGATCCACGCCGGTGGGAACTCCGCCCGCTGTGGTGGTTCCCGTCTCCGTGAAGCTCAAAAATTTACCGACATTCGTGATACCTGAGCTCTCGTCCGTGGCAAAATCCCGCACCTGCAGCTCATAGATAATGGCGTCGTTGATCCCGGCTCCTGCATGGGGATCCTCGTCCTTGTCCCAGCCCTCCGGGTCGGTGGAATCCAGATCAATCACCATGGCTCTCTTTCCATTCACGCCGGTGGTTCTGGCGTAGGGATCGCAGGCCTCCTGCCTGAGTCCGTCCAATACCGCGGTGTAGGTGTAATAGGTTCCGTTCAGGTCGCCGTCCTTCGTCACCGTCCATGTGCCATTGGCATCCGCCGTCATGGGAAGCTGCTCAATCAGATCGTCCTTCCCGGCAGAACCGCTCTCGTAGAGATTCAGATACATCTCCTCCGCCGTCGGAGCCCACACCCGGAAGCTCGTGGAATCCTTTGACCACACAGCTCCCAGATCCTCACCCTCGTAGGTGTATGCCTCCTCGAATTCCGGTGTGGAGTAGATGATGGGCATATTTACACTGTACTCCGTGCCGTCGTAAGTGATCCAGTAGCTCTTCGCGTTGTCAAGCTCCTCCGCCAGCGTCACCGTGTACACAAAATCCGCGCCCTCGCTGACCGAAGAGACCGACACTTCGCTCTCCTTTCCTCTCATGGAAAAGGCGGCGGATGCATCTCCTTCGATGCTTCCCGTCATCGTCACGCTGACAGTGCCGTCTCCATTGTAGACCGCCGCCTTTAGCTTCGTTCCCGTCACGGCGTCATCTCCATACTCTTTGGTATAGCCCTCCACGCCGGATTCCACATAGATATGTACCGTGCCGGATACCATCTCCGAGATGTCAATAAACTGGTCTGCATCCACATCTTTCGCCCAGTCCTGCGTGCGCACGATAAAGCCCACAGAGGTCGTCCCGGGCTCTACCGCAAAGGACGCCACCATCTCCCCGTTCTCGTCGGCAAGAGCGTAATCCGCGCCCTCTCCTCCCTCGGGCCACATCCACACGCTCCAGCCGTCGTAGGCGCCGTCCGGCCGGTTGTAGTGGAGCTTGAGCGTCAGCTCCCCCTCCGCCTTCACCGGCGTAATGTCCTGCAGCACAAACGCCATCAGCAGAAGCGCCGCCATCACGAACGCCTGCACTCTCCGGGCCACATTCCCTGTTCTTCCTGTCCTTCTCATCCTTTTCCTCCCTTTCTTCCTATCTTTCGAAAAAAAACGAAAACTTATTGATATCCCTATCTTACCACAGAGACAGGGTTTTGGAAATATGACACATTGCAAAGATTTTTCACACAATATCTATGAATTTTTCACAAAACAAAAAGCAGCTACATCTGGTAAAAGCTCAGATTCACCTTGAGGTCGGGCGTCAGCGTCCCTCCCGCCGCCTGATATTTGTCGTAGAGAGCGGTCAGGCGCTGCACCTTCTTTTTATTTTCAGCCTCCAGCTTCATAAATGCCGCCGCGTACACCGGATTCGAAATCAGACCCTGGCGCACCTCCCTGGGGAAGGGACAGTAGCGCAGAAAGATTGCCCGCGCCACCTTGTTCAGACGAAAGCTTCCCTGCGACTCGTATTTCATCCAGTTCTGGTAATCCTTGACAAACACCTCTCTGTAATTGTTCCGCGCCCGCGACAGTGCCAGCTTTAGCTTCTCCTTCGCATCCGCCGACAGCTCCCCGTTCTTGCGGTAGAACTGTACATAATCGTAGTACTCCGAGGTCAGAGACGCCTCCCTGATATCGTTCCAGTACACGCCCTGTATCCTGCGGCAGATCTCCCAGCGGTAACGCCCCAGCACCTCCACCATCTGTTCGTCCACGTCCATGGATGTGAGGATGGGGAAAAAGAACCGGGCGGGCGTATCGCTCTTTGCCCCGGAAGTCTCCTGCCACATCAGCGCCTTGCTCCCGGCGTTCGGCATAAGGATTACATCGGGAAGCACCTCCTTCATCACCCACTCCTGATTGATGCCCCTCTTCGGGTCTGAGAAGAGCACCTCTCTGTAAAGAATCGAATAGTCGAGCTGCCGCACCTTATTGATGGCGTTCTCAACGCGCTCCGCAGTCAGCGCCATCTTCTCCACCGCCGTAAAGATATCCGGCTCCGAAATCACCGGGCAGAACGTGCTCACGCGCCCGTAGGTCACACGGTTTCCGGTCTGGAAGACGTTTTGGATTTCAAAAATCACCTTGCGCGTACAGTCGTCCCTGTACTCCGCCATCTGCGCCTCCGTAATCTCTCCCAGCCGCTTCTGCTCCGTGAGATATCCGAGGTAATCCTGATCGAACTCGTTGCGGCTCGGCTCCTTCTTCCCGAGATAAATGCATTTCAGCCACTCATAGATGGTAAAAATGTGGTCGGAATTGAAAAAGTTCAGGGAATCCGACAGATTGTAGAGGGCGTTGGTATGCTCCTCCCCGAGAAGCTGCGCATCCATAAAACCGAAATTGAAAAACATTGCAAGAATCGGCTCCGGCCTGCCCTCCTCGCTCACCGAGCGAAGGAAAGCCTTCTCGTACACATCGTAAAAGACCACGGCAATCTCCCTGCGGAGCCTCCTCGCCGCATCCTCCGTGGACTGGGGATCCGGAAGCTCCCTGAATGCCTCCAGTGTGCTCTTGAATTTGCGCACAGCCTCCTTCTCGTAGCCCGCATAGTTTAGTATGTAGCTGACACAGTCCTCGCGCGCAATATCGACGCGCTCCTTGGAGGAGTCGTCGAAATTGTAATTCTCGCAGACGCTCCTGCACTCCTTCAGCTGATCCTGCGTGTAGGTTCCCAGCTCTTCCATCACCTCTAATATTTTGTACATCTTCCCCTGCGCCACAGAGATATCCTGATTTTTTCTGGAGAGCTGTCCCGCCATGTCAAAATACAGATGGAAAATATCGTCCCCGGAATCGGCGTAGAGAATATCCCGGTCAGCCAGAAGATAGTGCACCATCTCCCCGATGCCAAGGGTCACACGCCGCATCTGGGCGGACGCCTCCATGATCGCGCCGACACAGAGCCCGTCGTCCTTTACCATAAGCTGCATAAAATCCGTCAGATAGCTCTTAACGAGGCTGTTGCTGTTGGCAATCTCCCACGCCTCCGCCTTATGCATCATGTGCAGAGCCTTAAAGTTCTCTATGCGGGGAAAGGGCTGCACCGTCAGCAAAGATTCCCCGCACTGTGCCTTGTAATCGTTGTACAGGGATTCCGCCACAGAATGCAGCGTTTTAGTCTTTCGCTGCAGAGCCGCATACAGACACAAAAGCTGATGCCTCTGCTCCACCGCTGTCCGCAGAAAAATCGGACGAAAGTTCTCGTGCTGGCGCAGAATATTCTGCAGATCCGCCGCATTTTTGCAGGGAATCACAATGAGAGAGCTGTCCTCCCTCGCCACATAATCGCAGGAAAACCACTCGCTCTCCATAATCCCAATGATTGAGTTGCGGGACATGACGGATTCGGCAAATTCAAACTGCCTCACCACCGATCCCTCCTGGATCAGATACCAGCCCATCACCTTATCCTGACGCTTTGCGACCGTCTCGCCAGCCTTTACTTTAATGACATTCATGCTTCTTTATCCTCCTCCCTGGCAGCATGCGCTCAATAAATCTATGTCATACTATACTATATTCCAATTCTTTTTTCAATCTGCCCGCTTATGCTAAAATATGGCTCCATACCGGTATCGTAATCATGGACAGCATGGTGGACGCCACTACCAGCCTTGTGGCAAACAGCTCGTCGGCCCGGTATTTGGAGGCGAGAATGCTGGTGGTCGCCCCCGCGGGCATCGCGGTCAGAAGCGTACACACCCCGGTCGCCAGCGCAGGGACGCGGCACAGCCTGCACAGAGCGTACAGCACTGCGGGCATCCCGACCAGCCGCAGAAAGCTGTAGGCTAAAATCTCCCTGTCAAAAAGCGTCCTTACGTCCGCCTCCGCCAGAATCATGCCGATCACCATCATGGACAGCGCCGTGTTACAGCTCCCGATCGTGCTTAAGGGCTTTAGAATCACCTCCGGCGGCCGCCACCTGCCCACCATGAGAAGAAGCCCCAGCCCGCAGGCGAGGATGCAGGGGTGTGTCACGACCTTTTTCAAAGTCTTTTTGACGTCCGTGCTGTGGGTGTAGATGGCGATACCCGAGGACCACATCATCACCCGCATGGGAATCAGGTAGACGCTCGCCATGGCAAGTCCTATTGCACCAAAAACACCCTCCGCCACCGGGTTGCCCAAAAAGCCTGCATTGGAGCAGATCACACCGTACTGCAGGCTCATTCTGTGCCCCTGTTCCTTTCGCCCGTACAAAAGCCGTCCGAGGAGCACTGCTGCCGCCTGCACCGCGACGGAGATGACAAATACCAGCCCAAACTGCCGGAAAATATCCCCGTCGCACTCGATTAAAAAGGAACATACAATATTGCAGGGCAGCACCAGATAGATGACCAGATCGTTGATATTTTTCTGCCCCTCAGGACTTACTATCTTAAGCTTCTTTATGACCGCTCCCACGAGGATTAAGAGGAGCATGGTTATCTGTAAAACCAGTATATCACTCATCGCTATTCATCAGTCTCCGCAATGAACACCGGCTTTTCCAGACGTTCCCTGAGCTTTAGCGCAAAGCGCTCCACGGTAAGACCCGTGGCTCCAAAATACAGCTTGATGTAATGGTTGGGGCCGATGAGTCCGCCAAAGTTCCGCTTCTCGGTGACGGATTTGCCCTCCGAACCCCTGAAGGAGAACGTCTCCTTGATAATGCCGTCGCAGAACACCGACACCGGAAGCTGCGCGAGCTCTCCCAGCCCGGAGCGGACGGTGATCTCCAGGTCGTAGGCTGCCATCTGCGCAACGATGATGCCAAATACCGCCGAGGAGCCCGCCTTTGTATCCCAGCCCTCGCCCGACACTTCGATCTGCTCATTTTCATCCAGCGTATAGTAGGTAATGTTGTCGTAATCAATCTCATCGTCGCCCGCCTGTTTCCTCTCGGCAAGCTCCTCCTCCGTGATGCGCCCCATCTCATAGAGCATGGCCGGGGACTTAAGAATAAAGCCCAGAATGTGCGCGGCATTGCGCTGCAGCTGCGCAACTGTCACACGCCCCGCCAGAAGCGCTTCCATCACATCGTCCTGCTCCTGATCCGCCGCATCCGGGGAAACCATGTAGAGATCATTTCCCGCTATGACCATCGGCGCATGGGTGCGCATACCGGAGTCCTCATTCTCATAGTTTGCCTCCGCCCACCAGTCCGTCATAACGATTCCGTCAAAGCCCCACTCATCGCGCAGAATCATGGTATTTAACTCATAGCTGCCTGCCGTCCAGAGGCCGTTCAGCGGCCCATAGGTAGTCATCACCGCGCGCGCTTTTCCCTCCTTTACGGTAATCTCATAGCCTTTCAGGTAGATTTCCCTGAGAGCTCTCTGGGAGACCACCGCATCCACCTTCCGGCGGTTTTTCTCCTGATTGTTCGTCGCATAGTGCTTAATCGTCCCGGTGCAGCCCACCACGTTTAAGCCCCGGATCTGCGCGGCGCCCATGCGTCCCGTCAGAAGCGGATCCTCGGAGATATACTCAAAATTCCGTCCGTTCAGGGGATTCCTGTGGATATTGAGTCCCGGCCCGAGCAGAGCGTCCACCCGGTTCCTGCGAAGCTCCTTTCCCGTGAACCGGTACAGCTCCTCCACCAGCGCATCGTTAAAGGTACAGCCGAGGCATGTCCCGTTCGGCAGGGAAAATGCCTTCGTCCCCACATCCAGCCGCAGGCCGGAAGGGCCGTCGGTACAGCAGCCCGCCGGAATCCCAAAACCGCGCAGGGACTCTGTCAGTCCGCCGAACGCGCTTGCCGTTCCCGGGGTCACCTTCGGAGAACACATGCCCTCGCCCCGGAACAGACACACCAGATCCTCCTTTGAGAGCTGTGCGATAAAGTCTGACATCGACACCTTTCCGTCGTAAACGTCCGAGAGCCTATAACCCCTGTCCCCGGTATAGGGAATCTCCTCCGGCTCCTCCATGCGCTCATAGGGCGCAAACTCCCGCACCGGCACAGCCTCATAGGCAAGGCCGTCCGCCGAGGGGCGCATACGGGTAAATTCCTCCGCCGGGGCACAAGCCTCGTGAAGTTCCTCCACCACGGCCGCCTCCAGCTCAAACTCTGCGGTTTTTCCTGCGCTCCTCACATCGGTTCCGATATAAAGGCCGTAGGCTCCCGCCTCCAGCACAAAACAGTTCTTATGTCCGGCTGCGCCGCTGTCGTCGTAGGATGCAAAACGGCTGACCGGGATTTCCCTGCTTACGCTCACACTCTCACCGGGAGCAAGCACCGGAGTCTTGCAATAGTCCGCCAGCACACGGGCAGGCTTACCGAAAGCTCCCTGCGGCGCCTCTATGTATATCTGAACGACCTCGCTTCCCGCCACTTCCCCGGTATTTTTAACTCCGATGCGAAGCTCCAGCGTCTTTTTGTCCGCCCCCGGCGAAAAGCTCTCCTGCTCCACCAAAAAGTCCGTGTAGGACAGTCCAAAACCGAAGGGGTAGAGCACACGCTCTTTCGCAAATGTCTCAAAGTAGCGGTAGCCCACATAGATATCCTCTTTGTAGTAATTCTTTTTACTGTCCCCGAAATATGCCGTGGAAGGGTAATCTGCAATATCCTCTGCAATGGTGTCCGTCAGCTTTCCACAGGGATTCACCCTCCCGGTCAGTACATCGCAGACGCCGTTTCCGCCCTCCTGGCCGCCCTGCCACACATAGAGCACACCGGGGACATTAAGCTCACCGACCCATTTCATGTCGATGATATTTCCCACGTTTAAAAGCACCGCCGTGCGGGGGAAGGCGGCGCTCACCTTTGCAATCAGCTCCTTCTCCGTGTCCGTCAGAAGGTACTGGCCCGGAAGCGCGGCATTGTCCTGATCCT
This sequence comes from Blautia sp., assembly GCA_023663685.1. Classification (GTDB taxonomy): domain Bacteria; phylum Bacillota; class Clostridia; order Lachnospirales; family Lachnospiraceae; genus Roseburia. The sequence continues at coordinate 12,648 of JAMPHB010000007.1, forward strand.
CCCCGGCAGTGCGGCCGATCACGACAAGCGCCACGTCATTTTCTGCCGCCTGCGCGATCAGTGCATCGCTCACAGGCATCTCCTCCTGGCTCCACGGCACCCGGCCCCAGCCCGCGCCCTCATCGTAGGGATGCCCTGCGATCCAGTCCTCGTACACCTTAAGCACAGACTCGTCCACCGTAATCCCGGACTCCTCCCGGAGTGCGTCCAGAATTCCCACCACATACCGGGCGTTCACCAGACCGCCGGAACCCAGACCGCTCTTATAATAGTGAAAGGCCATCCGCCCAAACACCGCAACCTTATCCCCCTGACGAAGGGGAAGCGTCTGATTCTCATTCTTAATGAGTACACAGCCCTCCGCAGCAGCCCTGCGGGCACATGACTGGTATTCTTCCATAGAAAATGCAAATTCACTCATAGCTCATACCTCCTGCTTGCCTTTTCTACCAGTTTAATCCATCAGACCGGACCGCGCAACTGATTTTATAGAAATTTTTGTGTTTTTACTGTGCCCTGCCAATCTCTGCAATGCTGTCCACGAAGGAGTGCATCTCCTCCCTGGAGCGGATTCCCCGCGCGGCCTCGATCACCTGCTTTCTCTCCCCCTCCGTCAGCGAGGCAAAGCCCAGCATGGCCGCCTTGTTCATGCCCAGCTCAAAGCCCAGGCCAATTGGAATATCATCATCTACTGTCATATTGTTTTCCTCCTTTAAAACCATCCAAAGCATTTCCCGATCCAGTACAGGAGCCCAAGAACCCAGCTGGAAAAAATGCCGTACAGAATCACCGGCCCCGCAATCCGAAAGATCTGGCAGCCGATGCCAAAGACCTGCCCTTCCTTCTGAAACTCAATGGCCGAGCTCGCCACGCCGTTCGCAAAGCCTGTGATCGGCACCAGCGCTCCGGCGCCGCCCCAGTTCGCCAGCGGTGCGTACACGTTGCAGGCGGTCAGAATCACTGACAATAGTACCAGTATCAGGCTGCACCACAGCGCGGCATCCTCCTTCTCAAGGCCGAAGGAACTGGCCGCAAAGTTCGTGATGCACTGTCCCAGCACACAGATTGCGCCCCCCAGCAGAAATGCCTTGCCCGTATTTGCCCAGATATTGTGTACCGGCGTCACCTGCTCCACATAATCGTTGTACTCCGCGTTTCTCTCCTGCTCCTGCTCCATCGTCATCTTGTGTTTTGTTTCCTGCCTTTTCCCACTCATACCAACCTCTCCATTCGTCCCTAACGACTATTTACCCTAACAGTATTCCGTCAAATTCCATACTCTATACATCAATTTTTGTGGATTGACAGGATTGTATATGAAGCTGGTTTATGATAAAATAAGCTTGGTGACATAGTACAATGTTCCTAAATCGCGTATTATATTTCGTGCAGGAGAGGCACGAACAGTATTCAGAAGGAGGGACAGCCGGATGAATGAAATAGATTTCTGGAAAAAGGACGCGGCCAGCGTGGCTGCGATGATGGATTCCATTGACCACCTGACGAAGGACTCCTATCTGTGGGTCATGGATCTGCAGACGAATATAACCTGGTGCTCGCGGGAGACAAAGGAGTACTTTGCCCTCGACAGCCAGATTTCCCCGGAATTTACCCAGTCTCTCGTAGAGCTCGTGCATCCCTACGACCGGAATGAGTATCTCGAGGGGATAGAGGCGAGAGTCCGGGGAGAGCATGTGGGAGAGGAGCTGTGCATCCGCATACGCGGTACGGGCGGCAGCTTTTACATGTTCAGCTTCCACACGGACATGATAAAGGACGAAAATGGCGTCTGTACGCATCTTGTCGTGGTTATGAAAAATGAAAACATACTCCCCGAGATCGATGCGCTGACGGATCTGTATTCTTTTGCGCGCTATTCGAAGGATCTGGAACTCAATATTGCCGGGGGCGGGAAACTCGCCATTTTAAAGATCGGCGTGGCAGGCTTCAACAACTTCGGCATGATCTACGGCGCGAATTTTGCCAATGAGATTTTACAGCAGATGGCGCTGGAATTTATCTATATGATGGACGCGGACAAGGCAGTCTACCGTCTCGACGGGGAACAGTTTGTGTTCATCATGCGGCAGGCCGGGCGAAGGGAGCTCATTGCCTTTGAGCAGCAGCTCCGCGGCGCGCTGGACGCGGGCATCGTGGTGACGGGCAAGCTCGTCTCTATTAAGATCAGTGCCGGGGCTATCCTGCTGGATAACTATGAGGGGGACGTGAGCGCGATCCACAGCAAGGTATCCTACGCGCTTACCCACTCCGCAGACAAGCATCAGGGACAGCTCATCATCTTTAACGACGAGGTGCAGACCTCCCACGGCGTGAATCTGGAGCTTATGAAAATTATCCACCAGTCTGTCCGGGAGGGCTGTAAGGGCTTCTATGTGGAGTACCAGCCCGTGGTGAATTCGACCACCGGATCCGTGGTGGGGGCGGAGGCTCTGGTGCGCTGGAAGCAGGAGCCCTACGGGAGAGTTCCCCCGGGTATGTTTATCGAGTGGATGGAGACGGATCCGAGCATGTACGATCTCGGCAATTATGTGTTAAAGACCGCGCTCACGGAGGCGAAGAGGATTTTATCTCTCCTGCCGGATTTCTTCCTCAATGTAAACGTCTCTGCCAGACAGCTGGAACGCCCGGAGTTCCATCAGGCAGTGCTGGATATTTTAAAGGAAACCGGCTTCCCGTCAGACCATCTGTGCATGGAGCTGACGGAACGCTGCAAGGATTTCCCCTTAGATGTGCTCAGAGAGGAAGTCGCCTTTTTCCAGAGCTACGGCATCCGCGTCGCCATGGACGATTACGGCACCGGAAGCGCCTCCTCCAGCATCGTGATGAACATTCCGATGGACGAGATTAAAATCGACATGAGCTTTATCCGCGGCATCGTGGACAATCCCAAGAATCAGGCGATGGTGCGGGCGATTCTGGATTTTGCCAACAAGGCCGGCATGACTACCTGTTTAGAGGGCGTGGAGAACGAGGAGCTGGAGAACTATCTGCGCAGCTACAACGCGACATGGTTTCAGGGTTATCTCTATGCGAAGCCCCTGCCCATCGAGCAGCTGGAGGATATGCTGACGGAGAATGCTTCTATTCAAATATAGTCACTAATATCATCATACTGTGTGCAGTCATAACGCTTGTTAGAGATAATAAGCGCAAAAAATAACCGTCCACTCTCCGCTTAAAGACTGGACGGTTATTTCGTGTCAAATGCTGCTTTCATTTTGTTTCCTGCTGATCCTGTCTGCTTAATAGTTCTTCTACTCCATGATAAAGATCTGATATATCTGATATAGACGTATTCCATACAATAATTCATTATTTTTATCAGTACCCTCCTATCTCTTTGCTTCATAAACGACAACCTCATCTTTCTTTATCTCTTCAAGGAAAGCAGTATCATTCGATGTATCTGTAATCACATCTACGTTCTTTCCAAACGCCATTTCAAGTTCGTCAATAAAGGATGCTAACTGAAACAATGACTGTATTTTTCCCCTTGAAATAACAAAATCATAATCACTCGTCTCTATGGCTGTATTTTTTGCCCTTGAGCCAAACAATGCCACCCTGTCTGCACCATATTTTTGTGCAATAGGTGTTATCAATTTAGATATTTTTTTAAAATCTGTCATTCTGTGCCTCCACACCTGAAATGTATTCTCTAATAGCATAGCACAATTCCTCTCATATTGCTATCGCATTTCCATTTTATTTCTTCCTCCCCGCTTATGATCTGATAAAAGATCCCTGAACAACGTTGATAAATCTTTTGCAGACTGATTCAGAAGTTTTTTGCATAGATTATTCCATATGGCATTTCGTACTCCCACTCCATAGGCCGGAAAAGATGGCAGAAAAAATAACCATCCACTCCCATGTTTGAAAGACTGGACGGTTATTTCGTAAGTCAAAGATACTGCTTTTTGCTGTTATTTTACCTTTACCTTCATACTGACGGTCTTCGTGGTTCCATCTTTTAATGTCACCTTCGCCTTTACGGTTACAGTCCCGGATTTTTTCGCAGTAATCTTTCCGGACTTACTGACGGTCGCCACCGATTTTTTGCTGGTACTGTAGGTTATGGACGCTACATTGTCCATATTCAGTTCCCCGCTCAGTTTCATCGTGGTCTTCTTCCCTTTGGCAACAGTCTTTGTTTTGTTCGCAGGCTTCACCGTCTGCAAAATCTCTTTGACAATTGCCTTTTTCTCTGCCGGGGTCACCAGCTCATAACTTCCGTTTTCCTTAAGCGCCAGTGTGACGCTTCCTTTGTCAGAAACGATATAGGACTTCTTGTTGACAAGCACATACTCCCCGCGTTCGCTGTCGTATTTTACAAGCTTCAGACCTGCCGCCTCCGACAGCTTGCCCGCATTGACGGACACCGTGTAGGCCGTCTTTCCATTGTCCTTAACTACCGTCTGGGTGATCACCACATCTCTGGTGCCGGCCGCCTCTGTAATCTGTGCCACAATCCCACCGGAAATGGTAGTCTTTGTCCCATAGTCCACCGCCGTACCGGTCTTTTTCACATTCGCACTTGCCAAAGCTTTGCCTGCGCCATCCGTCTCCACTGTCACCTGCACCGTCGTGTTTTTCGCCGCATTCTGGATAAGCATCTCTTCTGTGATACCTGTAACCGCGCCAAAAGCATCCTTATTGGTGGTTCTTGTTACTTCCACGGTCTTTCCCGCTGAATTTCTCTCCTGCCCGCTCACCACGATCGTCACCGTGTTGTCCGGCCTTGTGGTCGTCACCGTCCGGACTTCGGTTCCATCTGCCTTTGTGGCTGTCTCTGTCCTCTGGACGCTGCCATCCGGCAGAATCACTGTATTTCCGCTGCCGGGAGTGCCCGCGGCGGCAGAGCTGCCGGAAGCCGTGGCTGCTCCGCTTCCTGCAGAAATACTCTCATCCGTAATAATCAGTCCGCTGGCATCCTTTTTTGCCGCCTGCGCTTCGGTGATGTTTACTGCCTGAATCTCATCAAAATACAGGGCGGAGGTCAGGTCTGTATTATCCTCCGTGGAATTGCACCAGACAGCGAATTTCGTGATATTTCCGGTATTTAAGGTTCCACCGGCTTTTCCGGTAAATGAGTCAAAGGGTATGGTCACATATTTCGCCGTAGTACCTGCCTTCGCGAAATCTGTGAGATATACCTCAAACTCCTCCCCGGAGCTGTCCGTAAGCTGAACGACCACCTTCTTATTTGTGCCGTCCGGCTTCACCCACATCTGCAGCGCATTGTAGGCGGAGAAATCTGTATTGGCAAGAGCCTTGATCCTTCCTGTCCAAACCTCGGAATTTGTATTTTTCAAGGTAAATTCCAGCTTTCCGCCGTAGCTTCCGGCCGCCTTGTTTGTCTCGTCCAGCCGAAAAGCTGAAGAGCAGCCCGCCGCAGAATTTTCTGTGAAATACCCGTCCAGAAACGCGTCGTCCCCGTAGTAGAGCTCAAAATCCTCAAGCTTGTTTGCCGCAAGCGTCTCCTTATCCTTGCCGAAGCTGATAAAATTCAAGGATACAAGGGTTTCTTCGGTATCTCCCTTTACCGCCACAAGTTCAACGACGCCGATATCCGTTTTCCCCAGAGCCGTCAGAAGCTGGGCTGTCACCTCCGCTGTGTAGCTGCCGGCCTCTTTCTTTACCGCCTCGAGTATCTGCATGTTTTCCCCGTTTTTCAGGATAAATTTCACACTGTCCGCATTTTTTACATTTGCCTGCAGAGTAAGCGGCACCTTGATTACATCTCTGGAAATCAGGTTTGTGATATAGCCGCTCACCGCATTCCCGGCGTTTGTATTACTTACATTTGTATTTTCCGCCTCACCATAGAACTTCGTCCCATTCGCAAAAACAGAAGATTCCTCATTATAAAAGGCAATAAATTCGTTGATCAGCTCCTGCCCCTTTCCCTCGTTATACTTGTAGGGGATATAGAAATTCGTGTCGGAGAAATTCGCCCACAGAAGAAAATAGGACATTCCCGTCTCCCTCGCCACATCATTCACGCGCTTGTACCAGTTCTGCCCCCTGATGGGATTATCCTTTACCAGAATCCCCTCCATGTCGGAGCCGTCCGTCTTCATAATCCGCACGCCTGCCTCCGCGATGGCGGCTGCCTTGCCCTCTTCCTCCGCGAGTGCTTTTATATTCGTGCAGGAGGTTCTCAGATTCGCAAAATACTCGTCTGAAAACGCCGCCGTCACGCTACTGTAATCGTCATAGTAGTCAAAGGCCAGCACATCGACATAATCATCTCCCGGATAACGCTTCAGATATTTCTCCGTATCCATCACCGGCCCGTTCGGGGAATAGATATAGATAAAGTTATGTACGCCCTCGCCGGTCAGGTAGTCCACGGTATACCTGTACAGTGCCTTGTAAGTCTCATCATCTGTGGACGCGCTTCCCCACCAGAACCAGCCGCCGTCACACTCGTGGAACGGGCGGAACATCACCGGGATATCGCCAAGCCCCTTTGCATACGCCGCGATCACATCCAGATAATCCTTAAACTGCTCATTGTACCTGCCTCCCGGAAGAACCTCTTTCGCGCAATTGTTGCTCAGATCCTTCGACTCATTGAAATCGCAGGCGGCAAAGTTGTAGGAGCCGTCCGCGTTCTGTGTGATTTTCGCATTGCTCATGTTCGGCATATGCGTGGATAGTGAGAGAATTGCTCCCTCGCCTGCCGCAGCCTTTCCGATTTCCACCGCCCGCGCAACCGCCGTATCGGTGTCATCCAGTCCCAGCTCCGCACCCGTGAGAGCCAGGGAGTCGATTCCGGTCACAGCGCTGATGCTTCCAGTCATATCCTTCGTGTCGGAGCCGGAGCCCGCCGCATTGACCTGCTTGTGCGTGTCATTCTGGTGTCCGAACAGCACCTGATCCTTTGCGTCCATATTCAAAAGATAAGAGTATAGCGCTAAAGTGGAAGCCGTCGCCTCCTTGTCGGCGAGAAAGACGGAAGCGGGCATACCCGTGATATCCGCCTGCGTCCCTGCGCCGGGCGTCTCTGTAATATCTACAAAGTCAGCGCCTGCATTGTACTGGGAAAATGTCACATTATCCAGATAAACGTCCCCTGTAAAGTCTGTATTTACACCAATCATGCCAATCGTCAGAGAGGTGATTTTCTCCTCACCCGGGCTGAATTTAATTGTAACCGTCGCCGTACACATGCCACTTTCCCTTGTCTCCGCCGAAAATGCCGTGTCTTTATTTATGATTTCTATATTGGAGGTATCATTCTTTGCAAAAACCTTTGCCTTAAACTTTCCCTCCAGCGCTTCCGGATAGGTAAGCGTGTAGGTGATCCGGTTGTAGGCGGATACGTCGATTCCCTCCCCGTTGTAATACTTCACCTTCGCCTCGCTCCAGCTCTCCCCACTGTCCAGCGAATAGTCCAGCGAAACTTTTAACGCCTGCCTTGCGGAATCCCATGCAATGACAGTCTCTGCTGTTCCAGCCCCTTCGGAATTTCCGCCGTGGTAGGCATAGCCTGCCTCCGGCATCCAGCCGTCGGCATTCGCCGCAAAATCAGCCACGACCGTCGGCGCTTTTTCCGGCAGCACGGCTTCCTCCTCCGCTACGCTGTAGAGCTTCACATCGCTGACGGTAATTGTCCCATTATACACGTCCGAAACACTATACTGGAACAGGATTTCCTTCAAATCCCCGGCTTCGGCCTCATAACAGAAGGTGACTTCCGCCTCTCCATTTGTAAGGTTTTCCGCCTTCAAAAATGGATAATCTTCTGATTTAGAATATATCCAGCTGTCTCCTGTCTTAATTGCGCTCGCCAGCTGGATGGCATTGTTGGCAGTTCCGTTTTCCTCCCCGTCCAGAGCCGAATAATCTCCGTCAGCCGTTATCTTCGCCGTAAGCTTCACATTCGCCCCCACTGTGGCGTTTGAAATATCCGTTGCAAACACAGCATCCGTCCATGTCGCATCCGTTCCGGCCGTGAACACAAGCGTATCGCTTCCGCCTGACCAGACCAGCATCTCCTCTGCCTCCGCCGCATACACAGATTCACCAGCCCCCGGGAGATACCCCCCCGGCCAAAATGAGGTGGCAAGTGCCGCTGTCAGCGTGAGCGCAACCATTCGTTTTCCTAAGCTTCTCATCTCATTTACCTTCCTTTCTACCCGCTATATACGCCCGTTTCCCACGGGCCGCTTTAAGTAAATATTAGTATAAGCATCAAGTTAATTTAAGTCAATGCTAAACTAATTTACTATTGCATTTTCGTCGTTTTTACTTAAATATTTGTTTTTTAAGTAGATATGGAAACTAAATTCTGGTTAAATCTTCCATGGCATTCAACAAGCACTTTCTTATTTAGATTATAAAAATAACCTCCCCTGCGGCTGGCAGGGGAGGCTTATCACTGATGTCTGTCACTATTTTGTCTGGAAAGGAAAGATGTTGTAACGCATCATCAATTTTTTATTCTGCGAACGGGGCGCAAAACCTCATAGCCTATGATCTCCGGGAAATGCCGCTGATAATCCTGGCAGGCTTCCTCGTTCCACTCATACCCCTTCGTTTGGGGATTAAAATTCCATGCCAGATTTTCGACCTTTCCCATGACTTCACCACAGTCTTTCAGATAATCAAAGGGCGGGTGAAAGAAAACAAGATAATCACTTGCAGGCAGCATCCTGACCTCAAAACCTTCAGGAACCGGCCCCTGATAATCCTCCGGTACGCCAAATCCATAAAAATATCCCTTGCTGCCTCCCTCATAAAACCATCCCGCCGTATGGCCGGTAACAATCGGATGCGAAACATGGCTCATGCTGTCTATGGTTCCGCAAATACTGTCACAGTCATGTCTGCCCCAAAAGCTCATATAATCGGTAGCCGCTATGTCCCAGATTCCTACATATTTGTGGGCTGGAATATGCTCTACGCGAACATGTGCATCTGTCAACAACGTCTGACTCATCGTAGGTCCTCCTTTATCCATATAATGTTCAGGGAAAAATACGACCTTTAAATTGGAAAGAGCAATAGGAACGGGATTTTTCCGGTATGCGGCCGGTGTACATCCGAACGCACTCATAAACGCTCTCGTCAGAGCCTCCTGGGAAGAATATCCGTATTTAACCGCAATGTCGAGGATACGGGCATTGGTATCCCGGATCTCCAGGGCAGCCGCGGCCAGCCGTCTGCCTGCAACATAGCTCTTAAATGTCATTCCTGCGATTTCATGGAAACGGCTGGAACAGTAATACGGCGAATATCCAATCTGATTTGACATTTCCAAAAGAGAAGGTGTCTCTGTCAGATGTGCCTCTATCCAGTCTATCATTTTTTGTACCGTCTCATTCCATTCATACAAAGTCGCTTCCTCCTTGCCAAAAACAGAATAGCACACAAGCGGGCAAAAAGTTTTGATATAAGTTGTACAAAACGTTTTATCCGTGCACGGGCAGGATTCCATGTCATGCGCCAGCCATACACCACATCATAACAGCCTGCTGAACCACTAATAAGCCCTTTTTAAATTCATAGCCCGCAAAATACTTTGATTGTATGACATCATCAGAGACCTCCTCGCCGCGATAAAATGGCGGGCAGGGGTTTAATATGGCATTTTCGTTGGCCATATCCATGATTTCTTTTGTCACCTGACAATTTTTAAAAGCGTCCAGATCCGCCGCAGAAAGGGAATCCGTACAAATAATATCTTTGCCCCTGACTGCGGCTCTAATATCATGGTATGCCTTCACATCCTCCATTTCATAGCCGACGCCGCAGCACTGCGAAAGCTCAAATCCCATAACACAGGCCGCCTCTTTCCATGTCAGGCCAATATTCCCGGATTTTCCACAGAACAAATACTTGTCACCGGTAAAATTATCCCGGACTTTGGACAGCGCATACAGATCTGCCAGAATCTCACAGGGATGGCTGGTATCCGTCATGGCGTTAATCACCGGAGCCTCTGCACAACGCGCAAATTCTTTCACTAACCCGATATCTCTGTGCCGGATAATAACAAGATCCGCCCAATTATCCAGATAACCGCAGACGTCTCTTAAATCTTCTTTTTTATCCAGTGTTTCATTGGGAAATAGTATGGGCTGGCCTCCCAGCAAATAAATTCCCTTTTCAAAGCTTACTCGCGTCCGGATACTGGACGCAGGAAAAAACAGAATCACTGCTTTTCCATTAAGAAAACCGTTATATTTTCCGGCCGCGATGTCGTCTGCAATGTCAAAAATCTCATACACGCCGCCTGCTTGTAAATCCGTTAATCCGGTGAAATCTCTCATCTGACCTCTTCCTTTATCTTCTTTTATCAAAAAATCCTTAATCATTCTCTCTGCTGCTTTTCTTCACCGGATGCCGGATGACCGTCTTCAACTTTTCCGGTGCTGCGCGTCTGGCATCACTCAGGTAAATCTCATGGTGAAGCCTTTTGTCTGTAAAATCGGGCGCATACCCCAAAGCGTCCATAAAATCATGCATTCTTTCCACAGTGGCCGGTTCATCATCGTAAGCGCCAATATGCATACACTGCACGCATAAGCCCTCGTTATAAGTAAAAAACTCTGCGTTTGAAAAATTTTCCTTCTTTTTCTTCGCCGCTTCCCCAACTGCCCAGTCAAAATCTTCTTTTGTTACAAAGTCCGGCAGCCTGATCATTGATATAAAGTGAAAATCTTCTTTCCGGCTGTAGTCAATTTCCCTTGTACCCTCCTGCCACCATAAGCCCTCGAGCGGCGGCACGACATAATCAAAATAGCCGTCGATTCTATGATTTCCTTTTTTGCTCATTTTAATCGTAAAAGCAATGCCATAGAGCAAACCAATGGATTGTTTATACTCGCTGATTTCTTCATTAGGATTTCCCTTCCCGCGAACCGCAATATAGTTCATGGGAGGCACTTCCACTATGCCCGGTTTATTTTTCGGCATATAAAATTCTTTATACTCTTTTTTATAATCAAATGGCACCGTTTTTCACCTCTTATTTACTCTCCAGAATTTCCCGCTGCTTCTTTTTACTAAATCCACCAAGCACAAGCTGATAGGATTTATCTAAGAGATCTTTTAACAAATCATCCGGTACTTCCCCATCCGGCCTGACGGAATTCCAATGCATTTTATTCATATAATATCCGGGAATGATATCCTCATACTGCTGCCGCAGGAAATCCCCCTCAGACGGCTCAAGCTTGAGCGTAATATAATATGGCTCATCGTCCTCACCCAGACAGACCGCCGCAAACATCTTTCCACCGATCTGATAGCGAATCCAGTTCCAGTCCTTCTGAAGGTCTTTTTCCACGCCCGCTTTGTCAAGTAAATATTCGTCAATCCAGGTATACTTCATGCCCATATCTCCTTTGCTATGTATTTTTTATAAATCTCTCGCCTACTATTCTCCTGTTTTTGTAATACTCTCCCGGTATATTCTTTGGATGCCCTTTGCGATATCTGTCATTTCCTGCCTCAGCTCTTTTGGCTCTAATAAATTCACCTGATCCCGGAAAGACAAAATCCATGTGATTAAATTTTCCTTATCCGTGTAATCCGCCTGAAATAAAAGCTTTCCATCTTTCTGCTCTATAAAGCTTCCGCTTCCAAATTCCTCGACCAGCCGCCATTTGCATTCCGGCTCAAACAGAGCCTTCACCCGGATTCCACCCGGAAAGATCCTCTCATTGCTCAAATCCGGCATCGGCACCTGCCTTCGCACAAATACTTTCTCTGATATTTGCAGCCGCTCCATACGGTTTAGCTTGAACAATCTAAAATCCTCCCGCTTTTTACACCAGCCCCATATATACCAGCTTGCCCACTGAAAAATCAGATAATAGGGCTCTATGCTGCGGACGGATTCTCCCCTGGGCGAATAATACACAAATTCCAGTTCCCTGCACTTATCAATCGACGTGCGTACCCGCTCGATTTTGGGAGCAAGCGCCTCTTTATACCACGAGGATAAGTCAATCAGCACCGACTGGTTTCCAACCATAAAATCCGATGAACCCGCGGAGAGCTTTTCCATCAGTTTTCCATAGCGGTTGCTTCCATTTACACTGTCCAGACTCCGGAGTCCTGCAAGGATATCCTGCATCTCCCCCTGCGTAAACAGCGTTTTGTCCAGTTTGTAGTCCTCCATAATGGAGATCCCGCCATTTGCCCCCTGCTTTGTCACAATAGGAATTCCGGCTTTACATAAGTCCTCAATATCGCGGTTTATGGTTCGTCTTGAAACTTCAAACTGTTTCGCGAGGTAAGGCGCAGTAACCGTATCCATTTGCAGCAGTATGGATAAAATCCCAATATGTCTGTCTATTTTCATATCTTTTCCTTCATAAATATAATTCTACCACATCAAACACGACAACTGTATGTCATGTTCTATTATACTGGATAAAAGCATGGCTATCAAACAAAAATATTGAATATCGCCCATGCCGGTGATATACTTGAAACGTAATACATAGATTATCCGGTTTTATGGAGGTGGCGGGCGATGCCAAAGCGTTTTGTGAACGATACAGATATTATGTATGAAGCCTATGGCCGCGGGGAAACGATTGTGTATCTGCAGTCCGTATTAGGCGGAATCAACCCGGGCGCGTACTATTTTGCGGGCAGAATGTCAAAAAATTTTCGGGTGATTATCTGGGACGGACCGAATTGCGGACAGTCGGGAGTATCCATTAAACATACTGACAGCGAATATCACCTTGCCTGTGAATACCTGGCAGGGCTTTTGGATGTACTTGGCGAAAAATCCATACACATTGCAGGCTGTTCCGGCGGCGGAGAAATGGGGCTGCTATTTACCCATTTGTATCCCGACAGAGTGAAAAGTCTGGCTATGTACCGCCCCACAGATACCTCATGCACCATTGAGCGGGAGGTTATCAGAGCCCGGTATTTCGACATTGCCCAACGGGCAGAAAAGTCCATGCGCGAAGCAATTTCCTATTCTGAGAATCCACCGGCTGAAGGGTTCGGAAACTGTTCGCGGTGGCTTGCGGATCTGTACCGGAAAGAGGGAAATAAAATACTCGAAATGGACAACCGCGTATTTGCAGAAATCATGCAAACCTGGGGGAAATGGATGGAAAATCCACTGTTCTACAGGGCCAATTTATGCGACCGCGATTTGTCCAGAATTAACATTCCGGTATTGATATGCCCCTGTTCGGACGATTATCACCCGGAAAGCTTGGCCGAAGATTTGCATGGCAGGCTGTCCAATTCGACTTACATTCCTTCCCAAAAGCACCGCTCACAAAATGAGATCTATGATGAAACACATGATGAAAATGCATTCGGCGGTTTTGTGGATTATGTTAATGAATATGATAAATTTATGTCAGGCTGATCTTTTTATATTTTAACGGAGATATTCCATAATATTTCCGAAAAACCTCACAATAATAGCTTGCCCCGCCAAAGCCATACGCATAGGCGATCTCTGTCATGCTGGAATCTGTCTCTAATAATGCGGTAAGGCTTCTTCTCAAACGGAGCTTCGTAATATAGGATACCGGTGTATCACGAAGATATTTCCTGAACAAGAGAAAGCAGCGGCTCTTGCAGCAGGCGCCGGAAAACGCGACGTCGTCAAGTGTAATATGCTCCGTGAAATGCTCTTCGATATAAGCAATCATATTTTTGAGCGATGCAATTTCAGAAGACGTATTTTCCGATGCCTGCCGGGGAACCGGAAGTTTTTTATACAATATTTCCATCATAGAGGAAAAAAGCTCTATTACCTTAAAACAGCTCTCCTCTCCATGTTCCCCCAGCTGATACAGCAGCTCGGTCTTTTTTAAGAGATCTGCCTGCCAGCCATGTGAGGACAGATACAGATACGGACATGAAGAGTGATTCGTAATGTATTCCACATAGTTCTGGTAAAACCACTGGTTTCCCTGCAGCAATTCCGGCGACAATAAAATACATATAAATTCACATTCCTGATGCTCCGCAGAAAAACCATGGTGAATCTGCCTGCTGTTTACCATAATCCCGTTATTTTCAGACAGCTCTATCAATTTTCCATTTACATTGTAGGTCATACACCCCTTTTTGATAAAAATGAATTCCAGATCATTATGCCAGTGGCTGATTGCCGAATAATTCGGATACTGCGATAAAAATCCATACTGGGCATAAAAAGGAAACAGGGGATTGTTATAGGCAACGGTCTCGGAAGAGTCCTGATTAAATGCAGAACAGTAGCCTGTATGCGCTTTCATATTTCACCTCCCATAAAGAATATTGTTATAAAATTATATATGATTCCGAAAGAAATGAAAAGGGGAATATGTTATTGTTATAGAAAAAGATTCCCGCTTTAAGAATGGAAAATGGAGGGCCGGACAATGACGATGAGAGAAAGGATTGCGAACGGAAAGCTGTTTACCGACTACTGTGAGGGGCTTCCCGAGGACAGGGTGAATGGCAAAAAGCATATGCCTGCATTCAATAATACCCCGCCGGACGATACCGGGGGGCGCATGGCCGCGATGCAGGAGTTATTTGGAAAAAAGACCACGGCGTGGATAGAGCCGCCCTTTTACTGTTGTTATGGGTATAATATTTCGATAGGGGAAGGGTCTTATTTGAATTTTAACTGTAACTTCGTGGACGATGGGAAGATAATCATCGGAAAAAAAGTGATGTTTGGCCCTGCGGTTACGATTGCAACGGTCGGCCATCCGATTCACCCGGATATGAGGGAATATATGTATTCCCTGCCCGTGACGATTGGCGATAATTGCTGGATTGCGGCCGGAGTGACCATCTGTCCGGGCGTAACGATTGGGGAAAATTCTGTGATTGGCGCCGGAAGCGTGGTGATCCATGACATTCCGGCGAACTGTGTTGCGGTGGGCAATCCATGCAGGGTAATCCGGGAAATCGGCGAACACGATAAAATGTATTACTACAAAGACTGGAAAATTACCGCAGAGGATTTAGAGGAAGAACGCAGACTCAGATAATGTAAAAAATGGGAGGAGGCAAAATGAAACACAGCGAGCGCAGAGACGCAGGCATGGCTTACATTGCGGACGACGCCGTTTTTGAGGAGATGCTTGTATGCAGAAGAATTCTGCAAAAATTAAACTTTATGGATCGATCGGATACTGCCGGAATCAAAGAAACGGTAAAAGAGCTTTTTGGAAAATCCGAAGATGCTTTTGTAAATCCGCCGTTTTACTGTGACTATGGAAAGCACATTGAAGTTGGCAAAAATTTTTTTGCAAACTATAACTGTACGCTTTTAGATGTGGCAAAAATTATAATTGGCGATAACTGCCAGATGGCTCCCAATGTCGCAATTTATACGGCAGGACATCCCATTCATCCCGTCAGCCGCAATTCCGCCTACGAGTATGGCAAAGAAGTGACGATAGGGGATAATGTATGGCTTGGCGGCAACGCTGTGGTCTGTCCCGGCGTGCATATCGGCAATAATGTCGTTATCGGCGCCGGGAGCGTCGTTACAAAAGATATCCCCGACTGGTGCATCGCGACGGGCAATCCATGTAAGGTTATCCGCAGGATCACAGAGGACGACAAGCGGAAGCTGTTCCACGAAGAAGAGATTGATGACGAGGCATGGCAGGATATTCTGGGACGGATGGAATTTTAAAACTTCTTTCTCCTGACAGGCCTGACACAAAAAAAGCGGCCGGATAACCCGGCCGCCCAACTTTTCTGCCCCTACGCAATTTTGGTTTTTAATTCTTTTACCTCTTTTTTCAGCTCCTCCACCTCTTCTAAGAGATAATTCACCTTCACCTCGTAGGCAAGGTTTTTATCTGCCGCCGGAATCGCCTGATTGAGCTTTTTCGTCAGCTCAATAAAATTCTCGGCAATCAGCTGGATATTCTTGTCCGTAGCGTTCTCAATATGTACCCCTATCGCTGTCACTTTCTGCTCAACAGTTGTCACCTTCTGCTCAACATCTGTCACCTTCTGCTCAACATCTGTCACCTTCTGCTCAACAGTTGTCAGCCTCTGCTTCACCCCCGCCATATCGGACTTCATTTCCGCCATATCAGACTTCATTTCCGCCATATCAGACTTCATTTCCGCCATATCAGACTTCATTTCCGCCATATCAGACTTCATTGGCTGCAGCAGCTCCTCAATTGCCTGCAAATCTTCCTTCGTCAGTGCCATATTCTTTCCCCTTTCCTGTCTCCTGTCAAATCCGTAGCGCCAGTATAACACATTTCCAAAAGAAAGTCTACATCAGGAATCCCGCTTGTCATTCACAACAAGATTCACGCCGTCCAGCCCGCTGACATTCACATTGCGGTTTACCTTCGCATCGTAGGTGTCCGCCCTGACGATCTCTGCCAGATCTATGCCCGTCGCTTCCTTCATGCTCTCAAAAAGCTTCGCCATAACCGTCGGCACATTGCCAGCCACCTGATCGACGCCGTTGCCCGCACCCTCGCTGCCACCGATAATCGTAATCTTATCAATCTGTCCCAGAGGCTCCGCAATTTTTTCAGCTACCTCCGGCAGCACCTTGATCATCATCTCCGCCACAGCCGCCTTATTGTACTTCGCATAAGCCTCCGCTTTCTTCTCCATGGCCTCCGCCTCCGCAAGACCCCTGGCCTGAATCGCGGATGCCTCCGCCTCGCCGACCGCCCGGATTCCGGCAGCCTCCTGCTCCTTGGAAAAGCGGTCTGCCTCCGCATGAGCCTTTCTCGCCTCCGCCTCGCGCTGAGCCTCAAACTGCTTTGCCTCCGCATCCTTCTGACGCTGGTAGAGCTGTGCGTCCGCCCGCTGCTGAGCCGCATACTTGTCAGCCTCTGCCTGCTTCTTGATTTCCGCATCCAGAGCCTGCTCCTTAACGGCAACCTCCTTCTGCTTCAGCTCAATCTCCCTCTCCTGCTTGGCAATATCCGCGTTGGCCGTGGTGATCTCGATGGTCTTTCTCTGCTCCTCCTTCTGAATCTCGTAAGCCGCATCCGCCATCGCCTTCTTTGTGTCCGCCTCCATCTGCAGCTCGGACTTCTTGATGGCCAGCTCATTCTGCTTCTTCGCAATCTCTGTCTGCGCCGCAACCGCCGCATCGTTGGATTCCTTGTCCGCGGAAGCCTGCGCTACCTTGATATCCCTCTCACTCTCAGCTCTGGCAATCGCCGCCGCCTTTTTGATCTTTACAATATTGTCAATACCGAGGTTCTCAATCACCTCGTTGCCGTCCACAAAATTCTGTACGTTAAAACTGATAATGTCAAGTCCCATGGCTGCCAGATCCGGCTCCGCATTCTCCTTCACCAGATTGGCAAATTTCTGCCGGTCGCTCACCATCTCTTCAAGCTTCATCTTTCCCACGATCTCGCGGACATTGCCCTCTAAGACCTCCCGCGCCACGCTCGCTATGTACTCCGTGTTCCGGTTCAGGAAATTTTCCGCCGCAAGCCTTAACTTATCCGGCTCGTTGCTGATCTTCACATTGACCGTCGCGTCCACATTGATATTGATGTAATCCGCTGTGGGCACCGCGTTGCTCGTCTTTACGTCGATGGGGATCAGTCTTAAATTCAGCTTATCCAGCCGCTCGAAAAACGGAATGCGTATCGTCGCCTTTCCGATGACAATCTTCGCTTTTTTCTTGATACCGGAAATGATGTAGGCCATATCCGGCGGTGCTTTCACATAGCCGATGCACAGCAAAACAATAAGCAAAATTACCACTGCCGCCACAATCCCAAGCTTTACTAATTGATCCATAATCTACTCCTCCTTCATATGTATTGGTTATCTCCATTATAACGCATCCCTGACAAAAATATACGGTAAAATACCATAAATAGCACTCCCTATTTTGTCCGTGTGGTCTGTATCTGCCACAAATCCTGCTCACTCTCCCCCCATTCAAACAGCTCCCGCATGGCTTCATCGCATTCCGGCGTGGGCTCGTAATCCCTCACCATACTAAGCAGCCGCTCCTCTTTTTCATTTCCCGCCGTAAGCCCCGGAAGCGCCTCGTCGATGCAGGCCTTGAGTTCCCCGGGGGACATGCCGGCTCCCGCCTCAAGCGCAAACAGCTTCTTCATCAGTCCCCCAAGATAATAAAACTCATAATTGCCCAAAAGTACAGACTTTTCTAAATTGCATTTGATAATCACACTCTGCCTGGCGATGGATGGTGTCATACGGATTCCTCCTTATAGCGGGCTACCAGTATTTGGGGAGCCCGTAGCCTGCCAAAAAATAGTAAAGGGAACCGGCCAGCTTTCCCATAGCCATGGAAAATATTGCCCAGCTTAATCCCCTGCTGATATAGAACCGCCGGAACATAATGGGAAAGGTATTCAGGATTTCCGCCAGTGCCACAGAAATACAGCCCACAAAAATGCCCGCCGACATGCCGTACACAACGAAAATCACATGGGAGATCCATACCACGGGGAAAGCTGCCTCCCACTCGAATACCGAGAACACCGCCCCGGTGAGCACGCCTAAAATGACCAGATTTTCCGCGAGAAAGACCCTCTTCGCCTCCTTCGACTTTCCAAGAATCCGGGGAATCACCCCGATGACCAGAAGAAAGGCAAAGGTTCCCGCAGACACCGCCGCACCGCAGGCAAAGGCGAGAAACGCCTGCAGCGTATGCTTAGCCCACATCATGCTCGTGTCCTTTCCGCCCCGCATTCTCAATAAAGGTAGTGTCTACGTCCTGCTCGTACTTGCGCATCTCCACCTGAATCGGCGTCGGGTCCGGCGTTATTTTCTTCTTGCCGATATGATTGAAGAACACTAAGATTCCCACTGCAAGACCGATGCAATAAAAAATCTCAATCTCCGTCACTGCCGGCTTTTCTGTCCCCATGAACTGACCGTAAAAGCGGTCGAACACCTCCCCCACCGACACGTCGTTGTTAAAAGCCATCACCGTAAATGCCGAGCCCAGGAATATAATTATGCATAACAAAATGACTTTGCATACTTCCCGCCATTTTGGCGCGACCACAGAAGGGACATACTCCACCACAAAATCCTGCTCCCCGTAGCTGACCACCTCTACATTTGGAAATTCCCGCAAAATCAGATCAATCACATTTAAAATCGAAAATACCTCAATGCGCTTTTTCTTCCCGTTCTCTTTTTTCGCGAAGGAGTACAGCGTCTTATTCTTGATGCCCGCGCAGATGGCCGGATCCTTGCACTCCACGGACATCACATCCGAAATTTTCACCTGCGGTTCATAGCACACGCTGTTGCGGTCGGCCTTCACATACACAATCTCATGCTTTTCCTTCATAAGTCATGCGACGCACCAGCGTCCCCTCCTTCGGAGTATTTGCTCTCTCGCAGAAGCTGTAGTAAAAGCCCCCCACAAGCAGCAACACGGTCAGGAGAAGCAGGCACAGAAAAAAGCGGTACTGCTTCACCCAGCCTGCCGTCTGTCTGTTTTTGTTTACCCTCATACATACTGCCTCCTTTTTACATTCTTTGGTGGTAGTATGTTTCAAATCGCGCCCAACTATGCAAAAGTCAAACGCTGCAGAAATCCATTTTTGTAATTGATGCAGAAATCCGATTACTCCCTTGTAAGATGCCTCTCCAGCCAGTTCCCCAGCCTGTGAAACAGCGCCTGCGGAATCGCAAAGCCAAAAATAATCCCGAAGGTGATGGCAAAGGCGATTTCCAGCGTCTCGATTCCTTTCGCGGAAAACTGGGCGTTGTCCCCGGTAATCAGCCCGTAGGCCGTATAGTAGATGCCGGCTCCCGGCACCAGCGGGAAAATTCCCGTCAGCAGATAGACGGTGGCAGGATTTTTGCGGATTACCGCCATCGCACGGGAGAAAACTGTCAGGATAAAAGTTGCCAGAAGACACGCAAAAACGGGGCCGAAATCCGCCCCGGTACACACATAATAAAAAATCCAGCCCAGCGCCCCGGAGATTCCGCATAAAAGCAGGTCATTCCTCGGCACGGAAAATAATACCGCAAAAGCCACCGTAGCAGCCATGGCAACGAGAAACTCAATCACAAGGCTCACAGCGCAATCCCCCCTTCCAGATAACGCAGAACAACGATCGGAATACAGACGCCCACAGCGATGCACGCCGCCGTCAGAAGCGCGTCAATCAGATGTATCGTGCCGGAGAGATAATCCCCGTTGTAAAAATCCCGAATAGAGGTCGTAAACACGATTCCCGGCACCAGCGGCATAATTCCGCCAATAATCACCTTGTCATAGTGCACCGGAAACCGCACTGCGATGCAGGCGACTGCCAGCATCGCCACCAGCATACTGGCAAACACATTCTTTAAAAAGCGTGACAGCTTCCGGCGGGCGCTAAATGCGAGAAACAGCTGCTCTGCGGCTCCCACCACAAGAGCCGCCCCACAGTCTGGGAGCGTGCCTCCAAAAAGATAGCAGAAGCAGGCGCAGCCGACGCCGCAGGCAAGAAGCTTTACGCCTCCCCGGTAGCCCTGACGCTTACTGCACGCCTCCAGCCGCTCCCACGCATCGATCAGGGAGCAGCTGTGGGTGCAGATGTCCCGGGTGAGCTGGTTCAGCATGATCACCCGGCCAAGATCCGTCGCCCCCAGAGGGACATGGCGCACCATGCTGCAGGCATCCTCCCGGTTCTCGTTGGCACTGGCAAAAATGCCGTTGGAGAGCACATACACGTCAAAATTCTCCACGTCGTACGCCTCCAGAATATGGATTACCGAATCCTCCACTCTGTAGATTTCAGCCCCGCACCGAAGCATTGCATCGCCGACCTCCACCGCCAGCGTCAGTATTTCCTTGGTGTAAGCCATGCGCTTCTCTCCTCTTATCCTCTTACCCTCTGCTCTGCCTTCGCCTCCAAAACCGCCTCATTGAGCTGCAGCATCTTCGCATCCAGATTGGCCACGATCTCCGCGCAGGCCTGCAGGTCACGGCTGATATAGTCCGGCGCATTCCCCTCGAACTTGTAGTAGATCTTGTGCTCAAGGCTCGCCCAGAAATCCATGGCGATCGTCCGAATCTGTATCTCCACCTTTGTGTCCACCACTCTGTCCGAGAGAAAAATCGGCACCGTCACAATCATGTGAAAACTTTTGTAGCCGCTGGACTTCGGATGCCTGATGTAATCCTTGACAGAGAGCACCGTCAGGTCGTTCTGCTTACCGATCATCTCCGCAATCTGGTAAATGTCCGAGGTAAAGGAACAGACGATGCGTATTCCCGCGATATCCTTCACATGCCCCACCATATTCTCGATGGTGCTCTCGTAACCGTTCCTTTTCAGCTTTTTCACAATACTCTCCGGCGACTTGATTCTGGATTTGATGTACTCGATCGGATTATATCTGTGAATATGAACAAACTCGTCGTTCAAAATCTCCAGCTTCGTGCCCACCTCCTTGAGCGCTGAATTGTACAAAAACATGACTGTCTCCCAACTGTCGATGTCCTCATTAAAAACCGCCTGCGAAGCATCCATGTTATCCCCCACTTTCCCAAAAAATATTCCTTAATCTTCTTCGATCACCGAAACCTCCAGGTAATCAAAATTGATTTCCTCCATAAAATGATCCTTCCCAAACCTTGTCATTGCGTAACGCTTAAACTCCTCAATATTGCTGTCCAGCCAGATGGGTCTGCCCAGATCCATGCGGCGGCACACCTCCTCTATGGCCGCAAAAATCTTGTGGGTCCTTGTCTCCCCGCTGAAATCCTCGATGGTCTCCGATCTGACCAGATGTGTATCCTCCCACATTTTAAACCATATTCTCATACGCACTGCTCCGATTCCGCCGCTGACGGCTGCACTCATACATCAAAAGTGTCGCCGCAATGGCCGCATTAAGCGATTCCACCCGTCCCTCCATGGGAATCTTTATTTTTTCCGCGAGCGCCGCTGTCTCCTCCGTGAGTCCGTTCCCCTCATTGCCAACCAAAAAACCGCAGGAGCCGGTGTAATCCGGCATATCATAGCTGACCGCTCCACCGAGATGCGCCGCGTAAAGGTGCACGCCCTCTCTCCGCAGCGCGGCAAGCTCTGCGGGCAGATCCTCTACAATCCGGTAGGGCAGACGGTAGATGCTCCCCATCGTAGCCCTCACCACCTTGGGGTTGAACAGATCCACCGTCGATGGATTCATAATCACACCGGTAATCCCCGCGCCCTCCCCGGTGCGGAACATCGTCCCCAGATTCCCCGGATCCTGAATACTCTCCAAAATCAACAGATGCGTGCGCTCCCCGCAAAGCAGCTCCTTTTCCCCATACTCCGGCATCCGCACCACCGCAAGGATCCCCTGCGGCGTCTGCGTATCCGACACCGAGGCGAACACCCCGTCCGACACGACCTCATACCTGCGGCCGTCAAGGGCTGTTTCATGTCCCGGCACAGCCAGATAGCTCTCCGACACAAACATCTGCATAAGCAGCTCCTTTGGCGCCTCCAGGCACAGCCTCTCCCCCTCCGCGACAAAGGCTCTCTGCGCCCTGCGCTCCCTGGGCTTTTTCATAAGCGCCGCCAGATTTTTTATCTGTGGATTCCCAGTACTTGTAATCACAATCTTTCCCCAAAAAATGAGGGCCGTCCAATGACAGCCCCCTTGTACTTTAAGCTCTGCTATACCAGCGATTTGGAAATCTGGTACATGTACTCATCGACGCCCTTCTGCATCGCCAAGGCTTCATCGATATCAAAGTCAATAAACTTACCGGCGTTGTGCGCCACTACGCGATTGCTCTTGCCCTCACAGAGCAGATCCACTGCCATCGCTCCCATAGTGGTCGCATACACACGATCCTTACAAGTCGGACTGCCGCCACGCTGCATATGTCCTAAAATGGTCGCCCGGGTCTCTACCCCGGTGGCCTCCTCAATTCGTTTTGCCATGCTCTGGGAATGTCCGATTCCCTCCGCATTGATGATGATATAATGCTGCTTCCCCATCTGGCGGGCATTCAGCACCTGATCAATCAGACGCTGCTCGTCGTAGTCATACTTCTCTGGAAGCAGAACCTCCTCCGCTCCGTTCGCAAGACCGCACCACAGTGCGATATGTCCGGCGCCCCTGCCCATCACCTCGATGATTGAGCATCTCTCATGGGAGGTAGAGGTATCCCTCACCTTGTCAATGGCCTCCATCGCCGTGTTCACAGCGGTGTCAAAGCCGACCGTGTAGTCCGTGCAGGCAATGTCCAGATCAATCGTTCCCGGAACTCCGATCGTGTTGATTCCAAGGCCTGCCAGCTTCTGCGCCCCCTTGAAGGAACCGTCTCCGCCTATTACAACCATTGCATCGATGCCATACTTCCGGCAGATTTCCGCCCCCTTCATCTGTCCCTCTGCTGTCTCGAACTCCTTGCACCGGGCGGTCTGTAAAATCGTGCCTCCCCGGGAGATGGTATCAGAGACACTCTTTGCATCCATGTCAATAATCTCTTCGTTCAGAAGTCCGGCATAACCCCTCTTGATTCCCTTGACCAGCTTGCCCTTGGAAAGTGACTGCCGAACCACTGCGCGTATCGCCGCATTCATTCCGGGTGCATCTCCGCCGCTGGTGAGAACACCTATCGTATTAATCTCTTTTGCCATCGCTATGTCCTCCATATGTTAAAAATTCTCTTATTTTCCAATTGCTTATATTTTATACTTATTGCGGGAAATTTTCAATATTCTTTTCTATAAGTTTAAGATTATTTTCACCCACAAAGGCCGCCAGCGCATCCAAAAGCTCTCCCCTGGCAGAAATCGCACGGTTTTCGCCAAGCCTCTTCACTGCCCGCGGCTTTTCCACATAGATTACTACCTCGTCCCTGCCCTCCGACCGGGCAAGCAGGCCGTCCAGCTGCTGCTCCCGCTCCAGAAACGCCTCCTTGGTGGGAAATTTCAGCCAGACCTCCCGGCTGGTGTCGTCAAAGGGAACAATCCTCTCGCAGATCAGCCTGCCGTCCTGCTCCTCCTCCACCGTGACCCTGCCCACGACGAACACCTTGCCGTCCTGCGTGAGCAGATGCTGGTAACGCTCATAATCCTTCGGAAAAACAATGACCTCCACATTCCCCGTCAGATCCTCAATACTGACATAGGCCATCGCCTGATTCGTGCGCGTAAATTTGACGCTCTTTGACGCAATCACGCCGCCGATCACCACATGCGCGTTGTCCTTCACCGAAAGCGTCCCCGTCTCGTCCTCCCGCACAAAATCCGCCGCGTTCGCCGTGACATTCTTCTTCATCTTGTCCAGATACTCCTCCAGCGGGTGTCCGCTCAGGTAAATGCCCAGCACTTCCTTCTCAAAGCCCAAAAGCATCTCCTTTTCGTATTCGCCCACCTCCGGGTAGCGGATGGTGTAGGCCTTTTTCTCCTCCTCGCCCACAAGGTCAAAAAGGCTCATCTGCCCCGACATGGAGGCCTTTTTCTCCCTCGTGGCATTGTCCACAAGGGCGGAGTGTACCATGACCATCTGCCGCCTCGTGCCGTCTAAGCTGTCGCAGGCACCCGCCTTGATCAGATTCTCGATGGCCTTCTTGTTGACCTCCCGCTCCACGACGCGCTCAATAAAATCCTGCAGCGTCCGGTAGGAGCCGCCAAGCTCCCTCTCCGCGATAATCCGGTCAATGACCGTCCGCCCCAGGGCCTTGATGGCGTAAAGGCCGTAGCGCACATTCTCCCCCTCCGCAGTGAATGTTCCCTGCCCCACATTGATATCGGGCGGAAGCACCCCTATGCCCATCTCCTTACAATGCAGCAGATACTCCGCCAGCTTACCGGCATTGTCAATCACCGAGGTCATCAGCGCCGCCATAAACTCCACCGGATAATAGCATTTGAGCCACGCCGTCTGTAAGCTGATCACCGCGTAGGCCGCCGCGTGGGACTTGTTAAAGGCGTACTTGGCAAAATCAATCATTGAATCATAGATGCGGTTGGCCGCCTCCTCGGCGATGCCGTTTTTGACACAGCCTGCAATTCCCCGCTCCCCGTCGCCGTAGACAAAGCTCTTTCTCTCCTCGTCAATGACGTACTGTTTTTTCTTGCTCATGGCTCTGCGGATATTGTCCGCCTGCCCCATGGTGTAGCCCGCCAGACTCTGCACGATCTGCATGACCTGCTCCTGATAGACGATGCACCCGTAGGTGGACTCTAAAATCGGCTTTAACTCCGGCGTCACATAGGTGACCGCGCCCGGGTCATTCTTGCCACGAATGTAATTGGGAATAAATTCCATAGGCCCCGGCCGGTAGAGGGAGATTCCCGCGACAATGTCCTCAAAGTTCTGCGGCTTTAACTCTTTCATAAAGTTCTGCATTCCCCCGGACTCCAGCTGGAACACCCCTTCGGTGCGCCCGGTTCCGATAAAATCCAGCGCGCCTTTGTCATTCAAATCAATCTTGTCAATGTCGATTTCCTCTCCCCTGGACAAGCGAATATTTTTGACCGCATCCTTTAACACCGTCAGCGTCCGAAGCCCGAGAAAGTCCATCTTTAAAAGCCCCAGCTCCTCCAGCTGCACCATATTGTACTCGGCGGTGGGGCTGCCGTCGTTCGCCCTGCCCAGCGGCACATAGTCGCTGGCCACGCCGGGATAGATTACCACTCCCGCCGCGTGGACAGAAGTGTGGTTCGGCAGCCCCTCCAGCCGCTTCGCCATGTCGATGAGCTCGTGCATCTTCGGATCGCCCTCATAGAGGCTGCGAAACTCCTGATTGATCTGCAGCGCCCGGTCAATGGTGATGTTGAGCTCCGAGGGCACCAGCTTTGACACCCGGTTCATCTCCGCATAGGGAAAATCCAGCGCTTTCCCCACCGCCTTGATCACACCGCGCGCCGCCATCGTTCCGAATGTAACGATCTGGGTCACGGATTCCTGCCCGTATTTTTCCGCCACATACTCGATCACCCGGTAGCGCTCCGCGTACTCAAAATCCACGTCGATATCGGGCATGGACACCCTCTCCGGGTTCAAAAAACGCTCAAAGAGCAGATTGTATTTTACCGGATCAATATTCGTAATCCCGGTACAGTAGCACACCCGGCTGCCTGCGCCGGAGCCTCTTCCGGGTCCCACCCAGCAGTCGTGGTTCTTCGCCCAGTTGATGTAATCCCACACAATCAGAATATATTCGACAAACCCCATTTTTTGAATGACGTCCAGCTCGTATTTCATATCCTGATAGATGTTCTTACAGTCTTCCCCGGAATATTCGCTGTTATCCGTGTATTTCTCTTTAAAACCCTGCTCGCACAGCGCGTTCAAAAAATCCCACGCGCTCCCATAACCCCCGGGAACCTCGTATTTGGGAATCTTATAATTGCCAAACTCCAGCGTCACATGGCAGCGGTCGGCAATCTTCTGCGTGTTCTCCACCGCTTCCTGCGCATAGGGAAACAGCGCGCGCATCTGCTCCTCGCTCTTGACATAGAACTGGCCGCCCTCATAGCGCATCCGGTTCTCGTCCGTAATCTTTTTTCCGGTCTGGATGCACAAAAGCACGTCGTGCGCCTCCACGTCGTCCTCGTAGGTATAGTGCACGTCATTGGTGCACACCAGCCCGATGCCCAGCTCCTTACTCATCCGCAAAAGCTGCTGGTTCACCAGCTTTTGATCGGCAAGCCCGTGATCCTGCAGCTCCAGAAAAAAATTGTCCTTTCCAAAGCACTGTGCATATTTTTCGGCGACCGCTTTCGCCTCCTCGTAAAAGCCCCGGACAATATAGCGGGGGATCTCCCCGGCAAGGCAGGCGGAGAGGCAGATCAGACCCTCGTGATAGTTTTCCAGCGTCTCAAAATCCACCCGCGGCCTGTAATAGTACCCTTCCGTGAAGCCAATCGAAACAATCTTCATCAGGTTCCGGTAGCCGACGTTATTTTCCGCCAGCAGAATGAGATGGTAGTAGCGGTCCTCGCCGTGCCCCAGCTCTCTGTCAAAGCGGGAGCCCGGCGACACATAGATTTCACAGCCGATGACCGGGTTGATCCCCGCATTTTTCGCGGTCTTGTAGAACTCCACCACACCATACATCACGCCGTGGTCTGTGATCGCCGCGCTGTCCATTCCCAGCGCCTTCACCCGCTCCACATACTCTTTAATCTTATTGGAGCCATCCAGCAGGGAATATTCCGTGTGGGTGTGTAAATGCGTAAAAGCCATAGTCTTTTCTCCCTATATCCCAAGCCCCAGCGCATAACAGAGCAGCGACAAAAGCAGCAGATGCACCGGGTAAAAGGCGTAAAAGAAATACTTCATCTGCAGTCCCCGCTTTCCGTTGTAAAAATAGAGCGGAAGCAGCATAAGAAGCGCGACAATCTCAAGGCCGTCGGACAAGAACGCCAGCACCAGCACCGCCAGCGCAAAGCCCGTCATACGGTGCTCTTTAAACACATAGATCACAAAAATCGCCAGCACGCCGCAGGCGCCGTAATCCGTGCGCAGCGCAAACTCCGCAATCCCGCAGCCCGCCAGAAGGACAATTGCCACAAGGACGCTCCTTAACGCTCCGGCCGCCCGGCCGCCCTCCGGCCTGCCTGACGGAAACTTCTCCCGTATCCACTCCGCCCCCGTCAGCACCAGAAGCCCTGTTAAGAGCGTAAAAAACACATTGCCGCTTGCCATGCTGAAAAAGGAGCGGTGAAATGCCATATCGAAGGGAATCTCCGACACCAGCGCGAAAATAAACAGCCGCAGCGCATATTTCGCCCTGCTCTTCGTGTAGCAAAAGCCCTCCACAAGAAGAAAACAGTAGATGGGAAATGCCATGCGCCCGATGCCGCGAAGCAGCGTATACAGACTATAGAACGAATCCATATTTGCGCTCGTGATGGGCGCCCATCTCGGCCTGCGCTCCAGCATTCTAAGCAGAAGCGTCGCCGCCGTGTGGTCAATAAGCATCGTCACTACCGCAATCAGCTTGAGCGTGCTCCCGGAAATACCGCGCGCCCCGCCCGCCTTTTCCATACCCATTCTATTTCCCTGATCCATTCCAGCCTCCTCCCCGGCCACAGACTATATCCTGTCGTAGTTTGCCGTTCCCTCTATAGTACAAGAAGGCGCAGAACATACCGCGCCTTCCTACTCTATGCTTCCCGTCCTGATTAAATTCCGGATAAATTCACCCGAATCTTATCCAGCTTCCAAATCTCGTCCACATACTCCTGAATCGTGCGGTCGGAGGAGAATTTCCCTACATGGGCAATATTTAAAATTGCACTTTTCGCCCAGGCCGTCTTGTTCTGGTAATATGCGTTGACCTTCTCCTGCGCCCTCGTGTAAGCCCTGAAATCCGCCAGAATGAAATAGCGGTCGGCCACCTGCCCCTGCTGGGGATTTAAGAGCGAATTGTACAGCTCCCTGAACAGCTCTCTGTCATTGTGGGCGTATGTGCCGTCCACCAGCTGGTTCAGCACCTGCCTGAGTCCCTCGTCATTGTTGTAGACGTCGATGGGGTTGTAATCCTTGCGGTTCTCATGGGCAATGACCTCCTCCGCGCTCATGCCGAAGATAAAGATATTGTCCGCCCCCACTTCCTCGTACATCTCTACATTGGCGCCGTCCATCGTACCCACCGTAATTGCGCCGTTTAGCATAAACTTCATGTTGCCGGTGCCGGAGGCCTCCTTGCTGGCCGTGGAAATCTGCTCGCTGACGTCCGCCGCCGCAAAGATCATCTCCGCCACGGATACCCGGTAATCCTCGATAAATACCACCTTGATCCTGCCGCGGATCGACGGATCGTTGTTGACCACATCCGCCACCGTATTGATGAGCTTGATGGTATTTTTCGCAGTGCGGTAGCCTGCCGCCGCCTTCGCTCCAAAGATAAAGGTCGTCGGGTAGAAATCCATGTCCGGATTCTGCCTCAGCTGGTTGTAGAGATCCATCACATGCAGAATGTTCATAAACTGGCGCTTATACTCATGCAGACGCTTCACCTGCACGTCAAAAATGGAGTTCGGATCCACATCGACGCCGTTATGCTCCTTGATGTATTTTGCAAGGCGCACCTTGTTCTGGTACTTAATCTTGCGGAATTCCGCCTGCGCCTTCGTATCGTTCGCAATCCTCGTCAGCCGCTCCACTTTGGAAAGGTCTGTCTCCCAGCCGGCTCCCGCGTACCTTGTCACAAAGTCCGCAAGCAGCGGATTGCCGTGCGCCAGAAAACGTCTCTGCGTGATGCCGTTGGTCTTATTGTTGAACTTCCACGGGAACATCTCATAGAAATCCCGCAGCTCCTGATTTTTCAAAATATCCGTGTGCAGCCTTGCCACGCCGTTGACAGAAAAGCCCGCAACAATCGCGAGATGCGCCATGCGCACCTGGCCGTCGTAGAGGATCGCCATCTTCTTGATCTTCTCCTGGTTGCCGGGATAACGCTCCTCAATCTGCAGCTTAAAGCGGCGGTTGATCTCCTCCACAATCTGGTACACTCTGGGCAAAAGCCTCTGGAAAATCTCGATCGGCCACTTCTCCAGCGCCTCCGCCATGATCGTATGGTTCGTATATGCCACGGAGTGGGTCGTGATATCCCACGCCTCCTCCCACGGCAGCTTCTCCTCGTCCACAAGAATGCGCATAAGCTCCGCCACTGCCACCGTCGGGTGGGTATCGTTCATCTGGAACACCACCTTATTCGGCAGCTCCTTAAGATCGCTGTGATGTTTCTTAAAGCGGTCAAGCGCGCGCTGAATGCTGGCAGAGACAAAGAAATACTGCTGCTTTAGGCGCAGCTCCTTCCCCTTGACATGGTTGTCATTGGGATAGAGCACCTCCACCAGATTTCTCGCAAGATTCTCCTGCTCCACCGCCTTCTCATAATCTCCCTTGTCAAAGGAATCCAGCCGGAACTCCTCCTTGGGCTGCGCGTCCCATATCATCAGGGAATCCACCACATGGTTGCCGTAGCCCACAATCGGCATATCGTAGGGAACCGCAAGGACAGACTGGTAGTCCGCCTGACGGAAACAAACTTCGCCGCTCTCATCGTTGTAGGCCTCCACCCGGCCGCCGAACTTGACCTCGTAGCAATACTCCGGCCGGCGGAGTTCGAAGGGATAACCGTCCTTTAACCAGTTGTCCGGCACCTCCACCTGAAAACCGTCCACGATCTGCTGCTTAAACATGCCGTAACGGTAACGGATGCCGCAGCCGTATGCGGAGTACCCGAGAGTCGCAAGCGAATCCATAAAGCAGGCTGCCAGGCGTCCCAGGCCGCCGTTGCCGAGAGCCGGATCCGGCTCCTGATCCTCAATCACGGAAAGATCTAAGCCCAGCTCCTCCAAAGCCGCCCTGACCTCCCCGTATGCGCCGAGACTGATCAGGTTATTGCCCAAAGCCCTTCCCATCAGAAACTCCATGGACATATAGTAGACGGTCTTCGGATCCTCCCTCTCGATGACCTGCTGCGTCGCCATCCACTCGTCCATGACCACATCCTTGACTGCCAGGGACACAGCCTGATAAATCTCCTGCTGGCTTGCCTCCTTCAAAGTCTTCCGGTACATCCCCTTCACATTCTCGGTGACATTCCGAACAAACTCTCTCCTGCTGAATACTTTGTCTCTCACAATTACGCCTCCTCAAATTGTCAATATCTGATTCCCCCGGGCACATCATGCCCCATAACTGTTAAAGCTTCTCCACCGTAAGCGTTACCTTCTCGCCGTTGATATTCCACTCCTTCTGATACCCTGCGGCTGTCCCTGCCTCCAGCTTATCCGCCAGCACCTCTCCCATGATTTTTTCACCGTTGGCGGCAAAGATGCCCGCCACCTTCTCTCCGGCCGCGTATCCCACCGCAATGTGATCCATCACTTCAAAGCCAGCTTCCTTGCGCATCGTCTGGAGCTTGCTGACCAGCTCCCTGACAAAGCCCTCCTCAATGAGCGCGGGCGTCAGCGCCGTATCCATCACAACAGTGACCGTATTGTCTCCCTCGGTCACAAAGCCCTCGGCCTGCGTCATGGTAATCAGCAGATCCTCCTCCAATAATACAACTTCTTCACTGACACTGTCAAGCGTAAGGGAGCCGCTCTGACGCAGCTGTTCCATGGCCTTATTGCCGTCCAGCCCTGCAAGGGCTGTCTGAATCTGCTTTAAGTATTTCCCGTACTTTGGCCCCACCGTGCGAAGCTGCGGCTTGAACTGGTAATCTGTGTAAGCGGACACGTCCTCCGTAAATGTCACCTGCTTGACATTCAGCTCATCTGCAATGATATCCACATAAAATCCGTCCAGCGCCCGCTCCGCCTTTACATACATCCGGCCGATGGGCTGGCGGTTCTTGATGCCCGCATTGTTTCTGGCCGCCCTTCCCATCACGACGATCTTAAGCACCTCGTCCATGGCCTGCTCTAAGTCCTTGTCGATGGCGGCTGCATCCACCACCGGATAATCGCACAGATGCACGGACTCCGGCGCGCTCTTGTCAACAGAGCAGACCAGATTGCGGTAAATGTCCTCGGTCATAAAAGGAATCATCGGGGTCGCCGCCTTGCTGATGGTGACAAGCGCCGTATATAAGGTCATGTAAGCGTTGATTTTATCCTGCTCCATGCCCTTCGCCCAGAAGCGCTCCCTTGAGCGGCGCACATACCAGTTGCTCATCTCATCCACAAACTCTTCCAGAAAACGCGCCGCCTCCGGTATGCGGTAATTTGACAAATTATCATCGACCCCTGCCACGGCAGAATTCAGCTTTGACAAAAGCCACTTATCCATGACAGACAGCCCGCTGTAATCCAGCGTGTATTTCGTCGCATCAAAATCGTCGATATTCGCGTACAGTACAAAGAATGCATAGGTGTTCCAGAGAGTCCCCATAAACTTCCGCTGTCCCTCCTGCACCAGCTTGCCGGAAAAACGCTTCGGAAGCCACGGTGCGCTGGCGGTGTAGAAATACCAGCGGATTGCGTCCGCCCCGTATGTCTCAAGCGCATCGAAGGGGTCAATGGCATTGCCTTTGGTTTTGCTCATCTTCTGGCCGTTCTCATCCTGGACATGCCCCAGCACGATCACGTTCTCATAGGGCGCCTTGTCGAATAAGAGCGTGGACTCCGCCATCAGGGAATGGAACCACCCGCGCGTCTGATCCACCGCCTCGGAGATAAACTTCGCCGGGAATTGCTGCTCAAACAGCTCCTTGTTCTCAAAGGGATAGTGGTGCTGTGCAAAGGGCATCGCGCCGGAGTCAAACCAGCAGTCGATCACCTCCGGCACACGGCTCATCCGGCCGCCGCACTCAGGGCAGACCAGACGCACCCCGTCGATGTAGGGGCGGTGCAGCTCCACCTTCGCCGCCGCCTCATCCTGCGCCTTTTCGGCCAGCTCCGCGCGGCTTCCGATGCATTCCCTGTGGCCGCAGGAACACTCCCAGATATTTAACGGCGTGCCCCAGTAACGGTTCCTTGATATCGCCCAGTCCTGAATGTTTTCCAGCCAGTTGCCGAAGCGGCCGCTTCCGATGGACTCGGGAATCCAGTTGACAGTATTGTTGTTCTTAATGAGAGCGTCCCGGATCTCCGTCTCCCTGATGTACCATGACTCTCTCGCATAGTAAATCAGAGGCGTGTCACAGCGCCAGCAATGGGGATATTCATGCTCGAACTTCGGCGCTGAAAACAGCTGTCCCCTCGCGTCCAGATTTTTAATCACCTCCGGGTCCGCCTTTTTGACAAAGAGTCCCGCAAAGGGAGTCTCCTCCGTCATCTCACCCCTGCCGTCCACAAACTGGACAAAGGGCAGATCATAATTCCTGCCCACATTCGCATCATCCTCGCCAAAGGCCGGGGCAATGTGTACGATTCCGGTACCGTCTGTCATGGTGACATAGCTGTCGCAGGTAACGTAAAAGCCCTTTTTCTGCTGGGCATCTGATGCGAGCTTTGCGCACTCGAACAAAGGCTCATACTCCCTGTGCTCCAGCTCTTTTCCGGTAAAGGTCTCCAGAACCTCGTAGGCCGCTGCCCCCTCCTCAGTATCTGCAAGGCTTCCCAGCACGGTATCCGCCAGCGCCTGCGCCAGATAATAGGTATAGCCGTCCGCCGCCTTCACTTTGACGTAGGTGTCCTCCGGGTTCACACAGAGGGCTACGTTGCTCGGCAGCGTCCAGGGCGTGGTCGTCCACACGAGAAAATATGCGTCCTCGCCCGCCGCCTTAAAGCGGGCAATGGCGGAGCGCTCCTTCACAGTCTTATAGCCCTGCGCCACCTCCTGCGCGGACAGCGGCGTACCACAGCGGGGACAGTAGGGCACGATCTTAAAGCCCTTGTACAAAAGTCCCTTGTTCCAGATTTCCTTTAACGCCCACCATTCGGACTCGATAAAATTGTCGTCATAGGTGACATAGGGATCGTCCATATCCGCCCAGAAGCCCACGGTGCCGGAGAAATCCTCCCACATGCCCTTGTATTTCCACACAGATTCCTTGCACTGCTTAATAAAGGGTTCAAGGCCGTATGCCTCAATCTGATCCTTGCCGTCCAAGCCCAAAAGCTTCTCCACCTCAATCTCCACCGGAAGCCCGTGGGTGTCCCAGCCTGCCTTTCTCGGCACATACTTTCCCTTCATGGTCTGGAAGCGGGGGATCATATCCTTGATGGTTCTCGTCTCCACATGGCCGATGTGGGGCTTGCCGTTGGCCGTGGGCGGACCGTCGTAAAAGGTGTAGGTCTCGCCCTCTCTGCGGTTCTCCATAGATTTTTTAAAAATATCATTCTCACGCCAGAACTGCTCCACCGCCTTCTCGCGCTCGACAAAGTTCATATTGGTATCTACCTTCTTGTACATAACTTCCTCCTGGTTTCCTCCTGATAGAGACTATAGTATAGTAAATTTGGCCCATACTGTCAAGGCTTTTTCCTTATTCCACCAGCTGTTTCACAGCCATTTTGCGGTCATTTTACGGCTTTACCGCCAGCGCCTTTAACATCTCCTGACAAAGTATATTCATATCCACCGGCTTGGATACATGGCCGTTCATACCGCAGGCCAGGCTCTCCGCGATATCCTCCGCAAAAGCGTCTGCGGTCATGGCAATGATCGGGATATTTCTGATATACTCCCGGCTGTCCTCGCGGATTGCCTTTGTCGCCTCCCGCCCGTTCATCACCGGCATCTGCACGTCCATAAGGATCAGGTCATAGGTTCCCGGAGGCGCGGCAGTCAGCATATCCACACAGAGCTGTCCGTTCGGCGCCCAGTCTGCGGCGATGTCCTGCATGGTCAAAAGCTCCGAGATAATCTCCCAGTTCAGGTCGTTGTCCTCGGCGATCAGCAGATGCCGCCCCGCCAGGTCATCCCTGTCCATCTCCGTGCTGACTGTCTCCCGGTCTTTCGGCTGCTTCTCATATCCGCCGATGGGAAGCTCGAGAGTGACCGTAAATTTCGTGCCCTTATTTTCCTCGCTCTGACAGTCGATGGTTCCGCCCAGCAGATCCACCATCTGTCTGACGATGGCAAGACCAAGTCCTGTTCCCTGAATCTCGTTGATCCGGCTGTCCTTCGCTCTTGCAAAAGTCTCGTACATCGTCTCCATGAACTCTTTCGACATGCCGATGCCGCTGTCCTCGACCGTGTAGATCAGCCGCACCGTCCTGCCGTCAGGCAGCGCCTCCTCCTTAAGCCCCAGCTCCACCCTGCCGCCCTCCGGCGTGTATTTCACCGCGTTCGTCAGTATGTTGATGAAGATCTGGTTTA
This sequence comes from Blautia sp., assembly GCA_023663685.1. Lineage (GTDB taxonomy): Bacteria > Bacillota > Clostridia > Lachnospirales > Lachnospiraceae > Roseburia. Next base: position 47,337 of record JAMPHB010000007.1, read on the forward strand.
CCCGCACCTCGTCGGCCAGCACCGTCTCGTAATCTATGTCCCCGACACGGACGTCAAACTGCAGGTCTTTCGCCGCAATCTGGGGGCGCACGATATTTACCAGTGTCTCCACCATATCCTGCAGGGAAAAGACCACCGGATTTAAGGTCAGCCTGCCGCTCTCAATCTTCGAGATATCCAGCACATCGTTGATCAGCGTCAGCAGATGATTGCTGGAAACGCTGATTTTTTCCAGACAGTCCCTAAGCTTCTCCCTGTCGCCAAGATTCTTCATGGCAATGGTCGTCATGCCAATGATCGCGTTCATGGGCGTGCGGATATCGTGGCTCATGCTGGAAAGAAATGTGGTCTTTGCCTCGCTGGCGACCTCCGCCGCATCCAGCGCCTCCTCCAGAGCCCTGCGGCTCTTCTCCTGCTCCTCGTTAAAGATCCTTGTTCTGCGCCGGTAAGCGATGAACACCCAAAGCAGAATTGCAAAGAAAATGCACAGTATTGTTATGACCGTCACGGAATACCGGCGGAGAAAATCCATGAATGTGTAGCTTTTTTCCACACTGGAATAATGCATCATGGCTCCGTTGATCCTCGCACTGTCGGTCTGCAGGATTGCCTTGTTGAGTATGCCCGCCAGAATCCCGTTCTCCTGCGTCACCTCCAGACAGAATTCCTTCGAGATATCCAGGTACGCGACATTCATATCCCGGTACTCCTCGTGCTCGTTCATAAACCGCTGGAGAATGCTGGCGCTTCCGACAATACAGCGCTCCTCCCCCCGCTCGATCGCGTCAAAGACAGCCTCCCTGGAATCGTAAAAGACCACCTCCGTCTCCGGGTAGTAGGATTCCAGATAGTAGCGCTGCCCCAGCTCCGCCTGCGTCAGAACCACCCGGTCCATCAGATCGCTGGTATAGCTTCCGCTGTAGACCACCATCACCCGGTCGCTGACAAGGGGGTCGGTCTGCCTGAAGCCCCTGCTCTCTGTGAGCCAGAGATCGGAGTACACGGGGAAGGCCATGTCGATCTCTCCTGCCGAAAGCCCCTCCTCCATCAGCGCCACATTTTCATAACAGACCGTTTCCATATCCACCCGCAGATAATCCGCCAGGATCTCTGTCAGTTCCAAAATGACGCCCGTGGGCTCTCCGTTCTCATCCTGATCACAGAGCGGAAGATCATTCCTGACATAGCCAATCTTAAGCTTCCCCCTTTCGGCCAGCCACGCACTCTCATTTTCTGTCAAAATCTGCAGCCGGGCGGCCTGCCCATAATATTTCTGCCACAGCGACACCTGAAATTCCGGCGTGGAATGTAAAAGCTCCTCCATGGCATAATCCAGCTCCTGCAAGAGCTCTCCCTGCCCCGGGCTGACGACAAAATACCGTGCTTCCCCCTCCAGTCCCATATCCAGCTTTGAAAAGAGCATCTGCTCTTTTCTCTCGTCCGTTTTGTAGACACCCGCGACAATATCCACTTCCCCGGCCAGAAGCTTCTCCATAATCTCTGTCCGCGTGCCGTAAACATACTCGTAGCGCCATCCGGTCAGGGTGCTCAGCTCCTGATAGTATTCGTAGGCATAGCCGGATTTTCTCGCGCTCTCCTCAAAGCCGTTCTGAAATGCAATATCTCCGGTATAGTAACCCACCCGGACCTTTCTGCCCCCGCCCTCTCCCTGCAGCTCCGGCAGATTATAGGTATCCACATTCTCCTCTGTGACTTTTACCGTTCCGGTATCATGGCTGTCCATAGTGTCATGGATCTCCCTGCCGCTGCATCCCGTCAATAAAAGCAGAAACGCTATCAAAAGTAAAACTGTCTTCCCCCTCATTGTAAAAACGTCCCCTCTCTTATTCTTTCCGCTTCACAAACACTATGTTTACGATACCATAAAATCCGCGGGAAAGCAATTGACGTTTGTTTTGCACGCCAAAAAGGAGATGTAACTCAATGTATGATTGTGTTACATCTCCCTATGTCACTTATATCGGCAGCAGAGAGAAATACTTAACCCCTTTTTTCAAATTTTTTTATTTTTTATGTCAGGAGGTATCTATGAACCGAGCAGAACCAATCAAAAACCCCGAGCAGCTGCAGCTTTTTAAGGACTTTTACCGCACCGTGGAGCCGGACAGCAGGAATTATCTGCTGATTACCGTCGCCCTCAACACCGCCCTGCGCATCTCCGACATTCTTGCCCTGCGCTGGGGCGATATCTATGATTTTTCCAAATCCTCCTGCCCCGGGCATCTGGTGGTGACGGAGAAAAAGACCGGAAAGGAGACACAGATTTTTATCAATGACAGCATCCGTCAGGCTCTCAGGGACTACCGGGACAGCCTTAAGGAAAGTGAGCCGTGTGCAGATACTTTCCTTTTTCCCGGTTCCCGCACTCCCAGCCTGAACCGGGTGCAGGCCTGGCGAATCATTCGGGAGGCTGCAGAAAAATGCGGAATCTCCGGCGTTATCAGCCCGCATTCCCTGCGGAAGACCTTCGGCTACCATGCATGGAAGCAGGGCACGCCCCCCGCCATGCTCATGGATATTTACCAGCATTCCTCCTATGAGATTACCAAACGCTATCTCGGCATCAGTCAGGACGAGCGGGACGAGATTTTTCGCAATATCGCAATCTGAAATGTAACACAATCATACATTGTGTCACAAACTTATTCTTCCCCCAAATGACCAAAATTATAAAAATGCGGAGGTCGAAAATATGTTAAAGCTTTCTTTACATCCGGGTGAGTACATCAATATCGGAGACGACATTCGGGTCGTTTTAGCCGGAGGCATAGGAAACAATATCCAGCTTCTGGTGGACGCGCCTAAGGAGATTCCGATTGCCAGAAGCAGCATGGGCGACGGCCGCAAAAAGCCTACCGGCTACTATAGGGACGCCGCCCTCTCCGAGGAGGCACAGCAGCAGATTGTAGAAATCATCATGCGTGAAAAGCGCAGAGGGAAGTAGGTGTATTATAAGGAGCAAATTCCATGAACAAACGCTTTGCGTTTGGATTTGCGTAAGCAATGCTCCTTCGGAGCGTTACAACAAGCAATACTCCTTCGGAGCATTACAGCAGATAATTAGCGGAGCTAACCTAGGGGTTCCGTCAATTATAAAGTCACTTATCAACCATGCACCCCCATAAACGGATTTTAGGGGAAGTAATTTTTTCACATGAAAACATTACAACTTACAAGGAGGTAAACTTATGGTAGTACAACACAACATGCAGGCAATGAATGCCAACAGAATGCTCAATGTCACAACAGGCGCGCAGTCCAAGTCCTCAGAGAAGCTTTCCAGCGGTTACAAGATTAACCGGGCGGCCGACGATGCAGCAGGTCTTTCCATTTCCGAGAAGATGCGCAAGCAGATTCGTGGTCTTGACCGCGCATCAACGAACGCGCAGGACGGTATCTCTGCAGTGCAGACAGCGGAAGGTGCCCTGACAGAAGTGCATTCTATGTTACAGCGTATGAATGAGCTGGCAGTTCAGGCAGCCAACGGCACGAACAGCGAGTCTGATCGTACCTCTATTCAGAACGAGATTGATCAGCTCACCACTGAGATCGACCGCGTTGCCGAGACTACGAAGTTCAACGAGACCTATCTGCTGAAGGGCAACGGCAAGACCTCTGAGGTTAAGATCAATGCCAAAGACGCGGGTATTGATGGTACACTCAAGGGTGTGGGCACCGGCAAGGTTACATTTACCATGACAGCCCTCAAGAATGGTGACACCATTACCATCGGTTCCAAGGGCTACACCATTGGTAACACAATTGAGAATGTAAGAACCGCAATTGAGAAGCTTGATGAGACACAATACAAGACGGTCACCATTGACGGGACAGAGTACAAGATTGCCGGCGAGGGCGAAAAAGAGGACACGACCGAGAATAAGCTTTCAAAAGAGAATCTGAAAGCACTTGTCCGCGATGGCTCTACTGTTATCGCGGGAACCCAGACTTATGTCGCTATGACGGAAGATGTCGTCAAAAAACTTGACGAAAACGGCGATCCCGTCACGGAAGAAGTTAAGATAACGAACGATGACGGAACCGTGACCACACAGACAAACTTTGTATACGAGAAGCAGGCTGACGGTATCGGGGACAACGATGCATCCGTTATTTCTGCCAAAAAGGCTTACGAGCTGATTCAGGATGAGCTTCGCAAAGCAAGCAATATCGGCACAGATCCGGGACAGGAAGCAAAGGTAGGCGTTGCCAAAGTAGGCAGCAAAGGCGAGACTGATCTCTCTATTACAGAGAGTGATGCAAGCTATTATACCTCAGACGCAACACAAGTATCCTTCTATATCGAAGAGGGGCATCGTACTGTTACGCAGGGCTTACAATTTACACTTCATGTAGGCGCAGACGCGGACGAGACGAACAAGATTGCTACTACAATCGACACGATGGATTCCGCAGGACTCGGCGTAAAGGGCTTAAACCTCGTGGACAACACGGGCGCAAAGGCGACCTACGCGATTGATTCCATCTCAGATGCAATTGCAAAGGTTTCTGCCCAGAGATCTGCTCTCGGTGCGGTCCAGAACCGTCTTGAGCACACAATTGCCAACCTAGATAATGTCGTGGAAAATACCACAAGTGCAGAGTCCCAGATTCGCGATACCGATATGGCTGAGGAGATGGTGAACTACAGCAAGAACAACATTCTTGCACAGGCGGGCCAGTCAATGCTCGCGCAGGCAAACCAGTCGAATCAGGGTGTACTTTCCTTACTCGGATAATATCGTCCGGGCTTCAAAAGCAAATTTCATATTGCTGTATTACTATTACTACTACTACCAGAAAAAGAGGTCGCTCCGGCGGCTTCTTTTTCTTGCAATATGATAAACATATCCTTCCTGGTAATCCATAGTGTTCTCTCCGTAAAAACAGCCTTATCACGCAAGCGACAATACTGCCTGTGCGATAAGGCTGTAATTTTCAAGCCGGACATTTATTAGACGCTTCCGGTAAGCGAGCAATATTTTCAAACCGTACATTTATTAGTCGCAAACGGTGTGCGAACAATATTTTCGATGACGGATCACTCCATCTCTAATAGTATTATATGAAACTGTGTGGAGTATGTCAAATAAATTTAAAATTTTTTCTTTATTTGATAAGAATATATAATTATCCAGCTCCGCACCACTGCCATTCACCCGCCAATCTGCATCCTGCACCAGAGCCGTCTGCCGGACACGACGCAGACGACAGCAAGCACGAGGTATACCAGCGGCGCAAGCTGGTATCCGGTAAGCCCCCATAGAGCGACCTCCCTGCCATATCTCGCACACAGAAAGAGCTGGTCTGTCTTTTTAATCCGCAAAAAATACTTTTCAACCGCCACATTTCAATGTATACTATTTACATATCCCCAGCGTCAGAAAATTGATACCGTCACAGGTTACAAGAATGCAAACTCTCTAAAAGATAAAAACTGAAAGGAATCTAAAAAATTGCAGACAAGCACAGAACAGCAGGCACTCATCAGACATCTGAATGTAATAGATGATATGTTTTTCCATAAAATTGCAGAGGACAACGCTGTTTGCGAGGAAATCCTGCGGATTATCCTCCAAAAACCAAAATTGAAAGTTATAGATGCACAGCCACAACGTTTCCTGCGCAATATTGGGGCACATTCCGTAATCCTTGATTTACTATGCGAGGACGAAAATGGTTCAAGAATCAATGTCGAATTGCAAAAAACCGATGATGATGACCATGTAAAACGTGTACGTTTCAACAGTGCCAACATCGACACAACTTTTACAGAAAAAGGATTAGACTATAAAAATCTTCCTGACATTTATGTGATTTTTATTTCTAAATTTGATATATTTCAGGAAGGTAAAACCATTTACCATTTGAAGACTATCATTAAGGAAACCGGAACCTCCATAGATGATGGCATCCATCGGATATTCGCAAATTGTGCTGTAAATGATGGATCCGATATTGCGGAGTTAATGCAATACTTTAAAAACAGCACTGGCAAAAACAACAAATTTCCAAAATTATCAAATCGGGTATGTTATTTTAAAGAATCAAAGGAAGGAGCTGACGCTATGACACAAGTTGTTGAAGAATATGCAAATAAAAAAGTTCTTGAGAGAGACAAGGAAACAGCCAGATTATTTTTACAGAATGGTGCATCTATTGAACTGGTAAAAAAATCCATCCCGACCCTTTCCGTAGAATTTATCGAAAAACTAAGCCTACAACTTACATCTGTGGATCAATAATAAAGCATGGGCATGTCCGATGCCACACATGCCCATGCCCCGCCCCAATTTCACTCACCCGCCAATCTGCATCCTGCACCAGAGCCGTCTGCCGGACACGACGCAGACGACGGCAAGCACGAGGTATACCAGCGGTGCAAGCTGGTATCCGGTAAGCCCCCCATAGAGCCGGAGTTCCAGAAATCCCTGATCCACTTTCAGCATATTGATGGGAATTAAATTCCACAGCATGGAAAGCACGCGCCAGTCCTGCGGAACCGGAATCAGCCGCGCCGCAAACACAGCCCCGATGAGAATTGCCATCGCCCCCAGACTATGATGCAAAAGCTGTGCCAGAAGCATGGCGATCAGGCCAATCAACAGCGAGGACAAAAACAGGATGCCGACCATAATCAGGCAGGTCTCGCCGATGGAAAGCGCGTGGGGAAAGATAAAGGCAAGCCCCATCTGAATGCTCTCATCAAAGCCCGATGCGCCATAATAAAGAAAATGCCCCAGCAGATACACGCCCTCTATCAGCGCGGAGGCGGCAAGCACCACTATGCTTCCCGCAATGAGCTTCGCACCATAGAGCGGCTCCCTGCCGTATCTCGCGCACAGAAGGAGCTGGTCTGTCTTTTTCGCACTCTCCTCGGTGAACACTCCCACCATGCAGACTGCAATAAAAAAAGTGATCAGCATACTGGTCATATAAACGCCGTTCATGCTCGACAGGGCTTCCCAGGTTCCGGCATATTCATAGATAAAAGGCTTTTCAACATCTGCCTCCTGCTTTTCCCAGTGTGCCTTCTCGCTGTCCGTGAGGCCATAGCTGTCAAACATTGCAGACTGCAGATTTTCACGGAGCCGGTAAATATCCCCTGTGGCATCTGCCCCCACCCCGCCATACAAAAGCTTTGCCCGCAGATCCATGTAGGGCAGAATCTGTGTCTTATACACATCTGACTGCCAGTAATCGTCACTCCAGTAATCCTCCCCGAGCTCCGCAATCTCCGCTTCCACTTCGGCGACCTCCGCAACCAGTGATTCGTCCAGTGTGCGCCCCACGATTTTTTCCGCGGCAGCCTGCTCAAGCCCCGGCGTATCGCCATACATAAAATCCCCTATGTAACCCGAAAAGCCGATAAACGCCTGCACGCCAAGCATTGCAATAAAAGCCGCCCATGTACTCGTCCTCTTTAACAGCTTTTTTATCTCATAGCCAATCAAATGCCTCATATCTGCTCTCCCTCCTCAAACTCCCTGAGATAGAAATCTTCCAGATCCCCCGTAATCTCCTCTCTCGTGCCGTCAAATACAAGCTGCCCCTCCTTCATCATAAGAATCCGATCGGCAATCTTATCCACGTCCGATACAATGTGGGTGGACAACAGCACGATCGAACCCTTTCCCAGCTCCGCAATCAGATTGCGGAAGCGCACCCTCTCCTTCGGATCCAGCCCCGCCGTCGGCTCGTCGAGAATCAGCAGATCCGGCTCGTTTAAAAGCGCCTGCGCAATACCGATGCGCTGCTTCATGCCACCGGAATAAGTCTTCATCTTTTTATCAGCGGCGTCCTCCATGGCCACCAGCGTAAGCAGACTTTCCACACGCTCCTTCGCCGCTTTTTTTCCGATTCCTTTTAATGCCGCCATGTACATGAGAAAATCCCGCCCGGTAAAATTCGGATAATAGCCGAAATCCTGAGGCAGATAGCCCAGCCTGTCCCGGTACGCCTCGCTTACCACGTCAGTTTTATCCAGCGTGATTGTCCCTCCCGTGGGCGTTAAAATGCCACAGATCATCCGCATGAGTGTCGTCTTGCCCGCGCCGTTTGCTCCGAGCAGCCCATAGATGCCCGGCCCAAAGGAATAGCTCAGCCGGTCTACCGCAATCTTATTCTTGTATTGTTTTGTCAGTCGGTCAATTTTCAGCTCCATAATACTCCCTCCCTACACGAATCCCGGTTCGCGCAAAAGCCCTATGCTCTCCCGGACGGTAAATACTGCCGCCGCAAACGCCGCAAACATCCACAAAAGCAGATATTTTTCCTCATATATAACGCTGCAGCAGGAATGCACGGCAGGCACTGCCGCCGCCACGAAAACCGCCGCACAAAAGCAGAGCCAGTTCCCTTCTGTCCCCCGAAATCTTCTCACCGCCGCAAGCCCCAGCGACGCGGTCAGAAGATAGGGCACCAGCAGATACATGAGCTGGGCAAGCGGAGCGGCTCCCGTCGCAAAGGAGATTACGAGCAGCATCAGCAGATTCCCGGCTCCGAGGATGAGCATCCGCATCAGCACAATGCTCTGGAGGTTAAAAAGCGCCCCCTGCTCCAGCTCCTGCATACCGTAACGGCACGATTTACAGCTCTCTGTGACGGAGAGCATCACAAGAAAAGGCACCATGCCATAAATCCAGTTGACGCCCCGCGTGTATTCCTCCACTCCCGACAGAACACACGCCGCCGCGAAAAACAGCAGGGAAAACGCCCATACTGCCTTTGAGATGTAGCGCAGCTGTGTAAACAGCATGTGAAAAAGAGAAATGTGTCTCGGCGCATAGCGCCGCAGAAACCACTGCCTGCCTTCCGGCGCCGGTGCATCGTAATACTCACGCAAAAACTCTTTAGTCCTTTTGTCCATCCGTGATCCTCCTCTCCAGCCTTTCGGTCAGTTTTTTGAGCTCACGCCGCAGGGCAAAACGCGATCTCCCGTAAAGAGCCTCCAGCGTCTGCATAGGCACTTCGTTGACATAGCGCATCAGTAAAAGTTCGCGCTCCTCCTCCGAAAGCTCCTCCATGGCCGCCCACAGAGCCAGCCTTTCCAGAGTCTCCTGCTCAAAGCCGACAGACACAGTCTCCATCTCCTCACTGGAAAAATGCTTTTCCCTGCGAAACTCATCCATGCAGAGATTGCGCGCAATCGTATACAGATAAGCGAGCGGCCGTCCCCTGTCCCGGTAGCCTTTGCTCTCAAAAAAACGCAAGAAGGTCTCCTGCACGATATCCTCTGCCACCGCCATGTTTTTCACTTTAAAAAAACAATAGCGGTACAGCTTGTCGTACTGTTCCTCGATATCCATCCGGCCAAGCTCCTCCTTCCTGCATCTGTATAACGGATTTCCCCGCCGCGATGTGCGCAATGTCCTTACATTTTTTATTCTGCCCATTTCTCGTTTTCTGAAATGGGAAGCATAAAAATGTCTATAGAAAACAGCGGGATTCCACTGTACCAGTGTTCCCGCTGTTATTTTTGTCATGCATCCATCATTCGCACGCAATCCAGTATCTCTTATAGGTTATGCCCGCATCCTCGTCGTAATAGTCATTTTCGTATTTGCCGCAGGATTCTATCACCTTTACCGAAGCGGTATTATCATTTCTGCAAGTCACCAGAACCTTTTCCAGCCCTATCGCTCCCGCCTTTTCCAATGCAAGCATCAGCAATATCTTTCCATATCCCTTTTTTCTTTCCCCCGGCCTCACAAGATAACCGATATTTCCACTGTGATTGATCAGTGCACCTTTTAACACATGTCTTAAAACAAAACCGCCTACCAGCCTGCCCTCATCAAATACGCCAAAAATTGTCTGCGGCGAATAATCCGCAGGAATCCGCTCCTGATGCTTCCATTGTTCCAGCTTATCCAGAAACAGACTGTAGTCTTCGATTCTCTCTATGTCGTTCAGTCCCTCGAAATTTGCGTCACACGTCTCTATTTCAGCGACCATGGCAAGCAGCGACTCCCTGTCCTGTTCCGTAAATTCTCTCGCGATTACCATAGAAACACCAGTCCCTTCTTTTCCATCTTTAAAAAGGATTCTCCGTCGGATACGGCAGGCTCTGCGGCTGGTTATAGTTAATGTCCTCCATCGGCACGCCGATGTATTTGAACACCTCAAACAGCTCCCTTCCGTAATGCCCGAAAGCCACCGCGCCGTGGTGCGGATAGTTTTTCTCAATCAGCACATGCCGGTAAAAACGCCCCATCTCTTTAATGGCAAACACACCGATTCCCCCGAAGGAGCGGGTGGCAACCGGCAGCACCTCCCCCTGCGCCACATAAGCCCGCAGCTTTCCGTCTGCTGTGGACTGCAGGCGGTAGAAGGTGATATTGCCGGGCACAATATCCCCCTCTAAGGTGCCGTTCGTCACCTCCACCGGGAGGCTTCTCGCCATAATCATCTGATTTTTCATCTCACAGCTGCTCAGCTTGCCCGAGCAGGTATTGCCGCAATGAAAGCCCATAAAGGTGTCCGTATGCTTATAGTCAAATCTGCCTCCAATGGACTCCTTGTACATATCCTTCGGCACAGAATTGTTGATATCCAGAAGCGTCACCGCGTCCCGGCTCACACAGGTTCCGATAAACTCACTCAGCACACCATAAATATCCACCTCGCAGGACACCGGAATTCCCCGCCCCGTGAGACGGCTGTTCACATAGCAGGGCACAAAACCAAACTGTGTCTGGAACGCAGGCCAGCATTTTCCGGCAATCGCCACATATTTGCGGTAACCCCTGTGCTCTTCTATCCAGTCCAAAAGCGTGAGCTCATACTGCGCCAGACTCGTGAGAATCTCCGGCTTCTTGTTTCCCGCGCCAAGCTCCGCCTCCATGTCGCGCACGACCTCGGGAATCCTCTCGTCTCCGGCATGCTTATGAAATGCCTCAAACAGATCGAGCTCAGAGTTCTCCTCAATCTCTACACCCAGATTATAGAGCTGCTGGATCGGCGCATTGCAGGCCAGAAAGTTCATGGGCCGGGGGCCGAAGGAAATAATCTTTAGCTCCGAGAGCCCTGCCACAGCCCGCGCAACCGGCAAAAAATCGTGGATCATGTCGGCGCACTCCCCGGCGTCTCCCACCGGATATTCCGGAATGTACGCGCCCACATTGCGGAGCTTTAAATTATAGCTGGCGTTTAGCATACCGCAATAGGCATCGCCCCTTCCCTGCACGAGATCGTTCTGGCTCTCCTCCGCCGCCGCCACAAACATCTTCGGGCCGTCAAAATGCTTCGCCAAAAGCGTCTCGGAAATCTCCGGGCCAAAGTTGCCAAGATAGACGCACAGCGCGTTGCAGCCCGCTTTTTTTATGTCCTTTAACGCCTGCACCATGTGAAGCTCGCTCTCCACAATGCAGACCGGACACTCATAAATATCCGCGCTGTCATATTTTGCCGTGTAGGCTTCCACCAGCGCCCTCCTGCGGTTCACAGAGAGGGACTCCGGAAAACAGTCACGGCTTACCGCCACAATACCGATTTTCACCTCTGGAATATTGTTCATAGTTTTCCTCCTCCTTTGTGCTCGCGCACATATAGGAATAGTATACCGTCTGGGCTGGAAAAGTTCAACCAGTTTTTCCATAAAAAGAATATTTTAGGAATATCCCCCAAATTGTCATCAGATATTTTGTGCAACATTTCATGTGCTCGAACACAATGTGATTATCGGTTGACTTTTCCCTCTTCTAATGCTACCATGGATATATTGCAGACAGTAAAACAGGCTCCGAGGGAAAGGGGAAAGTTATGCCTACCATAAAAGAAATCGCTGAACTGGCCGGAGTCTCCCGGGGCACGGTAGACCGTGTGCTGAATAACCGGGGCTCGGTCAATCCCGCGACCGCCCAGCGGGTCAGGGAAATTGCCGAACGGCTGCATTACCAGCCAAACAAGGCGGGACTCATGCTGGCCGCCCAGAAAAAGAATATCAAAATCGGCGTTGTCCTCTTTTCAGATTCCAATCCATTATTTAAAGAGCTTCTGGAGGGAATCTCCGCAAAACAGCAGGAGCTTGCAGGCTATAACTGCTCGCTGCTCATACGGCAGACCGATTTCGATGAAATGGCCCAGTTTTCCGCCATGGAGGAGCTTTTAAAGGACGGAATCCACGGGCTGGTGATCACGCCCTGCAGCTCCCCCTACATCGCGGCGGAGATTGACCGCTTTAAGGATCTGGGAATTCCCGTAATCACAGTGAATACTGATATCGCCTCAAAGCGCATGGCCTATGTGGGGAGCGATTCCCTGCGCAGCGGACAGACTGCCGCCGGACTCATGGGCCGGATGACCTTCGGGGAGATCCACACGGGAATCGTCACGGGCTCCTCCCGCATCCAGTGCCACACGGAACGCCTTACCGGCTTTACCCGGACTCTGGAACAGAGCTATCCCCGCATCCATGTCACAGAGACGATTGAGAACCACGACGATGATGTGGAGAGCTTTGAAAAGGTCAAAGCCATGCTGGAGACCCACCCCGAGATCAATGCCCTGTATTTTGCTGCCGGGGGCATATACGGCGGCTGTCAGGCTGTCCAGTCCCTGCAGCGCACCGACCATATGCAGATCATCACCCATGACTGTGTTCCCGCCACCGCAGAGCTTCTTCGCTCCGGCATCATTACTGCGACCATCTGCCAGCAGCCCTACAGGCAGGGCTATCTGCCCGTGGAGCTTTTGTCCCGCTATCTGCTGGAGGGTATCGCCCCGGAGCAGGAACTGAATTATATGGACATCGACATACGAATAAAGGAGAACCTTTAAAAGGTTCTCCTTTTTACAACTTACCCAGACAATTCTCATAATCTATAACTCATCCAGATAGTCCTCAAAATAGTTGTTGTAGGGACCGTCCTCCTGATAGAACTGATAAGGGTTCGTATTGTAGTAGTCCTCGTAGTAGTCCTCCAGGTTTATGTCGTCCATCTTAGATGCCACGGCAACCCAGAAAACCGTTCCCAGAATAATTGAAATCCCGGCTGTCACAATTCCGGCAATTGCCACTCCCTTCTGCCGGTTCTTCACCATCTGCACAATTCCAAATATGATTGCAAGCACCGCCATAATATAGTTCACACAGCACCCGAACAAAAATACCGACGCCACGCCAAGCACTAAAGAAGCGATGCCAAAACCGACGCCGTCTCCCTTCGGACTCATGCCATATCCCTGCTGCATCGGCTGACCATAGGCCTGCTGCCCCATGCCATATCCCTGCTGCATCGGCTGACTGTATGGCTGTCCTGCCTGACCGTATGACTGTCCCACCGGTTGACTGTACGGCGGCTGTCCTGCCTGACTGTATGGCTGGCCTGCCTGACCGTACGGCTGTCCCGCTCCCTGACTGTACGGCGGCTGTCCTGCCTGACCGTATGACTGTCCCGCCTGACTGTACGGTGGCTGTCCTGCCTGACTGTATGGCTGTCCCGCTCCCTGACCCGGCTGGCTGTATGGCTGTGGCGGCACATCTTCGTGTGCCTGCTCCACAGACTGACTCTCCTGCTCTATCGGCTGATTCTCCTGCTCTATCGGCTGGTTTTCCTGCTCCCCTGACTGAGTCTCCTGCCCATTTAACAAATCGGATGTATTCTCAAATAATTCCTCGTCCATGTATGAAATCCTCACTTTTCCGTAATATGAAAAGTATAGCATTACTTATCTGCGCTTGTCAATCAACTGTGCGCACCACGGAAACCAATCTTTGCCATTCCGGACGGTCGCGTCAGGGGATACCGCATTCTCAGAACATTTAGAAAATCCATTTGACGGAACAGATAGCGTAGAGCCTTCTTAGCGCATTTCATCACCCGGAATGGCAAAATTGATTTCCGTGGTGCATGGACACTGAAAGATCTGTCACAACCACTTTTCCTCCAGTTCTGCTTTCAATTCCTCAAACATCTCAATATAATCTGCCCTGACAGTCCGCATCAGCCCCAGCGCAATTTCCTCGTTGTAGGAATGGGACACTTCATTCCGCGATGCCAGCATCGCCAGCCATTTCTCCTCGTCCTGCACCATTCCGGCACTGTACGCCAGCTTGAGGATTTGTTTGGGCGAACCGGTCTGCGCCGCACTGTATCCCTGGTCAGCCAAAATTTCCTTCATAGCCTTCCACGCCTGCTCAAAGCAGATGTCAAACAACGCCACACCGCCGGTCATAGTCAGAATATCATAAGGCTCCTCAGCCTCCCGAATAATCTGCAAATTATGCAGCGCTTTGCAAAAATTCTCAAACTTCTTCATAAAGTATCACTCCGTCCCGCCTGATTTCTGCCAATAATTCTCTCTGCACAGGCTTTTCCAAATCTACAATGTCAAACATCAACAATGTGTATATTTCATCATCGGCACTTGCGATAAACTCCGCCGTGTTTCCTCCTCTGACTGCCAGATCAATGTCGCTGCGCTCCCGATTATCGCCTCTTGCCCTTGAGCCAAAAAGGATTACCTGCTTTAATCCACATCTGCGCGCAAGGGCGGCAATATCCTCTTCGACACGCTTTGTAAGATTATAACCCATACCCAATCGCCCCCAACCGCTTCCTGAATTCCGTGTGATCATCGTTCCCATTTTTGCAGGCACCGATGAACAGCATCCTGCCCTACTGTTTTCTATTGTACCGCAATTCATCTATGAAATCAAACACCGCCGCCAGTCCATCTTCTTTTTAAAGAAGATTACTTTTAAAATTTGACTTTCCCCATTTTTTCTGAGAACTGATTATGCTGCTCCGCCATTCT
>JAMPHB010000008.1 GCA_023663685.1 Blautia sp.
AGTTTTTACCAGAATATGCGCCAGAATGATTTTGTTGCCCAGCAGGCGTTTTGCCCTCTCATCATATTGGGCAGCCTCGTCCGCCGCACTTACCGCATTTTTTATTTCGGTATCCATAAATCTCCTCCTTTTGTACCGCTGGCAGAACTATAAAGCCATTCCCAAAAGGAGTATGACATTAAAGCCATTATAACCTGAAATTTCTGCAAAATCAATCTGCACTTTGAAACGGGCACGGAAAAGATTGTAGATTAACTACGCGAAGCTTCAAAAAGAATATCCCCTTTCCGGCGCACATGAATATAGTGCGCGCTAAACAGCACAAACAGCAGGAAATTGTGGCCGATCATGCAGCCCCATGCGGCGATGAGCCCATAACCTAAAAGCTGGGTGCAAAGGTAGGTGCCGACGATGCGGACACACCACATGCCGAGCACATTGAATACAAAAGGCGTGACAGTTTTGCCCATGCCCAGCATCATGCCCTCGATCACAATGGGAACCCCGTAAAACGGCTCCGACACGGCTACCATTCGCAGGACAGCGGCGCCCAGCGAGATGACCTCCGGGTCACGGGAAAACAGATGCATGAGCTGTGGGGCAAGAAGAAACAAAAGTCCGCCGGACACAATCATAAGACATACCTCCAGGGGCAGAATCGTGCGCGCCAGCCGATGCAGCTTCTGGGGATTTTTTGCGCCCAGGGCATTTCCGGCCAGCGTAGCCGCCGCTGTCTGCATCCCGTATCCGGGAATATAGAAAGCGGACTCTACCGTGTTTGCAATGGTGTGGGCGGCTGTGGCTGTCTCACCGAGAGAATTTATCATGGAGGCAAAGGCGACATATCCCAGCGAGGTCGCAAACCTCTGCAGCATGTTCGGGAATGCGACCCGCAGACATGGCTTTAGAACCGCCGTATCCGGCCGCAGGCGCTGTCCCCGTGGTGAGATAAGCTCATGTTTCCAGAGCATAAAGGTGATCGCGATTCCGCCAAAGGTATAGGCAATCGCGCTGGCGGCTGCGGCGCCCTCGACGCCGAGACCTGCGCCGGGAATCGTGAGCGTCGTATTCCAGAGTCTGGCTGTACGGGTTGGGTAGATCAGCAGGAAATTTAAAGCGATATTGATGAGATTGACCGCAAGTCCCACCCGCATCGGCGTCTTAGTATCTCCGGCGGCCCGGAGAACCGTGCCGAAGATAATGCTGGCACTGCGAAAGAGCATCGGGACATAAAGAATGAAAAAGTAGCGCGCGGCCATGTCGTGGATGTCTGGATCGACCTGCATCCAGACAGGCACCCTGCTGCTCAGGGAAGTGGTCAGAAGTGTAAAAAACACGCCGACTACAAGCACGGTCAGTACCGCCTGCCCCGAAGCCCTTTTTGCCCGCTGCTTTTCCCCTGCGCCGATGGACTGGGAGATAAAGGACAGAAAGCCGACGCCCAGCGCAGAGATAGTGCTGCCGATCAGCCAGTTGACGGTAGAGGTAGCGCCCACCGCCGCTGTGGCCTGCGTGCCCAGCGAGCCCACCATAGCGGTGTCGATGTATTGCACCGCCGTCTGCAAAAGCTGCTCGAGCATAGTCGGCCATGCCAGAGCGAGAATCACCGGAAGCATGGAGCCCGCAGAAGTCTTATTTATATTTTCATGCATTTCTTTCTTCAAAATAAAAATTCCCAGCCTTTTCTCAGGTTTTTCACTATGCATATTGTAACAGAAAAGTGGACATTAGAAAAGAAATTCATTTTTGCAATTGCAGATGGCGGCGTGTGCAATTGCAAAAATTTACTTCCATGTGCGGATATTTTTCCTTTTTGAATCGTGTATATGTTAGAATCGGTTCAGGATAGGAGTGTATATGCAGGCAAAACAGACAGATAAGACAACGGAATTCCGCGCCATGTATGACAGGCAGATGCCGCAGGTGTACCGCCTTGCGCTGATGCTTTTGGGAAATGCCGCGGATGCGGAGGATATTGCGCAGCAGGTATTCGCCAAGGCGTGGGAGAAGCGCCCCCGCTTTCGGGATGCCGGCCATGAAAATGCATGGTTTATCACTGTGACGCGGAATCAGAGCAGGGATTTATTAAAAAGCAGCTACCGCAGGAGGCGCACGGCGCTCTCCGACGTCCCGGAGCCGCAGATGGCATTTTCTTCGCGGGAGGAGGACGCGCTGTGGCTTGCCCTGCAGGAGCTGCCGGACAAATACCGCATACTGGTCTATCTGCACTATTATGGAGGGTATTCCCTGCGGGAGCTTTCGCATCTGCTGCACCGGAGGGAGAGCACATTACAGACACAGCTCGCAGAGGCCAGAAAAAGGCTGCGGGACATTCTTGAAAAGGAACAGGGGGAGGAAAAGCATGAAGGATAGAAATGAATCAAACAAATACAGCGAAGAAGAGCTTTCCCGGAGATTTTCACACATGATGGAGCAGACGGAGCCGACAAAGCTCCAGAGGGAGAGCGTGTGGGAAAAAATCGCAGCAAAAGAGGCGAAGCGGCATCCCATCGCCCGCGCCGCGCTGGTTGCCGCCTGCACCTTTGCGATTTTTCTCGTGGGGACGATGGGGGTAAACGCGGCCGCGGACGGAGCCCTTTTGGAGTCCGTGAAGGAATTCTGCGGGCTGAGCGAAAAGCAGCAGGAGGTGGCAAAGGAGACGCTGGCCATGCCCCAGGAGGTGTATGCGCCCGTGCTTGCGGCGGTGTCGGAGGAGTACCTTGTGTTTGCCAACGAGCGGGGGCTTATGGTCTACGACCGCACCATAGAGGCGCTCACCGCGGTGCTGGATCTGCAGGAGCTGGAATGCAATTACTTTAACGCAGACACCATGCGGACATGTGTTTATGTGGAGGATCACATGCTCTGCTTTTTTAACCGGAAGTGGGATGTGGAGAGCGGTGAGGAAATCCCGGGCAGCTATACAAGCGCCTATGTCTACGACCTGTCGCTGGCGGGGCAGGAGGGGGCTCTGCGCAAAACGGAGGAACCGTCGGAGCTTGCAGCGGTTCGGAATGGCTGGGAGCGCTATGAAGCTGACTGTATCCGGGATACCTTCGACGAGATGCAGAACCGGCCCATGGATATCAATGAGCTGTTTGCCACGGGCAGGATTGCTTACAGTGAGAACTGCATATGCTGGACAGATGCGGCGGGGGTAAAGCAGCTTAGCTTTTTAGTAGTTACGAGGGACAATGCGTATATCCTCTATACCCGCCCGGAGGACAGCATGGAGCTGGCAGAGGATATGCTTGCCATCGAGACGGAGGAGCCGGACGGGGAGCAGGCGCTCCCGGAATTCCACTATAGCGGGGAGGACGAAATCATGGCGGCACTCTGCGAGGAAGCGCGGCTGGAGGAGGACAAATATTATTATAATGAGGAAAACTATGTGTTCATTCCGGCCCCGCAGATTTTCGCGATTGTGGAGGATGGGGACGACAGACTTGTGTTCTGCATGTTTTCGACATATGGGTATTACCGAAACGGAAATACGTTAAACTGTGATTCAGGGGGCAGGGTTCCGGCACGGATACGCCTTACGCCCGGCGAAAACGGCGGTTATAAAGTGACGGAGCATATCAATGCGCAGGACGGCGGCGGTTATATGGAGAGTGTCGAAGAATTCTGTGAGCCCTATTCCGTGTCGCCGGATATCTTCAATTATACGGAGACGTTCGAGGAGGACGACAAACGGCTCCGAAAGGAAATGATTCAGATGTATGCGAAGGACAACAGGCTTGACATAAAGTATTTCAAGGACTATGGCTGGGATCCGGTTCCGGTCTGGGAGTAAAAGATATTTAAAAAAATTTAAGAAATATCCTCCTTTTTGGCGCCTGCTGGCGGTTGCGGTCTTAGAAAGAGTGTGCTAAGATACCATATATAGTAGTGAAAGCGTTTCACTACACAAGAACTACTATCACTATAGGGAAAAGGAGGAGAAAATGTTACAAAATCTAAAACGTGCGCTGGCGTTTGTCTGTGCGTTTGCGCTGCTGATTACGGCGTGTCCGATTTCCGCAGATGCGGCCGCAAAGCCAAAGTTCGCAAAGACTTATGTGGCTTTGTATGAAAACGGCAGCAATGGCGGGAGCTACACCTACACGGTCAAGAATCTGACCAAAGGGCAGACAGTCAAGTGGAGCGTGAGCGGCACCGGGAAAAGCTATGTGAAGCTGAAAAAAACAAGCACCAAGGCGACCTCCACAAAGGTCACAAATACCCTGACCATCAATACCAAGGGTAAGACGGCTGCGAAGTATAAGGTGGTCAAGGTCGTAGCCAAGGTTTACACCAAGGCGGGGAAGCTGCAGAGCACCCTCTCTGCCGGAAATGCAAAGATTAAGGTATATCCCACCAACATTGATGTGGTGACCACCTCCCTGCCCGATAAGCTTCTGGCAGGAAAGGCTTATAATCTGAAATACCAGATTACCCCGGCAAATGCTACGGGAACAGTTTCCTGGACGGCGGTGCGCGCGGACGGAACAGACGCGTCGGACTGTATTACAAAGGCCGGCGTATTCACGCCGAAGGACGAGGGGGCATATACCATTACCGTGCAGGCGATGGTTGGCAAGAAGGTCTATGCTTCCGACAGCGCCAGCGTCACGGTCAGCACCACGCTTCTGGAAGCGCGGCAGGTAGCGGCGGACAAAGTGGTTGCGGTCTACTCCGGGAATGCGAGAGAGCTTGTAAATAAGGACAGCTTTACCGTGAAGAGCACAGCCGGAGTAAAAGAGCCGGTTAAAGATATCGCCTTTTCGAAGGATGGAAAAGAAGTGACGCTGACCATTTATTCCGTATTTAAGAATGGCGGCGCGTATACTCTGACAGACGGGACAATGACCCGTGAGTTCACAACGAAGGTTGGAAGGCCGACGCTTATGAAGGTTCTGACGACGGAGGCTACTGTGAATAAGAACACCGTCATTGAATATGGCATTTACGATGCAGACGGGATTGAAGTGTCGGCGGCCTATCCGGGCACGATCCGCTACTCACAGCCGCAGATTATCAACGGGAACCTCATTCAGGAGCAGAACCAGATATTTATGACAAATATCGGTGATACCGGAACCTTTACCATGACCTACACCTGCCAGAGTGACCCGACGCTGATTCTGACCGCCTATGCGCGGATCATCTGTGTGGCGGCGAGCACCTCTGACGATACATATTTTACACTGACAACCACAGATGCCGTGCCGGACTACAAGGCGGCGACTTATGCGGACAACCGGAAGGTGGCCAGCGGCGGCAATTATTTTATTCATTTCTGCGCGCTGGATACCGACAAGACGGAGCTCAAATACGATTCTGTCAAATATGAGTCCTCCGATCCGGATACACTGATGATCAACAACCGGACGGACGGTATCGCGAAGGTTACCGCAATCAAGACCGGTACGGTGAAGGTTCTGGTAACGGCCGTGTACGGCGGGCAGACCTACGCCTACAGCTTTGATGTAGAGGTGGTGGCTCCCGCCCATCTGGCAGGCCTTACACTGGACAATGATGTTATGTTTGTGTCCAATTCCGGCGGCTATAGAACCTACATCAATGTGGCCGGAGTTGACCAGTATGGACAAAGTTATGCGCTTGTGGGAGAGTCCGCGCAGATTACGGACAACAACACAAGCCGCGGCATGGTATCCTACGATGCGGCGGGCGACCGGATTGAGGTTTCTCCGAGCGGCTATACGGCGGGAAGCTACAGCTACACCTTAACCCTCACAGCGGGCGGACAGCAGGTGTCGATCAACTTCACCATAGTCGTGCAGACGCCCTCCTACAACGGTGCGGTGAGCTACAAAGTGGATATCGACAATCCGACGCTGGATCTTGCGCTGAGTCCGGATGCGAGCCAGGCGAACGTGGCCGCTTCCAAGAAGATTACGATCCGGCTGGCGGAGTATCGCGGAGGCATTTTCTATCAGTACCTTACAATTCAGTCCGCGAGAGTGATGAAGGACGGCATGTACTATTCCACCGACCTGACCAAAACTCCCTCCTCCACATCGACGCCCGCAATGTCCTACGGCTTGCTGCTTATGCTTGATACGGTGGACATAAGCGGAGGGGTTTGTACTAAAGCGCCTACCGGAACCTATACGGTGGAGCTTAAGTATATACCGCAAAACGGTTCGTCCAGTCTTGCGACGATTTCTGCGGCGTTTACCCTGAAAGATTCGCAGGCAAGCCCTCTGGTGGCGGTGACCCGCACGACGGCAAGTGCCTCCTGCAGCACGGCACTGGAGCTGGCGAAAAACTGTCTGTCTGTTGCGGACGGTGAAATCACTGGCTGCACGGTGACCGGTTCCGCCAGCGCGGGAAAGGATTACAAGCTTTCCGCCGGAGAATCTGTCAATATTAAATCCATTACGGTGCAGATAAAGACAGTGATCGGCGGGCAGACGGTGTTGTCCAACTATACGATTGATGTGGGAAAGACCCTCACAAATAAATAAGAACAGCAAAAAGGCAGATGTCCGGTGACATCTGCCTTTTGTTAATGGTGTATGCTTCCGTTATTCTGCTACCGCCTCCGCATTTTCCCCGGTGGAAAAAACCGGCTTGTCTACAATGGGCTGTGTGATTTCACCGCCGTTTTGGTTCTTGCGGGTGAAAAGCCATACGATTCCGGCAACATAGACGAGTGTGCAGATCAGGCTTCCCTCCATGCCGAAGTCGCCGCCGTTTAAGAGGTCGCGGCCCTCGGCAGGCAGCATAGTGAAAAGCGTGTTGCCAAGCGGATTCCCGCTGACCTTGATTCCATAGAAATTCCCCTGCACAAGGTTCCAAATGCTGTGGAATGCGCCAACACCCCAGATGCTTCCCCTGCGGATAAAGTACAGCGATGCAAAAATACCAAACAGCACAAGATTGATAAAGGCAAGTACAGTGATTCCGCTGTTCAGCAGATGGAGTGATGCAAACAGCAGGGAGTTTGCGAGTACTGCGGCGTAGACAGGGTAGCGTCTTGCGTAGGAGCAGAGGAAATAGCCCCGGCAGAGCACCTCCTCCGCCATTCCCTGTACCATGTAGCCGAACAGATACAAGATAAAGATGCCGAGCGAGAAATCCGCCGCCACGCCGCCAAAGCTTAAGCCTCCGGTGATTACGCTAAGCCCCACGCAGACAGAGAAGAACACAAAGCCAAGGAGCGCACCGATAGCGTATTCCTTTATAATGTCCTTTTTGATAAAGCCCAGCGTCCGGAGCTTCCGCTTCTGAAATAAGCGGCAGAATCCAAATACAATGAGTATCAGGAGAATGTCGGAGAGGAGCATGACGATCATGTACCAGTCCGAGGACATCAGCCGTTCGGACAGCGCCGCCTCCGCCTGAACCGCAGCCTGTATATCTCCGCTGGCTGCCGCCGCCTGATAATCCTTGTCCGTGAACATGGCGATCATGTTCGCCGGGAATACGACAAAGAGCTGCGCAATGCTTCCCACAAAGAATACTGCGACGAAAAGCAGAAGCTCCAGTATCCACACCAGTCCCTTTTGTGCCCGTGCCGTCTCCTCGACCGGCAGCGAACGGGTAATTAAATCCTTCATAATAAAATAGAAACCTCCTGAATATGATCGCGCGATGCGCGTCTTTGCCATTGTAGCACAATTCAGGAGGGAAGTCTATTGCAATTATTCACTCAGCAATTATTCGTTCAGCAATGCGGCAAATTCTTCGTCCGCAAGCTCCATCTCATTGTTTCGGGCAAGCTTATCCAGCTCAATGGCCCTTAAAATACGGCCGATATCCTCTGCCGAAAACATCGAGATGGCAGCGTTTAAGTCGCCAAGGCTGTCGCGGTTGACCAGCAGGCTTCCGCCGCCGGAGAGAGGGATATGCAGGCATTTGCTGCGGTCAGAGCAATCCCCGAGGGTCAGTGTGTTCGTATCGTAGTCGCACTGAAAAATGACGCCCTTGTAATTGATAAGACCGTTGGCGTCGGCCAGACGGAAATACTTGTTTCTGTCCGGATCCTCGTTTAAATGTCCGAAGCCCTCCCGCGTGATGGCGGCCTCGGCCTCCCCAAGCTTGGCCGCGAAGCCCCCGCTTTTCATATTTTTAACCGCGCCCTGATAATCTGACGCATACCTGCTGCTGCCTTCAGAAATCTCAATTCCCATGTTCTGTTCCTCCTTTTCACACAAAAACAGCGATAAATTCCAGATTCCATCCTGGAATTTACCGCCGTCCATAGCTGCTATTTTATTATATATCGGTCAGATGCGCCCGCAGCTTAACCCTTATCATCATATAAAATGCCAAAAAAGCAATACTTTAAACAATTTCCGAATAGGAGTAGCATTCTTGGAAAAAATCTGCTATAATATATCCCTACAATTTTGCATAATTGAAACGAGGGATATTATGAAGAGATATATTTGCATGTTTCTTGCACTCTGTCTTGCGGTGTGCTCTCCGGTTCTTGCGCAGACCGTGCAGGCAGAGGAGACGCAGAAGGATAATCAGAATCAGAAGACGTTTACATGGAGCCTTACGGCGGAGGCGGGGACGTCGCTGGACGAAGAGGGAGACGTTATTCCGGCCATTGCGCTGGATTTTTCAAGGTGCAGCAGCAAGCCGGATTATGTAGAAATCTACCGGGCGCCGGGGGGGTCGGAGGATTACGAGAGGATTACCACCTATATGTGCCTGGGGCAGACGCTGTATAGATATACGGACAGCAGCATTGTGCCCCAGCAGGCCTATGACTACTATGCTGTGGCGGGCTGGTACCGGACGCTGACGGAGGAAGCATACACCAGCGAGCCCTCCAACAGGGTTTCCGTGTCGGTAGAGCTGCGCAGGCCTGTATTCGAGGCACAGAGCAGCGGGACAAAGAGCATCCGGCTGCTGCTTCCGGCGAGCAATTTTCCTGAGAGCTACCCTTATGTAACCCCGGAGGGCAGCGGGATTTACGCTACGGGCTTCCAGATTTACCGCTCCCGCAGGGAGGACAGCGGTTACAAGCAGATCGCAGAGGTCTCTGCGGATACTGCAAGCTATAGGGATACTTCGGTGACGAAGGGAAAGCTTTACTTTTACAAAGTGCGTACCTATTATTATGATAAGGCGACGGGGACGACCTATACGGGGGAGTTCTGTGACCGCCGTATGTGCAGCCCGGGGGCGAATGTGTTTCCGGATGCAGACACGCTGAATTTGAATTTTACAGTGAAGTCCGGTTCGACGGCGAAGATCACATGGGAGAATGCGGACGGGTTTGTGGCGGATGCACTGCTTGTCACCTGCCGTGATGCAGGATCGTCCTCCTTTTCCAAGGCGGAGGAGGCAGAGCTTTCCAAGAAGGCAAAGAGCTATACGCTGAAAAATGTGAAGGAGAACTGCGAGTACGAAGTTCGTCTGCTGATTCGGATTAAGACGCCGTACAATGACGGGAACGACAAATTTTATTATGACAGCCGGTGGTATGTAGAGCGTTTCTATACATAGCAGGTGAGACGTGGAGGAAGAGAAAATGGGAAAAATAATACTGACGGGAGACCGGCCGACCGGAAGACTGCATGTGGGACATTATGTCGGCTCTCTGCGCAGACGCGTGGAGCTGCAGAATTCCGGGGAGTTTGAGAAGATATTTATTATGATAGCGGACGCGCAGGCACTCACGGACAATTTCGAGAATCCTGAGAAGGTGCGTGACAATATTATCGAGGTGGCGCTGGATTATCTGTCCATCGGACTGGATCCGGCGAAGTCTAATCTGTTTATCCAGTCGCAGATTTCGGAGCTGACAGAGCTGACCTTTTTCTATTCGAATCTGGTTACGGTGTCGAGGCTGCAGCGCAATCCTACCGTGAAGTCCGAGATTCAGATGCGGAATTTCGAGACGAGCATTCCGGTGGGCTTTTTCACTTATCCGATCAGTCAGGCGGCGGATATCACCGCATTTAAGGCGACTACGGTTCCGGTGGGCGAGGACCAGCTTCCCATGATTGAGCAGACCAGAGAGATCGTGCGCAAATTTAATTCCATATACGATGAGGTGCTTGTAGAGCCGGAGGTGTTTTTGCCGGAAAATGAGGCGTGTATGCGTCTGCCGGGCATCGACGGCAAGCAGAAGATGAGCAAGTCGCTGGGGAACTGTATTTATCTCTCGGACACGGAGGAGGATGTGAAGAAGAAGGTGATGAGTATGTACACCGACCCGGAGCATCTGCAGGTGTCCGATCCGGGACATCTTGAGGGCAACACAGTGTTTACTTATCTGGATGCATTCAGCAGGGATGCGCATTTTGAAGAATATTTGCCGGAATATCATAATTTGGACGAATTAAAAGAACACTATCAAAGAGGCGGACTCGGAGATGTGAAGATTAAGAAGTTTTTGAACAAGGTGCTTGAGGAGGAGCTTGCGCCGATTCGCGCCCGCAGAGCGGAGTTTGAGAAGGACATTCCGGCGGTGTACGAGATTCTGCGGCACGGAAGTGACGTCGCGAGAGAGGTGGCGGCTCAGACGCTCTCCGAGGTGAAACGGGCGATGCGCCTTAACTATTTTGAGGATAAGGAGAACGGAGGATTATGAAAAGATCTGGCATTACCGCTGTGTTAGCGGCACTGGTAATTCTGGCTTCTGGCTGTGGAAGTTCCGGGGCAAAGGAGATTGATGCGGCTTCACTGGCGGCTTCACTGGCATCGGAGGTGACATACGACGACACGCTGGAGGCCTTGGACGAGGAGCTGTCCGGCATGTATTTTGAGATGGAGGAGAATGTGACGGCCACTCTCTATATGGGAAGCGGAACCACGGCGGAGGAGGTCGCTGTGTTCGAGGCGCAGGACGAGGATACGGCAAAGACGCAGCTTTCCCATGTGCAGGATTACCTTGACTCCCAGAAAGAGGCTGTGCAGGACTACCAGCCCGAGGAGGTTAAGCGGATTGAGGGTGCGGTCGTAGAGCAGAGAGGGAAATATGTGATTCTCTGTGTGTCCGCAGATTCCACAAAGGCGAAGGAGATTATAGAGGAAGCGTTCAAATAATATGGTATTCAGCAGCTTTGTATTTTTACTGGTGTTTTTACCGCTCGTTTTGCTCTTATACTATATCAGCCCCGGGCGGCTGAAAAATCTTGTGCTGCTCATTGCGAGTCTCCTCTTTTACGCGTGGGGGGAGCCCGTGTATGTGCTGATTATGCTTTTTTCGACGGTATTTGACTACACGAACGGACGCCTAATTGAATATTTCAAAAAGCGGGGGAGTTCGGGGAAGGCGAAGGCTGCACTGATCATTGATATCTGTGGTAATCTTGGCATCCTCGGATTCTTTAAGTACGCGGATTTCTTTACCGGGAATTTTAATTCCATTACGGGCGCGGGGATTTCCCTGCTGCACATTGCATTGCCGATTGGGATATCCTTTTATACCTTCCAGACCATGTCCTATACGATCGACGTGTACCGGGGAGAGGTGGAGGCACAGCATAATATTCTTGATTTTGCTACTTATGTGACGCTCTTTCCCCAGCTGATTGCCGGGCCGATCGTGCAGTATAAGACTGTGGCCAGTGAGCTGTCCGGGCGGAAGGTGGGACTTACGGATTTCTCGGAGGGGGCGTTTCGCTTTAGCGTGGGACTTGCCAAGAAGGTGCTCTTTGCGAATCAGATAGGGAGCCTCTGGGATGAGATTTCCCGCCTGAACGAGCTGACGGCGGCGACGGCGTGGCTCGGAGCCATTGCCTACACCTTCCAGATCTATTATGACTTTTCCGGCTATTCGGATATGGCGATCGGGCTGGGGAGAATGTTTGGTTTCCACTTTCTGGAGAACTTTAACTTTCCCTACATTTCAAGTTCGATTACCGAGTTCTGGCGACGCTGGCATATCTCTTTGAGCTCATGGTTTAAGGAGTATGTGTACATTCCGCTGGGGGGCAACCGTAAGGGTCTGCCCTGGCAGATTTTAAATCTTTTTATTGTCTGGTGTCTGACAGGTCTGTGGCACGGCGCGAACTGGAACTTTGTCATCTGGGGCTTGTATTACGGGCTTTTGCTGATTTTGGAAAAACTGTTTTTGCTTAAGCTTTTAAAGAAGCTTCCGGCTTTTGCCGGACGTGTATACACGCTGTTTTTTGTTATTGTCGGCTGGGCGGTGTTCGCACAGACCGATATGGCGGAGCTTGCCCGCTATTTAAAGGCAATGTTTGGAATCGGCGTGCAGGCGGCGAATGCGGACTTTTTCTACTTTTTGTCCTGCAATGCGGTTCTGCTTTTTGTACTTATTCTGTGCGCTATTGATTTCCGCAGCCTTAAGAGGCGGCCGGGGCACGGGGATACGGCCGCTCCGGCGGGGCGGCCTGCCGGCAGCATTTATGTGGCGGTGCAGAACGCCCGGGGACTGACGTATGCGAAGCCGGCGCTCATGCTTTTGTTTTTTGTGCTGTCCTTTGCCTTCCTCGTGGGGGACAGTTATAACCCATTTTTGTATTTTCGATTTTAGGCGGGGAAGGACTGTGAAATGAAAAGGACGAGAATCGTAATTATAATTTTATTTCTTGCCTTCCTTGTGGGGGTATCCGGCGGGAGCCTTCTTGTGAAGGATCGGGAGTTTTCCCCGAATGAGAACCGCTATTTAGCCGAGAAGCCCGAATTTTCATGGGAAAACGTGATGAGCGGGGATTTTCAGGAGGATTTGGAGGAGTATTTAAACGACCAGATTGTGGGCAGGGACCAGTGGATTACGGTCAAGACCGCCGTACAGAAAGTGACGGGAAAGACAGATATCGGCGGAGCTTATGTGGGAAAGAATGGCTACGATTTTGAGAAAATTGCGCCGGAGGACGTGGACGATGCGCAGCTGGCGCGCAATATCGCAGCGGTGCAGGACTTTTTTTCCAGGGCTTCCGGGGAGATTGCCCCGGAGCGTCTGAGCTTTCTTCTCGTGCCGACCTCCGGCCTGATTATGGAGGATAAGCTTCCGAAAAATGCGAGACTTTTCGACCAGAACGCTTACATTGACAGAGTGAAGTTTGCAATGACGGACTACAATTTTGTGGACGTGAGGGACGAGCTCGCGGCTCACAGCGCGGAGTATATCTACTATAAGACAGACCATCACTGGACGACGGACGGAGCCTGTATCGCCTGTGAAAAATGGTGCGCTTCCGCCGGAGTGCCTTATGTGGCGCCGGACGGGCTGGAGAAAAATGTGGTCACTACGGAGTTTCGGGGCAGCCTTTACTCCAAGATTCTGGATGCGGATTCTGCGTATGACAGCATTTGGATTTATGGGCAGCAGGAGGAGCCGCGCCTTGAGGTGACGGTGAACGAAAAAGAGCCCGGTCAGCTCTACGACGAGAGCAAACTCACGGAAAAAGACAAGTACGCCTTTTTCTTCGGGGGCAACGAGGGACAGATGCACATTGCCGGAGGCGATTCCGGGGAGAGCGGGGAGAGAAGCCTCCTCGTGGTGAAGGATTCCTTTGCCAACAGCTTTGTGCCGCTGATCGCGGGGGAGTTCGAGCATGTCTACATGGTGGATCTGCGCTATTACAACGGCGATATGCAGGAATACCTGAGTGAGCACGGGATTACGGACGTGCTGGTACTTTACAATATTTCGAATTTTATCTCGGACAGGAATCTGTACAAACTGTCGGGGGATTAGGAAGCACAATAGAAAAGAGGAAGAACGATGAAGAGAAGGTATGTGGCAGTTGTGCTGATGTCTGCGGTTCTTGCGCTGGGCGGCTGCGGAGATGACAAGGAACATATATCAAAAGGGAATACGGAGCAGCAGGTCGGAGCCAGCGAGATGCGTGAGCCCGGCGAGGTGAGCGGGAATACCGAGCCGGGAACGGAGAGTCCTGTGAGGGAGACGGTAGACGGGACGGAGTTTGTGGAGCCGCCGACCGAGACAGAGGAGACGCCCCAGTATCCGGAGATTGTCTCAGATAAGAAGGTGGTGGATTACGGTACAGTAGTACGCGTGGGGGATGCGGTCTATGAGCTCTACACTTATGTGGACGACGCGGCGGACGCCTATGCGCTGGCGGTGAATAAGGCGGCGGCGGAGCTGGAGCAAAAGGCGGATGTCTACAATCTGGTGGTTCCGCTGGGCTCCGGGATTGTATTTCCCGACAACTTAAAAGACCAGCTTTCCTGCTCCGACCAGCAGGAGGCCATGCAGCAGATTCACGGGAAAATGGATTCCGGTGTGATATCGGTGGATATCTATGACTCCCTTATGACGCATCGCGATGAATATATTTATTTCCGCACTGACCACCACTGGACGGCTCTCGGTGCGTATTATGCCTATCGGGATTTCTGTGAGGCAAAGGGGATTGTTCCGGAGGAGCTGGACAGCTATGAGACGAAAGTGTTTGACGGTTTCCTGGGCTCCTTCTATAACGATACGGACAAAAATAAGAAGCTGAAAAAGAATCCCGACACCGTGACGGCTTACCTGCCGAATATGGATGCGGTCTGCCATGTCGAGGATGCGCAGGGCGTCAAATACGACAGTCCGGTCATTTATGACGAGACGAATGCGGGGGCTTCTCTTAAATACAGCGCCTTTATCGCGGGGGACAACCCTTATACGGAGATTGTCAATAGTGAGCTCACTGACGGCAGTGCCTGCATCGTGGTGAAGGAATCCTTTGGCAATGCATTTATTCCGTTTCTGGTGGATCATTACCAGACCATCTATGTCATTGACTACCGCTACTGGAGCGGCAGTATCAGCGAGCTCGCCGGGGAAAAAGGCGTGGAAGATGTGATTTTTATCAATAATCTCTCAATGATTCGCAACAAGAGCCTGATTGGAAAGCTGTATCGGGTGATTTAATCCGTAAGACGGCTGTGCAGCGAGGAGGAAAACCCTTTGGTTAAGTATTATAAGACAGACGACAGACAGATACATGAGGAGACCACCGTGCGGGACGGTGTTTGGATTCATATGGTGAATCCCAGCGTGTCCGAGGGGCAGATGGTGGCGGATATGCTGAATGTGGATATTGAAGATGTGCTGGCCGCCCTCGACGAGGAGGAGAGCTCCCGCGTTGAGCTGGAGGACGGCTATACCCTGATCATCGTGGATATTCCCTCGATTGAGATTCGCCATGAAAAGGAATCCTACACCACGATTCCGCTGGGCATCATCCTGACCGCTGATGAGATTGTTACGGTCTGCACCGAGGAGACTCCGGTGCTGCAGGCATTTATCAGCAACCGGGTGAAGGAGTTTTCCACCAAAAAGAAGCTTCGCTTTGTCTATCAGATTCTGTACCGGATTGCGGTGCTTTACCAGAGTGATCTGCGGATCATCGACAAGATGCGCACCGAGATAGAGGAGAGGGTCGGCAATGACACTGAGGAGGTGGATCTGATCGCCCTCCACGAGCTGGAGTCCACGCTGGTGTACTTTGCCACTTCGCTGCGCGCCAATGACGTCGTTTTAGATCGTCTGACCCGCTACAAGCGGCTGGAGCAGTACCCGGAGGACAAGGAGCTTCTGGACGATGTGATTGTGGAGAACCGGCAGGCAATCGAGATGACCACGATCTACCGGGATATAATCAATGGAACGAGAGAGCTGCTCTCCTCCGTCATTGACAACCGCATGAACAGCATCATGAAGTCCCTGACGGTCATTACGCTGATTATGGCGGTTCCCACGGTCATTTCCGGGATTTATGGTATGAATGTCAACGCCCGGTGGGTGCCGCTGGCGAACACGGCGCACGGCTTTGCCATTGTGTGTGGAATTATTGTGATTATCTGTATCTTAGTGCTGCTGCTGCTGCGCAGGAAGCGGATATTGTGAGGGGACTGTACGAAAATTTTCTACTGATTTCTGTACAGATTCGCAAAAATATATCCAAGAATTCCCTTGATTTCACCCCGTTTCCAGTCAGTTTTCACATATGTACTTTCGCGCGCGAAAGGTATAATAGAAATATTTTACAAAGATAGTATGCAAAACGCACAAAAACGTATCACATTTTTTGTTGATTTTTACTACAAAAAGTGATATCCTAATATTGTCAGCGGATTACCTCAAGTGGTTTTGGTAGTTGAAAGAAAAGGAGGTGTATCGTATGCATACAATCGATCCGACGATGTCCTTCAATGAGGTCATCAAGTATTACAAGGAGTACGCAAAGCGTGCGAGAAACTGCGGACGAAAGCCAGTATCATTTTTGAGATTCATCACGGGCAGATATTAGAATCTGCCCGGATTCCCTAGCCGGGCGCATGTTCAGGCTGGCCGGAATCCGTATTCTTTAGCAATTCTTCACAAAAACCCTATGGTCAATTTAGAAAAAAGCACGAAAAGCGAAAAAACGCTTGCTTTAATGAAAAATCATGTTATACTTAATTTATCGGAAACGTTACCGAGAATGTTTTCGGAAACGTTTTCAGAAACCAATGTTTCACTTTTAATTTTACTTTTAGGAGGGTAAAAGATGAAAAAGAAATTAGTATCCGTATTACTGGCTGCCACGATGGCAGCGACGGCACTGGCAGGCTGTGGCGGCGGCGGCGACAGCACTGGCGGCAACGCAGGCACAAGCGGCGGCACCCAGGACGGGGGGGGCAGATGAAGGCGGAAGCGCAGACGCTGGTTCCGGTTCCGTATATCTGCTGAACTTCAAGCCTGAGACAGACGGCGCATGGCAGAGCCTGGCTGCTACATACAGCGAGCAGACCGGTGTGGATGTGACGGTAGTGACCGCGGCAGACGGACAGTACAAGACTACGTTACAGTCCGAGCTTGCAAAGTCTGAGGCTCCGACCGTTTTCACGATTGGAAACAGCTCTGACTGTGCAGAGTATGCAGATTACATTTATGATTTGAAGGACAGCGCGCTTTACAGCCATCTGACCGACAAGTCTCTGGCGCTGGAGTACGATGGAAAGATCGCGGCGGTTGCGAACTGCTACGAGTGCTACGGCATCATCTACAACAAGACGATTCTTGAGAGCTACTGTGCAAACTACAGCGGTGCGGTGGTTTCCTCTGTAGATGAGATCAACAACCTTGACACTCTGATTGCGGTTGCAACAGATATTAACGACAATGTAGACGCTGTCAATGAGGCGTGCGGCACGAACCTGACCGAGGCATTTGCTTCTGCAGGTCTGGACAGCGGTTCTAACTGGAGATTCTCAGGACACCTTGCAGGTCTTGCCCTGTACTATGATTTCAAGGACGCTGGATGCGATCTTGTAGCCGGTCAGGGTACGGTAACTGACAAGTATCTGGATAACTTCAAGAAAGTATGGGATATGTATGTAAATACTTCCGCAGCAGACAAGGCAACTCTTGATTCCGGCGCTTACAGCGCACAGCAGGAGCTTGGACTTGGCGAGGCAGTATTCTATCAGAATGGTGACTGGGAGTACGCAGCATTTGCTCCGGGCAATGAGAACGGTTATACCGTTACCACAGACGACCTTTCCATGATGCCGATCTACTTTGGTGTGGACGACGCTAACGAGGGTCTTGCAGTTGGTACTGAGAACCACTGGGCAGTAAACGCAAAGGCTTCCCAGGACGACATTGATTCCACACTTGCATTCTTAGAGTGGGTAATCACCTCTGACGAGGGACGTAACGCAATCAATAACGATATGGGTCTTACGGCTCCGTTTGACACCTTTACCGGCGACTATGCTTCCCAGAACGGCTTTGCTGCAATGGCAAACGAGTACGCAGCACAGGGTAAGACTTCTGTAGCATGGAGCTTTAACGCAACACCTTCTGTAGACGACTGGAGAGCAGATTTCGTAGCTCCGCTTACTGAGTACACAGAGAGAGACGGCTCCTGGGACGATGTCAAGAAGGCATTCGTTGATCAGTGGACATACTACTGGGATCTTCAGAACGCTGAATAAGCATAGATAGGTATCACCGTATCAGTGAGGTGGGTGGGCAACACCCACCTCCTTTTATAAAAGAAAGGGAATCATTATGGAAAAAGCAATGAAAAAATATTTTCCTTTGTTTGCGCTCCCGACCATGATTGCGTTTACGATTGGATTTATCGTGCCGTTTTTATATGGTATTTTCTTATCCTTCTGTAAATTTACGACGGTTGTTGACTGGAAATGGAGAGGCTTCGAGAATTATACCAGAATCTTTGTGGTGAATGGGAAGCTGGATACCTCCTTCCTGCACTCGATCTGGTACACCGCGCTCTTTACGATAGTATCTGTCATTATTATCAATGTAGTGGCATTTGCGGTGGCAATGGCGCTGACCAAGGGAATCCGGGGAACGAACCTGTTCCGTACCGTGTTCTTCCTGCCGAATCTGATAGGCGGAATCGTATTGAGTTATGTATGGCTGATGATTTTTAATGCGATCCTGCAGAATTTTTCAAAGACCATTGTGAGCTCCCAGTGGTCGGCATTCTGGGGAATGATCATTGTAGTCTGCTGGCAGCAGATTGGATATATGATGATTATTTATATAGCCGGTATCCAGAATATCCCCGGCGAGCTGATCGAGGCGGCAAAGATTGACGGTGCGAACTCATGGCAGCTGTTAAAGAGTGTGACACTCCCGATGCTGATGAGCACCATCACAATCTGCTCCTTCCTCACGCTGACGAACGGCTTCAAGCTGTTTGACCAGAACCTGGCATTGACGGGAGGAAATCCGGGCAAGCTTTCACAGCTGCTTGCATTAAATATCTATGATACCATGTACGGAACGACTGGCTGGCAGGGCGTTGGTCAGGCAAAGGCGGTAATCTTCTTCATTCTGGTGGCCCTGATTTCCGTGGCGCAGAATAAGCTGACGACGAGCAAGGAGGTGAGGGACTGATGGCTAAGAAAAACGATCAGGTGAGCGCTGTGCGCAAGGCAAAGCACGGCTGGCTCCTTTCCATCATTTTTGCAATTATCTCTGTGCTGTGGATAGCACCGTTGTTGATCGTGCTTTTGAATTCCTTCAAGAGGAAGGCATACATCTTCCGCTATCCCTTCGGCTTTAGCGCAGCCTCCTTATCCGATGGCTGGGATGCTTTTGTAGAAGGGGCAAAGACCATTTTCTGTGGCGGAATGAACTACAGTAACGGACTAAAGCTGACGAATTTCTGGTCCTGCTTTGGCAACTCGCTGCTCATCACGGTGGGCTCAGTGTTTCTCATTATTCTGTGCTGCTCGATGTGTGCGTGGTACATTGTGCGGGTGAACAGCAAGGGTACAAAGTTTATGTATCTTCTGTGCCTGTTTTCCATGATCGTGCCTTTCCAGATGGTGATGTTTACACTGTCCAAGTTTGCGAACATGCTGCATCTGTCCAATCCGCTGGGAATTATGATCGTGTACCTCGGCTTTGGAGCGGGGCTTGCAGTGTTTATGTTTACGGGTTTTGTGAAGGGAATTTCGCTGGAGATCGAGGAGGCGGCCATGATTGACGGCTGCAGCCCGGTACAGACCTTTTTCAGGGTGGTATTCCCGATCTTAAAGCCGACGACAGTGACAGTTGCAATTCTTGAGGCAATGTGGGTATGGAATGATTACCTGCTGCCGAGTCTGGTGTTGAACATTAACAAGTATAAGACCATTCCCATTGCCGTACAGTACCTGAAGCAGAGTCATGGTCAGGTGGACTGGGGTGCAATGATGGCAGTGCTCGTACTTGCGATTTTGCCGATTATTATCTTCTACATTGCATGTCAGAAGTATATTATCGAGGGAGTTCTGGCAGGAGCAGTCAAGGGCTGATCGGCAGGTTTACGGGAGTAGAGGAATGACGATTGTAGATATCGCAAAGGAATCCGGGTATTCGGTGAGTACCGTGTCGCGGGTGTTGAACGGGAGGCAGGACGTGAGCGCCAAGGCCCGGAATCGAATTCTCGCGATTGTGGAGGCGAGGAAATTTGTGCCGAATAACAATGCGAAGCATTTGAAGCAGGCGGCAAGCAAAAGTATTCTGATTCTGGTAAAAGGAACCTCGAATATGCTGTTTGCCAGTCTGATCGAGTCTTTGCAGAGTATTTTTGAGGAGTCGGATTATCCGATTCGCATTCATTATCTGGACGAGGATTCCAACGAGGTATCGGAGGCAGTCCGTATTTGTCGGGAGCACAAGCCGATGGGGGTACTGTTTCTGGGTGGTAATGAAACGTATTTTAAAGAACAGTTTGAGCGGATTCATGTGCCCTGTGTACTGGTGACCAACCGGGGAAATGAGCTGGGGTTCCCGAACCTCTCTTCCGTGGCGACGGACGACGCCGCGGCTGCGGAGGAGGTGGTGGATTACCTCTTTGACCACGGACATACGGATATTGCAGTGGTTGGCGGCGAGAGGAATCTTTCTTCGACCAGTATTGAGCGGTATATGGGTTGCTGCAACAGCTTTTCAAAGCATGGAAGGACATTTGACGACAGATATTATGCCACGGCGCGCTATTCCTACGACAGCGCCTATGCGGCAATGAATCGGCTGCTGGATAAGGGAGTTCCGATTTCAGCGGTTTTCGCCATGAGCGATGTGATGGCGGTGGGAGCGATCCGGGCCATTTATGACCGGGGGCTTAAGGTTCCGGAGGACATTTCCATGATTGGATTTGATGGAACTTTGCTGGCGGATTATTACAATCCAAAGATTGTTACGATTCGTCAGGACTATGAGCTGATGGCGGTGCGGAGCGTGGAGATTCTGCTTGGTATGGTCAATTTGAATTATCAGGCGGTTCACGAGCTGATTCCTTTTGAGCTTAAGAATACAGAGAGTGTGATACAATATCATAGCTGAGAGTTAATTTACTCCGGGCGGAATGCCCGGAGTTTTGTTTTGTCTTTTTGTCTGCGGCAGCAGGACGCCTGTAAGCTACAGCTGGTTTAGATCCTCCCTGGAACAGCCATCCTTACTGTAGCGCGCTTTTTCATATACGGTATGGAGCGCATCGTCATGCAGTGCGGCATTCTGCTCCAGTTCTGCAGGGGTGGCCCAGCGGCTGGGTCTGCCTTTTGTCGCTTTTCGTATGGTTTTCCGGTAACGTCTGCGAATGCGCTGGTTAATGGAAAGCGCCCGCTCTTTGGGCAAAGCATGAACCGCCTGCGCCTCGTCGGGGGCGGCAGTATGCAGCGATACGATCTCGTCTGCGTTTTCGGTGGAAAAATCCAGCCCCATGCTGCGGAGCTTGCGAATGAGCGCCATGGCCGCGGCGATGACACAGAAGGCAATGATAAGATAACCGATAAACTCAAAGAGGGCGAGCAGCCATTTTGGGGCATCGTGACCGCTGTCCAGCATGGCTTCCATCAATTCGGTATCGACGACCTGGCCGCCGCCGACGGGCTGGAACGCTTCTTCTGTGGGTGCTTCCAGTGAGACCAGTGGAGCGTCTGTGGTGAGGTTGATCTGAAACTCGCGCCCAAACAAAATGGCCGGAAGCAGGAAAAGGGTGAGCATTGCAAAGCCTGCGATACCAGTGAGACGATGGATGCGCTGCATGTTGCGGGCCGGGAAATTTGCAACCGCCCGGTTTTGGCGCGCGTATGTCTCCAGCGCACGGATATAGCGGTGCAGGAGGCAGATGAACACGTCTGCAAAGGCGAGGCCGAACAGACAGTAGAGGCAGGCAGTAAAATGCAGGAACATAGCAAACACATATAAGATGGTCAGCCATCCCCAGTGGTAGGGCTGCGGCAACAGTAAAATGCCGGGCATGCCACTGATTCGCAGGGTGAATTCCCCCCTCTGTACAGGCGCCTCCATAAATTCCCGCTTCTCTTTTCCGTACATTACCTTTGTATGCAGATGGATGCCGAAGACCGTCAGGGATATTACGCCATACAGTATGGCGGCCATATTGCCCGTGGGCAGTCCCGCCCCGCCGAGAAGGTAGGAGAAGATGACACCCGCTGCGGTAATTAGAAGGCCGGAAAAGATGTAGAGAAACATGTTGTGGAGATATTGCAGCAGCAAAAAGCCAAGGATGACCGGCAGGAGCACAAGCAGGCTGCATATAGTCAGGCGCTGGAAATCTGTGCCGTGGAAGGAGAACAGACTGGCGAAAAAGGGATACAGTCCGGCGAATAAAATCCACGCGTGCAGGCAGGCAAGTATATTCAGGACAGCGGAAGTACGTCGTTTCATTTTTGCACCTCCCAGAAGATCGTGCGGACAGAGGGGAGCGTGATGGGCGGCCTCTCTGTGGCGGGGTTGATTGGGATAATCCAGAGCAGGGGTCTCGCCGGAGTAGCCAGATGGGACACCTGCGCAACGATTTCCTTGTCGGTATTTTTGGAGATAAAAACGATAAGCTGCTCATTTTTTGCCATCGGCTCAATCGCGGAAAGCAGTGAGAGGCAGGTCATGGAAGCTCCCTCAATTCTCGCGAGCCGCTGGTTTAGTTCCGCCATGCGCGCGGCTCCTGCGGGCAAATCTACCCGGAACAGACCGCCCTCCTCTTCCTTATGTAAAGCGGCATTGCCGAAAACCATAAGCGGCATCCGCGCGTGCACCAGCCGGGCGGCCAGTGAGGAGGTGATGCGTATGGTCTCCTCGAGCAGCGAGTCGTTTTTCCAGATGTGTGAATCCTCCAGGTCAAACACTAAAGTCAGATCCAGATTTGTGGTGGAGTCAAACTGGTTTACCATGACGTCGCCCATGCGGGAGCTCGCTTTCCAGTTGATGCGGTTCATCGGGTCTGTGGGCTGGTATTCCCGGATGCCGGAAAACTCAAAGGGATCCGGGAAAAGCGCATTTTGCACCAGAACCGTCCCCGTGATTGCGGTGCAGACGATATCCAGACGCCGGGCGTCCACCTGGGAGGGATAGACGTACAGTGCGGTGTTCTGGGGAAAAGAGTGATAGCCGACGTCCCGGAAAAAGAAGTCGTAGGCTCTCGCGTCCGCCTGCTGCAGTTCGTAGTAACCCCGCTTTGTTGCGGTGAAGGGCAGCGTCCGGGTAATCTGCTGGCGGAAAGAGAGGGAGAAAACGTCCCGCTTGTAGGTCTGGTCGGAGACGCCGCTATTGTCCGTCGCTTCGCCGATAAAGGAGAGAAAACGGCTCATGGAGATGCGCACTTCAAGAGCCGGGAGCGGAAGCCACTTGTCGTTGGCAACGATCTCCCGCAGAGCGGAGTCCTCATTTTCGTATATGTAGCTGTCCTGAAACTGAAGAGTCACGTTCAGACGCTTTTTCCAGAGTTTTTGTATCAGGAGGGCGGAAAGCAGGCTAAAGAGCCCAAGCCCCAACAGTAAGATCCAATACATTATTCTTTTCCCCAATCCTCGGTCGGCACCTCTACGGAGCGCAGAATGTCGGCAATTGCTTGTTTTGCGGCGCTGCCTGCATCAAAGGAGACATTCATGGTTATGCGGTGTGCTAAAACCGGCTGTGCCACGGTCTTTATATCCTCAGGGGTCACGAAGCTCCGGCCGCTCACCATTGCGCAGCCCTGCGCGGCCCGGAGAAATGCCAGTGTGCCGCGGGGGCTGACGCCGCAGGCGATTTTGGCTGACTCCCGGGTGCTGTGTATGATTCTGACAAGGTAGTTTAAAAGCTCCGGATGTACATAAATCTCCCGGCACTGGCGCTGCAGGGCGATAATTTCCCCGGTGCTGCACACGGAGGTGAGCTGAGCCAGCGGCTCGTCAGTCATAAAGCGGTGGATTAAAGCCAGTTCCTTTTTCGTATCCAGCGGCTCCATGGTAAGCTGCATGAGGAAGCGGTCCAGCTGCGCCTCCGGCAGTGGGAATGTGCCCAGGCTTTCTAAGGAGTTCTGGGTCGCAATGACAAAGAAAGGGGCGGCCAGGGGGTGGGTAATGCCATCCACGGTAATCTGGTGCTCCGCCATGCACTCCAGAAGGCTGCTCTGGGTCTTGGGCGTGGCGCGGTTGATCTCGTCCGCCAGAAGAATGTTGCAGAAGGCAGGGCCTTTGTTGAAAACAAATTCCCCGGTCTTAGCGTCCAGACGGCTTAAGCCCACGACATCTGAGGGCAGCAGGTCCGGGGTGAACTGAATGCGCCCAAACTCTGCGTCGATGGTGCGGGCAAGCGACTTTGCCATCATGGTCTTGCCTGTTCCCGGCACGTCTTCCAAAAGCACATGACCGTCCGCTAAAAGCGCCGTGAGAATCAAATCAATGGTGGCGCTGTTCCCTATCATTACTTTCCCAATTGCTTCTTTAATAGAATCCAATACCCTGTTGTCCATAGCACTCCTCCGTTTCCTGTCCATTTCTAAATCTATTATCAGGTGCCGGTCGGAATTTGTCAATTGCGATTTTATTGTTTTATTTTTACCATGACATGGTATAATACAGATATCAGAAAGGATTGGTGAGTATGAAAAGAGGTCTGGTCATGGAGGGCGGCGCCATGCGGGGAATGTTCACCGCGGGCGTGACAGATGTGATGATGGAACATAATATAGAGTTCGACGGGGCAATCGGCGTGTCGGCGGGGGCTGTGTTCGGCTGCAATTTTAAATCGAAGCAGCCGGGGCGGGTAATCCGCTATAATGCGGCCTATTGCACGAGTCCGCACTATGCGGGTCTTAGGACGCTTGTAAAAACCGGAGATATCTTTGGGGAGCAGTTTTGCTACCATGATGTGCCGGATTCACTGGATCCCTTTGATTACAAGACATACCGGGAAAATCCCATGGAGTTTTATGTGGTTGCCACGGACGTGAACACCGGAAAACCTGTCTACCAGCGGGTGGACGCCTGCGAAGGGGAGGGTATGAAGTGGCTGAGGGCGTCGGCCTCCATTCCGATGGTGTCGAATATCGTAAAGGCCGGTGGCTATGAGCTTTTAGACGGAGGAATTGCGGATTCGCTTCCGGTCGCATATTTTGAGGGGCTGGGCTTTGCGCGCAATGTGCTGATTGCCACCCGTCCGCTGGATTACCGGAAAGAACCCAATAAGATGATTCCGCTTGCCCGGCTTCGTCTGCGCAAATATCCGAACATGATCGCCGCTATGGAGAACCGCCATGTGCACTACAATGCGGCCGTGGAGGAAATCATCAGGCGGGAGAAGGCAGGAGAGCTGTTTGTGATCCGCCCGCCGAAGCCCATCGGGGTGGGGGCTGTGGAGCGCAGCCGCCAGAAGCTTCTCGCCGCATATCAGATGGGGAGGGACACTATGGAGGAAAGATTATGGGAGCTGCGGGAGTATCTCGGGTAGTGCGTCGCATATTATATAAGGGTTTGGCAGCAGGATATGCGGTCAAACCCTTATTATCTCTTTAAATAATGCTATGACTCTTCCGGAAGAAGTTCGATCATAAGCTGCTGTCCTTTCTCTATTTCTTTGTACCGGCGTTTACTGCTTAAATAAAGTGATAGATTAGAATTGCAATGAAAATTCCGACAATTCCCGCAATTGTAATTTTAATAGTAAGTCCGAAGGTAATCACAAGAATTCCCAGATCTAAAACCAGCGGGCTGGAAAGTCCGAAGGTCTGTCCGTAATTCAGCCAGCTCAAAAAGGATATGCCGGAGACAAGCTGGCCGATAAAGCCTCCCAGCACGACTCCCGCTAAAATAAGGAGCATCAAAGCCCAGTAGTTTTTTCCAACACCTCTTGCCATTGTTCAACCTCTTTTCTCATAATGTGTTTTGCATACATGCATTTTAGCACAACAGGGGGCTGGTCGCAATGTGCAAAGGTGTGATAAAATATAGAAAAAACGGAGGACTCCTTATGACGCCAACAACTCTATGCTATATTGAAAAGGACGACAGCTACCTGATGCTTCACCGGGTGAAAAAAGAGAATGATCAAAACCATGACAAATGGATTGGCGTGGGGGGAAAGCTCGAGGAGAACGAGTCGCCGGAGGAATGCCTGCTGCGGGAGGTGCGGGAGGAGACCGGCTATACTTTAACGGATTACCGTATGCGGGGAATCATTACGTTTATACTTGACGGCTGGGGCTCGGAGATTATGTATCTGTTCACGGCGACGGGGTTTACCGGCGAGCAGACTGCCTGCGATGAGGGAGATTTGGTGTGGGTTCCCAAAAGGGAGCTTATGCAGCTAAGCCTCTGGGAGGGGGACAAAATTTTTCTACGCCTGCTTGACGGGGATGCGGGATTTTTTTCATTAAAGCTCCATTATAGGGGCGATGAGCTTGTCGGGCAGGCGCTGGTGCAATATTAGAGCATATAGAAATCAATTTTTGTGATTAGTCAGTAAATTATGTTGCTACAAGCGAAAAATTGTGATAAATTGGTAATTAGGAAGATCACAGATTGCGGGGGATAGAATGAAGAAAATTGCACTGATTTCAGATGGATGGAAGCGGCTAATCACATACGCCTGGGTAGACGGAATTATGAGCCGCATCCATGAGCGTAAAGTGGACATTGCCCTCTATCAGTATAATTGCTACGGCAACTGGAGTAAGGATAAGCTCTACAATACTGGCGAGTACAATATCTATAATCTGCCGAAGCTCACGGAGTTTGACGGGATTGTGCTGGATTGCAGCAATATTATCGACGATGAGCAGAGGGAGAAGACGATTCAAAAACTGAGGGACAGCGGCGTGCCGGTGGTGACGATTGATTACGAGGTGGATGGCTTCTACTATGTGGGGGCGAACAACGGTGTTCCCATCACGGAGCTCATACATCATCTCTATGAGGAGCACGGATGCAGGCGCTTTGCTTATGCGGGAGGCCCGGAGGACGCTTTCAGCAACCGGGGACGGGAGCAGGCATATCGCCGCTGCATGGAGGAATTTGGCCTGCGTATCGAGGACAATCCGGTATACTTTGGAGATTACGATTTTCAAACGGGTGTGAACTATATGAAAATGTACGGCAGGGAGGGGCTGCCGCTGCCGGATGCATTCATCTGCGCGAACGACAATATTGCCGCCGGCATTTGCGCGCAGGCAGAAAAGCAGGGCTATCGTGTGCCGGAGGATTTTCGGGTCACGGGCTTTGACAATCTGGACAAGGCTCTGTATTTTCGCCCGCAGATTACGACGGCGGGGCTGGACAGAAGCCGGATCGGTGCGACCTGTGTGGATATTTTGATGACCCTCTGGGAGGGAGGGGAGGTGCCGCAGCATACCTTTACTCCGGTGGAGTGTATCTACGGGGAGAGCTGTGGCTGCGCAAATAACCAGATGGTGGACTACCGGGAGTACATCAAAGGCCTCATTGTCGGAGGGATAGTCAAGGATTCAGATGATACGCTTTTAACCGAGCTGGAAGCGGAGATGGCAAAATACTCCCAGTTTGAGAAAATATTTGACTGTATTGTTGATTATTTTAGTAAGCTGCAGTGTGATGGCCTATATATTGTTGTGGACAAAAAGCTGTTTGGAGCCGACGCGGAGACGGTGTTTCCCACAGAGGGCTATGACTGGGAGGATCTGGTGGTGGCCAGCGGCTTTGAGGACGGCGGGCGCACAGAGATCACGGATACAAAGGAGCTGTACCGTCATTTAGAGGAGCAGGGCTCCGGCAGCGCCTATATGTTTACACCAATTCATTTTAAGCAGCAGGCGGTGGGTTATATGATTATGAAAAACAGCCGTTTTCTCTTCGACAACCCGTATTACTATGATATCCACTGTACAATGGTCAAGGCACTGGAGACGCAGTTTAAGCAGAACCAGCTTGGGCGGGCGGTGGAAAAGCTTCAGGAGCTCTACAACCATGATCCACTGACCGGGATCTATAACCGGATTGCATACATGGAGCTGATTCGCCCGGCATTTTTGAGATATAGGGGGGAGGGAGTGATCTGTGCGCTGGTATTTGTGGACGCAGATGATTTCAAGAGCATCAATGATACCTATGGGCATGAGTTTGGAGACCAGGTGCTGATCAAAATTGCAACAGCACTCAGGGAGGAGTGTCCGGAAAAGGGATATGTATGCCGCTATGGTGGTGACGAGTTCTTTGCGTTTTTCCCGTATGC
Source organism: Blautia sp. (assembly GCA_023663685.1). Taxonomy (GTDB): domain Bacteria; phylum Bacillota; class Clostridia; order Lachnospirales; family Lachnospiraceae; genus Roseburia. Next base: position 27,893 of record JAMPHB010000008.1, read on the forward strand.
CACGCCGGAAATGACGGATGCCTATGCAGGGCGTGTAATGGAGCGGCTGGGCGCAGAGAATATCTCTGTCAGTATGGGAATCCGGCTGACGGATATCACGCTGGATGCGACGTTAGATGAGTATCTGTCCATGGCGGATCAGAATATGTATGAGCAGAAGCAGGCGCACAAACGCCGCCGGAATCAATAGGGAGTATTTCCCGGCAGATGTATTGTCCTTATGGGGGCACATTCTATTATACATCCAGAATTCGGTTGATTACATCCCGAAGCTCTGGATGTTTTCTTAATTTGTAGAGCAGGGTGCGCTCCTCCGGTGTAATGGAAAAGGGCTTTTGGCGTTTGGTCACCGGAAATTCTTCATAGAGGCGTTCAATCTGGTAAAGCTCGCACAGTGCAAGAAAGCTTTGCGTGCGCGGGAGGGACTGGTCACTCTCCCACCCATATATGGTTTTGCCGGCAATGTCGAGCTCAAAGCGCTGGCATAGCTCCTCGGATACATTTTCGATTGTCCACCCGTGATTTTTGCGATATTCTTTTAATTTCGTCCCTATTTTTGTATTCATATTCAATCACCTTACTCCTTGTGAACTATCAATTGAACTGGCAGTTATATAATTGAACTATTAGTTTAATCTTATAGAGTTCGAATTCTATCAGCAAGGAATTCTTCTCAGATAAGAAATTATTCTTATTAGATAATGAATAAGTCTCGGTAAATAAGAATTTCTTTGTGTTGACAAAGTATACAGAAGAATGTATAGTAAAACAGTAGGAATTAGTCTTGGGCTGAGAAAATGTAATAGGAAAGAGATGGTGGAATGAAGGTTTCGACAAAGGGGCGGTACGCGCTGCGTCTGATGATGGACTTGGCACTGCATAGTACGGACGGACCGGTGAGTCTCAGGGATGTGGCAGGCCGTCAGGAAATATCCGAGAAGTATCTGGAGCAGATTATCTCTGTGCTGAATAAGGCGGGATATGTGAAAAGCGTCCGGGGCCCGCAGGGCGGATATCTGCTCACACGCGCACCGGAGGAATACACCGTGGGAATGATCCTGCGGCAGACCGAGGGCTCGCTGGCGCCGGTGGCCTGCGTGGAGGAGAAAGATTTTCCGTGTGAGAGGCAGGAGGACTGTGTGACCATCCTGCTCTGGAAAAAAATCCGCGACGCGATTGATTCCGTGGTGGATAATACGACCCTGCAGGATTTACTGGACTGGCAGAGCGAGAAAAACGGCCAGTATATCATATAAAACGTTTAATATATGCGAAAAAATCAAAAAGTTAAAAGGAGATTTATTAAATGAAAAAACCGGTATATTTGGATAATGCAGCTACAATGAGAGTTTTGCCCGAGGTATTGTCTGCCATGCTTCCGTATTTCTCGGAGGAATATGGCAATCCGGCCGCAATCTATGGCCTTGGAGCAGAGACGGAAAAAGCGGTGGCGGCCTCCCGGCGGACGGTGGCAGAGCTGATAGGCGCAAACCCCGAGGAGATTTATTTTACCGGGGGCGGAAGTGAATCCGACAACTGGGCGCTAAAGGCTACGGCAGAGGCTTATGCCGGAAAGGGAAAGCATATTATCACCACAGAAATCGAGCATCACGCAGTGCTGCATACCGCTGAATGGCTGGAGCGGCAGGGCTTTGAGGTCACCTGCGTGGGTGTGGGGGAGGATGGCATTGTGAAGCTGGACGAGCTGGAGGCGGCCATTCGCCCGGACACGATATTGATCTCGGTTATGGCGGCAAACAACGAGATTGGCACGATTGAGCCTTTAAAAGAAATCGGGGAGCTTGCGAAGCGGCATGGCGTTCTTTTTCACACCGATGCGGTGCAGGCATTTGGCCACATTCCCCTTGATGTAGGAGAGATGCATATTGATATGCTCAGTGCCAGCGCGCATAAGCTGCACGGGCCGAAGGGCGTGGGCGTCCTCTACATTCGAAAAGGAATAAAAATCCGCTCGTTTATCCATGGAGGGGCACAAGAACGCGCCCGGAGAGCGGGTACCAGCAACGTGCCCGGGATAGTGGGTTTTGGCAGGGCGGCGGAACTTGCAAGGGCGCAGATGGCGGAAAATGCGGCTTACGAGAGTGGTCTGCGGGATCACCTGATTGACAGGGTGCTGGCGGAGATTCCCTATGTCCGGCTGAATGGCCATCGAAGCCTCCGCCTGCCGAATAATGTGAATTTTTGCTTTCGGTTTATCGAGGGGGAATCCCTGCTGATTCGGCTGGATCAGGCGGGAATTTGCGCCAGCAGCGGCTCGGCCTGTACCTCCGGCTCACTGGATCCCTCCCATGTGCTTCTTGCGATTGGCCTTCCACACGAAATCGCGCACGGGAGCCTGCGCCTGACACTGTCGGAGGAGACGACCATGGAGGAGCTGGATTATACCGTGGACAAGCTGAAAGAGATTGTGGAGGGGCTGCGGAATATGTCGCCTCTGTATGAGGATTTTGTGAAGAAGGGAGAATAGTATGTACAGTGAAAAGGTAATGGATCATTTTAACAACCCCAGAAATGTGGGAGAGATTGAGGATGCTAGCGGCGTTGGTACTGTCGGTAACGCGAAGTGCGGCGACATCATGCGCATGTATCTGGATATTGACGAAAAGGGTGTGATTCAGGAGGCAAAATTCAAGACCTTCGGCTGTGGAGCCGCTGTGGCAACCAGCAGTATGGCGACCGAGCTGGTGAAGGGTAAGACCGTGGAGGAGGCGCTGCAGGTGACCAACAAGGCCGTGATGGAGGCACTGGACGGGCTCCCTCCCGTCAAGGTGCACTGTTCCCTTCTGGCGGAGGAGGCGATTCACGCGGCACTCTGGGATTACGCCGAAAAGAATCAGCTAAAGATCGAGGGTCTTGAGAAGCCGGTCAGCGATATCGGCGAGAAGGAGGAGGCCGTCGAGGACACCTACTAGAAGCCGGTCGTCGGGGGCAGAGATTAGAAGAAGCAGGCTGTCGGGGCAGAGATTAGAAGAAGCAGGCTGCCGGGGCAGGGATTAGAAGGAGGAGGCCGTCAGAGACGCGTATGAGGATATGAAGGAAAAGGTGGTAGTCGGCATGTCGGGGGGCGTGGATTCCTCGGTGGCGGCGTATTTGCTAAAGGAGCAGGGCTATGAAGTGATTGGAGTCACTATGCAGATCTGGCAGGACGAGGACATGTCTGAGCAGTCAGAAAATGGTGGCTGCTGCGGCCTCTCGGCCGTGGAGGACGCAAGGAGGGTGGCGGATACCCTGGGAATTCCCCACTATGTAATGAATTTCAAGACAGAATTCCGGGAAAACGTCATCGCGTATTTTCTGAGAGAATATCAGCGGGGTTATACGCCGAATCCCTGCAACGCCTGCAACCGCTATGTAAAATGGGAGGCACTTTTGAACCGCTCCATGGAAATAGGAGCGGAATATCTGGCAACAGGGCACTATGCAAGAGTAAAAAAGCTCCCAAACGGGCGGTTCACAGTACAAAAATCCGTGACGGCGAAAAAGGATCAGACATATGCGCTCTATAATCTGACCCAGCGCCAGCTCTCCCATACCCTTATGCCCGTGGGCGACTATGAAAAGGAGGAGATCCGGCAGCTTGCGGAGCAGCTCGGACTTTTGGTTGCGCGCAAGCAGGACAGTCAGGACATTTGCTTTGTGCCCGACCATGACTATGCCGCCTTTATCCGGCGTGAGACGGGGCGTGAGAGCGAGCCGGGAAATTTCGTGGACGAGGCGGGGCGCGTGCTGGGACAGCATCGCGGCCTCATCTGCTATACCGTCGGCCAGCGGAAGGGACTGGGAATCTCCGCGGAGACGCCGCTTTTTGTGAAAGAGCTTAAGCCGGAAACCAATGAAGTGGTGCTCTGCCGTTCAGAAGGACTGTTTGCCCGGGAGTGCATGGTAGAGGACGTAAACTATATGGCAGGGGAAAAGCTGACGGAGCCAAGGCGCGCCGTCGGGAAAATCCGCTATTCCCACGCGGGAGCGCCCTGCGTACTCTGTCCGGAGGGGGAGGGGAAAATCCGCTGTGTCTTTGACGAGCCGCAGCGCGCGATGACGCCGGGGCAGGCGGCAGTATTTTATCAGGAGGATTTCATACTCTGTGGGGGAAGCATTGTAAAATAATAGTTATGGAAATCCATTTTGGAATTGTGAATGGCTGTGTGCGCAAAAGGTTCCACGCTGTCGGCTCCGGTAAATGGATTTTCTAAACCTTCTGTAAAGGATATCTTTCTTGACGCGACCGCCCGCAATTCGCCGTCGTGGCTCAGCGCGGGCTTTACGGGACGTCCATGTCCCGCAATCGCTGATGTCGTACAGAAGATTAAGAAAATCCAATTTTCTGTCGCAAAGACAGCTTTGGAAACCTTTGCGCACACAGCCATTTACAATTCCAAAATGGATCTTCATAAATAATCCCAATAACCTATTGACATAGTAGGGATATAGGGATATACTCGATACTAAGAGAAATCCTACTAATAAAGTATGAATAAGAGATATCGAGGAGGAAAACGACATGGCAAATATTTATCAGGGAACTTTAGGACTTATTGGGAACACTCCGCTGGTGGAGCTGACGCATATTGAGAAGCATTTTGGACTGGAGGCAAGGCTTCTGGCGAAGCTGGAATATTTCAATCCGGCAGGCTCTGTCAAGGACCGCATCGCAAAGGAGATGATTGAGCAGGCAGAGAAGGAGGGGAAACTAAAGCCCGGCTCTACCATTATCGAGCCTACTTCCGGTAACACGGGCATCGGTCTGGCAGCGATTGCGGCGGCGAAGGGCTACCGGCTGATTATCGTTTTGCCTGAGACGATGAGTGTGGAGCGGCGCAATATCATCAAGGCATACGGCGCTGAGCTGGTGCTTTCTGACGGCACGAAGGGAATGAAGGGTGCGATTCAGAAGGCAGAGGAGCTGCACAGGGAGATTGCTGACAGCTTTATCCCGGAGCAGTTTGAGAATCCCGCAAATCCTGCGGCTCACCGCAAGGGCACGGGGCCGGAGATATGGAGAGACACCGACGGCGAGGTGGACGCTTTTGTGGCAGGAGTCGGAACCGGTGGGACGATTACGGGTGCGGGCGAATATCTGAAAGAGAAAAAGGCGGATGTAAAAATAATCGCGGTGGAGCCCGCTTCCTCCGCGGTACTCTCCACCGGGCAGGCGGGAGCGCACAAGATTCAGGGAATCGGTGCGGGCTTTGTGCCGAATACACTGAATACAGAGATCTATGACGAAGTGATCACAGTGGAGAACGAGGACGCCTTCGCATATGGCAAACTGATTGCGAAAGAGGAGGGCGTTCTCGTGGGAATATCCTCCGGCGCGGCACTAAAAGCGGCCGTTGAGGTGGCGAAGCGTCCGGAATTCAAGAATAAAACCGTGGTGGCGCTGCTCCCGGACAGCGGCGACCGCTACTATTCTACCGATTTGTTTAAGGATTGATTCAGAGGATTTTCATTTAGTTCCCCTGCTCAAATTTGCGGATTTTCAGGTGTACACCCCGGGAATCCGCAATTTTTTGACATGCCCGGATATCCTCCCCGGGGAGTACATCCACGATGGAGAGCTGGGTATGGGCAATCTGCTTCCCGCAGGACTCGGCAAAATCCAGCATCGCCTCATAGGCATGGGGGAAGGAGGGGCGGGTAACTTTTTCATATTCTTCCGCGTTGGGTGCGTTCAAGCTGATAGAAATGCTGTCCACGACACTGGCCAGCTCCGGAACAATGTCCCTGCCGTGGTAGAGATTTCCCAGCCCGTTGGAATTTACCCGAATGGGCAGTCCGGTCTTCTCCTTTACATAGCGGGCGGCGGCCAGCAGCGTTTCCAGAGCGCAGGTGGGTTCGCCGTAGCCGCAGAAGACAAATTCCCTATATCCCTTAAAATCAAAGGCGTCGATGGCGGCAAGAACCTCCTCCAGAGTCGGCTCCTGCTGGTGCCACAGCGTATCCGCATCCCCCACGCCGTCCATCTGCGAGCGGATGCAGAAAGTGCAGGCGCAGTCGCACTTGTTTGTGATGTTTGCGTAGACCTGATCGTTATATACATATAAAATCTTTGCCATGATATTGCCTCCTTAATCCTTCAAAAATTTTTTCTTAAAGCCCATCTTGTCTAAAAACAGCCCAAAAATTACAAATAAAATTGCACTTCCGCCGCTCTGAATCAGACTTCCACCCAGCAGATAAGCCAGCAGACCGCCGGAAAATCCACCCATGAAAAATACATTCGCGATATAATAACCGACCCCGCTTATGAAAAATGCTAAGATTACAGCGACTATATTGTGTACATTCACAATTTTGTTTTTTCTGCTCGTGAAGGGGAGCGCAATCAGCATTTTGATAATGATGGTCGGCAGCGTCCACATGGGAGCGGTGAGAAGATCCGCCAACCCCCCGCCAATAGCGGCCGCAGCCAGTGCGTAGGGGGTGGGGAGCAGACATGCCGCCACATAGATCAGGCTGTCTCCAAAGTGGATATAGCCGCCGTTGATCATATCCGGTACATGGCCGACATAGGCGGTCATCACCATAATCATGGCGGCGAAAATGGCGGTAGAGGTCAGCAGGCGCATCTGCTGACTTTCCTTTTTCTCAGCAATTAATGGTTGATTTTTAACGATATTTTTCATAATTAAACCTTCCTTTAATTATATTTCATTCCTGCAGTCTGCGAATTCCATCAATCAGCTCCAGCAAATGCAGCTCAAAATTTACGCCGTCATTGCGGTCGGCGGAATCCTTCATGGTGTCCTCGATGCTGTGGCTGAGAAAGCGCGTGGCCAGCTCCGCCGCATCCGCTGTAGGCATACCCTGCGTGCGGCAGCCGCACATCACAGAAGAGAATAAATCTCCGGTGCCGGAAAAGTTGCAATCGAAAAAATGTGCCTGACAGAGCTTTGCACCGTCCGGGGTGAGGGAGAGATTGTAGATCAGAGGCTGCTCCTGTCTGCGGCATTTAATCCCGGTGATAACCACATCCTGCGGCACAGCCGCCATGGAACGGAGGATTTCGGCGGCGCTTTTCGCAAGGGCAAGAGTCTGCTCTGCGCCTTTGCATCCACGAATCCTTTCGATTGGAATGTCCGCCAGCAGGCAGGCCTCTGTGAGATTCGGCGTAATCAGATCCGCCTGCCGGGAGAGTTCCTTCATACCGGCAAGCAGTCCGTCTGAGTACATAGTGTAAACCCTGCCGTCGTCTCCCATCACAGGATCTACGAGGAGAAGCGTGCCGTTTTCCCGGAAATGGGCAAGGAAATCCAGCACATGGCCAATCTGCCCGGAGCCGGTCAGAAAGCCGGTGTAGATGGAATCAAAATGTGCGCCGTTTTGTTCCCAGACGCTAGTGTAGCGGGGGAGCATATCTGTCAGGTCGGTGCAGTAGTAATGGGGATATCCGGTTTGTCCGGTGAGAACGGCAGTAGCCAGCGGACAGCACTGTACGCCGAGGGCAGACAGTACTGGCAGCGCGGCTGTAAGAGAACATTTCCCGAAGCCGGACAGATCGTTGATAACCGCTGCTTTTTTCATGGAACAGACCTCCTTCCCGTTTTTAACTATTATATCCCGAACTGACATTATGTACATATCCAAAATGATACAAAATTATATGACCAGATGAATGTAAAGTATTTTTTGAAAAATGCGGATAAATATGATACAATATGGACAAAGTGCGTACCTTGCACAGAATATAAGGAAATGTCCGATAGACGGGGGAAAGCATGTTTGAGAAAAAGCAGGTGATTTACAGCGAGACGCAGGGTGTATGCCGTGTAGATAATATCGTCTCCCTCTCCGCCGCGCGGGGAGAGCCGGGAGTACCCTACTATGTGCTGCGCTCGGTGTTTGACAGGGAGAAGGTGGCATACATTCCGGTGGACAACCATCAGGTCATGCTGCGGGAGCTCTTTAGCGAGGAGGAAGCCCGGGCACTGGAGCAGGACAGCGAGGCGCTCGCGAAGGACGAGAGGCTTAAGGAAGCCGTAGATTATGTGTTACATAAGGAGGATTGACGATGGCGCAGCAGCAGGCGATACATAAGTTTGTATTGGGAAGCAAAGAAGTAGAGGGAAAAGAGGCCGAGTTCGGCTACGACAAGGGCTGGTACAGTATCACAAATATCGTGGGCGAGGAGCGGGAGGTCATCTACCGCTCGAGAAACGCGCAGGAGGCTTATGCAAAGTGGAATGTGTACATAGGCAGGAAAAAGGAGCGTCCCGTGCAGGAGGAGCGCCGCAGGGGCGAGCCGGGAGAGGGAAATGAGCGCAGGAGCGAACGCGGCGAGCGCCCGGCCAGAAGCAGCCGTGAGGGCTGGGAGAGCCGCAGGGAGCAGAACCACAGGAGCCCGCAGGGAAGCCGGGACAACAACGGGGAGAACCGTGGGGAGAACCGTGGGGACAGAAATTACAGAGATCGCAGCAAAAGCCGTCCGGGCCGGGATAATGCGCGGGGAGAGCGCCGGGAGCGGGAGGTGCCGGGCAACCGGGAGGTTCGCCGTGACAGACGCCGCAACCGGGGCGACAGAAGCCGCCGTGACCGCGAATACACCGAGCAGGAGTAGGCGATGAGGGAAAATAAACCTTATGTCACCTATCTGTTTTTGGCTCTCAATATTATCGTGTTTTTTGTGCTGGAAAAAATGGGCAGCACAGAATATGATATGGATTTTATGATTAGGATGGGCGCTGTCTGGCCGGAGAATATCAGGGAGAATGGGGAATACTGGCGGCTTTTGACGGCAGCCTTTCTGCACTTTGGTTTCGAACATCTCCTCAACAATATGCTGCTTCTCTTCTGTGCAGGACCGATTCTTGAGAGGGCGATGGGACATGTCCGGTATTTCATTCTCTATCTCTGTGCCGCAGTCGGAGGCTGCAGCCTGAGCTATCTGTACATGCTCCGCACTGAGGACTATGCCGTGTCGGCGGGAGCCTCCGGCGCCATCTTCGGCGTGATTGCCGGGCTGCTGTGGGTCGTGGTGCAGAACCGGGGACATTATGAGACGCTGACAGACTGGGGAATTCTTTTTATGATCGTACTCAGCCTGTACATTGGAATCACTTCCGCAGGAGTGGATAACTGGGGGCATATTGGAGGGCTGCTGACGGGCTCCCTGCTCAGCGTCATTCTATATAGGAAAAAACCGAAAGGAGTAGAAGGATATGAAAATTAACGTATACTATGGCGGCCGGGGTCTGCTGGATGACCCTACGCTGTATGTTTTGAATAAAATGGAGGGTGTGCTGCGGGAGCTCCGGGTCGATGTGGAGCGTATCAATATCTACGAGCACAAAAATGAGATCGCGACGCTGCCCCAGACCTTCAAGGAGGTGGACGGCATCATACTGGCGACCACCGTGGAATGGCTGGGAATCGGCGGCTACATGCAGCAGTTTCTGGACGCCTGCTGGCTCTACGGCAATAAGGAAAAGATTCACTCTACCTATATGCAGCCCATTGTCATGTCCACCACCTACGGAGAGAGGGAGGGGGAACTGGCGCTGGAAAATGCCTGGGAGTTTCTGGGCGGCCTGCCCTGCGAAGGTCTCTGTGGCTATGTGGAGGATCTGGTGTCTTTTGAGATGAGCCAGGACTACAATGTGATTATTGAAAAAAAGGCGGAGAATCTCTACCGGACGATATCGCAGAAAATCAAGAGCCTGCCCACCAGCAATCAGGCAGTGAAGCAGAGTGTGCTGCGGACGCAGCAGCTGAACCTGACGCCGCAGGAGAGCGAGCAGCTTTCGAAATATGTGTCGGACGATACCTATGTAAAAAAACAGAAGGAGGATATCGAGGAGCTGGCGACCATGTTCAAGGACATGATGGAAAAGACCGCGCCTGAGGAGGGAAGTCCCTACATTCAGGAGCTGGAGTCCCACTTTATTCCGACAGAGGATTTCAGCGCCAGCTATTCCTTCCTTATAGAAGATATGAAAACACCGCTGTATGTGTCTGTGGAGAATGATGAGCTGACAATTCGCTATGCCGAGGAGGAAAATGTGGATGTGATTGCAAAGCTCAGCAGGGATGTGCTGCAGTCCATCGTGGACGGGCGCATGACCTTCCAGCGGGCCTTTATGACAGGGGACATGACGGCGAAGGGGAACTTTAAGACGCTGCGGATGCTGGATCAGGTTTTCAATTTTTAAGCAATAGGAAAGGAGAGGGAGGCAATGAGAGACGACAATTGTATTTTTTGTAAGCTGGCAAATGGGGAGATTCCCACAAATACCGTGTATGAGGACGAGGATTTCCGGGTGATTTTGGATGCGGCTCCCGCGGCCAGGGGACACGCACTGATTTTGCCAAAGGAGCACTATGCGGACATTTACGAGGTGGAGGAAGAGACGCTGGCGAGGGCGGTGAAACTTGCAAAGAGGGTGATTGTGCATGAGAAGGAGGCGCTGGGCTGCGACGGCTACAATCTGCTGCAGAACAATGGCGAGGCGGCAGGGCAGACCATATTTCATTTCCACATGCACCTGATTCCCCGTTATGCTGCGGAAGAGAAGCTGCTGATGTGGAAGCCGCGGACGTTTTCGGAGGAGGAGATGAAGGATATTTGCCAGCAGATGCAGATGTGAGGAATATGCTTATCAGTATAAAAGCCTGCGGTACGGGAAATCCCGCGCCGCAGGCTTTTGATTTAACCGGACAGAGACTGGATGAGCTTTAAAATAGTGCCAATGGAATCCATCTGTCCGCTCTCGGACATTGCCCGGATATATTGTTCGCGGTTGCGGTAGACCTCCCTCACAGCGGCCAGCAGCGTCTGGTCGCTCAGCGCTTCCTCCTCCAGCACATAAGAGAATCCCTGTTTTTTGAAGGATTTTGCGTTCAGAATCTGGTCTCCGCGGCTGGATTTGGCAGGGAGGGGAATCAGGATGCCCGGCTTGTGGAGGGCTAAAAGCTCACAGATCGAATTGGCGCCCGCGCGGGAAATTGCGAGATCCGCGAGGGCGAACATATCCGCAAGCTCCGCTCCGGCATATTCAAACTGGGCGTAGCCGATCACCCCGGCAAGCTGGTCGTCCAGATTGCCCTTTCCACAGAGGTGGATAATGTTGAATTCCTCCAGAAGCTCGGGCAGCACATGGCGCACCGCATCGTTGATGGCCTTTGAGCCGGAGCTTCCCCCTATAATGAGGAGAACAGGTTTTTTGTGGTCAGAGAAGCCGCAGAGTTTTTCAGCCGCCCCGGCGCTGCCCGAAAACAGCTCCCGGCGAATCGGCGAGCCGGTCAGCACCGCCTTGTCCGCAGGCAGGTATTTCATGGTTTCGGGGAAATTGCAGCATACCTTTTTCGCACTTTTTATGGCGATGCGGTTGGCAAGTCCCGGCGTAATGTCGGATTCGTGGATAATGGCAGGGATTTTGCAGTGCCTTGCCGCGAGAACTACCGGAACCGACACAAAGCCGCCCTTGGAGAATACGATGTCCGGCTTTTCCTTTTTTAAAATGGAGATGGCCTGCCCGTATCCTTTTAGTACTTTAAAAGGGTCGGAGAAATTTTTCCAGTCAAAATACCGGCGCAGCTTACCGGAGGAGATTCCCCGGTAGGGGATACCCTGCGCTTCAATCAGCCCTTTCTCCATTCCGCTGTAGGAGCCGATGTATGTAATGTCATAGCCGGCTTCCTTTAATGCCGGCATGAGGGCAATATTTGGCGTCACATGTCCCGCCGTGCCGCCTCCAGTCATAACGATTTTTTTGTTTCCCATGACCTTTCCTTTCCCTTTTCTATCTATAAGGTATGTTTTTTATGCCGTTTGTTTCCTATCTAATCTTACAACGACCGGAGAAAAAGTCAAGATTTTTGTGAGAATGTATGCTATACTGAAACAGAATATATACAGATGAATGCAGAAAGAGAAGAAGGAGCGCTAAAGCTATGGAATGGAGTTATCTGTTTTCGCAGAACATACTGAGCAGGGGCAGGCAGTATTTTATAAAGGGAAGAGTGACGAATTTGCAGCAGGAGGGGGCAAAATATACCGCGGAGGTGATTGGGACGAAGCCCTATTATGTGGAGGCGGCTTTTGCCAGCGGGAAGCGACCGTCCTTAAGCTGTGACTGTCCCTATGCGCAGGATGGGAAGCGCTGCAAGCATATGGCTGCGCTTCTTTTTGCGGTGGCGGAGAAGTTTGCGCCGTCCCAGACTGATTCAGGGTCAAAGCTTTCGATCAACCGCCAGATCCATCCCTTTGTGAAGCCGGAGGAGTATTCTTACTTTGATTTCAGCAAAATCACAGATGCCTACCGGATCATGGAAAAGGATTATAAGGCCGCACAGAAGCTGATCGAGAGTGGTGCGGTGGCTCTTCGGGATTTTCAAATAGGCTATGTTTCACAGATACATGCGGAGGGCATGGTCGTGGAGGCGGAGGCGGAATGTAAGCTCACGCCGTCCCGGGGCAGTGTGGGCATTTTATTTGATCATGCGCAGATTCACAAAATGCTGTGCTTTGTGGGAGGCTGCAAGGTTAATTTTGATAATCGATGGGGGGTATACAGCAGGCCGCAGAAGCTCTGTCCCCATGCGATTGCGTTGCTGTTGCTGGCGCAGGAGCGTATAGAGAGAGAACATCTTGGGGATGCCACGGATCTGGAGGCGCGCCGTCTACTGAAGGCGTTCCAGAGTGAACGCCGGGCGAATGTGGCAGAGGAAAATCAGGCACTGACGGAACGGGTCAGGCTGGAGCCAAGGCTGGAGTGGTCACTTTCCATGCTGCAGCTGTCGGTGCGGTGCGGAACCTCAAAGCTGTATGTGGTCAAAAATTTTCCAGAGCTTGTGGAGGCGGTGGAGAAGCGGGGTACGCTGCCGCAGGGGAAAAGCTCGATGCTGGATTTTGCATTGTGTGAATTTGACAGGGACAGTCTGGAACTGTATCAGTTTATCCGCCGGGTAATCCGCGAGGAGGAGGCAAGGGATCGCAACAGCCAGACTGGCAGCAGGTACGCTGCGGGAGGCGACGAGATCGTCAACCGCATCGGGCTCTATGGCGGGAGGCTCGACCAGTTTTTCGCCCTTTACTGCGGGCGTGCCATTCCCTTTTCTGATAAGTTTCATGCGGCGAAGAAGGATATGGTGCTAAAGCTGGAGGAGGGAGCGGTACGGCTCAAAATTACAGTGGATGCAGAGGAGGATGCGGGGGGTATATTTCACGGTGTGAGAGTGACGGGACGGATGCCGGAGATTCTTTATGGTCTGGAGCATACTTATCTGTACCGGGAGGACAAGCTGATAAAAATCACCGGAGAGTGCGAGCGCGGGCTGCGGCCGTTGATGGAGCTTGCGGAGTATACGGGCAGGCTGGACATGGTGATTGGCAGGCGGAATCTGTCGGAATTCTATTACCGTGTGCTTCCGAGACTGTCGGAGTTTGCGGACGTCAGTATAGAGAAGAAGCAGGAGATTGAGAGATATCTTCCGCCGGAGGCGGTCTTTGTTTTCTATCTGGACGCCGAGGACGGCAATGTCATCTGCACGGCGAAGGTGGTATACGGGGAAGAAGAGTTCGACCTGATCGACTGGCGCATAGCCGATTTGCCGAAGGCGGCTGTCCGTGACGTACAGGAGGAGATTGGGACGTTAGAGGTAGTGGAGGCGCTTTTCCCCGAGAGGGACTGGGCGAATAAGAGCTTTCACTGTGGGCAGGATGCGGATGCCGTCTATCATTTCCTGAATACCGGACTTTCACAGCTCATGGAGCTGGGGATGGTGGAGACGACCGACCGCTTCCGGCGGCTTAAGATCCGCGACCACGCCAAAGTGACGGTCGGAGTGTCTGTGCACAGCGATATCATGGATCTGGAAGTGCTTTCCGAGGATTTGACGCAGGAGGAGCTTCTGGATATCTTGTTTCATTATAAAAGAAAGAAAAAATACTACCGGCTGCGAAACGGCGATTTTCTGGATCTGGAAAACGAGAGTCTTATGGAGCTGGCCGGAATGATGGAGGCTCTGCGCATCTCTCCGAAGGATTTTGTCAAAGGCAAGATGCATCTGCCACTCTACCGCGCACTGTATCTGGACAAGATGCTGGAACAGAACGAGGATATTTATGCGGAGCGGGACAAGAATTTTAAAAAGCTGGTGAAGGAATTCAAGACGGTTAAGGATTCGGATTATGAGCTGCCTGCAGAACTCAAGGACACGATGCGCAATTACCAGAAATACGGATTTCGCTGGCTGTGTACCCTCCGGGAGAATCATTTCGGGGGCATTCTGGCCGACGATATGGGACTTGGAAAGACGCTGCAGGTGATCTCTGTGCTGCTTTCCGATAAAGAGAGCGGCGGCGGGGGAACAGCCCTTGTGGTGTGTCCGGCGTCCCTGATATACAACTGGCGGGAGGAATTCCTGCGTTTTGCCCCGGAGCTTACGGTGGCAGTGCTGGCGGGGAAGAAGGAGGAGCGCATGGCGCTTCTCGGGGGATATGAGAACTGGGACGTGCTGGTGACTTCCTACGACCTTTTAAAGCGGGATATCGACGTTTATGAGGGGAAACATTTTTCTTATCAGATTATTGATGAGGCTCAGTATATCAAAAACCAGACTACGGCGGCGGCGAAGGCGGTCAAGCTGGTGGACAGCCGGGTGCGCTATGCGCTGACCGGAACGCCCATCGAGAACCGGCTGAGTGAGCTCTGGAGCATTTTTGATTTCCTGATGCCGGGCTTTTTATACAGCTATGAGAGTTTCCGAAGGGATTTTGAGGCTCCGATCACTAAAAGTAAGGATGAGCAGGCAACCGTGCAGCTCAGGCGCATGGTGTCGCCCTTTATCTTAAGGAGACTGAAAAAGGATGTGCTAAAAGATCTCCCGGAAAAGCTGGAGGAAGTGCAGTACGCGCATATGGAGGAGGCACAGCGTCAGGTGTACGACGGCCAGGTGGTGCGTATGCGTCAGATGCTGGAGAAGGAGACCGATGAGAATTACCGGAAAAATAAGCTGCAGGTACTGGCGGAGCTTACAAGGCTTCGGCAGATCTGCTGTGACCCGTCGCTTTTGTTCGAGGATTACACGGGGGAATCTGCGAAACGGCTGGCGTGTCTGGAGCTGATTGAGAGCGCCATGGAGGGCGGGCACAAGATGCTCGTGTTCTCCCAGTTCACTACCATGCTGGAGCTGCTGGAGCAGGATTTGAAGCAGAAAGGCATTGCATTTTACAAGATTACCGGCGTTACCTCGAAGGAGGAGCGGATTCATCTGGTCAAGGCATTCAATGGGGACGAGACGCCGGTGTTTTTGATTTCCCTAAAGGCGGGGGGAACGGGACTGAATCTGACCGGGGCGGACATTGTGATCCACTATGACCCGTGGTGGAATCAGGCGGTGCAGAACCAGGCCACGGACCGGGCGCACAGAATTGGGCAGGAAAAGGTCGTGTCGGTGTACCGGCTGATCGTGAAGGATTCCATCGAGGAGAAGATTCTTAAGATGCAGGAGGGCAAGGCGAATCTTGCAGACGAGATTTTAAGCGGCGAGATGGGAGGTCTTGCGGCGCTGAGCAGGGAAGAGCTGATGGAGCTGCTGGCGGTGTGAGGAAGCCTTGTTTTTGACGGAAAATTGGCGAAAATTCAACATCTTATATTGTGTTTTCGCATATTCTAATATATAATATAAATCACTTCATTTACGAAAACATGGCGGAAAGGAAAAAGAGAAGGTATGAAAAGAAAGCAGATAAAGGCACTTATTGAGCTCTCCGGCACCTATGAGGAGGCGAATCAGATAATAGAGACTTATGCGGTATTGTCGGATAAGTCAAACTATTCCCAGAAAATAGCTTTTCTTTCTGGCATGTTCGACTGTGAAATTGTTGGCAGGAATGTTGAAAGTGAGGAGGCGGATTACAAGGCACTTCTTACTTCTATTATAGAACAGAAATGGAAAAATTAATATGAACGCAGCAAGAAAGAATGACATTAGGGGGAAAGCGGAGGAAATAAACGCTCTTTCGGAGCAGTTTCAATTGATTCATGCAACCTATGCAAGCAGCGAATATATAAAAGACATTGTCCGGGGATATTATCAGAAAAAGCTGTCTGAGCTGAAAACAAGGATATCGGAAAAGATTAGCAGGGAACTGGATACCACGCAGGAGTTATTGGAAAAGTCAGAGCTGGAAGATGTTATCAGGCGGAATAATTATACCGTTGATATTGGATACATAGACATATCTGACGATAACATTGCAAGAGTAATAAAATCCGGTAAGTCGTTTACTATTTATCTGGCCTCGTCGTTAAGAGATACTATTACAAAGCCCAATGGGGATTTTGACTATAAAGTGATAGGTAAAATCCGCAAACTGATGGCGCATGAAATAGGCCACATGGTGTTACATACCAAGGAATTGTTGCTGGAAGATGGTACACAAGGGACTTTGAACATAAAGGACTGTGAAAAGGAAGAAGAGGCAGAGTTTTTCGGTAGGGAATTGCTGGAACTCAGGCGTAAACGCAACAAGAAAATTCGGGAAGATGGAGGTGCAGACAGTTTATTCTGATATTGCTTGTGGCTGTAGTAAAGGACAACCTAAAGGTTGGGGCTATAGAATTCCCCTAAAGAAAATCGCTGAAACCGTGAGACTTCAGCGACTTTTGCTATAATTATGTGTCTGAAAAGAGGAGATTCTATAATAATATTTCGATATATTTTAAATGAATACAGACAGCTTGGGGTTATATACAGAGATAAAGAATCCATAGACGATGTACTATCGCTGGAGATGTGTATGATAAATTTGTCTTCAGCGGGGTGGCTACGAAGCTTTTGGATTATTTTCTGATTCAGTAGAGGGAAAGGGAAAAATAGCACCCATTGATGAAAAATTGTTGGAATATTGGGAGTAAAGGAGAAGATTCTTAAAATACAGGAGGGCAAGGCGAACTTCGCGGGCGGGATTCTATCAACATTGGACTGGCAGACTGGCAAAGATCAGTCCTTGTCAACGCCATAAACACATATAGCTGGACGAAGCGGTGCAGTCTGTCAGGAATAATGAAAAATGGAGGGTGCTAGACATCCGGCGGATGTCTGTTCAGCACCGACCGGAACGAAGTGGAGAAGGATTATATGACATTGCAGATGAATTATCAGGAAAAATATGAGCAGGGAATCGCACTGGGAAAAGAGCAGGGAATTGCACTGGGAAAAGAGCAGGGAATCGCACTGGGAAAAGAGCAGGGAATCGCACTGGGAAAAGAGCAGGGCAGAATGGAAGAACGTATCTCCTGCATTGCGGGATTTCTAAAAAACGGGAGGAACCGAACGCAGGCAATCCTTCTTTTGAATGCATCGGAGCAGGAACTCCAGAAGGCAGAGGAGCTTCTTGGAAGCAGTAGGTAATACCTCCTTCGGAGGCATTACAGGTGTCGAAACTTGCGGTCGATTATGTATTTTGTTTGAGAGCCGTATCTACTATAATTATGCGTAGAAGCTTTCTGTTATTACTCGGGCGGAGTAATAGGATACGGGACAAGGAGGATACATATGTCGGAGATGATTTTGTTTGTGCAGACCTACAGTCAGACGATTTTGACGGGGATTTTCTGGCTGGTGCTCTTAGTGCTTCTGGTGAACCAGCTCAGGCTTTTGCGCCGGACGAAAAGGCTGCAGAAGAGCCTTGACGGGATTGTGGGGAAGGTCAGGGAGTACCTTGCAGTGGTAATGGAGGCGGAGGAGGCGGGAGAGGAACCGGAGCATAAGCTGCAGGCAGAGGGGGGAATGCAGGACGCCGATCGCAGCGAGGAGGAGAACAGCCGCATTATTTCTGCGATGCTGCAGGAAATTTTCCCATAAGCACCGCTTTTTCCTTGATTAACCAGCTGCACTCTGCTAAAATACATAAGGTAAGATAAGTTTAACCTTTTGAAAAAGGAGTGGGGAATATGAGTAAGGTCACGTTTGATTATTCTAAGGCAGATGTTGTCAGCAGGGAGGAAATCTCTTATATGGAAAAGCTTGTCGCTGACGCGAAGGAGCAGCTGGTTTCCAAAACGGGAGCGGGCAACGATTTTTTAGGCTGGATTGATCTGCCCGTCGATTATGACAAGGACGAGTTTGCGCGCATTAAGAAGGCGGCCGCGAAGATCCAGTCGGATTCCGAGGTGCTGGTAGTGATTGGCATTGGCGGTTCCTATCTCGGCGCGAGAGCAGCGATTGAATTTTTACGGCATGGATTCTATAACAATCTGCCGAAGGAGGTTCGTGGAACCCCGGAGATTTATTACGCTGGAAACAGCATTAGCAGCACCTATTTGAAGGGACTTGTGGACGTGATCGGAGACCGGGATTTTTCCGTGAATATTATCTCTAAGTCCGGCACCACCACGGAGCCTGCGATCGCGTTCCGCGTGTTTAAGGAGATGCTGGAGAAAAAGTACGGCAAGGAAGGTGCGGCGAGCCGCATCTATGCCACCACCGACAAGGCAAAGGGTGCGCTCAAGAACCTTGCCAATGAGGAGGGCTACGAGAGCTTTGTGGTTCCCGATGATGTGGGTGGACGCTTCTCAGTATTGACGGCAGTTGGTCTGCTTCCGATTGCGGTCAGCGGCGCGGACATTGATAAATTGATGGAGGGCGCGGCAGAGGGAAGGAAGCTTGCATTAGAGCAGCCCTTTGCAGACAATGACGCGCTTCAGTATGCGGCAGTCCGCAATATTCTGCTCCGCAAGGGTAAGAGCATCGAGGTGCTGGCGAACTATGAGCCTTCCTGCCATTATGTGTCAGAATGGTGGAAGCAGCTCTATGGAGAGAGCGAGGGCAAGGATCAGAAGGGTATTTTCCCGGCATCCGTCGATCTGACCACGGATCTGCACTCGATGGGACAGTTTATCCAGGACGGCGCACGGCTGATGTTTGAGACGGTGCTGAATGTGGAGACTTCCCGCGAGAAGGTTGTGCTTGGGGAGGAGCCGGTAGATCTGGACGGCCTGAACTATCTGGCGGGCAGGGACATGGATTTTGTCAACAAGAGCGCCATGAATGGCACGATATTGGCACACACAGACGGAAATGTTCCGAATCTGATGATCAAGGTGCCGGAGCAGAACGAATTCTATCTCGGCGAGCTCTTCTATTTCTTTGAGTTTGCGGTGGGTGTCAGCGGATATCTTTTAGGAGTGAATCCCTTCAACCAGCCGGGTGTGGAGAGCTACAAGAAGAACATGTTTGCACTTTTGGGCAAGCCGGGCTACGAGGAGGCGCGGGAAGCCCTGCTTAAGAGACTGTAATATCATATAGGATATAAAGGGGCTGTGAAAAGCCCCTTTTATTCAGCCTTTTCCACAGCCCCTTAAATATCCGTTTTCTGTAAGCCAGTCTGCGGATTGTTTCAATGCTTCTACGGTTTTTGTCTCGACCACACATCTGCAGTTATACATTTCTGCAATTGCAAGTCTCTGCTTAAGATCAATATTTCCACTCCCCAGCGTCATGTGATTCTTTTTGCCAAGACCGTCATGTATATGAAAATGCGTAAGCTTTTGCTTTCGTTCTATAAGAAAGGGCTCGTCGATATCGTCCGCCGCGTGGGAGTGACCGATATCCCACGTCAGATAAAACGCGGGACTCTCCAGAAGCATGTCGATGGCATTTTTCTCAAATTCCCGGTATCCGTCTGTATTTTCGATACAGATGCGAAGATTTTCCCCACCGATGGCATCTTCGCACATTTTCCGGAATTCCTGCCAGGCTTTGCGGTAGCTGTCGGAGTATTTTTCAAAAAGATATACCTTTTTGTCCGGCAGAGTAAAGTATACGCCGGGGTGCATATGCAGGTTCAGAATGGGCACGGAGAGCTTTTTGGCGGCCTGAATCGTCCGAAATACAGTGTCCGTGTAGGCTTTTGCCACCAGTTTATTAAAATCGCAGACGTTCAGATTTTCGTCCAGATGAATCGTAAAATATATGTCATATCTGGCTTTTAACTCCGACAGGATATCCGTTTCCTCTAATTTCTCAAGCTGGCAGGAGGGAAGATTCATATTCAGTTCTATAAATTGAAGTCCCAGATCCTGGCAGAGCTCCGCCGTCTCCTCCAGAGAATCCAGTTCTATCAGGGTCGGCATTCCATAATCCATAAAGTTGTCTCCTTTCCGAATTGCTGTCAGGGAGATTATAACATGTGGAGATGGAAAAAGGAAGAGCTTCCCGCAAATCGCCCGGAAAGCCGGTTGGCAGCGGATGGCGGTGTGCGCAAAAGGATTCACGCTATCAGTTCTGTCAAATGGATTTTCTAAGTGTTCTGAGAAGGCCGCATTTCTTGACGCGACCGCCCGCAATTCGCCGTCGTGGCTCAGTGCGGGCTTTGTGGGACGTCCATGTCCCGAAATCGCTGATTCTGTACAGAACACTAAGAAAATCCAATTTTCCGACACAAGGATAGCGTTGAAATCTTTTTGCGCACACCGCCATCCGCTGCAAACTGGCTTTTCTCGCGTAGCGGCTGTAACATATTTTCAATATTTAGAAACAGCGAAATGAGAGCAATTATGTGGTCTGCGCCCATTTTTTTCGCAAATTTTGGCAAAAAGTGGAGAGAAAAATCCAAATTTTCACCAAAATGATTGACATGGCACTTTCTCTGTGCTACAATACCCGTCGTAACAAAGTTGTAATATTTGAAATAAAGTGTTTAAAAAGGTGACATATGTGTGAGATTTATTGCATAGAATGCACCTAGAAAATGCGGAGGTTCAGACATGAAGGCAAGTAAGAAGATGATAGAGGGTATCGCAGTTGCAGGACTTGTGGCGGCACTTACAATCACATCCATTACTACAAATGGCGAAAGCGCCGTGGGGCGTGAGTATACAACCGAGTTAGAGCAGAACGGAGTCGCAGGGATTGCAGCCACCATCAATGCATACGGGGTGGAGGCAGCAGACGAGCTGGATCTGGCAGTCTATGTTGAAAAGGAGGAGCTTACGATGGTAGCGGCCTCCGGTGAGGAAGCGGCAGAGCAAAAGAGCACCGTCGCAGAGGAGACAGAGCCCGCCATAGAGGAGGAACTTACCTCAGAGGAAGAGGAGTGGCAGGATAAGCTGATGGCGGATGTCAAGGATTTTCTGTATGTTCGGGAAAAGCCGGATGCGGACTCTAAGATTGTCGGCAAGATGTATAAGGGCGACCGCGCAGTGATAAAAAAAGAGGGCGATACCTGGACAAAAATTGCCTCCGGCAATGTGAAGGGTTATGTAAAGAATGAATACTGTCTCTTTGGACAGGATGCACTTAAATATGCAAAAAAGCACTGTGATACCGTGGCGAAGGCGACGACGAACGGACTCCGCGTCCGCAGTGAGGCAGATGAGAATGCGAGTGTCGTTAAGGCGCTGGCCTCTGGAGATAAGCTGATTGTAGATAAAAAAGCAGATGAGATTAAGGGCTGGGTAGCCGTGAAGGTGAACTCTAAGACCTGCTATGTCAGCGCAGAATATGTAACAGTAAAACTGGATACGGGCAAGGCTGTGACTCTTGAGGAGGAGGCAGCGGCGCAGGCAGCTCAGGCAGCAGCGTCCTCGAACTCCGGCTCCGGTTCCGGCTCTGGCGGACAGACCTCCAGTCCGGGAACGACGCAGGGGCCGTCCTTAGCGGCAAGTGCAGATGAGGTGACACTTCTGGCTGCGCTGGTTCAGTGTGAGGCGGGCGGCTGTGGTACAGAATGCATGACAGCCGTTGGTGCGGTAGTTCTGAATCGTGTGCGGAGCGGAAATTTCCCGAACAGCATATATGGTGTGATATATCAGAGCGGCCAGTTTGGACCGGCGTCCTCCGGCAGATTAGAGCAGCGGCTGGCAGCCGGTGTAAGCTCCAGCGCAAAACAGGCGGCGCAGGCAGCCATAAATGGAGCGGATCCCACCGGGGGAGCAAAGTATTTCAAACTTGCTTCCAGCGGACACGACGGAGTTGTGATTGGACCGATTGTATTCTATTAAAAGAAGCAGTGTGAGCGGAGCTTCTGGTTTAATGCCAGAGGCTCCGCTTGTTTTTGCGGGGATAAAATCAGAAAGCGGCTTGCCGCGGGAATCCCCTATGCAGCGGGCGGCGGCGAAGCGCGGGGTGGATTTCAAAGCTATCTTTGTGGCGGAAAATTGGATTTTCTTAATGTTCTGCGCAGAATCAGCGATTGCGGGACACGGATGTCCCGTAAAGTCCGCACTGAGCCACGACGGCGAATTGCGGGCGGTCGCGTCAAAGGATACAAACTTTCCAGAACATTTAGAAAATCCATTTGACAAAACCGATAGCGTGAATCCACCCCGCGCTTCGCCGCCGCCCGCTGCATAGGGGATTCACGCGGCAAATCGCTCTTTATCCTTGTAATATCCCCAAAAAAGTAGTAAAATAGCTTCCATGTAACGATATGTGCGAGGAGGCGGGAGAAAATGACTTTAAAGGGACGCAGTTTTTTAAAGCTAATGGACTATTCTCCAGAGGAGATTCTGTATCTGATTGATTTGTCAGCAGAGCTCAAGGAGAAAAAGCGTCAGGGCGTGATTCACGACAGTCTGGTAGGGAGGAATATTGCCCTGATCTTTGAAAAGACCAGCACCAGAACCCGATGCTCCTTTGAGGTGGCAGCTCACGATCTGGGTATGCATGTGACCTACCTCGACCCGGCCGGCTCCCAGATTGGCAAAAAAGAGAGCATTGCGGATACGGCGCGGGTGCTTGGCAGAATGTTTGACGGCATCGAGTACCGCGGCTATGGGCAGGAAATCGTGGAGGAGCTTGCAAAATACGCAGGAGTTCCGGTCTGGAACGGACTCACGAACGAGTTTCACCCGACACAGATGATTGCGGACATGCTGACGATTCGCGAACATCTGGGCAGACTTTCGGGAGTGAAGCTTGTGTATATGGGGGACGCCCGCTATAATATGGGAAATTCCCTGATGGTGACCTGTGCAAAGCTGGGTATGCATTTTGTCGCCTGCACGAATCCGAAATATTATCCCGATAAAGAGCTGGTAGATTACTGTGTGGACGTGGCCTCGGGAACGGGGGCGACCATCACGCTGACGGACAATGTGGCGGAGGCTGCAGGCGGGGCAGATGTGGTTTACACAGACGTGTGGGTGTCCATGGGTGAGCCGGAGGAGGCATGGGCGGAGCGCATCGGGGATTTAAAGCCCTATCAGGTAAACGCCGCCGTCTTTGAATATACGAAGGAGAGCGCAATCTTTATGCACTGTCTCCCGGCGTTTCACGATTTAAAAACGACGATTGGGCGGCAGGTATACGAAAAGTTTGGCATGTCCGAGCTGGAGGTGACGGACGAGGTATTTGAGGGGCCGAGGTCGGTGGTCTTTGACGAGGCGGAGAACCGTATGCATTCCATTAAGGCGATTATGAAGGCAACCTTGTCTGATTAGAGGCGAATACTATGAAAGCAGAGATACTCAGAATGCTCAGGGAGTCCGGGGACTATGTGTCGGGGCAGGAGCTTTGCAATAAACTCGGGGTTTCCCGGACGGCGGTCTGGAAGGTAATCAACCAGCTCAAGGAAGCCGGGTACGAGATCGAGGCGGCACAGAACAAGGGATATCATCTGAGCCATGCGCCGGACGTGGTAAATGAGGCAGAGCTGGCGAGCCTGCGGAATACCAAGTGGGCGGGCTGCGAGATCTTCTATTATGACTGTCTGGATTCCACAAATACCAAGGCGAAGGAGCTGGCAGAGGCTGGACACCCCAGCGGTACGCTGGTGGTGGCGGAGCAGCAGACCGTCGGCAGGGGGCGCAGGGGCAGAGGCTGGGAGTCTCCCGCCGGTTCCGGTATTTTTATGACGCTGATGCTAAAGCCGGAGATCAATCCGAACAACGCTTCCATGCTGACGCTGGTGGCGGCGCTGGCAGTTGCCAAAGCGATTACAGATGTGGCGGGCGAGCCTGCCCGGATCAAGTGGCCCAATGATATCGTGATGCACGGGAAAAAGGTGTGTGGAATCCTGACGGAGATGAGCGCCCAGTTCGACTATATCAATCACATTGTCATCGGTATTGGAATCAATGTGCACAACGAAAGCTTTCCAGAGGATATTGCACACATGGCGGGTTCTCTTCGCACGGAGTGCGGCAGGCGCCTGCACCGGGCGGATATCATAGAGCGGGTACTGGAGCATTTTGAAAAATACTATGGACTTTTCCTGCAGACAGAGGATCTCGAGGGGCTGCAAAAGGAGTACAATGCCATGCTTGTAAATCTTCAAATGGATGTGAAGGTGTTAGACCCGAAGGAACCCTTTGAGGGGAAGGCAATGGGAATCACTAAGCGGGGAGAGCTCATTGTGGATACCTGGGAGTCCCGCAAGCTGGTCTCCTCGGGAGAAGTTTCGGTGAGAGGAATATATGGATATGTCTGACTGTGTGACCCTTTGCGTGTCGAACGCATACCAGAAAAAATATTATCTGAACGAGGATTTTGAGGGGCTTCCTTCCTCCATCCGGGATGAGCTCAAGATTATGTGTGTGCTCTATACGGAGGACGTGGGTGGGATTCTGGAGCTGTACTTCGACGAGGAGGGCAGCCTGGAATACCGGACAAGCAGCGAAGAGGGGGACTTTTTTTACGACGAGATAGGAAGCGTGCTGAAAATCAAGCAGTACCAGAGTGAAAAACGGGAGCTGATGGAGGCGCTGGAGACTTACTACCGCATTTTTTTCATGGGAGAGGGCTTTGAGGAGGAAGAATGTTACTGACGATTGATGTGGGCAATACGAATATTACCTGCGGCGTGTTCGATAAGGACGCGCTTACAGCCAGCTTTCGGATTACGACGAAAATGCCCCGTACCTCGGACGAGTACGGGATGCTGCTGGGAAATCTGCTGGAGAGGAATGAGATTCAGGGCTCGGACATTCAGGATGCGATTATCTGCTCTGTGGTGCCAAATGTCATGCACTCTCTGGAGGGGGCGCTGATCAAGTATTTTCACATTACGCCCATTGTGGTTGAGGCGGGAATTAAGACGGGTATCCGCATTGTGACCCCGAATCCGCAGCAGATTGGCGCAGACCGGATTGCCGATGCGGTGGGGGCTTACGAAATCTATGGCGGCCCGGTGCTGGTCATTGACTTTGGTACGGCCACGACTTATGATTTTGTGGATGAGAGTGGTGCGTTTTTGGGCGGGATTACCGCGCCGGGTATCCGCATCTCTGCCCGGGCACTCTGGGAAGATGCGGCGAAGCTGCCGGAGATAGAGATAAAAAAACCGCCCTGCATTCTCGGGAAGGACACCATCACCAGTATGCAGTCCGGCCTTGTGTACGGGCAGATTGGACAGCTGGAGTACATTATCTGCAAGGTGAAGGAGGAGGTCGGGCGGGAAAATGTGAAAACCGTGGTGACCGGGGGACTTGGAAGAATTATTGCCAACGAGACGAATGCAATAGATGTTTACGATCCGAATCTTACACTAAAAGGTATTCAGCTCGTGTATAAAAAGCAGAACCGTAAAATAAAATAGATATGGAAACAACGCAGATAAAACGACTGGCGATCGGGAATGTAATTTTGCCGAACAATCTTATACTGGCTCCCATGGCAGGCGTGACAGACCTGCCATTTCGCTTATTGTGCCGCGAACAAGGGGCGGGGCTTTTGTGCATGGAGATGGTCAGCGCCAAGGCGGTTCTTTATAAGAACCGCAATACGCAGGAACTTCTGACCATAGACCCGCAGGAGCATCCGGTGTCCCTGCAGCTGTTTGGCTCCGACCCGGATATTATGGCGGAGGTGGCAGGGCAGATCGGGGAGCTTCCCTTTGATATTCTCGATATCAATATGGGCTGCCCCGTGCCGAAAATCGTGAACAATGGCGAGGGTTCGGCGCTGATGAAGAATCCACGCCTTGCAGGGGAGATTATCCGTAAAATGGTCTGTGCCACAAAAAAGCCTGTCACTGTGAAAATCCGCAAGGGTTTTGACGAGAAAAACGTCAATGCGGTGGAGCTGGCAAAAATCGCGGAAGAGGCAGGGGCGGCTGCGGTGGCAGTTCACGGAAGAACCAGAGAGCAGTATTATTCCGGCAGGGCAGACTGGGATATAATCCGTCAGGTCAAAGAGGCGGTGTCGATCCCGGTGATCGGCAACGGCGACATAAGGACAGCGGAGGACGTGGCAGCCATGCAGGAGCAGACGGGCTGTGACGGATTTATGATTGCCCGGGGGGCGCAGGGCAACCCATGGATTTTCCGGCAGCTTCTGCACTTTTTTGAGACGGGGGAAAAGCTGCCAAAACCGGATATGCGGGAGGTGGCGGATATGGTTTTGCGCCATGCCCAAATGCTTCTCGACTATAAGGGAGAGTACACGGGAATCCGGGAGATCCGCAAACATGCCGCATGGTACACCGCCGGCTATCCCGGCTCGTCGAAGCTTCGGGTGGCGGTCAATCAGGTGGAGTCCTATGAGGAGCTCCGGGAGCTGTTTGAGGCTTGTCAGATACTTGACAAGCCACGGTGAATTCGATATAATACGTTAGTTGTTTTCGGAGAATATTTCTATCATATGAGTGTATTTTAAGAAAAGCGGGGTAGACAAATGGAAACGAAGAAGAATATTCTGACTTATGAAGGACTGAAGAAGCTGGAGGACGAGCTGGAGGACTTAAAGGTCGTAAAGCGCAAGGAGGTCTCCCAGAAGATCAAGGAGGCCCGGGAGCAGGGAGACTTGTCCGAGAATGCAGAGTACGATGCGGCGAAGGATGAGCAGCGCGATATTGAGGCCCGGATTGAGGAGATTGAGAAGATTCTGAAAAATGCGGAGGTTTTTGTCGAGGAGGAAGCGGATCTGGAGAAGGTAGGCATCGGCTGTAAGGTGAAGATCCTCGACATGGAATATGACGAAGAGCTGGAGTACAAGATCGTGGGCTCCACAGAGGCCAACAGCTTAAAGGGCAAGATCAGCAATGAGTCCCCGGTAGGCCGGGCGCTTCTCGGCAAGAAGGTGGGAGACACCGTCACCGTGGAGACAGAGGCGGGGGAGCTGTCATACAAGCTGTTGGAGATACAGAGATCAACCGTGAGTTAGAGAGGATTAGAACATGGCAGAGCAGAATAATGGCGGGCAGCAGGATATCAACCAGCTTTTGAAGGTGCGCCGGGAGAAGCTAAAGGAATTGCAGGACAATGGAAAGGATCCCTTTGTCATCACTAAGTATGATGTAACGCATCACAGTGTGGACGTGAAGGAGCACTTTGAGGAGCTGGAGGGAAAGGAGGTTTCCGTCGCGGGGCGCATGATGTTCAAGCGCGTGATGGGGAAAGCTTCTTTCTGCAATATTCAGGATTTGAAGGGAAGCATTCAGGTCTATGTGACAAGGGACGATCTGGGAGAGGAGGCGTACAAGGACTTCAAGCGCGCAGATGTAGGAGATATCTTTGGTGTGAGGGGCTTTGTGTTCAAGACAAAGACCGATGAGATTTCCATTCATGCGGAGTCTGTCGTCATGCTATCCAAGAGCCTGCAGATTCTGCCGGAGAAGTTCCACGGACTTACGGACACAGATACCCGCTACCGCCAGAGGTATGTCGATCTGATTATGAACCCGGAGGTAAAGGATACCTTCATTAAGCGTTCCCAGATTATCAGGGAGATTCGGAATTTCCTTGATGAGAGAGGCTTCATGGAGGTGGAGACGCCGATGCTGGTCAGCAACGCGGGAGGTGCGGCGGCGAGACCCTTTGACACGCATTACAATGCATTGAATGAGGATGTGAAGCTTCGCATCTCTTTGGAGTTATACTTAAAGCGTCTGATCGTCGGTGGCCTTGAGCGCGTGTATGAGATTGGCAGGGTATTCCGCAATGAGGGGACAGACACCCGTCACAACCCGGAGTTTACCCTGATGGAGCTGTATCAGGCATATACGGATTACGAGGGAATGATGGAGCTGACTGAGAGCATGTTCCGCTATCTGGCGGAAAAGGTCTGCGGCAGCAGCAAAATCACTTACAACGGTATCGAGATTGATCTTGGCAGACCCTTTGCGCGTATGACGATGAATGAGGCGATTCAGAAGTACGCGGGCATTGATTTTGACGCGGTGGCGGACGACGATGCGGCCAAGGCACTGGCCAAGGAGCGCCGCATCGAGTATGAGGAGCGCCACACGAAGGGAGATATTATCAATCTCTTTTTCGAGGAGTACTGTGAGAAGGAGCTGGTGCAGCCGACTTTTATTATGGATCACCCGCTTGCGATTTCTCCGCTGACGAAGAAGAAGCCCTCTGATCCGGGGAAGGTGGAGCGCTTTGAGCTCTTCATCAACACATGGGAGATGTGTAACGCCTATTCCGAGCTCAACGACCCCATCGACCAGCGCGAGCGCTTTGCCGCGCAGGATGCGGCTTTCGCCGCGGGCGATGAGGAGGCGAACCACACAGACGAGGACTTTTTGAATGCGCTGGAGATCGGTATGCCTCCCACGGGCGGCATCGGCTATGGCATCGACCGGCTGGTGATGCTGCTGACGGACTCGGCAGCGATCCGGGATGTGCTGCTGTTCCCGACGATGAAAACTTTGGGTAAAGAAAACCAGTAAAATCAAGGGTTTCAGCGGTTTTGAGTTATGATTTACTACAAATTTACTACAAATTTGCTACGCATAATACGGAATAATACCTTATAATACGTTTTGTGCGGCATTCAATTTTATAGGTATGTGCCTTTAGGACACTTTCCAAGTGAGAATTTGGAAGTGTCCTTTTGTTATGGTCAAAAAATAAAATTGGAGGTAGAAAAGATGAACAACACAGCGTTAAGAGCAGTGGCGCAGAGCGCCGACAACACACACATGGTTTTTGCAGACAGGAAACATGAGAAGTTTTATTT
>JAMPHB010000009.1 GCA_023663685.1 Blautia sp.
ATAGAATGGCGGAGCAGCATAATCAGTTCTCAGAAAAAATGGGGAAAGTCAAAATGCGCAATAGCATTTATTTTTGACAATGCCTGTACATACGCATATAATAATAGAATCAAAATCAAAGGAGAAAAGTTATGAATAAAATTTCAAAGGCCTCACAGGTGGATTTGCTGCATGGGCCGATTTTCGGGCCAATGGTTCGCTTTGCAATTCCCCTTTTTCTATCCAGTATCTTCCAGCAACTCTACAATACGGTGGATACGGTGATTGTAGGGCATACGCTGGGCGAAGCCTCGCTTGCAGCCATGGGTGCGGCTACGCCGGTATATGACCTGCTGATTGGCTTTGCCTTTGGCATCGGGGGAGGTCTGTCCATTGTGACAGCCAGAAGCTACGGTTCTAAAGATGAGAACCTGCTGAAACGCTCGGTGGCTTCCTCCCTTGTGATTGCCGCGGTGATCACCGTAGTTCTCACACTGCTGACAAGAGTGATTTTAATGCCATTTTTAAGGCTTTTGAATACTCCGCCTGAGATTATTGATGAAGCGCACCGCTATGTTTCTGCCATTACCCTTTTTATGGGTGTTATGTTTGCTTATAATCTGTGCTCCGGAATGCTGCGGGCGATTGGAAACAGTGTTATGCCGCTGGTGTTTCTGGTGGTTTCTTCGGTCTCCAATATAGGACTGGATATACTGTTTATCCGTCATATGGGCATGGGGGTTGTGGGCGCAGCCATTGCGACCGTAATTGCGCAGGGAATCTCTGTAGTGCTCTGTCTGATTTACATAATAAAATCCGCCAGATTGTTAATACCAAAGAAGGAGTATTTTGCCATAGATGTAAACTTATATAAGGAAATGACGGAGCAGGGTCTGTCCATGGCACTTATGCACTGTCTGGTTTCTGCCGGGAGCGCTATTCTACAGTCGGGAATCAATAATCTGGGCTACCTCGTGATTGCAGGTCATACTGCGGCAAGAAAACTGTATCAGTTTGGCATGATGCTCTTTAGTGCCATGGTACAGACGGTAAGTACCTTTGTATCCCAGAACCGCGGCGCCAATCAGGTGGGACGTATCCGCAGGGCAATGAAGTGCGCTTATCTGTATAATGCCTGCGCCACGCTTGTCATTACCGTTTTTCTGTGGCTGTTTGCACCGTACATGGTACATCTGATTTCCGGGTCTGCGGAAGCGGTGGTTCTGGAAAATGGTGCAATGTATCTGCGGGTTGTCGCGCCATTCTATTTTATACTGGGGCTGGTAAACTGCACCAGAAATGCCCTGCAGGCGATCGGACAGAAAGTCCTGCCCGTGTTTTCCAGCATTATAGAGCTCATTGGAAAAATTGTATTTGTGATTGTGTTTATTCCCAAATATGCGTACACGGCCGTGATTTTCTGCGAGCCTGTCATCTGGTGCCTGATGTCCGTGGAGCTGATGATAGCATTCTGGAATAATCCGTATATTAAGGCGGGCAAAGAAAAATCTTGATTGCGTTTGAGCGCTATGGTAGAATTTTGACGAAACGCATGTGCAAAGCATATGCAGAGGGAAACTTTAGGGAGGATAGTGAGATGAATGTTTGGAAAAAAATAGGAGCTTTGCTGGTAAGCCTGTGCCTGATTTTGGGGGCTGCTCCGGTGGAAAATGCGGGGGCGCAGACTATTTTGAAAGCGGAGGCCTCTTTGTATGACC
Organism: Blautia sp.; assembly: GCA_023663685.1. GTDB lineage: Bacteria > Bacillota > Clostridia > Lachnospirales > Lachnospiraceae > Roseburia. The sequence continues at coordinate 1,698 of JAMPHB010000009.1, forward strand.
AGCTGCAGGAAGGTAGTGTCTCCGGGGGATACTATATTATGAAAGTCAGCCGGGCGGAGGCACAGCAGCGCGGCGATTATCAGGCGTTGAAGAGAGCACTGTTAAATGCAAAGGAGAAGGCGACAAAGGAACTTCCGGTGAAGGTGGTTGTGGAGCCGGGGACATATGTCATAGAGCACGGCTTAAATATTTACAGTAATACTTATCTCTATGTACACGATGTGGTGATAAAGCAGAAGGCGGGCATCGAAGCGAATCTGATCAAGTGCGGGGACGCTGAGGATACGGCGCAGGGATATTACCATTCCAATATCGTCATTGACGGCGGCGTCTGGGACGAGAACGGGAACAGTAATACGGCGATAAAGTTCGCCCATGCAAAAAATATTAAATGGACGAACATGATGGTTCAGAACTGTAAGGACAGCCATCTGGCAGAGGTTGCGGCGATAGATGGTTTTACGGTTGACTCCTGCGTGTTTCAGGATCAGGTCTTAGATGTAAATACGACAAGCTCGAATGCGGCCGGGACTAAGACCTATGAGGCAATTCAGCTTGATATTCTGGTCAAAGGCCATTTCAACGGATACAAGGCAGAGGCACTGCAAATGAAAAATGTCTCCATCACCGGGTGTACATTTAAGGATCTGCCGCGGGGCGTTGGAAGCCATACGAGCATACTGAACTGTCCGGTGGAAAATATTGAGATCAGCAACAATACATTTACGAATATGAAGAGCCGGGCAATCCAGATTCTCAACTGTGTGGGCTGCACGATTGCCAATAATAAGATTACGAATACACCGCAGGGAATTATGGTTCTTTCCTACTCTGAGCAGGGTCTGTATCTTCCGTCCACACTCGCGGAGCAGGGAGGGGTTGCGACACAATTGTCCTCAGATTATCAGAAGCCGGTCGCAAATGCGAAGATTGTCATCAAGAATAATGATATTCAAATCGCCGGAAAGGACCCATACGCGAAGTGGGAAAAATCGGGTATATATGTTGGCGGCCTGGAGCTGGATAAGGATTTAAAGAGCGGCGCAGAGGTAATCCCTGCAGGAAACTATTATCTGAGCGGAGTCAAAATTTCGGGCAACACCATATCCGGGAAAATGGTAGGCATTCGGGTAAAGGATGCAAAAAAAGCCTCGATAGAAAATAATACTATAAAAAATTCGGCGGATACGAAAAACAAGGAATATGGAATCGACGTGCGGGAAAAAGCGTCTGTAGACAGTGTCAAGGGAAATAAAGTATCCAGAAGCCTGATTGGAATCCATGTGGTTGAAAATGCTTCGGTCAATTCTATGACCGGCAATAAGGTTACGGATTCAAAGAAGCACGGTATTTTTGTGGAGCAGAACAGCACGGTCAAAAAAATCAGTAAGAATACTATCAATAAGACGGCTGTAAATGGAATCTTCTTCTTATCAAACGGTTCGGTCTCAAAGGCGGCGGTGATTACCGGAAATACGATTAAGAATTCCGGCAAATATGGAATCGGAATCGAAAACAGCAAGGTGAAGAAGGTCTCCGGCAATAAGATTTCCAGTGCAAAACAGCGCGATGTAAATATACTGAACAAATAAAGTCTCTGCTGTCTGCATATGAAAAAAGATTATTTATACTTTTTAGAAAGAATTTAACATAATGTCATAATGTGTTCACAATTTGCTGTTATAGTAGAGATATCAAAAGGAGCTGTGGTGTTTCAATATGTGTTGGGGTGCTGTCAGTTCCGACAAAAAATAATTCGCGTGAGCGGTTTCTTATAAATCTACCTACTTAGTCAGTGGCCTATGGCCACTGATTTTTTATGGACGCAAAACGGCACATATAAAATCACAGAAAACAAAATTACTTGACAAATTAAAGCCGTTGTCCCATTATGGAATGAAAAGATGATGCCGGTTTGTTTGAGAGGAGAAGGAATATGTGGGCAGATTACAGTGTGTTTTATCAGATTTATCCGTTGGGCTTATGTGGAGCGCCCTATGAGAATGACGGGATCAGCGAGCCAAGAATTTTAAAGGTGCTGGACTGGATTGGACATATAGAAAGGCTGGGAGCGGACGCGGTCTATTTTTCCCCGGTGTTTGAGTCCGATACTCACGGCTATAATACGAGGGATTTTAAGAAGATTGACTGCAGGCTTGGTAGCAATGAGGACTTTGCAAAGGTATGCGGGGCACTCCATGCGGCGGGAATGAAGGTCGTGCTGGACGGTGTGTTTAACCATGTGGGCAGAGGCTTTTGGGCGTTTCAGGATGTGCTGCAGAACCGGGAGAATTCCAGATACCGCGACTGGTTCCATATTGATTTTTCCGGTAATTCGAATGATAACGACGGCCTCTGGTATGAGGGCTGGGAGGGAAATTACGATCTGGTGAGGCTGAACCTCCAGAATGAGGAGGTCATTGCGCATATTCTGGATGCGGTAAAATACTGGGTCGAGGCCTTCGACATTGACGGGCTGCGTCTGGACGTGGCATACTGTCTGGATAAGGAGTTCTTAAAGAGGCTGCGCCGGTTTACAGATACGCTGAAAGAGGACTTTTTCTTAGTCGGCGAGGTGACGGGCGGCGATTACAGAGAGTGGGCGAACGACGAGATGTGTCACTCCGTCACTAACTATGAATGTTACAATGTATTGCGCTCCGGTTTTAATAACCGGGATTTGTGCGAGGTCTGCAATATGCTGGAAAAGCAGTTCGGCGTGGAGGAATGGACGCAGTATAAGGGTCTGCATCTATTGAGCTTTGTGGATAATCACGACGTGAGCCGCATTGCAAGCTGCCTGGCAGATGAGAGCCTGCTGCCGCTTATTTATGCCATGATGTTCGGAATGCCGGGAATCCCCTGCGTATATTATGGAAGCGAGTGGGGCGCAAAGGGGGACAAGGACGAAGGAGATCCCGCATTGCGCGCAGGCTTTGACGCGCCGGAATTTGGTGATCTGGCAGAGTGGATTGCAAAGCTTGCCCGCGCAAAAAAGAACAGCAGGGCATTGAATGAGGGAAGCTACCGCCATATTCTGCTGACCAGCCAACAGTGCATTTTTGAGCGGGCGTGCAGCACAGAGAGGGTGCTGGTCGCCATCAACCTGTCGGACGAGCCCTATACGGCGCATTTTGATGCGGGCTGCGGCATGGCGGATGAGCTTCTGAGCGGGAAGCCTCACGATTTTGGCGGGGGAAGCCTGCTTGCGCCGCGTTCTGCGGTTTATTGGAAGATGGAAAAATAAATTCAAATTAAATGCATCAAAAACCTCTTTTTAAGACACTGTATAAGCAGAAGGGCTTGAAAGGAGGTTTTTTGTATGAGGAGGAGAGAGTTACGCGTGTCGGCGGCGCTGCTGTCGGTGTTGCTATTGGCGGGCTGCGGGAAAAGCGCCAGCCTGACGGCGGAACTGACGCCCCGGAGGACAGTGGATGCGCAGAGCCGGGACAACGGGCAGCAGGAGACGCAGAGTCAGGACAACGGGAAGGAGGAGACGGTGAAGGAGCAGAGTCAGGGCAGCAGGCAGCAGGAGGCGGCGAAGGCAGCGGTGATGGATTTTTCCGTGGAACTGTTGCGAAGCTGCGGGGAGGATGAAAATATCCTGCTGTCCCCGGTATCGGTGCTGTGTGCGCTGGGAATGGCGGAGAGCGGCGCGCGGGGCGCGACGCGGGAACAGATGGAGAGCGTATTTGGCGTGGAGGAGGAGAGCATGAACCAGTTCCTCGGGAGCTATATCAGAGAGCTTCCCTCCGGGAAAAATTATAAGCTGCACATAGCGGATTCCATCTGGCTGAATGAGTCAAAGGAAATGAAAATGGAGGAGGATTTTCTGCAGACGAACGTGGACAATTATGATGCAGAAATCTATATGCTTCCCTTTGACAATAAGGCAAAGGAACAGGTGAACGGCTGGGTCATGGAGAATACCGATAAAATGATTCCGGAGCTTTTGAGTGAAATGAATCCGAATGCGGCGGCATATTTAATCAATGCGGTGGCATTTGACGCGAAGTGGCAGGAACCCTACAGGAAGGATCAGATAAGTCAGGGAATTTTTACTACGGAGGACGGCCGCGAGCAGAACGTGAAGGTTATGTACGGCGAGGAGTTCCATTATCTCGAGGGGGACAATGAGACCGGATTTGCAAAGTACTATGAAGGCAGGGGGGAAGATAAGAGCTACGCCTTTGTCGCCCTGCTTCCCGAAGAGGGGCTGTCCATGGAGGATTATCTGGGTACGCTGACGGGTGAGGAGCTGAGCGGACTGTTGGAAAATGAGAGCCCGGACGCGGTTTTGACCATGCTGCCTAAATTTCAGACAGAGTACGGCAGAGAGCTGGGCGGGGATCTTGCGGACATGGGCATGAGCGACGCCTTTGACGCAGAGCTGGCAGATTTTACGGGCATGGGAACCTGCGCGGACGGAAACCTTTATATTTCAAAAGTCATTCACAAGACCTGTATGGCGGTGGACGAGGCGGGCACGAGAGCCGGAGCTGCGACTGCGGTGGAGTATGAGTGTGGAGCTGCGATGATGGTAAAGGAGGTATATCTGAACCGTCCTTTTGTGTACATGATTGTGGATTGCGAGAATCATATACCGCTGTTTCTCGGCGTTATGCAGGATATGGAAAGTAAGTGAGACTGATAAAGGATTACGGGGAAATCTATGGAAGAACGGTTATTGGTAAAAAGGGCAAAGAGGGGCGATGTGGAGGCCTTCGGCGAACTGTACGCGCAGGTATATAAAAAGCTGTATGCCTATGCGCTGTATACATTAAAAAGGCCGGCGGACGCAGAGGACGCCGTCAGTGAGGCGGTGGCGGACGCTTTTGCCACAATTGGGCAGCTGAAAAAGGAGGAGTCCTTTGCAGGCTGGATGTACCGGATTGTGGCAAATAAATGTAATCAGCGAATGCGGGAGTACTATCGTCAGGGCGGAGAGCTCACGGAGGATCTGATGGAAGCGGAGGGGCCGCCGAAGGACTGCTGGAGCGACGAGAGGGAGGAGTCCCTGCAGGTGCGGCAGGCATTTTTTCAGCTGCCGGAGGAGGACAGGCGGATCGTGGGTCTGCATGTGTTTTTTGGCTACCGCACAAGGGAAATCGCGGAGGCGCTGGGCATGAATGAGAACACGGTGCGTTCCCGGGAGAGCCGCGCGCTAAAACGGATGAGCTGTCAGCTTTTGAGTAGTTAATAGATGGGGGAACGAATTATGGAAGAACAGAACAGGAAAGAGATGGAGAGACTTATGAAGCAGATTGAGGAGTCGTCGGAAGATATCCGTATCCCGGAGTCTCTGGAGCCGGAGCGGGTGAAGGAGCAGCTGCGCGGAAAAAAGCAGGAGCGCAGGACATTTTCCGTGCGCCATCTGGCGGAGGCGGCCGCCGTTATCGTCCTTGTCGCAGCGATGGGAGGGGCGGGGATCTACGGAAAAATCAGGCAGGGCGATGCAGACAGCAGCATGAGCGGCGGAGCAGAGGCCGGCGTGGAGCCGGAGGAGGCGTTGGCCGGTGGAGCGGATGCAGGCCTTGGAGCAGATGCGGGTGAGGCGGAGCCTGTGAAGCTTCCCAAGAAAGCGGCTGTGGGAAGCTACCGGCTGGCGTCGGACTATGAGGAGGTCTATGCGGCCATAGAAAACAGCGCAGGCGGATATGTGTGGGACTACGACGACACGGTATTTAACACGACAGACGGTGTAGCGGAGGACGGCGCAGAATATGCGGCAACGTCCGTGCAGGAAAACCAAAAGGAAGTCGAGGAGATTGCGGACGCAAGGTCAGAGATGGACGTGCAGGATGGAGATTTCTCCAAAACCAACACGCAGGTCGAGGGCGTGGATGAGAGCGATTTTATAAAAAATGATGGCAGCTATCTTTATGTGCAGACGGGTGAAAAGGTCAGCCTTGTAGACATTCGCGGCGATAAGATGAAGACTGTGGCGGAGATAGAGCCGAAACTGGATACGGGAGCAGACATCTGCGAGATGTATGTCGATGGGGACAGACTGTATCTGATTGTGCAGAAAAGGGAGAGTAATCTGGAGACGGATGCGGCATCCTCCGGCGCAGAGGACGTATGGAGCAGCGATAAGGCAATGGCAGATGTTGAGGATGTGTACTATGTGAATGAAAATATGACGGTTGAGCTGCAGACCTATGATATTGCGGGGCGCAGCGGGGGTGCGCTTGTCGGGACGGTGAGCCAGGACGGCGGCTATTACGATTCCCGCAAGGTGGGAGATTATATTTATCTGTTTACCCGCGAGGATCTGTATTCCGATTACCGGATTTATGATGACGGGGTAAAAACTAAAGACACTGGGCAGGGCGCGGCGATTCCGGTGATTGATGGAGAAAAGGCGGCGGCGGACTGTATTTATGTGCAGGATCAGGTGGCGGGCGAGCTGATTATTTCCTCGGTGGACGCGAAGAGCCCGGACAAAACAGTGGATTATATGGTGCTTATGAACAACTATGCACAGATTTACATGAGCACAGAGGCAATCTATCTGTACTCTGAGGATTATGAGTGGACGGAAGGGGACAGCGAGGGAAAAACCTATACGGACATCGCAAAGTTTTCCTATAAGGATGGCATCTTAAATGGCGTGGGCGAGGCCTCAGTGAGGGGAGGAGTGATGGACACCTTCGCAATCTCGGAGGGGAACGGAGTTCTCAGGGTGCTGACGACGGAGTGGAGTGCAAACTCGGAGAACCGTCTGTATCTTCTGGACGAAAACCTAAAGGAGCTGGGCTTTCTCAGCCACATTGCGGAGGGCGAGGAGGTCTATGCGGCACGCTACATTGGCAATACGGCGTATTTCATTACCTACCACAATACCGACCCGCTTTTTGCGGTGGATATCTCCGACCCGGCAAATCCGAAAATGCTGGGGCAGATAGAGATCAGCGGATTTTCCGATTATCTGCATCCCTACGGGAACGGCATGCTTCTGGGCATCGGCTACGAGACGGATCCTAAGACCAGTGAGCGGCTGGGCGTAAAGCTTGTCATGTTTGATATTTCTGACCCGGTGGATTTGAAGATACTGGATACAGTTACGGTGGACGGGACGTTCTGTGGCGCGGCGAGCTACTACAAGAGCGCGCTGGCGGACGCCGGAAAGAATCTGATTGGCTTTTCAGTGACGGACTGGAGACAGGAAGGGACAGACAGAATACGCTATCTGCTCTACACATGGAAGGATGGTGAATTTGTAAAGCTTCTGAAAGCGAACATGGATGAGGAGAGCAGCTGGGATCAGTCTAAAACCCGGGGACTCTACGCGGGAAACCGTTTTTACCTCGTCAATCAAAATGACGGCGGCTATCTGCTCCGCTCCTACGATATGGAGGCAGGATATGAGCAGTTAGACGAGCTTGAAGTAAAATAATCGTTACGAAAATTTTCTTAAAAAATGCTTGCAGTCCCTCCCGGATTCCAGTATAATAGGTCAAACACTTGTTTGAGGCTGGAATAAGGGAGGGATGTTATGATTCAGGTAGAACACATTGTGAAGGAGTTCGTATCCCCGAAGAAGTATCCGGGACTAAAAGGAGCGATTAAGGGCTTGTTTTCCACGGAAAAGGTGAGAAAGCTGGCGGTGGACGATATTTCCTTTGCGATCGACGAGGGCGAGATCGTGGGTTATATCGGCAGTAACGGCGCGGGAAAGTCCACGACAATCAAGATGATGACGGGGATTCTCACTCCCACCAGCGGAAAATGCACGGTGAACGGCGTAGACCCCAGCAGGAACCGGATGGTGAATGCGAAGAATATAGGCGTGGTGTTCGGGCAGAGGACGCAGCTCTGGTGGGATCTGCCGCTGTCGGAGTCCTTTACGATCCTTAAGGAGATATACGATGTGCCGGACGGGGATTACAAGGAGAGGATGAACTTCTTAAATGCGGTACTGGATCTGCCGGAATTTTTTGACCGTCCGGTGCGGACGCTGTCGCTGGGACAGAGGATGCGGGCGGATCTGGGGGCGGCGCTGATTCACAATCCCAAGGTGCTGTATCTGGACGAGCCGACGATTGGTCTGGATCTGGTGGTCAAGGATAAGATCCGCGATGCCATTCGGGAGATCAATGAGAAATACCGGACGACCGTGATTCTCACGACGCACGATATCGGCGATATTGAGGAGCTGTGCAGCAGGATTATTGTGATCGACGAGGGGAAGAAGATTTATGATGGAAGTCTTGCCGACCTCAAGGATACATATGGCACGAAGCGGAAAGTAATCATGGAGGTGCGCTCCACAGGGCAGGCGGAGCATGTGGACTGGCAGGCGGCGCTGGGAGTGGATGCGGCGCTTTTTTCCGTGACGGTGGATGCAGAGAACAATGAGCTTGTAATCACTTTTGACAAGAATGATCTGCAGGTGTCGGAGGTAATTGCGTCGGCCATGGCGGCCTGCGAGGTGAAAGATATCCGTTTGCAGGAGACAGAGCTGTCGGAGATTGTCAAGGCGATCTATCAGCATGGACTGTAGAAGGGGGCGGCGTATGAAAAAGTTTTTCCGGATTTATCTGCCCTTTGTGTCCAATGAGCTAAAGCGGAATATGGCATACAAGGGCGCGTTCTATCTGTATATGTTCTGCAGTCTGTTCGCCTCCTTTATCAATTACTATCTGTGGATGGCGATTTACGGGAGTGCGGATAATGCGACTCTTGGCGGGCTGACAAGGCATGAGATGGTGGTATATGTGTTTATGAGCTATATTGCCTCCTCCCTTGTGATGGTATCGCTTTCGAAAAGTGTGAGCAAGGATGTGGTGAAGGGCAATGTGGCGATGAATCTGATCAAGCCGATGGACTATCGGATAAGCCTTGTGGCCCAGTCTTTCGGGACGGCAGTTTACCATTTCCTTATGCCGGGGCTGATCGTTTGGGTGATCTTAGAGGTTTATAAGGTGCGGGTGCTGCACGAGCCGGTGGTGCGGATTGAAAATATCCTGCTGTTTCTGGTGAGCGTGCTTATGAGCTTTTTGATTTATGTACTTTTTGACTTTTGTTTTGGAATGATCGCCTTTTTTACTACCTATATCTTCGGATTGCAGATGGCGAAGGAGGCGCTTTTGTCCTTTTTGACGGGGCAGCTCATTCCGCTGTCCTTTTTCCCGGGGGTGGTGCAGAGGATTTTCGACTTTCTGCCCTTCTCCTCCATGGTCTATACTCCGGTGATGATTTATCTCGGGAAATATGAGGGCGCAGAACTCTTCTTCGTCCTTGGACGGCAGGCGGTGTGGGTTGTGCTCCTCTATGTACTCGGGAGCGTGATCTGGCGGCAGGTGACAAAGCGTCTGGTTGTGTTGGGAGGGTGATACTATGAAAAGATTAAAACGGTACGGCCGGTTATACCGGGTGCTGGTGTCTCAGTTCTTAAAGACGATACTACAGTCGAAGGTGGATTTTCTGATGGGGCTGTTTGGCTTCTTTTTTACCCAGATTATGGGAATCGCTTTTCTGTATCTGGTGTTTGAACAGATTCCGAACCTGCAGGGCTGGACGCTTGAGCAGTTGATTTTTATCTATGGCTTTGCGCAGATTCCGAGGGGGATCGACCATCTGCTCACGGACAATATCTGGCTGGTGTCATGGTGGATGGTGATTGACGGGGATTTTGACCGCTATATGCTCAGACCGATAAATGTGTTTTTTCAGGTGATCTGCGAGAAACTCCAGCCGGATGCGCTGGGTGAGCTCCTGGTGGGGACGATTTTGGTGGGTATGTCGCTGTCAAAAGGGATTTTGACAGTAGATGCGCTACACATTATTTTGTTCTTTGTGTCAATCCTGGCAGGGGCGCTGATCTACACAGCGGTGAAACTGTTCTTTGCATCCTTAGCCTTTTGGGTGAAGCAGAGCGGGCCGTTTCTGCAGGTAGCATATGAGATGGCGAACTTTGCCAAATATCCGACGGAGATCTATGGCAAGGTGGTACAGTTTCTGATTACATGGGTGATTCCTTTCGCCTTTGTCGCCTATCTTCCGGCCAGCTATTTCCTTATGGGCAAGGGAGCTGCAGTCATCGGCGTGGAGTGCGTGACGGCCGCGGTCTTTTTTGCGATAGCCTATGCGCTGTTCTGCTATGGGACAAGAAGGTACGAGAGCGCCGGGAACTAAGGAAAAAAATGTAAGAGGAAGAGGTTAATTTTCGCCAGTCTGCATCCGATATAAAAGATACGGAGTACAATCGGTTTATGCAGTTCACACGGAGGTGACAGTATGCAGATTGGTGGAAATGCGGCCGTATGGGGGCAAATGGATTTTGCACCGGAGGCGGATTATGGGAATGCTCCTGCGCTTTTGCAGGATGAGAATAACATAACACTGGAAACAGGCAGGGAAAGTGATACCGGTATCGTCCGGCAGGAGGAAGAGCAGGAGAGCTACGAGCCATCCGAGGCCGGTCTGTTATTATATTTTGAGCAGCTTAAAAATGCGAAGCAAAACAGCACGCAGCGGGGATCAGACGATGAGATGAAGGCGCTCAGGATCGCCCACAATATTATGCGGGGTCTGAAGGTTCCGGCGAAGGATGAGAGCTTTCTTCTCTCGAAGAATTTTAAGATGTACATGGCGGCGAAGAACATGGCCAGTATGAAGGAGTGCAGCGGAGAGGCGGCGAGCGTGCTGGGAGACGATTCCTCTGCGTCGGGAAGCACCTCGGGAAATAGTGCTTCCCCCGCATCCGGGAGCGTGCCGCAGGAAGCCTCTGCGCCGGGGAGCGCGTCAGCTGCTGTGTTGGGAAGCGGAAGTGCGGAGAAGAACAGCGCGGTCGCATCCGGGCTGGCATCAGGAAATGCAGCGGAGGTGGATTACAGTGCGCTGCTGGAAAGCGTAAAGGCGATTTCCAAGAACAATATCAGCACTGGCATGAGTGTGAGCCGCTATGTGAAGAAATCAAAGTACAGTAAGCGTTTTTATTATAATTTTAAGCAGATTTCCGCCCAGATTCTGAGCGCGAAGACCTCCAGCAATGCGAAGCAGGTGCTGATCCGGGCAAGACAGAAGACCGTTCAGATTCGCAGGAAGTGGAAATATGACGACCAGTCCCTGCAGGCAGCCCTCGTTCATGCGGAGGCGATGGAGCGGGTGGCAAAAAAGAAGATGCGCCATCTGCAGGAGGAGGAGGCTGCGGCCGCAAGAGGCCAGGGACTCGGAGGAGTCTGCGCGGGGGACACGGATGAGGAAGACCGCATGGAGCAGGAGTGGCAGGATGAGCAGATGCTCATGGAGAAGCAGGCCGAAGAGGCTTCGCCGGTCTATACAATGGCGACGGATACAAGCGTACCTCTGGAGGATGTAAATCTCGAGGAGCTGATGGCGGAAGCCATGCAGACGCCGGTTTTAGATTTGACGGCCAGCATGGAGGAGCTCATGGATGAGTTCTCGGATATGATGGAGGAGACGCTGGAGGATATGGGACTGGATGAGCTGGCGGATTCTTTGTCGTCCGGCAGGGAGCTGGATCCTGCAGACTTAGATGAGCTAAAGCGCAAACACCGGCAGGAGGAGCAGCAGGCGATCGCGGAGGCGGATTCTAAGTATCTCAGGGCATTTTTCCAAAAGCTGCAGCAGGAGCGGGAAGCGGTAGCCTCCGGCGCGGCGAAGATTGCGGCGGCAGTCAACAGCGGAGCCAGAGTGCTCTCCCTGACTTCTGGCGCCACGACCTCCGGCAGGAGCGGAGCGGTATCCGCTGCCCCGGCCTCTTCTGTCTCGACGGCCTCTTCTGCCCCGGCGGCAGAGCCCGGCACTTCCACGGGATCCCCCGCAGGCGCGGTGGTCAGCGCAAGTACGGTGGTGGCGGCAGTCGCGGTGGAGGGGGCTTCGATAGATGTCTCCTTATAGGAGTGATGCTTTAGCGTAGGGGGACATTGTGCTCTTCCCGAAGTGGATTTGTGACAACGTAGTTGATCGTGATATCCTCATCGGTGTTCTGTTTATCGAAAGCATCCCGAATCCGCTTTGTCACAATGCGGATTCCGCTGTAATCAATGTTTAACAGCATGACCACGCGCTGAATGTTCGAAATCTGTGTGGTCATATCCGAGCTGCGCAGGGAGGATACGACGGACAGCTTCAGGTTGATCATGGCGAGCCGCTTCTGATCGTCCGTCAGGTACTGGTTCGATTTGGAGTCAATCGTAAACATGATCAGATACATATTCTGCTTGTTGCGAATCGCCAGATTCTTGATGTAGCTGACGAATTTTCCCCACTCAGCATAGGAGACCTGATAGGCGTTGGAGTACTCCTCTTCGTTAAAGACGGTCTGCATCAGATTGTCTAAGTCGTCCTTCGAGAGCTTTTCTCCGGCTTCCTTCTGCTCGATGCAGAAGGAGGCGAACTCCTCTTTGCAGGCCATGCACACATCTACGAGGCGCGGGTCGAACTGGGTGCCTTTACCCTCATAGATAATATCAAAGGCCTGCTCCAGCGTGAATTCGTCCTTGTAGGGACGCCGGGAGGTCAGAGCGTCAAAGACGTCCGCAACGGCCATCACTCTGGCGCACAGCGGAATCTCCTCCCCGGACAGCCGCGTGGGATAGCCGTTGCCGTCCCAGCGCTCGTGGTGGAACATGGCGGTCTGCCATGCAATCTGGTAGTATTTCTGATCCTCCAGTGTAGAAAGTGTCTCGTCCAGAATATTGCCGCCGAGAAGCGGATGTTTTTTCATAATCTCATATTCCTGCGGCTCATATTTTCCGGGCTTGTTCAGGATACTGTCCGGAATAGCAATCTTGCCAATGTCATGCAGAGGCGCGGCCATACAGATATCCTTGATATATTCGGGATCCTGAAATTCTGGAAACAGATCCATCTGCGCAAGTCTGTCCGCGAGAATCCGCACATAGCCACTGGAGCGCTTGATGTGTCCTCCGGTGACATGATCCCTGCTTTCAACCATATTGGCGAAGCTTAGAATGATCTCCTCCTGCATACGCTGGAGGTTTGCCGTCTTTTTGTCAACCTCCTGCTCGAGAGTCTCATTGAATTTTTCAATCATTGTAATATAGTTCTGCTGCTTGGTGTCGTCAAGTATCTCCACGAGATAGCCCACATGCCGGCTGCTGCTTCCCTGGAAGATTTTTTTGACATTGCACTTGAGAATCTGGCTGCCGTGAACAATCATTTTCTCTGTGGGTATGTCTTCTCCCCTGCAAAGGGGCTCCAGCCACAGCATAATTTCCTGACGGAAGGGGGTATCGTCGTCGCCGACATGGTGGTCGATGCGCAGCGTCCGAACCTCCGGGTATATGGACGTGGCAAAATCGTTCGTATTGACAAATTTTAAGTCAGTGGTGAATGTAAAATAGCCGTACTCATTCCGATGCTGCATGACGTTCATAACATTGGAGGACATATCGTAGAGGTTTATGCTTCGCAGGCGGGCAAGCACCAGCCCCTCGGAAATACAGTAGGAGAGCGGCATGAGCTCAATGGGAACGTTAATCAGGCGCTCGGTCAGATAGATGAGGGCATTCATTATGACAAGAATACTCAGCATATTTGCAGTTTTGTAGGATACCATCTGCTGCCGGAACATGGAAACTCCAACGATAATGACCATCACAAGCATAAAGCAGAGCCAGTGTATGAGGTAGGCGCTGTGCAGGGAGCCATATTCCTTTATGAGATATGTACTGCCCAAAAACTGGCGGAGTTCCACGGAACGGTAATAGATATCGCTGAATCCGGGAGAAAAGGTACATAAAAGCACAAGGAAATTGTATCCGGTAAGAAGGCAGACTACCAGACTGGGAATCCTGATATGACAGAGATCTATCATAATCAGAAAGAGAAAAAAGGGCAGGAATACACCGCCAAGATAGACGATCCGGTTCGCGAGAAGCGCCTCCTCAGTGGAAGTGGAAAGTGCAAGCGACAGATAACCGAAGTTTGCAATGACTATGGTGACATATGTGAGAATATAGCATACATTGAATTTTATTCCCAGCCAGATAAATGAAAACAAAAACAGGAGCGATATAAGCAGCATCCCGGTATAATAGCCTATTAGCATAACGATATACTCCTCTGCGTCGGATTCTTAGGGGGATACTGATATCATAGTAAAATTTACAGAAAAATGCAACCGCTTTTGTCAAAAGATTGAAATTATATGCGCTTGATAGAGCTGTCCGGCCGTGATAAACTACAAATATCCGTAGATTAAGGTAATATTAAGATTTTCCATGTCTGCCGGAAAGAATCGGGTGATAAGCTAAGACCATACAACAAACACGATTCATTTAAGGAGGAACAATTATGTGGGAAAGAAAACAGTTAAAGGAGCGGGCAAAGGTCTCGTTTCAGAGGAATTACTGGAAATCGGTGCTGATCAGTCTTTTGTTTGCGCTGGTGGCCGGCGGCGTGACCGCGGCGACCGCCTTTGGCGGGGACTCGGGAAACTCGCCGGAACCGGAGTATAAGGAAGGCTACGAGATCACATATACGTTGGAACCGACGGATCTGCATATGGAGACGGAGACGGAAGAGATGGTTGCCATAATAATCGTTGTGATCGTTGTCCTGATAGTGTTTCTGGCGGCGATTGCCATGGTATTTGTGTTTGACGCATTCATCTGCAATCCGGTGGAGCTTGGTTGCGACAGATTCTTTTTCAGAAACCTGAGTGAGCCTGCGCAGGTAAAGGAGGCTGCCTTTGGTTTTGACCACAGCTACAAAAATATAGTAAAGATTCTGTTTTCGAGAGATATCGCTATCTTTTTGTGGTCGCTGTTATTCGTCATTCCGGGCATTGTCAAGAGCTATGAGTACCAGATGATTCCTTATCTTCTGGCAGAGCATCCGGAGATGTCGAAGGAGGAGGCCTTTGGAGAGAGTAAGCGCATGATGAACGGGCAGAAGTGGAAAGCTTTTGTGCTGGATCTGTCCTTCCTTGGCTGGAAGCTTCTTGCAGTAATGACGCTGGGAGTTTTAGATTTCTTCTATGTAGCGCCCTATGTGAATGCCACCCACGCCGCACTGTATGAGGCGCTGCGTTATGGGAATCCGGCGCCCCGGACGGAAGGCTTCGATGGCGTACAGGAAACAATGGGTGCATAGGCAGGGTGCATGGACAGACGTTTTCATGCAGCAGTAAGAGAGGAAATTATGGGCTATACGATTTTGATAGCAGACGACGAGGCGGAGATTCGGAATCTTCTCCGCCTCTATCTGGAAAATGAAGGTTATACCGTCATAGAGGCGGAAAACGGGCGGCGCGTGCTGGAGCTGCTAAAGGAGAGTAAGGTGGATCTGTGCATCCTGGACATTATGATGCAGGGGATGGACGGATTCCATGTGCTTCAGGAGATGCGAAAGACCAGCAATATCCCGGTGATGATTCTCTCCGCCAAAGATGCGGATTCGGAGAAAATCCTCGGGCTGAATCTGGGCGCGGATGATTATCTGGCAAAGCCTTTTAATCCGCTGGAGGCCATCGCGCGGGTCAATTCCAATATCCGGCGTTTTTATTCCATGGGAGGCGGCGTCAGCGCAAAGAAAGCGGTCACCGTAAGAGATTTGACGCTGGATGCGGATTCCTGCACATTAAAAAGAGGGGAGGAAACGATTGAGCTGACTTCCATAGAATACAGGATTATGGAATTATTTATGTCGCATCCGGGAAAGGTATATACGAAACAGCAGATTTATGAGCAGGGCTGGGGAGAGGAATTCATCACCAGCGACAATAATATTATGGTTTGTATCAGCAAGCTGCGGGCAAAGCTGGACGAGGATCCTTCAGCATATATCAAGACAATCCGGGGGCTGGGTTACCGGCTGGAAAAGGAGTAGGCAATGAAAGAGCTGCGATGGTTTCTGATTCGTACCTTTGTCTGGATCTTAGCTGTAGTGGGCGTAGTGGAATATCTGCTGATGCAGGCGCTTGAGAGGTTTGTGCTTCCGATAGTGGGCAAATCACTTTTTCCAAATTACACGAGCCGACTGTCCCTGGGGATGGATTCCGTGGCGGCGCTGGTTCTGGTGCTCCTGTCGCTGCTTTTGTGGGGAATCTCCCGGCTCATACCTGCCCCCATGAACAGTTTGCTCTACTGGATAACCGGGATGCTGGAGCGGGGAACGGCGACGCTTTTTCCGGCGGCCGGTGAGGGCGTACTGCAGATGGACGGGGGGCACAGGACTGCGCTGGTGAGTTTTCTGCTGGCGGCTTCCATAGTGATTCTCCTTCCCTTTGCGGTAGCGGCGGTCGTTTTTGCCCGCATTGTGGCGAAGGAGTTTGCGATGCTGGAGAGGGAGCGGGAAGCGACGCGCAGAGAGTACGACAGGCAGAGGAATCTCATGCTCTCTGACATTGCCCACGACCTGCGCACGCCGATTACGACAGTGGCGGGCTATGCGACAGCCCTGTCCGACGGGATTGCGGAGCCGGAGCGGGTGCAGGAGTACCTGGACGCTATCCACGCCAAGGCGGTGCGGATGAACGAGCTGATTACGCTGCTGTTTGACTATGTGAAGCTGGACAGTGAGGGCTTTTCCTTAGAAAAGACAAAATTTGACCTCTGTGAACTGCTGCGGGAGAATGCGGCGCTGCTCTACGCCGATGTGGAGGATTGCCATATGGAGCTTATGGCGGATATTCCGGAAAAGGTCATAGAGCTTGAGGCAGACCGTCTGCAGCTTGCCCGGGTAGTGACGAATCTGCTGGTCAATGCGATGCGTCACAATTCGGAGGGAACGCACATTGGACTGTTTCTTCTGGAGGAGGAGGAATGTCTGCGGGTGGCGGTCGCGGATACGGGAGCCTGTATCGGGGAGGAGCTGGAAAAGAAGCTGTTTGAGCCATTCTCCCGGGGAGACAAATCCCGGAGCAGCGGCGGAAGCGGCCTTGGACTGTCCATTGCGAAAAAAGTAGTGGAGATGCACGGCTTTGCGCTTTTTCTTGTGCAACAGCCGCAGATTCAGAGGCTGGAGGGGCTTGCGCGCTATGCAAAGGCCTTCGTGATAGAGATTCCTCTTGTCTGAGACCGGTATTTATTTGAATTGAAAGAAATTCCTTGTAAATCCTGCGGGAATTTATTACAATAAGTTTTGAGAAAGTGAAAGGGGGACATGAGATGGGACAGTTTTTTAGTACGCTTAATCCGATGATCGTTCTCTGGCTTCTGCTCTTTATCGCCTTTGTTGCAGGTGAGATTGCGACGGTGGGGCTTACCTCCATCTGGTTCGCTGCGGGCGCGCTGGCGGCTCTGATTGCAGCCTGCTGCAGCTTAAACCCTGTGATACAGGTTATTCTATTTGTCGGGGTGTCGGTCGTGCTTCTTGTGCTGACAAAGACAAGGGTGCAGAATTTTATCAACAGTCACACCCAGAAGACGAATGCAGACCGCGCCGTCGGACAGATTATCCGGATTACAGAGCGGGTCAGTAACAGTGATCAAAGCGGAAAAGCTGTCGTCCAGGGGATGGAGTGGACGGTGCGTACCCGTTTGGACAGTGAGGTCATTGAGGAGGGGGAATCCGCGCGGGTTCTCGAAATCAGCGGCGTCAAGCTCATAGTAGAAAAGATATAAAGGAGGATTTGTTATGGGCCCAATTATTATACTATTGGTTATTTTGGTTATTCTACTCATCATCCTTGCAAGCTGTGTGAAGATTGTTCCGCAGGCAACGGCGATGGTGGTGGAGCGGCTGGGAGGTTATCTGACGACATGGTCGGTGGGACTTCACTTCAGATGGCCTTTTATCGACCGGGTGGCAAGGCGTGTTACCCTAAAGGAGCAGGTGGTGGATTTTCCGCCCCAGCCGGTAATCACGAAGGATAATGTAACCATGCAGATTGACACGGTCGTGTATTTCCAGATTACTGATCCGAAGCTGTATGCGTATGGTGTGGAGAATCCGATCATGGCGATCGAGAATCTGACCGCCACCACGCTCCGTAATATTATCGGTGATATGGAGCTGGACGAGACGCTGACTTCGAGAGAGACGATCAATACGAAGATGCGCGCGACGCTGGACGAGGCTACCGACCCGTGGGGTATCAAGGTGAACCGTGTCGAGCTCAAAAACATCATTCCGCCGAAAGCTATTCAGGACGCGATGGAGAAGCAGATGAAGGCGGAGCGTGAGCGCCGTGAGGCGATTCTTCGCGCCGAGGGTGAAAAGAAGTCCACGATTCTTGTGGCAGAGGGTAATAAGGAGTCTGCGATTCTGGATGCAGAGGCTGAGAAGCAGGCGGCGATTCTGCGGGCGGAGGCAAAGAGAGAGGCCACTGTTAAGGAGGCCGAGGGTCAGGCGGAGGCCATTCTTAAGATTCAGCAGGCCAATGCGGACGGACTCCGTATGCTAAAGGAGGCCGGGCCGGACAGTGCGGTGCTCCAGCTCAAGAGTCTGGAGGCATTTGCCAAGGCTGCGGACGGGCAGGCGACAAAGATTATCATTCCTTCCGAAATTCAGGGAATCGCGGGGCTCTCCAAGTCCATTGTCGAGGCGGCGAAGGACGTGTAGAATAGATATTGTTGTATGGATTCGGGGAACCCTCTACATTTTGTAGAGGGTTCTCTTTCTTTTGGAACGAAATCCGAAAATGCTTTATTTGCACTCCCGGAAATGCTATAATAGCTATAGTATTCCGTTTGGAAGCAAATAAGGAGAGTTAGATGAAGTCAAAGATTCGATTTAGAGGCAAGCTCAAGCTCTATCTGTGCTGGCCATTGGTTTTGACCATACTGCTGGTTTTAGCGGCGGTTGGGCTGTTCTTTTACGATGTGACTGTCGGTGTGGTGGTGGCTGCATTTACGGTGATTTATCTGACGGTGGAGCTGTCTTTTTACCATTATATGAAGCCCCATCTGGCAAATGAGATCATAAATTTTGCGACCCAGTATGCGACAGTGCAGAAGCGGCTGCTGAATGAGTTTGAGATTCCATATGCTCTGTTAGACCATACGGGTAAGGTGCTCTGGGTCAATGAGCAGTTTACGGAGCTGACCGGGGTGGACAGAGAATACCACAAGTCAGTGACAACGCTTTTCCCCGCTGTCACGAGGGATTTTTTACAGAAGAACGAGGGCGTGGGTACGCTCAGGGTAGAACGGAATGACAGAATTTTTCGGATTTCACTGAACCGGATCTATTTTGATTCTATCATAGAGCAGAGTCTGAATCTGGATCTGGCGGGTTCGGAGGATTTTCTGACGGCGATTTATCTGTTCGATGAGACAGAGCTGGACCGCTATAAGCAGGAGAATCAGGAACAGAAGCAGGTGGCGGCTTTTGTCTACATCGACAATTACGATGAGGCGCTGGACAGTATTGAGACTGTGAAGCGCTCGCTTTTGATCGCGTTGATCGACCGGAAGGTGACACAGTATTTTACGAAGCTGGACGCGCTGGTGTGCAAAATTGAGAAGGACAAATACTTTGTGGTTTTCAAATACAAGAATCTGCAGATGCTGGAGGAGGACAAATTCAGTATTCTCGAAGAGGTGAAATCCGTCAAAGTGGGCAATGAGATGGCGGTGACGCTGAGCATCGGCGTGGGAATCCGGGGAGATTCCTACAATGAGAGCTACGATTATGCCCGGGCTGCCATTGATCTGGCGCTGGGGCGCGGCGGAGATCAGGTAGTGGTCAAGGAGGAGGAGGAGACCTCCTACTATGGCGGCAAGGCGAAGGAGGTAGCGCGGAACACCC
Source organism: Blautia sp. (assembly GCA_023663685.1). Taxonomy (GTDB): domain Bacteria; phylum Bacillota; class Clostridia; order Lachnospirales; family Lachnospiraceae; genus Roseburia. The sequence continues at coordinate 21,387 of JAMPHB010000009.1, forward strand.
GCGTAAAGGCGAGGGTGAAGGCGCAGGCTCTGCGGGAGATTATGCTGAGCCGTCAGAATGTTCTGATCATGGGGCATTCCTGCACAGATGTGGATTCCTTAGGCGCCGGAATTGGCATTTTTTGCGCCGCCCGCACCCTTGGGAAAAAGGCGCAGATTGTCATTAACAATCCCAGCAGCTCCATACGTCCGTTCTTAGAGAGCTTTTCGCCGGAGGACGATTACCCGGAGGATATGTTTGTGGACAGCGAGGAGGCGCTGGAGATGGTGAGCCGTGGCTCCGTGGTCATGGTAGTGGATACGAACCGGCCGAGTTATACGGAGTGCCCGGAGCTTCTAAAGCGTGCGGATTCTATCGTGGTGTTTGACCATCACAGGCAGGGCAGCGAGGTGATTGAGAATCCGCTTCTTTCCTATATTGAGCCTTACGCTTCTTCCGCCTGCGAGATGGTGGCGGAGGTGCTGCAGTATTTTCAGGAGGGGCTCAGGCTTTCGGCGGCGGAGGCGGACTGTCTCTATGCCGGAATTTTGATTGATACGAACAACTTTATGACAAAGACGGGAGTTCGCACCTTTGAGGCGGCGGCATATTTGAAGCGGTCGGGAGCGGACGTGACCCGGGTGCGGAAAATGCTCCGCAATGACATGGCGGGCTACCGGGCGCGGGCGGAGACGGTGTCCCATGCGGAGGTATACCGCGGAGCCTATGCGATTGCGGTATGTCCCAGCGAGGATCTGGAAAGTCCCACCGTCGTGGGAGCGCAGGCGGCCAACGAGCTTTTGAATATTATCGGTATCAAGGCGTCTTTTGTGCTTACGGATTATGCCGGTAAAATCCATATCAGCGCCCGCTCGATCGACGAGATCAATGTGCAGCTGATCATGGAGCGCATGGGCGGCGGCGGCCATCTGAATGTGGCGGCCACACAGCTTAAGGACTGTAGTATTCAGCAGGCAAAGAGGCAGATCCGCGAGACGCTGGACGAGATGATAAATGAAGGAGATATTGAATTATGAAGATAATTTTGTTAGAGGACGTAAAGTCACTGGGCAAAAAAGGGGATATTGTGAACGTCAGCGACGGCTACGCCCGCAATGCCATTCTTCCGAAGAAGCTCGGAGTCGAGGCTACCGGAAAGAACTTAAACGACTTAAAGCTTCAAAACCAGCATAAAGACAAGGTGGCGGCGGAGAATCTGGAGAACGCAAAGCAGCTTGCCCGGATTATTGAGAAGACTACCGTGGAGGTGAAGCTAAAGGGCGGAGAGGGAGGAAAGGCTTTCGGCTCTGTCTCCTCAAAGGAAATTTCCCAGGCGGCGAAGGAGCAGGCGGGACTGGATATCGACAAGAAGAAGATGCACCTAAAGGAGAATCTCAAGAATCTTGGAAGCTATGAGGTTATGGTAAAGCTGCACCCGCAGGTGACGGCGAAGCTGACAGTCCGTGTGGTGGAGGAATAGATATTAGGAGGGATTCTCGTGGAGGATGCATTGATTAAGCGGGTGATGCCCAACAGCTTAGAAGCGGAGCAGTCCGTTGTCGGCTCGATGATCATGGACAAGGATGCGATTGTCACAGCCATGGAACAGCTTTTGACGGAGGACTTTTACCATAAGCAGTACGGGGTTCTTTTTGACGCTATGATTGAGCTCTACAGCGAGGGGCAGCCGGTGGATCTGGTGACCCTGCAGAATAAGCTGAAAGAAAAGGATGTGCCCAGCGAGATTTCCAGCCTCGAGTTTGTGGGGGAGCTGGTGCGCGCGGTTCCCACTTCTGCGAATATTAAGTACTATTGTAATATCGTGAAGGAAAACTCCATGAAACGGAAGCTGATCCGGGTCACGGAGGATATTGGAAATGAATGCTATGCGGGGAAGGAATCCTTAGAGAGCGTGATGGATAAGACGGAGCACGATATTTTTGCTCTGTTGTCCAGCCGAACCAGCGGTGACTTTGTGCCGATCCGGCAGGTGGTGATGAATGCGCTGGAGCGAATTGAGAAGGCCTCCCAGCAGTCCGGCACGGTGACGGGAATTCCTACGGGTTTTATTGATCTGGATTACCGGACGGCAGGGCTGCAGCCCTCGGATCTGGTGCTGATAGCGGCGCGTCCCTCTATGGGCAAGACCGCCTTTGTTCTGAATATTGCCCAGTATGTAGCGTTTCACGAGCATTTATCCTGCGCAGTCTTTTCTCTTGAGATGTCGAAGGAGCAGCTTGTGAACCGGCTTTTTTCTCTGGAGTCCCGGGTGGATGCGCAGGCACTGCGCACAGGAAATCTGTCGGATGCGGACTGGGAAAAGCTGGTGGAGGGCGCAGGTATTATTGGCGACTCAAAGCTGATCATTGACGATACGCCGGGAATCAGTATCTCTGAGCTCCGCAGCAAATGCCGGAAGTATAAACTGGAGCATGGGCTTGATATTATTATTATTGATTATCTGCAGCTCATGTCGGGTTCTGGCAGGAATACGGACAGCCGCCAGCAGGAAATTTCGGATATTTCCCGTTCTCTGAAAGCGCTGGCGAGAGAGCTGAATGTGCCGGTGGTCGCATTGTCCCAGTTGTCCCGCGCGGTAGAGCAGCGGCCGGATCACAGACCGATGCTCTCGGATCTCCGTGAGTCCGGGGCTATCGAGCAGGACGCCGATGTGGTGATGTTCATTTACCGGGACGATTACTATAATAAGGACACGGAGCTTAAGGGAATCTCGGAGATTATTATTGCCAAGCAGAGAAACGGTCCGATTGGGACGGTGAACCTTGCATGGCTGCCGGAATATACCAAATTTGCCAATTTGGAGCATTGATGCTTTGTCTAAAATAGAATACATGCGGAAATCCTCTTGAACTTCCAGTTAATTTGTACTATGATACGAATAAGCCGAAAGGCAAATATTGATCAATATATAAGGAGGAATTCAATATGGCATACGTTATTTCTGATTCATGCGTTAGCTGTGGTACATGTGCGGGCGAGTGCCCGGTAGGAGCTATCTCTGCAGGAGCTTCCCAGTATGAGATTGATGGAAATACCTGCGTAGACTGCGGTACATGTGCAGGTGTTTGCCCGACCGGAGCGATTTCCCAGGGCTAATACGCAACATAATGAAAGAAGGAACCCCCGGGCTGTGACCCGGGGGTTTTTGACTATACGCAGCTTACAGAGAATCCGGATTTACTGGATTCTTTTTTGTGCAGCTTTCGTTTGTATGGAATGCACAATTTTTAAGGTGGCTTTTTGTGAACGATTTTGAAAGAAAGAGGTTGAATTTGAATGAATCAGCGAATATAATAAGAATATAGATGAATGAATTTGAACGAATATAAATGAATAAGAAAGAAGAGCGAAGTCATGCTGACGGAGGAAAGATTTTCAAAAATTTTGTCCATAATAGAAACGAGGGGAAGCGCAACCGTGCAGGAACTGATGGCGGAGCTGGAGGCTTCGGAATCTACCGTGCGCAGGGATCTGAACGCTATGGATGGAAACGGGCTGGTGACGAAGGTTCACGGCGGCGCGATTGCAAAGAGACAGAAAATCCACTCGCATGATGAGAATCTGACAAGCCGACAGATGTTGAACGCGGAGGAAAAGCGCGCCATCGGAAGGTACGCGGCAGCTTTGATTGAGGACGGGGATTTTGTATACATTGACGCGGGGACGACCACCGGAATGATGCTGGAGTATATAACTGCGGAGCATGTGGTGTGTGTCACGAATGCGGTGGGTCACGCGAGGAGTCTGGCGGAGCGGGGATACCGGGTCTACATTCTGGGCGGCGAGTTCAAATCCGCCACGGAGGCGATTGTCGGTGAGGAGGCGCTGGAGGCACTGGATAAATACAATTTTACCAGAGGCTTTTTCGGCACGAACGGCATCAGCACGGCGAAGGGTTTTTCCACTCCGGAGGTGCGGGAGGCCATGGTGAAGAAAAGGGCGATGGAAAACTGCAAGGAGCGTTATATTCTGGCGGATCACACAAAGTTCGAGCAGCTTTCAAGCGTGAAGTTTGCAGAGTTTGAGCAGGCAGCCGTGATCACAGAGGGGCCGCTTCCGCCGTCCCTTAAGAGATATAATAATATTATGGAGGTGAGATAAATGATTTATACTGTAACCTTTAATCCGTCCCTGGATTACATCGTTACCGTGCAGGATTTTATGACGGGAGTGGTGAACCGGACGAGTAAGGAGATTCTTTTTCCCGGGGGAAAGGGCATCAATGTGTCCATAGTCCTGAAAAATCTGGGCTGTGAGAACACGGCGCTGGGATTTATGGCGGGCTTTACCGGGCAGGAGATCAGCCGCCTTCTCGGGGAAAAGGGCGTCAGCGCAGATTTTATCCATGTATCCTCCGGCAACAGCCGTATTAACGTAAAGCTCCGGGCACAGAAGGAGACAGAGATCAACGGGCAGGGGCCGCAGATTGATACGGAAGATATCCGGCGGCTCTACGCAAAGCTGGATCAGCTCGTGGAGGGAGATACGCTGGTGCTGGCCGGAAGTATCCCGGATACGATGCCGGAATCCATGTATATGGATATCATGGAGCATCTGCAGGGGCGGGGACTGCATATTGTAGTGGATGCGACAAAGGAGCTTTTGATGAATGTACTTCCTTACCGGCCGTTTCTCATCAAGCCCAATAACCATGAGCTCGGGGAGATTTTTCACACTGTGCTCACGGAGAAGGAGGAGGTAATCCGTTATGCGAGGGAGCTGCAGGCGCAGGGCGCAAAAAATGTGCTGGTTTCCATGGCAGGGGATGGCGCGGTGCTTGTAGCGGAGGACGGAAAGGAATACCGGATGGAGGCTCCGCAGGGACACGTCGTGAACTCGGTGGGGGCAGGAGATTCGATGGTGGCAGGTTTTCTCTATGGCTATATGGCCACCGGAAGCTATGAGGATGCCTTTCGCTATGGCGTGTGTACGGGAAGCGCAAGCGCGTTTTCCGAGGAGCTTGCCACAAAGGAAGAGGTTTTGAACCTGTTGGAAAAGGTAAATGATAAAGGAGGGATTTTATGAGAATTCGGGATCTGCTGGCGGCGGAAAGCATTGAGCTGCACGGCGCGGCAAAGGGGAAGGAAGATGTGCTGAATCAGATGGTGGATCTGATGGCAAAGAGCGGAAAGATTGCAGATGTGGAGGTCTACCGCAAGGGCGTTTTCGCCAGAGAAGAGGAGGGAACCACCGGAATCGGCGAAGGGATTGCGATTCCGCACTGTAAGTCCGATGCGGTGAAGGCACCGGGGCTTGCGGCGATGGTGGTGCCGGAGGGAGTAGAGTTTGATTCCTTAGACGGGGCTCCGGTGAAAATACTGTTTCTGATTGCAGCGCCGAACACGAAGGACAATGTGCATCTGGACGTGCTGAGTAAATTGTCCATGCTGCTTATGGATGAGGCGTTTACCCAGAGTTTAGTAGAGGCGGGCTCTGTGAAGGAGTTCCTGGGAATTATTGACAGGGCGGAGAGTGACAAGGATTCGGCGGAGGCGGCGAAGCAGGAGCAAAAGCCAAAAAAGGGATATCAGATTTTGGCTGTCACCGGCTGTCCCACCGGAATCGCCCACACCTATATGGCGGCGGAGGCACTGGAGAAGAAGGCGGCAGAGCTGGACGTGAGCATCAAGGTGGAGACAAGGGGCAGCGGCGGCGCGAAAAATGTACTGACCGATGAGGAGATTAAGCAGGCTTCGGCGATTATCGTGGCGGCGGACACGAAGGTGCCGATGGTTCGTTTCAATGGTAAGAGGGTGATTGAATGCAAGGTGGCGGACGGCATCAATAAGGCGGAGAGCCTGATTCAGCAGGCCGTTCGCGGCGAGGCAAAAATCTATCAGGCGTCCGGGGAGGCCGCGCGGGAGGAAAAGGGCGAAGGCGCAGGCTTCGGACACATGATCTACACGCATTTGATGAGCGGTGTATCGCACATGCTTCCCTTCGTTATTGGCGGCGGCATTATGACCGCGCTGGCGTTTCTGATTGATACGCTGATGGGCTACGGCGCGACGGGCGGAGGCACATTTGGTTCATGTACGCCCCTCTCGGCATTTTTCAAATATGGCGGCGGGCTGGCGATGGGGCTCATGGTTCCGGTGCTGGCGGGATATATCGCCTACTCGATTGCAGACCGGCCGGGACTTGCGGTGGGCTTTACCGGAGGATTGTTAGCCTCCAGTGGAAACGCCCTTGTGAGCGGTTTTGACTGGGCGGGCAATGTGACGGGCTTTCAGAAATTTATTGCAGATTTTGCGTTCCAGAAGATGGACGGCGGCAATACAGTATCCGGCTTCCTCGGCGGAATCGTGGCGGGCTTTCTCGCGGGATATATTGTTCTGCTTTTGAAGAAGCTGTGCTCGAAGCTTCCGGCGGCTCTCGAGGGAATCAAGCCGACCCTGATTTATCCGCTGATTGGAATTCTGCTGGTTTGTATTTTGATGTGCTTCATTTTCAATCCGCTGATTGGACTTATCAATACGGGACTCAGCAATATGCTGACCGGAATTGCAGATGCGGGGCTGATTACGGTTCTGGGTCTTCTGCTTGGAGCAATGATGGCGGTTGATATGGGAGGCCCGATCAACAAGGCGGCGTATGTATTCGGCACGGGAATGCTGGCGACGGCTTCCCAGATGCTGGCGGAGGGCGCAAGCAATTCCGACCCGGCTGTGCAGGCCTGCTATATTGCGATGGCGTCCATCATGGTCGGAGGCATGGTGCCGCCAGTGGGAATTGCCCTGGCGTGCCAGTTTTTTCCGAAGAAGTTCACAAAGACAGAGCGGGATACCAGAGTGTCCAACCTCGTGATGGGCTGCTCCTTCATTACAGAGGGCGCGATTCCCTTCGCGGCGGCAGATCCGGTGCATGTGATTCCCTGCACGCTGGTGGGTGCGGGCGTGGCAGGCTTTTTATCGGCACTGTTTGGATGTACGCTGATGGCGCCCCACGGCGGAGTCTTTGTCTTTGCGACGGTGGGAAATCCGCTTATGTATATTCTGTCGTGGCTGGTCGGCTCGGTAATAACGGCCGTGATGCTCGGCTTTATCAAAAGGGATGCACAGTAATCAAATAAAAGGAGGTTTTATTTTATGAAGGAATTTAAGTATGTGATTCGGGACGAGATGGGGATTCATGCAAGACCTGCGGGTGAGCTGGTAAAGGCGGCGGCGAAATATCCCTGCGCGGTGAAGATTGAGAAGGATGGACGCGAGGTGGATGCGAAGCGCATCATGGGTGTGATGAGCCTCGGCGTGAAGTGCGGGATGGAGATTACCCTAAAGACGGACGGGGAACAGGAGGAGGAAGCCATTGCGGAGCTGAGTAAGTTTTTAGAGGAAAACCTGTAAACGCGCAAGGGCGTAATAACGATCAAAGCGGGGGAGCTGCCATGGAAATTATTGGAAAGAGTGTGTTTAATGGAATTGCGATTGGAAGGCTGGCGGTTTTTGAAAAGGCGGACAGTCCGGTAAAGCGGGAAAAGATCACGGAGGTGCAGGCGGAGATTCAGAGGTTTGCGGAAGCGAAGCAGCAGGCGAAGGAGCAGCTTGCACAGCTCTACGAGAAGGCCTTAAAGGAAGTGGGGGAAGTCAACGCGGCGATTTTTGAGGTTCACCAGATGATGCTTGAGGATCTGGATTATGTGGAGTCGATCACGAACATGATTGAGTCGCAGGAGGTCAACGCAGAATATGCGGTGGCCTCCACCGGAGATAATTTTTCCGCCATGTTTGCGGCAATGGACGACGAGTACATGAAGGCGAGGGCGGCAGACGTTAAGGATATCAGCAATAGGGTGATTGCAGTTCTCCAGGGGAATGCTGTCGGCGGAATAGAGGCGGGCGAGCCGGTGATTTTGCTGGCAGAGGATCTGGCGCCCAGCGAGACGGTACAGCTCGATAAGTCCATGGTGCTTTCCTTTGTGACCCGCTACGGTTCGACAAACTCCCACACAGCAATTCTCGCCCGGACGATGAATATTCCGGCGTTGATTGGCGTGGACTACCCGGAGGATGCGGCTGGGAAGCTCGGCATTGTGGACGGCTATGAGGGGAAACTTATCGTCGATCCGGAGCCTGCGGTATTGGAGGAATACCGCAGAAAAAAGGAGCAGGAGGAGGAGCAAAAGCGCCTGCTGCTGGAACTCAAAGGGAAAGAGAGCGTAACGAAGGACGGAAAGCATATCCACCTTTATGCAAATATCGGCAGTGTGGCGGATGTGGCCTCTGTGCTGGCGAATGATGCGGAGGGAATCGGACTGTTTCGGAGTGAGTTCTTATATCTGGAAGCGAAGGATTATCCCACGGAGGAGGAGCAGTTTCAGGCCTACCGGAAGGTGGCGGAGACCATGGCGGGAAAGAAGGTCATTATCCGCACGCTGGATATCGGCGCTGACAAGCAGGCGGAGTATTTTGGTCTGGATAAGGAAGAAAATCCTGCGATGGGCTACCGGGCGATCCGTATCTGCTTAGACCGCAGGGAGGTTTTTAAGACCCAGCTGCGGGCACTGTATCGGGCAAGTTATTACGGCAGCCTTGGAATCATGTTTCCGATGATTATATCTGTGGATGAGGTTGTGCAGATCCGGGCGGTCATCGACGAGGTAAAGGTGGAGCTGGATGTAGAGTCCGTGCCCTACAAGGACGTGGAGCTCGGCGTTATGATAGAGACTCCGGCGGCGGTGATGGTGAGCCGGGAGCTGGCGGAGCATGTAGACTTCTTCTCCGTGGGAACCAACGACCTGACCCAGTATACGCTTGCAATCGACCGCCAGAATCCGAAGCTGGACAGTATATACGACAGTCATCATCCCGCAATCCTTAAAATGTTGCAGATGATCGTGGACAATGGGCACGCGGGAGGCTGCTGGGTCGGTATATGCGGGGAGCTTGGCGCGGATACCACACTGACGGAGACATTTCTTCGCATGGGCTTCGATGAACTGTCTGTCAGCCCCTCGATGGTTTTGAGGGTGAGGCAGAAGATACGCGGGTGCTGTGTGGAGCAGAGCTGAAAAATGAATGTGTATGAAAGCAGGGGCTGTAGAAGTTTTATGACGGAAAGTGATTTCCATAATAAAGCTTCTGCAGCCCTTGCAAACGTTTGTTCTATATGCTATAATTTGATATATGTTTCAGAAAAGGTGGTAGATTCATGGCATCAGAAGAAATCACAAAGGGCATTGTTGCTGAGAAGCTGGCAGGTATACCGGAGTATCCCATGAGGCAGAATGAGGAGCAGAGCGGGATTGTCTGGTTTAAAGAGGACAGCTATGTGGGAACCCGCTATAACTGGCTGCGGGATGTTTTTTCTAAGGCTTCGAAAAAACAGAATCTCTCAGAGCCGGGAAGACCGGATTTTACAATTATAAAAGAAAAATCCAATTTGATGATTGTGATTGAGTGCAAGGCAAAAGCAGATGCATCCGGCAGTAAGCACTCCATGTTTGAAAATCCTGGGGAGTATTGTACCTATGGTTATGGGACGCCCTATGAGACGATACATTATGCGGTAAATGGAGCCTTGTACTATGCCACCTTTTTAAATTCTATCTATGATGTTATCGCGATTGGCGTCTCCGGGCAGAGTAAGGCGGAACTTAAAATCACATCGTTTTTGTTACCAAAGGGTGGAGAATTATCGGATTTAGTCCTGCTGGAGGACGCCGGATATCAGGAAGCGCTTTCCCCGCTGTCTGTCTATGAGAAAAAGATAGATGAAGTTTTGGGGAGATTTTCCGCAAGTGAGGAGGAGATTCGCAACGAGCTTAAAAAGTATACGCTTGTGTGTGCAAATTTTTTGCGTGCCAATGGAATTGAGGACAATTCCAAGGCTGGATTTATTTCCGCAGTATTTTTGGGCTTAACGAATACAGAATCACGCCTATATGCAGAGACAAAAGAGGCAGTTGGGGAACAAGAGAGTGGAAAAACCAGGAAGCCGTTCAGAGATCCGATTGGAAAGGATGCAGTAAAAATGCTTAAGGCTGCACTCTATGGTGACGGGGAAAGCAGATATGATACGGACTATCGGCGGGGAGTATGGGATATTGATGGAATTCCGGAAGGTAAAAGACGTTCTCTGAAATTTTTTTATGACGCTTTATTGGGCAGAGATGAGCTGCTCAAAGCACCGAAGGGGCAGGATAACCGTTATTTTAAGGATGGAGATACAGTACTGTCCTGCTGCATTTTTTCTGTCTATGAAAATGTGATTTGTATTTTGGAGCGATGTAAGGGCATCGATATTATGGGAGAGTTCTATACGACCTTCCTGCGTTTCACAAAGGGAAATGCCAAGGAGAAGGGAATTGTCCTCACGCCAAAACACATCACAGACTTGTTTTGTGACCTTGCAGAATATTACAGTGGGGAGGGCTTTTCGGAGAACACAAGGATTTTAGATATATGCTGTGGAACGGGAGCTTTTCTCATATCAGCATTGGGGCGTATCAAGGAAAATATTCGGACGCAGTTTATCGGGGAGGACAAGAAGCAGGAGAAATATGAAAAGGCACAGAAAAAAAGCCTGATTGGCGTGGAGCGCGATGCCTCTATGTACGCGCTGGCATATGCGAATATGCGTTTTCATGGTGATGGCAAATCCAATCTCTTTAACTGTTCTTCGCTGCTTTCGGATTCTTACGCACCTATGGACGACAGTGGAATGACATATCTGTCAGATGGGAGAAAGGTACATATACACGAGGCTCTGGCAGAGTTTGGCGAGATTGATATCGGAATGATCAACCCGCCTTATTCGCTTGGGACAACCGCAAATAAAAGAAAAGCGGCCTACCCGGACGGGACGCCGGAGGAGGTGGTCATTCAAAAAGGGCAGGAGGAGCTGGATTTTACAGCTTCGATGCTGCATTATTTAAAAAAGGGAGGTATTGGCATTGCAATTCTTCCCATGTCATGCGCGGGAAACAGCGGCGAGAAGATGCGCAGGGCGCTTCTTAAGCATCATACCCTGCTTGCCTGCATGACGATGTCCCCGAATCTATTTTTTGACAGCCATGTAGGAACGGCTACCTGCATCATGGTTTGGAAAGCGCATGTTCCGCATGACGAGAGCAAAGCGGTATTTTTTGCGAGGTGGCAGGAGGATGGTTTTCGCGTTATTCCTCATAACGGAAGAATGGAAACAGAGGACTGGGCGAATATTCGTGTACAATGGCTGGAACAAATCGACGGAATTGCACCTGCGAACGATTATGTCTTTATGAAGCGCAGGATTTTGACAGGCAGTGAGGCTTTGGCGGAAGCATATGTGAAGACGGACTACAGCAGGCTGTCAGAGATGGATTTTATCGGCTTGCTGAAAAAATATGCTCTGTACAAATATATGGACGCCAGGGGATATTTGGAAGAGCCTGAATGCACAAAATTGAGCTGGTATCTTGACCATATTGACCAGAAGGAATTTGAGTCCATGTATGCAGGGGCGGCGGAGGAACAGACGCTTGTATTAACTGACCGGGCATGGGGAGAGTTTATGCTGGGAGATGAACAGTATTTTAAAATCGAAAGGGGCGCTTCGGTTTATCTCAAAAATATGGCACTGGGAGATATTCCGTATGTCAGTACTACGCAGGAAAAGAATGGAATCACCCAGTATGTTTCCGAATCTAACCGGGAGGGGAATTTGATTACATTAGCGTATGATGGAAGCATTGGCGCATGTTTTTATCAGGAAAACGCTTTTTTTGCAAGTGAAAAAATAGTTACGATAGACTTAGTGCAGCAGGAACTGAACAAGTATACCGCCTTTTTTATTATTGGCATTTTAAAGCTGGAATCCATGATGTATTCCTACGGAGGGCGAAAATGGACAGTTGAAAAACAGCTTAAGGAAACCGCTGTCCGGCTTCCGGTTGCAGCTGACGGGCAGCCGGATTATGCATTTATGGAACTGTATATAAAGTCTCTTCCATTCAGTGGGAATATTTGATGGTGGGATTATTGGAAATGGGGAGAGACGCTAATCGTGTCTCTCCTCTTTATTGGCAAAGCACTCACAGAAGCGGGCGGAGAAGGAAGGCTCCTCGTCCGCAGCATAGAGATGGGAGATATCCCCAAAGGTGTTGACGCGAAAGGAGGCAATTCCCTCCCTGCGCTCTTCGGTGTATACCGTAGTGACCGATGTGGGAGCGGCACAGAATCCCTGCCAGAGTATCATCGGCGACACGGAGAGCAGATGGCTTAAGAGCACGCATTCCAGTCCGAAGTGGCAGAAAAATACAAGCGTGTCATTGTTTGGTCTTTCGGCGCGGTAGTATTTATGTTCCCGCACATAGCCGTGTGCGGCGAGAAGCTTGTCCAGTTCTGCGCAGACCCGGTCGTACTCCTCCCGGACGCGGCCTGCTTTCATGCGTTCGTCGTCCGTCCATGTGTCTGCGTCATAGAATGTGTCCTCCTTCGTCCAGTCGGCGGGAAGCCAGTCCCACGGAACATGCATTTTATCCTTGTCATCCGGTCTGTGGATTCGCGGGGAAAACTCCTGCAGCCATTCGCAGACGGTTGCGGTGCGATGCATTTTTTCTAAGGTGCAGCCTGCGGTATCTCTCGCCCTTCCCAGAGGCGATACATAAAATTCTTTCACGTCCAGTCTGGCTATGCGCGTGGCCAAAAGCTCTGCTTCCCTCCAGCCCTGCTCAGTCAGAGAGTCTATTTCGTAGTTCGGGTCTCCGTGTCTGATAATGATAAGTCTCATGGGGTGTCCTCCTTCTTGTAGTACCAGTCTATTTTACTATGACGAAGCTTTTGTAGCAAGGGGAAGCTTTTTCTGCGTTTCGTGTTTGCGTTGATTTTTGCAGTGCGGTTGTATATAATGGAAATCGAGATGCGCAGTGTCGGCTGAGATTGCCCCATCATTATAACAGCTTAAGCAACAAAATGGATAATTCCTTACTGGATGTAAGGGATATTAACCATAAATATATTGTAGTAGAAGGGAGAGCAGCAGATGAAGAAAATAGAGGGAGGCGTGACGGCGGCGGCAGGTTTTTTGGCGGCGGCGGTACACGCAGGCATCAAGGAGGGAAGCGCGAAGGACGATATGGCGCTGGTATATACGAAAAAAGAGGCGGTTTTTGCGGGCGTATTTACCACCAACGTCGTAAAGGCGGCTCCGGTACAGTGGGACAAGAAGCTGGCGGAGGAGGGAAAGCATGTCCACGGAATGATTTTTAACAGTGGAATTGCCAATGCCTGCGCCGGTGAAGAGGGCAGGGAGGGCAACCACGCTATGGCAAAGGCTGTGGCGGATACCATGGGCACAGATGTGGAACAGATTCTGACGGCCTCCACCGGCGTGATCGGTCGTCCGCTTCCGGTGGACAAGGTGCGCGCGGGTGCGCGGCAGCTCTGTGAAAAGCTCGCAGACACGAGGGAGGCGGCGCACGAGGCGGCCATTGCGATTATGACGACAGACACTGTTCCCAAGGAGTGTGCAGTAGAATTTACTGTGGGAGGGAAAACCGTCAGGCTCGGCGGCATGACGAAGGGGTGCGGCATGATACATCCGAATATGGCGACTATGCTCTGCTGTGTGACGACGGACTGTGCGATTTCCGGGGAGATGCTGGCAAAGGCGCTCTCGGAGGACGTGAAGAAAACCTTTAACATGATTTCCGTGGATCGGGATACCTCCACGAATGACACCTATATCGTGATGGCGAACGGGCTGGCGGAGAATCCCGTGATTGACAGCGAAGGGGAGGATTTTGACAATTTTTGCACCGTACTGAATACCGTCACGACAGAGCTGGCGAAGAAGATGGCGGGCGACGGAGAGGGGGCAAAAAGACTTCTCGAGGTGGTCTGTGCAGGAGCTGAGAGCCATGAGCAGGCGGTGTTAATCTCCAAGTCTGTAATCAGCTCCAATCTGGTAAAGACGATGGTTGCGGGGAGCGACATGAACTGGGGACGTGTCTTGTGTGCAATGGGATATTCCGGCGCGCAGTTTGACCCGGAGCGGGTGGATTTAACGGTTAAGAGCACAGCGGGAGAGCTTGTCATTGTAAAAAATGGACTGGGTGCAGGCTATTCGGAGACGTTTGCTACGGAAATTCTGTCGCAGGAGGAGGTCAGTATGACCATAGATCTTCATATGGGTGGAGAATCCGCCACCGCGTGGGGCTGTGATCTGACCCATGAATATATAGATATCAATGCAGATTACCGGTCATAGAAGGTGGAGCGCCCGCGATTTGTCGGTCTGCGGACTGTTCGCGGCGCTGATTGCGGTGGGAGCCTTTTTGAAAATAACGATTCCGGTGCAGCCCGCTCCCATGACATTCAGTCTGCAGTGGTTCTTTGTGCTGATGGCCGGGCTTCTTCTGGAGTGGAGGCTTGCGGCGATGAGCGTAGGTGTATATCTGCTGGCGGGCTTGTCCGGCGTCCCAGTCTTTGCCCACGGCGGAGGTCTTTCTTATGTGCTGCGCCCCGGTTTTGGATATCTCCTGGGCTTTCTGTCTGCGGCATTTTTCATGGGGTGGCTGACAGAGCACAAAAGAGCCGCCGGCTTTCGGCAGCTGCTGTTGGTTTCCTTTGCCGGACTTGCTGTCTATTATGGTCTGGGACTCGTCTACTATTATTTCATCAATGTCTACTGGTTAAAAATCCTGGAGTTTGGCTGGGCGCTGGCGCTCACAAACGGCCTGCTGCTGACGGTGGGGGAGGATTTTGTCCTCTGTGTGCTCGCGGCAGCAGTAAGTGTGCAGCTTCGTCCCGTAATCTCAAAAATCCAGCCTTAAGGGAAGGCTGATTCCATCAGCGCTTCCTTAAATCAGAATACCGGCAGCGGCATTCCGCAGTTCTGCGGTCGCCCGCCGGAGCTCGTCTGCCTGTTCTTCGGAGACATTGCCCGGTTTCGTGCGGCTCACCAGCTTTTTTACATAGGAGAGGCTGGACTTGATCTGCTTCTTTGCCGCCCCGTCCAGCGTCTTTTTTTGTTCCCCGTAAGCCTTGTCCACCTGCCGGATCAGAGTCTCGGCCTCGCTGCGGCTATCAATATACGCTTTGCGCTGTCCATCGGTGGCCTCGTACTCCGCGGCCTCGCGGATTGCCCGCTCAATCTCGGCCTCGGAGAGGTTCGAGCTCGCGGTGATCGTAATCTCCTGATGGCGTCCGGTGCCTAAATCCTTTGCGGAGACCTGCACAATGCCGTTGGCGTCGATATCAAAGGTTACTTCGATCTGGGGCACGCCCGCAGGCGCGGCCTTAATGCCCCGGAGCTGGAAGCGTCCCAGAAGCTTGTTGTCTCTGGCAAACTGTCGCTCCCCCTGCAGTACCTTGATGTCCACGGAGGTCTGGAAGTTTGCCGCTGTGGAAAACACCTGGCTGTAGCGGGTGGGAATTGTCGTGTTGCGGTCAATGATTTTTGTGGAAATGCCGCCCACCGTCTCGATGGAGAGGGAGAGCGGGGTCACGTCCATGAGAATGATCTCAGCGGCCTGAGAGCCCGGAATCAGCGCTCCGCCAAGCTTGCCGCCCTGCACGGCGGCGCCCAGAGCCACACATTCATCCGGATTCAGGTTTCGGGAGGGTTCCCTGCCCGTGAGCCGCCGTACCTCCTCATAAATCGCCGGAATGCGGGTGGAGCCTCCGACCAGAAGCACCATGCCAAGTTCAGAGACGCTGATACCGGCATCACTTAAAGCCTGCTGCACCGGCCCCTTTGTCCGCTCCACTAAGTCTTTTGTCAGCTCGTCGAATTTTGCCCGGGTGAGGCTTGTCTCCATGTGTTTCGGCTCGCCCTTTGCCGTCGTGATAAAGGGCAGGCTGATGCTGGTCGTGGAGGAGGAGGAGAGCACCTTTTTCGCTTTTTCGGCCTCCTCCCGCACGCGCTGCATGGCGGTTAAATCCCTGCGCAGATCTATGCGTTCTGTCCGCAGGAACTCTGTCACTAAATAGTCGGTGATACGCTCGTCAAAATCGTCGCCTCCGAGATGGTTATCCCCCGCCGTGGCAAGAACTTCGATCAGATTGTCCCCGATTTCGATAATGGACACGTCGAAGGTGCCGCCGCCCAGATCGTAGACCAAAATCTTCTGAGGTTCCCCGTGGTCAAGTCCATAGGCAAGAGCCGCGGAGGTGGGCTCATTGATAATGCGCAGGACATTCAGGCCGGCAATGCGTCCCGCATCCTTGGTGGCCTGCCGCTGGGCATCGTTGAAGTAGGCGGGAACTGTGATAACAGCGTCGCTCACCGTCTCTCCCAGATACCCTTCCGCATCCTTTTTCAGCTTCCGCAGAATCATAGAGGAAATCTCCTGCGGCGTGTACTGCCGGCCGTCGATTTTGGCGCGAAAGCCCGTACCCATTTCCCGCTTGATGGAAAAAAAGGTGCGGTCTACATTCACGGCGGCCTGCCTTTTGGCGGTGTCACCCACCAGACGTTCACCGTTTTTAGAAAATGCAACAACAGAAGGGGTCGTTCTCGACCCCTCCGTATTTGTAATGACTGTAGGCTGATCATTCTCCAGCACAGCAACACAGCTGTTTGTTGTCCCTAAATCAATTCCGATTACCTTACCCATGGAGGCGCCTCCTTTGCCCGGTCAGACTTTTTATTATTCTAACTGTAAGACGCTTTTCCCGCTTCGTCAAGGCATCCGGCGGATATTTCAGAGATTGTTTAGAATTGCGGAACCCAGACGCCGTCATAGCCGTCCAGCGGAACCATGCGGACGGATACGGTGGAATTATCCTGCAAAAAGGTAATATCGACAAGCATGGAGGAGCCGTCCTCTGCCGTCTCCCCTGCGGCCGCCTGCACAAGGCTTTCATCTGTAGAAAGGTTTAAAAGCCATACCGCCGCATCGGCCGGGCCTGTCATATCCTCCGCAAGATGCCGGAAGGGTGCAAATTCGCCCAGGCCGTTTGCAGTGTAATCCATAGCTGTTCCCTCAATCGGCAGGGAATAGGCATCCATGAATTCCTCATAGGTGGAAATATTGTCAAAAACTTTCAATGTCTCCCCGGTCACTACAAGGTTTTCTCCGTCCCAGTTGCAGGTCAGTGTCTCCTTCCAGCAGGTCACACTGGGGTCTGACGTCTGCGCATAGTAATATATTTCTGCGCCCGAGCCGTCATACCAGTAAATGTGGTAATCTTTTTCGCTCCACGGCCACGGGCTCGACCAGCCGAAGGAGTAGGGTTCCCCTTCTTCGCCAAACAGCAGGCCTTCGGCTTTCAGCGCTTCCACAGCCGTCGGTGACGCGAGATCTGCAATTGTGCTGCCGTCCCTGCCCACAAATGCGTTTGCCCAGTCATTCAGGGCCTGAGATAACTGTTCCTCATGCAAAATCGCATTTGCTTCACCTCCCTGCGCCTTTGGCGTAACGAAAAAGCAAAGCGCGGCCAGCACGCAGATTGTGGCTGCCGTACCGGTAATCCAGACGGCGGGTTTCTTATATTTTTTAACTCTCATAATTCGCTCCTTTACTCCCACCTCCGCAAAACGGACGGGGCATATTGTAAAAATCCGTTGTTTCCCACTACAGTCCAAAAGCGCCAGGGAGTATGCTTTCTTCTGTCCCTCGTCCATACCCTTAATCACAGCTTCATCGCAGGCAAGTTCGATATCGCGGCACAGCAGGACATAGGCCAGCCACACAAAGGGGTTGAACCAGTGAACGCCAAGGATTAGAAACGCCGCAGGCTTTGCCCAGTGATCCCGTCTCCGAAGATGCGTCTGTTCGTGGGCAAGCACCAGCTCACGGGTCTTTTCGTCCAGATGGTAGGGCAGATAGATGCGGGGTCTTACAGTTCCTAAAATAAAGGGGGAATCTGCAAACTCACTCTGCCAGATATTATCCCTCAGATGTACAGCGGTATCCATTCTCCGCCGCAGCCTTAGCCCGCTTATGGCCATATAGGCAAGCATCACCAGAGCACCGGAAAGCCAGACAATAAAAAGCTTTGCGGATAAAGTGAATGCCCGGGGAGATTCACCCATGAGACTGTCATTCCGGACAATAGCGGTCTCCTGCCCCTGGCTTTGGGCAGGGCTCTCCTGCTTATTGGCAGTGCTGTCGTTCGCCGCAGCCTGACCGGCTTTGAGAGAACTGTTCTGCTTAAAGGCAGATTCTGTCATAGCAGTCCATGGAAGCTCTGTGGGCAACAGTCCAAGCCTGCTCTCAAGAGAAAAGGGCAGTATCAGCCGCAGGCCTACAAGGCACCAGAGCAGACAGATCATTCGTTTTGGCGCAGACCGGAAAAGCTGTCGTATAATGAGAACAGCAAATATCATCCATGTTCCGGTAATACTCAGCCTGAAAAGCTGGAAAATCAAAGCTTCCATGGTTCCTCCAATTTTCACCTTTCGTTTTCTGTAGTGTATAGTAACTCTAACGCGTTCGAGTATAAAAACACTCTAACACGATAGAGTGAATATGTCAATATATTTTTGCTGTTTTCATGGAAATCCAAATACTATTTTTTAGTGGACATTTGAATAAATTGCAGCAAAATGACTACTTGAAAAGACTTGCTTATGGGTATATAATAGACGAAAGAGCAGATTTGAAAATGGGAAGGAGGAATTTATTTCTATGAAGAATGCAATTAAAAAGCTGTTGGTGTGTGTAACTGTATGCGGCATTGTGGTAGCAGGGAGTGATACGCAGCTTCTGGCAGACTCGGATTTCTTTAACGGTTCACCGGTTGGCTATAGCGTTACCATGGATTCGGTGTCAGCAACCGCTGTTACCTCTTTTTCAAAGCCAGCCGAAGAGATTAGCGTGCAAGCGACGGTATATTACAAGCGGGGGGGAACTACATACCAGCGTAATAGTGGCTGGAAAACAGCAACAATAGGAGGCATATCCGCTACGGCAGCCGCGAAGGGACGTAAGACCATAGTGATAGGCGGAAAAGGCGAGCATAGAATCATAAGCAGGCAGGGGACGACATGGTCGGGAACCAGCTATGTGGGAACCGTAGAGGAAACGGCAATATTCGAATAAAAATGGCAATTTTAAATGCCGCTTTTTTGCCAGTTTTAGACGAGTTTTGCCATACGCTATTTGACTACTTGAAAAAGATTATAAATGGATGTATGATTCAAAACACGGCGGGTCAATGGTGAAAATATAAGGGGAAGGAGGGACGAGTAATGTAGTATACATAAGTCGTTGACTGGCCATGAAAAGAAAAGTACAAGGAGGCTTATTTTTATGAACAAGTTAGGTAAAAAGTTATTAGCGTGTGTGGCAGCATGTAGTATCGTATTAGCAGCAGGGAGTCATATGCAGGCTTTTGCGGACACAGATTCCTTTAATGGGACAACGGTTTCCTATAGTGTTACCACCAATTCGACCTCTGCAACTGCAGTTACTGCTTTTTCGAAGCCGGCTAAAGAGATTAAGGCACGGGCAATTGTATTTTACCAAAGAGGAGGGGGTGCATACAAGCGTTATAGCGAGTGGAAAACAGCAACGGTAGGAGGTGTATCCGCTACGGTATCTGTGAAGGGGGCTAATGCACAGGTTGTAGGAGGAAAAGGCGAGCATAGCATTACAAGTGAGCAGAATACATATTGGTCGGGAACCAGTTATGTAGGAACTGTGAATGAAGGCGCACAAGTAGAGTAGGAATGATATCAGGGGGCTTCTATATTAGAAGCTCCCGCCTTTGGAGGAGATGAGAAAGAATGAAGAAGCTGCTATGTTATGCAGGAATACTGTGCCTGCTTCTGACTTCCTGCGGAAATGCAGAGGAGGATAATACCTATCACTGGGGGACGGACAACCAGTATTTTTATAATTATTCATATAGTGTAAAGGGCTTACAAGCAAAGGGGGAGAGCGGATACTTTCTTTTTTATGATAATTTTTTATACTATTATGATGATGCAATCGGGCAGGTTGTTCCACTATGCAACCGGGCGGACTGTATGCATGATAAAGATCCAGAGAGGAATGGATGGGTTGCTTGTAATGCATTTACCGGGGCTCGGATAGAGAACTTACAGACAGCGGACGATTATTTTGAATTAAACTCTATGGATAATACTGGGATTGAATACTCGGATGGCTATCTGTATTTCTTAACTGGAAATTTCAGTGAGGAGTGCCATATGTTGTACCGGATACGGGAGGACGGAAGTGAACGTGAGCTGATCTATGAGTTTGGAGATGAAAATATATATGGCTGGTGCATACATAGGGGATACTGCTATTACTCTGCACAGTCTTTCGTGTCATATTTCGAATCGGGGGAACAGATATATGAGCAGAGAAACGCGATAAAAAGAATTCCAGTCTCAGGCAGCAAGGAGCCGGAAACCATCTTTGTGGAGGAAAAGGAGAATAAGAGTATAATGCTTCTCTCTTTGGGACAGAGAATCATCGCATATGGAAGTTATATTTATTTTGAAGACTATGGAGTGAAGACGCTGGATTGGGATGTTATTACAGAAGAAAATGCTGAAGATTATGAGTATATAGAATATTATGCATACAACTATGTGACAGGAGAGCTGCATGAGATAAGTACGCCGGGGATGCCGGAGTATGAGGGAGTTCAGGAGGTGACATTCTGGCAGGATTCCATTGTGTTTGCGAGTGGCGGCCGAAAGATTTCTGACAGAGAAGTGACTTACTATATTGCAGATCTGGACGGAAGCAATGTGAGAGAATTTATGACAGTAGATGATGGAATGCAGTTTGTGAGTGATGGCACATATCTGTATCTCACGAATCAGGCGCTGCAGAGTGTAGATGATACGGTGACTGAGACTTACTGGGTATATGATCAGGATTTAGAGCTTGTGGACACCTTTACGATAGAATCTCCGGCATATCATACTATATCCATCGGAGATGAAAAGTTTTTTTTCGCCTATTCCGTCAATAAAGAGGAGGGAAGCTGGAAGATCCGGCGTTATGACAAATCGGCAATCGGCAGTCTGAATGGAAAGGAATTAAAGCCCACGGTTATTTCGGAGAGAAAGCTGCTGTAAGTGAAGATTATGAGATATGAAGTATTGAAATAGTGAAGATTATGAGATATGAAGTATTGAAATTATGTAAGAGCCGCAGATATGTATTCCTCTCTGTCGTCCTGCTTCTGGGAAGCTGCCTGATGCTGTTTTTTAACATAAAAAACACGGCAGAGTACTATTATATCCATGAGTGCAGGCAGCAGTATCTTGCTTTTTTAAATGGCGAGATAGAAGGCGGGGAAGCATTTTTCTATGAGGAGGAGCAGCAGAGGGAGCAGACATATATCGCCAATTATCCGGCTTTTTTGGAAGGGATGCGGGAGAGGGCGGATCAGCTGCAGAGCTTGTCAGTCTACTCTGCGGATACATATGTGTATGAGAATCTTGAAAAGACCTGTGCGGACTATGAAAAGCTGTCCGGGATTGCGCTGGAGGAGGGCAGTAATTACGGAATCCTTGCCCTGACGGGAGATACCTATGGACTTTTTTTCCTGCTTTGTTTTCTTGCGCTGCAGATTTATGAGCTGTTCTTCGCAGAGCGGGGGCGGGGGCTTCTGCTGCTGCTTAAGGCGACAAAGGGAGGACATGCGGTTCTGGCCTTCAAAAAGGCTGTTGTGAGCTGTATTGGCGCCGCCTGCTTTGCGCTGCTGCAGGAAATTGCGGCGGTATTGCTTGTCGGCTGGATATACGGTTTTGGAGATACTGGCCGTATGCTGCAGTCGGTTCCGGCTTTTCGGAACTGTGCCTATCGTATCACTGTGGGGCAGGCGGTTTTATGGCTGTTGATCATCCATGTGCTGATTGCCGCCGCTGTGTCGGCTCTCTTTTTTCTGGTGGGCGCGTGTGTCCGAAATGAGCTTTGGGCAATGCTGATTCTCTCCGGGACTTTGGCGGCGCAATATTTTCTGTGCCCAGAGGTGAACCCGTTCTATTGCTGGAATATGCAAAAGACGCTGGGGCTGTACCGAAATCTCAATATTTTTGGACATGCCTGCGGGCGGAATGCGGTCGCCTTAGTGTGTGGAGGAATCTTTGTGCTTCTGGCATGGGGCATAGGGATGTATGTGTTTCACCAGACCTGCCAAATCCGGACACAAAGTATTTTTGAGCGTATATTCTGGTATGTCCGAAGGCTGCTTGCCCCGCTTTGGCGTAATACCTGCCTGCTGTGGTTTGAGAGTGCAAAAATCTGGATTCAGCAAAAGCGTGTGTGGCTTGCGATGCTATTGTTTCTCTGGTGTGTGGACAGTGTGGCTTCCTTTGCCGGAGTGCAGTACTACAAATCTGCGGAGCTTATGAATTACCACGCCTATCTCAATGACATTCATGGAAGAATTACGCCGGAGACGCTGGAGTATATAGAGGAACGGAATGCCTATATTCAGAAGCTTTACAGCCGGCTGGAGGCGCTTGGGGAAAATCTCTCTGAGGAGGGGAGGATTATTGAGGAAAGCCTCCGCTATGAGCTGGACATGCACGAGGCGGCCGTGGAGCGGCTGAATATGCAGATGGAGGCCTTAAAAGGCAGAGAGAGGGAATTGTCTGACCAGTATCTGGTGGATGAAGTGCTTTATACAGAGATTTGGAGCGATAAAAAGCGGGAGCTCTTCCGGCTCTGTATCTGTGCAATCTCGTGCATTTTATTTGTCAGCGGGATTTATTCCATGGATGAGAAAAAAGGGCTTATGCCGCTGTTGTCCGCTACATACCGCGGCAGAGGAACGTTGAAAAGAAGAAAGCTTCAAAGCGGAGCAATCGGCGCTGCGGTTCTCATTCTTATGTGTGAAATTCCGGCGGTATATCAATACTGGAGAGTGGACGGCTTTTCCTGCATGGGAATTCAAATGTGTGATTTTACTAACATGCTTTATGAGGGCGGGCTGACGCTCGGTGGTTTTATCTGTCTTTGTGTCGGTGTCCGTATTCTGTTTTATGCGGCGGTTACTTATGGAACAATGAAGCTTGCAGGCGTGGTGAAGAATGAGCTGGCGGTCTGCCTTGTGGGAATCAGCGCTGTGTTATGTACGGCAGGGATTTTCTGGATTTTGGGAACGGATATCAGTGAGCTTCTGCTGCGGCTGCAGCCTTGAGGGAATAACGATGGAATTATGTCTGAAAGAAATTAAAAAAGTATATGTGAAGCGTCAGCCGCCTGCGGTGGATATGGTCATAGCGGACTTTTCGCCGGGGGTGTACGGGCTCTTAGGCGAAAACGGGGCAGGGAAAAGCACGCTTATGAACATTATCACGGGCAATCTGAAGCCGAATTCCGGTACGGTGACATGGGATGGTGAGAGCATTCAGTCGCTGGGGGCGGCGTTTCGGGCGCGGCTTGGCTATATGCCCCAGCAGCAAAATCTGTATGATGATTTTACGGGCGAACAGTTCCTGTGGTATATGGCGGCGCTCAAGGGGCTAAAGAGAAAGGCGGCGGTGGAGCAGATTGGAGAGCTGTTTGAGATCGTGCATCTGCAGAAGGAGCGATTTGATAAGCTTAAGACCTATTCGGGGGGAATGAAGCAGCGGATCTTAATTGCGCAGGCACTGCTGGGAGATCCCAGGCTGCTGGTTTTGGACGAGCCGACAGCCGGACTTGATCCGAAGGAGCGCATCCATATCCGCAATTTTATCAGTGAGATTTCTAAGGACAAAATAGTGATCCTTGCCACCCATGTGGTATCGGATGTGGAGTATATAGCAAAGGAAATACTGGTTTTAAAGAAGGGGCGCATTGTTAAGGCAGGGGCGCCGCAGGCTCTGACCGGCGAACTGGCGGGAAAGGTGTTCGAGGTGCGGACAGATGTAAAAGGGCGGAAGTGGTATGAGGAGGAGGGATATCGTATTGCGAATGTGATGCTGGAGGGGGAGAAGAGCTGTCTCAGGATCGTGTCGGATGAGCGGCCCGGCCGGGGAGAGGTGGAAACGGTGCGCCCGAATCTGGAAGAGGTGTATCTGTATTATGGGTAGGCGATAAGAAGCGGACAGAAAGTAGGATTTTGGTGTACGGGTACACCGGATTCCTACTTTTTTATAAAAGGTGTAACAAAAGGGCTTTAGATATTCGTTATTATATATAGAGATAAAAGAGGTGGGGATATACAAATGCTGGTGATGGTTGAGACGCCGGAGGATAAACGGAAATTTACTGTGATGTATGAAAATTACAGGCATTTGATGCATAAGGTTGCATGGAATGTGCTGCACGACGATTATCTGGCGGAGGACGCCGTACATAATGCGTTTATCCATCTGGCAAAAAATATGGATAAAATCGAAGACCCCATGAGTATTTCGACAAAACGGTATCTGATAGTGCTGGTAAAGAATTCGGCCATAGATATCTACCGGAAAAGGAGCCGGCAGATGAAGAAGGAGATTTTTGTGGATGAGCTGCAGGAGGGGGAGACGGTCACATATATGGAGACGGGGATGGATAACCGGGTGCTGGATATTCTTAAGAATCTGCCGGTGAAATACCGGGATATTTTTCTGCTCAAATATTCTGCGCATATGAACAATGCGGAGATTGCAGGACTGTGTGGAATCAGGGAGGGAACTGTCCGGCAGCGGATTGCGCGAGGCAAGGTTATGGTAGAAGATGAACTAAAAAAGCTGGAGATGGATTGAGATGGGAAAGATGCAGGCGACAGATGAGATGCTGTATAAATACATGCCCATTGTAGATGAGGCAATCATAGAAGAGCTGGAAAAGGAGACAGACTACGATTATAGATTTTCTGACCAGTTCCAGATGAAGATGAAATGGCTGATTTGGAGGGAACGCCATATGGACATGCGGCGTTTTTGTCGGAAATACGGAAGCCGTGTGGCAATATTTGCTGTGCTGTTGCTGGCAGTTGGAATCGCTGTGGCTATGCGCGTGGAGGGAGAGCATGTGGAATTCTTTGCAAAGCTTGCACACCCTGACAGCAGTTTCGATGATACCAGTGCCGCAGCTGATGAAGAGGCAAAAGCTGTGCTTACGGAGCCGGGCTATGTTCCAGAAGGGTATGTGCTGGCTTCCGAGGATATCAATAACCAGTGGATGTTTTGGATATATGAAAACGAGACGCTGGGAAGGGAATTAACGCTTATTCGGGATAAGGTGGTGGATGCTGAAAAGAAGGAAACAGATACAGAATATGATTTTTCAGAGGAGATAGAGCTGGAATGCGGAATGATTGAGGTGCATGGCTATAATGGCGGATATGTTTTTGCCTGTTTTGAGTTTGAAAATTATAGCTATACTTTGAAGGGCGCTGATTTGGATTTAGAGGAAATTAAAAAGATATATGAAAACTGGATTTACTAAAATTTTTATGGAGGTACTATTTATGAGGACAGTCAGGAAATACGGAGCGAATGGGAAAAAGCAATTGATTTTTATTTTTATGGGGTTGCTGATGGCTGCTGCCCTGTGCGGCTGCGGGGAAGAGGGAACGAAGCACGATTATATGTCTGCAAAAACGCTGTCATATGATTCTCTGGAGCAAATGGAAGAGGACAGTGATTTGATTGTGCGGGGAATACGGCTTGACAGGGAAGAAAATGAGATTCAAAGAGAAAATGGACGGGTTATAAGCGCGTATTGCTTTTCAGATTTTCGGGTTACGGACATATACAAAAAGAAAGAGGACGAAGATATTCAGGAGGGGACTGCTATAACCATTCTGGAAAATGAGGCGTATGATGAAGAGACAGATGTCATTTACCATGTGAGCGGCTATAATAAAATGATTGCTGGCGATGAATACCTCCTCTTTTTACATGAGGCGGAATATGAGGACACAAAATACTATGTTGCGGCCGGAGTGAATTATGGCACAGTATCCCTGCAGGCTGACAAAAGGACAGAGTCCTATACAAGTGAAACGGGAGAGTTAGTGAATTTCAGTATTTATGAGGAAATCTGGCAGGCAGCGAAGGAGAAGTATGTAGAAAATTCGCTTGAGCGTTACTTATCCGTGGAGCTGCCCCGGTCTCTGGAAATTGGCAAGCATTCTCCCTATATGTTTGGCCCGGGTGATGGCTATCTGTTTACGGGAGATTATGAGGAACCGCTTCATGGGAAAGATGTGCCTGCATACAGACTCAGCCCGGGTGGAATCTACTGGGGCGCGGGGGAGGATAGAAAAACCATACTATCCGACGGAGTGATTGTAGAGGCGGATTACGCGCATGACAATCACGCCGCCATCGTTTCCGATCTGGAACCGATTGGTGGCTGTGAATGTATCGCAGCTATACAAAAGTGGAGCATTGACCGTTTTACCGCTGTGGAGCTTGAGGAACTTAACGTTGCGGAGGAAATCGCGGGCGGGTATTACTGGTTTATCTATATGGCGAAGGAGGATTCCGCGCAGGAGTATATCTTCTTTTTGGATGCAGGTCTTTTTTCAAGGGAGGAAGCTGTCCGAATGGCGCAGAGTGTGCATTTTACGGACGAAGCGTTTTGAGAGATCAGGTTTTTCGGAACAAACGCCGCCATAGGTAAGCTTTCTTTCAAGAAAAATAGAAGAGAGATTGTGGGATGAAAGCAACAAGTATGCTTCAGGAAGAAAGAAATGGTAATATTGAGTCCTGGATAAAAGAATAAGTTACAAATTAGCTCGAGGTATTTTTTATCCGTGTTTAATTTTTCTTATTCCCTTTATTGATAAAATGTGCGGTAACTGTTATGCACAGCAATAAAACCAAAATTGCTGCTGCAATAAGAAAGCCCAACAAAAAAATTGTACTCGCAAACGTCATTGGTGATAATCCCGCATAAATGCTCGTATCCTGCTTGTGTATATACTCTGTGATACATATCAGAAACATGAACCCTGCCATTATGACTGCATCAATAATGGCAAAAATCTTAATCTTTTTCATAATTCATACCTTTCTAAGACTTACTTCTTTATCGCATTATAGCATGACCTATTCCCTTTGACAACTTATTAGAGATGTCCGCGGCAGAGTACCAGTAGTTTTGACTTTCCCCATTTTTTCTGAGAACTGATTATGCTGCTCCGCCATTCTA